>NZ_JBVFZN010000001.1:0-3553 GCF_055685835.1 Phyllobacterium sp. RCAM01083
TGCTTACGGTTCACTACTCACGACGATGTTTTTTTTGGTACCTTTTTTTTCACCGGAAAGGACCCGTAAAGTGATAATGATTATCATCTACATATCACAACGTGCGTGGAGGCCATCAAACCACGTCAAATAATCAATTATGACGCAGGTATCGTATTAATTGATCTGCATCAACTTAACGTAAAAACAACTTCAGACAATACAAATCAGCGACACTGAATACGGGGCAACCTCATGTCAACGAAGAACAGAACCCGCAGAACAACAACCCGCAACATCCGCTTTCCTAACCAAATGATTGAACAAATTAACATCGCTCTTGAGCAAAAAGGGTCCGGGAATTTCTCAGCCTGGGTCATTGAAGCCTGCCGTCGGAGACTAACGTCAGAAAAGAGAGCATATACATCAATTAAAAGTGATGAAGAATGAACATCCCGCGTTCTTCCCTCCGAACAGGACGATATTGTAAATTCACTTAATTACGAGGGCATTGCAGTAATTGAGTTGCAGTTTTACCACTTTCCTGACAGTGACAGACTGCGTGTTGGCTCTGTCACAGACTAAATAGTTTGAATGATTAGCAGTTATGGTGATCAGTCAACCACCAGGGAATAATCCTTCATATTATTATCGTGCTTCACCAACGCTGCCTCAATTGCTCTGAATGCTTCCAGAGACACCTTATGTTCTATACATGCAATTACAACATCAGGGTAACTCATAGAAATGGTGCTATTAAGCATATTTTTTACACGAATCAGATCCACGGAGGGATCATCAGCAGATTGTTCTTTATTCATTTTGTCGCTCCATGCGCTTGCTCTTCATCTAGCGGTTAAAATATTACTTCAAATCTTTCTGTATGAAGATTTGAGCACGTTGGCCTTACATACATCTGTCGGTTGTATTTCCCTCCAGAATGCCAGCAGGACCGCACTTTGTTACGCAACCAATACTATTAAGTGAAAACATTCCTAATATTTGACATAAATCATCAACAAAACACAAGGAGGTCAGACCAGATTGAAACGATAAAAACGATAATGCAAACTACGCGCCCTCGTATCACATGGAAGGTTTTACCAATGGCTCAGGTTGCCATTTTTAAAGAAATATTCGATCAAGTGCGAAAAGATTTAGACTGTGAATTGTTTTATTCTGAACTAAAACGTCACAACGTCTCACATTATATTTACTATCTAGCCACAGATAATATTCACATCGTGTTAGAAAACGATAACACCGTGTTAATAAAAGGACTTAAAAAGGTTGTAAATGTTAAATTCTCAAGAAACACGCATCTTATAGAAACGTCCTATGATAGGTTGAAATCAAGAGAAATCACATTTCAGCAATACAGGGAAAATCTTGCTAAAGCAGGAGTTTTCCGATGGGTTACAAATATCCATGAACATAAAAGATATTACTATACCTTTGATAATTCATTACTATTTACTGAGAGCATTCAGAACACTACACAAATCTTTCCACGCTAAATCATAACGTCCGGTTTCTTCCGTGTCAGCACCGGGGCGTTGGCATAATGCAATACGTGTACGCGCTAAACCCTGTGTGCATCGTTTTAATTATTCCCGGACACTCCCGCAGAGAAGTTCCCCGTCAGGGCTGTGGACATAGTTAATCCGGGAATACAATGACGATTCATCGCACCTGACATACATTAATAAATATTAACAATATGAAATTTCAACTCATTGTTTAGGGTTTGTTTAATTTTCTACACATACGATTCTGCGAACTTCAAAAAGCATCGGGAATAACACCATGAAAAAAATGCTACTCGCTACTGCGCTGGCCCTGCTTATTACAGGATGTGCTCAACAGACGTTTACTGTTCAAAACAAACCGGCAGCAGTAGCACCAAAGGAAACCATCACCCATCATTTCTTCGTTTCTGGAATTGGGCAGAAGAAAACTGTCGATGCAGCCAAAATTTGTGGCGGCGCAGAAAATGTTGTTAAAACAGAAACCCAGCAAACATTCGTAAATGGATTGCTCGGTTTTATTACTTTAGGCATTTATACTCCGCTGGAAGCGCGTGTGTATTGCTCACAATAATTGCATGAGTTGCCCATCGATATGGGCAACTCTATCTGCACTGCTCATTAATATACTTCTGGGTTCCTTCCAGTTGTTTTTGCATAGTGATCAGCCTCTCTCTGAGGGTGAAATAATCCCGTTCAGCGGTGTCTGCCAGTCGGGGGGAGGCTGCATTATCCACGCCGGAGGCGGTGGTGGCTTCACGCACTGACTGACAGACTGCTTTGATGTGCAACCGACGACGACCAGCGGCAACATCATCACGCAGAGCATCATTTTCAGCTTTAGCATCAGCTAACTCCTTCGTGTATTTTGCATCGAGCGCAGCAACATCACGCTGACGCATCTGCATGTCAGTAATTGCCGCGTTCGCCAGCTTCAGTTCTCTGGCATTTTTGTCGCGCTGGGCTTTGTAGGTAATGGCGTTATCACGGTAATGATTAACAGCCCATGACAGGCAGACGATGATGCAGATAACCAGAGCGGAGATAATCGCGGTGACTCTGCTCATACATCAATCTCTCTGACCGTTCCGCCCGCTTCTTTGAATTTTGCAATCAGGCTGTCAGCCTTATGCTCGAACTGACCATAACCAGCGCCCGGCAGTGAAGCCCAGATATTGCTGCAACGGTCGATTGCCTGACGGATATCACCACGATCAATCATAGGTAAAGCGCCACGCTCCTTAATCTGCTGCAATGCCACAGCGTCCTGACTTTTCGGAGAGAAGTCTTTCAGGCCAAGCTGCTTGCGGTAGGCATCCCACCAACGGGAAAGAAGCTGGTAGCGTCCGGCGCCTGTTGATTTGAGTTTTGGGTTTAGCGTGACAAGTTTGCGAGGGTGATCGGAGTAATCAGTAAATAGCTCTCCGCCTACAATGACGTCATAACCATGATTTCTGGTTTTCTGACGTCCGTTATCAGTTCCCTCCGACCACGCCAGCATATCGAGGAACGCCTTACGTTGATTATTGATTTCTACCATCTTCTACTCCGGCTTTTTTAGCAGCGAAGCGTTTGATAAGCGAACCAATCGAGTCAGTACCGATGTAGCCGATAAACACGCTCGTTATATAAGCGAGATTGCTACTTAGTCCGGCGAAGTCGAGAAGGTCACGAATGAACTAGGCGATAATGGCGCACATCGTTGCGTCGATTACTGTTTTTGTAAACGCACCGCCATTATATCTGCCGCGAAGGTACGCCATTGCAAACGCAAGGATTGCCCCGATGCCTTGTTCCTTTGCCGCGAGAATGGCGGCCAACAGGTCATGTTTTTCTGGCATCTTCATGTCTTACCCCCAATAAGGGGATTTGCTCTATTTAATTAGGAATAAGGTCGATTACTGATAGAACAAATCCAGGCTACTGTGTTTAGTAATCAGATTTGTTCGTGACCGATATGCACGGGCAAAACGGCAGGAGGTTGTTAGCGCAAAAAAAAAATTCCAAAAAAAAAATTCCAAAAAAAAAAAGCGACTAACAAACACAAT
>NZ_JBVFZN010000005.1:2500-1470000 GCF_055685835.1 Phyllobacterium sp. RCAM01083
TCGGATTGTTCCGGATGTTCAAGGGTTTGCACCTTCTGGTGCGGGTCCGCCGGCCTTTGGGCCATGAACGCCGGAAAATGTCGCAAGGGATGCTCATCAAAAGCCCTTGCAGAGGATTGGCCGCTTAACCGCAGAGCCATCGGATTTATCTCGAGAAGCTGGTCTTTTTTGTCAAATCGATTGTTGCTGAATGTTTGGTTGTCCATTGGTATCCCCCATGGAGACGAAATGTTCGTGAAGGCAAGGATGGATATTGGCAATGAGAATGATCAAGTGTCTTAAGGGCATTTGGTGGATGCCTTGGCATGCACAGGCGATGAAGGACGTGATACGCTGCGATAAGCGTCGGGGAGGTGCGAATACCCTTTGATCCGACGATTTCCGAATGGGGAAACCCACCTTAGATATCTAGAAAATTTGAACTGTTGGAACGATGAAGCGCTGTTTTGGTTTGTTTCTCAAAAGGAGGCACCCATACAGACCGCTCGGTCGTCGCGGCTTATGCCGCGCCCTCCCGGAGCACAGCCCTGAAAGGGCGGTACGTGCGTGAGGGAAGAACACTTCAACTTTCTAGATATCAAAATAAGGTATCTAACTTTCGAATACATAGGGGTTAGAAGCGAACCCGGGGAACTGAAACATCTAAGTACCCGGAGGAAAGGACATCAAACGAGACTCCGTAAGTAGTGGCGAGCGAACGCGGACCAGGCCAGTGGCTTTTATGAGACAAGTGGAACACCTTGGAAAGGGTGACCGAAGTGGGTGATAGTCCCGTACACGTAATGCGAATAAAAGTCCTTGAGTAGGGCGGGACACGTGAAATCCTGTCTGAACATGGGGAGACCACTCTCCAAGCCTAAGTACTCGTGCATGACCGATAGCGAACCAGTACCGTGAGGGAAAGGTGAAAAGCACCCCGACAAGGGGAGTGAAAGAGATCCTGAAACCGAATGCCTACAAACAGTTGGAGCCCAAGATTTGTTCTGGGTGACAGCGTACCTTTTGTATAATGGGTCAGCGACTTAGTCTGACGAGCAAGCTTAAACCGGTAGGTGTAGGCGCAGCGAAAGCGAGTCTGAACAGGGCGTTCAGTTCGTCGGATTAGACCCGAAACCAAGTGATCTAGCCATGAGCAGGTTGAAGGTAAGGTAACACTTACTGGAGGACCGAACCCGCATCTGTTGCAATAGATTGGGATGACTTGTGGCTAGGGGTGAAAGGCCAATCAAACTTGGAGATAGCTGGTTCTCCGCGAAATCTATTTAGGTAGAGCGTCGATCGAATACCTTCGGGGGTAGAGCACTGGATGGGCTAGGGGATCTCACCGATTTACCAAACCTAACCAAACTCCGAATACCGAAGAGTACTAATCGGCAGACACACGGCGGGTGCTAACGTCCGTCGTGAAGAGGGCAACAACCCTGACCACCATCTAAGGTCCCTAAGTTATGGCTAAGTGGGAAAGGATGTGAGGATCCCAAAACAACCAGGATGTTGGCTTAGAAGCAGCCATCATTTAAAGAAAGCGTAACAGCTCACTGGTCTAAATAAGGGTCTTTGCGCCGAAAATGTACCGGGGCTAAAGCCATACACCGAAGCTGTGGATTTGCACGTAAGTGCAAGTGGTAGCGGAGCGTTCTGTAAGCCGTTGAAGAGAGACCCGTGAGGGCTCTTGGAGGTATCAGAAGTGAGAATGCTGACATGAGTAACGATAAAGGGAGTGAGAGACTCCCTCGCCGAAAGTCCAAGGGTTCCTGCTTAAAGTTAATCTGAGCAGGGTTAGCCGGCCCCTAAGGCGAGGCCGAAAGGCGTAGTCGATGGGAACCACGTTAATATTCGTGGGCCTGCGGGTAGTGACGGATCGCGTATGTTGTTCTTCCTTATTGGATTGGAAGGGCTTCGAAGCGGTTCCAGGAAATAGCTCCCGCGTATAGACCGTACCCTAAACCGACACTGGTGGACTGGTAGAGAATACCAAGGCGCTTGAGAGAACTGCGTTGAAGGAACTCGGCAAATTGCACGCGTAACTTCGGAAGAAGCGTGACCCTTATGTACGCAAGTATGTGAGGGTGGCACAGACCAGGGGGTAGCGACTGTTTACCAAAAACACAGGGCTCTGCGAAGTCGCAAGACGACGTATAGGGTCTGACGCCTGCCCGGTGCTGGAAGGTTAAGAGGAGAGGTGCAAGCTTTGAATCGAAGCCCCAGTAAACGGCGGCCGTAACTATAACGGTCCTAAGGTAGCGAAATTCCTTGTCGGGTAAGTTCCGACCTGCACGAATGGCGTAACGACTTCCCCGCTGTCTCCAACGCAGACTCAGTGAAATTGAATTCCCCGTGAAGATGCGGGGTTCCTGCGGTTAGACGGAAAGACCCCGTGCACCTTTACTATAGCTTTACACTGGCATTCGTGTCGGCATGTGTAGGATAGGTGGTAGACTTTGAAGCGGGGGCGCCAGCCTTCGTGGAGTCATCCTTGAAATACCACCCTTACCTATATGGATGTCTAACCGCGGTCCGTTATCCGGATCCGGGACAGTGTATGGTGGGTAGTTTGACTGGGGCGGTCGCCTCCTAAAGAGTAACGGAGGCGCGCGATGGTGGGCTCAGACCGGTCGGAAATCGGTCGTCGAGTGCAATGGCATAAGCCCGCCTGACTGCGAGACTGACAAGTCGAGCAGAGACGAAAGTCGGTCATAGTGATCCGGTGGTCCCGCGTGGAAGGGCCATCGCTCAACGGATAAAAGGTACGCCGGGGATAACAGGCTGATGACCCCCAAGAGTCCATATCGACGGGGTTGTTTGGCACCTCGATGTCGACTCATCGCATCCTGGGGCTGGAGCAGGTCCCAAGGGTATGGCTGTTCGCCATTTAAAGCGGTACGTGAGTTGGGTTCAGAACGTCGTGAGACAGTTCGGTCCCTATCTGCCGTGGGTGTAGGAATATTGACAGGATCTGTCCCTAGTACGAGAGGACCGGGATGGACGTATCTCTGGTGGACCTGTTGTGGCGCCAGCCGCATAGCAGGGTAGCTATATACGGACGGGATAACCGCTGAAGGCATCTAAGCGGGAAACCCACCTGAAAACGAGTATTCCCTTGAGAGCCGTGGAAGACCACCACGTTGATAGGCCGGGTGTGGAAGTGCGGCAACGCATGAAGCTTACCGGTACTAATAGCTCGATTGGCTTGATCATTCTCATTACTTATATCCATCTAAAGCGCTCACGCATGAGCGGGTCTTCGACCCTATGCTCCGCGAAGGCGCCGGACGACCGGCGACGGTCAGTCGACCTTGCGGGCTAACGCCCGGAAAGCCGATAATCTCAATGTTGCAAGACATTGAAAACAGTCGAAACGACAACAAAACCAGCTTCTCTTTCATCGTTGCTTTTTGCTGACCTGGTGGTTACAGCGGAGCGGCTGCACCCGATCCCATTCCGAACTCGGCCGTGAAACGCTCCAGCGCCAATGGTACTTCGTCTCAAGACGCGGGAGAGTAGGTCGCTGCCAGGTCTGCCAAACGCAACATGAAATCATAATCTCTCCACATCCCATACTTTCCAATCAACAGGCCGCATCAAGCGGCCTTTTGCTTTTGCAAAACAGCAGGCACAAGTGCATAATTACACGCCGCTTCAAACGCGGTAGCCGGAAATACCGGCATGGTGGCAAGGGGTGCAGCAGCCCCGTCCGACCGCAGAAGCCTCAAAGCTTCCAGGTCGGACAAACGGAGAAATCCGGGCTGCACCGTCTGACCGCAGGGCAACGCCCGAGGACAGACACACGAAAACGGCAATCGCCGGATATGGTGGCGCGGGGTGGAGCAGCCCGGTAGCTCGTCAGGCTCATAACCTGAAGGTCACAGGTTCAAATCCTGTCCCCGCAACCAATCTCCCAAAAACATCTCAAAACAAGCTTCTCACAAAACACAAACATTAACCCCGCTCCCGCGGGGCTTTGTCGTTTGAGGAAGGCGCAAAAATACCAGCGCAGCCTATGCCGTGATATCGATAACCCCGCAGTCGCCGCTCTCGCTGCCAAACACCAGGCGGTGCCCGGTTCTGTTCCAGTCCATGGACGAAACTGCGCCCTTGCCGGGGCGGCGCAGCAGCACTTCCTTCTGATCGCCGAAGCGGCCGACGAGGATCATGCCGTCGGCATAGCCGATGGCGACGATATCCTCGACGGGATGACAGGCCACTGCCGTCACCGCGCTGTCGCCGCGGGTTCCCAGCTCCAGCGGCGCCTTGCCCATCGGGCCGTCCTTGCCGGAAAACGGCCAGACAACTGTTGCCGGGGCACCCGATGTCGCCAGCCATTTGCCCTTCGGGCTCCACGACCAGCTTTTGACCTTGTTGGGATAGCCGGTCATGCGCATGTGGCGGTTGTCTTCCAGGCGCCAGCCATGCAGGGCATTTTCCTGCATGGAGGTAACGAGAAAACGGTTGTCGGGTGAAAAGATCACCGAGACATGGGCACCCTTCCATTCAAGTTCGGTCGGCGTGCCGTTGGTCGCCGGCCAATGCAGTGTCACGCCATTGTAGCGCGCGACCGCCAGCCGCATGCCCTTGGGCGCAAAGGCGAGCCCTTCGACGCTGCGTTCATGGGTGAATTCACGCACCGATCCGTCGGGTGCACGCACCCAGGCAGTCTTTCCCGATGCATAGGCCACGGCGCCATTCGGTGCCGCCGCCAGCGCCGTCATCCACTTGCGCGGTATCCTGCTGAGTTCGGCGACTTCACCGTTCAGGCCGATCGAACAGACCCGGCCATCCTCGCCGCTTGTAAGCAATGACTTACCATCGACGGATGGTACGGCGCAAAGCAGGCCGTCATGGGCCTCCACGGTCTTGTGGCCATTGTCGAGCCGATGCACGCTGCCGTCGGCAAGCGCGAAGAACGGGACATCCTGGATAAAGCGCGCGTCAACGCAATGGCCGGCGAGGTCTAGCGGGGCAATGGTCGGCATCAGGCAAGGCAGCTTTCAAGTCCGGATTTCAGCGCATCATGGTCGAGTTCACGGCCGATGAAGACAAGGCGGCTTTCGCGCTTTTCGTTGTCTTTCCACGCCCGCTGATGATCGCCCTCGATGATCATATGGACGCCCTGGATGACGTAGCGCTCGTGATCGTTCCGGAAGGCGAGAATGCCCTTGAGGCGCAGGATATTCGGACCCTGTTCCTGGGTGATCTTCTGCACCCACGGGAAGAACTTGTCGGGATTGAGCTCGCCGACGCGCAAGGAGACCGAGACGACCGTGGTGTCATGAATCGGCGATGCATGATCATGGTGGTGATGGTGGTCATGCCCATGGTCATGGTCGTGATGATGATGCGCATGATCGTGATCATGATCGCAATCGGGCCCGCAGGCATGATCGGGGTGATCGTGGTCGAGGAAATGCGGATCGTTTTCCAATGCGCGCGTCAGGTCGAAAGCGCCGCGGTCAAGCACCCGCGTCAGGTCGATGTCGGCGCGCTCGGTCCGGTGGATGACGGCATAGGGGTTGATGGCGCGCACCGTGGCTTCGACGGCGGCGAGTTCCTCCGGCGTGACCAGGTCGGTCTTGTTGAGCAGAACGACGTCGGCAAAGGCAATCTGGTCTTCCGCCTCGCGGCTGTCCTTCAGGCGCAGCGGCAGGTGCTTGGCGTCGACGAGCGCCACGACGGCATCCAGCATGGTCTTGCTACGCACATCATCATCCATGAAGAAGGTCTGGGCGACAGGGACGGGATCGGCAAGGCCGGTTGTTTCGACGATGATGGCATCGAAACGGCCGGGACGGCGCATCAGGCCCTCGACGACGCGGATCAGGTCGCCGCGCACGGTGCAGCAGATGCAGCCATTGTTCATTTCGTAGATTTCTTCGTCGGATTCGACGATCAGATCATTGTCGATGCCGATCTCGCCGAACTCATTGACGATGACCGCATAGCGTTTGCCGTGATCTTCGCTGAGAATGCGGTTGAGCAGCGTCGTCTTGCCGGAGCCGAGATAGCCGGTGAGCACGGTGACGGGGATTTGGGGGATGCGCGCCGCATCCGGCGCAGCACTGGTGGTCGTTTGAGCTTCACTCATCGTGTGCCTCTTTGAATGGATGAACACAGGATATAGGTGATCGCCGCCGCTTTTGCTACATCAACTGTATTCAATTGCATGAATGGTTTGTTCAACCGGATTGAGCCTGTCAAGGGCGCAAAGCCGAAACGTCGAAGCGGTCGACATCCTCAAGCAGTTCAATGATGCCTTGCACACTGTGCGCAATGATCTGTTCGCCCGCTTCTGCGGTGGCGCGGGCGGCGTTGCCGGCAACGCCCAGCCGGTTGAGATCCGACATCTTCCAGCCAAAGGCATGCGGGCCGTAGGCGCGCAGGTGCTTGTAGTCCCGGATATAGGCGCGTTGGTTCGAATCAAAGTCCCGCGCCTTTGTCATATCCACTGTTTCCGGGTAGAGCGCCAGCATCACCGATGTTTCGATAAAGCCGCCATGAATGTCGAGCGCCTTGTCTTCCGGCGAAATCAAGCCATCCGGCAAACCAAACCGTGTCCAGCTTGTTGCCACGGCAAGCATATTGCAATGCACGCGCAGTTCCGTCGCGACGATGGTCATCAGCGGCGCGTTGCCGCCATGGGCGTTGAGGATCACCAGTTTGGACTGGCCACGACCGGCAACCTGCCTGCCGATGTCGATCCAGCGGCGGACAGCCGCATCGAAGGCGAGGGTCTTCGTGCCGTCGACATCCATATGCTCGATGGAGTAGCCGACGGGTTCAACCGGCAGGATGTCGACGGCAAGTGTGGGGGGAAGTGCCCGTTTCAGCCGTTCCGTCAACCCTTGCGCGATCAGCGTGTCGGTGTCGAAGGGCAGATGCGGGCCATGCTGCTCGTGGGCACCAAGCGGAAGAAGGGCAATGGTTCTGGCGGAAGAAGCGGGCATGGGTCACTCACGCGGTTTGACGGACCCTGTTAGCATAATTGTCGCGATGCCACGAGGATAGGCGCCGGAGGCCGGATTTTTACAGGCTTATTTCAAGCGCAACAGCAATTCGTCGGCAAATTTCATCAGAATGTCATATAAGAATTGTAACGCGGATTCATCGGGGGGATTGGACTTATGGTGCGGAGCTGAATGTTGGGGCGCCAAGATCTGTTTTCCATACAATTCCGGACTGCGCAGCGCCGATATTCTTCGCCTGATAATTGCCATTTACCAAAAAGAGCTAGCCGCCTTATCATCAACCGGACAATGGGTTCATAGCGAGCAGGAATTTGAATGGTCAAGGAACGCAAGCCTCTCATCCTTCATCGTCTGCAATCAACCGCTCGCTTGACGCGAACGGCACTGGCAACCCGGCTGCTGGCCCATGGTTTCTACGCCGGGCAGGATGCCGTCATGTTGCAACTGGCCCATGAAGACGGCCTTTCGCCGAGCGTTCTGGCAAAACGCCTGGGTGTCCGGCCGCCGACGATCACCAAAACCATCTCCCGGCTGCAAACGCAGGGTTTCGTCAAGAAGGAAGGGTCGGCGACCGATCAGCGCCAGGCCCATATCTTTTTGACCGATACCGGCAATGAAGCGATCCGGGCGATCGAAAAATCCATCCGCAAGACCGAGAAGGATGCGATGAAGGGCTTCGACAAAAAAGAGCGCAAAGCCCTGATCAAAATGCTGCAGCGGCTGGAGATCAATTTGTCGGCTGCCGAACTGCTGCGCCAGACCGGCTCGGAGGACGATCACGAGGAGGACGAGGGGGAAGAAGAGTAATTTTCTCGTCGCTCGTGGTGATTTACCGTTACAAATGATGTGAAATTGCTAACATGACGGCACGTCCCGCCGTCTGATTGGTTAGCTCCTTGCCTGTACCCGCTCCTTCCTCCCAGGAGGCCGTTCCTGCTGCCGCAATTCTTTACATCTTTGCGGCGGGCATCCTGTTTTCCTGCCTGGATTCAAGCGCCAAATATCTGGTTCTCCAGGGTATTCCGCCCGCATTCATTTCGTGGATGCGGTTTGCCGAGCATACGGTGCTGGTTTTCATCTTCTTTCGCGGCTGGACCAATCCGGCGCTGTTCAGGGTCAAGAGCATCCGCTTTCAGCTGCTGCGCGGCTTGTGCCTGTTCGGTTCCACCTATTTCAATTTCTATGCGCTGCAGACCATGCAGCTGGGCGAGACGATCACGATCACCTTCGCCGCGCCCATGGTCATTGCCGCCTTGGCAGGGCCACTGCTGGGGGAGTGGGCCGGCTGGCGCCGCTGGGCGGCGATCATCGTGGCATTCATCGGCGTGCTGATCATTGCGCGGCCCGGCTTCGGAACGCTCAATCCCGGCTTGCCCTATTCGATACTGGCCATGCTCAGCTATTCGCTCTACGTGCTGCTGACCCGCCGCATGGCTGCCACCGAATCACCAGAAAGCCTGATCTTTTTTTCCGCGCTCGCGCCTGCCGTGCTGATTTCGCCGGCCATCACCCAAGCCGTGATGCCGCAGACATGGTTCCAGATTGCGCTTCTGCTCATGCTCGGTTTCTTCGGCGGGTTAGGGCACTATCTGATCATTCTGGCCTACCGGCGCGCGACCACGGCCGCGCTTGCGCCCTATCCGTTTCTGCAGATCGTCTGGATGCTCGCCTTCGGATATGTGTTTTTCGGCCAGTTTCCCGATGTTTACACGCTTGTTGGCGCGGTTATCGTCATTGGCAGCGGGCTTTACGTCGTGCATCGCGAACACCGGTTGCGGCGGCGGTCCTGATCGCAGTCCGCATCCGCGCGTCACCGGCTCAATTGCTGCTTTGCGGGGCACGGGCGGCGAAAGGGCTTTGATTTATCCGGTTGCAGTGGCATAACGCCAGAGAATGACACTGTAATTGTCTGGCTAGACGGCGGGGAGGCGGTTTTTGGCGCAAAAGATCAAACTATCGACAATTGCCGACGCGCTGAAAGTGTCCACTGCAACCGTATCGCTTGCGTTGCGCGACAGTCCGCTTGTCGCCGATCAGACCCGCGAAAAGATCAAGGAACACGCGCGCGCCATCGGTTATATCTACAACCGCCGGGCGGCCAGCCTGCGCACGTCGCGCTCGGGCATTGTCGGTGTGGTGGTTCACGACATCATGAACCCGTTCTTTGCTGAAATCTTGCGGGCAATCGAAGGAGAACTTGATCGCTCCGGCCAGACCTTCATCCTGTCGAACCATTACGATCAGCTCGACAAGCAGCGCACCTTCATCGAGACCGTCCTGCAATTGGGCGGTGACGGCGTGATCATGTCGCCGGCCATCGGCACCCCGGCCGAAGATATCCGCATGGCGGAAGACAATGGTCTGCCAGTTGTCCTGATTGCGCGGTCGGTCAAGGATGCCAACGTGCCGGTGTTCCGGGGCGATGATTCCTACGGTATCAGCCTGGCCACGAATCATCTGATTTCACTCGGGCACACGCGGATTGCCATGGTCGGCGGTACGGACCAGACGTCGACGGGCCGTGACCGCTACGAAGGTTATCTCCTGGCGATGCAGAAGGCCGGTCTTGAGGTCAAGCCGGAATGGCGCATTCCCGGGCCGCGCACCAAACAGGCCGGTTTTGACGCCGCGCCGCAGTTCCTGGCGCTGAAGGATCATCCGACGGCGGCCGTCTGCTGGAATGATCTGGCTGCCATCGGCATGATGAACGGCATTGCCCGTGCCGGGCTGGTGCCCGGCGTCGATATTTCCGTGACCGGTTATGACGACCTGGAAGAAGCGGCGATTGCCACGCCGGCGCTGACGACCGTGTGGAACGGCCAGCGCGAGGTCGGCCAGCGCGCCGCGCGCGCCTTGCTCGACCAGCTCAATGGGGCGGATACCCACGCACGGCAGGAGCTGATCAAGCCGGAACTGCGCATCCGGCAGTCCACATCCAAACCCAAGGAACGGTAGTCCGGTTCACAGCCGCGTTTTCAACAGGCGGCTTAAAGCTTGATTAAGGCTGTTTGCCTAAGGTCGCTCCAGGCCAGTAATCCCCGGGGAGATCGTCGTGAAGCTGAGTTTGCCTGCCGGGATTGGCCTTGCCGCCTTTTTCGCCGCCGTTGCGGTGCTTGGGGATTTTTTGTCGTCCGCCAGCCCGCCGCCCGTGCAGGTCGATCCGACGACGACCGCTTCCATCGGACTGACAGATTTCGACCGGCCCGCCTTTCTCATCAGCAGCCCGGGAGGCGCGGCAAAGTGCAAGATCTTTCCACAAGGCAACGGTATTGCAGGGCATGATGCGCTGCACGTCGCCAGGGAATGTGCGGCGCTGTATGCGCCTTTGGCCGACGCGACGGAGTGGCGCAACAATCAGGACGGAACCATCGCTCTTGCGGATCAGTCCGGGAAAACCATCGTTGAATTCAGCCCCGGCGACGGACGGGCCTATGTCAGCGTTGCGCCGCGCTCCGTCCTGCTCTCGCTGTCGGCGAGCGGGCTGAATCTGTTCTAGCCGGGATTATTCTGCCGCCTGAAGCCGTTCGCGGGTGGCCTTGTGCGCCCGGGCGGCATCACCGAAAGCGGCAAAAATCTTGCGCGACGGGCTGTCGCTTTTTACCCAATATTCCGGATGCCATTGCACGCCGACAGCAAAACCGCGGGCGTTTTTGACCGACACGGCCTCAATGGTGCCATCCTCCGCCACCGCTTCAATGTCCAGCTGGGCCGCCGGCTTGTCGATGGCCTGCCGGTGCACGGAATTGACCTGAACCGTATCCGCCTGCATGACATTGGCGA
Organism: Phyllobacterium sp. RCAM01083; assembly: GCF_055685835.1. Classification (NCBI taxonomy): domain Bacteria; kingdom Pseudomonadati; phylum Pseudomonadota; class Alphaproteobacteria; order Hyphomicrobiales; family Phyllobacteriaceae; genus Phyllobacterium; species Phyllobacterium sp. RCAM01083. Next base: position 13,243 of record NZ_JBVFZN010000005.1, read on the forward strand.
GGCACGAGCCCGGCTTGATGCGCACGGGATGGCGGATGGCAAAACGCTCCGCCTGCTGCTCGGATTGCGGCGCCCGGTGATCCATGCGGCCATCCAGTTCCTGTATCTCGGTGGCGAGCGTGCCGCCGAGCGCGACGTTCAGCTCCTGAATGCCGCGGCAAATGGCAAGCAGCGGCACACCGCGCTCGATGGCGCGCCGGATCAGGGGCAATGAGGTCGCATCACGGGCAGGATCGTAGGGCTCGTGCGCTTCGGTGGGCTCGACGCCGTAGAGCGCGGGATGGACATTGGATTTGGAGCCTGTGATCAGAACTCCGTCCACGCCGTCAAGAATGGTATCGATATCGAGGCCTTCGCCGAAAGACGGGACAATCAGGGGGATGACGCCCGCTGCCTCGTAGGCCGCCTTCAGATACTGATCGGGCGCTGCGTGCCACGTGTAGTTTTCAAAGGCACGAACGTCTGATGTGATGGCGACGAGTGGCTGCCGCATGGGGATGCTCCATAAACAAATCTTGATAGAATGTAGTGCAGTTCGGGGGTGTTTCCAATGGGTCCGGCCCCGAGAGCCTTTCGGCCGCAAAGACGGCTTTTCTGTGAGGTTTTCCCGGATTTTCGTCGGCTTTGCACCGCGCCCCGTTTGTGTTTTCAGCCGCTGGACTTGAAGAGTCGAGTGTGTATGGTGGTCGGCGGACCGGGAGAAATGGACTGTTTGTCCGGGGGGTCTGAACCGAAATACTGGAGGAGAGTATATGGATCGTCGTTCATTCATCAGGAATGCCGGATATGCCAGCGCGGGGGTGGCTGCGGCTACCACATTGGCCGCGCCGGCAATCGCGCAGTCGATGCCGAAGATCACGTGGCGCTGTGCGTCGTCATTTCCAAAATCACTCGATACGATCTATGGCGGCGCCGAGGTTCTGTCGAAATATCTGAAGGAAGCCACGGACGGCAATTTCGTCATCCAGCCCTTCGCGGCCGGCGAAGTCGTTCCGGGATTGCAGGCTGCCGATGCGACGGCCGCAGGTACGGTCGAACTGTGCCACACCGTTGCCTATTATTACTGGGGCAAGGACCCCACCTGGGCTCTGGGTGCAGCCGTACCCTTCGCGCTCAATGCCCGCGGCATGAATGCCTGGCAGTACCAGGGCGGCGGCATTGACCTGATGAACGAGTTCTTCAACAAGCAGGGCCTGCAAGCCTATCCGGGCGGCAATACCGGCGTGCAGATGGGCGGCTGGTTCCGCAAGGAAATCAAGACCGTCGAGGATTTGAAGGGCCTCAAGATGCGCGTCGGCGGTTTTGCCGGCAAGGTGCTGGAAAAGCTGGGTGTCGTGCCGCAGCAGATCGCCGGCGGTGACATCTATCCGTCGCTCGAAAAGGGCACGATCGATGCGGCCGAATGGGTTGGCCCCTATGACGATGAAAAGCTCGGCTTCCACAAGGTGGCGCCCTATTATTATTATCCCGGCTGGTGGGAAGGCGGTCCGACGGTCAGCTTCATGGTCAACAAGCAGAAATGGGATTCGCTGCCGCCGAGCTATCAGTCACTGTTCCGCACGGCGGCCCAGGCAACCGATGCGAACATGCTGCAGAAGTATGACTATGTGAACCCTCCGGCCATCAAGCGGCTGGTTGCCGGCGGGGCGCAGCTGCGTCCGTTCACGCCGGAAGTCCTCAATGCCTGTTTCGAGGCGGCCAATACGGTCTATGCCGAAATCGAAGCGACCAATGCGCCGTTCAAGAAGATCTGGGACTCCATCAAGGCTTTCCGCAACGAGCATTTCCTTTACGCTCAGGTGGCCGAATACACCTTCGACACGTTCATGATGGTCCAGCAGCGCAACGGCAAGCTCTAAGCCAGCCGTTTTGAGCAAACAAAAGCCCGGCAGCGATGCCGGGCTTTTTCGTGTCCTGCCGTCACATTTTCGGCGGCTGGCTCAAATCCGGTGCCGCCGGTTGCGCGGGCGGCGCCGGATTGGGCGCGGGACCGCCAAGCGGCGGTGCACTGAGGTCGGTGCCCAGTCCGCCGCCAAGGCCACCACCCAAACCGCCGCCAAGCCCGCCGCCGAGGTCGGAATTGGGAATCTGGATCGTCGCCGGATTGATCGTGCTGGCAGGGCCGGTGTAGTGCATGACCATCTGCGGGAACATGATCGTCAGGGCCACCATGAGGATCTGGATGCCGACGAAGGGCACGGCGCCCCAATAGATCTGCCCGGTGGTGATCGGCTGGATTTTCTTGCCGGTGATCTTGTCCATATAGGGCACCTTGGCCGCCACGGAACGCAGATAGAACAGGGCAAAACCGAACGGCGGATGCATGAAGCTGGTCTGCATGTTGATGCCGAGCAGCACGCCGAACCAGATCAGGTCGATGCCGAGCTTGTCCGCGACAGGCGCAAGCAGCGGCACGATGATGAAGGCCAACTCGAAGAAATCGAGAAAGAACGCCAGGAAAAACACGAGGATGTTGACGACGATCAGGAATCCGACCTGTCCGCCCGGCAGGGATACCAGCAGGTGCTCGACCCAGACCTGACCGTTGACGCCGTAGAAGGTGAGCGAGAACACACGGGCTCCGAGCAGGATGAAGAGCACGAAGGATGACAGTTTTGTCGTTGACGCCAGCGCCTGATTGATCACGCTGAAACGGAGGCGGCCCTTCGAGGCGGCCATGAGCAGGGCGCCGACGGCCCCCATGGCACCGCCTTCCGTCGGCGTGGCGATGCCGAGGAAGATCGTGCCGAGCACGAGGAAGATCAGGGCGAGCGGCGGAATGAGAACGATGATCACCTGCTGCGCCAGCCGTGACATCAGGTTGAGGTGGAGTGAGCGATCCGCCAGCGCGAAAGCGTAGACGGCGATGGTGCCGATGGTCGCGCCCCAGATGTCGGCGTTGGTTCCCGCCACGGGTGTCAGCCAGACAATCGCGGCGTAGGCGATCGCACCGGCAACGGCGAGGGCAACGATGAGCGATGTGACGCCCGATCCCAATGTGCGCGCCTCGACGGGAAGAGCCGGCATGGATTTCGGTTTGAAGATGGACAGGGTCAGGACATAGACCATGTAGAGACCCGTCAGCACGAGGCCCGGGATCAGCGCGCCATGATACATGTCGCCAACGGAACGTCCGAGCTGGTCGGCGAGAACGATCAGGACGAGGGATGGCGGAATGATCTGTGCCAACGTGCCGGATGCGGCGATCACACCGGATGCGACACGGCGGTCATAGCCGTAGCGCAGCATGATCGGCAGTGAGATCAGGCCCATGGAGATGACCGATGCCGCGACGACGCCGGTGGTGGCCGCGAGCAGGGCGCCGACGAAGATGACGGCATAGGCGAGGCCGCCGCGAATCGGACCGAACAGCTGGCCGATCGTATCGAGCAGGTCCTCGGCCATGCCGGAGCGCTCGAGGATGATGCCCATGAAGGTGAAGAACGGAATGGCAAGCAGGGTGTCATTCGACATCACCCCCCAGAACCGTTCGGGCAGGGCATAAAGGAACGGCCAGTCGAGGGTGATCGTGCCGTTGGAATAGGGGGCAAGTTCGACGCCAATGAAGAAGAACAGCAGCCCGTTTGCAGCAAGGGCAAAGGCGACGGGGTAGCCGATCAGCATGAAGACGATCAGCGAAACGAACATGATCGGCGCCATGTTCTGCGCAATAAATTCAATCATTGCGCGCCTCCGCCATGGCGACTTCCTGTTCCGCAATCTCTTCGAGGCTGAGAGGCGGATTGGGATCGGGGATATCGCCGCGCATCACCGCAATCTTCTTGATGATTTCCGAAATGCCCTGAATGGCCAGAAGCAGGAAGCCGACCAGCAGGATCAGCTTGCCGGGCCATTGCACCAGCCCGCCGGCGCTGGGCGAGCCTTCGCCGCTGCGATAGGACAGGCTGACATAGGGGACGAAGTAAAAGCACATGAGCAGGACGAAGGGCATCAGGAAAAACAAGTGCCCGAGCAGATCGATCCAGTGCTGCACCCGGCGCGAAAAGGCGCCGTAGACGATGTCGATGCGGATGTGCTCGTTCTGCTGCAGCGTATAGGCCGCGGCCAGCATGAACGCGCCGCCAAACAGGAACCACTGCAATTCCAGCCAGGCATTGGATGACTGGTTGAACACCTTGCGCACAATGGCGTTGCCGGCGCTCACCACCACGGCCAGGAAAATCAGCCAGGCGACGTTGCGGCCAATAAATTCGTTGAAGCGGTCAATGGCTCTCGATACGGCAAGCAAAGCCGACATGCAGTTCCTCCCCCTCAGTCCGGCAACCCTCCGTTGCCGGGAAAAGCACCCGGACAGCCCTTGGCTGCTCGTCAAAACGGCGGCAATGCCTTCGTTTCGGCTGTCCCTCCCGATATTCCATCTGAACTGTTACCAGCCTCATACCGGTGCAGCAACCCGGGATGTTGCGGCCCGGCCTTCGTTTTCACGAAGGTGCTCGTTCGGTGGTTGTCATCGTTGCACGGGCAGTCTAACAGTGAATAAAACAATCCGGGGTTGGTATTTATTGTAATGACAAGTGCCTCTTCTCTTTCCGTTGCAGGAAAGACCATTGCGGTAACAGGCGGGTCCTCAGGTCTGGGGCTCAGGATGGTTCATGTGCTTGCCGCGCATGGTGCGAATGTTGTCTCCATTTCGCGCACGCCCGCGCCGGACAATGAGCACAGCCCCAATATTCTCAATATTATTGCCGATGTGACTGTTGCCGACGATATCGAGCGCGCGTTCGACGAGGCCGAGCAGAAGCTTGGAACGGTCACGGTGGTTTTCAACAATGCCGGTGTCGCCACGATGGAACGGGCGCTCACCACGACGCGCGAACAGCTGCGGCATATTTTTGAAGTGAACGTCGAGGGCGCGTTTTTCATCGCGCAGGAAGCGGCCAAACGGATGATTGCCGCCGGGGTCGGCGGATCGATCGTCAATTCCTCCAGCATCCTTGCCGATGCGCCGGTCAAGGGGTCCGCGGGCTATGCCATGTCGAAGGCGGCGATCAGCCAGATGACCCGCTCCCTGGCGCTGGAATGGGCGTCGCATGCGATTCGGGTGAATGCCATTGCGCCGGGATGGTTTCCGACGCGCCTCAACGAATCCATCATGAGCGGCCCGGCGCACGGATTCCTCAAGGGCAAGAACCCGATGCGCCGTCTCGGCGAGCCTGAGGATATCGATGGCACCGTTCTGCTGCTCGCCTCTGATGCCAGCAGCTATATCACCGGCACTGTCATCACCATCGATGGCGGCCACAGCCTGCAGGGTTAAATTCGTTCCGCTTCATTGTTGTTGGTGCGCACCGCAAGAACAAAGACCAGCAGCGCGAAGACGGCGGCATCGCGCCACAGGACCGGAAAATATCCGCCCCACAGGGATTCGACGATACCGACAGCCGCCGCGCCCAATGCCGCGTGCAGCGGTCTCGACAGGCCTCCGGCGGCGGTGATGAACAGGATCTTCAGACCGAAGATCATGCCGGTATTGAAGCTGACATTGCCGTAGTACAGCGCTGCGAGAAAGCCGGCGAGGGCGCAGACCGCACAGGCGGCAAGGATTGCCCGCGTCCGCACGCGGCGCGGATCAATCCCGCACATGGACGATGCAAACGGCTCGTCGCTCACCGCACGCCATATCCGCCCTGCGGATGTGCGCTGCATGATCAGTTCACCGGAGGCGATGACGATCAGGGCCACGCCGATGTTGACGAGTTGAATCTGTGTCAGGCTGATGTCGACGGCCGCGCCCAGCACGTGCACCGGGTCGGCCAGCATGGGCGGAAGCCAGTAGTCCCTGGTATCGGCGGCAAGGCGCGACAGTTCCATCAGGAAAATGCTGAGGCCGAGCGTCGCCACCAGAATCGTGTTCCTGTTCCCGGCCTCGAGCGGCGTGTAGATCAGTCTGGCGATGGCATAGCCGCCGAGCCCGACATACACCGCGGCAACGGCCAGCCCGAACCCGAGCGCCAGCGGCAAGGTCATCCACAGGACCGTCCAGCCGAACGCCGTGGCCAGGATGAATGTCTGGCCTGAAAAGGCAAACAGGGCGCCGAGCGACAAATCCGTTCGATGGGTCAGCCCGTGGATCAGCACATAGCCATAGGCCAGCAGCGCATAAAGCGCGGCGTTGTGGATGCCATTGATCAGCAATTGAAGAAAATAGGCCATCGGTCACCCGCAGATTTCCTTATATACTAACTTGCAAAATTGATTTTACCAGTTAGAATTTCGCCATGACCTTTGACTGGAATGCGCATCGATTCAGTGGCGGCGTGCTGGCTCTCGACCTGGCCAATACGGTGGTTTTTCGTGACGCGCCCGACCGCGCGCTGGACCGGTTTTCAGACCGTTCGGAACTGCGGGGATTTGCCGAAGCGGCGGCGCAATTCCGGCAGGCGGAGTGGGGCGATGCCCGCTTCCACCCGCCGGTGCAGCCAGCACAGATCAACCGGCTTATCGATGTGCGTGAAGCCATCAATGCGCTCTTTCGCACGGCCGTGCGGGGTGGAGGGCTCCCGCCGGCAAACATGGCGGCATTTCTGCAGCTTGGCTCGGCGCTGGTGTGCGATGAACCAGGCAGACAGGATCTGGCGTTGCCGGGCGCGGGCAAGGGCGAACGCGACCTGTCGCTCGGCACCGCCGCTTTCCTGTCCGCCATGCGGCTTCTGGAGCCGGCGCGGCTGGAGCGGATCAAGATCTGCCCGAACTGTCATTGGCTTTATCTCGACGAAAGCCGCAACCGCAGCCGCCGCTGGTGCGATATGACCGTATGCGGAAACCGGGCCAAGGCGCAAAGACACTATCGCCGCAATCGCGAACCATCGGAATCCGGTCATGGATAAGAGCATGAATCACTGGCGCCGGCTTGTCCTGTTGCCTGTACTGGCGGGTGTATTGGCCTTGGGGGCCTGCCGCGATTCGGGCGAGGGGGATTACCTCGCCGTTGCCGGAAAGCTGTTTGTCTTCAACTACCGGATTGCCCAGGCAACCTATCATCTGACGCTGACAAAGGTCCGCAAGGTGCCGGGTGATGCCGTGCTCGAGACCACCTTTGAAAACCCGGCCGGAGGAGAGCCTTTCATTGTCCGGCAGAATGTCTGGCCCGCAGCCGAAAAGATTTCGGTCGACAGTCCGCCGGTCAAGTGCGTGAAGGCCGATCGCGGCTACAAGGTAACGATCCGTCTCAGGGATGCCGGAGGCAAGCTGCTGCAGACAATCGACCGGACGATGATATCGGACACGGATGAATCGGTGCTGCCCAACAGGCCGCTGGTCGTCGGTCCGTTCTACGATCCCAACCCGGACAAGGACAAGCCCGACAGCGATGCTGTTGCCTGTCCGGCGTGATCCCTGGTGCCAGGGGGCAGCCATACACGGGATGGCGGTTTCATGGCGCCCACGCAGTCGCTTTAGGAATTGGTAATTGTGTTTCCCATTTGATAAATATCAGTTTGACATGGGGGGCAAATAAATATTCTAAATGCATGCCTCATACATAATCTGAGTATCGTTGGCGTTTGTTCGAAAGTATTCGTTAACGTATCCAATTATGGGTACAGTTATTCACGGACATTTTGATGAAAATTGAACGCAACGAGAGTATTTTTCTCGAAATTTTGTTCCTTCGCACGCTTTATGCGAACAAGAAGGCTGTCTGGTGGACCTCGGTCATCCAGATTCTTGCGACATTGGTTATTTATGTCAAAACCGATCATCCCATTTATGCGGCCTTTGCCCTCGCATTCTTCTTGATTGTCCTTGGGCGTACTGCAAACGCCAGCGCATTCGAACGAAAAGATCTTTCGTCCGCCACCATGGCCGATTTGCGGACATGGGAGTGGCGCTATCTCCTCGGGGCCATCAGCACGTGCATCCTGCTCGGCCTGCTTTGTCTGGTCAGTATCTACGTTCTCGCGGACGCCTCGGCTGCCATCACCAGTGTCGCAATCGTCGTCGCGTCGATGGTGGCGCTGGTGACGCGCAACTACGTTTCGCCGACGGTCGTCATCGGCATGTCCATTGGCATTCTGGCACCGCTGTTCCTGACATTCGTGCTCCTGGGCGGCATTTACAACTGGCTGCTGGCGCTGCTGATCCTTCCCTATTTCTGGAGCAATATCCGGATCGCATCCAAGCTGCGGCAATCGCTCTGGGATGCACTGCTGGGCAAACAGCAACTGAGCGTCGTTGTCAGCCACTTCGACGCCGCGCTAAACGGCATGCCGCAAGGGTTGCTGATGTTCGACCGCAACCAGACAATCACCGTTGCCAATATGAAGGCGGCGAAAATGATGGGCTTTGACGAGCCGGAGCAGGTTCACGGCCATTCCCTGCAAAGCCTGCTGCGGCTTGCCCGGGTCAAAGCCTATTTTCCCGAGGAGACGCAGGCTTCGTTGTCCGGCAAGATGCAGGACCTGCTCAGCGGGCGCAAGGAGCGCGACATGTTCATGTCTCCTGCCAAGCGCCATTATGAATTCACGGCAACGCCGGACCCGCAGCATGGCACGGTACTCATTTTCCAGGATGTGACCCGGCGGGCGGAAGCGGAGGCGCAGATCAGCCGCATGGCGCGCTATGACAGCCTGACGGGCCTGCCCAATCGCAGCCAGTTCGCCGAGATTGCCAGGACCTATACCGATGGCATCGAGCCGGGCACGCAGATCGCGCTGATGGTTGTCGATGTCGACGGTCTGAAACGGACCAATGACACGTTCGGCCATCGCATTGGCGATGAATTGCTGCGCGCCTTTGCCGACCGGCTTGCCTCGATCGACGTGACGCATCCGGTCATTTCGCGCTTCGGCAGCGATGAATTCGTGCTGCTGTTTTCGGCCGCCACGCGCGATGACGTGCTGCAGAGCGTGGAGCGCATCATGGCGGCCATATCGGGGCAGTACACCATCTCCGGCCATGACATCCTGACCGGCGCGCATGCGGGTGTGGTGATCGTCTGCGCGGCGGAGTTTGATCTTGCGGTCATGCACATGAATGCCGATCTGGCGCTCGATGTCGCCAAGAAGGACAGCCAGAAACAGTGGGTGGTTTTCGTCGAGACGATGGACCATTCCTTCCGCAGCAAACAACGGCTCAAGTCGGATTTGCGCAAGGCCATTGCCGAGGGCACCCTATCGGTCGCCTATCAGCCGATCATCAATGTCCGTACCCTGCGCATGGTCGGGTGCGAAGCGCTTTCGCGCTGGAACCACCCGGAATACGGGCCGATTTCCCCGGCGGAGTTCATTCCCATGGCGGAAGAGATGGGGCTGATCTCGGATTTGACCCAAAACGTTGTGGAACAGGCGATCAAGGATTGCAGCCTTTGGGGGTCGCGGATTGCGGTCTCCATCAACCTGTCGTCGCACGACCTGCAGAACATGGACATGGCCGACATCATCCGTTCTGCCCTGCATCGCCACAATGTAGAGCCGGAACTGATTGAAGTCGAGGTGACGGAAGGCGCGATCATTACGGACCGCGAGGCAACGGGAGGCGTTCTCCAGAGCCTCAAGGCCATGGGGTTGCAGGTTGCCATCGACGACTTCGGCACCGGCTATTCCAGCCTGAGCTATCTGAAGGATCTGCCGGTCACCAAGGTGAAGATCGACCGCTCCTTCATCACCGATATCACCGAGGAAGGCCGTTCCCTGAAGCTTCTGCGCGGCATCGTGCAGATGACGCATGAGCTGGGCCTGTCCGTGACAATCGAGGGCCTGGAGACGCGGGAACAGTTTGCCTTGATCAACCGCTGGATCGGCGCCGAATATGTGCAGGGGTTTCTCTATGGCGCGGCCACCACGGCGGAGAATATCGCCAAGAACTTCGATATCGAGATGGTGCAGTTGCCGGTGAAGCCGCGAAACAGCGAGATCGCGGCGGCCAGCTGACCGGGCGGCAGCGGCAACTGCCGCGCCATGTTCTGCGCGCTTGTGCTTGACCTGCTCCCGATCTTGTCGAAAACTCCCGCCGCTGACAAAGCCAGACTCAACAGGAAAGTATCGCTGTCATGATTGCACAAATTGCCATTGCGCCGCTCGTCGCGCTGATCGCCGGGATCATCATCCTGATCGCGCCGCGCCTGCTCAATTACGTGGTTGCGCTCTATCTCATCATCATCGGTGTGACCGGACTTTTCCCGCATCTGCTCAGCTGAGTGCAGCGGGAAGAAAGGCCCGGCCGGTAAAATCAGCGCAGTTGCCATTTTTATCGATTGAGAGGCTTTTCAGCGACTATCTGCGCATTGCGCTGCCGCGGGCTTTTCGCTATTGCCAATAGGACTAAGACTTTATGAGGTTTGAAGATGGCTGAACATCACGACACGGCGCCCGCAGAACTGGGTGCACCCATGGACTACAACGAGCATGAAAAGACGTATGATCTGTTCATTGCTCTTTCAAAATGGGGTGCGGTTGTCTGCATCGCTTTGGTAGCTGCGATGGCGTTCGGCTTTTTCGCTGGCGGGTTCTTCTCCGCAACTATTCTGTTTATTCTTATTTGCGTTGCTGCCTGGTTCGTTCTGTAAACACGCTCCATCAGCGTTGTTCATGAGCCGGGCGGATAATCCTGTTGACATCCGCTTGCATGAGCGGGCCCATCACCAGGATTGCCAATCGTCATAGCGGGGCAGGCGCGCTGGTCTTCGGGCCACTGCCTGTATAGTGGCAACATGCTTGGGGGTGAGGGCTTGGCTCAGACACTGTTCATACCGAAAGAGACCGACGTAAATGAACCGCGGGTTGGCGGTTCGGCGGAAACGGTCAAGAAACTGATCGGTCTTGGTTTTTCAGTCATTGTGGAAGGCGGCGCGGGTGTCCTGTCCCGCATTCCGGACCGCGAATTCGAAGCGGCGGGCGCGACCATCGGCAAAACCGCCGACATCCGCAATGCCGATGTCGTTCTGAAAGTCCGGCGTCCATCCACGGCTGAGCTCAAATCCTACAAAAAGGGCGCTGTCGTCATCGCCATGCTCGACCCTTACGGCAATGATGCTGCCGTCAAGGAACTGGCGGATGCGGGTGTCACCGCCTTCACCATGGAATTCATGCCGCGCATCACGCGGGCGCAGGTCATGGACGTGCTGTCGAGCCAGGCTAACCTTGCCGGCTATCAGGCGGTGGTCGATGCGGCCGGGGAATATGACCGGGCCCTGCCGATGATGATGACGGCGGCCGGCACCGTTCCTGCGGCCAAGATCTTCATCATGGGCGTCGGCGTTGCCGGTCTGCAGGCGATTGCCACGGCGCGCCGCATGGGCGCCGTCGTCACCGCGACGGACGTGCGCCCCGCCGTGAAGGAACAGGTTGCTTCGCTCGGTGCGAAATTCCTCGCTGTCGAGGACGACGAGTTCAAGGCGGCTGAAACCGCCGGCGGCTACGCCAAGGAAATGTCGAAGGAATATCAGGCAAAGCAGGCGGCGCTGGTTGCCGACCATATTGCCAAGCAGGATATCATCATCACCACGGCGCTCATTCCCGGACGGCCCGCACCGCGGCTCGTCACCCGGGAAATGTATGCGCGCATGCGTCCCGGCTCGGTCATTGTCGATCTCGCGGTCGAGCGCGGCGGCAATGTCGAAGGGGCTGTGGCGGGCAAGACCGTCGATGTCGACGGTGTGAAGATCGTCGGTCACCTCAATGTCGCCGGCCGCATCGCAGCGACCGCCTCGCAGCTCTACGCCAAGAACCTCTTGGCGTTCGTCGAGACGCTGGTCGACAAGGATGCCAAGGCCATCAAGATCAATTTCGATGACGAGCTGGTCAAGGCAACCGTGCTGACCCATGACGGCAAGGTGGTTCATCCGAACTTTGCCGCAGCGGCTGCCGCACCGGCGGAGGCAAAGGCGGAGCCCAAGAAGGTTGCGGCCAAGGCTGCGCCGAAAAAGGCCGCCGCACCCAGGAAAACCGCGCCCAAGACGGCCGCCCCCAAAAAGACTGAAGGAGAGGCGTGATGGCTGATACCGCACTCGAAAAAGCGCTTGATAGTCTCAATCAGGCGGCCGAAACGGTTCGCCAGGTTGCGGAAAACATGCCGGAAGCAGCCGGTGCCGCGGCCCATGCGGTGACCGGCGGTGCCGTCGATCCCTTCGTCTTCCGCCTCGCGATCTTCGTGCTGGCGATCTTTGTCGGCTATTACGTGGTCTGGTCGGTAACACCGGCCCTGCACACGCCGCTGATGGCCGTCACCAACGCCATCTCGTCGGTTATCGTCGTCGGTGCGCTGCTTGCGGTCGGCCTGTCGGCCAGCGGCTTTGCCACCGGCTTCGGCTTCATCGCCCTGGTGCTTGCCAGCGTCAATATCTTTGGCGGCTTCCTTGTGACCCATCGCATGCTCGCCATGTACAAGAAAAAAGAAAAGTGAGACCTGGGCAATGAGCGTAAATCTCGCAGCTTTTCTTTATCTTGTCTCCGGCGTCCTGTTCATTCTGGCGCTGCGCGGCCTGTCGCATCCCACCACAAGCCGTCAGGGTAATTTCTACGGCATGATCGGTATGGGCATATCGATCCTCACCACACTCACCCTTGCCGAGCCGAGCTTCCGTGGTCTTGGCCTGATCGTCATCGGTCTTGCCATCGGCGGCGGCGTTGGTGCCTATACGGCCAAGCGCATCGCCATGACGGCCATGCCGCAGCTGGTTGCCGCCTTCCACTCGCTGGTCGGTCTGGCCGCCGTCATGGTGGCTGCGGCGGCCATCTACTCGCCCAACTCCTTCGGGATCGGCGAAGTCGGCTCCATTCACGGGCAGGCGCTGGTGGAAATGTCGCTGGGTGTCGCCATCGGTGCGATCACCTTTACCGGCTCCATCATCGCCTTCCTCAAGCTTGACGGCCGCATGTCCGGCAAACCGATCATGCTGCCGGGCCGCCATGTGCTCAATGCGGGCCTCGCGATTGCCATCGTCGTGCTGGTCGTGGCGCTGGTGATGAGCGAAAGCCATTTCGTCTTCTGGCTGATCGTCCTGCTCTCGCTGGTTCTGGGTGTGCTGATCATCGTGCCGATCGGCGGCGCCGACATGCCCGTCGTGGTGTCGATGCTCAACTCCTATTCAGGCTGGGCTGCGGCCGGTATCGGCTTCACTCTCGGCAACCTGGCGCTGATCATCACCGGCGCGCTGGTGGGCTCTTCCGGTGCCATCCTGTCCTACATCATGTGCAAGGGCATGAACCGCTCGTTCATCTCGGTCATCCTCGGCGGCTTCGGCGGCGAGACCGGTGGTGCTGCGGCCGGTGAAGTCGAACAGCGCCCGGTCAAGCAGGGCTCGGCCGACGATGCCGCCTTCATCATGAAGAACGCCTCCAAGGTCATCATCGTGCCGGGTTATGGCATGGCGGTGGCGCAGGCCCAGCACGCCCTGCGTGAAATGGCCGACAAGCTGAAGGCCGAGGGTGTGGAAGTCAAATATGCCATCCATCCGGTCGCGGGCCGTATGCCCGGTCATATGAACGTGCTTCTGGCCGAAGCCAATGTTCCCTATGACGAAGTGTTCGAGCTGGAAGACATCAACTCCGAGTTTGCGCAGGCCGACGTGGCTTTCGTCATCGGTGCCAATGACGTCACCAACCCGGCGGCAAAGACCGATCCGAAATCGCCGATCTTCGGCATGCCGATCCTCGATGTGGACAAGGCCGGTACGGTTCTGTTCATCAAGCGCGGCATGGGCTCCGGCTATGCCGGCGTCGAGAACGAGCTGTTCTTCCGCGACAACACGATGATGCTGTTTGCCGATGCCAAGAAGATGGTCGAAAACATCGTCAAGGCGCTGGATCACTGATCCGGTTGCCTCCGACATATCAACTGAAAGCCCGCCGCATCGGCGGGCTTTTTCATTTCAAGGTCTGTTGGATTGTCCGCTGAATCTTTTGCTCAAACGCCGCCAGCCGGGCAGGGGCCAGTTTCTCGCAATTGTAGAGCGACAGCATGGAGAAGCGCGCCTTGGGTGCGCAGGTGCCGATGATGGCCGTGCCGAGAATACGGCGCACCGGACGGAACATGATCAGCCGGTCGATCCACCAGGGCGATCCGAGCGTGGTGATGGCGATACACGCGGTCATGGCGTTGAGACGGGGGATCATCCGGCCGAAGTCCGGCGCATGGTCGTAGGCGGTGCCGGGCACGAAGACCCGGTCGATCCAGCCCTTCAGGATGGCAGGCAGTCCGAACCACCAGGTGGGAAAAACCAGGATGAGCACATCCGCATTCTGCAAGGCGGCGGAGTCGTCCGTGACTTCGGAGGCATCGTATTGCGTGGTGTAGTAGCTTTGCCTTTCCGCGGGCGAAAGCCTGGGATCAAAACCACGCTGATAAAGATCGAACAGCTGCAGTTCATGCGGTGACGCGGCAATCTCAGCCGTCACCAATGCGGTCAGGTGCCCGCACAGGCTTTCTTTCAGGGGGTGAGCGGAAACAATGACGAACCGCTTCATGGGATGGGATCAGGAGCGCGTGCGCGCCAGGCCATCAAGGGCGGGCTTGTACTTGGGATCGAGCTGCGCTGCCTTGGCGTAGGATTTCGCCGCGCGGGCCTTGTCGCCGCGATGCTCGTAGATCAGCGCCTGATTGGCCCAGCCCTCGGCAATCGTGCCGTCCAGCTTGATCGCATTGTTGAAATCGTCAAAGGCGTTGTCGTCATCGCCCATGGCCACATAGGAAATGCCGCGGCCATTATAGGGCTCGGCGGCATCGGGCTGCAGCGAGATCGCCGTGGAGAAATCTTCGATCGCCTGCTTGTGCTGGCCGCGCGCCTGATAGATCAGGCCGCGATTGTGATAGGCGCGGGGATCGGTGGTGTTGAGCTGGATGGCCTGCTGGAAATCGCTGAAGGCGCGGTCGAGCTGTCCCGACAGGCGGTAGAGATTGCCGCGGCCGATATAGGCGGCGTCATATTGCGGATTGATCTGGATGGACTTGCTGTAGTCCGCTGCCGCCTGGGCCGTATTGCCCATGTTGCGGTAGACCAGCGCGCGGTTCGCATAGGCCTGGTAGAAATTCGGATTCAACTGCAGCGCCGTGTTGAAATCCTTGATCGCGTCGCTGTTGCGGCCGGCCCGGCCGAAAGCGGAGCCGCGCACATTGTAGGCTTCGGGATCACGGGGATTGCTGCGGATGACGCTGTCGAGCGAACTGATGTTCTCGGAAGACCCTTGCGCCTTGTCGATCCCGGTCATGTCGCTGGTCGAGGTCTGGCACCCGGCAACAGCCAGGGTGAGAACCGAAGCGATCACCAGTCCGGTGGTGCGCAACGCCTTGAATACCGATTGCGGGTCGCGATACGAAACCATTTCAAGTGAATGTGTCATACTCTTGGTATCCCGTTCAATCGAAAACGCAAAAAGGGCGGTGTGACGCAAGCCACTCCACCCCGTTATTGTGTCAAGGCGTTAATAAATGCTGATCAACGAGCCGCAGAAGCGCGGACCGGTGCCTTGCGTGCTGGCATTGGCAGAAGACCTTCGCGCTGTGCCTGCTTGCGGGCAAGCTTGCGGGCGCGGCTGATGGCTTCTGCCTTCTGGCGGGCGCGCTTGATCGAGGGCTTCTCGTAATGATCATGCATCTTCATTTCGCGGAACATGCCTTCGCGCTGCATCTTCTTCTTGAGAACGCGGAGAGCCTGATCAACATTGTTTTCGCGTACGAGTACCTGCACGTTTTATCCTGTATCTCTTAGAATTTCGTTGAGCTTGAATCCGAACCCATATCCTTGGTCAGTGGGTCAGCAATCCAAACTTCGCGACGGTCATCCATCGCAAACTGACGAGGCCATTATCAGAATGGCAATGGAATGTCCATGGTGAAGCTGTTTAAAATGGCGGATATTCTTCCCCGCCGCCGGTTCACGCGCCCGTGCAATTTTAGAATAACCGGCACGGAACGCCAATCTCCGTCGCAAAATGGCAAAAGACCTTTGAGCGGATGCGTTACTGATGCATAAAAGTGCGATCCTGCGCTTGAAAATCGATGTCGATTTCAGGACAGGATACGGCTCTCGCAAATCGTGGAACAAAACGCTCTGCCAAGGTCACCGGTACGGCCGAAAGCTCTGCAAAGGATTGAATGATGCGGAAATATTCAGTGTTTGCTTTGGCCCGCGAGGCATTGCGTGCCCACAAGGGGTGGGAGCAGCAATGGACGTCGCCCGAACCCAAGTCGGAATATGACGTCATCATTGTTGGCGCTGGCGGACATGGTCTTGCCACCGCCTACTACCTGGCGAAGGAACATGGCATCACCAATGTCGCAGTTCTGGAAAAGGGCTGGCTGGGCGGCGGCAACACCGGCCGCAACACCACGATCATCCGGTCCAACTATCTCTATGACGAATCGGCCGGCATTTACGAACATGCGGTGAAATTGTGGGAGGGCCTGAGCCAGGACCTCAACTACAACGTCATGTATTCGGCGCGCGGCGTGATGATGCTGGCGCACAATATCCACGACGTCCAGGTGTTCAAGCGCCATATCCATGCCAACCGGCTGAACGGCATCGACAATGAATGGCTGACGCCGGAACAGGTCAAGGAATTCTGCCCGCCGATCAACCTCTCCGCCGATGCGCGTTATCCCATCATCGGCGCGGCCCTGCAGCGGCGCGGCGGCACCGCCCGTCACGATGCCGTCGCCTGGGGCTATGCCCGCGCGGCTGCCGATCGCGGCGTGCATATCATCCAGAACTGCGAAGTCACCGGCATTCGCCGGGCGGCCAATGGCGCGGTTGTCGGCGTCGATACCAATCGCGGCCCGATCAATGCCAAGAAGGTCGGTGTGGTGGCCGCCGGTCATACCTCGGTGATCATGAACATGGCCGGTGTGCGCATGCCGCTGGAAAGCTATCCCCTGCAGGCGCTGGTGTCCGAGCCGGTCAAGCCGCTGATTCCGTGCGTGATCATGTCGAACACCGTGCACGCCTATATCTCGCAGTCCGACAAGGGCGAAATGGTTATCGGCGCGGGGACGGACCAATATACGTCCTATTCCCAGACCGGCGGGCTGCACATCATCAATCACACGTTGGACGCGATCTGCGAAATGTTCCCGGTGCTGACGCGGCTGAAAATGCTGCGGTCCTGGGGCGGCATCGTCGACGTGACGCCGGATCGTTCGCCGATCCTCGCCAAGACGCCCGTCCCCGGTCTCTACGTCAATTGCGGCTGGGGAACCGGCGGGTTCAAGGCAACGCCCGGCTCCGGCAATGTGTTCGCCCATACGATCGCCCGCGACGAGCCGCACCGGATCAATGCGCCGTTCACGCTCGAGCGCTTCACCACCGGGCGCCTGATCGACGAAGCCGCCGCCGCCGCCGTGGCGCACTGACAGATTCAAGAAACGAGACGACGACAATGCTTCTCATCAAATGCCCCTATTGCGAAGAAGAGCGCCCGGAGCTGGAGTTCCGCAACGCGGGTGAAGCGCATCTCGTGCGCTCCCCGGCCATATCGGAACAATCGGACGAAGACTTTGCCGCCTTCCTGTATTTCCGCCAGAACCCCAAGGGGCTGCAGTTCGAGCGCTGGCGGCATATCCATGGCTGCGGACGCTTCTTCAATGCCGTGCGCGATTCCGTCTCCGACAAGTTCCTGACCGTCTACAAGGCGGGCGAACCGCGCCCGGATGTCGAAACGCTTCTCAATCCGGAAACCGTTTCCGATGCTGAACCTGCAAAGAAACGCGCCCCCCGCGCCAAGAAAGGGGAGCTGTAAGCCATGAGCATTCCATCCCACTCCGGAAGCAACCGTATTGCCGGTGCCGGCCGCCTGGTTCCGGCGAAGACCGTCCGGTTCACCTTTGACGGGCAGAGCCTGACGGGTCTTGAAGGCGACACGCTGGCCTCGGCGCTGCTGGCCAACGGCATTCATCTGGTCGGCCGTTCGTTCAAATATCACCGTCCGCGCGGCATTCTTTCCGCAGGCAGCGAAGAGCCGAATGCGCTTGTCGATGTCGAGCGGGACAAATCCCGCAAGCAGCCGAACGTACGGGCGACCGTGCAGGAGATCTATGACGGGCTGAAGGTCAAGTCGCAGAACCGCTGGCCGTCGCTGACCTTCGACGTCGGTGCGATCAACGATGTGTTCTCGCCCATGCTGCCCGCAGGCTTCTACTACAAGACATTCATGTGGCCGAAGTTCGCATGGAAAACCATCTACGAGCCAAAGATCCGCGCGGCGGCCGGCCTTGGTGTTGTTCCGGGTGAAGCCGATACGGACCGCTATTCCAACCGTTTCGCCCATTGCGATGTGCTGGTGGTCGGCGGCGGCGCTGCCGGTCTTGCCGCTGCGCTCAGCGCCGCGCAAACCGGTGCCCGGGTCATCCTCTGCGATGAGCAGGCGGAAGCGGGCGGCGCACTGCGCTACGAGACCGATGTGACCATCGATGGCAAGCCGGGTTATGACTGGGCGACGGAAACGCTGGCATCCCTGCGCGCCATGGACAACGTCACGGTTCTCACCCGCACCACGGCGTTCGGTTACTACGCCCAGAATTTTGTCGGCCTTGTCGAGCGGATCAGCGACCATCTGAGCAATCCCGGCTCCGACATGCCGAGGGAGCGCCTGTGGCAGGTGCGTGCCAGGAAGGTCATCCTGGCGACTGGCGCCATCGAACGGCACATGGTTTTCGCCAACAATGACCGTCCCGGCATTCTGCTGGCTTCGGCGGCGCGCGCCTATCTCAACCAGTATGGTGTCGCGGTCGGCCGCAAGGTCGGCGTCTACACGGCCAATGATTCCGCCTATGCGGCGGCGATCGATCTGAAGCGCGCCGGCGTCGATATCCCTGTCATCGTCGACACGCGTGACAATCCATCCTCGCCGGTGATCGAGGAAGCCCGTTCGCTTGGCATCGACGTCGTGACCGGTCATGCGGTGTTCAGCGCCGGCGGCAAGCGCCGCGTCTCCTCCATCAGCATCCGCCCCAACCGGGGCGGCAGCGAGCGCAAGGTGGTGGTCGATGCGCTGATCATGTCGGCAGGCTGGACGCCCTCCGTGCACCTGTTCTCGCAGTCGCGCGGCAAGGTGGCATGGGATGCCGCCAATGAGCGGTTCCTGCCCGGCACCTGTGCGCAGGATTGTGTCTCGGTCGGTGCCTGCAATGGCAGCGACGGGCTGCAGCAGGCGCTGGACGAAGCCGTTGCCGCAGGCGGCAAGCTCGCCGGCGAGACCGGTTTCAACGGCAAGACCAAAACACTCAAGGCAACGGGCGGAACCGACTGGGTTCTCGGCATGATCGGCTCCGCGCCGGGTGCCGGTGCCGATACGACGGTCAAGGCTTTCGTCGATTTCCAGAACGACGTGACCGCCAAGGACGTGCGCCTTGCGGTGCGCGAAGGCATGCATTCCATCGAGCATGTCAAGCGCTTCACCACCAACGGCATGGCCACCGATCAGGGCAAGACATCCAACCTGCACGGGCTGGCCATTGCCGCCGAAGCGCTCAACCGGCCGATCCCGGCCGTTGGCCTGACAACTTTCCGGGCGCCGTTCACACCGGTGACTTTCGGCGCGATCGTCAACCATGCACGGCATGACCTGTTCGATCCGACCCGCCGCACGCCGATGCATGCGTGGCACGCGGCACAGGGCGCGGCCTTCGAGGATGTCGGGCAGTGGAAGCGCGCCTGGTATTATCCGCAGGCAGGCGAAGACATGCATGCGGCGGTGAACCGCGAATGCGTCGCCGTGCGCAACCAGGCCGGTATCTTCGACGCCTCGACACTCGGCAAGATCGAAGTGGTCGGGCCCGATGCGGCCAAATTCCTCGAACTGCTCTACACCAATCCATGGGAAAAACTCGGTGTCGGCCGCCTGCGCTATGGCATCATGCTGCGCGAAGATGGTTTCATCTATGATGACGGCGTCGTTGGCCGCCTGACCGAGGATCGCTTCCACGTGACGACGACGACCGGCGGTGCGCCGCGCGTCATGAACCACATGGAAGACTATCTGCAGACGGAATTCCCGCATCTCAATGTCTGGCTGACCTCGACAACCGAGCAATGGGCCGTCATTGCGGTGCAGGGGCCGAAAGCCCGCGAGATCATCGCGCCGCTGGTGGAAGGCATCGATCTTTCCAATGAAGCCATGCCGCATATGAGCGTGCGGGAAGGCAGGATCTGCGGTGTGCCGACACGGCTGTTCCGCATGTCCTTCACCGGTGAAGCGGGCTATGAAATCAACGTGCCTGCCGATTATGGCCGGGCCGTCTGGGACGCCGTCTACGAGCGCGGCAAGCCGCTGGGCCTGACGCCCTATGGCACCGAGGCCATGCACGTGCTGCGCGCCGAGAAGGGATATATCATCGTCGGCCAGGACACGGACGGCACAGTGACGCCGCAGGATGCGGGCCTCACCTGGGCCATCGGCAAGAACAAGACGGACTATGTCGGCATTCGCGGCCTGTTGCGCCGCGACCTGGTGGCGGATGGCCGCAAGCAGCTGGTTGGCCTGAAGACCAGAGATGCCCATGTGGTGCTGGAGGAGGGCGCGCAGATCGTCGCCAATCCGAACCAGCCCGTGCCGATGACGATGATCGGCCATGTGACATCCTCCTACTGGTCGCAGAATTGCGGCCGGTCGATTGCCATGGCTTTGGTGATCGACGGAACAAAGCGGCTCGGCGAAACGCTGTATGTGCCGATGCCCGATGGCGTGATCGAAGTGGAAGTGACCGGAACGGTGTTCTTCGACGAAAAGGGAGAACGGTTGAATGGCTGACCTTGCTCAAACGGCGCAGCGTGCGCATCCATTGCAGACCGGCCATGCCGGGGTCGGGTCCGTATCGGTAACCCTTGCTGATAACGCCACCCGCGTTTCGCTGCGGGCGCGGCCCGATGCGGTGGCGACGCTGTCCAAGGCGCTCGGCCTTTCCCTGCCGCTGAAGCCGAAGACAACCACCAGTCAGGGCAACCGTGCGGCCCTGTGGATCGGTCCGGATGAATGGCTTCTCATCGATGCGGACGGCAGTTCGCTGGTGGCCGATCTTGCCAAGGTGAAGGTGCTGCATTCCGCCGTCGACGTCTCCCATCGCAATGTCGGGATCATTGTCTCCGGCCGGGGTGCCGATGCTGTTGTCAATGGCGGTTGCCCGCAGGACCTGTCGCTCGGCGCCTTTCCGGTCGGCGCGGCCTCGCGCACGGTGCTCGGCAAGATCGAGATCGTGCTGTGGCGGACGGCCGAGGACACGTTCCGGGTTGAATGCTGGCGCTCCTTCTCCGGCTATGCCTACAGCTTTCTGCAGGAATCAGCGCGGGATGTGGCTGTCTGATCATACGACTTGAGCCGGCCCACTCATTTGTGCGTGGTTCGACAAGCTCACCATGAGGGAGACGGAGGATTGCGGGGAGCCATATTCTGCAACGGTCCCGATTAGCTTTGCAGCCAATCCATCTCCGTCATGGTGAGCTTGTCGAACCACGCACATTGCGTAGTGCAACGGCGATCTTTTTTTGCCGAATGCGCGGGTATTTGACAGCCCCGCGTAATAATAGTGTGCAGATTGATCGCCGGTGAAGTTATCGATCACAATTGCGCCGTGCTTTGCCATAATGAGAATGCCGATGGCTGCCGATTCGCGCGGTCGCGTCGCGAGAGTGGTTTATGGCTGTCAAAAAGCGCCTTGTTATCAATTTTACAGGCTATGAAGGTCTGCATCCCGATGCGGTGCGCGGGCGCTATCTCAATGCCTCGGCCGATTTCAACACGCTCTGGCACACGAAAACCAAAGCGGGGCCCATGCAGCCGGAGGGGCCGAACATCGCCTCGATGCAGCTTGATACAACCGGGGCGAACTGGACGGTCGAAACCGAGTTCTGCCAGTACGGCACGGCCGATATCTTCGATGCCTATTCCGCGCGCAATGTCGTAACGCGCTTTGCCACCGGCCTGATGGCGTTTCTCGATATTCTCATCACCGGCACCTTCTGGCGGTATCTGCGCACAAGCTGGCGGTTCTGCATCTTTTTCATGTGGCCGTTTGCGTTGACCTGTTTCATTTCGCTGGTCGCGCTGCTGATCGGGCTTGGACCATTGTTTGGCGGTTTCAGCGCCTACCACATGTTTTGGACCATTCCCCTTGCGCTCGCCATCGCCCGCCTCCTGATCCGCTGGCCGGGGGAAAAGGTATTCCTTTCCTACCTCTTGGATGACTGGGCGGCGGCGTCAGACCGGATTTACCGCCGCAGTCCGGCTTTGCTGGAACGGCGCAAGGCTTTTGCCGACCACCTGACCGAGAAGCTGCGGGAGAGCGGCGCGGACGAGGTGGTCATCATCGGGCACAGCCTGGGTACCGTGCCGGCTGTCGAGGCCATTGCCGATGTCTGGCGCAGTGCGCCGCAGCTCATCAGGCAGCAGCCGGTTTCGCTGGTGGCAACCGGCTCGTGCCTGTTGATGATCGCCTTTCATCCGCGTGCAACGGATTTGCGGGAAGATGTGCGGGTTGTCCTGCAGGATGCGCCGGTTCTGTGGGCGGAATATCAGACCATCGCGGATATCGTGCATTTCTACCGGTCGAACCCGGCGGCGGCGCTGGGGATAACCCCGCGCACCGAACTGCTGATCCGGCGTATCCGGTTCAAGCACATTCACAGTGCCAAGCGCTATGCGCGTGCCAAGAAGAATTTTTTCAAGATGCACCTTCTGTTCCTGAAGGGCGCGCAGATCCGCAATGCCTACGATATGGGCATGTTCGTGCAGGGGCCGTTTGCCTTCCAGGATCTGGCCGTGCGTGACAGTGCGCCGCCGCTGGACGATGCCGGGCGGCTTGTCGAGGCGATCCGCGCCTGATCAGTCCATTTCCGGCGGATGCTCGAGCACGGCAATCGTCAGCCAGTTTGCAACGAGTGCCGGTTTGATCGAGCCTTCGATTTCCAGGGTGACTTCGTAGTTGTTGAGCACACGGCCGGACGGGCGGATATCCGCATCCACCAGCTTGAAGCGGGCACGCACCTGCTTGCCGGATTTGACCGGCGCCATGAAGCGCACCTTGTCGAAACCGTAATTGATGCCCATCGTCGCGCCTTCGATCATCGGCAATGCCTCATAGGCGAGCGTCGACAGCAGCGAGATGGTCAGGAAGCCGTGGGCGATGGTGCCGCCGAACGGCGTTTCCTTGGCCGCACGCTCCGGATCGGTATGGATGAACTGGTGATCATCGGTCGCATCGGCAAACTTGTCGATCATGTCCTGGCTGACCACGCGCCATTCCGAACAGCCGATTTCTGTGCCGACACCGGCCTTCAACTGCTTGAGCGTGATAGCGTTCTTCATGGTTCCAAGGCTTTCCGAAAATTGGATCAGATCATCGATGGGGCTGTCGATAGACTTTTATGAACCAAATGTCATCCCTTGCGCGCTGCCGTATTGTTTCAAAGCCGGAACTCACCGTTATGATCAGCTCGTCAGAACGCCGGAGGGCCTTGCACCTTCCTGCTTGACGCCAGTTCAATATGGGCAAGCATGCCTCTGATCAGCGTATCGAAGATCAGCCGAAAGCGGTGTGAAGACCGCAGGTTTTCGTGCATGGCGATCCAGGTGGGAAGTATGATCGAAAACGCGTCGGGCAGCAGGCATACGAGGTCAGGATTTGCCTGGCCGAGACTGTCCTGGCATATGCCGATGCCAATTCCTGACCGGATAGCGGCGAGTTGGGCCAGATTGTTGTCCGTGCGATAGCTGAACTTAAGCTCATGCGGCATCGGAAAACGTTTCTCGATGCTGCGTATGAAGGCGGTCTGCCTGTCGAACCCGATGAGCCGGTGATTTTTCAATTCTGCCAGCGTACGGGGCGCGCCGTACCTGACAAGATAGGCACGGTGCGCGTAAAGCCCGAGCGAGATGCCTCCAACATTGCGCACAAGCAGCGCCTCCTGTGTGGGCTCTGCCATTCTGACAGCAATATCAACCTCGCGGTTCAAGAGATTTTCGACCGTATCGGAGGCGGATAACTCGATCTGCAAGTCGGGATATGTCTCAAGCAGCGGCGCGAGTATCTGTGGAAGAACCTCGGTGCCGATAACCTCGCTCGCGCCGATGCGTACCGTGCCTTCCACCGCGTCACGCTGTGCTGTTGCCAGACGGACAAGTGCTGCGGCATTGGCAGCCATGGCGGCAGCGTAGGGTTGCAGTTCCAGCGCGGCATCGGTTGCAAGCAGGCCGTTCGGCGAGCGGGTGAAGAGCTGGGCGCCAATAAGGTCTTCCAGCGTGTCGATATGCCGTCCCACGGTAGGCTGTGTCAAGCCGAGCTCACGTGCCGCTGCCGACAGTGAGCCGTGCCGGATGACATGAAGAAAAGTCCAGTAAAGATCCCAGTTCGGCATCTGTTGCATTATTTATGTATAGCCAGTCAAGGAATTTTGTCAATTTTGTTTATCGTATTGCTGGTGCATTGTTGGCGAGACAACGGAGAAAATGCACATGCAATCAACAGAACAGAAGATGGCGCTTGTATTGGGCGCAACAGGTGGCATCGGTGGTGCGGTAGCACGCAACCTCCTGAAGCGAGGCTGGCATATCAAGGCCCTGACGCGCGACATCGGCAAGGCCGGGAAAACCGCGGGTGATTTCGAATGGATTGCGGGTGACGCCCTCAATCCGGTGGATGTCAGCAAGGCAGCAGAGGGCGTGTCCCTGATCGTCCATGCCGTCAACCCGCCCGGATACCGGGACTGGGAGAAGCTTGTTGTGCCCATGCTCGACAATACCATCGCGGCGGCAAAGCAGGTGGGCGCCCGCGTGCTTCTGCCCGGCACTGTCTATAATTTCGGACCCGATGCCTTTCCGGTTCTGGCTGAAGACAGTCCGCAACATCCCGTCACGCGAAAAGGCAGGCTGCGTGTCATGATGGAGCAGCGTCTGAAGGATGCTTCCGCATCCGGTCTCGACGTCCTGATCGTCCGCGCTGGTGATTTCTTTGGCCCGAAGGCCGCAAACAACTGGTTCTCGCAAGGGCTTGTCACGCCGGGAAAGCCGGTATCGCTCGTCAGCAACCCTTCAAGGCGCGGCATCGGACATCAATGGGCGTTTCTTCCCGATGTCGCTGAAACAATGGCCCAACTGGTCGACCGGGCCGAAACCCTTCCCCGTTTCGCGGTCTATCATATGGAGGGCTTCTGGGATGTGGACGGCATGCAGATGGCAGCCGCCATCAGGCGTGTGGTTGGCCGCCCGGTGAAGGTCAGATCGTTTCCATGGTGGATCGTGCCGATCATGGCACCCTTCAATGCATTCATGCATGAGTTGAAGGAGATGCGGTATCTGTGGAAGCAACCGCTGCGCATGACGAACACGCGTCTGGTTGGCATACTCGCGGCCGAGCCAAGGACACCGATCGATGAGGCAGTACGGCAGACACTGGCTGACCTCGGCTGTCTCTGACAGCCCGGGTTGCCTTTGGCGGGTTTCGCCGTCACGCGGCAAAACTGCCACGAACCGCAGATGCAAAACAGAATATGGTTCAGGGAAGTTCGGATGGTGGGCGTGACAGGGATTGAACCTGTGACCCCTACGATGTCAACGTAGTGCTCTCCCGCTGAGCTACACGCCCATCCGACAGGGGCGCATACACCATATTGATTCCGGTCCGTCAATAGGGTTGGAAGAAGTTATCAGGCTTTCTTCACCGGAGCAGGCAGATAGGGCCTTTGATCAGGCCGCTACCAGCATTTTTTCGATCTCATTGACGAGATCGCGCAGGTGGAAAGGCTTGGAAAGCACTTTCGCATCCTTCGGCGCTTTCGAATCGGAATTCAGCGCCACGGCAGCAAAGCCGGTGATGAACATGATTTTCAGGTCCGGGTCGATTTCCGACGCACGGCGTGCCAGCTCGATGCCGTCCATCTCCGGCATGACAATGTCGGTGAGCAGCAGTGAAAACGGCTCTTCGCGCAACCGGTCATAGGCGCTTGCGCCGTTGTCGAAAGGCGTGACGTGATATCCTGCCTTCTCCAGCGCCTTCACCAGGAAGCGCCGCATGTCATTGTCATCTTCTGCTAGCAGGATTCTCTTCATCAGTCCGTCCGAATTGTCTGTCGCCTGATCATCCCCAGACAGGCGCCCCATCATGCTTAACAAGACGCTTTTTTGGTAAAGATCGCGTGAATGATTTGCTGAAAATAAGGGGGAACCCCGGAAAAGTCGAGCAAGATCGCAGCCGGGCGATCGAAGAATGCACCTGGTCCGGTCAGCCCGGAAAAGTTCCGCTGCCTTTGGCGGCTGATCAATTCCCTCCGGGGCGAAGTTGCTCTAAAGTAACGGCATATTCAAGCAAACCGTCGAAGTGAATGATGACCCTCGAGCGCGATTTCCCTGACAAGCTGCCCTATGAACTGCGCCGGCCGGCTGACCAGCGTATTCCGTTTGTGTTCAATTCGCCGCACAGCGGTCAGGTTTATCCGCCGGCCTTCCTGCAGCAGTCGCAGCTCGATGCACAAACGATTCGCCGCTCGGAAGACTGTTTTGTCGATCAGCTCTTTGCTGCCAGCGTCATGCTCGGTGCGCCGATGCTGGTGGCGCATTTCCCCCGCGCCTATCTCGACGTCAACCGCGAGCCCTATGAACTCGACGCGAAGATGTTCAGCGATTCGCTTCCCTCCTATGCCAATGCAAATTCGGCCCGGGTTGCCGGCGGTCTTGGTACCGTTCCGCGCCTTGTCGGCGAAGGGCAGGAAATCTACGCGCAGAAACTGCCCGTCGAGGAAGCGCTCGGCCGCATCACCACGATCTACAAGCCCTATCATGCGCTGCTTGCCGGGATGCTGGTGGAAACGCGCAGCCGTTTTGGCTATGGCGTTCTCGTCGATTGCCATTCCATGCCCACCGGCATCCGGTTTCCGGAAAGCGGCCTGCGCCCGGATTTCATCATCGGGGACCGGTTCGGCACCAGCTGTTCGCCGGAATTGACGCACACCGCCATCCACCTCCTGCGCGAGATGGGCTATGCGGTGGCGCACAACAAGCCCTATGCGGGCGGTTACATCACCGAGCATTACGGGCGTCCGCTCAAGCGCTTCCATGCATTGCAGATCGAGGTCAATCGCGGCCTCTACCTCAATGAGCACAACTACGAGCGCAAATCGGGCTTCGGGCAACTGCAGCGCGATATCAGCCAGTTCCTGGCCGATCTCGTTTCGCTGCCGGACTTCCACTTCCTCGATGTGCCGCTCGCGGCGGAATAAGGTCTTGTTGCTGTTGCCCGTCTGCAAACAAAAAAAGACCGCGCAAGTGCGCGGTCCAAGTCTAGGGAGGAAACGCCCAAGGAGGGCATAGACAGGTCACCCCGTCTGTTAACCAATCTATGCTGCATCGCACAAATGTCAAGTGATTTGTGCGTTTTTTTAAGCACGATAATTATGTGCCTAAAAAAAATGCAATAATTTAGCCGACAATGCAGGTAAATGAGAAAATTTTGATCGCGAGGAACCATTTTGGCCATTGAACTTTCGTTTTTGCGGCGGATTGCCGAGGTTGCAGCAGCGCAGACATTGCCCCGCTTTCGCACCGTTTCGTCCATCGACAACAAATATCAGGTGGGATTCGACCCGGTCACCGAGGCCGACAGGGAAGCCGAACGGGCGATTCGCGCGCTGATCAACAGCACCTTTCCCGCTCACGGCATCATGGGCGAGGAGTTCGGTTCGGAAAATCTCGACGCTTCGCATGTCTGGGTGATCGATCCCATCGACGGCACGCGCGCCTTCATTTCAGGCCTGCCGGTGTGGGGCACGCTTGCGGGCTTGACCATCGATGGCGATGCGGTGGCCGGCGTCATGGCGCAGCCCTTCACCGGTGAGCTGTTCATGTGCGACGGCACGGCATCCTATTACGAGGGGCCGGGTGGCGCGCGCCAGCTGAAAACCCGGCAGAATCCGGACATCGCCCAGGCCACGCTGTTCACCACGACACCCGCCCTGTTCAAGGACAAGAAGCGCGAGGCCTATGACCGCGTGGAGCGCAGCGTGCGCATGCCGCGTTACGGCGCCGACTGCTACGGCTATGCCATGATTGCCGCCGGTTTCGTCGATCTGGTGGTGGAGACCGCCTTGCATCCCTACGATATCGTTGCGCTGGTGCCGATCATCGAAAAGGCGGGCGGTGTCATCACCAATTGGGATGGCGGCCCGGCGGAAAAAGCCGGCGATATCGTGGCCGCGGGCTCAAAGGAACTGCACGCGCAGGCGCTGGAGCTTCTCAACCGCTGAAAGTTCACATCTCCGTGGCCTGTTCGTTCTCGATTCCGGCCATGTCGCCGCCGGTTCCGGGAATGAAGGCATCGAATGCCGCGAAAAACTGTTCGCGGTAAAAATCCTTCTCCTGCAGGATTTCATGCTTGGCGCCGTCGATGGTGATCAGTGTCGCATTGCGCAATTGCAGGGCGAACCGTTCGATTGCCGGGGTGGACACAACGCTGTCGGCCCCGGCGGCGACGACAAGGCTGGGGATGCGGATCGCCTCGATATAATCGGGATTCGTCACGCGTTTGATCGCCTTGGCCGCCGAGGCGATCCATCCGGCGGTCGGGCCGCCAATGGCGAGCTCCGGCGCGGTTTTCACTATTTCGCTGTTGCGCAGGTAGCGCGCGGCGTCCGATGTAACCTCGTTGAGGGCGAAGGGTTTGATCACCGGCTTGCCGCCGCGGATATACATCCCGCCGAGACCGGTCAGCCGCAGGCTATTGGCGACGGCGCTGAGCAGAATCTTGCCGAGCCGGCTGCCGTTGACGTCGAGAAGCGGCACCATCAACACCATGCGGCGGATGCGGTTTGCCAGGGCGGGCGCGGCGAGAAGCGCCGCCAGCGCGCCGGTGGAATGGGCCAGCACGTAAAACGGTCCGCGGCAGTCGGGCAGGAGCACGCTTTCGAACAGCAGCTCCAGGTCGGCCGCATAATGGTCGAAACTGCGGACATGGCCGCGCAGCGGGTCCTTCAGCAGGCGGCTTGATCCGCCCTGGCCGCGCCAGTCGAAGGTGGCCACGGCAAAACCCCGCTTGGCAATGTCACGGATGGTCTCGAAGTATTTTTCAATGCATTCGTTGCGGCCCTGCAGGATGATCACGGTGCCCTGGACGGGATGGGTGGTGGCGGGGAAAATCGCGTAGCGCAGCTGCCTGCCGCCCTTGAGCGGCAATGCGGCAACGCGGGCATCCTGCGGTGTCGGATTGGCGGCTGTTTCGACAAGCGGATGGGTCATGAATACCGGTCAGTCCTCGTCCCGCCCATGGGGGGATCACACGGGTGCGTTTGCATCTTTTGATAAAATGCATGGCAATAAAGGTCAAACCGGGTTCTCGTAAAAACAAAAAAATGACCGGAAACCCTTGGGAGGGCTTCCGGTCAGTACATTCCAGGCGGAAGGGACGTTACACCTGGAACGATCTCAGGAAATCAGTAGCCGTTCGCCGGGCGGATCTCGATGCTGAACCCGTTGTCGCTGCGGCGGTCGCGGTAGCCGCGCCGATCGCCCATCACACGGGTATCGAGGATGTCGCCATCGCGGGATACGGTGACCAGAACCGGCGTGCCGCGGCGCCATGCCTGGACAAAATAACGGCCGCGTTCGAAGTTCACATCGCGGACACGGTAGCCGCGGCGCTCCAGCATGCGGGTTACTTCGCGCGGACCGATCTGGTCGCGGAAGCGTTCATCGCGGCGCCATTCTCCACGCCGATCACCATAGAAGCGGCGGTCCTGAACGAGCAGGCCATCCATGTCGCCGCGGTCATCCATGTAGATTGCCCGGTCACCGCGATAGGTGAAGTCGTCGGCCATGGCCGAGGCGGAAATGCCTGTGACCAGCAGGGCGGCGGCGGTCAGTGCCAGAACAGTCTTTTTCATCATCTTGTCCTCGTCTCTTGCCGGTCAAATCCCGGCGTTGGATGTGTTTATAGGAGAGGGCGTGTGAACGTATCCCGAAGGGCGCGTTCATCTGGCGTTCATCGCTGCGGGATGCGTTGGGATGTGTAAAAACCGGAACATCCGGCAGCAAAAGGGGGCTTGAAATGGCTTTGACCGTTTCCCAAATACCTGATGTGACCGCCATAACGGGGTCACTGGTTCAGCGGGACTTGCCGATTGAGGGAGTCTCTTGACGAGCCAGAACACGCAACATTGTCGCTCTAAAGGAGGGCTTACTATGCGTCACGTGGATTTTTCCCCACTTTATCGTTCGACTGTCGGTTTTGACCGGCTTTTCACTATCCTCGACTCGCTGGCTCAGCCAGACGGTGCCCAGTCCTATCCGCCCTACAATATCGAGCGGACAGGCGAGAACACCTACCGCATCACCATGGCCGTTGCCGGCTTCTCGGAAGACGAAATCCAGATCGAAGCCCATCGCAACCAGCTCAAGGTGACCGGCGAAAAGGGTGCTGAAACATCGGATGACAGTGCCGAAACCCTGTATCGCGGCATTGCTTCCCGCGCGTTCGAACGCCGCTTCCACCTTGCCGATTTCGTTGAAGTCAGTGGTGCCAGCCTGAAAAACGGCTTGCTGCACATTGATCTCAAGCGCGAAATTCCCGAGGAAATGAAGCCGCGCAAGATCGCTGTCACTGCCCTGTCGGAAAAGACAGCCAAGCAGATCGAAGCCAAGACTGCCCACTAAGCTCTGAAAGCCGGAGTGAAAGAAGCGGCGCGATTGCGCCGCTTTTTTTATGCGATGAGCGCGCCGAAGCGGCTGATGTCTTCGGAGGTCGTGGCAAAGCTCGTGACAAAACGGGTGATCGTCTCGTCTTCGGCAACATGACCCTTTTCGGCATGGGGCGTGTGCCAGTCATAGAAAACGGCCCCTGCCGCCTGCAGTTTTGCCGATGTCTGCTTTTTCATGATCGCGAACACTTCATTGGCGCGCGGCTGCCAGGCGAGACGCAGATCGTTCGAATTGCTGATCAGCTTTGCCAGTTCCGCCGCCATGGCATTGGCATGCGTTGCCGTTTCCAGCCACAGCCCATCGGCAAAATAAGCCTCGAACTGGGCCGCGATGAAGCGGGATTTTGAAAAATTCTGCGCCGACCGCATGCGGATATAGGGCATCTGCCTTGCCTGTTCGGGGTTCATGAAAACCAGTGCTTCGGCACACCAGCAGCCGTTCTTGGTGCCGCCGAATGACAGGATATCGACGCCCTGCTTCCAGGTCATTTCCGCGGGCGAACAGCCAAGCGAGACAAGCGCATTGGCAAAACGCGCGCCATCCATGTGCAACGGCAGGCCATTTTCCTTGCAGATGGCCGAGATGGCGGCGATCTCGGCCAATTCATACAGTGTGCCGCTTTCGGTCGACTGCGTAATGGAAACGCTCATCGGCTGGCCCGCGTGGACGTGGCCCTTGGGGAAACCGTTCAGAGCGGCTTGCAGATTGTCGATGGCGATGCGGCCTGTCGGCCCGTCGATGGCCTGAACCCGTGCTCCGCTCGCGAAAAATCCCGGCGCGCCGGCCTCATCGGCAATCATGTGCGCTTCGCGGTGGGCAAAGGTGATGCCGCCCGGGCGGGCGATGCTGGCCTGCGCCAGGGAATTGGCCGCTGTTCCGGTCCCGACAAAGAAGACGGCGACGTCGCGCTCGAAAATTGCGCTGAATGTCTGCTGGACGGCGCGGTCGAGATCGCCCGTGCCATAGGCCGCGGCGAAACCGTTGGCATGTCTGGTCAGATTTTCGGCAATTTTCGGATGGGCTCCGGCCCAATTATCGGATGCGAAAAGCATGAAACAACCTCGGATGTGAAACTGACGCCGCCACGCTTACGCTTTTCCCCGCGGGCTGGAAAGCAGAAGATGATGTCTTTCCCGCAAGGGATTTTCGGGGTGCGTGGCGGAACCATCTGCTTTTCCTTGCTTATTTAGGGGAAAACGCCTGCCTCGAAATGAAATGCATGAAACACCCGATGTTTGCGCAATGATATTTCGTCCAATGCTGTTATTTTTTGCTTTTCCATCTTGTTTGTTTGGAATTATTCTGGCATACGAGGATATGACAGCAATGCTGTCCTAATTTGCACGATCCAAGCGCGGGATGGCAAGCAAGGGTGCTTCCGTCCTCAAAATGGTGACCGCAGTTTGCAACCGGAAGATATGCCGCACCAGAAGGGGCAGGAATATATGCTATTCCGTCCCGCGAGGAATTGACCGCCCCAAGGGGCCCATTTGGAGGGATTAACGATGTCGGATTTGACGCCATCTGTAACGACTGAACTTGCTCAGGCCGTACAGAACCGTGCGGTCAAAACCAATAAATCGTCCGGCATTCCCACCCGACAGGGCTTGTACGACCCGCGCAATGAACATGACGCCTGCGGCGTCGGCTTCGTCGCGCATATGAAGGGCGTCAAGTCGCACAAGATCATTGAAGACGGGCTGTTCATGCTCGAAAACCTGACGCATCGCGGTGCCGTCGGCGCCGACCCGCTGATGGGCGATGGCGCAGGCATGCTCGTGCAGATTCCCGATGCGTTTTTCCGCGCGGAATGGGCCGAAAAGGGTGTCGAGCTGCCGCCGGTCAATCATTACGCCGTCGGTTATCTGTTCATGCCGCAGGATGCCGAAGAGCGCGCCCATATCGAAACCGTCATCACGGAAGTGATCGCCTCGGAAGGCCAGACGCTGATCGGCTTCCGCGATGTTCCCGTCGACAATTCGTCCCTGTCCAAGGCGCCGCATATCGCGGCGACGGAACCCTTCCACCGCCAGGTGTTCATCGGGCGCAACCCGAACATCGAATCCAATGAGGATTTCGAAGGCCGGCTGTTTATCCTGCGCAAGGTTATTTCCAACCGCATCTATCAGGAGAACGGCGGCAAGGAGAGCGACTTCTACGTCGTGTCCATGTCGGCGCGCACCATCGTCTACAAGGGCATGTTCCTCGCCTATCAGGTCGGCGCCTATTACAAGGACCTGAAGGACCCGCGTTTCGTCAGCGCGGTGGCGCTGGTGCATCAGCGCTTCTCGACCAACACCTTCCCGTCATGGAAGCTGGCGCATCCCTACCGCATGGTTGCGCACAATGGTGAAATCAACACCCTGCGCGGCAACGTCAACTGGATGGCGGCGCGTCAGGCCTCGGTCGACAGCGAATTCTTCGGCAACGACATCTCGAAGCTCTGGCCGATCTCCTATGAAGGCCAGTCCGATACGGCCTGTTTCGACAATGCGCTGGAATTCCTGTTCCAGGGCGGCTACTCGCTCGCCCATTCGATGATGATGCTCATTCCCGAGGCATGGTCGGGCAACAAGCTGATGTCGGACGACCGCAAGGCGTTCTACGAATATCATGCCGCCCTGATGGAACCATGGGATGGCCCGGCAGCGGTTGCCTTCACCGATGGCCGCCAGATCGGCGCGACGCTCGACC
This sequence comes from Phyllobacterium sp. RCAM01083, assembly GCF_055685835.1. NCBI lineage: Bacteria > Pseudomonadati > Pseudomonadota > Alphaproteobacteria > Hyphomicrobiales > Phyllobacteriaceae > Phyllobacterium > Phyllobacterium sp. RCAM01083. Next base: position 46,563 of record NZ_JBVFZN010000005.1, read on the forward strand.
GCAACGGTCTGCGTCCGGCCCGCTATATCGTCACCGACGATGATTTCGTCATCATGGCGTCGGAAGCCGGCGTGCTGCCGGTACCGGAAGAAAAGATCGTCAAGAAGTGGCGGCTTCAGCCCGGCCGCATGCTGCTGATCGACATGGAAAAGGGCGAAATCGTCTCCGACGACACGATCAAGTCCGAGATCGCCAACCGGCATCCCTACAAGACATGGCTGAAGAACACCCAGCTCATTCTTGAAGAGCTGAGCCCGGTCGAGCCGCGCGCGCTGCGCAAGGATGTCAGCCTGCTCGACCGCCAGCAGTCCTTTGGCTATACGCAGGAAGACACCAAGCTGCTGATGTCGCCGATGGCGACGACAGGCCAGGAAGCCATCGGCTCGATGGGTACGGACACGCCGATCTCGGCCATGTCCGACAAGTCGAAGATGCTCTACACCTATTTCAAGCAGAATTTTGCGCAGGTCACCAACCCGCCGATCGATCCGATCCGCGAGGAACTGGTGATGAGCCTTGTTTCGTTCATCGGTCCGCGTCCGAACATTTTCGATCTGGTCGGCACGTCCCGCCGCAAGCGCCTGGAAGTGCGCCAGCCGATCCTGACCAATGGTGATCTGGAAAAGATCCGCTCCATCGGCCACACGGAAGACCGCTTCGATACGAAGACACTGGATATCGCCTATAATGTCGAGGAAGGCGCGGCCGGCATGGCCGGTGCGCTGGAGCGCCTGTGCGAACGCGCCGAGGCGGCCGTGCATGGCGGTTACAACATCATCATCCTGTCGGACCGTCAGGTCGGGCCGGACCGCATTCCGATCCCGGCACTCCTGGCGACGGCCGCCGTCCACCATCACCTCATCCGCAAGGGTCAGCGCACCTCCGTCGGTCTGGTCGTGGAATCGGGCGAGCCGCGCGAAGTGCACCATTTCTGCTGCCTTGCCGGCTATGGAGCGGAAGCGATCAACCCCTATCTTGCCTTCGATACGCTGCTCGACATGCACAAGCGCGGCGAGTTTCCGCCGGAGGTGGACTCCAAGGAAGTCGTATCGCGCTACATCAAGTCCATCGGCAAGGGCATTCTCAAGGTCATGTCCAAGATGGGCATCTCCACCTACCAGTCCTATTGCGGCGCGCAGATTTTCGATGCGGTCGGCCTCAAGTCGGAATTCGTCGACCGCTTCTTCTTTGGTACGGCGACGACCATCGAAGGTGTCGGCCTGGAGGAAGTGGCCGAGGAGACGGTGCGCCGCCACCGCGATGCATTCGGCAATGATCCGGTTCTGCTCAGCACGCTGGATGTCGGCGGTGAATATGCCTACCGCATGCGCGGCGAGGCACATCTCTGGTCGCCGGATGCGGTAGCCAAGCTGCAGCATGCGGTGCGCACGGAGTCGGCCACCACGTTCAAGGAATATTCCGATCTGGTGAACAGCGAGTCCGCCCGGGCGCAGACCATACGCGGCCTGTTCAAGATCAGGATGGCTGGAGATGCCGGGCGCAAGCCCGTCTCCATCGACGATGTCGAACCGGCCAAGGACATCGTCAAGCGGTTCTCGACCGGTGCCATGTCGTTCGGTTCGATCAGCCGCGAGGCGCACACGACCCTTGCCATCGCCATGAACCGGATCGGCGGCAAGTCGAACACGGGCGAAGGCGGCGAGGAGCCGGACCGCTTCTATCCGCTGCCGGACGGCAAGCCGAACCCCGAACGCTCGGCCATCAAGCAGGTCGCATCGGGACGCTTTGGCGTGACGACGGAATATCTCGTCAACTCCGACATGATGCAGATCAAGGTGGCGCAGGGTGCCAAGCCCGGCGAAGGCGGCCAGCTGCCCGGCCACAAGGTCGACGCAACGGTTGCCAAGACCCGCCACTCCACGCCGGGTGTCGGCCTGATTTCGCCGCCGCCGCACCATGATATCTATTCCATCGAGGATCTGGCGCAGCTCATCTACGATCTGAAGAACGTCAACCCGCAAGCCGATGTTTCGGTCAAGCTGGTGTCGGAAGTCGGCGTCGGAACGGTTGCAGCCGGCGTTGCCAAGGCGCGCGCTGACCACATCACCATATCGGGCTATGACGGCGGCACGGGTGCATCGCCGCTCACATCGCTCAAGCATGCCGGTTCCCCGTGGGAAATGGGCCTTGCCGAGACCCAGCAGACGCTGGTGCTCAACGGCCTGCGCTCGCGCATTGCCCTGCAGGTCGATGGCGGTCTGCGCACCGGCCGCGACGTGATCATCGGTGCCCTGCTGGGCGCCGACGAATTCGGCTTCTCCACGGCGCCGCTGATTTCCGCCGGCTGCATCATGATGCGCAAGTGCCATCTCAACACCTGCCCGGTCGGCGTGGCAACGCAGGACCCTGTCCTGCGCAAGCGCTTCAAGGGCACGCCCGAACACGTCATCAACTTCTTCTTCTTCATGGCGGAAGAGGTGCGGCAGTTCCTGGCCGACATGGGTTATACAAGGCTGGAAGAGATCGTCGGCAAGGCCGAACTGCTCGAAAAGCGCGAGATGATCGATCACTGGAAAGCCAAGGGTCTCGATTTCACCCGCATCTTCCACAAGCCGGAAGCGGCGGAGGAAAAGACGCGCTGGACCGAGCGGCAGAACCATCCGATCACCGATATTCTGGATCGCAAGCTGATCGAGCAGGCCATGCCCGCGCTGGAGAACAAGATCCCGGTCAAGATCGAACTGCCGATCAAGAATGTCGATCGGTCGGCAGGGGCGATGCTGTCGGGTGAGGTGGCCAAGCGCTACCGGCACAAGGGCCTGAAGGAAGACACGATCTCGGTCACGTTCACCGGGACGGCCGGCCAGTCCTTTGCGGCATTCCTCGCACGCGGCATCTCGTTCGAGCTGATCGGCGACGGCAATGATTATGTCGGCAAGGGCCTGTGCGGCGGCCGCATCGTCGTCCGTCCGCCGCACGATACGAAAATCGTGCCGGAGAATTCCATCATCGTCGGCAATACCGTGCTGTACGGTGCCATCGAAGGCGAAGCCTATTTCCGCGGCGTCGCGGGCGAACGCTTTGCCGTCCGCAATTCCGGCGCCATCGCGGTGGTTGAAGGCACGGGCGATCATGGCTGCGAATACATGACCGGCGGTGTCGTCGTGGTCATCGGCCAGACGGGACGCAACTTCGCGGCCGGCATGTCCGGCGGCGTGGCTTATGTGCTCGATGAAGCCGGTGATTTCGCCCAGCGCTGCAACATGGCGATGGTCGAGCTGGAGCCGGTGCCGGAAGAGGACGATATTCTCGAAAAACTGCACCATCACGGCGGCGATCTGGCCCATAAGGGCCGCGTCGATGTCTCGGCCAATATGACCAGGCATGATGAGGAACGCCTCGTGCAGCTCATCTCGAACCACATGCATTACACGGGTTCGGGCCGGGCGAAGGAAATTCTCGACAATTGGGAAGCCTTCCGGCCGAAATTCGTGAAAGTCATGCCGGTCGAATACCGCCGGGCGCTCGAAGACATGGAGCGCATGCGGATGGGTGTCGCAGCGGAATAAAATCAACGCACTCCTGCTTCGAGCGTCATCACAATGATGCTCGGCATGGGGTCCAATGCTGCCCAGACCCAACACGGGAACGGGTGGTCCTCCAAGGGTGAGGGGAGCAGTTTTATGGGTAAGGTTACAGGTTTTCTCGAGATCGACCGGCAGGTCGGAAAGTATCAGCCCGCGTCTGACCGCATTCGCCATTTCCGGGAATTCACCATTCCCATGACCGATGGCGAAGTGAAGAAGCAGGCAGCCCGCTGCATGGATTGCGGCATCCCGTTCTGCCACGGGCCGACCGGCTGCCCGATCCACAACCAGATTCCGGATTGGAACGATCTCGTCTACAACGACAATTGGGACGAGGCGATCCGCAACCTGCATTCCACCAACAATTTCCCGGAATTCACCGGCCGCATCTGCCCGGCCCCGTGCGAGGAAGCCTGCACGCTGAATCTCGAAGACGTGCCGGTGTCCATCAAGACGGTGGAACAGGCGATTGCCGACAAGGCCTATGAAAAGGGCTTTATCATCCCGCAGCCCGCTGCGTCGAAGACCGGCAGGAAAGTTGCCGTCATCGGCTCCGGCCCGGCCGGTCTGGCCGCGGCGCAGCAGCTTGCCCGCGTCGGCCATGAAGTGCATGTCTACGAGCGCGAAAGCCGCGCTGGCGGCCTGCTGCGCTATGGCATTCCCGATTTCAAGATGGAAAAGCACTTCATCGACCGCCGCGTGGCGCAGATGGAAGGCGAAGGCGTCACCTTCTTCTACGGCGTCAATGTCGGCATCGACAAGCCGGTGCAGGAACTGCTCGATACCTATGATGCGGTGCTCTATTGCGGCGGCGCCGAAACGCCGCGTCCGGCGGGCATTCCGGGTGCCGATCTCGACGGCGTCCACGATGCCATGAACTATCTCGTGCAGCAGAACCGCCGCGTCGGCCGTGAAAACATCGAATCCGTGGCCTGGCCGAGCGATCCGATTGTGGCGTCAGGCCGCCATGTGGTTGTCGTCGGCGGCGGCGATACCGCCTCTGATTGTGTCGGCACGGCATTCCGCCAGGGCGCGGTGAAGGTCACCCAGCTCGATATCCGCCCGCAGCCGCCGGAAAAGGAAGACAAGCTCAGCGTCTGGCCCTATTGGGCGACGAAGATGCGCACGTCCTCCTCGCAGGCGGAAGGCGCGGACCGCGAGTTCCAGGTGGCAACGCTTGAATTCATCGGTGAAAACGGTGCATTGACCCATGTCAAATGCTGCGAGGTTGATGAGGCGCGCAAGCCGGTTCCCGGCACCGAATTCTACATCAAGGCGGATCTCGCCTTCATCGCCATCGGCTTTTCCGGTCCGTTCGAAACCAGTGTCGTCAGGGAACTTGGCGATGCGCTGGAGATGCGGGCGGATCGCCGCGGCAACCGTTCGATTGCCGCCGATGACAAGGATTACCGCACCAGCGTCGACAAGCTGTTCACGGCCGGTGATATCCGCCGCGGCCAGTCGCTGGTCGTCTGGGCGATCCGTGAAGGACGCCAGGCGGCACAGGCCATCGATGTCGCGCTGATGGGATCGTCGGTTCTGCCGCGATAGTCAGGCCGTTATTTCGGTGCCGCGTCAGACTTTGCCGGCCACGCATAGTCGTTGATGCGGCCCGGCTGGGCGTCCGGCGCCTTGCCTTCGAGAAGCAGCTTGTCCTGCGCCGACTTGTCGGCGGCCGCGGCTTTCGGTGCGGCGCCGAGGAGATCGGTGCCGCCATCCAGTTCCGGGTCACTCAGGCTGATCGGTGCAATGCGGTCGACCTTGACCGGTGCCTGCGGCGTTTCCGGCAGTGCCTGCACGGGCGAGCCCGGCTTGACGGCGGCGATGGCCGGTGATGTGGCGTTGCCCAGCATCTGGCGCAATGGTTTTTCCGCATAGAAAGCCAGTTTGCGCTTGCCTGCGGTGGTCAGGCCGACGCCGTCATTGTTGCGCAGACGGGCGGTCTGGCCGGAGATGTCAAAGCCCGACAGCGTAAAGCTGCCGCCCTGGTCGACAAAGCCTTCCCAGACATCGACGAATTTGCCGTCCGCCTTCTCCGTCGCATTGCGGTAGAGTTCGTTGAACGCCAGGAGATCGGTGCTCATGTTCTTGAACTTGAACGAGGGCTGGCCGACCCACACCACGGGGTGCCCGGTCTTCTTGACCGCTTCAAGGAATGCGTTGATGCGGCCCTGGTATTCCTTTGTCCAGGCTTCGCTCTGCGGCGCGGGGCCGTTGGCGAATTGCTGGCGGTCATTGGCACCGATCATCACGACGACGACAGCCGGTTTTTCCGCGTCGATCAGACCGCCGATGGTGGCGGGCCAGTTGCGGTGGTCGCTGCGCACGAAACCGGATGAGCCGTCGCTCTTGTCGACCACGCGCACGCCGGGCGAATCCATGAAGGCCGCATTGAGGCCTTCGGCAAGACCGCTGGCCATGAAGTCACCGACAACCAGGATGGTTTTGGCATCGGCCAGTTTCGACGGAATGACCGGTTCGTCCGCCGGCGCGGAGGGCTGGCTGGCGGGGGCTGCCGGTTGCGGCCGCGGCCGCTCGGCCCGCTTGGTCGTGCGGTTCTTGGAGGGGCGGACGGGCCGGTTGTTTTCGTCGAAGATCATCCGGTCGGTATTTTCGCGGTAGACTTCGCGGCGCGAGCCGAAGAGCATGTCGAGCAGTGTGCGCTGCTGGGCGGCGGCGATGTCGGTAAAGACAAGGCCGCCGGCCGCACCGAGGGATACGGACACAACGATGCAACGGATGAGGCGAGCCGGCCGTTTCATTGTATCCATCGTATTTCCAAACCTTATCGCTTGCGGATAATGGTCAGCACTTCCTTGCTGGGATGACCATCGGGATCGAGCCCCATTTTCTTCTGGAACGCCTGGATGGCATCCCGTGAGCCGGAGCCGATTTTCCCGTCCACTTCGCCGTCATAATAACCCAATGCGCGCAGATGTGTCTGCAATTCTTCACGCTCCTTCATGGAGATGGGCGTGAATGGGCGATTCCAGTCGCGGCGCAGCGGCGGCGCACCGCCGATCTGATCCGCAAGAAGACCAACGCCAAGCGCATATTTGTCGGCATTGTTGTAGTTCTTCAAAACGGAGAAATTCCGGGTCATCAGGAAGGCGGGCCCCTCGCGCCCGTCGAGCACTTTCAACTGGGCCTTTTCATTGCCGCGCGGGAATGGTTTGCCGTTGGCGCGCACCACGCCGAGGCTCTGCCATTCCGCCATGGTCTTTGAGCCGGCGGGGAATTTGCGCCCGGCCGGAAGGGTCACTTCGTAACCCCAGGTCCGGCCCGATTCCCAGCCGTTCTTGGCCAGGAGATTGGCGGCTGTCGCCAGCGCATCGGGTACGGATGTCCAGATATCGCGCTTGCCGTTGCCGTCCATGTCGACGGCATAGGCGAGATAGCTCGTGGGAATGAACTGTGTATGGCCAAGGGCGCCCGCCCAGGACCCGGTGAGGTGGCTGCGGTCGATGTCTCCGGTCTGCAGGATCTTCATCGCCGCAATCAGCTGGGTGCGGGCATATTTCGCCCGGCGCTGGTCGGCATAGGCGAGGGTTGCGAGCGAACGCACGGCGTCGCGCATGATGTCGGGCCGCTGCATGGCTTCGCCGTAATTGGTCTCCATCGACCAGATCGCCAAAAGGATATTGCGGTCGACACCGAATGATTTTTCGATGGCGGCGAGCCAGCGGCTGTATTTGCGCGCCATTTCCCGCCCGGTGGTGATGGAATGCTCGTTGACGCGGTTATCGATGTAATCCCAGACCGGTGCCGTGAATTCCGGCTGATAGGCGGCTTTCTGCAGCACTTCGGGATCGATATCCTTGACGCCGGCAAAGGCGCGCTGGAACGTCGAGGCGGAAATTCCGCTCTGCAGCGCCGTGGTGCGGAAATTGGCAATCCATGTCTGGAACTTTGCATCGGCGGAGGCACTCGTCGCCGTGACTGCAAAAGCCAGGCTCGCGGTTGCGGCCAAAATCATGATTCGCTTTGCAAAACTCGACGGGCTCTTGAACATGTTGTCTCCTTGAACTGGGTTTCCACCTATTCCGGCAAACAATAAATTATGCACATCAAAGTTAGGAATTGGTTTACCATGCATATTTGACGGGCGGTTCCTGCGGGAACATTACCGGTCGAAAAAAATGTTTATTATGCAGCTCAAACTATTTTCATTCTTTGCAGGGCAAATGTCCATTACCAATGTTAACTGAGTTTTTGTGTGAGATGGGGAATATATTGTGACGACAGCGAAGAGAATCCGCAAAGCCGTTTTTCCAGTCGCAGGTTTTGGCACCCGCGTTCTTCCGGCAACCAAGTCTATCCCGAAGGAAATGCTGACCGTTGTCGACAAGCCGGTCATCCAGTACGTGGTGGACGAAGCCCGCGAAGCCGGTATCGAGCACTTTATTTTCGTGACCGGCCGCAACAAGGCGGTCATCGAAGATTATTTCGACGCCCAGTACGAGCTCTATTCAACCCTGGCCGAGCGCGGCAAGACGGCGCTGCTCGACGAGTTGCAGAGCATCCAGCCGGGACCCGGCACGACCAGTTTCACCCGCCAGCAGGTGCCGATGGGGCTGGGCCACGCCGTGTGGTGTGCCCGCGATATCGTCGGCGATGAGCCTTTCGCGCTGCTTCTGCCCGACATGATCATGCAGCCGGAGAAAAACGGCTGCCTTGCCGACATGGTCGAGCTGTATAATCAGGCGGGTGGCGGCAATATCGTCGCCGTGCAGGAATGCGATCCGGAAGAAGCCCACAAATACGGCATCGTCGGCAAGGGCAAGGATGTCGGCAACGGTTTCGAGCTCACCGAAATGGTCGAGAAGCCGGCCAAGGGCACCGCGCCGTCCAATCTCTACATCAACGGCCGCTATATCCTGCAGCCGGAGATTTTCGACATTCTCGAGCATCAGGAGCGCGGTGCCGGCAATGAAATCCAGCTGACCGACGGCATGCTGAAACTGGCCAAGGAGCAGGATTTCTTCGGCTATCACTTCCAGGGCCGCACCTATGATACGGGCTCGAAGGAAGGCTTTGTCGAAGCCAATGTGGCGTTTGCCCTGTGGCGCAACGATATTCGCAACGGTGTCATCGACAATATCGGCAACATGCTGAAGACCATCCAGCCGCGCAAGGTTTGAGATGCGTTGAGGGGGGATATCACCCCCCTCTGTCCTACCGCTGCAGCGTCAGGCCCATATAGACGCTGCTTTCGCTGGTCTGGCGGGTATCGACCTCGCTGCGTGTGACGCGGTGCCGGGCGCTGACATCCAGCCCGAGGAAGCGGTTGAACCAGTAGGTGGCGCCGACTTCGGCGCCAAAGCCCTTGTCGAGGCCGCTGCCATCCTTGTTGTCGCGCAGCGATGCGCTCAACTCGGCATTGACGCTGAGGTTTGAACGGATCTGGCGCTTTACGCCAAGCCGTCCCTCATAGAAGATCGAACCGCTGTCATTGGGCGTTGTCCCGCCTTCGACACGGGTGAGCAAACCAAGATTGACATCGGTGCCGCGCTGCGGCGACCATTTGATTGCCCCGTCGACGCTCAGACCATCGACATTGGACAGCCGCTCATCGTCGATACTCTGGCGCAGATAGCCCAGCGCCAACTCGCCCGAAAGTTTCTCGCCGAAATCCGCCTCGATACCGCCGCGCAGCGCTGTGCGCATGCCGGAGCGGCGAAAGCCGTTGGAATCTTCCGTTTCATCGTAGATCAGCTTGCCGATCTCCACTTCGGCGAAGGGTTTGATCGCCGGGGACATTTCGAAGCCGCCGCGCAGGGCGATGCTGGCAAAGGTGTTGTTGCGATCCTTCTGGCTGAGCGTTGTCCCGTCGGGGAACTGGGCCTGACCATAGGTTGTCCGGTCGACCTTGCCCTTCACCTGGCCAAAGAACCGGCCGAATTCGTGCCTTATGCCCAATGTGCCATCCAGTTCCTGCACGCCGGGCCGGTTGGATGCGCCGACAACCGCCGTCGGCGCGCTGGCATCCTCCTGCCGGTAGCGGTAGCCGCCTTCGCCGGTCACGGTCGTGCGGTCGCCGAGATCGAGCTTGAACCCGCCGCGCAGCCCGACATTGGGCGCGGAATACTCCTGGCCCGACAGCGTCTTGTCGTAGAGACCGTCGAAATCGAGAAAGGCCGAATGGCGCGACCAGTCCGTCGTCGCCCGCAGGCGCAGCCGTGTTTCCGAGAGAATCGCGCTCTTGCCGGTTGAACTGCCGTCGGCGTTGGTCGTGGCGCGCAGGCCCTGCGAAATGGATGGCCGCAGCGTGACCGTACCGGCCCTGATGCCGAAGGGTGCAAACGGCTCGGGATCCGGCCGCACGGTCCGCCGCTCGATGGCCGGTTCAGACACGCTGTCCCTGCTTTCACGCTGTACGCGCGGATTGCCGTCCGTATCGTCGGCAATGCTGCCGGTAGTGAGCGTGGCCGGTGTCTGTCCGTTGCGCAGCGCGCGCGGGGCAGGCCGCGTCCGCTGCGTTGCTGCCGTCGTGCGATCCGCCGGAAGCGGAACGGTGCCTGGCGTGGCGGTGGGACGCGGATTGAGCGTGCGGCTGTTGTTCACCGGTCCGGACGACAGCGATGTGTCATTCGCCGTCGACGGAGCGCCTGCATCGTCATTGGACAGGGCGCCCGGACTGACGGGTTCATAGGGATCCGACGGAATACCGCCGGCGGTGGCGGGTGATGGCGCCGGCGCAGCGGCAACCACAGGCGCGCGCCGCACCGGAGCGGGCGGCGCATTCTGCTGGGTTTGCAGGACATTCTCGTCCACCGCGCCGCGCAGGGGCACGGCCTGCTGGGCCAGGGCCGTTCCACCGGCAGAAAACGCAACGCTGCTCATCAACCCCGTCCACAGACACAGGTTGATCGCAGAGGTGAAGCTGCCGCGATAGGCCGGTGCTCCGATGCGGGATTGCCGATGATACATAAATAGCATTGCCAATGAGTTCGAACGTTTATGGAGCGTAAACTGTCATGGTTAATGACTGGTTTCCGCTTCGGCCGCCGGACGGGTTTGAAGGGAGCGGCGCAACAAAAAATGGACAGCGGCGCGGCAAAGCGCTAACGGTTCTCGCCATGCAGGCAATAAACGACAGCGAACTGGACAAGACCGCGGCGGTGGATTCCGCCAAGCGGACGATTTCAACCGAAAGAGACGGGCTGAGCGCGCTGCGCGATGCGCTGGATGGCAGCCTTGCGGATGCCTTCGGCAAGGCCATCGAACGCATAGCCGCGGTCCGGGGCAGAATCATCGTCACCGGGGTCGGCAAGAGCGGTCACATCGCCTCCAAGATCGCCGCAACCTTTGCCTCGACCGGGACGCCGGCCTTTTTCGTGCATCCGGCCGAAGCCAATCATGGCGATCTCGGCATGATCGGCAGCGACGATGCCATTCTGGCCCTGTCATGGTCGGGCGAAACGGCGGAGCTGAAGGGGATCGTCAGCTATTCCAGGCGGTTCCGCATTCCGCTTATCGCGGTTACATCAGGGGAAAACTCGGCACTGGCACTGGCTGCCGATGTCGTCCTGCTGCTGCCCAGGGTCACCGAGGCCTGCCCGCACGGGCTGGCGCCAACCACCTCGCCGCTGCTGCAGCTGGCCATGGGCGATGCGATCGCCATTGCCCTCCTGGAAGCGCGGGGCTTCACCGCTGTCGACTTCAAGACATTCCACCCCGGCGGATCGCTCGGCGCAAGCCTGACCCATGTGCGCGAGATCATGCATCGCGGTGACGAGATTCCGCTGGTTCCGCTTGGCACGCTCATTCCCGATGCGATGAAAGTGCTGTCCGGAAAGCGTTTTGGCTGTGTTGCGGTTCACAATGATGACGGCTCGCTGGCCGGGATCATCACGGATGGCGACCTCTCGCGCAACCTTCACCGCAATCTGGTGACGGTGCGGGTCGAGGAAATCATGACCCGCAATCCAAAAACCGTGCCGACGAGCATGCTGGCGAGCGCCGCGCTCGCCCTGCTCAACGAGCACAATATCGGGGCGCTGATCGTGACGGAAGACCGCTTCCCCGTCGGTATCGTGCACTTCCACGACCTGTTGCGGATCGGCGCCGCCTGATTTCAATGTCTGCAGGCTCGTGGTGCGTGGTTCGACAAGCTCACCATGAGGGAAGTGGATTGGTGCAACGCTCACCAGAGACGTTGCGGAACTTGGCTCCCTACAGCCCACTCCATTCCTCATGGTGAGCTTGTCGAACCACGCACCTCACAATTTACTTCCCTGAATCAAGCCGCTTCGACCGTCAGCGTTCCCTGATCGGTGCCGGTGATTCTGACCCGGCTGCCGGCGGGCAGGTCGGGGCCTTTGACACGCCACAGGCTGTCGCCGATGCGGGCGCGCCCGTGTCCGTTCACCGTTGCCTCCTCCAGCACGACGATCTGGCCGATCATCTGTTCGTTGCGCCGGTTGAGCAGCGGCTCATCGGTCGGCACGTCAGCCGCGCCCATCAGCCTGCGGCCGATGAAGACGGTGATGACGGACAGAATGAGGAACAGGATGATCTGCACCTGCCAGCCGAGGGCGAGCATCGGTCCGAGCACGAGGATCGTCAGGAAGCCGACGATGATGGCGGCGATGCCGAACCACAGCAGGAAGATGCCGGGCACCGCCACTTCGAAAATCAGGAGGATGAAGCCCAGCACCACCCAGTTCCATGGGCCGAGTTCATAGAAGAGATGTTCCAGCATCAGTGCAACTCCTCCATCGATGCGTCAGGTCGCCGAGCCGGTCCCGCCGCCCGTGCCGGGAACGGTGCGCCCGCGCCCCGGCTGTGCCGGAGGCGATGTCCGTTCCGTCTGCGCCGCATCGCCGAATACTTCCCTGGCGATTGCACCGATGCCGCCGAGCGTGCCCACCAGTGACGAGACCTCCATCGGCATCAGGATCAGCTTCTGGTTGTTGCTGGTCGCAAACTTGCCAAAAGCCTCGGTGTATTTCTGCGCGACGAAGTAGTTGATGGCCTGCACGCTGCCCGCGTTAATCGCGGCGGATACGAGTTCGGTCGCCTTGGCTTCGGCCTGGGCGAGGCGTTCGCGGCCTTCGGCCTCGCGGTAGGCGGCTTCACGCTTGCCCTCCGCTTCGAGAATCTGCGCCTGCTTCAGGCCTTCGGCGCGCAGGATCTGAGCGGCGCGATTGCCTTCGGCTTCCAGGACCAGCGCGCGCTTGTCGCGTTCCGCCTTCATCTGTCGCGCCATGGAATCGATCAGGTCCTTCGGCGGATTGATGTCCTTGATTTCGACACGGGTCATCTTGATGCCCCAGGAATGGGCAGCCTCATCCACCACCCGCAGCAGGCGGTCGTTGATCGCGTCGCGATTGGACAGGAGCTCGTCGAGATCCATCGAGCCCATGACCGTGCGGATATTGGTCATGGTGAGGTTGAGAATGGCGTTCTTCAACCCGCTGACCTGATAGGCGGCCTGTGGTGCATTCAGGATCTGGTAGAAGGCGATACCGTCGACGGCGATATTGGCGTTGTCCTTGGTGATGACCTCCTGCGTCGGCACGTCAAGCACCTGTTCCATCATGTTCAGCTTGGCGCCGATACGGTCGAAGAACGGAACGATGAGGTTAAGGCCGGGTGCAAGGGTACGGGTATACTTGCCGAAGCGCTCGATGGTGTAATTGTAGCCCTGCGGCACGGTCTTGACGCCCGCAAACAGCACGACCAGAACCAGAAGAACCAGTACTGGAATGGTAAAATCGAAACCGCTGAACGGCATTGTACTCCCCCTTGCCTGACATCAGGACCAATGTCATCTCGCATCATCATCCTCTGTACGGATGATGCCAAGATAGACCAAAGTCTTGATCTCAGAAAGGCTTAAGCCGGGAATTATACAGGCGTTCCGTCCGCTTAGATCCAGCCCTGCAATTCGCGCCGGACCAGCTCTTCGATCACCCGCATGCCTTCATCGGAATCATTCAGGCAGGGGATATGGGTGAAGTTGACGCCGCCATGCTCGCGGAAGGTATTGCCGGCTTCAACAGCAATTTCCTCCAGCGTTTCCAGGCAGTCGGCGACGAAACCCGGATTGAACACGGCAACGGATTTCACGCCGCCCGCGGCGAGTTTTTCCATCGTCTTGTCCGTATAGGGCTGCATCCACTCTTCCGGGCCGAAGCGGGACTGGAAACAGGTGATCAGCTTCTTCTCGTCCCAGCCAAGCCGCTCGCGCAGCAGGCGCGTGGTCTTCCAGCAATGGCAGGGGTAGGGATCGCCGCGCCTGAAATAGCTTTGCGGGATGCCGTGATAGGAGGCAACCACCACCTCCGGCTCGAAATCCAATGTCGCAAAATGCTTCTCGATGGAGACGGCAAGCGCCTCGATATAGACAGCCTCGTCCTGATAGGAGGGGACGGTGCGGGTGGCGGGCATGAAGCGCATCTTGGTGAGCGCCTCGAAGAATTTGTCGTTGACCGTCGCCGTGGTCGTTGCCGAATATTGCGGATAGAGCGGGAACATGACGATGCGCTTGCAGCCCTGCCTGTCGAGCCGTTCCAGCGCCTCTTCGATGGAGGGTTGTCCGTAGCGCATGCCCCAGTCGACGATCACATCGGGATGGGCGGCGAGGCTTGCAGCCAGCTTTTCGCTTTGCGCGCGGGTATAAGTGCGCAGCGGCGATTCATTGCGCTCGCGGTTCCAGATCTTGTCGTAAAGCGCGCCGGATTTTTTCGGGCGGGTGTTGAGCACGATGCCATACAGCACCGGCAGCCAGATGGCACGCGGCCATTCGATCACGCGCTTGTCCGACAGGAATTCCTTGAGGTAGCGGCGCATGGAGGTGACATCCGTGCCGTCAGGCGTGCCCAGATTGACCAGAAGCACGCCGACTTTCGAGGTTTCGATGCGCGGATGGTCGCCGGGCTTGCTTATTGCCACACCAACCTCGCCAGACATCACCATCTCTTTCAACTCCTGCTTTGCGGTTGGAACCTAGTTGTGAGGGCCGGGATTGCAAGGGCGCGAAAAGACGCAGCAAAATGGGGTAAATCGCTCTCCGGCGGGTAAAACCCTGGCTGCTATGAAAGAACCCGGCACAACATTCAAGTTGCACCGGGTCGAAATAACGGTCCTGGGACCGTTTGTCCTAGCTGGAATTAACGCGGCGGGATTGTCATCTCGCTGCCGATGGGCAGTTTCTCGACGATCATCCGCGGATTGGCTGCCGCCAGCTTTTTCCAGTCCGAACCCTTGCCGTAGACCTGCTTGGCAATATTCCAGAAATTGTCACCGCGCTTGATCGTATAAGTCGATGGCGCGGCAGCGGCAGCGGGTGCCGGTGCAGCTGTTTCAGCCGCAGGCTTGGCGGGCGGTGCCGGGTCCGCTGCGGCTGGTGTGGCCGCTGCGGCCAGAACGGTTATGCGCCCGTCCGTATAGGGCTTGTAGGGCGTGTTCTTGGCGAGATAATCCGATACCACGGCTTCAAGGCCGGGGCCGTAATCATAGGCGTTCTGGGCATTGCTGGCGAAAATCTTGTAGCCATCGCCGCCCGCGCGCATGTAGTTGTTGGAGACGACGCCGTAGGTGGCGGCCGTGTCAATCGGTTTCCAGCCGCTGCCGTCGCGCACATCAACGGCGGAAACGCGCTGGCCGACGGGTTTCGACACGTCGAACGCGTATTTGAGGCCGGAAACCTGCGCGAAACGGCCTGCACCCTGATCGATCTGGCTGACGCCGTTTTCCAGCGCGGCCACCACGTCGGCCCCCTTGAGCTGAAAGGTCGACAGCGTGTTCTGGAACGGCAGCACCGTCAGGACTTCGCCCATGGTCACATCCCCGGCATCGATGGATGCGCGCAGGCCGCCGCCATTGATGATGGCGATGGTCATGCCCTGGTCCTTGACCCGGTCGAGCATGGCGTCGGCGACGAGATTGCCCATGGAACATTCGACCACCCGGCAAACCTCGCGGGCCGCTTCGATGACGCCGCTGGATTCGGCCACCTTTTTGGCTTTCAAGGCTTCGATCGGCTTGGCCAGTTCCTTGACCCGCGCGAGATAGGCGGGATCAGGCACCACGGAGGAATCGAGCAGGATCGGCGCGCCCTCGCTCCTGATGACATTGCCGTCATCGTCGAAGGTCACCTTCAGCTCGCCGAGATATTTGGAATAGGATTTCGCCTGGACGATCGGCACATCGCGGCCGGATGGCCCCTTGACGAGGGTCGGGTAGGGTCCAAGCGCCTGCGGATCGGTGTTCGACAGCAGCGTATGGCTGTGCCCGCCGACAATCACGCTGATCCCGGCAACGCTGGCGGCGATCTGCTTGTCCTTGACATAGCCGTCATGGTTGAGCGCGATGATCTTGTTGACGCCCTCGGCCTTCAGCGCCTCGACCTGCTTTTTCAGGGTCTCGATCTCATCGGCGAACTTGACCGTCGGTCCGGGCGTTGAAATATCCGCCGTGTCGGTGGTGATGGCCGACACGATGCCGATCTTCTGGCCGCCGATTTCCTTGACGACATAGGGCTTGTACTTGCCGGCGATGGGCGAGCCGTCAGCGGCAATGGTGTTGGCAGAGATGACAGGGAATTTCACCTTGCCGAGGAATTTTGCCAGCGTGTCGACGCCATCATCGAATTCATGGTTGCCGAGGGCCATGACATCATAGCCGATGCCGTTCATGAATTCGGCGGTGTCGTCGCCTTTATAGGTCGTGTAGAACAGCGAGCCCTGGAATTCGTCGCCCGCATTGAGCACGATGACATTGCCGCCATCCTTGGAGAGGGCCGCGCGGCGCTCGTCGATCTTGGCTTTTACCCGGGCAATGCCGCCAAAGCACTCGTTCTTGCTCTCCTCCTCGGCGGAACAGGTCGAATCATATTTGTTGATCGATTCCTGGCGCGAGTGAAAATCGTTGATGTGCAGAATGTTGAGCGTGTAATCGGCCATGGCCGCACCGGCGGTCATGACGAGAGCCGATGTGCCGAGCAGAATTCTGGCGAGGATTTTTGACATGAACTGTTCCCCTGTTGCGATCGCCTGATGCTGTCACCGGTCGTTGGCATCCGTGTGACAGATGCGCCGATGCTTTCATTCCTTGGCGTGGCATGCAAGGGAAGGGCGGCGGTTTTTGCCGCTCAAGGTAAAGGCAGAACCGGCCGGCGCAGCTGCCCGCGCGGGCCGGCGATGGCGTCAGCCGGTCTGGCCGCCGCGGCGTGTCAGCGAGAACTGCTGGCCGCTGGACGAGGTGCAGTTCAACTGGCCGGGATTGACGAGGGCGCAATTGACCTTGGACTGCGTGCCGCGGGCAAGCGAACGCAGGTTGATCTCGATGAGGCTGGCGGAGGCAAAGCGGTAGCTGCCTTCGGCCAGTTTTTCCTTGGTGTCATTGGCGCGGGTTTCGAAAACGCCGCCGTTGAAATTCGAGAAGGCAACGCCCGATGTATCAAACCATTGGCCCTGCACGGCGTCGGTCGGGCGGGAAGCCTGCACCGCTCCGCTGTCGTGAATGGGGCCGCTGGTCTGGCAAGCAGCAAGTGCCACTGCCATGGTCGCTGCGCTGAAGGCCAGTGAAATACGTTTCATCCGATCAATCTCCTGATGGGTTGCCCTTTTAAATGCCGTGAAAACCAAGCAAAAACAAGACATAAGTTTAATAAGCCGCAGAGTTTCGCCGCGTGTGGCTTCCGCAAAACTGCCCTGTTGTCCATTGGCGGGCGCCCATGTCAGATCGTTGTTCACCCCCCCGTCTCAAAAAATAACGCCAACTTATCCAACACTTCCCATCCGCGCTTATCCTTCTCGTGTCCTTTCCGGCGGGAATGCTTCCGGAAACTTTCGAAAGCCGGGAAAGGATCGGCGCTTCGGCCTGTGGGAGAACCCCGGGGCCGGGGAGGTTCAGTCCAATCATGCGATGTTGGACGAAACCGTTTGCCGGGGCGGGTGGTCCAAGGGATCGCAACAACCGCAACACCAACCAAAGACCTCAGCGCTCCCGATGGACCGCCCGTCTTTCCCATCTTTCAACAGCCAGACGCGACAGCGGGCGTGGCAACGGGGAGAGCGTTGCAGAACAATCATGCGTGGTTCGACAAGCTCACCATGAGGGAAGTGGAGGATTGCAGGGGTATATTCTGCGGCTTTTGCGATTAGCGTTACAGCGCCAACCTCCCTCATGGTGAGCTTGTCGAACCACGCACCACAACCACGCAGCGGATATGAAAACGGCAACCCTTGGGTTGCCGTTTTTGATCAATGCACGAGAATGTTGCGGAACTGCCAGGGGTCGCTGGTGTCGATGTCTTCCTTGAAGAAGCCAGGACGGTTTTCCAGCGGCGTCCAGTCGGTATAGTGCCCCTTGAGCGGCCCGAGATAGGGCTTCTGGATTTCAAGGCAGCGGCGGAAGTCGATCTCGTCGGTTTCGACAATTCCGGCTTCCGGATTTTCCAGCGCCCAGACCATGCCCGAGAGAACAGCCGAACTGACCTGAAGACCGGTTGCATTCTGGTAAGGCGCCAGTTTGCGGGCTTCCTCGATGGTCAGCTGCGAGCCGTACCAGTAGGCGTTCTTGTCGTGGCCATAGAGCAGGACACCGAGCTCATCCGCGCCATCGACGATCTCGGATTCCTCCAGAACGTGGTGGATGGCCTGCGGCTGGCCGGCGGCACCGAACATTTCGTCGAGCGACAGCGTTGCCACATTGGACGGGTGGTAGGCGTAGTGGCAGGTCGGCCGGTAGGCAGCCTTGCCCTTCTTGTCGAACACGGTGAAGAAGTCGGCAATCGAGATCGCCTCATTGTGCGTCACCAGCAGGCCGAACTGCGGTCCCTCGGTCGGACACCAGGTGCGGATACGGGTATCGGCGCCGGGCTGTTCGAGGAAGATCGCGGCCTTGTTGCCCTTCTTCTGCTTGCGGGCGTTCTTGGGCAGCCACTTTTCATGCGTGCCCCAGCCCAGTTCCGCCGGCTGCAGGCCTTCGGAAATGAAGCCGTCCACCGACCAGGTGTTCCAGAACACGCCGAACGGCTTCGGCTCGCCCGCGCGCTGCGTGTCGCGTTCGGCAATGTGAATGCCCTTGATGCCGGTCTGGCGCATCAGGCGGGCCCAACCGTCGCGGTCATTGCGCGCCGGTTCGGTGTGCTCGATACCCAGATCCTTGGCGAGATTGACAACCGCCTGTTTGACGAACCACGACACCATGCCGGGATTGGCACCGCTGCAGGAGACGGCCGTGGTGCCGCCGGGCTTGCGGCGCTTTTCCGCCAGCAGCGTTTCGCGCAGCGCATAATTGGTGCGTTTCGCGTTGTCGCCGCCCGCATTGTAAAATCCGGCCCATGGCTCGATGACCGTGTCGATGTAGAGCGAGCCGAGCTTGCGGCACAGGCGCATGATATCGACCGACGATGTATCGACGGACAGATTGACGCAAAAACCCTGGCCATCGCCTGCAGTCAGCAATGGCTTCAACAGCGTCTTGTAATTTTCCTTGGTAACGGCTTCCTGAATGAAGCGGATGCCACGCTCGTCGAGCAGTTTCTTGTTGGCATCACTCGGGTCGATGACGACCAGGCGGGACTTATCGAATTTGAAGTGGCGCTCTATGAGGGGCAGGGTACCCCGTCCGATGGACCCGAAACCGATCATCACGATCGGACCAGTAATTTCTCCATGTACAGGCCAATTCGCCTTCGCCATTTTTTTGCTACTCCTAATTTTTTAATCTCCATCAATGAGGGCAGCGGTTATTTCACCGCTTCAAAGAAACCATAGAGCATAGTGATGACAAAGAGCAAACAACCGTTCACCGGAAAGGGGTGAAAACTGCAACTACTGTTAATTGAAATGCTTCAAAGCGACTTTAAAGCCGCGACAAGCCGGTCGCGGACAGCCATGATGCCTTTGTAATGCGCCTGCGCCTCGCTCAGCGACTGGAGCTGATGGGCAAAGGCTTCGGCAATGCTGCGGCATTCCGGGTGCTTTTTCAAGGCACTCACCGGATCGAGATGAATGCGGATGGTGAAGAGAATGTCGCCGGATGCCGGCAGCTTGCGCAGGGTCTGGCGTTCGACGCGGACAAAGCTCTGGGCAACGATGTCCGCGTCGGTGTAGCGGGCGCCCTTCTGCTGGCTCGACAACGGGTGGTAGAGGTCGCCGTCCGGCTGCAACGACCAGTTCATGCGATAGACCGAACGGTCCGGCCGCAGATTATCGAACATGCGGCTGATCAGGCCCGCATTGCGGGTGCCCGCGCCGAAATCCGGCACCGGCGCATGGATGTCCTCCATCGAGCGGCCGAACTTTTCCAGAAGGGTCCAGGAGGAGGGGAAGGACAGCGATGCCGCCGCCAGATGCCAGCCGCGCCGTTCATCCTTGCGCATCAGGACGAGGTCTTCCTGCACGAGACTGGCCGCGCGATGCAGAAAGGGCGAACCGGCATCGCCGAGCGGAACCTGTTCGTCCCAGCCGGTAACCGCAATGGTGCTGCCGTTCCGGCGGTAAAGCGCGGGATAGTGCCCGGCGAGATGCGCGCTCAAGAGGTCGAGCACTTCCTTTTGCGAGTTGCCGGTTCCCGGCTCCTCGACGAAAATCTTCCCCGCATGCAGCCCGAACAGCCGTCGCTTTTCCCTGAGGTAGGGAAGGAGATTGCCGTCAATCTCGATCCAATCCTTCAGGTCGAGCTGGTGCAGCCCGATGGTGAAGGGCTGCGCCGAACCGTCATAGGGCGTGTGGGCGGGGGGCGTGTGGGCAGGCGCACTCATTCGGCGTTGTCCATTGCCTCCAGCTCGTCGATGATGCCTTCGATGACGGAAAGACCCTTCTGCCAGAACGCCGGGTCGGTGGCATCGAGGCCGAACGGAGCCAGCAGCTCCGAATGGTGTTTTGTGCCGCCGGCCTTCAGCATGTCGAAATATTTTTGCTGAAAGCCCGCATCGGCATTCTGGTAGACAGCATATAGCGAATTCACCAGGCAATCGCCGAAGGCATAGGCGTAGACGTAGAACGGCGAATGGATGAAATGCGGAATATAGGTCCAGAAGGTTTCGTAGCCGGGGCCGAAGCGGATCGCCGGTCCGAGGCTTTCCTTCTGCACATCCAGCCAGATCTCACCGATGCGGTCGGAGGTCAGTTCGCCATTGGCGCGCTCGGTGTGCACCCGGCGTTCGAACAGGTAGAAGGCGATCTGGCGCACGACCGTATTGATCATGTCCTCGGCCTTCTGCGCCAGCATGGCCTTGCGTTCGCGCTTGTCTCTGGTTTTTTCCAGCAGCGAGCGGAAGGTCAGCATTTCACCGAAGACGGAGGCGGTTTCGGCGAGCGTCAGCGGTGTTGAGGCCATCAGCGCACCCTGATCACCGGCCAGAACCTGATGCACGCCATGCCCGAGTTCATGGGCAAGGGTCATCACGTCACGCGGCTTGCCCATGTAGTTGAGCAGCACATAGGGATGGGCCGAAGGCACGGTCGGATGGGCGAAGGCGCCCGGCGACTTGCCGGGGCGCGTGGGCGCATCGATCCAGTTCTTATCGAAGAAGGCGCGGGCGATATCGGCCATTTCCGGGGCAAAGCCGTTATAGGCCGACAGCACGGTGTCCCTGGCTTCCGTCCACGGGATCACCGCCTGCGGCGTCTCCGGCAAGGGCGCGTTGCGGTCCCAGTTGTTGAGGTAATCGAGGCCGAGCCACTTGGCCTTCAGCGCGTAATAGCGGTGCGACAGGCGCGGATAGGCCGCCTGCACGGCCTCGGCCAGCGCATCCACCACCTCCCGCTCGACGCGGTTGGCAAGGTGGCGGCTGTCGGCAATATCCTGGAAACCGCGCCAGCGATCGGAGATTTCCTTGTCCTTGGCCAGGGTATTGGTGATCAGCGTGAAGGTGCGCAGATTTTCCTTGAATGTCTTTGCCAGGGCGTCGGATGCTTTCTTGCGCACGGTTCCGTCGGCGTCCTGCAGCATGTTGAGCGTCGGTTCGAGCGCAAGGTCCTCGCCGTCGACATCAAAGCGCAGTGCCGTCATGGTTTCGTCGAACAGGCGGTTCCAGGCGCCGCGCCCGGTGATCGACTTCTCATGGAACAGCTGTTCGATCTTGTCATCGAGCTGGTAGGGCTTGTCCTTGCGCAGATCGACCAGCCAGGGCCGGTAATGGCCGATGGCGGGATTGCCGTCCATCGCCTTCTCGATCACCGTATCGTCGATGCGGTTGAGTTCGAGGCTGAAGAAGATCAGGTGCGCGCTGGCATTGGTCATCTTTTCCTGGATGTCGCCATAGAGCTTGGCGCGCTTCGGATCGGAGGTATCGCCCGCATAGACCAGCCCGGCATAGGAGACGATCTTGCCGATCAGTTCTTCCAGTGCTTCGAATTCGCGGATCGCTTCGGCAAAGGTGCCGCCCATCGGTTTGGCGGCTTCGGCGGCCAGATTGCCCTTCCAGCGACTGGCGAAGAGCACGGCAAGTTCATCGGCCTTTTGCAGGTCCGTCTTGAGTTCGGTGCTGTCCGCCGAGGGATAGAGATCGGCAAGGTTCCACTCGGGCAGGACGCCGAGAGCGGTCTGTTCCGCCTTGACGGCGGCAGCGCCGGACTTTCCGGAAGGCATGTGGTTCGTGATTTCGAATTTCATTTTGGCACCGTTTTTTGGCAATCAAGCGCTTGTCCAACGCGAATCATGAGGGATAGTTTCGGCGAGCGAAAGCTTAAAAGTCCATTGGCGATTGTTCCAGTTGCGTATTCCGCGTTTACAAAACGTGCGTGTGTAAGACCTAAGAAGGGTGGATTCTCACGCCAAAAGGTCTTAATGGTGCTGTTAACCGCCCGTTGACCATGTCTTGAATCAGCTTTTCGCGTCTGGGTTTTTGCCATGCTCTCAACGTATTTGTTCTTCAATAAGTGACCATTAACCATTAAATCGGATAATCCAGATATTCGGGGACTGGAAAAAACGGTCAAGGTTGGGACGACATTGTCAAACATGATTCATGCACAGAACGGCAAATCGACGGCAGGTTCTTTTGTACGCGCCAGCTGGTTTGTGTTCCTCATGGTCTTCGGCTCGATGCTGTTTGCATCGGCACAGGCTTCCGCTGAGACACGCACGCTCAAGCTCTATTTCATCCATACGAAGGAACGTGCGGAAATCACGTTCAAGAAGAATGGACGCTATCAGCAGGACGGCCTGAACAAGCTCAACCGCTTCCTGCGCGACTGGCGCCGCAACGAACCGACGAACATGGACCCCCGCCTGTTCGATCTGGTCTGGCAGGTCTATCAGTCTGTCGGCGGCTCCGATTATATCCACGTGGTTTCCGCCTACCGCTCTCCGGCCACCAATTCCATGCTGCGCTCGCGCAGCCGCGGCGTCGCCCAGAAAAGCCAGCATATGCTCGGCAAGGCGATGGACTGGTATCTTCCCGGCGTGAAACTCTCGACCCTGCGCGTGACCGCGCTGAAATTCCAGGCTGGCGGCGTCGGCTATTACCCGACATCCGGCTCGCCTTTCGTCCACACGGACGTGGGCAATGTCCGCATGTGGCCGCGCATGAGCCGCCGCGAGCTGCTGGCCGTGTTCCCCGATGGCAAGACGATGCACATCCCCGCGGATGGCAAGCCGCTGCCTGGCTATGAACAGGCCGTTGCCGCCTATGAATCGCGCAAGCGCAGCGGCGGTTCCGTTCAGGTTGCCAGCAATTCCTCCAGCTCCGGCCGTCGCGGCAAGACCCTGTTCGGCATGCTCTTTGGCGGCGGCGGTGCCGACGACGAGGAAGATTCCAGCGAAGGCAGCGTCGCCGTGGCCTCCGCGCCGACCCCGTCGCGCAGCGTAGCCCGTGTCGCACGGCCGGCGGCATCGGATGATGACGAGGGCGGCGGTGCAACATCGTTGCCGGGCGTGGCGGTCGGACAGTCCGCCCCTGCAGCAGCGCCGGCGGCGGCCGCCGCACCGGCTCTGCCGACCCGCAATGCGCCTGCGCCTTTGACAGCGCCGCGGCCTGAAACACCGGTCGAAGCCTCGCCGGAAGACAATGCCGCGCTCGCCTTTGCCGTTCCCGTGCCGCTGCGCCGTCCGGACTATGCGCCGACGCCTGAAGCGGGCGCCCCGGCCACACTGAATGCGCTCGCCGAGGATCAGTCGACCGTTGTCGCAGCCCTGCCGACGCCGCGTCCGACCGACAGCGCCGGTGCCATCCGTGACATGATCGCTGCCAATGTGAACACCCCGGCCAATGAGCCCGCACCGGCCCAGCCGGAAATGGTCAACGCGCTGGTTCCCGTTCCTTTCGACAAGCCGCAGTCCGGTCCCAAGCGCACTGACATGATGGTGGCCTCGGTCGTGCCGAACCCGCGCCCGGCCATGCCGCCTGCGCAGGCACAGGTCGCCGCTGCGTCGGAACATGATGTCATTCCGGTTCCGAACGAAGATCTGGAAACGATCATCAAGCAGTCCGATGCCGCCCATGCCAAGGCACCGGCCGTTGCCGTGGCCCAGCCCATGCCGACAGTGCCGGCAACCACGGGCGGCCGCGTCGTCCGCAACAAGCCGGCGCCGACACAGAACACGCAGCTGGCATCGGCTGAGCCTCAGCCGTCGCTGCGCCGCACCATGCTGGATGCGGGCGGTTCGGCCGATCCGGTTGCCATGCTCGACAGCGGTGTGATCACCACGGGCAAGACCTCGAAGCCACGCCGCCAGACGGCCAAGAACCAGGGCGCCAAGGCCATTCAGGTTGCCTCGGAAGTGCCGGACCGGGCGCTGTCCAGCCAGCAGGTCGCCGAGACATCGCCGAACGTCGAACCGGCTGTCCTGCGCAACGAAGCCATGCGCACTGCGCCGACGACGGTGTATACGGCTGGCTTCCAGCAGGCACTGCCGGTGGCCGACACCAACAAGTTCACGGGCAAGGCTGTGACCTTCCTGTCGATCGCGAAGTTCACCGCAACCAACTGATCGCCCGTTCGCGGGTCAAACAAAAGGGCGGCTCCGAAACGGGCCGCCCTCTTTCATGAATTCCAGTATCTGCTGCATCTTGCCAGTGCGTGGTTCGACAAGCTCACCATGAGGGGTGTGGTTTGATTACAATGCCAATCGGCAACGTTGACGAATGTGGCCCCTGCAATCCTCACCCTCCCTCATGGTGAGCTTGTCGAACCACGCACCAAGCGGCATGCTGCTTGAAAATAGCGCTTTATGCTTTTGCCAGTTTGGCGGCCTCGGCGGCGAGCTTGGTGATGTCGTCCCACTTCCCGGCCTGAACCAGATTTTCCGGAGCAACCCAGGAGCCGCCGACGCAGACGACGTTCGGCAGATCGAGATAGGTCTTGGCGTTGCCAGCACCGATGCCGCCGGTCGGGCAGAACTGGATACCGGCAAAGGGTGACGACAGGGATTTGAGGAAGGACGCCCCGCCTGCCTGCTCGGCCGGGAAGAATTTCAGCATGGTATAGCCTTCTTCGCGCAGGGCCATGATTTCCGCCGGTGTGATCGCACCGGGAAGCAGAGGCACCTTGCCGGCGCTGGCGGCCTTCAGCAGCTGCGGCGTGGCGCCCGGGCTGACGATGAAACGCGATCCCGCGGCGCTGGCCTCTTCATACTGGCGCGCATTGAGAATGGTCCCGGCACCGACGATGGCTTCGGGCACCTCATTGGCGACGGCGCGGATGGCGTCGAGCGCGGCGGGCGTGCGCAGGGTGATTTCGATCGCCGGAAGGCCACCGGCGGCCAGTGCACGGGCCAGAGGCACCGCATGGGCGACATCGTGGACGAGAATGACCGGGATAACCGGCTGGCCCTTCAGAACGGGTAATAGCAAATCGGTCTTCTGGGCCATGTCAAACTCTCCGCGGTTGATGGGTTCAATCGATTTAGTCATACCGGGCCGCTTTGTCCACCGGTTGCTGTGGTGCCGCGAGATTCCGCCGCGGCAAAACGGCGCCAGGCGAGGGCCAGTTTGGCATCATAGCGGTTCTGTGTGAACTTTGGACCGTTATAGGCGCGGGCAAAGCTCTTCCAGTCGTGCCGTGCCAGGGCGGGCATGAGGTTGTTGTACGCGATGAAGCGGATCATCAGACGAAGCTGCCCCTTGAGGGAAGCGCGCGCCTCGGCGGCGAGCGCCTCGACGCTGTCATGGCCAAGGCATTTCCAGTGCGCGCCCATGACCTGGCCTATCCCCCAGGATACGGATTCAAGCGCCGCCTGCCGGTCGATGGTGATGGCTGCCTCCAGCAGCTGCCAGCGCGCCGCCTGCGATGCGGGATTGCGGACCGCACCGGCGGCAGGGTTGGCAAGACCCCTGCTGTGGGCGACCTGCCGCTGCGCGCCAGAGAGACGCTGGTCGAAATAGTGCCCCTCGAAGCGGATGGGCGGTTCGCTGCGCCCGCCGATCCGGTAAAGGCAGACGCCGCCGCTTTCCACCTCGGCGACGGCCAGCAGCACCGCCGGTTCGATCCCGGCCTGCTGCGCCTCGTCACGGATGTCGCGTATATCCTGTTGTGAAAACATATTCTCAGTCCCTCGGGAATTGTACCTGTTCACCAGGGATTATCCGGGGCCTTGGGGCGCGTTGGATAAGTAAACGCTGCAAATCTCTTGAAATCATCGCTTAGGAGCAGTAGTTGCAGGGGATCATGACCGATCACACCGCAAACTTGCCCTTCAAAGTGGCAGCACTCTACCGTTTTGCCCGGCTGGAACATTACCAGGCGTTGCAGGAGCCGCTGGCACAACTGTGCTGCGGGTCGGGCATCAAGGGCACGCTGCTGCTGGCGGCCGAAGGCATCAACGGCACCGTGGCCGGCACGCCCGACGCCATTGACAGGCTGGTCGCGTTCCTTGAAGCGGAGCCGGCCATCACAGGCATGGAGCTGAAGTTTTCCCATGCGAGCGAAATGCCGTTCAAGCGCATGAAGGTGCGGCTGAAAAAGGAAATCGTCACCATGGGCGTCGAGGATATCGACCCGCTCCAGAGCGTCGGCACCTATGTGCCCGCGCAGGAATGGAACGCCCTGATTTCCGATCCGGGTACGATCGTCATCGATACGCGCAATGATTATGAAACGGCGATCGGCACCTTTGCCAATGCGGTCGACCCGCAGACAAAGACGTTCCGCGAGTTCCCGCAATGGGTGGAAAACCACCGGGACGAACTGGAAGGCAAGAAGATCGCCATGTTCTGCACCGGCGGCATCCGCTGCGAGAAGGCGACGGCCTTCGTCAAGGGGCTGGGCTTCGACGATGTGTTCCATCTGAAGGGCGGCATCCTCAAATATCTCGAGGACGTGCCTGCCGCCGAAAGCCGCTGGGAAGGCGAATGTTTTGTCTTCGACGAGCGCGTCTCGGTCGGTCATGGCCTGGTGGAAGGGGCGGCGGAGCTGTGCCACGCCTGCCGCAATCCGATTGCGCCGGAGGACAAATTGTCCCCGCTGTTCGCGGAAGGCATTTCCTGCCCGAAATGCTATCACGAACGGACGGACGCCGACCGCGCCCGCTTTGCCGAACGGCAAAAGCAGGTGAAACTCGCCAAATTGCGCGGCGAAAAGCACCATATCGGCTCCTGATCACAAAAAATCCATCTGTCATTGCAATGACGCGATGCCGACCCTAACTAGGTCGGGACGCATCCGTGCAGCCATGAGGAGATTTGCATGTTCGACCCGAAGAAGATTCTTGATGATTTTCTGGGAAGCAGTATTCCCGGAACTGGAACCTCCGTTCGAGATACGGCCGGCAAGGCAACACAGATGGCCAAGGACAATCCGCTGGCTGCCGGCGCTCTGGCCGCTGTGCTGCTGGGCACAGGCACGGGCCGCGACATCGCCGGCGGTGCGCTGAAGCTCGGCGGCCTCGCTGCCGTGGCCGGGCTCGCCTACAAGGCCTATCAGAATTACCAGTCGGGCAATGCACCGGCCGAAACGGCAAAGGCCGGGGAGCCGGACCTGCTGCCGCCGCCCGACGATTCAAGCTTCCATCCGGCAACGGCGCCGCAGGGCGAGCATGAGTTCGCGCTGGTGCTGGTGCGCGCCATGATTGCCGCTGCCCGGGCCGATGGCCATGTGGATGAGGCGGAACGGGCACGCATCGTCGAAAAGCTTTCGCTTTCCGGCATGAACAGCGACACGCAGGAATTCCTGGCCACGGAGCTGAACGCCCCCGTCAATATCGACGCGCTGGTTGCCGCCGCCGCCACCGATGCGCAGAAGGTCGAACTCTACACGGCATCGCGCCTGGCCATCGAGGCCAAGACCCGCGCGGAACGCGGCTATCTCGATCTCCTGGCCGGACGGCTGAAACTGCCTGACAATCTCATCGATCATATCGAGGCCACTGTGGCCAATGTGAAAACGCCCGCGCCGCAGGCGTAAAGGCGAGCGAACCGGCATGGAAGACACCCGCCCCGACAGGCGGGTGTTTTGCTCTCGACAAGACAAACGACTCCAGTCTAGTTTGACGCGTTCTGACTCGGGGCCAAGGGTTCGTCAGGACATCCGGGCAGTGTCGATGGCTGCCATTGCGTCAAGGGTTTTGAGAGCGTCCGGGTCGCGCGCGCTTTGTTCGGACCCACCATCATGTCTCTATGTATGCAACTGGATGCATGGCCGGTGTGAGACCGCCATGGATTCGTGGACAGGGGTGGACCTCATGAAAAAAATTCTCATTCTGGGCTTTATGGTTCTGGCGGCGATGGCGGGTGCCAACGGTGCCTCTGCCGCCGAAAAGGTAACGGTGTTTGCTGCGGCGAGCATGAAGGAAGTGGTCGAAACGGCGGCTGCGAAGTTCGAAGCAAAGACCGGCACGAAAGTGACCTCCTCCTTTGCCGCATCGTCGGTGCTGGCCAAGCAGATCGAGCAGGGCGCGCCTGCAAACATCTTCATTTCCGCCGATCTCGACTGGATGGACTATCTCGAACAGCGCAATCTCATCGACAAGCCGTCGCGCAAGATCGTTGCGGGCAATGCGCTTGTTATTCTGACCAAGGCGGACAAGGGCGATGCGGCAACCATCCTGAAGGCCGGGCGCTTTGCCATGGGCGATCCCAGCAACGTGCCCGCCGGCAAATATGGCAAGAGCGCACTGGAAACATTGAAAGTCTGGGACGACGTCGCCAAGAACGCCGTTTTCACCGAGAACGTGCGCGCGGCGCTGGAATTCGTGCGCCGCGGCGAGGCGAATTCCGCCATCGTCTACGCCTCGGACCATACGGCTGCGCCCGAACTGATCGAAGCCTATCGTTTCGCCGGTTCGACCCATAAGCCCATCCTCTATCCGGCCGCGCTGGTCGGCAAGGAGCCTTCGGCCGAAGGCAAGGCGTTCCTCGATTTCCTCGCCAGCGATGAGGGCCAGGACATCATCAAGTCGAAAGGCTTCGTCGGCGCATCTGACAAGGCAGGCTGACAGTGCTGGGTGAGACAGAATGGGCCATCGTTCTTCTGTCGCTGAGGGTCGCGCTGGTCGCGATCCTCGTCGCTCTGCCCTTTGCCTTCGTTTTCGCCTGGATTCTGGCGCGCTTTTCCTTCTGGGGCAAAAGTCTGCTGCAGGCGCTGATCACCATGCCGCTGGTCATTCCGCCCGTGGTTACCGGTTATCTCCTGCTGGTGTGGTTCGGCGCGCGCGGCATGCTGGGCGGCTTCTTCAATGACGTGTTCGGGTTGACCTTTTCCTTCCGCTGGACCGGTGCGGCGCTGGCGGCGGGCGTCATGGCCTTTCCCCTGCTGGTGCGGCCGATGCGCCTTTCCATTGAAAGTCTCGATCGCGGCCTTGAGGAGGCGGCGCGCTCGCTCGGTGCCGGGCGTATCGTGGTGTTCCTGACGGTGACGCTGCCGCTTCTGCTGCCGGGTATTCTGGCCGGGGCGGTGCTGGGCTTTGCCAAGGCACTGGGTGAATTCGGCGCGACAATCACTTTTGTGTCCAATATTCCCGGCGAGACGCAGACCTTGTCGCTTGCCATCTATTCGCTGCTGCAGAGCCCGAATGGCGATGTGGCCGCGCTGCGGCTGATCCTGGTTTCCGTGGTGATTTCAATTGTCGCGGTGGTTGCGTCCGAATGGCTGCAGCGGCGCCTCAGCGGAGGCCGTGCATGAGCGAGACGCTGATTGTTTCCGTTGAAGGGCAGGTGGGGACATTCCCCGTCGCTGCCGCCTTTACGGCAGGCGGCGGCGTCACCGCGCTGTTCGGCGAATCCGGTGCCGGCAAGACGACGCTGCTGAAAATGATCGCCGGGGTCACGCGCCCGGCCAAGGGCCGGATCGCCATCCGCGATCACGTGTTGTTCGACAGCGCCAAAGGCATCCATCTGCCGCCGGAACAGCGCCGGATCGGCTATGTCTTCCAGGATGCGCGGCTGTTTCCGCACCTTTCGGTCAAGAACAACCTGACCTATGCGCGCTGGGCCGGGCGGCGCAGCGAAGGCCTGTCCTATGACCGGGTGGTGGCGCTTCTCGGCCTTGAACATCTGCAGCAGCGCGCACCGGCACTGCTGTCCGGCGGCGAGCGCCAGCGCGTGGCGATCGGGCGGGCGCTGCTGTCCAATCCGGCGCTGCTGCTGATGGACGAGCCGCTGTCATCTCTCGATCATGCCCGCCGCCAGGAGATCCTGCCCTTTCTTGAGACCCTGCGTGATGAAACCGGATTGCCGATCCTCTATGTCAGCCACGAGATCGACGAGGTGGCGCGGCTCGCCGACGAGATCGTGCTGCTGCAGGGCGGCCGGGTCACGGCGAGCGGACCCGCGGAGGCGATCTTTTCGCGGCTCGGCAGCCATGACGATGCCGGAGCGCTGGTGACGGGCGTGGTCACGGCAAGCGACGAGGCTTTCGGGCTGACATCCCTCGACATCGGCGGCCAGCCGTTCCAGATTGCCAGGCTCGGCTTTGCCGCCGGAACAAAGCTGCGGCTGCGCATAAGGGCGCGGGACGTTTCGATTGCCCGTGCACTGCCGCAGTCGATCAGCGTGCGTAATATCCTGCCCGCGCGCATTACCGGCATGGAGACCAATGACGGTCCCGACTGCGACCTGACGCTCGACATTGGCGGCCAGACCATCGTTGCGCGGCTGACGCGCAAATCGGCGCGCGAGCTTGCGCTCAACCAGGGCGAGGCGGTGTTCGCCCTGGTCAAAGCCGCATCGGTGGATCGCGGCGTGCTGCGGGGCTGAAGCCTATCTGGCGAGGAACCGTTCGATGCGCTCGATGGCGCGCAGGATGTTTTCCTCCGAATTGGCGTAGGAGAGGCGGATATAGCCCTCGCCGAGAATGCCGAAATCGGGGCCGCCGATCAGCGCCACACCGGCTTCATCCAGCAGTGCCGCCGCCAACTGCTTGGCCGGCCATCCCGTCTGCTTGATGTTGGGAAAAGCATAGAACGCGCCCTTCGGCGTGGCGCAGCTAATGCCGGGCAGGCTGTTGAGGCCGTCGACCACGATCCTGCGGCGGCTGTCGAAGGCGCGGCACATCTTTTCGACATCGTCCTGCGGGCCGTCGATGGCGGCGATGCCGGCATATTGGCTGGGGGCGTTGACACAGGACCAGCAATTGACGGCGAGCTTGCGCACCTTGTCATAAAGGCTGTCCGGCCAGATTGACCAGCCCATGCGCCAGCCGGTCATTGCCCATGTCTTGGACCAGCCGTTGAGCACGATCAGCCGGTCGCGGATCGACGGGAAGGTCAGGAGCGAGCAATGTTCCTCGCCGTCATAGGTCATCACGTCGTAGATCTCGTCGGACATGATGGCGACGTGCGGGTGCGCCTCCAGCCCCTTGACCAGTTTTTCAATCTCGGCCTTCGGGGTGACACCGCCCGTCGGATTGGCCGGTGAATTGAGGATCAGCAGCCGCGTCTTGGGCGTGATCAGCGCAAGCGTCTCTTCCGCCGAGAAAGCAAAGCCGTTCTCCTCGCGGATCGGCACGGGAACCGGGGTGGCACCGGTGAATTCAATCATCGAGCGATAGATCGGAAAGCCGGGGTCGGGGTAAAGAATTTCCGCGCCGGATTCGCCGAAAATCAGAATGGCGGCAAACATCGTGACCTTGCCGCCGGGGACAATCATGACATTCTCCGGCGAGACCTCGACGCCCGTGGTGGTCAGCGTGCGGCGGACCACGGCCTCGCGCGTGGCAAGCAGTCCGGTTGCCGGCGTATAGCCGTGATGGCCATCTCTGAGCGCCTTGATGGCGGCTTCGACGATATGGCCGGGTGTTTTGAAATCCGGCTGGCCGATGCCGAGATTGATGATGTCCTTGCCCTGTGCGGCGAGGGCGGTGGCGCGGGCGAGAACAGCGAAGGCATTTTCTTCACCGATACGGTCGAAACCGGAGATGGTACGCAGCATTATCTTGTCTCACATACAATTTATGTCTTCTGCTTTGTGCGGTTCCGATTGTATGGAGTCAAATACTCATATGCAAAACAGGCATGCTACCATGACCGATCTCAAAGACTGGATACCGCGCCCTCTGCCCGCCCGCGAAGCCATCGAGGGGCGATACGTCACTCTGGAGCCGCTGGAGGCCGCCAGGCATGGCGACGGGCTTTATGCGGCATCGAGCGTTGCGGATGCGGCCGACCGTTTCCGCTATCTGTTCGAAACGCCGGCGGGCGACCGCCCGGCATTCGACGCGTGGCTGGAAAAGGTTTCGGCCAGCAAGGATCCGCTGTTCTTTGCCGTCATCGACAAGAAGTCCGGCAAGGTTGCAGGACGGCAGACCCTGATGCGGATCGATCCGACGTTCGGCGTCATCGAGATCGGCAACATCTACTGGGGACCGCTGATCTCCCGCAAACCGGCGGCTACGGAGGCGCAGTATCTCTTTGCCTCCTATATCTTCGATACGCTCGGCTATCGCCGCTACGAATGGAAATGCAACAATGCCAATGAGCCGTCCAAGCGGGCGGCCGAGCGTTTCGGCTTCACCTTCGAGGGCGTTTTCCGCCAGCACATGGTGCAGAAGGGTGAGAATCGTGACACCGCATGGTATTCGATCATCGACAGCGAATGGCCGGCGCTGAAAGCCGCCTATCAGGCATGGCTGTCGCCGGACAATTTCGATGCGGACGGGTTGCAGATCAGGCGGCTTGAGGATTTGCGCGCGGGTTAGAGCTTGCGTTCGGGCGCAACGGGGCTAAAAAGGCTGCGACAGTTGTGCCCCAGGAAAGACAATGACCGTGAGTGATCCCAAAAGCCGCAATGCTGCCATCGCCGCAGCCTGTATCATGCTTGGTTTCGGGTTTGCCGCGTTCTACATGCCCAACATGATGATCGCGCTGGGTGCCCGCTCGCCGGTGCTGGCAGGCATTTTCGCCGCTGTCTTTGTGGTCGGTTTTTTTCTGGTGTTCTGGTTGCGTGGCAGGAGCCAGCGCCGCAAGGACTAGAGCCTTTCCTTTAAAAACGCAGCGCCGCCGTCAGGAGCAGCACGCCGACCAGCACGATGAACAGCGCACCGCCGACTTCGATGGTGTTCTGAACGCGGGTTGAAAGCGCGCCGCCGCCGGAAATTCTTAAGGCAACATTCTTGGCCGTCACCGCCAGCGTCGCCAGCACCGCCACGGTGATGAAGGTGCCGAAGGCCATGGCGAAGACCGAGAGCACGCCGCCGAGCATCAGCCCGTTCAGCAGCGAGAATGTCAGCACGATCAGCGCGCCGGAACAGGGGCGCAGGCCCACCGCAACGATGGCCGACCATGCGGTCTTCCAGTTGAACTCGCCGGCAAGCATCGCCGGATCGGGCGCATGGGAATGTCCGCAGGTGGCGCAGACTTCTCCCGCCGCATGATGGTGATCGTGATGATCGTGCGTGTGGTGGGTGTGATCATGCGCATGCGCCGCGTGATCGTGGTGGCCATGATCGTGATGGTCATGTCCGCAGCCGCAGTCATCGTCATGGCTGTGATGATGATCGTGGTGGTGGTCGGTCAGGACAGAACCGTGATCGTGCTTTTCCGGCATGAGATGGGCGACGCGCGGGCCGAACAGGAGCGGCAGCTTGCGCCAGAGCAGGGACAGACCGAAGGCGATGATCAGGACGAAGCTGGCGATCTCCATATAGCGGGCCGCGTCGTTCATCGACACGGTGGTGCCGCGCAGCACGAGCCAGGCCAGGCCGACGATGAACAGCGCGGTGATGGCCTGCAGCATGGACGAGGCGAAGGACAACAGGATGCCGCGCTTCAGCGTGGTCTCGTTGGCGAGCATGTAGGAGGAAATCACCGCCTTGCCATGTCCGGGGCCGACCGCATGCAGGATGCCGTAGAGGAAGGAGAGGCCAACAAGCACCGAGGCCTGCCAGGGGTCCTCGCGCATGGCTTTGAGCGCATGGGTCATGGCGAGGTAGAAATTGCGCTGCTGGATGTTGATCCAGAGGATGATTTCAGCGAAAGGCCCGGTCGGCTGCATCGCCACCTCGTTCGAACCGATACCGAGCGACGAGGTCTGCGCCCATGCGTGGCCGCCAAACAGCGCTGCGAGAATAAGGGCACAAACAAGGGTTGTTTTCCGCATCATCTTATCCTTTTGCCGGGCAGTCGATTTCCAGCTTGGTCGCGAAGATTTTCGACATGTTGGTCCCGGATGGGTCGTTGAAGAAAGAATCGGTCAGCGTCGCCTGGTTGGCGGCAAGCGCTTCATCCGGATTGGGCCGCACCACCTTGGATTTGCAGTTGGCGGGCAGGCCGGTGACATGAATATCGCTGTCATTGACGTAGTCGATGGCGGTGTAGAATGTCGGATCATAGACGCCGAAACTGGTGACCTTACCGAGCTTCAGCGGCTGCTTCGGCTTGCTCTCGAAGATGATCAGCAACTGGTTGTTCTGGAAATCGGCGATCAGGTGCTCCGGCGGCGCCATGACGACCTTCTTGTTGTCGAGCGTCACGGTCTGGAAATAGTCGAACTCGGAAATCGACGCGTTGATCGTGTTTGCAAGGTCGGTCAGTTCCTTCTCGTCCAGCTTCAGATCGCCGTTCTTGTCGAACTCGACGAGGACGGTGCTGGAAAAGAGATCGTCAAAACGCCAGACATGGCCGAGTTTCTGCACGGTTCCGTCGGGATTGATGGTGACATCGAGACGCGCTTCGGCAAAGACATGCGGGTGCACATACGCCGGTGAGGCGATCATCATGCCTGCTGCGAGGGTTGCGATGAAAATCGCGAATCTTTGGTGCATTATTCCGCCTGTAACATGAGCGCAAAGGACATTCCGAACGTGTCGAAATTGGGACGATATAACATATTCACGCCCTGCGATTGTCCTTGAACCATTTTGCCAGATAGTCAACAAGCACGCGCACTTTGGCCGGAAGATAGCGGCGGTGCGGGTAAACCGCATAAATTCCGCCATCGCGCAGCGAAAATTCCTCAAGCACACTGACCAGCCTGCCGCTTTCAATATCCGGCCTGGCGATGAAATCCGGCATGGAGCCGAACCCCAGCCCGGCCAGCACGGCGCGGCGGGTGGACAGCGGGCTGTTGATTTCCATCTGGCCGGATACCTGAACCGAAATCGTCGGGCCGCTGTCGTTGAGGAACTGCCAGTTGTTGCGCGAGCGGTTGTTGGTATCGATGATGCAGGGCAGGGACGCCAGCTGTTCGGGGCGGGTCGGACGCCCGACCCGCTCGATCAGATCGGGAGAGGCGCACAGCAGCGTGCCGAAGGGGGCGATGCGCTTGGCGATGAGCGAGGAATCCTGCAGCCGGGTGATGCGGATGGCAAGATCGAAACCCTCCTCGACCAGGTCGACGAACCGGTCATCCAGGCGCACGTCGAGAATGATATCCGGCTGCGCGACGCAGAAGTCGATCAGGCATTGGCCGATATCCGCATCGGCGAAGGTGCGCGGCGCCGATATCTTGATGCGGCCCTTGATGTCGCTGCTCGATTCACGCACCGTTTCCTGCAGGCTTTCCACTTCACGCAGGATTTCGCTGGCGCGCTGGTAATAGGTGTGCCCGGCTTCGGTCAGCGAGAATTGCCGGGTGGTGCGGTTGAGCAGCAGCGCGCCGAGCTCGTCTTCCAGCTCCCGCACATACTTGGACAACAGCGCCTTGGAGCGGCCGATCTTCCGGGCTGCGGCGGAAAAGCCTTCCGCCTCCACCACATCGATATAGGCCCGCATCCGGGTGAGTGTGTCCATGTCAGTGGTTTCCTTCCGCGGCGGACAGGATGGCGCTGCCAAGCCGGATGAGGGCGCTGTCGCTGCCCTTGGGGCCAAGCAAGGAAATGCCGAAGGGTGCGCCGTGCACTGCGCCGAGCGGCAAGGTGATCTGCGGAAAGCCCGAAAGGACGGACAGGCAGAGCAGGTGCAGGGCGCGTTCCCGGTAAGTCTGCAGTTCGTCGAAGGGCGAGCTGACCATGGGCGCGGCACCCGGAACGGTCGGCAGGACCATGACGCCGTCATCCCCGAGCACATCGGCAAGTTCGCGGCGGAAGAGATCGCGCCGCCGGGTCTGTGCCTCATAGGTCTGCGCATCGATGGCCGAACCATAGTCGAAGCGGTCCTTGACGCCGGGGCCAAGCCGGCGATCCCCTGCCGATATCCAGGCACCATGGCTGGCCCAGGCCTCGAACCCCTGGATCTGCCGGAAGCACAGATAGAGGTCGTCCATGGAGGCCGTGGACTGGCGGGCGGATCTGGCGTGGCCGAGATGGGCGGCGAGGTGCCGGTACATGGCGCGGAAGGCCGCATCCTCCGCCTCGCCGAGCAGGTAGTGTTCGAGCAGCGGGATGAACAGCGGGCGGTTGAGCTTGAAATCGTCCGCGTCCGGTCCGAGCAGGACCGCGCCGACTTTGCCGTAGAGGTCCCTGTCGCGGGCGAACCAGCCGAACGTGTCGAGCGAGGGGGCAAGCGGCATGGTGCCGGCAAGCGATATGCGGCCGTGGGTCGTGCGCAGGCCGATCAGTCCGCAGAAGCTCGCCGGGGCGCGGATCGAGCCGCCGGTGTCCGATCCGGTGGCGATGTCGGCCAGCCCGCCGGCCACGGCCGAGGCGGAACCGGACGACGATCCGCCGGTTACCCGGTCCGGTGCCCTCGGGTTGACCGGAAAGGGGTAGTGGCTGTTCTGCCCCATCAGCGA
Organism: Phyllobacterium sp. RCAM01083; assembly: GCF_055685835.1. NCBI lineage: Bacteria > Pseudomonadati > Pseudomonadota > Alphaproteobacteria > Hyphomicrobiales > Phyllobacteriaceae > Phyllobacterium > Phyllobacterium sp. RCAM01083. The sequence continues at coordinate 83,115 of NZ_JBVFZN010000005.1, forward strand.
AAACGCCAGCTCGTCCGTCTGCGTCTTGCCGATGAAGCGGGCGCCGGAATCCAGCAGTTTCTGCACCGATGGCGCGGTAATACTTGCGGCTGATTCGTGATTTTTCGCCGGATTGCCGCATTGCGTCGGCAAACCGGCCACATCGAAGATATCCTTGACGGCGAGCGTAAAGCCGCTCAGCGGGCCCTCCACGGATGGAAAGGCCTGAAAAGGCAGATTCAGCAGGGCATTCAGGGGCGAAATCGTGCTCATCGTTCAATGATTCTATGTGATTTGCCCCCCTTTGTTCAATGAATAAAAAAAATTCGCAGATGCGAGATTTGTCATTGATTGGACACAAGTTTGGACTTATATCGCCCTTGCCCAAAGTCGCACGTGCCCCATGGGTGTCCGCCGATCTTCATTATGGTGAAGAAACGGTATGGTACCTGGAACTAACCCCTCCAGTCAGTTTGACGGCCTACTGCCAGACTGAGGACATCTTGAAGCAACGACGGTGCGGGCCTTTCTGGTGTCTTTCGGCTGTCCACAAGCCGGAATTACTGAAGAGGCACACCTTCATTGCCGGTAGTGCGGATGGCATCATCCAAACCAAGGCAGACAAAGCGGATCAACGCTGGCTTAGCGTAGATCCATCGCCGCATGAACTTGTCCGTGTTTCCAGCATCTCCAAAGGCTGGCTTCGCGCGAGATGGATTCACGCACTTTGTCCTGGCGGTCATACGGGGGAGAAACCCCTGCGATCGCGACTTGTTGAGGCGGCCGGAAGTGCCGTCACGATTGGAGACCCAAGATGGCTACACAGCGCATTCTCGATTTCATCAATACCCGACGCCCGAATGGCCCTTGCATGGTGCTCGACCTCGAAGTCGTGCGCGAAAATTTCCATAATTTCGAGATGGCCTTGCCGGACTCGAAGATTTTCTATGCCGTGAAGGCCAACCCCGCGCCGGAAATCCTGCGCCTGCTGGCTTCGCTTGGCTCGAACTTCGACACCGCGTCGGTTGCGGAAGTCGAAATGGCGCTCGATGCCGGTGCATCGGCTGACCGCATTTCCTTCGGCAACACGATCAAAAAGGAACGGGACATTGCCCGCGCCTTCGAACTCGGCATCCGCCTGTTCGCCGTCGACTGCGTCGAAGAAGTCGAAAAGGTTGCCCGTGCCGCTCCCGGCGCCCGCGTGTTCTGCCGTGTCCTGACCGATGGTGCCGGCGCCGAATGGCCGCTGTCGCGCAAGTTCGGCTGCGTGCCGGCCATGGCTGTCGACGTGCTGCGCGCGGCGCAGAAGCTCGGCCTCGAATCCTACGGTGTGTCGTTCCATGTCGGTTCGCAGCAGACGGACCTGGCTGCCTGGGACCGTGCCCTGGGCGATGCCAAGCAGGTTTTCGATGCGCTGGCCAAGGAAGGCATCACGCTGAAGATGGTCAACATGGGCGGCGGTTTCCCGACCCGTTACCTCAAGGACGTGCCGACCGCACAGGCCTATGGTCAGGCGATCTTCCAGTCGCTGAGCAAGCATTTCGGCAACCGCCTGCCCGAGACCATCATCGAGCCCGGCCGCGGCATGGTCGGCAATGCCGGTGTCATCAAGGCGGAAGTCGTGCTGGTTTCGAAGAAGGCCGACAACGACAATGTCCGCTGGGTCTATCTCGACATCGGCAAGTTCGGCGGCCTGGCGGAGACCATGGACGAAGCCATTCGCTACCAGATCACCACCCCGCGGGATGGCGATCGCAGCGAACCCTGCGTGCTGGCCGGTCCGACCTGCGACTCCGCCGACGTGATGTACGAAAAGAACCCCTATCCGCTCCCCATTTCGCTGACCATCGGCGATGAGGTGCTGATCGAGGGAACAGGCGCCTACACCACGACCTATTCCGCTGTGGCCTTCAACGGCTTCGAACCACTCCGATCATACGTCATCTAAACCGGCTTCAAGCCCGGTTGAAACATTCTGCCCGGCAATGCGCCGGGCAGCGGTGACACGCACATGACACGATTGGTCGAGACAATGGACGCAGCAGAAAACATCGAACAGAACCTGGTACCCGACGGCCTGTATTTCGCCGGCGCGGGTGCCTATGCCATCATCAACGAACTGCCGCAGGACGAGAAGGCGCGCGAAGATTTGCTCGACCGCGCCATGGGCGAGGGCCGCCGCCGCAAGTCGTCGGAAAAGCTGCGCCGCGGCCGTCTGCCGTCGGAAGGCCTTGCCTTCTCGGCACGCGGCGCGGGCGGTGCGCTGCTCGGCACGGTCCGGCTCTGGGACATCCAGGCCGGCCATGACGCGGCGGGCAAGGGCGTGCGCGCGCTGCTGCTCGGACCGCTTGCCGTCGATCCCGTATCGAAGGATCTCGGCATCGGTTCGGCGCTGATGCGCCATGCGGTCAAGGAAGCCGCCCGGCTCGGCCACGGCGCCATCATCCTGGTCGGCGATCCCGAATATTACGAGCGCTTCGGCTTTACCGGCGCGAAGACGGCAGGGCTTGCCATGCCGGGTCCGGTCGAACGCCGCCGCTTCCTCGCGCTTGAATTGAAGCCGGGACATCTGGATGGTGCCAAGGGCCTGCTGACGCCGAAAGGCCGCCGCTCGTCGCGGGCGATGCGGATCATTCCGGTGTCGCTGCGGTTCTCCGCCTGAATGGAAAAGCCGGCCCTTTGGCCGGCTTTTTGTTTAGCGGGCGAGGAATTCCTGAATCGTGCCGATCTCGCTCTGCTGGATTTCATGTCCGCCGGGATGCCAGGCGATGGTCACGTCCGTTCCCTGTGTCGCAAGATAATCCGCCAGCGCCTGTGTGCGGTCGGGCGGGCAGATCGGATCACGCTGCCCGGCGGTCACAAGCACGCGCTTTCCCGCCAGTTTCGGCTGCGGCGCCGGTGTCCACGGAATCAGCGGATGCATCAGGACGGCCGCGTCAAACAGCTCCGGTTGGTCCAGCATGACTGAGGCAAGAATGTTGGCGCCGTTGGAATAGCCAAGACCGACAACGTCGGATGGATTGGCAGCGTTCTTATGGGCTTTGACAAAATCCGCCATGGTCCGTGTCCGCACGGCGAGATCGTCCATGTCGTAGACGCCCTCGGCAGTGCGGCGGAAAAAGCGCGCGGCACCATGTTCCGAGACATCGCCGCGCGGCGAGACGACACCGGCTGACGGGATCAGGCGGCGGGCGAAATCGAAGAACTGGTTCTCGTCGCCGCCCGTTCCGTGAAAGACGAAGAACAGGGGGCTGTTCGGGGTTTGCGCCGCATGGATGCGGTGCTGATAGGAATGCGTCGACATATCCGTCCCTTCCGCCCGGTGCCTTTGCACCTGGGCCATGGATTGCACTGTGTTGCCACACATATGGAATGCCGGATGGCATCGCGGAAGCTGCCCGCCGCTTGATGGATTGTCTCCGTGGCGGAGACAGTGAGCGTGCATGGTTCTTTAATCTTTGACAATGCTTGCAATGGAGTTGGTGCGTGGTTCGACAAGCTCACCATGAGGGAGGTGAGTTGGCCGCAAGGCCAATTCTGCAATGTTGCAGAATACGGCTCCCTGCAATCCTCCACTTCCCTCATGGTGAGCTTGTCGAACCACGCACCAGATGGAAGTGCAAAGGAATGCAATCGATGTCCTTTTTTGTCCGCTTCTCGTCCGCTGCATGCGTATCTGCCGATTGCATCGCGTTGTACTGTCGGGATATCAACACACAGGAGATGCCAGAAATGTCCGCAGATACCGCTCTTATCGTCATCGACGTGCAGGAATCCTTCCGCCAGCGCGCCTACTGGAACGAGGCCGAAGCGCAGGCTTTCATTGCCAATATCCAGCGGCTGATCGATGGCGCCAAGGCTGCCGGCCTGCCGGTCATCCAGATTTTCCATGTCGACGGCGATGGCCCGTTTGCACTGGACTCCGGCTTCATCAAACCGCTGGCACCGGTTTCTCTCGAAGCCGATGTCGTGTTCCACAAGGCCCGGCACAGTGCGCTTGTCGGCAGCGGGCTCGATGTCTGGCTGACCGAGAACGGCATCCGCAAGCTGCTGGTGTCGGGTATCCGCACCGAACAGTGCTGCGAAACCACCACGCGCCATGCCTCGGATCTCGGCTATACCGTCGATTACGTCTCCGAGGCGACGCTGACCTTCGCCATGACCAATGCCGCAGGGCGCACCTTCAGCGCCGACGAGATCCGTGCCCGCACCGAGCTGGTGCTGGCCGGGCGCTTTGCCCGGATCGTCACGGTCGACGAGGCGTTGAACGGGGCGGGGCAGGCGCTGGCCGCATGAAACCCGAGCAATCCCGGCATATCGATGTTCTGGTGGTGGTGCCCGCAAGGGCGCTGCTGCTGGATATTGCCGGACCGGTGGAGGTGCTGCGCAAGGCCAATCTGGAACAGGACGCGGTGCATTTCGACGTGCGCTATGTCGGCCCGCTCGCCAGTGTCACCACGTCCATCGGCTTGACCATCAGCGGCATCGAGCCGCTGCCCGACCATGTGCCGCATGATGCGATGATCATGCTGGCAGGCGATACCACGACGCTGCTGGACACGGCGGCGAGCCGCGGGGCGGAGGCGCATGGACACCGCGATGCGGACATTGTCGCCTGGCTGAAAGCGCATGTGGGGGAAACCCAGACGCTGGTGACGATCTGCTCCGGCGCCTTGCTGGCGGCGCGTGCCGGCCTGTTCGACGACCGCGTCTGTACCACGCACTTTGCTTCGGTTGACGAGCTGCGCGCACTGGTGCCGACGGCGCGGGTGCTGGACAACCGGCTCTATGTCGAAGACGGCAACCGTTACTCGAGTGCGGGGATCACGGCGGGTATCGACTTGATGCTGCATCTGGTCAGCGAGATGGCCGGTCCGGCCTGTGCGGTGGCCGTCGCGCGCTATCTGGTGGTGTATCTGAGGCGCAGCGGTACCGATCCGCAATGGTCGCCGTGGCTGGACGGGCGCAATCACATTCATCCGGCGATCCACCGGGTGCAGGACCGGCTTGCCGCCGACCCGGCGCAACACTGGACGCTGGAAAGCCTGGCGGATATCGCCGCAACCAGCCCGCGGCACCTGTCGCGCCTGTTCAACGAACATGCCGGAATGAGCATTCCCGATTATCTCAACCGCCTGCGCGTGGCGCTGGCGCAGGAAATCCTCAGCCATACGCGGCTGGATATGGAGGGTGTGGCGGAGCGCACGGGTTTTGCCTCGGCGCGGCAGTTGCGCCGGGCGTGGGGCCGCATCCACGCCACCCCGCCGAGCGGGGCGCGGGGAACGCCGTGATCAACCCAAAAAGAAACCGCCCCGTTGGCGGAGGCGGTTTCAGGCAATTATTTTAGCGCTTGATATTGTCAGCCGACATCCGACCACGGGCCGTGGAAATCGCCTTCCTTGTCCACGCGCTTGAAGCCGTGCGCGCCGAAGAAGTCCCGCTGCGCCTGGATGAGATTGGCCGTGCCGCGCGCCTGCCGGTAGCCATCGAAATAGCCGAGAGCCGCGGCAAGCGCCGGGGTCGGCAGACCGGCCACGGCCGCCTTGGCAACCACATCGCGCAACGCCGTCGAAGCTGTCTTCATGCGTTCGACGAAGGAGGGCGCCAGCAGCAGATTGTCCTGGCCGCCACCGGCGAAAGCCGAGGCGATCTCGTCGAGGAACTGCGAACGGATGATGCAGCCGGCGCGCCAGATTTTCGCGGTGGTGTCGAGCGGGATGTTCCAGCCATGCTCGGCCGAAGCACCTGACATGACGGCAAAGCCTTGCGCATAGGCGGCAATCTTGCCGGCCAGCAGGCCCTGTTCGAGTGCATCGATGAAGGATTGATCCGTGCCCGCAAGCTTGGGCGTGCCGAGCGAGGCATAGGCTTTTGCGGCTTTGGCGCGTTCGTCGCGCAGCGCGGAAATCGAGCGCGCGGCAACCGCCGCTTCAATGCCGGTTGCGGGGATGCCGAGCATCTGTGCCTCGATGGCAGCCCAGCGTCCGGTGCCCTTCTGGCCCGCGCTGTCGACGATGATCTCGACGGCCGGCTTGCCGGTTTCCGTGTCGGTGGCGGCGAGTACCTTGGCGGTGATTTCGATCAGGTAGGAATTGAGCGGGCCCTTGTTCCATTTGTCGAAAATTTTGCCGATTTCAACCGGCGACAGCCCGAGACCATCGCGCAGGATGCCGTAGATTTCGGCGATCATCTGCATGTCGGCATATTCGATGCCGTTGTGGATTGTCTTGACGAAGTGACCGGCGCCATCGGGGCCGAGCAGCGCCGCGCAGGATTCGCCCTCATACTTCGCCGAAATGGCTGTCAGGACCGGTTCGATGCGCGCATAGGATTCGGGCGTGCCGCCGACCATGATCGATGGGCCGTGCCGTGCGCCTTCCTCGCCGCCGGAAACGCCCATGCCGACGAAGGTCGGATCATTGGCGCCGAGTTCCTTCAGGCGGCGGACCGTATCGTGGAAATTGGCATTGCCCGCATCGATGATGATGTCTTCCTTGGCAAGGAAGGGCTTCAGCGCTGCAATCTGTTCATCGACGGCCTCGCCTGCCTTCACCATCAGGATGATCGGGCGGGGTGCGCGGATGTTTTTGGCCAGCTCTTCCAGCGTTTCGCAGGGAATGATCTTGTCTTTGAGGGCGCCCGCTTCCTGATGGAAGGCGTGGGTCTTTTCCACCGTCCTGTTGTACACCGCGACGCGATAACCGTTTTCGGCAATATTGAGCGCGAGATTGGCACCCATGACGCCAAGGCCGATCAATCCAATGTCAGCTTGCTGCATGATTATGTCCTTGCTTTATTCGATTCGAACGCAGGCCCAGAGCCCGGGTGAGCATTTGTATATCAATGTGCCTGCCGGGCAATGACAATCTCAGCCATCACGCAACTGTTCCATGTCGCGGATGCGTTCGGCGCTGCTGTTCTGCAGCTTGTGCGTCACCCCGGCGATCAGGGTTTCCGCCATCAGGAAAAGCGTGGTGGAGGAGTCCCAGGGCGAGGGGACGGCCGTGCGCCCGGCGATGACGTGGCGGGCGAAGCGGGCGATGGGGGACAGCCACTGGTCGGTGATCAGCACGATCTCGACACCGCGCGCCTGCGCCTTCTCGGCGAAGCGGATGAGGCTGTCCTGATAACGGCGGATATCGAAGATGACGAGGACATCCTTCCTGCCCATGTCGATCAGCTGGTCGCGCCAGTTGCTTTCCTGGCCGGTGAGATGGGTGACGCCGGAACGGATGATCTTCAGATGTGCCGCCATGTAGATGGCGATCGGATCGGTGAAGCGGCCGCCGAGCAGATAGACATGGGTGCGGGTGCGGCTGAGCGCCTCCGTCGCGTCGTCCAGCTGCTGCGTCGAGAGATGGTGAAATGTTTCACGGATGTTCTCGATGGCCGCTTCCATCAGGGGGTAAGCGGCGCTGCCCTTGGATGACTGAATGATCGTCGCGCGGTTGAGCGGCGACTGGATCTGGGCTGCCAGCTCCTGCTGCAGGGCCTGCTGGAATTCCGGATAGCCCTGAAAGCCGAGACGCGAGACGAAACGCAGGATCGTCGGTGAACTGACCCCCGCCTGCGCCGAAAACTCCGCCACCGTACGCAGGCCGATCAGCGGGTAGTTGGCGATGAGGGTCTGCGCGGCCTTGCGTTCCGACGTCGACATGGCATCGATTTTTTCGCTGATCAGTTCGGAAATGCTTGTTCCCATCAAACTTCTTTCGGTCAAAGTCAAGAAACGCAATTTTCGCATTTGACAATTTTGTGACTTGTGTATCAAATCATACGTGAGTGGAAATAAAAATACAAAATGTAATACAAAGTACAAATTGCCGAAGAGGGCAAAATGGGATTATCGCAGGCCACGCACAGTGTCTGGGAGCCGGTCCGGGTATCCAACCCCGATGGTGGCTCGCCGTTTGTCATTCTCTGCGATCACGCTTCCAACCACATTCCCGCGCCCTATGGCCGTCTCGGCCTCGAGCCGGACGATCTGCAAAAGCATATCGCCTGGGACCCCGGCGCGCTGGGAGTCAGCCAGGGGATGGCCGCGCTACTGGATGCGCCGCTGGTTGAATCCTGCGTCTCGCGGCTGATCATCGATTGCAACCGGCCGCTCGAGGCGCCCGATCTCATCCCGGCCACGAGCGAATTGACCACGGTGCCTGCCAATACCGGGCTCGATGCGGCGGAAAGGCAGCGGCGCATCGCGCTGTCGCATCAGCCCTATCATGCGGCCATCGAAGAACTGGCAAGGGAGCGTGCGCGCAAGGGCTTTCCGGCGCCGGTCTATGTGGCGGTGCATTCGTTCACGCCGGTCTATCGCGGGGTCGAGCGGCCCTGGCACATCGGCATCATCCACGACGATTACGATCAGGTTGCCGCACCGCTGATTGCGGGGCTGCAGGCGCTCGATCAATACTGCGTCGGCATCAATGAGCCCTATTCGCCCGCCGACCGGGTCTATTACACGCTTGAACGCCATGCGTCGGCGCAAGGGCTTGCCGCGGTGATGATCGAGATCCGCAACGATCTCATCACCACACCCAAAGAAGAAAAAGCATGGGCCGGGACCCTCTCGGCCATTTTGAAGGAAATTGCCCAGGGGCCGCTTTCCACAACCAGGAAGGCTGCAAACAAGATCGCATAAGGATTGGTATCTGACGTTAGAAATTTCTCAAAAATAACGGGGAACGTGAGTACGATGACACACCAAGATTATACCGACGTGGATAAATCGGAGGACATCAAAGTTCTCCACGGCATGGGCTATGCCCAGGAACTGGAACGGCGCATGAGCCGTTTCTCCAACTTCGCCATCTCATTTTCGATCATCTGCATCCTGTCCGGCGGCATCAATTCGCTGGGGCAGGCGACGGCGGGTGCCGGCGGTGCCGCCATCGGCATCGGCTGGCCGCTCGGCTGCCTGGTCTCGGCGGTCTTCGCCATCGCCATGGCGCAGATCAGCTCGGCTTACCCGACCGCAGGCGGCCTCTATCACTGGGGTTCGATCCTCGGCAATCGCGGCACCGGCTGGCTGACAGCCTGGTTCAACCTGCTCGGTCTGATCACCGTGCTCGGCGCCATCAATGTCGGCACCTATTATTTCTTCATCGGCGCCTTCGGCACCTATCTCGGGATCACGGATTCCATCACGGTGCAGATCATCTTCCTGATCATCCTGACCGGCGTCCAGGCACTGGTCAACCATATGGGCATCGGCCTCACCGCCAAGCTGACCGACTTTTCCGGCTATCTGATTTTCGCCACGGCGATTGCCCTGTCGCTGGTCTGCCTCGCTTCGGCCAAGTCGTTCGAATTCAGCCGCCTGTTCACATTCGCCAATTATTCCGGCATGCCGACGCCGGCAGCGGATGGATCGATGACCGGCAGCCCCGTCTGGCCCACGAGCTCGAGCCTGTGGGTGTTCCTGCTCGGCCTGCTGCTGCCGATCTACACGATCACCGGTTATGACGCATCCGCCCATACATCCGAAGAAACCGTCAAGGCGGCGCATTCCGTGCCGCGCGGCATGGTTTCGTCGGTGCTCTGGTCGGCCGTCTTCGGCTATATCATGCTGTGCTCGTTCGTGCTGATGCTGCCAAGCATGGATGCGGCGGCGGCACAGGGCTGGAACGTGTTCTTCTGGGCGATGGGCGAACAGGTCAATCCTGTCGTCAAGAACATTCTCTACTTCCTGATCTTCATCAGCCAGTTCCTCTGCGGCCTGGCGACAGTAACTTCGGTCTCGCGCATGATTTTCGCCTTCGCCCGCGACAAGGGCCTGCCGGGATCGAGCCTGTTGTCGAAGGTCAGCCCGCAATACCGCACGCCTGTCGCCGCCATCTGGACCGGCGCCACCCTGGCCGTGCTGTTCGTCTGGGGTTCGAACATGGTGTCCATCGGTGACACGCCGGTCTATTCGGTGGTCGTTTCCTGCACGGTCATCTTCCTGTTCTTCTCCTTCGCCATTCCGATCGCGCTGGGCTTTTTCGCCTGGGGTACGCCGAAATGGAACAAGATGGGACCATGGAACCTGGGTGAAGGCATGTTCAAGCTGTTCGCCATCCTGTCGATCCTCGCCATGGCGCTGATCTTCATCATCGGTATCCAGCCGCCGAATGAATGGGCTCTCTACATCACCGTCGGCTTCCTGGTGGTGACGGCTGCTGTCTGGTTCGGCTTCGAACGCCGCCGTTTCCAGGGGCCGCCCATCGGCGATGCCGTGGCCAAGCGTGCCGCCGAGATCGCTGCCGCTGAAAAGGCCGTCGGCGAACGCGGCTGATTGCAAAACGGGGGCGGCGGGCTCGGGCCGGCCGCCCTGTCTTTTGACCCAATCCAAATTCTGTTTGAGGATAGACAAGAAATGCCCGGACATTGGAGTTTCGACGAATTAAAGCGCCATGTAACCAATGGCGAAATTGACACGGTGCTGGCCTGCTTCGTCGACATGCAGGGCCGCCTGATCGGCAAGCGCTTTCATGCCAGCTTCTTCGTCGACTCCGCCCATGACGAGACGCACGGCTGCAACTATCTCTTGGCCAACGACATCGACATGGAGCCGGTGCCCGGCTACAAGGCGGCCAGCTGGAAACAGGGCTATGGCGATTTCGTCATCAAGCCCGACCTTTCCACCATCCGCCATATTCCGTGGCTGGAAAAATGCGCGCTGGTCCTGTGCGATATTCTCGACCATCACCATCACGAGGATCTCGCCCATTCGCCGCGCGCCATCCTGAAGCGCCAGCTGGCGCGGCTGAAGGAGCGGGGCTATCTCGCCTACTTCGCCTCGGAACTGGAATTCTACCTGTTCGACGAGACCTATGAGAGTGCGCGTGCCAAGCACTGGAAGGGCATGACCACCGCATCGCCCTACATCCAGGACTATGTGATCCAGATGACCACCAAGGAAGACGCCGTCATGCGCGCCATCCGCAACGGTCTGTTCGATGCGGGCATTCCCGTCGAAAACTCCAAGGGCGAATGGGGCCCGGGCCAGGAAGAAATCAATGTGCGTTATGCCGAAGCGCTTGAAATGGCCGACCGGCACGTGATCATGAAGAATGGCTGCAAGGAAATCGCCACCCAGATGGGCAAGGCGATCACCTTCATGGCGAAATATGATTATGCGCTGGCGGGCAGTTCCAGCCACGTGCACAACTCGCTGTGGAGCGCCGATGGCAAGACGCCGCTGTTCTATGACAAGAACGCCGAACACACCATGTCGCCGCTGATGCGGCAGTGGGTGGCCGGGCAGCTGAAATATGCCGACGACTTCACCTTCTTCCTGGCGCCCTACATCAACTCCTACAAGCGTTTCCAGGCGGGCACCTTTGCGCCGACGAAGAACGTCTGGAGTCTCGACAACCGGACGGCGGGCTTCCGCCTGTGCGGCGAAGGCACCAAGGGCATCCGCATCGAATGCCGCATCGGCGGGGCTGATCTCAATCCCTATCTCGCCTTTGCCGGTCTGATCGCGTCGGGCCTGGCAGGCATCGACGAGAAGCTGGAACTCGACAAGCCGTTCCAGGGCGATGCCTATGGCGGGGCGCGGTTGCGGGAAATCCCCAAGACCCTGCGCGAGGCGACCGAAACGCTGGCGAAGTCGAAGATGCTGAAGACGGCGCTCGGCGACGAGGTGGTCGAGCATTACGTGCACACCGCCAAGTGGGAGCAGTTCGAATATGACCGCCGCGTTACCGATTGGGAGTTGCATCGCGGTTTCGAACGGTATTGAAGATCACGGCAAAGGCCTGTCCCGCGGCATGCGTTCGCGTGGCGGGGCCAGCTTTTGGAAAACACAGGCTAGAGGTTTACCCATGACCGAGACGGTCAAACTGATCACCCCCATCGACGGCTCCGTGTATGCGGAGCGTCCCGTTGCAACGGACAAGGCCATCGACGCGGCCGTGGAAGCGGCAAGGCAGGCGCAGGCCGGCTGGTCGCAGACCAGCATCGCCGAACGCGGCCGGCTTTGCCTTGCGGCGCTGGATGCCTTGCTCGGCATGAACGACGCGATCGTGCCCGAGATCGCCTGGCAGATGGGCCGCCCGGTGCGCTATGGCGGCGAAAAGGGCGGTGTGGAGGAACGCACGCGCTACATGGTCGCGATTGCCGAACGGGCGCTTGCGCCGGTCATCGAAAACGACAAGCCGGGCTTTCGCCGCTACATCAAGCACGTGCCGCTCGGCGTCGTCATGGTCATTGCGCCGTGGAATTATCCGTATCTGACCGCCGTCAACACGATCATCCCGGCGCTTATGGCGGGCAATACCGTCATCCTCAAGCATGCGGCGCAGACGCTGCTCGTCGGCGAGCGCTTTGCCCAGGCTTTTGCTGCGGCCGGGCTGCCGAAGGGCGTGTTCCAGAACATCGTGCTGAACCATGCCCAGACCGAAAAACTGCTGGGATCGGGCCGGATCGACCATGTCAATTTCACCGGCTCGGTCGGCGGCGGCCGCGCCATCGAAAAGGCGGCAGCGGGCACCTTCATGTCGCTCGGGCTTGAGCTGGGCGGCAAGGACCCGGCCTATGTGCTGCCGGACGTCAATCTCGACCATGCGGTGGCCAATCTGGTCGACGGCGCCTTCTTCAACTCCGGCCAGTGCTGCTGCGGCATCGAGCGCATCTATGTGCATGCGGATGTCTATGACCGCTTCGTTGACGGCTTTGTCGACCTGACCAAGCAGTATGTGGTCGGCAATCCGCTCGACGCGGCAACGACCATGGGGCCGATGGCGCAGACACGTTTTGCCGAACTCATCCGTGAACAGAAGGCGGAAGCCCTGCGCAAGGGTGCCAAGGCGCATGTCAATATGCGCGTTGCCAATGACGCGGCCGGATCGCCCTATCTTGCGCCCGAAGTGCTGACCGGCGTCGACCACCAGATGAGCGTCATGCGCGAGGAAAGCTTTGGCCCCATTGTCGGCATCATGAAGGTGCGCAATGACGAGGAAGCGCTGGCGCTGATGAATGACAGCCAGTATGGCCTGACGGCGTCGCTGTGGACCACCGATACGGACCGGGCCGCCGCCATCGGCGAGCGGATCGAAACCGGTACAGTGTTCATGAACCGCTGCGATTATATCGATCCGGCGCTGGTGTGGACCGGCGTCAAGGAAACCGGCAGGGGCGCTGCCATGTCGGCCATCGGCTACGGCAACCTGACCAGTCCCAAATCCTTCCACCTGCGTGAAGCGATCTGATTTTCTGAAAGAGACACACCATGAGCAAGCTGATCTCCAAATGGAATTACCCGACCACCGTTCGCTTCGGTGCGGGCCGTATCAAGGAACTGCCCGAGGTTCTCGAGGCGACCGGCATCAAGAAGCCGCTGTTCGTCACCGATCCCGGCCTGGCCAAGCTGCCGGTGGTGGCGAGCACGCTGAAAATCCTCGACGATGCCAAGGTTCCCTACGGCGTTTTCTCCGAGGTGAAACCCAACCCGGTCGAATCCAACCTCACCGCCGGCATTGCCGTGTTCAAGAAGGGCAAGCATGACGGCGTCATCGCCTTCGGCGGCGGTTCGGCACTCGACCTTGGCAAGCTCATCGCCTTCCAGGCGGGCCAGACCCGGCCGGTCTGGGATTTCGAGGATGTGGGCGACTGGTGGACGCGCGCCAACAGCGATGTCATCGCGCCGATCATCGCCGTGCCGACCACGGCGGGAACGGGTTCGGAAGTGGGCCGCGCCGGTGTCATCACCAATGAAGAGACCCACACCAAGAAGGTGATCTTCCATCCGAAACTTCTCCCGGCAATCGTCATCGCCGATCCGGAATTGTCGGTGGGGATGCCCGCCTTCATCACCGCCGGTACCGGCATGGACGCGCTGGCGCATTGCCTCGAGGCCTATTGCGCACCGGGCTATCACCCGATGGCCGACGGCATCGCGGTCGAAGGCATCCGCCTCGTGTTCGAAAACCTGCCCAAGGCCTATGCCAACGGCAAGGACCTGACGGCGCGCGCCCATATGATGAGCGCGGCGGCCATGGGCGCAACCGCCTTCCAGAAGGGGCTCGGCGCGATCCACTCGCTGTCGCATCCCATCGGCGCGCTGTATGACACGCATCACGGCATGACCAACGCGGTGTTCATGCCTTACGTGCTGGCGTTCAACCGTGATGCGGTGGAAGAGCGCATTGCGCGGCTGGCCAGCTATATCGGCATCAAGGGCGGGTTCGACGGCTTTGCCAAGGCGATCATCAAGCTGCGCAAGGAGCTGAAGGTGCCGCATGCGCTGCCCGGTCTGATCAAGGATCTCAACATGAGCAAGAAGCAGAAGGAACTGATCGCCGACATGGCGATTGTCGATCCGACCGCCGGCGGCAATCCGGTCAAACTGACAAAGAAAGCAGCGCTTAAGCTGCTGGATGAAGCGATTGAAGGATAGGCTCCGGGCCTGCCTCAATCGTCAAATTGAAACGGGGTGCTGGCAGCAGCACCCCGTTTTGTTTTGCCGACATGATGCGGATCAGTGCTCCAGAACCAGCAGGTCCTTGGCGGCGAGGCTGACCTTGACGTCTTCGCCGGGCACCGGCGGCGGCGCGCTCGGATCATTGAATGTATCGAAGGACACGGTGTTCTGGCCAAGCGAGGCGCGGATGCGGATGACCGAACCGAGGAAGTGTACGCTGTTGATCTTGCCGTCCAGGGTCGTCTCGCGGTTGCCGGTCGCACCGCCGAGGCTCACCGCCTCCGGGCGCACGGCGAGGGAAATCTTGTCGCCGGTCTTGTGGCCGTTGAGACGCTTCAGGCCGATCGACACGTCCTTGCCGTCGACGGTGATGGTGCCGGTGGCCGCATCGCGCACAACCGCATCCAGCGTGTTGAGCGTGCCGACGAAGGATGCGACGAAACGCGATGAGGGCTGGTTGTAAATCTCGAACGGCGCGCCGACCTGCTCGGCCTTGCCTTCATACATGACGACGATACGGTCGGAGATCGACAGGGCCTCTTCCTGGTCGTGGGTGACGAAAATCGTGGTGATGCCAAGCTTGCGCTGAATCGCCCGGATTTCCTCGCGCAGCGACACGCGGATCTTGGCGTCGAGCGCCGACAGCGGCTCGTCGAGCAGGAGAACCTGCGGCTTGGTGGCAAGGGCACGGGCGAGCGCCACGCGCTGCTGCTGGCCGCCCGAGAGCTGATAGGGGAAACGTTCGGCCAGATGGTCGAGCTTGATCAGCGACAGCATCTCGTGCACCGTCGCATTGATCTCCGCCTGCGGCTTCTTGGCGACCTTCAGGCCGAAGGCGACATTCTGCGCCACGGTCATGTTGGGGAAAAGCGCATAGGCCTGGAACACCATGCCGATATTGCGCTGGTTGGGCTTGAGGTTGACGACGTCCTTGCCGCCGATGCTGATCGTGCCGGATGTCGGGGTTTCGAAACCGGCGACCATGCGCAGCACCGTCGTCTTGCCGCAACCACTGGGGCCGAGGAAGGAAATGAATTCGCCCTTCTCGATGCTCAGGTTGAAATCATGAACAACCGTCGTGGCTCCAAAACTCTTTTTCAAATGGCTGATGGTGAGAAATGACATTGGCAAGGTTCCCGATTATCGCTTGGTTGCAGCGAGGGATTTGTTGAAGCGGGTGACGACCTGGATAAGCCCCATACAAACCCAGGTTATGGCAAAGGCGATGACGGAGAGCGCCGCCGGTTCATAGGCACGATTGGCGCCGAGCAGCTGCAGGAACGGTCCGAAAGCCGGACGGTTCAAGAGGGCTGCCATGGTGAATTCGCCGATGACGATGGCGAAGGTCAGGAACGCACCCGACAGCACCGCAATGAGCACATTGGGCAGGATGATGCGTGCCATGATGGTTATCCGGCTTGCGCCAAGGCTTTCGGCGGCTTCCGTCATGGTGCGGATGTCGATGGCGCCAAGGCCGGTATCGACGGCGCGGTACATGTAGGGCAGCGCCAGTGTCGTGTAGCCGAAGCACAAAAGGATGTTGGTGCCCATGGCCGAACCGGTCAGCGGCAGGATCGAGGAGGTGTTGTACAGCCTGATATAGCCGAACACGATGACAATCGCCGGAATGACCAGCGGCAGCAGCGTGATGAACTCGATGAACGGCCGCCAGCCCGGCAGGCGCAGGCGCACCCAATAGGCCGTCGGAACGATGAGCAGCACGCCGACGAAAATGGTGGCGATGGCCATGACGACGGAATAGGCGAACGTCGCCTGGAAGCCGGGATCGCTCAGCACGACCCAATAGGCATCGAGCGAATAGACCCCGCGCCGCATGCGCAGCGAAAACTCAAACAGGCCGATCAGCGGCAGGGCAAAATACAGAATGCCGAAGGCGAGGGCGAGCCAGGACCAGAAACGGTTCTTCTTCATTTGAGCCACCGTTCACTGCGGGCGCGCATCCAGATGTAAATGCCGTTGGAAATGCCTGTTATGATGATCATGCCGAAGGCCAGGGCGTAGCCGAGCTGCGGGTCCTGCAGGACGTCGCCGCGGATCTGTGCGTAGAGGACGATCGGGACGATGCTGAGGGACGAGCCGGTCAGCGCATAGGCCGTGGCGATGGCACCGAAGGAATTGGCGAAAAGCAGGAGAATGGTGCCAAGCAGGGCTGGCCACAGGATCGGGAAGGCGACCATGCGCCAGTATTGCGGCCCGGTTGCGCCGAGAATGAGGGCGGCTTCCTTCCATTCACGCTTCAGCCCGTCCAGCGCCGGCGTGATGATCAGCACCATCAGCGGAATCTGGAAGTAGAGATAGGTGATGGTCAGGCCCCAGAAACTGAGAAGATTGAAGCCGTGCGCGTAGAGATTGAACCCGAAGACGTTGACCAGGAGATAGGTGACGAGGCCGGTCCGTCCGAGCGTGAACAGAAAGGCATAGGCCAGCGGAACGCCGGCGAAATTGGAGGCGACGCCGGAAAACGTCATCATCGGCGCCCGGATCCAGCTCGGCAGGCCGCCCAGGGTGATGGCCGCGGCAATGCTGAAACCAATGAATGCGCCAAGCAGCGCCGATGTCAGCGATATCTTGATCGAGATCACGTATGCATCGATGATCGATGGCTGGAACAGGTTGACGAGATTGGCGAATGTCAGATTGCCCTGCGCATCCTGGAACGCCCCGGCGACGAGATAAATCGTCGGCAAAACCAGGAACATCACGGCAAACAGGAAGAACGGCATGACACCGAGCCAATCAAGCGACAAGCGCTTGCGCTCCTGGGTGGCGGCAGGTGGAATGGAGGAGGTGCTTGCTTCTGAAATCACACTCATGGATTTTGAAGACCGCTTTCTGAGCTGCATTATAGACGCTACCGCATCAATTGCGAAGCGAACAAACTGACCGACGGTTCAAGCAGGGCGCGCCTTGTCTCTGAAAAAGGGAATCCCCGCGGATGTTTCCACGGGGATCCGATGGTCAGAGATTACTTGACGTTGGCGCCGACAACCTTGTCCCAGCCCTTGGTGATGGCTTCCTTGGCGGCAGCCTGTTCATCAAGCGTCGGGAAGAAGGCCTTTTCGTAGGCCGCTGCCGGTGGCAGCTTGTCGAGGACTTCCTTCGGTACCTTGTTGTTCTTCACCAGATCCTTGAAGCGGGTCGGGTGGCAATAGCCCTTGAGGTAGCCGATCTGGCCTTCATCGGAATAGAGATATTCCATCCACAGCTTGGCGGCATTGGGATGCGGTGCATAGGCGCTGATGGCCTGGACATAGACACCGGCCAGAACGCCCGATGCGGGAACGACGACTTCAACCGGCGGGTTGCCCTTGAGCGTGTCGCGGCCCGAAAGCGCATTGTAGTCCCAGTTGATGATGATCGGGGTTGCACCCTGTGCCAGCGTGCCCGACTTGCCGATGACCGGAACGAAATTGCCTGCCTTGTTGAGGTCGGCAAAATACTTCAGGCCGGCTTCGGCAGCAGCGGCGCCCGGCTTGGCACCGGTCGATGCACCAGCAGCCTGTACGGCGAGAATGGCCTGGTTGGACGCGCGCGGATCACCGGCAAGCGCTACGGTGTTGGCATATTCCGGCTTGAGCAGGTCGGCCCAATCCTTCGGGACATTCTTGACGATGTCGGTGTTCACTTCGAACGACATGACGCCGTAATAGTCGCCATACCAATGGCCGTCGGCATCCTTCAGTTCGGCCGGGATCGAATCCCAGGTGGAAACCTTGTAAGGCAGTGTCAGGCCGTCTTTCTTGGCATCGGGGCCAAAGGAAAGACCGACGTCGATGACGTCAGGCGCCTGCGGGCCCTTGTTGTCCTTGTTGGCCTTGATCGCTTCGACTTCGTCCTTCGATCCGGCATCCGGATTGAGTTCGTTGACGGTCAGGCCGTACTTTGCCTTGAAACCGGCAATGATATCGCCATAACCACACCAGTCGTGCGGCAACGCGATGGTCGTCAGCGATCCTTCCTTTTTCGCGGCGGCAACCAGATCAGCCGGCGCATCCGCGAACGAAAGCGTGGTGCTTGCGAACAGCAGCGCTGTCGATAGAGAGAGCAAGCGTTTTGAAGAAACAACCATTTTAACACCCCTGTTTAAGCGACAAACGTCATTGGCTCTGTTTTCGACGTTCCTGCCTCCCGATATAGGGCTCTCATGTCAGTTAGATGACAGGCCTGCGAACGTCTTTTGCTGAGCAGTGGAAAGAAGTGAAACATTTTTTTGGTGGCTTAGCAATTCGCACGTGAGAGAATTATGACAGTGTCCGGACAGGCGGCTGAATTGCTCCCATAACGACAAAAAGATTGGCATGAGCGGCAGTTAGCCGAATAATGAATGTCGCATTTGATTTCCTGCGACATGCTCATCCACAAGGATCGGCCGGGGCAGGAAAAATCCGGTTAGCGGACTAACATTATTTTGTAAAAATCCGGGGATTGACCGCCCCTATTGGGGTGCTCTCGCGCTGCTTTTTCCGGCTGGATTGCCGTGCCGGATTCGGGCGGCAATTCGGTACAAATCCCGTGGGGGAAACCGGGCATTATGACGATGTGGCGGAAAGCTGCGGTGCGTGGTTCGACAAGCTCACCATGAGGGAGGATGAGGATTGCAGGGAGCCATACTCTGCAACCTTTGCAATTTGTATTGAAATCAGCCCAGCTCCCTCATGGTGAGCTTGTCGAACCACGCACCACAACCGCGAGGAATATTAGTGTCCGCCGCCTCCGCCGCCCGAGGCAGCGGGTGCCGGTTTGCGCATGAGCACGGCAAAAAGCGCCAGCGAGGCGAACAGCATCGTCAGGATATAGAAGACGTCCATGAACGACATCAGCGAGGCCTGCTGGTGCACCATGCCGGAAATCCGGCTGAGTGCCGCGGACGAGCCGTCAATGCCGTGCGACTGGAAATTCTTGGCCATGCTGGCCATCAGATTCTCGGCTTCCGGATTGCCCCAGCGCACCTTTTCGGACAGCTGGGCGTAATGCTTGACACCGCGATCCGTCAAAATCGTGTTGATGACGGCAAGGCCCACGGCACCGCCGAGGTTGCGTGTCAGGTTGAACAGGCCCGAAGCGTTCTTGAGCCGGGACGGCGGCAGGGTGCCGAGCGCCAGGTTGTTGATCGGCACCATGCACAGCATCAGCGAGCAGCCGCGCAGGATCTGCGGCAGCAGCAATTCATAGAAATCCCAGTCGGCGGTGAGGCCGGTCATGGTCCAGGTGCCCGCGGCAAAACCGATGAAGCCGATCATCATCATCAGGCGCGGATCCATCCGGTTGGACAGGAAGCCGGCGACGGGTGCGGTCATGAACATGGCGAGGCCGCTGACGAACAGGGCTTCGCCGATCATCAGCGCGTCATAGCCCCGGATGCGGCCGAGATAGAGCGGATAGAGATAGGTCAGGCCATAGAGGCCGACGCCCATGATGAAGGAGAACACCGAGCCGAAGGCGAAATTGAGGTTCTTGAAGGCGCGCAGATCGACGATCGGCTCCTCGGCGGTGAAGGCGCGATAGAAGAAGAGCAGCGCACCGAGGACGAGAACGATGGCGAAGAAGAAGATCGTGCTGTCCTGCAGCCAGTCATTGCGCGGACCTTCCTCGAGCACGTATTCGAGCGAACCGAGGAACGCGCCCATGCCGGCCAGACCCCACCAGTCGAACTTGCTGAACAGCGACTTGTCGCCCTTGTCGAAGTCGATGAGGTTCCAGGCGGCAAAGGCAACGATGATGCCGGGAATGACGTTGACGAGGAACAGCCAGTGCCAGGAAAAGGCGTGGCTGAGATAGCCGCCGACGGTCGGCCCGATGGTCGGCGCCAGCGTGGCCACGAGGCCGATGATGGGCGAGACGACCGAGCGCTTGGAAGGCGGGAAGATGGTGAAGGCTGCCGCGAACACGCTGGGGATCATGCCGCCGCCGATGAAACCCTGGATGGCGCGATAGACGATCATCTGGTCGATATTGGTGGCCGTGGCACACAGGATGCTGGCCGCCGTGAAGCCCGCCGCCGAAATGGTGAAGAGAACGCGCGTCGACAGGAGCCGGCCGAGGAAACCGGACAGCGGGATCATGATGACTTCGGCGATGAGATAGGAGGTCTGGACCCAGGAAATCTCGTCGGAGCTTGCGCTCAAACCCGCCTGAATTTCGGCAAGCGATGCCGAAACGATCTGGATGTCGAGAATGGCCATGAACATGCCGAAGACCATCGCCACGAAGGCGATGGCTTTCTTCGGATCGATGTGATCGGACGGCACGGCCGGTGCCGCTGGCTTTCCGCTGATGGTCGTGCTCGACATGATCTCGGGTCCGGTGCTGGTTGCGCTTACTTGGCCGGTGCCGTGCGGGTATCGACGTCAACGATGACGCTCAAGCCCGCCTGAAGCCTGCCGGATGCCAGAATATCGGCGGGCAGGGCGATGCGAACCGGGACGCGCTGGACAACCTTGGTGAAATTGCCCGTGGCATTCTCGGCCGGAAGCAGCGAGAACACGGCGCCGGATGCCGGGGCAATCGAGGCGACGGTGCCTTCAAACGTGTCACCGGAGAGCGCGTCGACCCGTACCCGTACCTTTTCGCCCGGCACGATGTCCCGCAGCTGCGTTTCCTTGTAATTCGCGTCGATATAGAGCGAATTGACGGGAACGAGGGCGGCAAGCCGCTGGCCGGGGGTGACGAGATCGCCCTTCTTGGCCGAGAGGTTGCCGACAACGCCATCGAGAGGCGCACGGATGACGGTGAAGGAGAGGTCGCGGGCGGCCTTGTCCTTGCTCAGCTGCAGCGAGGCAATCGATCCCTCGGCTTCCTTGTACTGGGCTTCCAGTACACCGACATTGGCGACTGCCGCAGCGATCTGGGCATCGGCGGAAACGAGATTGGCCTTGGCCTGATCCAGCGCCGCGGTGGCGTCGTCGAGCTGGGACTGGGAGGCAAAACGCGTGGCATGCAGCTGGCCGGCGCGAGTTGCGGCGGCTTCTGCATTGGTCAGGACCGCCTGTGCGGCGACCTTGCTGGCTTCGACCTGTTTGACGGATGCCTTGGCGGCTTCCGTCTGGGCCTGAATGCGCAGAAGCGTCAGGCGCTGTGTCGCGATCTGCGCCTCGGCCTGTTCTTCCGCAATGGTATAGTCGCCATTGTCGAGCGTGATCAGTGGATCGCCCGCCTTGACGCGCTGGTTGGCGACGACATTGATCGTATCGATATAGCCGGTGATCTTGGGCGCAATGGCGGTGATGTCGCCCTGGATGTAGGCGTCGTCGGTCGAGACCATGAAACGGCCTGTTGTCCACCATTCGTGGCCATACCAGGCACCGGCGCCGACAGCGGCGACAATGATGACGGGCAATATGAAGCGCTTCACCGAGCGTTTTGGCGGTGCCGGGATCGCAGTGACCACGTCGTGCTGCGGGGCTTCACTTTTCACCGGTGCTTCGACTTTGGAAGCAGGGGTGGGTGCAGGGAACTGACGAATCTCAGCCTCGTTGGTGGATTTCGGCGCGGACATAGAGAGCTCTTTCTACAGATGTTCAATCCGGTAACTGATTGAACCAATCGGTTCGATCGTTGACATAGCGCAAATGAGAGCGCATATCAAGGGGATCGAACCGCTTGGTTCGAAAAAGAATCGAAAATGAGGAAACTTGACTACTATGTCGTCTACCAAGGCACCCGTTATGGACCCAGGCATGACCGCTTCCGAACGTCCCGGCCGTCTGGCCGCAGGGCAGGATCCCGTCAAACGGCAGCAGATACTGGATGGGGCCAATCGCGTCTTTTCGCAGATGGGTTTTGATGCGGCCAGCATGAATGACATTACCCGCGAAGCGGGCGTGTCGAAGGGCACGATCTATGTCTATTTCAACAACAAGGAAGAGCTGTTCATCGATCTGTGCCAGCAATACAAGGCGGCGCTGTTCGACGGCATCTACCATGCGCTGGAGAGCAACAACAGCGACCTGCGCGAAGCCTTGATCCAGTTCGGCATCTCACTGTCGACGCTGATTACATCGAATGCCGGTATCCGTGCGCAGCGTGTCATCATCGGGGTGGCGGAGCGCATGCCGTCCATGAGTTCCAGCTTTTACGAAAAGGGGCCGAAAAAGGGTCTTGCCCTGATGCGCGCGCTTTTGGACAAACATGTCGCTGCTGGATCTCTCGCGATCGAGGATACGGAGCTGGCGGCCTATCAGCTTTCAGACCTTTTCCATTCGGGCCTGCTGCGCCGCCGCCTGTTCGGCCAGATGGAGCAGGAACCGGAGCCGGAGCAGATCCGCAAGACCGTGACTGCGGGTGTCGACCTGTTTCTCAAGGCCTACAAGGCCTGATCAGGCGGTGCCGCAGGCGGCACAGACGCCACGGATTTCGATGGTGGTCTTGGTCTGTTTGAAGCCGTTCTGCGTGGTCCATTCGCGCACCCGCTGGGTGATGATATCGTCGGAAAATTCCGAGACCTGTCCGCATTTCTCGCAGATGGCGAAGGCGATCATGCCGTGATTGTGGCTGTGATTGTGGGGATGCGCGCAGGCGACAAAGGCATTGATGCTTTCGAGGCGGTGGACCATGCCGTAGTCGAGCAGCTTTTCCAGGGCGCGGTAAACCTGCAGCGGCGCACGGAAACCGTCACCGCGCAGCTGGTCGAGGATGGTGTAGGCGCTCAGGGGCCCTTCGGCGCGCGACAACGTATTGAACACCAGGGTCTGGTTCTTCGTCAGCTCATGGGCGGTTGTCATTGCCTTCGGGTCTCCTGAACGTACACGTTTAAGTCGCTAGCGCGTGATATTGCCGTAA
Source organism: Phyllobacterium sp. RCAM01083 (assembly GCF_055685835.1). Taxonomy (NCBI): domain Bacteria; kingdom Pseudomonadati; phylum Pseudomonadota; class Alphaproteobacteria; order Hyphomicrobiales; family Phyllobacteriaceae; genus Phyllobacterium; species Phyllobacterium sp. RCAM01083. The sequence continues at coordinate 106,300 of NZ_JBVFZN010000005.1, forward strand.
ACAAGTCCGTTTCCGTAAAAATCTGCTGTCTCTAAGATAAGCAGCGGCGTCATCGGCTGCCAGTGGATAAATTAATTTCGTCTGTTCTCAAATTTGCCATTGTTGACTAATGTAATAACATCACATATCGAGACGTCAAGAAGATGCCGGATGGACGTGACCGACCGAACACCGCCGTCCGGAGCATGCGGATAGACCATGACTGACCAATGCCTGACCTTTCGCGACCTTACCCTGGGGTATCGCAGCCACCCTGCCGTTCATCATCTGAGCGGTGTGGTCGAGCGCGGTTCGCTGACGGCCGTCGTGGGTGCGAACGGTTCGGGTAAGTCGACGCTGATGAAGGGTATTGTCGGTGTTCTCAAGCCGATGTCCGGTTCCGTCGTGGTCGAGAAGGATGTTCGCGTCGCCTATCTGCCGCAGCAATCGGAACTGGACCGCTCGTTTCCGGCGCGGGTCGTCGATCTCGTTTCGCTGGGGCTCTGGCCCCGGCGCGGCCTGCTTGGCCGCTTTACCGCCGGTGACCGTGAACAGGTTTCGCGGGCCCTGATGGGCGTCGGGCTGGGCGGCTTTGAAAAGCGCCCCATCGACAGCCTGTCGGGCGGGCAATTGCAGCGCGCCCTGTTTGCCCGGGTGCTGGTGCAGGATGCCGATCTGATCCTTCTCGACGAGCCGTTCAATGCCATCGATGCCAAGACGGTGGGTGATCTCATTGCGCTGATCAAGCGCTGGCACGGCGAAAAGCGCACCATCATGGTGGTGGTCCACGATCTCGACCTGGTGCGGGAGCATTTCCCCGAAACGCTGCTTTTGGCGCGCAAGCCCATTGCCTGGGGCGCCTCGCGGGAGACGCTTCGTCCGGAAAACCTGCTGCATGCGCGGCAGTTCCACGAGGCCTGGGCCGAGAGTGCGCCCTGGTGCGAGGATGATGCCCAAATGTCCGCGACCGGCGGTCATGGCCACGATCACGCGCATGATCACACGCATCATGTGCATCATGATGGTCACAGCCGGGCGGGGGGCTGATCCGGATGTATGATTTCCTCATCGCCCCCTTCATCGAATACAGCTTCATGCAGCGCGCCTTGCTCGGCTCGCTGGCGCTCTCGCTCAGTTCCTGCCCCGTCGGTGTGTTCCTGATGCTGCGGCGGATGAGCCTGACCGGGGATGCCATGTCGCACGCCATCCTGCCGGGTGCCGCCGCCGGTTTCCTGCTCTACGGCCTGCAGATCGTGCCGATGACCATCGGCGGGCTGATCGCCGGGGTGATCGTGGCGCTCGGCGCCGGGGCGGTGTCGCGCTTCACGATCCAGAAGGAAGATGCCTCGATGGCGGCCTTCTACCTGATATCCCTTGCGCTGGGGGTGATGATCGTTTCGCTGCGCGGTTCGAATGTCGACCTGATGCATGTGCTGTTCGGCACGGTCCTTGCGCTCAACAACGAGGCGCTGAGTCTGATCGGCCTGATCTGCGGCGTCAGCATCGTGACCCTCGCCATTTTCTGGCGCGGCCTGGTGGCCGAGTGCCTTGATCCCCTGTTCCTGCGTTCGGTCAGCCGCATCGGCACGCCCGTGCATTTCATCTTCCTGGCGCTGGTGGTGCTCAATCTCGTCGGCGGCTTCCAGGCGCTCGGGACACTGCTGTCGGTCGGCCTGATGATGCTGCCTGCCGCTGGCGCGCGCTTCTGGACGACCCGTGTCGGCCCGATGTGCGCGGTTGCAATCCTGATAGGGATGATATCCTGCGTTGCAGGCCTGCTGATTTCCTATCATTTCGCCCTGCCGTCCGGCCCGGCGATCATCCTTTCCGCCGGTGCGATGTATATCGCGTCCATTCTCATCGGCTCACGCGGCGTTCTCAGCAGCCGCATGCGTTCCCACCGCCACAGAACCGCCTAAACCTCGATAAAGGAGACTACCAATGCGCAAAGCTCTTAAACTTGCTACGGCTCTGAATGTTATATTGTTACTATCTGCGGCTTCATCCACCGCTTTTGCGGCTGACCTGAAGGTTGTTTCCAGCTTTTCCATCATCGAGGATTTCGCCAAGAACGTCGGCGGCGACAAGATTTCGCTGACCAATCTGGTCGGCCCGAACGGCGACAGCCATGTCTATGAGCCCAAGCCATCGGATGCGGCGGCGCTGGCAAAGGCAGATGTGGTTCTGGTCAATGGTCTGGGATTTGAAGGTTTCCTGCCGCGCCTGGTCGAGGCGAGCGGCACCAAGGCGCCCATTGTCGAGCTGACCAAGGGTATCGAGCCCCTCAAGGCGCAGGAAGAGGAAGAAGGCCATGCGGAGGCAGGCGCTGAGCATCACCACGATCATGGTGCCTTCGATCCGCATGCGTTCCAGTCGATTGCCAACGCCAAGATCTATGTGAAGAACATCGTCGATGCCTTCTGCAATGCCGACAAGGCGAATTGCGATACCTACAAGAAGAACGGCGCGGACTATACCAAGAAGCTGGATCAGACCGAGATCGATGTGAAGGCCGGTATCGCCGCCATTCCGGAGGCCAAGCGCCTGATCATCACCTCCCACGATGCATTCGGCTATTTCGAGCATGCCTACGGGCTGAAGTTCCTGGCGCCCGAAGGTCTTTCAACGGATGCGGAGCCGTCCGCTGCCGATGTCGTCGCGCTGATCAAGCAGGTCAAGGAAGACAAGGCCTCGGCGATCTTCGTCGAGAACATCACCAATCCGCGCCTGATCGAGCAGATCGCCAGCGAGACCAAGCTGAATGTCGGCGGCACACTGTTTTCCGATGCCCTGTCGGAACCGGGCGAAGGCGCCAGCACCTATATCGACATGATGCACCACAATATCAGCGCCTTCAAAAAGGCCATTCTCGGCAGCTGATCGGCTGCGCAGGAAAAAGCGGGGGATGACTCCGCTTTTTTCATTGGCATCAATGTAATGTTATTACATTATATCTGCAGGACTCCCACGATGCATGAAGGAACAAGCATGTCACGACATCTGAAAAAAGTGTTGCCGCTCGCCATGGTCTTCGGCTTTGCCGCCTTGCCCGCTCTGGCCAATGAGCAGACCGCCTGGCGCGTTTTCGTCTCGGATCATGCGGAGCCGACCATCCGCGTGTTCGACCCGCGAACCGGCGGGATTGTCGATACGTTCAAGGTGAAGGCGCCGGCCGGGCTGTCGCTGTCCGACAGCGGGAAAACAATTTTTGCCGTGCAGCGGGACGGCGGCGAGGTGGCGGTCCTGTCGACCGGGATTGCCGTGGAGGACCATGGCGCCCATGGCGATCTCAAGGTCGAGGCGCCGAAACTGCTCGATCTGAAGCTGGAAGGCCAGCGGCCTTCGCACTTCGTCGATCACAACGGCAACATCGCCCAGTTCTTTGACGGCGACGGCGTGGTGAAGGTCGTCAGGGAAAAGGATGTGCTTGCCGGAAAAGCCGATGTGCGCAGCATCAAGCTCGCGTCACCGCATCACGGCGTTGCCGTCTCCTATGGCAGCACGGTGCTGGTGACGGAGCCGCATCCGGAAAAGCCGGTGGATGAGCTCCCCATCGGCATCAAGGTTCTTGGCGGGGACGGCTATCCCGTCGGCGCGCTGCATGCATGTCCCGACCTGCATGGGGAAGCGTCGTCCGGCAATATTCTGGCCATCGCCTGCAAGACCGGGTTGCTTCTGGTCAAATCCGGCGCGGATGCGCCCGAGATCAACCATCTCGCCTATGCGTCATCGCTGCCTGACGGCAAGATCACCACGGTTCTCGGCGGCAAGGGCCTGCAGTATTTCCTCGGCAATTACGGTCCGCAGGCGGTGGTGCTGGTCGAGCCGGGCAATGCCGAACCGTTCCGCCGGATCGAACTGCCCGCCCGCCGCGTGCATTTCGCCGTCGATTCGGCGCGCCCGCGGTTCGCCTACATCTTCACCGAGGACGGGCAGCTGCATCAGCTGAATGTCATTACCGCCAAAATCGAAAAATCGCTGAAGCTGACCGAGCCCTACAGCATGGACGGCCACTGGAGCCTGCCGCGGCCGCGCATCGCCGTCGCCGGTGACGAGATCATCGTCAGCGATCCGCTGAAGAGCCGTCTGCACGTGATCAAGGCGGCGGCCTTCGCAAAAGACCGCGAGATCGCGCTCGAAGGCAAGCCTTTCAATGTCGTGGCCGTCGGCGGCTCCGGCGAAGTTCACGACTGACGTTATCCGGCCTGCTGCGGCCCTCGCGGCAGGCCATTCCAAGAGGGCAATAGCCATGCACAACACAGCCATACCCAACCGCCTTCCGGTCACGGTGCTCTCGGGCTTTCTCGGAGCCGGCAAGACCACTTTGCTCAATCATATTCTCAACAATCGCGAGGGGCGGCGTGTTGCCGTCATCGTCAACGATATGAGCGAGGTGAACATCGATGCCGCGCTTGTACGCGACGGCGGCGCCAATCTTTCGCGCACCGATGAACAATTGGTCGAAATGACCAATGGCTGCATCTGCTGCACCTTGCGCGATGACCTGCTGCAGGAGGTGGAAGCCCTGGCCAAGCAGGGACGTTTTGATTATCTCCTCATCGAGTCGACCGGCATTTCCGAGCCATTGCCGGTGGCCTCGACCTTCGATTTCCGTGATGAGAACGGCCGCAGCCTGTCCGATGTGGCAAAACTCGACACCATGGTGACCGTGGTCGACGCGGCGAATCTGCTGAAAGATTATGCCTCGGCGGATTTTCTGAAGGACCGGGGTGAATCGCTCGGCGATGCCGACAACCGTACGTTGGTGGATTTGCTTGTTGATCAGATCGAGTTTGCCGATGTCATCATCCTCAACAAGATTTCCGATTCGTCCCTGTACGACCGCGATCTGGCGCGCAAGATCATCCGCGCGCTCAACCCGGATGCAAAACTCATCGAGACGGATTTTGCCGACGTGCCGCTGGATGAGGTGCTCAATACCGGCCTGTTCGACTTCGACAAGGCGCAGGAGCATCCGCTCTGGTTCAAGGAACTGAACGGCTTTGCCGACCATGTGCCGGAGACCGAGGAATATGGCGTCCGTTCTTTCGTCTACCGGGAGAGGCGTCCGTTCGATCCGCAGAAGCTCCATGCCTTTCTCGACAGGAACTGGCCCGGTGTCATCCGCTCCAAGGGGTTCTTCTGGCTGGCGACACGGCCGGATTATGTCGGCGAACTCAGCCAGGCCGGTGCGCTGGTGCGGGCGGAAAAACGCGGCCTGTGGTGGTCGTCGATCCCGCGCAACCGCTGGCCGGAGCATCCGGAATGGCTGAAGTCCATGAAGCCCTACCTGCACAAGGTCTGGGGCGACCGGCGGCAGGAGATTGTCTTCATCGGCGTCGATCCGATGAATGAAGTGCACCTGCGGGCACAGCTCGACGCCTGTCTGGTCGACGCGGATGAGTTCACGCCGGGCAAGTGGGAAGACCTGTTCGACCCATTCCCAAGCTGGGTCCGGCAGGCCGCCTGATTTCGGCCGGATTGATAGGGTTATCGCTCGGGCACCGCACGACAGACACGACAATCATACCGCTGGGACATAGGCCAAATCCAGCGGGTCGTGTTGCCGGACGATGCTCCATTCCCGTCCCGGGGTCAGCCGGGGCGGGAATATTTTTGGTGGGGTCAGATATAGGCGGCGGTTTCGGTGGGCGAAATCCGCACCTTGCCGATGTTGCGGCCGTCCATTTCGACGATTTCATACGCGTAATCATCGACTTTCAGCTTTTCGCCCTGGGCGGGGATGTGGCCGAGATTCCACAGGATGTAACCGGCCAGCGTCGTGTAGCGGTCGCCGTCATCGACGAGGTCGCGTTCGATCAGGCCGCCGAGGCGGCGGATGTCGATATAGGCGTCCACCACCATGCTGCCGTCTTCCGACCGCTCGAGGATCGGGCTTTCCTCGCCTTCATCCGGGAAGTCGCCGGCAATGGCCTCAAGAATATCCGTCGGCGTGACCACGCCCTCGAATGAGCCGTGTTCGTCGAGAACAATCGCCATCTGCACCGTCGTGCCGCGCAATTGCTCCATCACGCGCAATACGTTGGCATTCTCGTGCAGGATCAAGGGCTGGCGGGTCACCTTGTCCCAATCGATCTTGCCGCCGTCGAGAATGGCGAACAGCAGGTCCTTGGTCAGGGCAACGCCGACGAATTCGTCGACCCGCCCGCGGGCCAGAACCACGCGGCTGTGGGAGAGCGTGCGGATTTCCGCCAGCAGTTCCTCGTTGGTCTCGTTGAGGTCGAGCCATTCGACCTCGTTGCGCGGCGACATGATGGAACGCACCGGCCGCTCGACCAGGTCGAGAACGCCGCGGATCATTTCCTTTTCTTCCGGGTGGAAGACTTCGCCCGCGGCCGTCTGCTCGGCGATCACATCCAGCGCATCCGAGTGATGGCTGGCATCGCCGGAGCGGCCGCCGCCCAGGAGGCGCAGCACCGCGCCAGCCGTGCGGTCACGCAGGTCCATCGAGGTGATGCGCTTGTCGCGGTTATGCCGTCCGACCTGATTGGCCGCTTCGATGAGGACGGAGAAACCGATGGCGGCGTAGAGGTAGCCCTTCGGAATATGGAAGCCGAAGCCTTCGACGATCAGGCTGAAACCGATCATCATGAGGAAGCCAAGGCAAAGGATGACGACGGTCGGATGACGGCTGACGAAGGCCATGAGCGGTCTGGACGCAAGCATCATGACGCCTACCGCCACGACAACGGCGATCATCATGACTTCCAGAGATTTGACCATGCCGACGGCGGTGATCACGCTGTCGAGCGAGAAGACAGCATCGAGCACGACGATCTGGGCGATGACCTGCCAGAAAACCGCATGGGCGACGTTGGATTCCTTGGCGGACATATGTCCTTCAAGACGCTCGTGCAGTTCCATCGTGCCCTTGAACAGCAGGAACAGACCGCCGATGATCAGGATGAGATCGCGCCCCGAGAAGCCGAAACCCGCCACGCTGAACAGCGGTGTCGTCAGTGTCACCACCCAGGAGATGGAGGCAAGCAGCGCCAGGCGCATGATCAGGGCGAGGGACAGGCCAACGATGCGCGCGCGGTTGCGCTGGCTCGGCGGCAGCTTGTCGGCAAGGATGGCGATAAACACGAGGTTGTCGATCCCGAGTACGATCTCGAGCACGATCAGCGTGGCGAGACCAATCCAGGCATTGGGGTCGGCAATCCATTCCATTGGGAAGTCGGTTCCTTCTAAGAGATGCGGGTCAGGGCGCGACATGACGTGCGGATGCGGCTGGAAAAGCCAGCGCAAATCCGCCCGCGATGCAGGCCAAATCGGATGTTGGGGAGAAAAACGGGAATTGTTGCTGACGCTGCACGGGCAGAGTCAGCTTGCTTCGCAAGTCCGGACTTGGAGGCTCTTCAGATTGTTCGTCCGGCATCGAGGCGCGGTCAGTCCCTGTTTGACTGGCGTCATGGGTGAAACTTACGGGTGCCAGATGCGCTTATAATGGCAGTCTGCACGGCCGCGTTCAAGAGGATGTGGCGAAAATTCGGCAGCGGAGCCGCAAATCCGCCTATCCGGCAAAGCCGCCTGCATCGAGGAATGCCTGTTCGTCCGCCGTGGATTTCCGCCCGAGAATGGCGTTGCGATGGGGAAAGCGGCCAAACCGGTGGATGATGTTGTAATGATCTTCAGCCCATTCGAGCTGGCTCGGGGCCGATGCGGTGTAAAGCTTCACGCAGCGCAATTGCTCGTCGATGTCTTCCGAATGCATGAAGGGCAGATAGAGAAAGCCGCGCACGGACGGCTCGAGGGCAAGATCGTGGCCTCTTTCCAGCGCCTCTCCGGCGTAATGACGCGCCAGCGAGTCCGTTGCATACATGTGGCCGGTGCCGCGAAAGCAATTGCGCGGGAACTGGTCGAGCAGGATCATCAGCGCCAGCGCACCGTCGGCGGTTTCGATCCAGTGGTCATAGTCGCGCCGGGCGGCGGCGAAATGCCTGTTGAGAAAGGTCTGGTGGAACGTTTCGTCGAACGCCGCATCCTTCTTGAACCAGGCGTCGGGTCCGGCCTTGCGCCAGAAGCCGACAATACCGTCGATGATGGCCTGATCGGTTTCAACCATTGCTTGTCCTTCCATGGTGCTTGCAATCAGTTTGCACTGTCGGCGGTTTGCGCCGCCGGCAGCACGCGGGCGGTTTCTTCGCTCAGAGCCCGGCCGGTTTGCCGTGGTTTGACCAGGGGGCCTGGCACCGGTGCGTTGCCCCTCATCAGATCGTTGCCGGCGCGGATGCCGCCGGCGAGCTGCAGGTCGAGGCGTTCCGCATCACGCTGGCGCACGTCGCCGATGATCTCCGCCGCTTCCTCGGGCGCAACGCCGAGGCCGATCAGCGTGTTCTCGCCAAATGACAGGGCCGATTCGAAGGTTTCGCGGATCTGGTACTCGACGCCGGCCTTGATCAGCGCCAGCGTGTTGCCGCGGTCGAAGGAGCGGGCATAGACCTGCACCAGCGGATATTCCGCCTTGATATGCTCGGCGATGGCGAGAATGGTGTCGGGCTTGTCGACGCAGATGAGGACGGCCTGCGCACGGCCGGCGCCTGCCGCATGCAGGATGTCGAGACGCGTGCCATCGCCGTAATAGACCTTGAAGCCGAATTCGGCTGCGGCCTGGATCATCTCGATATCATTGTCGATGATCGAGACATCGACGCCGCGCATCAGCAGCGGCTGACTGGCGATCTGCCCGAACCGGCCGAAACCGATGACGAGGACGCTGCCGGACAGCCCTTCCGCGACGTCGACACCATCCAGCGACTGCTTTTCGCGCGGCAGGATATAGCGCAGGCCGATGATGGCGATCGGGGTGAGCACCATGGAGATGATGATGATGGCCGTCAGCATGGCATTGGCGCGGCCATCGAGAATGCCGACCGACGTGGCGGTGGAATAGAGCACGAAGGCAAATTCGCCGCCCTGCGCCATCACGACGGCGCGCTCCAGCGCTTCCGTGTGGGACGAGCGCATCAGGCGGGCGACGATATAGATCGCGATGCCTTTCACCACCATGAAGGCGGCGACGTAGAACAGCACGCTGCGCCAGTTGGCGGTGACGACGCTCAGGTCCAGCGACATGCCGACGGCGAGAAAGAACAGCCCGAGCAGGATGCCGCGGAACGGTTCGACATCGGCTTCGAGCTGATGCCGGAAGGTGGATTCGGACAGGAGCACGCCGGCAAGGAAAGCGCCCATCGCCATGGAGAGGCCGCTGACCTGCATGACGAGCGCGGCACCGAGCACGACGAGGAGGGCGGCGGCAGTCATGACCTCGCGCGCCCGGGACTGGGCGAGGAAGCGGAAGAGGGGGTTGAGCAGATAACGGCCGGCCACGATGAGACCGACCACGGCGCCGACGCCGATGCCGATATCCATCCAGCGCAGGCCCGTCGGCGGCGCATCGGTGGCTGCGATCGGCGCAAGGAAGGCGACGAGCGCGAGAAGCGGCACGATGGCGAGGTCTTCCAGCAGCAGGATCGAGACCATGCGCTGGCCCTTGGTGCTTGATATCTCGCCGCGCTCCTCCAGCAGCTGCATGACGATGGCCGTCGAGGTCAGGACGAAACCGGCCCCGGCGACGAAGGATATGGCGACGGGAAAGCCGGTGGCGATGCCGACACCGGTCAGCAGCAGCGCACAGACACCCACCTGCAGAGCGCCAAGGCCGAAGATCTCCTTGCGCAGGCCCCAGAGGCGGGAAGGCTGCATTTCAAGGCCGATGATGAACAGGAACATGACGACGCCGAGTTCGGCGACGTGCAGGATCGTCTGCGGATCGGAGAAGAATTTGAGGCCGAATGGCCCGATCACCAGACCGGCGGCGAGATAGCCGAGGACGGAGCCAAGCCCGAGCCGCTTGAAGACGGGCACGGCGACGACGCCTGCGCCCAAAAGCACGACGGCACTGAGAAGGTCCGGTCCATGAAGCTCCGCTGCCATTGTATCTCCCGCCGTTGGTTGTGCTGCTGGTTACCAGAGGTAAAGCGCCGGGGGCTGGCAGGCAAGGGGGTGCGTGGTTCGACAAGCTCACCATGAGGGATGTGGAGGATTGCAGGGAGCTATATCCGGCAATGTTCGTCGTTGACGTTGCAACCAAACCACGTCCCTCATGGTGAGCTTGTCGAACCACGCACTGTGATCCTGCAACCATCACTGAATGATAACGGAAACGGGGTGGAACTCCGGCCTACAACCCCCACAGCCGCTTGGCGTTGCTGGAAAACAGCCTGGTCTTTTCGCTTTCACCGCATCCTGCGACCAGCGCGTGCGTGGCGGCGATCCACGTGGCAAGGCCGCCGCCCAGCGTGCAGACCGGCCAGTCGCTGCCCCAGACAATCCGGTCCCAGCCGAAACTGCCGATGACATGCTGCACATAGGGTTTGAGCGTCTCCGCGCGCCATGCCCCGTCGGCATAGGCGACGATGCCGGAAATCTTGGCGATGACGTTGGCGCGTCCGGCGATTTCGGTGATCTTGCCGCGCCAGGTGGCGAAATCATCGCCCTTGATGTCAGGCACGCCGCAATGATCGAGAATGAAGGTCACGTCGGGGGCAAGGTCGACCAGCGCGATGGCCCTGTCCATCTGGCGCGGCAGCACGCACAGATCAAAGGTCAGGCCCGATCCGCCCATACGCCGGATGTTCTCGCGGAACAGGGAACTTTCCGACAGATCGTCCGGCATGGTGTGCAGGATGCGGCGAAAACCCTTGACGAACGGGTTGGCCTGCTGGCGTTCAAGATAGGCGGCAAAACCGGCCTCTTCCGGGCGGCATGCGGCAATCGCCCCGGCAATCAGGTTGCCCTCCTGCTTCGCCAGGCTGGCGACGTAATCGATTTCGGTCTGGATTTCGGATGGGGTCACATCCACTTCCATGTGCAGTGCCCGGACTATTCCTGCCCGCTGCGCCTGCAGTGCATACTCGCCATAGAGAAAATCCCGGTTGAGCGCTTCGACGCCGGCAAGCCACGGATAATGCAGGGCCGACTGGTCGATGAGGTGAAGGTGTGTGTCGATGAACATGCCTGATCTGCTCCCGTTCACGCGTGGCGCACAACGCTGGAATGGATGACATCCGCGCCCGCAAGCTCGGAGAGTTTGTGTGCCGTCGTCACCAGCATTTCGCGCGCCTGATCGACGTCCGGGGCATCGGGGATGTTCAGGAGCTTGATATAGGGACAGGTCAGGGCCGCGATGGACCGGCCATCGGGGCCGAGAATCGGCGCGGATATATTGTAGACGCCCGCGGTCTGGGCGCTGGGCATGATTTCATAGCCGCGTGCGCGGATATGATCGAGCCGCTCGCGAAAATCCGCCGGCTGGGCAATGTCATCGGCATGTTTTTCATATTCGGCAATCATCATGGCGCGTTCCTCATCCGAGCGGAACGCCAGCAGCACGTGACCGGAGCCGGTATTGAAGAGGCTGATATGCGAGCCGACGCGGATGGAAATGCCCCAATAGTCCGGCGCCTCCTGCTGGGCGATGACGACCGCGGCGCCGCGGTCAAAGACGCTGAGCTGGTTGGCCTGCTTGGTCAGGACGGCAAGATCGCGCATCAGCGGCGTGGCATAGGAAGCGAGCCGGCGAACTGGCGCATGCAGCTGGGCGAGGCCGAACAGTTTCAGCGTCAGGGAGTAGCGGTCGCCTTCGAGCCGGGTGACATAGCCGCGCCGGACCAGCCGGTCGAGCATGCGGTAGAACTCATTGGGGCTACGGCCGAGATGCTTGGCAATTTCCGCCTGGGTAAGGCCGCCGTCAATGCCCGAAAGCAGTTCGAGAATGTCCAGTCCCTTGTCGAGTGCCGGGGCGCGATACCGGTCGCTGTCGTCTTCTTCCAACATGGTTGTCCCCCTCATTTCACTCAATGCATATACGAAGATTATCTTCATAGGAAAGCGTTTCCGCGCTTGACGGTCAAGCCTGTAAATGTTTGTATATGAATGACACGCCCATATATGGGTGAAGAAAAGTGCCGGGAGGCGGCACTCTGGATGTTGGGAGGAACTGCATGAAAAACCTGCTAGCCAGTGTTTCGGCCGGCGCTATCGCGCTGTTGAGCACAAGTTTTGCCTTTGGCGCCGAACTGCCGGGCAAATTCGCGGGCGTCACCATTGACGCCAAACTGATCGGCGGCCAGCAATATGAGCCGCTGTACGAGCGCATCGGTGAGTGGGAGAAGCTGACCGGCGCCAAGGTCAACATCCTGTCCAAGAAGAATCACTTCGAGCTCGACAAGGAGATCAAGTCGGATATCGCCTCGGGCAGTCTGAAATGGTGCGTCGGTTCGAACCATTCATCCTTCGCGCCGCAATACCCGAAGATCTATACGGATCTGACGGCGCTGATACCGGCGGCGGAAGTCGCGGCTTTCGTGCCGGCCAACATCAAGGCCTCGACGCTTGACGGCAAGCTGGTGATGCTGCCGCGCGCGCAGTTCGACGTTTCCGCGCTGTACTACCAGAAGAGCATCTATGCCGACGAAGCCAACAAGAAGGCGTTCAAGGCCAAGTATGGCTATGACCTGACGCCGCCCGATACCTGGCAGCAGGTGACGGACCAGGCGCTGTTCTTCACCAAGGCGCCGGATTTCTACGGCACGCAGTTTGCCGGCAAGGAAGAAGCGATCAATGGCCGCTTCTATGAAATGCTGGTCGCCGAGGGCGGCGAGTACATCGGCAAGGATGGCAAGCCCGCCTTCAACTCGGCCGCGGGCATCAAGGCGCTCGACTGGTTCGTCAATCTCTACAAGGCCAAGGCGGTTCCAGCGGGAACGACCAACTATCTGTGGGACGATCTTGGCCAGGGTTTTGCCTCCGGCTCCATCGCCATCAATCTGGACTGGCCGGGCTGGGCAAGCTTCTTCAACGATCCGAAGTCCTCGAAGGTTGCGGGCAATGTCGGTGTCAAAGTTCAGCCGGCGGGATCGTCCGGCAAGCGGACCGGCTGGTCCGGCAGCCATGGCTTCTCGGTCACGGAAGCCTGCGCCAACAAGGAAGCCGCCGCTTCGCTCGTCTGGTGGCTGACCAACGAAGACAGCCAGAAGCTGGAAGCGAAGGCCGGCCCGTTGCCGACGCGCACGGCGGTCTGGGCCTGGGATATAGAGCAGGCCAAGAGCGATCCGTACAAGACGGAAGTTCTGGCGGCTTTCCAGGAAGCGGCGAAGAATGCCTTCCCGGTTCCGCCGCTCGCCGAATGGATCGAGATTTCCAACGCTGTTTATCCGGAGCTGCAGGCTGCCATCCTCGGAGACAAGACCTCCAAGGAAGCGCTCGACACTGCTGCTCAGAAGGCAACCGATATCCTCAAGGATGCCGGCAAGCTTTGATGCGGTTGGGAGGCGGGGTGATGAATGTCACCCCCCTCTATCCTGCCGGACAGGGGGGTAACGCATGCGACCTACCCGAGAGCAGAGATTAAAAGGCCAATATCTCCGATGAAATTTCCCAAACTATCAGCACCGACGCTCCTGCTGCTGCCTGCCATTATCGTTCTGGCTGCGGTCATCGTCCTACCCCTGCTGTTTTCGCTCTACTCCAGCTTCACGCCGTTCCGGCTGACCAAACCCGAGACGATCTGGGTTCTCATCGGGTTCCGCAATTATATGAGCGCGCTGACGAGCCTGGAGTTCTGGACCGCGTTCGGACGGACCGTTCTCCTCCTGACCATCGCGCTCAACGCCGAAATGTTCCTTGGCCTTGGCCTTGCCATGCTGGTCAACAAGGCCACGCGCGGCCAGCGCCTGTTGCGCACGCTGATGATGTTCCCGATGATGTTCTCGCCGGTGCTCGTCGGCTTCCAGTTCAAGTTCCTGTTCAATGACAATATCGGCTTCGTCAACAATGTGCTGCAGTCGCTGGGGATAACCACATCGGCCATCCCGTGGCTGATCGACGGCAATCTGGCGCTGTTCTCGATCATTGTCGCGGAAATCTGGTCCTCGACCTCGGTCTTCGCCATCCTGATTCTGGCGGGCCTGCTCGCCATGCCGCAGGAGCCCGTGGAAGCCGCGCGGGTTGACGGCTGCACGCCGTGGCAGACCTTCCGCTATGTCACCTGGCCTTACCTCATGCCCTTCGCCATGATCGCCATGACCATCCGCTCGCTCGACGTGGCGCGCGCCTATGACATCGTCAAGATCATGACCGATGGCGGCCCAGCCAAACGCACGGAACTGTTGTGGACGCTGGTCGGCCGCACGGCCTACAGCGATGCGCGCATGGGCATGGCCAACGCCATGGCCTATATCTCGATCCTGCTTTCCATCCTGTTCACCGTGTATTTCTTCAGAAAGCTCGCCGCGGCGCGCCAGCAGATCGGAGCGGAGTGGTAAGATGGATCAGAACAACGCACATCGTCTCAAGCGTCGCGGCCTGAAAATCCTGCATCTGGTCGGCCTGTTCCTGGCCATGCTGGTCATCTGCCTGCCGGGGCTGTGGATCGTTCTCAATTCGCTCCGACCCACGGTGGAGATCATGGCCAAGCCGCCAGTGTGGATTCCGCAGGATATTTCGCTCGATGCCTACCGCTCCATGTTCGGCGGCGCCGGGCAGGGCGGCATTCCGGTCTGGGAGTATTTCCGCAATTCGCTGATCATCTCCATTACCTCCACCGTGATCGCGCTCATCATCGGCATGGCCGGCGGCTACGCCTTTGCCCGCTACAAGTTCAAGGGCAAGTCGGCGGTGTTCCTCGGCTTCATGCTGACGCGTGCGGTTCCCGGCATCGCGCTGTCGCTGCCGCTGTTCATGATTTTTGCCCGGCTCGGCATCATCGATACCCATTTTTCCATGATCCTGATCTATGTGGCCCTCAACGTGCCCTTCACCATCTGGCTGATCGACGGGTTCTTCCGCCAGGTGCCGAAGGATCTGGCCGAGGCCGCGCAGATCGACGGCTGCACGCGCTGGCAGGCATTCTGGCAGGTGGAGTTTCCGCTGGCGGGTCCGGGTATCGCCTCGGCAGGCATTTTCGCCTTCCTGACCTCGTGGAACGAATATGCGCTGGCGTCGCAGATCACCCGCTCGGTCAATTCGAAGACGCTTCCCGTGGGGCTGCTCGATTACACGTCGGAATTCACCATTGACTGGCGCGGCATGTGCGCGCTCGCCGTGGTCATGATCGTTCCGGCGCTGACCCTCACATTCATCATTCAAAAGCATCTGGTGTCCGGACTGACGTTCGGCGCGGTGAAAGGTTAAAGGCTCTACCCATGGCACCCGTAACCCTGAAAAAGCTGGTCAAGCGCTACGGCAATGTGGATGTCGTCCACGGCATTGATCTTGAGGTGAAGGACCGCGAATTCATCGCGCTGGTCGGACCGTCCGGCTGCGGCAAGTCGACGACGCTGCGCATGATTGCCGGGCTGGAAGACATCAGCGACGGCGTCATCGAAATCGGCGGCAAGCCGGTCAACGACCTGCCGCCGCGCGCCCGCAACATCTCGATGGTCTTCCAGTCCTATGCGCTCTATCCGCATATGACCGTGCGCGAGAACATGGGTTTTTCGCTGAAGATCGGCAAGGTGCAGCAGGCGGAGATCGACCAGCGCGTCAATGAAGCGGCTGCCATTCTCGATCTGGAAAAGTACATGGACCGCCGTCCGTCGCAGCTCTCCGGCGGCCAGCGCCAGCGCGTGGCCATGGGCCGCGCCATCGTGCGCAAGCCGGAAGTGTTCCTGTTCGATGAACCACTGTCCAACCTCGATGCCAAGCTGCGCACGCAGGTGCGCACAGAAATCAAGCGTCTGCACGCCAAGGTGCAGGCGACGATGATCTACGTGACCCACGATCAGGTGGAGGCCATGACGCTGTCCGACCGCATCGTCATCATGCGGGACGGCTATATCGAACAGGTCGGCACGCCGGAGGAAGTGTTCAAGCGTCCCGCCACGCGCTTTGTCGCCGGGTTCATCGGCTCGCCGCCGATGAACCTCAACGAGGCCACGGTCGATGGCGGCAGGCTGATATTGAAGGGCGGCCAGAGCCTGCCTTTGCCGCTCGAATTCCGCAACAAGGTTGTTGCGGGCGAAAAAGTCATCTTCGGCCTGCGTCCCGACGATATCTATCCGACCGGCCATGGCCTGAGTTCCGGCGAAGCAACCGACGTTCATGAACTGTCGCTGCCGGTCTCGATCACCGAACCGCTCGGCAACGAGACGCTGGTGTTCATCACGCTGGGCGAAAAGGAATGGGTATCGCGCATGCTCAATCCGCGCCCGCTCGCGGCGGGCGAAACGATCAAGCTGAGTTTCGACCTGTCGCAGGCGCATCTCTTCTCGGCTGAAACCGGCAAAACCCTGCGGAGCTGACCATGGCCAGAATTGAACGCGTCGAATTGCGGATGGTCGACCTGCCGCCGAAAGTGCTGCGGACCGATGCCATCCAGAGCTTTGTTTCGCAGGAAACGCCGATTGTCACGATCACCGACAGCGACGGTGCTGTGGGTACGGGGTACAGCTACACGATCGGCACCGGCGGCTCCTCGGTGATGCGCCTGCTCTCGGACCATCTGGTGCCGCGCCTGCTCGGCAGGGATGCCGACCAGATCGAGGCGATCTGGCGCGAGCTCGAGTTCGCCACCCACGCGACAACCATCGGTGCGATCACCGCGATTGCGCTCGCCGCCATCGATATCGCCCTGTGGGACCTGCGGGCGAAGAAACAGAACCTGCCTTTGTGGAAGCTGGCGGGCGGGGCAAAAGACCGCTGCCCGCTCTACACCACCGAAGGCGGCTGGCTGCATATCGAAAAGCAGGCGCTGGTGGATGATGCGCTGCAGGCGCAAGCCAAGGGTTTCAAGGGCGCCAAGGTGAAGATCGGCCGCCCGCACGGGTCGGAAGATCTCGACCGTCTGTCGGCGGTGCGCGCTGCGGTGGGTGCCGGTTTCGAGATCATGACCGATGCCAACCAGGGCTTTACGCTGGACGAGGCCATCAGGCGCTCGCAGGTGCTGCGCGATATTGACCTCGCCTGGCTGGAAGAGCCGCTGCCCGCCGACGACATCGACGGACATGTGCGCCTGTCCGCGGCGACGCAGACGCCGGTGGCCGTCGGCGAGTCGCTCTATTCGATCCGGCATTTCCGCGAATACATGCAGAAGCGCGCCTGTTCCATCGTGCAGGTGGATGTGGGCCGCATCGGCGGGATCACGCCCTGGCTGAAGGTGGCGCATACGGCGGAAAGTTTTGACATGCCGGTTTGCCCGCACTTCCTGATGGAGCTGCATGTCAGCCTCGCCTGCGCGGTGCAGAACGGCAGGTATGTCGAATATATCCCGCAGCTGGACGACCTGACACGCACGCAGATGCGCATCGAAGATGGCTACGCCATCGCGCCATCGGAACCCGGTATCGGCATCGATTGGGACTGGGATGCGGTGAAGGCACGCAGCATCGATGAATTCACCACGGAAATCCGGAGTTAGGCTGATGCAGCGCATGGGCATGATGATCGGACTGAAAGGTGACAAGGTGGCGGAATACAAGCGCCTGCACGCGGCTGTCTGGCCGGAAATCCTGGCGCTCATTTCAAGCTGCAACATCCGCAACTACACGATCTTCCTGCGCGAGCCGGAGAATATCCTGTTCGGGACGTGGGAATATCACGGCACGGATTTTGACGCGGATATGGCCCGCATGGCTGCCGATCCGAAAAACAAGGAATGGTGGGACGTCTGCATGCCGTGCCAGGTGCCGCTGGCAACGCGGGCGCCGGGCGAATGGTGGGCGATGATGGATGAAGTCTTCCATCTGGATTGAGGAATACAAATGAACAACCGTCCTTTCACCCCCCTCTGGGCTGCCGCCCATCTCCCCCACAAGGGGGGAGATCAGCCTGCATTGCCGTCTTCGCGAAAATTGAAACATTTCCTACTGTGCAAAGGTGTTGATGCCAATGTGATCTCCCCCCTTGTGGGGGAGATGCCCGGCAGGGCAGAGGGGGGTATCTGAAGCGTGCAAACACCTGCAAAATCCTTCAATCCATCCACCCTGCAGCAAAGCTGGCCGCTTCCGGCGACGCCGCGCCCTATCGTGACCTTCGGGGCGGGCAGCATTGTCGGCGATGCGCATTATCCGGCCTACCGGAAAGGTGGCTTTCCCATCGCCGGCCTGTTCGATCCCGATCAGGCGAAGGCCGCGAAAATTGCCGCTGAATGGAATGTGACTGCCTATGCGTCGGTGGTGGAAGCCGCAGCCGTGGAAAACGCCATCTTCGATCTGGCAACACCGCCCGCGCGCCATGCGGACGTGCTGAAAGCCCTGCCGGAGGGGTCCTTTGCCCTGATCCAGAAACCGATGGGCAGCGACCTTGTGCAAGCCTCGGAAATTCTTGCGATCTGCCGGGAGCGTAACATCACCGCTGCCGTCAATTTCCAGTTGCGGTTCGCCCCGATGATGCTGGCGCTGAAAGACGCGATCGCGCAGGGCTGGCTGGGCGAGGTGATCGATTTCGATGCCTGGCTGGCGCTCGACACGCCGTGGTCGCTGTGGCCGTTTCTCAACGGCCTGCCGCGCGTCGAGATCGCCATGCATTCGATCCACTACATCGATGTGATCCGTGAGATTCTCGGCAATCCGCTGGGCGTGCACGCGAAGACGCTGGGACATCCCGGCCACGCGGTGGCGCAGACGCGGACGAGCGCGATCCTGGACTATGGCGATCGGGTACGCTGCTCGCTGTCGATCAATCACGACCACAAATTCGGCCGCACATTCCAGGCCTGCGAGTTCCGCATCAGCGGCACCGAAGGCGCCGCCTATGTGAAGCTCGGGGTCAATCTCGACTATCCGCGCGGTGAACCGGACGCGCTGATGATCTATCCGAAGGGCGGCTCCGATTGGATCAATGTTCCGCTGCACGGCGCATGGTTCCCCGACGCCTTTGTCGGGCGCATGGCCAATCTGCAGCGCTTTGCCAGCGGCGAGGACAAGGCGCTGGTGAGTTCGGTCGAAGACGCGTGGCATACCATGGCGCTGGTCGAGGCCGCCTATCAATCAAGCGCGGCGCCGGCGACGCCGTTGGCGCGAAAGCCGGAGGCGTGAATGTCTGAACAGGCCATCTATTTCGAGGATTATGCCATCGGCCATGTGCGCACCACGACGGGCCGCACGATCACCGAAACCGATTTCGTCGTGCATGCGGGCCATACCGGGGATTTCTTCCCGCACCATATGGATGCCGAATTTGCCAAGACCACGCCGTTCGGCCAGCGGGTTGCGCATGGCACGATGATCTTTTCCATCGGTGTCGGCCTCACCGCCAGCCTGATCAATCCGGTGGCATTTTCCTATGGCTATGACCGTCTGCGATTCGTGCGGCCGGTCTTCATCGGCGACACGATCCGCACGCGCGTGACCATCAGCGCCAAGGAAGACGATCCGAAACGCCTCGGGAGCGGGCGCGTGGTCGAGCGCTGTGAAGTTCTCAATCAACGTGATGAAGTCGTGCTTGCGGCGGACCATATCCTGATCGCCGAGCGCAGAACAACTTGATATGACGGGCACCTCAATGTGCCAAATGGAGGTTTGAAATGACGGGTAAGCTTGCAGGCAAGCGGGTTTTGATCACAGCGGCAGGGCAGGGCATCGGCCGGGCTTCAGTGCTGGCTTTTGCGCGCGAAGGCGCGATCGTCCATGCCACTGACATCAACCAGCAATTGCTCGATGCGCTGCCGAAAGAGGCAGGGATCAAACCGCGCAAGCTGGATGTATTGAAAACCGAAGAGGTCAATCAGGTTGCAGGCGAGATCGGTCCGATTGACGTGCTCTTCAACTGCGCGGGGTTCGTCCATGGCGGTTCCATCCTGGAAATGCCCGATGCGGACCTGGATTTCGCCCTCGATCTGAATGTCCGGGCGATGATCCGCACGATCCGCGCCGTTCTGCCCGGCATGATCGAACGCGGCGATGGCGCGATCATCAACATGTCGTCGGTGGCCAGCAGCGTGAAGGGCGTGCCAAACCGTTTCGCCTATGGCGTTACCAAGGCGGCGGTGCTCGGCCTGACCAAATCGGTGGCGGCCGAATACATCACGCAGGGCATCCGCTGCAACGCGATCTGCCCCGGCACGGTGGAAAGCCCGTCGCTGGAACAGCGCATGCGCGCTGGCGGCGACTACGAAGCCGCGCGCGCGGCTTTCATTGCGCGCCAGCCGATGGGCCGTCTCGGCCTGCCGGAGGAAATTGCCGACCTTGCCGTCTATCTCGCCGGTGCGACCTACACGACGGGGCAGGCTTACAACATCGATGGCGGCTGGACCGTCTAGGAGACTTTGCCAATCCACCCTGATGGGCATCTGATGCGATTTTCTGCGCTTCCGGTGCTCATGGACGAAAATGTCCACTGCGCTCCGGTTCTCGAAAACCGCACCAGCTCCCTCATCAGGATGAATTGTCAGAAGCCTCCTCCCATGCAATCGGAAGGAACAGACGATGAAATTTCTACGTTATGGCGAACCGGGACAGGAAAAGCCTGGTGTGCTGGATGCCGAGGGGCACATCCGCGATCTCTCCGGCAAGGTGAACGATCTTGCCGGGGCCGTGCTCGACCCGGAAGCGCTGGCAAAATTGTCGGCGCTGGATGTGGAGAGCCTGCCTGCCGTTGAGGGCAATCCGCGCCTCGGCCCCTGCGTTGCCGGAACCGGAAAATTCATCTGCATCGGCCTCAACTATGCCGACCACGCGGCGGAATCCGGCATGGCCGTGCCGCCGGAGCCGGTGATTTTCATGAAGGCCACATCGGCGATATCAGGGCCGAATGACGATCTGGTCATTCCGCGCGGTTCTGAGAAGACCGACTGGGAAGTCGAGCTCGGCATCGTCATCGGCCGCACGGCAAAATATGTCGGCGAAGCCGAGGCGCTGGATTATGTCGCGGGGTACTGCACCGTGCACGATGTCAGCGAGCGCGCCTTCCAGACGGAGCGGGCAGGGCAATGGACCAAGGGCAAATCCTGCGACACGTTCGGTCCGACCGGCCCCTGGCTGGTGACGAAAGATGAAGTGGCCGACCCGCAGAACCTCGGCATGTGGCTGAAGGTGAATGGTGAGACGATGCAGAACGGCTCGACCCGGACCATGGTCTACGGCGTTGCCTTCCTCGTCTCCTATCTCAGCCAGTTCATGTCGCTGCATCCCGGCGACATCATCTCGACCGGGACGCCGCCCGGCGTCGGCATGGGCATGAAGCCGCCGCGCTACCTCAAGGCAGGTGACGTGATCGAGCTCGGCATTGACGGCCTTGGCACCCAGAAACAGGTGGCACGCGCCGACGTCTAACGCGTGCTGACCCGCAACATTATTCAAGAGGCATATTGTGACCCGCATTACCGATCTTCGCGTCTTCGACGTCCGCTTTCCCACCTCGCAGAGCCTGGATGGATCGGACGCCATGAACCCGGACCCGGATTATTCCGCCGCCTATGTCATCCTCGATACGGACAACAAGGCTTTGTCCGGCCATGGGCTGACCTTCACCATCGGTCGCGGCAATGAAATCTGCTGCCTGGCGATTGAAGCGATGAAGCATCTCGTCGTCGGGCTGGAACTGGACTGGGTGAAGGAAAATCCCGGCCGTTTCTGGCACTTCATCACCGGCGACAGCCAGTTGCGCTGGATCGGGCCCGACAAGGGCGCGATGCATCTGGCGACGGGCGCGGTGGTCAATGCGGTCTGGGACTTGCTTGCCAAGGAGGCGGGCAAGCCGGTCTGGCAGCTGGTCGGCGAGATGACGCCGGAAGAAATCGTCGATATCGTCGACTTCCGCTACCTCACCGACGTGCTGACGCGCGAGGAAGCGCTCGCTATCCTGCGCAAGGCGGAGAACGGCAAGAAGGAGCGGATCGCCGCGCTGCAGGCGGAAGGCTATCCCTGCTATACCACATCGGCGGGCTGGCTCGGCTATTCCGACGAAAAGCTGCGCCGTCTCTGTCAGGAAGCGGTCGACGCCGGTTTCAACCACATCAAGATGAAGGTCGGCCGCGATCTTGAAGACGATATCCGCCGCCTGACCATTGCCCGCGAGGTGATCGGGCCGGACCGTATCCTGATGATCGATGCGAACCAGGTCTGGGAAGTGGGCGAGGCCATCGACTGGGTCAACAAGCTTGCCTTCGTCAAGCCGTTCTTCATCGAGGAGCCGACCAGCCCGGATGACGTGGCGGGCCACCGCAAGATCCGGCAGGCAATCAAGCCTGTGAAGGTCGCGACCGGCGAGATGTGCCAGAACCGCATCATGTTCAAGCAGTTCATCGCCGAAGGCGCCATCGATGTGGTGCAGATCGATTCGTGCCGGATGGGCGGCCTCAATGAAGTGCTCGCCGTGCTGCTGATCGCCGCCAAATATGAACTGCCTGTCTGGCCGCATGCGGGCGGTGTCGGCCTGTGCGAATATGTGCAGCATCTGTCGATGATCGACTACATCGCCGTGTCGGGGACGAAGGAGGGGCGGGTGATCGAATATGTCGACCATCTGCACGAACATTTTGTCGATCCCTGCAACATCCGGGATGCCGCTTATATGCCGCCGTCGCTGCCGGGTTTCTCGATTGAAATGAAACAGGCGTCGATCGAGGAATATCTCCACCGGCCATAGAAAAGGGGCGGGGCTTCATCAGTCTGACAAAGAGCTGTCCTATGGCGGTTGCATCGTCTTCTCTCGTCACGGGGTTCCCATGCTCGACCTGATCAAGCCTTCGCTTGCCCGCTTTGCCGCCAGCCTGCATCCGGAACCGCCGGTGCATCTCGGCCGGCGCTACAACGGCGCGGGCGTCTTTCAGCCGGAACCCGGCAATACGGTGGTCTGCCATCTGGTGAAGGGCTCCGAGTCGGAAGCCTCGGTCATTGCCGTGCGCGACCGGATGCTGGCGATGCCCGATGCCGGCCAACTGGCCTTTACCCCCGTCTCCAGCCTGCACATGACGCTGTTTCAGGGCATTATCGAATATCGCCGCCGCCCGTCCTATTGGCCGGATGATGTTCCACTGGAGACAAGCATCGACGACATGACGCGGCTTTATGTGGATCGCCTGCAGGATTTCGAGGGATGCGGGCCGTTCAACGTCGAGGTGATCGACGTCACGCCCGCGGGCCTGACGGTGGCCGGTGCGAGCGAATATGACGAGCGCATCATGCGCGCCTGGCGCGACGAACTGGCCGTGCCGTTCGGTTACCGGCATCCTGATCACGACACCTATGTCTTCCACATCACGCTGGCCTATCCGATCGCGCGGTTCCCGGACGAAAGGCTCGGGGCCTGGCAGGAACTTCTGGATGATTGCCTAGCATTCATCCGGCGTGAATCGCCGGTCATTGCGTTGAATCCGCCCGCATTCTGCAGTTTTGCCGATATGAATCATTTCGAGGAACTGGTGGTTCTGGATTGAATCAGAGGCCGTTTGATCGCCAATCTGCGACATAGTGTACACGCGCCCGGCGTGTCGTCTTACGTAAATGCGATGTCGTTTCCGCACCTATTCTTTTTGGGTGCCGGATGCTTTTATCGGGGCACTTGAGGTGCCGCTTTTCTAGGGAAGCGGAGAATTGGGAAGCCGGTCGGAAACCCGGCGCTGCCCCCGCAACGGTAGTGGAGTGAAACACGGCATAACAGCCACTGGGTCACAACCCCGGGAAGGCGTCGTGACAGCCGATACGGCAACTCCAGAGCCCGGAAACCAGCCTCGGTACCAAAAACCGACTGATCGCGGTGGGCGATCAAGGAGCATGATTCTGTGCGGGCACCAGCCGGTGGCTGGCCGTGCAGGCGTTCTTCCTCCGTCACCACCAGTCAGTTCTTTCGCAACATCGAGGCGAGGACACGACATGGATATACGCAACGAACTGCTCCGGAACCTGAGAAACCGGAAACCCGGCTACGGCCTTGAACAGTCTTTCTATTCCGATCCGGATTATTTCCGGCTGGATATGGAGAACATCTTTTATCGCGACTGGCTGTTCATCGGCCATGATTGCGAAGTCGCCAAGCCCGGCAACTTCTTCACGGTGCAGGTCGGCGACTATCCCGTGGTCATCGTGCGCGACCGCCAGGGCCAGATCCGGGCTTTTCACAATTCCTGCCGCCATCGCGGCTCGCGCGTCTGCTCAGCCGAGCGCGGCACGTCGGCCAAGCTCGTCTGCCCCTATCACCAGTGGACCTACGAGCTCGACGGGCGCCTGCTGTTCGCCCGCCAGATGGGCGATGATTTCGACGCCAGCCAGCACAGCCTGAAGCCGGTGCAGTGCGAAAGCGTCGGCGGTTACATCTTCATCTGCCTGGCGCAGAATCCTGTCGATTTCAGCGCGACGCGCGCACTGATCGAACCCTATCTCGCGCCGCACCACCTCACCGAAACCAAGGTCGCCTATCAGAGCACCATCGTCGAAAAGGGCAACTGGAAGCTGGTCTGGGAAAACAACCGCGAGTGCTATCACTGCGTGGCCAATCATCCCGAGCTGTGCAAGACCTTCCCGGAAGCGCCGAGCGTGAGCGGTGTCCAGGGCGCCGCAGACGATCCGGAAATTGCCGCGCATTGGCAGCGTTGCGAAGCGGCAGGCCTGCCCAGCATTTTCCGCATGTCCGATGACGGCCAGTACCGCGCCACCCGTGTGCCGCTGCTGCGCGATGCGGAAAGCTATACGATGAGCGGGCGCCGCGCCGTCGGCCGGCAGCTCAGCGACAGTGTCAACGAGAAGCAGATCGGCTCGCTGCTGCTGTTCCATTACCCGACCACCTGGAACCATATCCTCGGCGACCATGCCATTTCCTTCCGGGTGCTGCCGCTCGGCCCGGATGAAACGCAGGTCACCACCAAATGGCTGGTGCATAAGGATGCGGTCGAGGGCGTGGATTACACCATCGAGGAACTGACGCATGTCTGGCTCGAGACCAATGACCAGGACCGCCGGATCGTCGAGGAAAACGCCTTCGGCATCCGCTCGCCCGCCTACGAGCCCGGACCCTATTCGCCCGAGCATGAAGGCGGCGTGCTGCAATTCCTCGAATGGTACTGCAGGTTCATGGAAGAGCGTCTCTCCGGCGGCGATACGCGGCTCAGCAAGGTAGCATAGGTACACAATGAACATGGGCGTTCCTCAGTCTTACCCGCACCTCGACCAGATGCAGCCATGGAATGACCGGCTGCATCTGCTGGAGTGTCTGTCGATCATCGAGGAAGCGCCGAATGTGAAGACCTTCACATTCCGTTCCGACAACCAGAACTGGTTCCGCTATGAGCCGGGCCAGTTCATGACCTTCGAGCTGCCGGTGCAGCCCGAAGCCGTCCTGCGCACCTATACGCTCTCCTCCAGCCCGTCACGGCCCTTCACCATCGCCGTGACGGTCAAGGCGCAGGAGAACAGCATCGGCACCCGCTGGATGCTGGATCATCTGACCCCCGGCATGCGGCTGAAGGCCTTCGGTCCGCTCGGCGATTTCTCCATGCGCAGGCATCCGGGGGAAAAGTACCTGTTCATCTCGGCCGGGTCCGGCATCACGCCGATGATGTCGATGACCCGCTGGATGCATGATTGCGCCCCGCAGAGCGATATCAGCTTCGTCACCTGCGCCCGCCGGCCCAGCGACATCATTTTCCGCCGGGAACTGGAATATCTGACAAACTGCATGCCCAACCTGAAACTGTCGTTCCTGATCAAGGAACACGAGATGGGGCAGGTGTGGACCGGTATCCGCGGGCGGCTGGAAGCGCCCAAGCTGCCGCTGCTGTCGCCGGATTTCAAGGACAGGACGATCTTCTGCTGCGGTCCGGAAGGTTTCATGCGCGATGTGCGCGGCATGCTTGAAGCCAGTGGTTTCGACATGGCGCACTATCATCAGGAAAGCTTCGGCCCGGCTGCCGAACCCGTCCTGCCCGCATTCGATGTGATGTCCACCGACGCCGTGGAAGCGTCGGCGACGATCACCTTTTCCATGTCGGGCATGGACGTGCCGTGCATGCCGGGAGATACGATCCTCAAGGCGGCGCGCGGCGCCGGTATCCGCATTGCGGCGGCCTGCGAATCCGGCCTGTGCGGCACGTGCAAGGTGATGAAACTCTCGGGCAAGTCCGAAATGGATCACAATGGCGGTATTCTCGACGAGGAAATCGACGAGGGATTTGTCCTCGCCTGCTGCACGAAACCGCTCGGCAATGTGGAGATCGAAGCCTGAGCGCCGCCTTTTTGAGGTATACTTCGTTCTCAAGTGCAGGCAATAACTGGCGGTGAAGGCTCGCATTGCGATTGTGCGTGGTTCGACAAGCTCACCGTGAGGGAGAGGGTTGGGCTGCAATGCTTAGTCACAAGGATTGCAGGATATGACTCCCTGAAGTCCTCATCCTCCCTCATGGTGAGCTTGTCGAACCACGCACCCTTAAAAAATGCCTGTGCTTAGAACACCACGGTCTTGTGGCCGTTGAGCATGACGCGGGATTCGAGGTGCTTCTTGACGGCACGGGCGAGCACCCGGCTCTCGATATCGCGGCCGGTGGCGACAAAGTCCTCGGCGCTCATGGCATGGCTGACCCGCTCGGTCTCCTGTTCGATGATCGGGCCCTCGTCGAGGTCGGGCGTGACATAATGCGCCGTCGCGCCGATCAGCTTCACCCCGCGCTCGAACGCCTGGTGATAGGGCTTTGCCCCCTTGAAGCTCGGCAGGAATGAATGGTGGATGTTGATCACCTTGCCGAACAGCCGTTTTGACAGGTTGTCCGACAGCACCTGCATGTAGCGGGCGAGGATGACGAGATCGGCGCCGGTGTCCTTGACGATCTTCAGCAGCGCCTCCTCCTGCGCCGTCTTGTTGTCCTTCGACACGGGCAGCACGTGGTAGGGGATGCCCTCATGCTCGGCAAAGCGGCGGCTGTCCTCGTGGTTGGAGACGATGGCGGCCACTTCCGCATCGAGCCAGCCGACCTTGATCTGGTAGAACAGGTGCAACAGCGCATGGTCGAACTTCGACACCATGATGACGATCTTCGGCTTCTTGGCCTGGTCGATCAGCGTGGTCTTCATGCCGAAGCGCTCGATGGCTGGCTTCAGCGCCCGCTCGACATCGTCCTTGGAGGTTTCTTCCGAGGCGGCAAAGGCGATGCGCATGAAGAAGCGGTTGGTCTGGCGGTCCCAGAACTGGTTGCTCTCGGCGATATTGGCATCCAGCGCCGCCAGCTCCGTCGTCACCGATGCCACGATCCCCGGCTTGTCTTCGCACGACAGGGTGAGGACGAAACCGTGCGTATAATCAGACGGCTGACGGGTGACGGGCGAGGTGGGGGACTGATGATCCATCGGTTCAAACTCCAGGAAGCTCTTTGAGAAAACGGTCCAGTTCGTCATGCGGAATTCCGACCACATGTTCGGCTGCCGGATAGTTTTTTGCGTGCACGTCTGCGACAAACTCGGAAAAGGCTGCGACCCTTTCCTGCTGCAGGCGGTCATATTCGGCGGAAAAGTTGCGGTAGGTCTTGGCATGGCGCGGATAATGGCCGCGGTTCGATCCAAGAATATCCTCGGCGAAGAGATATTGCGCATCGCAGCCGGCGCCTGCGCCCATGGAAATCATGAACAGCGGGGTGCGCTCGGAAATGGCGGTTGCAACCGCCACCGGCACCACCTCGATTTCGGCGGCAAACGCCCCGGCCTCTTCCAGTGCCTTGGTCTGGCGCCAGATATCGAGCGCGCTTTGCGCCGTCTTGCCGACAGCTTTGAAGCCGCCGGTCCAGGTCGCCTTTGACGGGATCAGGCCGACGTGGCCGCAGACAGGAATGCCTTCATCGCGCATGCGCCGGATGGTGGACAGGCTGGCCGCGCAATAGACCGCATCGCCGCCCGCACGCAAGACGGAAAAGGCGGCACGCACATAATCCTCCGCCGTGGCGAAATCGCCATATTCAAGCCCGGGAATGGTGAAACAGGATGGCGCGGCATCGCGGAAAGCGGGAGAGAGCAGCGCCGGCGGCACGGAAAGAATATCGACCCGCGCGCGCTCGGCGGCTTCCGCCTCCTCAAGCGTTTCGACCCGCAGCATGGTCAGCTGGCGACGGCCCTTCATTGCGAGAATGTCCGCCACCGTGGGGCGTTTGCTGGTCATGGTGTCTCCGTCCGTTTCAGGCTGCGAGCAGCGATTTGAGTTTGATGTCCGGGGCGGCAAGATGAGCCTGATCAGGACAGGCGCTGCGGGCAATCAGCATTTCCGCCAGCCTTATATCCCGGGCGACGCTGTTGCCGGGACCAATGCCGCTGGCAGCGACAAGGCGTCCATCCGCCGCGAGATGGAACAGGATGAACGCGCCGTCGCCGAGATCCCGGCGGATTGTCCGGGCACCTTCGTCGGCAAGCCCGGCGACCTGCAGCCCCAACTCGTACTGATCGGACCAGAACCATGGAACGGCGAGATGCGGCTCGCAAAGCCCAAGCATGTTGCGGGCGGCGAGCGTGCCCTGTTCCTGCGCATTGCGCCATGCTTCCAGCCGCACCTGGCGACAGCCATAGAGGGCAAGCGGAAACGTACAGCAATCGCCAGCAGCAAAAATATCGGGGTCTCTCGTCTGCAGATGCGCATTGACGAGGATGCCGTTGGCGGTTTCAAGACCGGCTGCCTCGGCGAGCGCCGTTACCGGTAGGGCGCCGATGCCGATGACGGCGAGGTCCGCGTCAAGCTTTTCACCATCGGCAAGCGTCATGGTGATGCCGTTGTCCCGGTCGGTGATCGCTGCAATGGCAACGCCGCAGCGGATGAGAACGCCTTCCCGCCGGTGGCGTGCCGCGATGACTGCGGCGATTTCCTCCGGTACGCCGCGCATCAGAATGCGCGCCTGGGTTTCGAGCACGGTCACCACGGCGCCGCGCTGGCGCGCACTGGCCGCAAGTTCAAGGCCGATGAAGCCGCCGCCGACAATGACAATGTGTGCGCCCGGCTGAAGGTGCGCCCGGATGGCCAGTGCGTCGTCATAGCTGCGCAGACAGGTGCAATGCCTGCTTGCCGCCGCCAGCGGCAGCGGGCGGGGGACGGCACCCGTCGCGAGCAGCAGCCGGTCATAGGCAAGACGTTTGCCACCGGCGAAGATGACGTCCTTCGCTTCCCGGTCTATTCCAATCGCGGTCGTGCCGGCAACGAAGCGGATGTCCTGTTCGGCGAACCGGTCCTCTCCCGCGATGGTTCTGGCGAGGGGATGCTCCGGTGAAATCATGGCGTCCTTGGACAAAGGCGGCCGTTCATAGGGAAGGTGTTTTTCCGCGCCGATCAGCGTGACCGGCCCGGCATATCCGTTCTCCCGCAGCGCGAAGGCGGCGCGGGCGCCGCATTCGCCGCCGCCGATGATGACCATACCGGCGGTCATCGTCAGGAAGCCAGCTGGATGAGGACCTTGCCGTCCTCGACTTTCACCGGATAGGTCTTCAGGTTGACGCAGACCGGCGCACCCTTGGCCTGGCCGGTCTTGTAGTTGAAGCGGCCATTGTGCTTGGGACACTCGATGATATCGTCCATGACGAGCCCGTCGGCCAGATGGATATGCTCATGGGTGCAAAGCCCGTCGGTGGCGAAGAATTCGTCATCGGGGCTGCGATAGATCGCAAAGGTCCGGCCCGCGTGGTCGAAACGCATGACATCCTCCTCGTCGATATCGTCCGCCGTGCAGGCCTCAATCCAGTCGCTCATGCTCTTTCCTCCCTTTGGCAGGAGCCGCGCAGGCCCTGCTATTGGTCTTGTTTGTAAGCTTTTTCTTACCAATTCTATTCCGCTGCAGCACGGGCATCCTCGCCGTGGAACTCCTCGCGGTAGGGTTTTGCCGTCAGCGGCAATTCACGCCTGAGGTAATAGTCTTCATTGCGCAGCTGGCGCAGGAAGGCGGGGATCATCTCGCGGTAGCCGTCGAGGATGGACGGATTGGGGGCGGGCAGGTCGTGCCTGATCATGGCATGCAGGCGTGGCAGCGCATGATAGGGCACCATGGGAAACATGTGATGCTCGACGTGATAATTCATGTTCCAGTAGATGAAGCGGCTGACGGGGTTCATCAGTACCGTGCGGCTGTTGAGGCGGTGATCGATGACATTGTCGGCAAGCCCGCCATGCTGGAGCAGGCCGGTCAGGACATGGTGCCACGCGCCATACAGGCGGGGCAGGCCGACCAGCATCAGCGGCAGGATCGAGCCTGTGTACACGGCCAGCGCAATGGCGGCGGCATAGATCGCCAGCCAGATGCGGGCGAAGCGCACGACCTTGTGCTGCTCCTGCGCGGGGATGAAGCTCTTTTCCTCGGCGCTGACAAACCCGGCGGCGTTGCGCAGCATATCCGCAACGGCATGCCATGCATCGAGAAGGCCGAAGAAATTCAGGAGGATGCGGACGAGATCGGGCGGGCGCATGACGGCAATCTCCGGGTCGCGGCCGACGATGACCGTGTCGGTGTGGTGACGCGCATGGCTCCAGCGCCAGGTCACCGGATTGCGCATGATCATGAAGCAGGCGATCTGATAGACCGTATCGTTCATCCAGCGGGTCTTGAAGGCGGTGCCGTGGCCGCATTCGTGCCAGCGCGAATCCGAAGCGGAACCGTAGAGCACGCCATAGGCGAGAAAGACGGGGATGCACCAGATCGTGCCCCAGAGAACAATGCCCAGCCCGGCAAGGACAACCATGCTGCCGAGCCAGATCGCCGTGTCGCGTATGGCCGGCCCGTCCTCGCGCTTCATCAGCTCCTTCATGGCCTTGCGCGGCACATCAGTGTGATACCACTCGGCGGCGGCCAGCCCGGTCTCGATGGCGCGCTGTGAATCGCGGCCAACGAGGCTGTAATCGCGTGATGCCGGTAATGCTGCGTCCATGGCAGGACCTCCCAATCCTTCGGCACACACTTCAAACACTGCGGCCCGATGGGAGAAGTGTAGCGATGGCAGGGGGCATGCTCAATTCGTGATGATAAAATCCTATCAATCTCCATCATCGGATGATACGGTTTCATGATAGAATCTATCATTCGAGACGATATGGCCAACAGACCGACAATTGCCGATCTTGCCCGGGTTTCCGGGGTCAGCGTGGCGACGGTGGACCGCGTGCTCAACAACCGCCTGCCCGTGCGCGAGGAAACGGCGCGGCGCGTCTATGACGCTGCCAACAGCATCGGCTATCACGCGGCGGGGCTGATCCGCCAGCGCATGCGGCAGGAACTGCCGGAATACAGGCTGGGTTTTCTCCTGCAGAAATCCGGCCAGCATTTTTATCAGGATTTTGCCCGCGAAATCGATCAGGCCGTGCATGCGGCGCCGCATTTCCGCGGCGTGCCGGTCGTCGACTTCTGCCCGTCGCTGGCACCGGAGGACATCATCGTCAAGCTGCGGTCTCTGGCCGGGCGCACCCAGTCGGTCGCGCTCGTCGCGCCGGACCATCCGTCGATCACGGTTGTGATCGAAGAACTGAAGGCGAGGGGCATTGCCGTTTTCTCCCTGCTGTCCGACTTTGCCGCTGGCGTGCGCGAGGGCTATGTCGGCCTGAACAACCGCAAGGCGGGACGCACGGCGGCCTGGATGATCGCCAAAACGACGCGCCGTCCGGGCAAGGTGGCGATCTTTGTGGGCAGTCACCGGTTTCAGGGGCATGAGCTGCGGGAAATCGGCTTCCGCTCGTTCTTTCGCGAAGAAGCGCCTGAGTTTACCGTGCTCGATACGCTGATCAATCTAGAGACACGGCAGATCACGCATGAAGCGATGCTCAATCTTTTGGAACACCATCCGGATCTGGCGGGGTGTTATGTTGCCGGCGGTGGGATGGAAGGGGCGATCGCAGCCCTGCGCGAGAGCATTCTGCCGGAGCCGCCGGTGATGATCTGCAATGAAATCACGCCGGAATCGCGCGCGGCGCTGGCTGACAATGTCGTCACGATGGCCATTGCCACCCCGCTGCCGCGTCTCTGCCGCGAGCTGGTGGAACTGATGGGCCATGTCATCGAAACCGGTGCGGCCAATACACCGGGACAAACCTTTCTGCCCTTCGATATTTATCTGCCTGAAAACATCTGAAACAGCCGAATCTATCAGAGATGATAGTTTCTGCGGCGTCAGGGCGATTGACTGACCGCTGAATGGAACAGATGTTTCGCGCGGCGCCGGCATTGTGCTGGCATTTCATTCCTGGGAGGTTTTCCGATGAGCGCGACGCGTTCCGCACCGGTTTTTGCAATCAATCACATGGTCACGCCGGCGTTGCGGCCGCAGGCTTTCTTCCAGCTGGCTCGCGCTATCGGCGTGCAGGACGTGGAAATCCGCAACGATCTCACCGGCAATGCCATCATCGACGGAACGCCGGCGGGCGATATTCGGGCGCAGGCGGCGGAGGCCGGAGTGAAGATCGCGACGATCAATGCGCTGCAGCGCTTCAATGAATGGACGCCCGGGCGCGAAAAGGAAGCCATTGAACTCGCCGATTATGCCAGGGATGCAGGCGCGGCGGCTCTCGTTCTGGTGCCGGTCAATGACGGGACCGGTCAGGAGGACGGCGCGCGGCAGAAGAGTCTGCGTGCGGCGCTGACAGCACTCAAGCCGATCCTGACGGCGCGGGGGCTTCTCGGGTTCGTCGAACCGCTCGGCTTTGAAATCTGTTCGCTGCGCTCAAAACGCGAGGCAGTCGAGGCCATCGAGGACATTGGCGGGCAGGACACGTTACGGATTGTTCACGACACCTTCCACCACCATCTCGCCGGGGAACCGGCGCTTTTCCCGCAATGGACCGGGCTGGTGCACATCTCGGGCGTGACCGATGCCGCCGTCTCCACAAGCGACATGCGCGACTCGCACCGCGTTCTCGTCGATGTGCAGGACCGTCTCGGCAACATCGCGCAGATCCGCGCACTTCTGGCCGGGGGCTATGCGGGGCTGTTCTCGTTCGAGCCGTTCGCCGAGGAGGTGCAGCGGTTGGACGATCCGGCTGGGGCGATCAGGGCAAGCATGACCGCGGTAAGGAATGGTCTTGCTCAATCCTGATCGTTGACGGCTGCCAAAAAGTGGGCGCCGGGGTGAGCCGGCGCCGGTTTTCAAGGTCAGAAATTTCATCACTCTACGGGATGATTTGCGCACCCGCGGGCGGTTTGGCTGTGGACTTGCTGTAATCGGCGTTTGGTCCTGAGGGTGGGACAAGACTGTCATCTTCACCCCATGCCGTTGGTGTCGCTGACAGCTTGAAGTTCAATTTGCCACCGTCCCTGATCTTGTCGAGGGGCAGCCACAGGCCTTGATAGGGTGTGTGATTGAGCGCCATTTCATTGATGTACCGGACATTGTCGAGCATTGCGTCCCTATCCGTTTTGATAAACAGCTTCTTGCCGTTGCCGAGCCAGACAGTTATGTCCGGGAATTGCGGTGTAGATACAGCCAGCCCGGGCGCAGAGGGAATGACCGGGTAGAGCCCAAGTGCCGCCCAGACGTACCACGCCGATGTCGCGCCCATGTCGTCATTGCCGGGCAATCCGCTAGGGTTAATGGAGAAGTTTTTGTTCATGATCACCGGGATGATGTACTGGGCATATTTTGGTGCAGCCGCCCAGTTGTAGGCCCATGGTGTCTGAAAGGCCGGTTCATTGCCGATGTAGTAACCAGCCGATGCTTCACCTCCGTTCAGGCTCTTTCCAGAAGGCTCTTGCTTTATGTTGCCGAATGCTGAGAGCGCGGGGATTGAAAACAGCGTATTCAACCTTGCAATGGCCGCATCCTTGCCGCCAAGCTTGCCGATGAGCGCGGTCCAGTCATGGGAAAATGCCCAGATGTAATTTTCCTCCGTCGATTCATGGAAACTGCCGTCCTGCCATTTGCCGGTCTTATCCTTGGCTCGCAGTTTCTTTTGGCCTGTATCAAAAATGTTCAGCCAGTTTGAGGCGCGTTTGAACAGAGCCTGGATGGTGTCCGGCTTGACACCTGCCGACGCGGGCAGACTGGCAAGGAAAGCAGCGGCGGACCGGTCGCTGGTTGTCATTTCAATAGTGGCAGAGGATGCGTGCCATTTTGCGGCTGCATCGGTAGCGATGTAGCCAAGTTTGAGATAGTCCGGCAAGGCGGGCAGACTGGCATTGCGCCCGACGCTGAGCTTGTCATTGCAGGCGCTTGTGGGATCGGACGTGGACTGTTCCATATATTTGCGTGCATTGGCCAGATCAAATTTCCGGGCCCCGAACATATAGGAGCCGGCAATGACATTGAGGGCATGATCGCCCTGCATGGGGATGGTGTCCTCGCTGCCATTCACCCAATGCGGAAATGCACCGCATTGCTGCGCGTCGGCAACGAGCGATTGCATCATCTCACTGGCCTCGTCAGGAGTGACAAGAGCCACCAGTTGCGCGGCGGAACGGTAGGTGTCCCACATGGAGAAGCCGGAGTAGTGCGTCTTGTAGCCGCTTTCCTTGCCGTCCAGCGTGAATTTGTAATTGGCCACGTTCTCGGTTGTGCGGTCAGGCAGAGTGTCGCTTTCCGGAAAAGGTGCCGTCTGTTTCATGCTGCGGTAGTCGCCGTTGACATCGCTGAAAACGGTGGGGCCGCTGTAAACGCGATAGAACGCCGTATAGAATTTCGTCAGATTGGTCTTGATAGTCGGCTGTTTGTCCGATGGAAGCTTCGCTTGTTCCTCCGCTTTCGCCAGACTGATCTGGATGGTATTGAGGCGCTTGTTCCAGATAGCGTCTGATTGCTGCCTGACAGTATCGAATATCCAGCCATTGTTTTCCGTTTCAAGATTCTTCCTGGCATTGTCAGCACTGACTGATGAAATGCCGATCTTGACCTGAACGGTTTTGTCCGTATCGGTGAGATTGAATTGCAGAGTGGCCGCACCGTCTTTGACCGAAGATGTGTCCTTCAAAGGTTTGTCAAAAGCGGCATGGAAATAGACGGGCTGATCCCATGTTCCGCCACAGAAGCTCCCGGCGAACGCCTTGCCGGAAATCGTTCTCCTATCCTCGCCCAAGGTGATTGTGGCAAGATTGGCAACGATGTTTTTGGCTTTTGGTTTTGCCCGGTTGTTGAGCGTGGCGTCAATGACGAGGAAAGCCTTGTCCTTGTCGGCGTAGGAGAAACGCGCCATGCCGGTTCTCGTCGTCGCGGTCAGTTCGCTGAGGATGTTGTTGAATTTGACCCGGTAGTAGCCGGGTTGCGCCGATTCATCGGCGTGGCTGTATCTTGCGCCGTTGCTCGATATCAGGCTGTTAATTTCCTGTGGCAGAATGGCCACCGCACCCTGACCGCGGCAGCCGGGGCCGTTGAGATGGGTCATGCTGAAATACTGAATTGCTCCATCGTCGTAATAATAGCCGCCTGATCCTCTGCCGAAGTCAGTTCCGCTTCCCTCTGTATCCGGCCCGAAGCTGACCATGCCGAACGGTGTCTGCGCGCCGGGATTGACATTGCCGGAATGATTGCTGCCTGATGGGGCCCCGCCACTGTCTGTAATGGTTGTGCCGATGAACGGATTGACAAACTGGGTCAGGGGCATATCCGTTCGTGGCTGCAAAAAATCAAGCGAGTCTTCAAACGCGATCAGGCGTGAATTGAAAGCTCTGATTTCACCGTTGCTGTTTCTCGTCAGCGCTTCAATCGCGATCGACAGACTGACGATTTGGTCTGTCAGCGCTGTTATCGATGCGGCATCGGCTTTGGTTTTCACCGTTTCCAGCAATTGCCGGATAGCATCATTCGTTGATGTTAGAGTGGCGCGGTCCGCGTCGAATTTGGTGCTGGCGGCAACCAGATCAGTCGTTGCTTTTTCAAGGTCACCGGCCAAATTCTGCAGGCGGGCCCGGTCCGCCGCCACCAGCGGGAAATTGGTCTGCAGCAGATCGATGCGCTGCCGCAGATTGTCTGCAAATTCTATCAGCGGGCTGAATCTGGACGAGCTGATGTCACCCAGTTTCAGTGCAAGCGCGGCTGCATCGTCTTCCGCCTGCGGCAGATTGAATCGCCGCAATTTGGTAAGGTCGTTTTCTGTCTTCGCGGCGGTTACGCCGGCTTCCAGAGTCTTCAGGGTTTGCTGGACCTCGCCAAGCGTTACTCGCAAAGCCGCAATGTCGGCATCGCCCTGAGCTTGTTTGACCTGTACTGCTTGGCTGATTGTGTCCGATGGTTGAGATACCTGCGTGTTCAGGTCCTTGGCTGCTCCATCGAATGTTCCTTGGGATGCCGCAGCGTCCTTGTCATCCGAGCCGGTACAACCCACCAATGCGACGCAGCTGAACAAGCCCGCAATAAGCGGTGCCTTTAGTCTCATAATGTCCTCCCAAAAATTTTTTGTCGTTGAAAATGGAATGCAGCTGCAAATGTCGCCGCCGCTGGCAAGCCTCGCCCAAATCGGTCCCTCCAAAGTCGATTTAAAACGATTGAAAGCGATGATTTTATCAATTCAGGATGCGGGTCAATTATCAATAAGTCTGAAGAATACCTGATGTGAAGGTAAAAACCGGCGTTGAACACAGGCAATCCGGTTGCGCAGCTGTGCAAAATTTACCCCTCAATTATTACCCGGTTTTCACGAACCCCGCTTGACGCCTTCTTGAGAAAATGGAATAAATATTTCAGAAACTGGATGCGACGGTTTTTATATTCCGTATGACAAGTCCAGAAAAGTTTGCGCGACGTTTCGCGCACTCTAGGGGCAGAGGCATCGCTGGCAGCAGGGGTTGCGTGGCTACGATGCCGACGTTCGCGGAGCTTCCGGATCAGGACGGTGTGGCCGGGCACCATGTGGAGGAGACGAAATGAAAAAACTGATATTGAGCGTGGCTGTTGCAGCCTTGATGAGCACGTCGGCATTGGCCGCCAATATTGGCGTGTCGATGGCGCAGTTCGACGACAACTTCCTGACGGTCCTGCGCAATGGTATGCAGGATTATGCCAAGACGCTGGATGGCGTGAAGCTGCAGGTGGAAGACGCGCAGAACGACGTTGCCAAGCAGCAGAGCCAGATCCAGAACTTTATCGCCTCGAAGGTCGATGCCATCATCGTCAATGCGGTGGATACGGACGCGACGGCCGCCATGTCGAAGCTGGCGACCGCAGCGGGCATTCCGCTGGTCTACGTCAACCGCGAGCCGGTCAACGTCAACGAACTGCCGGCAAAGCAGGCCTTTGTTGCATCCAACGAAGTCGAGTCCGGCACGCTGGAAACCAAGGAAGTCTGCAAGCTCCTGAAGGGCAAGGGCAAAGTCGTTGTCATGATGGGCGAGCTGTCCAACCAGGCGGCGCGCCAGCGCACGAAGGACATTCACGACGTGATCGCCACGGATGAATGCAAGGGCCTTACCATCGTCGAGGAGCAGACCGCCAACTGGTCGCGCACCCAGGGTGCCGACCTCATGACCAACTGGCTCTCCGCCGGTCTGGAATTCGATGCCGTCATTTCCAACAATGACGAAATGGCTATCGGCGCGATCCAGGCCCTCAAGGCCGCCGGACGCAAGATGGACACGGTTGTCGTGGCCG
Source organism: Phyllobacterium sp. RCAM01083 (assembly GCF_055685835.1). Lineage (NCBI taxonomy): Bacteria > Pseudomonadati > Pseudomonadota > Alphaproteobacteria > Hyphomicrobiales > Phyllobacteriaceae > Phyllobacterium > Phyllobacterium sp. RCAM01083. Next base: position 143,745 of record NZ_JBVFZN010000005.1, read on the forward strand.
GTGTCGACGCGACGCAGGATGCGCTCGCTGCCATGGCTGCCGGTGATCTCCGCGTGACCGTGTTCCAGAATGCCGCCGGTCAGGGCAAGGGTGCGGTCGACGCCGCATTGAAGCTGTCGAAGGGCGAAAAGGTTGAGACCAAGGTCTATATTCCTTTCGAGCTGGTGACGCCGGACAATCTGTCGAAGTACCAGTCCAAGAACTAAGGCACCGCGCCTTGCATCGGAACGCGCCTCCGGGCGCGTTCCGGCCTTTGCTCAATGTCTCGGGAGGAGACGATTATGGCAGTCAGCCCAACAACGATGGCTGCGGTTCGCGCCAGTGGTGCGGTGCCGAACGCCGAATATCTGTTGAATGTCGAAAATATCCGCAAGGAATTTCCCGGCGTCCTGGCGCTGGACGATGTGTCGTTCCGCCTGAAGCGCGGGACAGTGCACGCGCTGATGGGCGAAAACGGCGCCGGCAAATCCACGCTGATGAAGATCCTGGCTGGAATATATGTTCCAGATCAGGGCGAGGTGTTTCTCAAGGGGCTGCCGATCCGGCTGAAATCGCCGCTCGATGCGCTGGAGAACGGCATTGCCATGATCCATCAGGAACTGAACCTGATGCCGTTCATGACGGTGGCCGAGAATATCTGGATCCGGCGCGAGCCGAAGAACATGTTCGGCTTTGTCGATCACGGCAAGATGTTCGCAATGACCGCCGAGCTGTTCAAGCGGCTGAACATCGCGCTTGATCCGGAAGCGCAGGTGCGGGACCTGAGCGTCGCCAACCGGCAGATGGTCGAGATCGCCAAGGCGGTGTCCTACGAATCCGATGTGCTGATCATGGATGAGCCGACCTCGGCGCTGACCGAGCGCGAGGTGGCGCATCTGTTCGAGATCATCCGCAGCCTGCGCAGCCAGGGCATCGGCATTGTCTACATCACCCACAAGATGAACGAGCTGTTCGAGATCGCCGATGAATTCTCGGTGTTCCGCGATGGCCGTTATATCGGCACGCATGCGTCCACCGACGTGACGCGCGACGACATCATCAAGATGATGGTCGGGCGCGAGATCACCCAGATGTTTCCGAAAGAGACCGTGCCGATCGGCGACGTCGTCCTCTCGGTGAAAGACCTCGCGCTGAAGAATGTGTTCAGCGGCGTTTCCTTCGATGTGCGGGCCGGTGAAATTCTCGGCATTGCGGGGCTGGTCGGGTCGGGCCGCTCCAATGTCGCCGAAACCATATTCGGCGTGACGCCCGCCACGACGGGCTCAATGACCATCAATGGCAAGCCGGTTGCCATCGCCTCGCCGAACCAGGCGATCCAGCATGGCATGGCCTTCATCACCGAAGACCGCAAGGAAACCGGCTGCCTGCTCATTCTCGACGTTTTGGAGAACATGCAGATCGCCGTGCTGCAGGACCGGTTCGTCAAATTCGGCTTTGTTTCGGAAAAGGGCATTGCCGCGGCCTGCAAGGTGATGAGCGACAAGCTGCGGGTCAAGACGCCCAATCTGCAGGAGCGGGTCGAAAATCTTTCCGGCGGCAATCAGCAGAAGGTGCTGATCGGCCGCTGGCTGCTGACCAATCCGAAAATTCTCATTCTCGATGAACCGACGCGCGGCATCGATGTCGGCGCCAAGGCGGAAATCCACCGCCTTGTCTCCGAACTCGCCAAGCAGGGTGTCGCCGTCATCATGATCTCGTCGGAAATGCCTGAGGTTCTCGGCATGAGCGACCGCATCATGGTGATGCACGAGGGCCGCGTCACCGGTTTCCTGGATCGGGAAGAGGCAACCCAGGTAAAAGTCATGGAGCTGGCTTCCAAGTGAAGCCGCTGCCGGACGGGGAGGAACTACAATGACAAGCGAACAAGCAACCGCAAAGGCAGCCGCACCGGCGGTCTCGAAGCAGGGGCGCCGGCTGCCGCCGGAGGTCAGCATCCTCCTGGTCCTGATCGGCATCGCTCTGATCTATGAAGTGCTCGGCTGGATTTTCGTCGGGCAGAGCTTTCTGATGAACCAGCAGCGCCTGACCATCATCATCCTGCAGGTGTCCGTCATCGGCATTATCGCTGTTGGCGTGACGCAGGTCATCATCACCGGCGGCATCGATCTGTCATCGGGCTCCGTTGTCGGTATGACGGCGATGATTGCCGCGAGTTTCGCGCAGGCCTCGACCTGGGCAAGGCCTGTCTATCCCAGCCTGACGGACCTGCCTTTCATCATCCCGCTGGCCATCGGTCTCGGTATCGGCCTGATCGCCGGTATTATCAACGGCGCGCTGATCGCACAGACCAAGATTCCGCCGTTCATCGCGACGCTCGGCATGATGGTGTCGGCGCGCGGCGTCGCCAAATGGTATACCAAGGGCTCGCCGGTTTCAGGGCTCACGGACCAGTTCAATTTCATCGGCACGGGCATCTGGCCGGTGGTGGTGTTCCTGGTCGTGGCGTTCATTTTCCATATCGCGCTGCGTTATACGCGCTACGGTAAATTCACCTATGCCATCGGCGCCAATGTTCAGGCGGCGCGCGTCTCCGGCATCAATGTCGAGCGGCACCTGATCAAGGTCTATGCCATCGCCGGCGTGCTGGCCGGTCTTGCGGGTATCGTCACCGCGGCTCGTGCTCAGACGGCGCAGTCGGGCATGGGCGTAACCTATGAGCTGGATGCGATTGCGGCTGCCGTCATCGGCGGCACCTCGCTGACCGGCGGCGTCGGGCGCATCACCGGCACGGTTATCGGCGCCATCATTCTCGGCGTGATGATTTCCGGGTTCACCTTCCTGCGGGTCGATGCCTATTACCAGGAGATCATCAAGGGCGTGATTATCGTTGCGGCTGTGGTCGTGGACGTCTATCGCCAGAAGAAGAGAAAAGTCTGAAACCAATCTGTAATGCCCGGAACCCATCCGGGCATCTTTCCAAGAGGTAATGAAATGACTGTACGCTTTGGCCTGCTCGGTGCGGGCCGTATCGGCAAGGTTCACGCAAAGGCCGTGATGTCCAACCCGCAGGCGAAACTTGTTGCGGTGGCGGATGCGTTTGAACAGGCGGCAAAGGATCTCTCCAGCGCCTATGGCTGTGAAATCCGCAGCATCGATGAGATCGAAAAGGCCGGGGATATCGATGCGGTCATCATCTGCACGCCGACCGATACGCATGCCGATCTGATCGAGCGCTTTGCCCGCGCCGGCAAGGCGATCTTCTGCGAAAAGCCGATTGATCTCAATGTGAAGCGCGTCGAGGAATGCCTTGCCGTCGTCGATGAAACCAAGGCCACCCTGATGGTCGGTTTCAACCGCCGCTTCGATCCGCATTTTGCCGCCGTGCGCAAGGCCATCGATGACGGTGCCGTTGGTACGGTCGAAATGGTGACGATCACCTCGCGTGATCCGGGTGCACCTCCAGCCGACTACATCACCCGTTCCGGCGGCATTTTCCGCGACATGACGATCCATGATTTCGACATGGCGCGCTTCCTGCTGGGCGAGGACCCGGTGGCCGTGACCGCCCATGCTTCGGTTCTGGTGGACAAGAAGATCGGTGAGCTCGGCGATTATGACAGCGTCAGCGTCATTCTCTCGACTGCCTCCGGCAAGCAGTGCGTCATCTCCAATTCGCGCCGCGCCACCTATGGCTATGACCAGCGCATTGAAGTGCATGGCTCCAAGGGCATGGTTGCCGCGGAGAACCAGCGTCCGGTGTCGATCGAAGTCGCCAATGGCAACGGCTATACCCGTCCGCCGCTGCATGATTTCTTCATGACCCGCTACACGGAAGCCTATGCCAACGAGATAGCCGCTTTCATCGATGCGATTGCAACGGGCGCCAAGGCCGCTCCGAGCGGCAAGGACGGCTTGATCGCGCTGGCGTTGGCCGATGCCGCCTTGCGGTCGGTCAAGGAAGGCAAGACGATCAGTCTCTGAGTTTCAATGAAAAACGCCCTGCCGGTGCGGTCACCGGCAGGGCGGTTATATGCAGGGTGGTCGTGCGTGGTTCGACAAGCTCACCATGAGGGAGAGCGAGGATTGCAGGGCGCACTATTCTGCAGCCTATCAGGTTGGCATTGCAGCCAAACCACCTCCCTCATGGTGAGCTTGTCGAACCACGCACCGCAAACCCGCAATCCACAGGGTGAAGAGGGAAATCCCCCTTACCGCACATCCACCCAGCGCTGTTCACTGAATGACCGGGCCATGGCGTGCACGGTGCGCTCGATCTCCAAACCGTCCTCAAACCCGATCAGATGCGCTGCCTCACCATCGATGCGCTTGATCAGTTCATGGCACTCGATGATCTTGAGGTCGTTGAAGCCGAGACCGTGGCCGGGAGCCGGGATGAAGCGGCCATAGGGATCGTGATGCGGCGCGGTCAGGATCGTCCGGTAGCCCTGTTCCGTTGGCCGGTCTGCCGTGACGTAGAGCTGGAATTCATTGGCGCGTTCCTGATCGAACAGGATCGAGCCTTTCGAGCCGAAAATCTGCAGGGCAATACGTCCCTTGCGACCCCAGGCGGAACGGTTGACCTGCAGCGTGCCAGCCACGCCGTTCTCCATATGCAGGAGCACGCTGGCGCTGTCATAGGTTTCAACTGCCTTCATGCCGCCGTCCTGCGTCCGGCGCTCGGCATAGGGTTTTGACATGTCGCACATGACCCGGCTGACCCGGCCAAACAGCGCCCAGAGCAGCGACAGGGGATGCACAGCAAAGTCGTCGAGCGCGCCATAACCTGACGTTGCAGCATGCTTCCAGTAGAACAGCGCGTCGGGATCGGCCATGAAATCCTCGTCCATCTCGATGCGCAGATGATTGACGTCGCCGATGATCTTTTCCGCCAGCAGCTGGCGGATATGGCGGATGGCCGGACCCTGGATGTAATTATAACCGAGCGCCGCAACCTTGCCGGACTGTTTCGCCGCAGCGGTCATGGCTTTCGCGTCGTCGAATGCCGGGGCCATGGGCTTTTCGCACCAGACGTGTTTGCCGGCCTGAAGCGCGGCCAGCGCCATTTCCGGATGAAACTGGTTGGGCGTGGTGATGGAGACGACGTCAACATCGGGATCGTTGATCACGGCGCGCCAGTCGCCCGACGCCTTGGCAAAGCCGAACTCGGCGGCACGCTGGCTGGCAAGCTCGGCATTGGCTTCACCGAGATGCACGAGACGGACCGGAGGGACATCACCGAAAACCGCACGGACGGAATTCCAGGCCAGGGCATGGCATTTGCCCATGAACCCGGTTCCGATCAGCCCTACACCCAGTGCGCGCGCATTCCCATGACCCGACATGTCTTCACTCCCACGACATTTGAGGATGTCTGCATCTCTTGCAGATGTTGATTGAAGTAATCTATAACGGATGAAAATGGAATAACTGATCCGTTTTGCGGAATGGATTATTTTGGTAGTCTCGCCATCCGTATCGCAAAACCAAGGGGAACGATTCGCAATGGGCAGCACGGCCACAGAAGCAACTCTGCCGCAGGACTTCGATGCCTTGCGCACGCTGATCCTGGATCGCCGTCAGCTCCTGCCCAAGCGGCTGGCACAGATCGCAGCCTATGCCCTCGGCAATCCCGATGAAATCGCCTTCGGCACGGCGGCAAGCATTGCCCAGTCGGCCGGCGTGCAGCCCTCCACGCTTATCCGCTTTGCCCAGCATCTGGGTTTTGACGGGTTTACCAGCCTGCAATCGGTGTTCCGCGAACGCCTGCGGGAGCGGCAGGGCTCGTATGAAGAACGGCTGTCGGGCCTGCGCGGCGATACGCCGGGCCTTTCCAAGAACCGCGTCATTCTCAATGGGTTCCTGTCGGCGGCCAGCCAATCCATCCAGACCATTTCCCGCAGCGCCGAGGAGGATGTGCTGGAGCGCGCGGTGGAAATTCTGGCGCATGCGGACACGATCTATCTCATCGCCCGCCGCCGGTCCTATCCGATCTCCGCCTATATGGCCTATGCCTTCGGCAAACTGAAAATCCGCAATCAGCTGATTGAATCGACGGCCGGTATCGACCCGGAAATCCTTTCCTTTGCCCGGTCGCAGGATGCAGCGATTGCCATCAGCTTTTCGCCCTATGCCTCGGCAACGGTCGAGCATGCGGCAGCGCTGGCAGCGCGCGGTGTGCCTGTCGTTGCCATCACCGACAGCGCGTTTTCGCCGCTGGCACAATCGGCCAGCGTCTGGTTCGAGGCGGCGGAAGGAGATTTCTCTGGATTCCGGTCTCTCTCCGGGACAATGGCGCTCGCCATGGCGTTGACTGTCAGCGTAGCGGAACGGCGCCGCAGCCTGTAACAGCGCCAAATGAAATGCGGGAAATCTAAAAAGAATATACATTCCATATTGACGATTTGATAGAATTATTATTTCATATGCAAAAATTCCCGGCCTGTTTTCAGCGGGATGGATCAGCATATCGGGAGGATCGTCATGGGCAGCGCTGCAACAGGCAAAAAGCTTGATGTCATCACAATTGGCCGCTCGTCGGTGGATCTCTACGGTCAGCAGATCGGCTCCCGCCTCGAGGATATCGCGTCCTTCGCCAAATCCGTCGGCGGCTGCCCGGCCAATATCGCCATCGGCACCGCCCGTCTCGGATTGCGCTCGGCACTTCTGAGCCGTGTTGGCGACGAGCAGATGGGCCGTTTCATCCGCGAGCAGATGCTGCGCGAAGGCGTGGCCGTCGATGGTGTCATCACCGATGCGGAACGGCTGTCGGCGCTGGTCATCCTGTCGGTCGAGAACGACAAGAGCTTTCCGCTGATCTTCTACCGCGAGAACTGCGCCGACATGGCGCTGAACGAGGACGATGTCGATCCGGAGTTCATCCGCTCGGCCCGCGCCGTGGTGGTGACGGGCACGCATTTTTCCAAGCCCAACACTGATGCCGCCCAACGCAAGGCGATCCGCCTGATCAAGGAAGCCGGCGGCAAGGTGGTGTTTGACATCGATTACCGGCCGAATCTCTGGGGGCTTGCCGGTCACGGGGCAGGCGACAGCCGCTATATCGCCTCCGATGCCGTGTCGCGCCATTTGAAGACGGTGCTGGCCGACTGCGACCTGATCGTCGGCACGGAAGAGGAAGTGCTGATCGCCTCCGGCGAGGCTGATCTGCTTGCGGCATTGAAGACCATCCGCGCGCTTTCCGCCCATGCCACCATCGTGCTCAAGCGCGGCCCGATGGGCTGCATCGTCTATGAGGGCGCCATATCCGACAATCTCGAAGACGGTATTGTCGGCAAGGGATTTCCCATCGAAGTGTTCAACGTGCTGGGCGCGGGCGACGCCTTCATGTCCGGCTTCCTGCGCGGCTGGCTCGGCGGCGAAAGCCTTGCCACGGCGGCGACCTGGGCCAATGCCTGCGGCGCCTTTGCGGTGTCGCGTCTCCTGTGCTCGCCGGAAATTCCGACATTCGAAGAGCTGCAGTTCTTCCTTGAACATGGCAGCCCGCAGCATGCCCTGCGCAAGGACGAGGCGATCAATCATGTGCACTGGGCAACCACGCGCCGCCATGACATTCCTTCGATGATGGCCTTTGCCATTGACCATCGCGTGCAGCTTGAGGACCTTTCCCAGAGGCTTGGCGCGGATATCGGCCGGGTGCAGGCATTCAAGGAACTGGCCGTCAAGGCCGCCGCACGGGTTGCGGATGGCCGCAGCGGTTATGGCATGCTGCTCGATGAAAAGTTCGGGCGCGAGGCGATGTTCGAATTTGCCCGGCACAATTTCGACTGGCTTGGCCGCCCGGTCGAACTGCCGGGCTCGCGCCCGCTGCGGTTTGAATTCTCGCAGGATATCGGGTCGCAGCTGGCGGAATGGCCGGTGGATCATTGCATCAAGTGCCTGTGCTTCTATCATCCGGACGATCCGGCTGAACTGAAGGCGGAACAGCAGGCCAAGCTGCGCGCCCTGTTCGAGGCGGCGCGCAAGGTCGGACGCGAACTGCTGATCGAGATCATTGCCGGAAAGCACGGGGTGCTCGACGACATGACCATTCCGCGGGCGCTGGAAGAGCTCTACGCGCTTGGCATCAAGCCGGACTGGTGGAAGCTGGAGCCGCAGGCTTCGGCCGCCGCATGGAAGAAGATCGAGGCGGTGATCGAAAAGAACGATCCGTGGTGCCGTGGTGTCGTCCTGCTCGGGCTGGAAGCGCCGCAGGATGAGCTGGAAGCAGCCTTCGCTGCCACCGCAAACGCCCCTGTCGTCAAGGGCTTTGCAGTTGGACGCACCATTTTCATGGACGCCGCCGAACAATGGCTGGCGGGAAAGATATCCGATGAGGCGGCGATTGCCGATATGGCGGATCGTTTCGAAAAATTGACCAGGGCATGGCTTGCCAGCCGCAAGCAACAAGCGGCATAGCATCAGGCCGGGAGGAGATTGACATGACCAAGACGATACGCCTGACGATGGCGCAGGCATTGACGCGTTTCCTTGCCAGCCAGATGACCGTGATCGATGGCCGGAAGGTGCCGGTGTTTGCCGGTGTCTGGGCGATTTTCGGCCACGGCAACGTGGCGGGTCTCGGCGAGGCGCTGTATCAGGTGCGCGACGAACTGCCGACCTACCGCGCCCACAACGAGCAGGCCATGGCGCATGCGGCCATCGCCTTTGCCAAGGCCAGTTTCCGCCGCCGCATGATGGCGGTGACGAGTTCCGTCGGACCGGGCGCGACCAATATGGTCACCGCGGCAGCGCTTGCCCATGTCAACCGCCTGCCGCTGCTGCTTTTGCCCGGTGATGTCTTTGCCAACCGTATTCCCGATCCGGTTCTGCAGCAGGTGGAAAGTTTTGGTGACGGCACGGTTTCGGCCAATGATTGCTTCCGCCCCGTCTCGCGCTATTTCGACCGGATCACCCGGCCCGAACAGATCATTCCGGCACTCGCCCGCACCATGGCGGTGCTGACCGATCCGGCCGAGTGCGGCCCGGTGACGCTGGCGCTGTGCCAGGATGTGCAGGCGGAAGCCTATGACTATCCGGAAAGTTTTTTCGACGAACGCGTTTGGACGACGCGCCGCCCGCGCCCAGACCGCGGGGAACTGGCTGCCGCCGTCGAACTGCTCAAATCCGCGAAAAAGCCGCTGGTCATTGCCGGCGGTGGCGTCATCTATTCGCAGGCATCGAACGAGCTGACAGCCTTCGTGGAAGCGACAGGTATTCCCGTCTGCGAAACGCAGGGCGGCAAGTCCTCCCTGCCTGACAACCATCCCCTGAACATGGCGGCCATCGGCGTGACCGGCACATCGGCGGCCAACCGTCTGGCGGAAGAGGCGGATGTCATTCTGGCCGTCGGCACGCGCCTGCAGGATTTCACCACCGGTTCCTGGGCGCTGTTCCGCAATGGCGGCAAGAAGTTCATCGGGCTGAACGTGCAGGCTTTCGATGCGGGCAAGCACCGCGCAGCGGCTCTCGTTGCCGATGCGCGGGAAGGGCTGCTGGAACTGGCTGCCGCGACCGCCGGTTACAAGGCACCCGTGAGCTGGACCGAAAATGCCAAACAGGGCAAGGCCGAGTGGCAGAAGGCCGCCGCCGAGGTCACCGGACCGACGAATGCGGTCCTGCCGTCGGATGCGCAGGTGATCGGTGCCGTGCAGCGGACCATGGGCAGCGCGGCGACCGTCCTGCATGCGGCGGGCGGGTTGCCGGGAGAAATGCACAAGCTGTGGCAGGCGGGAGCACCGGGCTCCTATCACGCCGAATACGGCTTCTCCTGCATGGGCTACGAGATCGCGGGCGGCCTCGGGGCAAAGATGGCCAAGCCGGATGACGAGGTGGTCGTGATGATCGGCGACGGTTCCTATCTGATGCTGAATTCGGAGATCGCCACTTCGGTGATGCTGGGCCAGAGGATCACTATTGTCCTGCTCGACAATCGCGGATTCGGCTGCATCAACCGGCTGCAGATGGGCACAGGCGGGGCGAACTTCAACAACCTCTTGAAAGACTCGCGCCACGAGGTTCTGCCTGACGTCGATTTTGCCGGCCATGCAAAAAGCCTTGGTGCCATTTCTGAGAAGGTTGCATCGATTGCGGAACTGGAATCTGCACTTGCACGCGCTAAACACAACGACCGGACCACGGTTGTCGTCATCGACACGGACCCGCTTGTTTCCACCGATGCCGGCGGCACCTGGTGGGATGTGGCTGTGCCCGAGGTCAGCCAGCGCCCGCAGGTCAATGCCGCGCGCAAATCCTATGAAGAGAAGCTGAAACTGCAGCGCGTCGGCGATTAACCCGATTTGTAGATAAATAGTGCGTGGTTCGACAAGCTCACCATGAGGGACGTAGATGATGACAGGAAGTCATATTCTGCAATCTTTGCGATTGGTGCTGCAGTCAACTCACCTCCCTCATGGTGAGCTTGTCGAACCACGCACCCCGCACACAACAACTGAAGGAAGACAAGAATGATCCGTATCGGGGCGAACCCAATCGGCTGGTCCAATGACGACATGCTCGAAATCGGCGGCAATATCCCTCTGGAAACCTGTCTGGAACAGGCGAAGGCCGCCGGGTTCACCGGCATGGAGCTGGGCAACAAGTTTCCGCGCACGGCGGACAAGCTGCGCCCGATCCTCGATGCGTTCGGACATAGTCTTGTCAGCGGCTGGTACTCGACCGAGCTGCTGGTGCGTGACGTGGATGCCGAACTGAAGGCTGTTGTCGGCCATGCCACGCTGCTGAAGGACATGGGCTGCAAAGTCCTCATCGCGGCCGAGACGTCGAACGCCATTCACTCCAACAAGGATCTGCCGCTGTCGGCCCGTCCGGTTCTGGAAAAGTCGGCATGGGCTGAATTCGGCAAGCGTTACACCGCCTTTGCCGAAGCGGTGAAGCAGACCTATGGCCTGCAGGTGGTCTATCATCACCACATGGGCACCGTGGTGCAGACCGAATCCGAGATCGACCGGTTCATGCAGGTAACGGGCGACGCGGTGCATCTGCTGCTCGACACCGGCCATGCCACCTGGGGTGGCGGCGATCCGGCACGTCTCGCCCGCCACCATAAGGCGCGTATCAGCCATGTGCATTGCAAGGATATCCGCGAAGCCGTGATGTGGCAGTCCAACCGCGAAGACTGGTCCTTCCTCGATTCCGTCCTTGCCGGCGTTTACACGGTTCCCGGCGACGGCATGATCGACTATGTTCGTGTTCTCAAGGAACTCCAGGGCTATAGCGGCTGGGTGGTTGTCGAGGCAGAGCAGGACCCTGTGAAGGCTGATCCAGCCGTCTATTCCAAGCTTGGCCATGCCAATCTCAGCCGCTTCATCAAAGAGGCAGGATTGGTTTGACCAGCGATTCCAAGCATCCGTTCTTTCGTCCCCTGTGGCGGCGTATCGCCGTCGTGGCCTTCTGCGTGGCATGGGCCATTTTCGAGTTCGTCACGGGCACACCGTTCTGGGGGACGATAGCGCTTGGTTTCGCCGGTTATGGCGTCTGGCAGTTTTTCATCGCTTTTGACCCATCCGAACCGGCCAAGCCGGCGGATGCGGACGGGAAAGAGGAATAGAACCATGTCGAAATTGTTGCTCAAGGCGAAAACCGGCACCGGCCGCGTGGCGCATGTCACACCGGAAACCGCCGGCTGGACCTATGTCGGCTTCGACCTCAATCGCGCTGCGCCCGGGCAGACCATTGCCGGGCGCAGCGGCGACACGGAAGTATGTCTTGTCTTCGTGACGGGCAAGGGATTTGCACAGGTGAACGGCCACGATCTCGGTTTGCTGGGCGCGCGCATGTCGCCGTTCGAGGGCAAGCCGTGGTCGGTCTACATGCCCGCCAATTGCGACTGGTCGGTGGTGGCTGATACGGCTGTCGAACTTGCCGTCTGCTCGGCGCCAAGCCTTGGCGGCGATCTGCCGGTGCGCGTGATCGCGCCTGATGATCTCGGCCAGGAAACACGCGGCAAGGGCACCAACACGCGCTATGTCACCAACATCCTGCCGGAAAGCGAACCGGCGGATTCACTGCTCGTGGTCGAGGTGATCACGCCGGGCGGACACACATCGAGCTATCCGCCGCACAAGCACGATCAGGACAACCTGCCGGCGGAATCCTGTCTGGAGGAAACCTATTACCACAGGCTCAATCCGCGCCAAGGTTTTGCCTTCCAGCGGGTCTATACGGATGACCGGTCACTGGATGAGGCGATGGCGATCGAGGATGGCGACGTGGTCATGGTGCCCAAGGGCTATCATCCCTGCGCTGCCTGCCATGGCTATGACCTTTATTATCTCAATGTCATGGCTGGTCCCAAGCGCACGTGGAAATTCCACAACGCGCCCGAGCATGAATGGCTGATGAAGTAGGCTGGGATTGCAATATTATGGTGCGTGGTTCGACAAGCTCACCATGAGGGAGGTATGCGGGCTGCAAAGCTAAAGTGATAGGCAGTAGAATATGGCGCCCTGCAATCCTCAACATCCCTCATGGTGAGCTTGTCGAACCACGCACTGTCAGTCCTGCAGCGGCTACAATCTACCACCGCAGAATGAAGCGGCCGGCAATCGCGCCGATCAGGCTGGAGGAAATCACACCGAGCGTGTACCAGATGGCGATGAACGGCATGGCGCTTTCATCGCAGTGGAACGAGTAGATGAGCGCTGCAATCGACCCCGCCGCAAGGCCCGCTGCGATCCCGGCAACCGTGGGCCGCGTCGGCGCCAGGCCGCGCAGCACCCAGAAGGCGCCGAACAGCAGCGGCAGCGACAGCACCACGATGTTGAAGGTACAGACCGTAATCGTGTGCCCCTTCATCATGTTGGCGTAGTGATCGCGCGGCGACATGGCGAGCTGGGCGAAGGCAAGCATGCAGATGAGGGCAATGGCGACCGCCATCACGGCAAGGCTGATGCGGATGCTGCCAAGCGGGTAGGCAATGCGCTTGACGGCCCAGGCGCCGCCCACGGCAAGCGCGAGCGTATAGGTGAACTTGACCCAGAAGGCCATGGTCCCCGCCGCGGTCATCAGGTCCGGGCGCATGCCCAGCCACGACCACATGAGAACGGCGGAGGCGACCGAGCTGATGCCAAGGCCGATGCCGATCCGCCGCAGCACGGCTTTGCGCGATACCGGCGTCAATTCGCTGGCGAGACGCTCGATCAGATCATTTGTCGTCATCGGCTGCCTGTCCTCTCAACTTCGCGGCTATGGCCTTCAATCCCCTGTGAATGCTGACCTTCACGAGCGATTCGGAAAGGCCGGTGCTTCGGGCCGCTTCCGCGATCGACTGCCCTTCTATTTTGGTCCGGTAAATCAGATCCCGTGATTTTTCCGGTATGGTCTGCAACAGCCTGTCCACATCCATGCGGTCTGCGGCGGCGTCTGAATTGTCCTGCAGAAACAGGTCTTCCACATCGTCCAGCGGCACGGTTGCCCGGATGCGGTTGCGCCGGAAATGATCGATCAGCTTGTAGCGCGCAATCGCATGCAGCCACGCGGTGAAGGGCCGATCCGGCTCATAGGTCTGCCGCCGCGTGTGCAGGGCGAGCAGTGTTTCCTGCACCAGATCGTCCGCGTCGCCGCGGCGGGCATCGGCCAGACGGCGCAGAAAATACCGGCGCAAAAGCTTGGCCACCTCATCGAGCAGCACACGATAGCTCTGCGCGTCGCCCGCAAGGCTTGCGAGCATCAGTTCCTTCAAACGCGCTTCGACCGAATGCACCCTGGTTCATTCCTTTATTCGCAGCAACGGCGAAAAGGTTACAGATGCGCCGATCATATCGACAGCGGTTACCGCATGCCAGTGGCCGCTGGCCGAACTTTTCGATCACCAATCCGTGATCGGTGTAACCAAATTCCAGCTTCCGGCGAATTGCCTGATGTGACCGGCCGACAGGTCCGGATCACACTACGGAAATCAGGAGGCCGTTATGGGGTCGCGCAAAAATATCGGATATGTGTCTGCAGTGTCTGTGATTGCAGGATTGCTGAGCCTTGGCGCCAGCACCGCCTTTGCCGGCAATGGCAAGCCGTTGACTGTCGTTGAACTCTTCACCAGTCAGGGCTGCTCGTCCTGCCCGCCTGCCAATGCCAATCTGATCGAGATCAGCAAGCGGCCGGATGTTCTGGCCCTCAGCTTCGGCGTAACCTATTGGGACCGGCTCGGCTGGAAGGATATCTTCGCCGCGCCTGAATATACGGACCGGCAGGTTACCTATGAAACCCCGCTCGGCCGCGACGGGCCATTCACCCCGCAGATGGTCGTCAATGGCCGCGCGGATGTCGTCGGCAACCGTATCGGCGAGATCGACCACCTGATCGCCACGGCGCCAAAGCCCGATCCCTTGTCTGTGACGATCACCGGCAATTCCCTCGCCATCGCTGCAGGGAAGGCACCGGCGAGCGGTGCCGATATCTGGCTGGTGACCTATGATGACAAAACCGTCAACGTTCCCGTCAGCCGTGGCGAAAATACCGGCCACACGCTGCCGCACAAGAACGTGGTCCACAGCCTTTCCAATCTTGGAAGCTGGGACGGCAAGGCGGTCAGCCTCCGCATTTCTCCGGCCAAGCCCGGCCTGCGCACGGCGGTCCTGATCCAGGCGCCGCATGGCGGGCCGATCCTGGCCGCCGCCACCAACTGAATTCCGCGGCTGCGGACAAAGAATTCCTGGCATGAACAGCTGTGAGACACGCAGCGCGATGCCCAGGAAGTGTGGATGACCGCATGGCATCCGAAACTCAACGGCACGCAGATACGTGTCTTATTCAAATCGAGGAGACCACCATGAACATTCTTGCACGCCGCATCGCCCTGTCGGCTTTCGTTCTCGCTTCCGGACTGGCCGGCATCAACAGCGCCCTTGCGGAAGATGCCATGAAGGCAGACCCTATGAAGATGAGCAGCATGAAGGCTGACTGCATGAAAAAGGCCGGCATGGAGAAAGACTCCATGAAGAAGGATGCCATGACCAAGGAATGCGACAAGCAGGCCATGGCCAAAGATGCGATGAAGCCCGATGCCATGAAGAAAGACGCGATGAAGCCGGACGCCATGGCACCGAAAAAGAACTAAAATCCCTCCGGTGCCGTCTCCCTGACGGGACGGCACCGGATCCATTGCCCGACAGCCAAGGATAGCATCATGACGAGCGTAACTGATCATGAAACGGCACGGCCCAGGAAAATCCTGTTCTACCGGCATTCGATTGCCGTGCGGCTGACCCACTGGCTCAATGTCCTGTGCCTCAGCTTCCTCCTGATGAGCGGTTTGCAAATCTTCAATGCCCATCCCGATCTCTATTGGGGACAGTACGGCGCCGATGCCGATCATTCCTTCATCTCGATCGGTGCCGTCAGTGATGGCGACACGATCAAGGGCATCACCCGCGTCGGTTCGATTTCCATCCCGACGACAGGCGTTCTCGGCGCATCGACGGTCGAGGGCGAGCTGACGCCGCGCGCCTTTCCAAGCTGGATCACCATTCCGGGTTATCAGGATCTTGCATCAGGGCGGCGCTGGCATTTCTTTTTTGCCTGGTTCTTTGTCATCAACGGCTTCGTCTACCTGCTGTACGGCCTGATCGCCGGACATTTCCGCAGGGATATCGTGCCGACGAAGGACCAGTTGACGCCGCAGCATCTGGCGCATGAGATTGGCGAACATGCCCGCCTGCGCTTTCCCAAGGGCGAAGAGGCGCGGCGCTACAACAGCCTGCAGAAACTGACCTATATGGCGGTCATTTTCATCCTTCTGCCGCTGATGGTGCTGACCGGCCTCACCATGTCGCCGGGCTTCGATTCCATCTTCCCGTGGCTGCTCGATGTTTTCGGCGGACGCCAGTCGGCGCGCACCATTCACTTCATCACCGCATCGCTGCTCGTCGCCTTCGTCATCGTGCATCTGGTGATGGTGCTGGTATCCGGCGTCTGGAACAATCTGCGCTCGATGATCACCGGCTATTACGGCCTGACGGTCGAGACCGACAAGGAAACAGTGAAATGAAGTTCGAACTCTCACGCCGCCGTTTTCTCATCGGCTCCAGCGTTGCCGCGACCGGGCTTTTGACCGGGTGCGACGCTCTCGTGGAAAATGCCAGCGTCAACAATATCCTGCAGAAGGCCGAAGCCTTGACCATGGGTTCCCAGCGTCTCCTGCAGGCGCACGAACCATTGGCGCGCGAATTCACCGAGGCCGACCTGTCACCCATATTCAAGGCCAACGGCACGCAGATGCCGGACAGCGAAGACTATGCGAGGCTGATGGAGGGCAATTTTGCCGACTGGCGGCTGGTGGTCAACGGCATGGTCCGCACCCCCCTCAGCCTGTCGCTGGCCGATCTGAAGGCGATGCCGTCACGCACGCAGATCACCCGGCATGATTGCGTTGAAGGCTGGAGCGCCATCGGCAAATGGACCGGCGTTCCCCTCGGCCTGGTCCTGCAGAAGGCGGGCCTTGCCCCCGGCGCGCGCTATGCGGTGTTCTATTGTGCCGACGAGTACGAGAAATCACTGGATGGCAGCGGCCAGTATTACGAGAGCGTCGATCTCATCGATGCCTTCCATCCGCAGACCATCCTGTCCTACAGCATGAACGGCAAAGACCTTGAGGTGGCGCACGGCGCGCCCCTGCGGCTGCGGGTTGAACGGCAACTGGGTTACAAGCATGCCAAATATCTCATGCGGATTGAACTGGTCGACAGTTTCAAGGGCCTGTGGGGCGGGAAGGGCGGTTTCTGGGAAGATCGCGGCTATGAATGGTATGCGGGTATCTGAGTGGTTTGACCGAGTTCAGGCAGCGGCGATGACCTCGATTTCGACGAGCCAGGCATCGGACAATGTCTGGGCGGCAATGGTTGTCGTGGGGATCGTGCGGCCACCCAGCGCCGCCACCCGCGCATTCTGGTTGGCTTCGGCAAAGGCGGGATCGCGCAGGTAACTCGTCGTCCTGACGATGTTGTCGACCGTCATCCCGGCGCTCGCAAGGATGGCCCGGATGTTGTTCCAGACAAGATCGAGCTGTTCGGCCAGGGTCGTGCCGGCTACGCCATCCTGGTCGAGGCCCATGGTGCCGCTGATGTAGAGGAAGCGTTCCGGCTGCTGCACTTCCAGTGCATGGAGATAGTCCGGCGTTGCCGGATAAACGCCGTTGCGGGGATTGCGCGGGATCAGTTTCATGATCTCAGTTCCTTTCGTGGCACGTTGCGGGATGTCTTGGGCCGATGAGCTTCGGATTGCCGGTCGCTGTCGCTGGGGATGCGCAGCACTCCGGGAGGCAAGGCGGGTTCTTCGCTCTTCGACGGACCGGGGGAAAACTACCACGGCCGCACCCCTTCGGAAATGGGCTGTTCCATTGAAAGTGCTGACGGGTACCCTCACATCCGTGGTAGAACACAAGGCGGAGAAGACCGGAGGAAAACGCCATGGACATGAACGCCACATCTGCCGATGCCTTGGTGCCGACCCTCCATCGTCTGCGAACCGCGTGGCTGGCGCACCGGCCCGATTACGCCCAGCGCCAGGACGATCTGAAACGCTTGCGCGCGGGGCTGAAGGACCGGCTCGAACCGATGGTCAAGGCGATCAGTGCGGATTTCGGCCATCGCTCACGTCATGAAAGCATGCTGGGCGAAGGCATGACCGTCTTTGGCGAGATCGACCACATGCTCGCGCATCTGAAATCCTGGATGAAGCCGCAGCGCCGTTCGGCCGGCTGGCACATGTGGCCGGCCAGGGCGGAAGTGCGTTATGTGCCG
This sequence comes from Phyllobacterium sp. RCAM01083, assembly GCF_055685835.1. Classification (NCBI taxonomy): domain Bacteria; kingdom Pseudomonadati; phylum Pseudomonadota; class Alphaproteobacteria; order Hyphomicrobiales; family Phyllobacteriaceae; genus Phyllobacterium; species Phyllobacterium sp. RCAM01083. The sequence continues at coordinate 161,435 of NZ_JBVFZN010000005.1, forward strand.
CTTGGGGTTGTGGGTGTCATCGCCCCGTGGAACTATCCGGTCAACCTGGCGCTGACGCCGCTTGCCACCGCCATCGCTGCCGGCAACCATGTTTACCTCAAACCGTCCGAACACACGCCGCGCACCAGCGAGTTCCTGCGGGAACTGCTCGCCGATGTCTTTCCGCCGGACCGCGTTGCCGTGGCGCTGGGCGGCTCCGATGTGGGTGGGGCGTTTGCCGGTCTGCCCTTCGATCACCTGCTGTTCACCGGCTCCACCGCCGTCGGCCGCAAGGTCATGGCATCGGCCGCCCCGAACCTGACGCCCGTCACCCTGGAACTCGGCGGAAAATCACCCGTATTCATTGGCGAGGACGCGCCCTTGGCCAAGGCGGTGACGCGCATTGTCACCGGCAAGCTCTACAATGCCGGCCAGACCTGCATCGCGCCGGACTATGCGCTGGTGCCGCTGGCGCGGCGCGATGAATTTGTCGAGGCCGTGCGGGCGGAGGTCAAGTCCCGCTATGCACAGCTCGATGCCAATCCAGACTACACCCATATCGTCAATGAGGGGCAGTATCGCCGCCTGCGCGGCCTGCTTGACGATGCGCGGGCACGCGGGCTTGACGTGATGACGCTGGTGGAGCCGAAAGATGCGGCACGGGCGGAAACCGAGCGCCTGCTGCCGCCGACGCTGGTGCTCGATCCGGGCGATGACAGCAAGATCATGCAGGAGGAAATCTTCGGGCCGATCCTGCCGGTCAAGACCTATCGCAGCGCCGATGAGGCCATTGGTTATATCAATGGGCATGACCGGCCGCTGGCATTCTACTGTTTCAGCAATGACAAAGCGGAAACGGAAAAAATGCTGGCGAACATTGTGGCCGGCGGCGTCTGCGTGAACGAAACGCTGTTCCACAATGTCTGCAACGATCTGCCGTTCGGCGGCGTCGGGGCCAGCGGCATGGGCCATTATCACGGACGCGAAGGCTTTCTAACCTTCAGCAAGATCATGCCGGTCCTGCATCAGGCCAGGATGCCGCTGACCGACCGGATCAAGCCGCCCTACAGGGGATTGGCAAACATAGTGGTCAGGCTCTTCGCGCGCTGAAATTCACGGGAACGGTCGTGTCGATGACCTTGAGTACCGATGCTGGCTTCAAAGGTTTGCGGCGGTCGCTTCGCTCAGGCGTTTCCTCGGCCCGAAGATCAGGAAGCTGATCACTGCCAGAACCCAGACACCGGCACCGCCATAGAGCATGATCAGGCCAAAACCGTGGATCAGGGCATCATGGACGAGCGTTCCGGCCGGGTCCAGAGCCGTGAGTTCCGGAAAGGTCTGCGGGAGGCTCGCAAAGTTTCCGGCGGCGATTTTTTCCGCCAGCAGGCGCAACCGGGACGGGTCGAACGACCCGGCAAAGACGCTTCTCAGATAAGACAGCGTGCCCTCCAGCAGGATAAAGCCCATCAGCGCGATATTGATGGCGAGCGTGATCAGCCGGGCACTCATGTCGATGCCTGAGGCCATGCCGGCGCGGGTGCTCGATACCGAACCGGTGGTCGTGTTGGTGACGGGCGTATTGGTCAAACCCAGCCCGATGCCCGCCAGCAGGCAGCCGGGCAGCATGGTCAGCCAGCTTGCGTGGTCAACGCTGCTGCCAAAGCGCATCAGCATGAAGCCGAGGCCGATGGTGAACAGCCCAAGCGGAATGACGATGCCGGGCCGGTAGCGCAGCGAAAGGCGCTCCGCCAATGGCGGGGTGACCAAAGTAGGCAGCGTATAGGCCAGCAGCGACAGTCCCGCTGCGACAATATCGTAGCCGAGACCGCTCTGAAAATAGATCGGCAGGTAGATCATCAGCGGCCAGAAGCTGAAATTCATGCCGATGGAGCCGAGGATAGCCCCGGAAAAGTTGCGGATGCGGAAGACGGAAAAGTCGAACATGGGATGGGGGCTGCGGTTTTCCGCGACGATGAAGGCGACGAAGCTCGCCGCCGATGCGCCGATGATGGCCAAAGCGGTGATGCTGGTAAAGCCGAGATCGGGGCCCTGCGTGATGAAATAGGTGAGCCCGAAAACCGCCAGCGACAGGGTGGTGATGCCGAGGACATCCAGTTTTTTCGCTTCGGGATCGCTGGATTCCCCGATGCTGCCGAAGACGAGAATCAATGTGAGGATGGTGAGGGGGACGTGGACCAGGAACACCCATTCCCAGCTGGTCAGCGCAACAATGATGCCGCCGATGATCGGCCCGAAACCAAGGCCGATGCCGAAGACAATTCCCCATACGCCGAAGGCCTTGCTGCGCTCGCGCCCCTCCTGAAACTGATGCGATAGAATGGCAATCTGGCAGATCAGCATCGCGCCGGCGGCAATGCCCTGGAGAAAGCGGCTGACGATCAGAATTGCGGCATCCTGCGCCAGCCCGCACACGAAGGACGTAATGGCAAACAGCACGAGGCTGATGACGAAGATGCGCTTGCGGCCATAGCGGTCAGCCAGGGTGCCGACCGCCATCAGCACGGTGGTGCAGGCAATGGTATAGGCGTTCATGATCCACTGCATGTCCTTCAGGGTGCCATGCAGGACCTTTTCCAGGGTTGGCAGAATCACCGGCACGCTCGAAATTTCGAGGCCGAACATGAGGGACGACAAACATATGGCAGCCAGCGCCACCATATTCTTGCGGGACGAGGAGAGCGACATGGATGGTTCTTTCCAAGGTTGCATCTGACAATGGAACGCACCTTCGCCGGCACGCATGCGGTGTCGGTGAGTTCCGGGCCAAGTCGGGACGAAAAAGCACCGGACCGGCGGAATGACCGGTCCGATGTTCGCCGAAGCGAGTCATGCATCACCTTAGGTCAGTTCGTATCATGACAAAAATGATTTAATTTACTGGAATAAATTAGCAATTGTCATTAATCTGCCGGCATGGATTTCGACCCCACACTGTTACGCGCCTTCGTGGCTGTCAAAGAGGCGGGAAGCTTTACCCGGGCGGCCCGACGGCTGAACCTGACGCAATCTGCCGTCAGCCACCAGATCCGGCGGCTGGAGGAGCAGGTTGGCCGGTCGCTGCTCTACCGCACCACGCGCAGTGTCAGGCTGACGGAAGATGGCGACGATTTCCTGCGCTATGCCTGCCAGATCCTGCATTCGCTCGATGCCTTGACCCGCCGCTTTCAGGCATCGCCGGTGTCCGGCATCGTCCGCTTCGGCGTTCCGGAGAATTTCATCGGGGACCGGCTGCCGACATTGTTGTGCCAGTTTGCCCGCACCAATCCGGAGGTTCAGCTGGACGTGAATGTCAGCATGAGTCTCGATCTTCATGCGATGGTCAGGGCCAGCGAACTCGATCTGGCGGTCGTGCTGACATTGCCGGAGGCGGCCAACGGCAAAGTTCTCAAGCAGACGCAGTTCGTCTGGGTGGCGGCCGAAACGTTCAAAGTGCCGCCGGGCACGTCATTGCCTTTCGCCTTCATCCCGGCTCCATGCCTCAACCGCAAGGTCGGCGTCGAAGCGCTGGACCGGACGTCGATCGATTGGCACGTCGTCTTCACGTCGGCGAGCATGCAGGGCATTCGCGCGGCCGTGCTGTCGGGGCTGGCAATGACCGTGATGACCCGGGATGACCTTGAACCGGGAATGAAGATCCTTGACGGCCAGTATGGCTTGCCGCCGCTGCCGACGGCGGTTTTCAGCCTGATCTGGAGCGAAGAGGGGCAGACGCCCGCCACCCGGGAATTCGGTCAGCTCGTCGTCGACATGCCGGAACAGGCGGCTGCGGCAAAACTGGTCAGGATCGGCTAAGGCCGTACACACCCGCGTTCATTTTGCCGCTATCAGACCGGCGGCAACGATGAGCAGCCCGCCAGCGCTGCCTTCGACGATTCTCCGGCGCCGGTCGCTGAAACCGCCGCGTCCGGCCAATCGCCCGATGACCAGACTGAGAATCACATAGACGATGGCGCACCAGAGGACGAAGACAGCCGACAGGGCAGCTGCCTGCAGCGCAATGCTGCTGCCGGACTGGATGAATTGCGGCAGGATCGCAAAATAGATCATCATACCCTTGGGATTGAGAAAGGCTGTGAGGAAGCCGCGCTGGAGCTGCCGCCTCGCCGGTCCGGCGGCGACGGTCACCCGCCCGGCCCGCAATGCCGACGCGATGAGCTTGCAGGCGAGATACAGGAGATAGGCGATGCCGATCCAGCGCAGCGCTTCAAACAGCAGCGGCGACGCCGCCACGATGGCAGCGAGGCCGAGGGCGACGAGGGTGGAGTGGACGAGGTAGCCAAGGCATACGCCGGCTGTCGCGCGCAGGCCCGCGGCGCGTCCGTCCGCAATCGCCTGCGATGCAACGAACAGCATGTCGGGTCCCGGTGTACAGATCAGCGGCAGTACGGTCGCCGTAAACAGCAATAGCGTGTGTATTTCCATGATTGGAACAGTACTGCACACGGCGCGCAATCGGATTGCAAAGATATCAGGATATGGTGTTTTACTGGCATAATTACTGTATTCTATTGGAAATATTGGCAGGAAATTTCAATGATGCTGGATGAGATCGACAAGCGTATCCTTCGCGCGCTTCAGAAGGACGGGCGCATGCAGAATGTGGAACTTGCCAGGGAGGCCGGCCTGTCGCCGTCGCCCTGCCTGCGCCGCGTGCGCCTGCTGGAGGAGGCCGGTGTCATTGACCGCTATGTCGCCGTGCTCAATCCGGCCAAGGTCAATTTATCGCTTTCGCTGTTCGCGCGGGTGTGGCTGACGGCGCAGGATGCCGAAACGATCGATCATTTCATGGATGCGATGAAGAGGCTGCCCCAGGTGGTGGAATGCTACATCATGCTTGGGGAGAGCGACGCGCTGCTGCGGGTTGTGGTCGCAGATCTCGACGACTACCGGCACTTTCAGGCCTCTCATCTGACGCGGATCAACGGCATCCAGAATGTCAAAACCGATGTGCCGAGCCAGATTGTGAAGCAGACCTATGCTCTGCCGCTCGATTGACCGGTAAAAAGCCGAAAACATGCGGCAAACCGCAATTCGCGCCGCGCCGATCTGAAAACCGCCTTCTTTGGAAAGACAATGGTAGCGAAGGTTCGTGTTGATCACCTCCCCCAATACCTGTTGGGAACACTACTTCTCCGACCCAGAACCCGCACACTGCTGGAATTATTGAGAGCCGATTTTATTAATCTTATCGAACAAGAAGGTGATCGAATAAATGCTTAGGAATACATAGTGGCAAATAAATAGTAAAACCAAGAATGTTGATGTCCTATAAGCGTAAATGTATTGCTCACCGAACAGGTATGAAAATTTTATATTGTATATAAACAGGTATGCAACAATGAAAATTATACCTATTGAGCAAAGATAGCCAAATAGTAGGCTTGCATATTGGCGCAGTGTCAGCGTTTCAAGAAATCTCTGGTTGTCTGTGTTGCTCCATACATAAATCTCAGCATTCGTTCCTTTAAGCGGGTCATCTAAACCCTTTCTTTCAAACGTTGCAAAAGCCGCGAGCGCAGCAAGGTGAAACGGCACTACAAAAACCATGAACTGGAAAAGTAGCTGCGAAAAACTAAAGAGAAAATCCGGCGCAAAAGCTTTTGGCACGAACAAGAATAGAATAAATAACGGCACTGAGACAGCCAATGGCAGGACAATCTCGTAGATACGCTTAGATTTCCAAAAAGAATTATCGCCCCTAATTATCAGAAATCGGAAGCAGGTGAGAAGTTCCTTTATCCACCACATTTCAGTTCCAATGTTTTGCGGTATTAAGCGTCTTCTTGGCGAACTTCATAATTGGTTGATAGAATTCAGCGTAGCACTCAACGACATCGTCTCCCAGATCTGTAATAGCAACTGTCTTGCAGTACCGCATATCCGCTTGGTCAAGTTGATCAATTTCTATCGCTTTGGTGTTGGCAATAGTTTGACCGCCTTCATCCACGAGTTCTAGGTTCAACGCTTCGAAATTAATTATGTCCAGTGTTTGCCGCACGTGGTCTATTAGTTTTTTTACTTTCGAGAAATCCTCGGTTGGAGCAATTCTTGCCGTCAATTGCACATCAAGTCGTTGAATTTTTGGCTCACTCGCTTCTCCCTGAAATTCAGTGCTACCGCGAACTAGCTTGAACCCACCAATGCGTCCCTCCTCCAAATCTTTCTTCAGGCTAGCGTTTTGCTGCGGATTGAACGAAACAGTAGGGCGATATTGAATTGTCTCCGCCTGTTCCTTTGCATTTCTTCGCTTTTTTTCTGCAATGAATTTCTCTGGAAATTCTTCAGCATACCGGGCCATCAGGGCCGTCAGGAAGTCGCGGGCCAAAGCTTTGCTGATGCCCCGCGTTCGCTCCATTGCCATTCGATGGCGACCTTGATCGTTACCTGAAGCAATAAGCTGTTTTGAAATTACAATGTGGGCGGAAGCGCCTGGAACGTCGCCTGGTTCGTCAGAAGTTATGGTTTTCACAGTCCGAGTTTTGGGGTTTACGAAACTCGGCAGGCCCCGTTCGGGATCTCCTCGAACTAGCAAAAGAGAAAATGTTTCGTTGGTGTCGTCCAAATCAGAGATGTAAATGGCGTTCGAACTATCCTGATCACTGGCTGGTTTGCCGGCACTCGTTTTGATGGGGAAAAGAGCGTCATCCTTATCATAGTAGTGTTTGCAGACCTCGATAAGGGTGCTCAACGTTACTTCGACACTAACAGCAGGATACCTGCCCATGCTCAATTTCATGAGATGCAAAAAATGATCTGACACTTGTTCCCCCGAGTAATGCAATACGCCAGACAGAAGACAGTATTTTGTTACAAAAGCGAGACGCAAATGAGGATTTCCTCTGCTTTATTACTTTTATCGTAAAATCTAATCTGCGGAACCTCGCTGCCTTTGGGCAGCTAAGGCTACTAGCGCCAGATTTCGATATCTGAGGATCGCCTTTGGCGATGAGGATGATGGATTTATTTTGAAAGCTTCCAGCTCTTCGATATTACCTGCTTCTATCAATGAAAATACATCTGCGAGCTTCTTTCGAAAACGTGCGTGGGTTGGTGCGCTGAAATCCGGTGGCGGGGGCAAAATGCCCTTTTCGGCAGCAGCAAGGACCGCCGCACGCTGCCCTCCGGCGCGCAGCGCAGCTTTCTCGGGCGCATTGGCGGTCAGTTTCTTTGTTTGCGCTTCCTGCGGTTTCCTGGCCGGTTTACCAACGGATCGAGCATCTGCAATCATTTCTTTGGGGACAAGAACGGTGAAATCCTCCTGCGTGATCGCATAGATCAGCGGGTTTTTGTTGGCGTGTTCCTTGGACAGGCGATCGGCGATCGTGATCGCTTCGGCAAGGGTCGCGGCTGGCTCATTGATTTTGAAGTCCGGGCCGCGACGAAGATGGACGCTAAAACTTTTGGCTGCTTCGGCCTGTGCGCGGGCGGCGATATCGGCGGGATGTGTTTTGGCGATCTTTGTCATGGTCTGTCCTCTCCTATTTGGATGGACAGACCAGTTATAGGCACTTTGAAAGAGTGCAACTCAGCAGATGATTATTTCTTCTCTCAACTTCACAGCATGATCGCGGGCATTTTTCCACAGATGTGAAATAGCGCGATCGCCGAAGTTCACCTCGCGTAGTGCATGCGTGATAGCAGCCTCGTCATTAAGATCAGTTTTTTGATCGGCAAGAATATCTGACATTTGTTGAAGGAGGATTTCCGCGATCTCGGCTCGCTGTTGGTCTGTCGCTTCTAGAATTTTCATTTGGTGCGCTTTCTCATCGGACAGAGCATATGCTCACTCATACCAGCAATGAAGCCGGACGATATTTTAGCCCGGCTTCTACAATTGACGCATTTGTTGCTCAACGTTGCCGGAGCAATCACCGTGGAGCAACCAGAAACTCGAAAATTTTAAGAAAATTTTGCCGGACAATTTTTCGGCTATCCGGACATCTGCCGGACAAAAATGCCGGGCGACAACGCACCGACATTTTTCCTTCAAGACAGGAGATCGTCTTAGCATGAAGATTTCACAACGAGCAGCGATCACAAGAAGTTCGCTCGCGGGATTGCTATTTTGATCAGTTGTGTGACTTGGCCGGGCATAGGACATAGGGCTGGCTGTCAAGCATCGCGACGGTGAACGGTTCGGACGAGGAATAGCTGCCGAAGTCGATTTAACGAAGTGCAGCGAGCCGATCAAGCGCCAGACGGATCGTTGGCCTCGAAATCGCGCAGCGAGCGGCAATCTGATCAACATGAAGGCTCACGACCCCGCCACGGTTTGCAGTTGCAGCGATGCCATGAGCGAGCCGGAACGCTGATGGCGGCATGCGATGATCGCGCCGTGCGCGCTCAAGCCAACGGTTCTTCCAATTCATGCTCGTAGCCAATTCGAAGCCTCGTATCCTGGTTGTCGGTGCAAGTCGGCCCAATAGCGCTTCACAGCCGTTGATGGCCATCAAAGCAATTGATTTCCTTTGATAAAACAATTTCTGAAACACAACCCAACTGCGATTTTGAAAGATTGAAATACATTCAAAGATCGGGGGGCGGCGGCTCCGCGCCTTGGAGGGCGTTGGAAAGGTACCTAAAATGTAAGCGCATCGGTGAGTAACCCGGTGTCGCCAATCTCTATCAAATCGGTTTCGCGCCGAGTATGACTTTTGAAGTGATGGGATTGTTATTTCTCAATGTACAATCTTGAGGTAGATCTTGAAAAGAAGGGGAGACTAAGTTGAAGTGCTTTGTAACAATCGTCGATAGTAATCGCGCGCAAAAGACCCCTTCAGGCGATATGTGCACCAGCAGCAATGGCAACACAATTCATGATGCAGACGGCAAGCCGGTAAAGTAAGCCGAATGGCGGAAAGTTTATCAGGACAAGCCAGTCAGTATATCGGACATTCTGAAAGCCTTTGAATGAAACCTAGACGTTTACTCCTGTATGCGATGGCCGGTATTTTGGCGGCACTAGCTCTTTGGCATTTCACTTGGATAAAGCCCGATCAAGTTTCGTGGCCTCGATGGATCGAACACGCACTTAACCGGTATCAAACGCTGGTTGCAGGTGGCGGCGCGATTGCAGTGGCTTGGCTTAGCGTGCGGAAGATCAGTGAGCAGATCACCTTGCAACGCGATCAGGCGATTTCGGACAAGCGATTTGCAGTACGACATGAACTAGCTGCACTTGCAGAGTGCCACATGGTCTTCGACCAGTTGGCAAGTATGGCCGATGAAGGTCCACATGCAAAACCGGGGCTTCCTGACCTTCCGCGTTCCGGCGACTATCTCGAATACTGCATTACGGAACTGCTGACACACCACAAGCAATTTCTTCCTACCACCGTCACGCACTGTATTGATGAGGCTCGATCTTATCTAAAGCGCTACAACAACTATAACGCAATGAATGCCGAGCAACAGGACCACAATGGGCCGCGCGAGATGCTCCATAACCGTATCGATTATTTAGTAGGCGAGTTTCATACGGCGGTGCTTGATGCAGAACGAGAACTGAATTCCTATCTCAAGTAACCAAAACATCGCGCAATACTCCGCATCTAGGCGGCAAATTTCCCGATGCGCAGGCAATGTGCAACCGCGAGGTCCGAATTTGCGCTAATGGGGATCGATCAGCCTGCTTGTCCAAAATTACGAACTTCTTCTGACACATTTTATGAAGCGACGCTGTAGGGAGGTATTGCGTTCTCGGTTGTTGGTGCGCTTACGCCCTGCGGCCTGTTTTTTCAGATCTGACGCCGTATGCCCCATTGCCCCGATCATTCGGATGCCGAGATGTAGTCGAGTATCTACATCCAATTCGGCCATATCAGCAGCCCGCTCATTCGTGAAGAAGCAAAGAGAGTGGCCGCAGCCGATCGCCAACTGCTCGAGTAGCGACACATCGATGGTCGGGAAGAACTTTGTCCCCCATGCGATCATCCTGCCAACCCGATCGGCTCTCTGCGACAATGGATCGTGCACGATCGCATTGAACGCCAGTGTCAGCATCTCATACTCATCAGCTTCCGGAAGGTCGTGCTCGCGGCGATATAAGAGCAACGTCTCGATGTTTGCGAGACGGTGGGTAAGTCGCGATTGACGTGGCTTTTGCTCATCACTTTCTTTTGCGCGCGTACTAGCCGTCATGCGCGCCTCCCAGTCGGTTGGGTGTGAATTGAAGCGAAGGGATCAGCCTCCAGTAGAGCGTTAAGCTGATGGATACGGGCGTCAAGAACGCTAAGAACTCTGGCTGTCTCCTTGTCAACCACTTCAGGCGGAACGCCGCGTACGGAATAAAAAGTAGCGATTGCCCGTGCAGTATTGACGCGGGATGCAGTGTGCGTTCCGGCGACAATCCGCATCGCTTCGCGGTCCAGCCAGGCCGCACGCTCGCGAAGTAGCAACGGGAGGCCAAATGATCCGGCGATAACGTTATTCACTGTCGTTGGCGTCATATTCGCCTCCCGCAATTCGAGAATTTGAACTTTTTCCTGCCAGCAGAGATGCTAGAAGCTCGACTTCTCCTCGATGGGCGCACAGGTATTTCAGATTTCGTGTAACCATTTCGGCGTCTGCTGCCTGTTGCCGGGCCACAACGCCACTGTTGCGCCCGGCTGGTGTCTCGGTCCGCTGCCGCCTCGGCCATGACCGGGCAGCGGCGTGAGCCCAGTTGAGAGTTTTCGTCATGAGCGCCCTCCCGAAACAAGTTCGTTGTAAATTCTCTCTGCGAACGAGCGAGGGATGAGCCGCCGCCGACCAATCGAAACCGAAGGAACGTCGCCGCTCTTAATGGCATTGTAAATTAGATCATGGCTGACGCCGAGTTTCTGCGAGAATTCCTCGACAGAGATGCTCAGCGTTTGCACCGGGTCATGGGACAAAATTCTACTCCCCTGATTGGGATTGCGGGACAGATTTTGAATTTGCTGAATTTGTACTGAGCGCTAATCTTGCTAGAATTTACACCAAGGGAGGTAGGCATTCAAGCGCCTAAATAGTTGATATAAAACGATAAAATGTTGGAAATAATATCATTTCTAGATGGATTTGCGCTTATATTTCTTTGGAAATAGGTCTAGGGTTTTTGGCTGAAAAGGTGGCGCTGCGAAGTCTGCGGCCTTAACGTGATCCAGAAATCGATAGTGGATGAATTCAATGCCTAAACGCAAAGCTGCGATCTATGCCCGATATTCGACGGACCTTCAAAAGGATCGATCAATCGACGATCAAGTAGCGCTATGTCGATCATTCGCAACAAAAAACGACGTAACAATCTCCAAGGTCTACGCCGATCGAGCGCAGACGAGCGCCTCTATCATCGGACGCGACGGCATCATGCAGCTGATGGACGATGCCAAAGCGGGGCTTTTCGACATGGTGATTGTTGAAGCCCTGGATCGCATTTCCCGCGATCAGGAGGATTTGGCGGGAATATACAAACGGCTAAGCTTTGCCAATGTGGAGATCGTTGCTGTTCACGATGGTGTCGCCGACGCGGTTCAAATTGGTATCCGGGGGCTTGTTGGCTCCCTTTTCATGGCCGATCTTAAGCATAAGGTCCGGCGCGGCTTGGCAGGCGTCATTTCGGATGGTCGCAGCGCGGGTGGCCGGGCTTACGGATATCGGCCCATTTTAGGCAGGCCGGGCGAGCTTGAAATCATCGAACATGAAGCCGATGCGGTTCGCCGAATTTTCCAGCTTTATGTCGATGGCGACACGCCGCGAGATATCGCCAAAACGCTTAATGAAGAAAAAGTTCCCCCGCCTCGCGGTGGTAGCTGGAATGCTTCAACGATCAATGGGAGCAGGGATCGAGGCAATGGTATCCTTTTGAACCCATTATATCACGGAAAGATCGTCTGGAACCGCGTCCGTATGGTCCGCGACCCTGATACCGGCAGGCGGGTCAGCCGCATTAATCCCGAAAGCGAGTGGAAAACAGCGGACGCTCCACATCTAGCCATAATTGACCCCGCGATTGCTGACGCGGCGGCAAAGCGCCGCGAACAGCGTTCGTTTGCTCAGGCCAATGGTCGAAACACTCAACGACCTAAAAGGCTTCTGTCGGGGCTGATGAAGTGCGGTGTCTGCGGTGGTGGGATGTCCATGCATGACAAGCATGCCAGCGGCGCGATTAGGATTAGATGCTCAACAAACCGGGAAAGCGGTTCATGCACTAACATTGAAAAATATCGCCTAGATCTGATTGAACGGGCTGTCGTCGATCGCCTGCGCGATGCATTTTCCAACCCTGCGTATTTGGAAGCTTATATTCAGGCGTATGTTGATGAGCGCCAAAAAGCGCTTAAAGTTGCAAGTAGGAACAAAAATGAAATCGAACGCCAGCTAGCAGATGCAACAGGGCAGTTGTCACGGCTGCTCGATTTATTTGCCCGTGGCATAGTGGGCAGTGAGGGCATCGAGGATAAGATCATTCCGCTTCAAGAACGAATAGGAGAGCTGAAAGAGCGATTGAAAGCTGCTGATGCAGAAATACCAAAAATTGATCTGCATCCGCAGGCTGTGAAGCGATACCAGTCGTCTATAGCGAACCTTCATCTTCTGCTCGGCGATCCTGAGCCCCGCCAGCATATGGATTTACTCGCCGCAGTTCGGCAAATTATTTCGCATGTAGTCGTTCATCCAAAAACGAAAGAAGGCGCAACAGTGGAGATCTTTGGCCTGTTATCTGCCCTGATCGGAAAGGATATCCCGGAATTGGGGGAGGTAATGGTAGCGAAGGAGGGATTCGAACCCCCGACACAAGGATTATGATTCCTCTGCTCTAACCTACTGAGCTACTTCGCCCCATATGTCATGCGACCCGTGAACGGCTAGCCTGCAAGTGAGGACCGGGGGACGCGCTGTCAATTGACAGGGACGGGGCGGATATATGTGGGGAGCAACGGCCTGTCAAGCAATCTTCTCCGTATCGAAGACTTGTGTTCGTTTCTTCCTGCGGATAATGGATGCCGATATGAAAAAGGCTGAAAAGATGGCTCCACGGATTGCAGTGCTGGGTTGCGGCTATTGGGGCAGCAATCATATCCGGACATTGAAGAGTCTCGGGGCGCTGTTTGCAGTCTCCGACCAGAACACCGATCGCGCCGCCGGCTTCGCCGCGGAGCAGAATGTTCTGCACATTGAAGTCGACGATCTTTTCACCCATCCGGAGGTCGATGCCATCGTCATGGCCCTGCCGCCGCAATTTCATGCGGCTGCGGCGATTCGCGCCGTCACCAATGGCAAGGATGTCCTCGTCGAAAAGCCGATTGCCCTGACCGTTCCCGATGCGGAAGCCGCCGTGAAGGCTGCGCGCGACAACGGGCGCATCTTCATGGTTGGACATGTCCTGCGTTTTCATCCGGCATTCGAACGGCTTCTGGAGCTGATCAAGGCAGGCGATCTCGGCGATGTGCGCTATATCCATTCCCATCGGCTCGGTCTTGGAAAATTCCACACGGAAAACGATGCCCTCTGGGATCTGGCACCGCATGACCTGTCGATGATCCTTGCCATCACCGGCACCGAACCTTTGGAAGTGCGCGGCGAGGGTGCGGCGGTGCTCGATCACCTCAGCGATTTCGCCCACCTGCACATGCGCTTTCCCAACAATATTCGCGGGCACCTTTTTGCCTCGCGTCTTAATCCCTATCGCGAGCGCCGGCTTACGGTCGTTGGCACCAAGGCCATGGCCGTCTTCGACGACATGGAGCAGTGGGACAAGAAGCTTGCTGTCTACAAGCATTCGATCTGGCAGGATAACGGCCAGTGGGCGTCGACGACGGAAGAGCCGACCTATGTCAAGATTGCGCAGGGCATGCCGCTGACCCGGGAATGCCAGAATTTCATCGACAGCATCAACACGCGCAGCGAGCCGGTCACCGACGGCGAGGAAGCGATTCGTGTCCTGCGGATTCTGACCGCCGGCACGGTTGCGCACGACAAGGCGAGCTGATCCGTCCGGCGGCCTCAAAAGTGCTGCAAGATTGCGCTCGGTGTAAAGCGTTGTTACAAGACCGGACAAACTTTGAACGACAACGTCTGGCAGACCTCCCACGGCCCTTCTAAAGAGTTGTCTTGACCGTTTTCCGCGACGGATTCGCGGAACAATTGATATTGGAGCAATGATGCAGTTCATCGATCTCGGCGCACAGCGTGAACGGATTAGCAGCAAGCTTGATGCGGCAATCGCCAAAGTGGTGCGTGAAGGCAAATATATTCTCGGACCGGAAGTTGCCGAGTTCGAAAAGCGTCTTGGCGCATATCTCGGTGTCGAGCATGTGGTTGCCTGTGCCAACGGCACGGATGCCCTGCAGATTCCGCTGATGGCACGCGGCATCGGCCCGGGCGATGCGGTGTTCTGCCCGAGCTTTACCTTCGCCGCCACCGCTGAAGTTGTGGCGCTTGTCGGAGCGGAGCCGGTTTTCATCGATGTCGACGCCGATACCTACAACATCAATGTCGAGCAGCTGGAAGCGGCGATCAAGGCCGTCCTGGCGGAGGGCCGGTTGCAGCCAAAAGCCATCATCCCAGTCGATCTGTTCGGCCTCGCCGCCAATTACACCTCGGTATCGGCAATTGCCGACAAGTACGGCCTGTTCGTCATCGAAGATGCGGCGCAGTCGATCGGCGGCAAGCGCGACAATGCGATGTGCGGTGCGTTCGGCCATGTCGGCGCGACCAGTTTCTACCCGGCAAAACCTCTGGGCTGCTATGGCGACGGCGGTGCCATGTTCACCAATGACGCGGCGCTCGCCGACCTGTTGCGCTCCATCCTGTTCCACGGCAAGGGCGAGACGCAGTATGACAATGTGCGCGTCGGCATGAATTCGCGCCTCGATACGATCCAGGCGGCGGTCCTCATTGAGAAGCTCGCCATTCTCGAAGACGAGATGGAAGCGCGGCAGATCGTGGCCAAGCGCTATGCCAACGGCCTCAAGGACGTGGTCAAGGTCGCCCTTATGCCGGAAGGCTCACGCTCGGCCTGGGCGCAATATGCCATCGAGACCGAGAACCGCGACGCACTCAAGGCGCATCTGCAGGCCAACGGCATTCCTTCGGTGATCTATTATGTCAAGCCGCTGCATCTGCAGGAAGCCTATGCGCACTATATGCGCGCGCCGGGCGGCCTTGCCGTGTCGGAAACGCTGCCGAAGAACATCCTGTGTCTGCCGATGCATGCCTATTTGAGTGAGGCTGATCAGGACCGCATCATCGGAACCATTCGCGAGTTCAAGACCAAAAGCGCTGCCTAAGCGCTTTTGGGGCCACATCGCTGACAGAGGTTTGTGCGATCAGGCGACGGCCTGGCCCTGTTGAGCCAGGCGCTTGAGCATGGCTTCCGCCTGCGGAGCCCGTTCGGAGCGGCCGATGAAGCCGCCGCCATAGACACGGGCGGTGTTGCTGTCATCGGAATAGAGGACGCAGGCCTGACCGGGGGCGATG
This sequence comes from Phyllobacterium sp. RCAM01083, assembly GCF_055685835.1. Classification (NCBI taxonomy): domain Bacteria; kingdom Pseudomonadati; phylum Pseudomonadota; class Alphaproteobacteria; order Hyphomicrobiales; family Phyllobacteriaceae; genus Phyllobacterium; species Phyllobacterium sp. RCAM01083. The sequence continues at coordinate 176,876 of NZ_JBVFZN010000005.1, forward strand.
CCGCTTTCACCATCGACCAGCTCGACCCATGTCTCGCCATCGCGATGGTGCAGGACAGCCGGGCGCGGCGGACGGGTCGAACGGACCTTGGCATAAACTTCAACGCCGCCTTCCGGAATGCTCTCGAGCGCATCATCCCCGAGCCAGTTGACGTTGCGCAGGAAAACCTTGCGGGTTTCCAGCGCTTCGCGCGGACCGACGACCACACGTGCATTGGCTGCGTCGAGATGGACAACGTAGAGCGGGTCGCCCGTCGCCACGCCGATGCCGCGGCGCTGGCCGATGGTGTAGTGCACGATGCCCTCATGGCGGCCAAGCACGCGTCCGTCGATGTGGACGATGTCGCCGGGATTGGCAGCCTCGGGCTTCAGCTTGGAAATAATGTCGGAATACTTGCCCTGCGGAACAAAGCAGATGTCCTGACTGTCCTGCTTGTTGGCAACGGACAGGCCGAGTTCTTCGGCAATGGCGCGGGTTTCCGGCTTGGTCATTGATCCCAGCGGGAAGCGCAGGTAGTCGATCTGTTCCTGCGTGGTTGCAAACAGGAAATAGCTCTGGTCCTTGTCCGTATCAACCGGGCGGTAGAGTGCGCGGTGCGCGCCATTGGCATGGCTGCGGATATAATGTCCGGTTGCGAGCGCATCGGCGCCGAGATCCCTGGCGGTCTGCAGGAGATCGGCAAACTTCACCGTCTGGTTGCAGGATACGCAAGGGATAGGCGTTTCGCCGCTGACATAGCTGTTGGCAAAGGGATCGATCACGGCCTCGCGGAAGCGCGCTTCGTAGTCCAGCACATAATGCGGAATGCCAAGGCGCTCGGAGACGCGGCGCGCATCTTCGATATCCTGGCCGGCGCAGCAGGAGCCCGCGCGGTGGGTCGATGCACCGTGATCATAGAGCTGCAAGGTAACGCCGACGACATCATAACCCTGACGTTTGAGAATGCCCGCCACAACAGAAGAATCCACGCCGCCAGACATGGCGACGACGATACGTGTGTCTTCCGGCTTGCCCGGCAGATCGAGATTATTCAGTGTCATAAGCGGATCCGGTTCTTGCAGCGACATAACGGCGCAGGGATATTCAAGGCCCCTATATAGGTCAATTGACTCGATCTTGCCAACAGGAAGTGTCAGGCGGCGTATTTTTCTCACGCAAAGGTGAGCGATGCGTCGCCGTGGCCACGGCCGATGATACCGGTCAAAGCCGGCAAAATGGTCATTTTCAACAATCTCCTGGAATTTGCAGAAGTTACCAGAGAATGACTCGCTGTTTAGGCAATTATTAAAGCCCTGCCTGTAATGTCGGCTGCGATAGGTCTTGAAGTTTAGTGTAGAGAGTACAATGACCGATCTTGTTCGACCGAGAGTAAAATATGTAATCGGCCCGGATGGCAGCCCGCTGACCATCGCCGATCTTCCGCCCGCCAATACGCGGCGTTGGGTTATTCGCCGCAAGGCTGAGGTGGTTGCCGCTGTGCGCGGTGGTCTTCTTAGTCTTGAGGAGGCTTGCCATCGCTATACATTGACGGTGGAAGAGTTCCTGTCCTGGCAGTCCTCGATCTCCGATCATGGCCTGGCTGGACTAAGAACAACCCGGATACAGCAATATCGTCATTAGATGATGTCGCCTTTGAGTTTGGCTGAGGCTGGTCGTTGAGACCAGCCTTTTCCTTTTCATGGGAAGCATAAACGCGATGCTGCCAAGATGTTCCGCTGAGCCACAAAACCTGATCTAAGAGATCATGGATGACGGCAAGGAGACGTTGAATGGCAGACGATATCAAAATTACCAAGGAAGAAACCGCCAAAGGCGGACGCTATGTGACTGTCGTCTCAGGGCACGAGGCGGAGATGACGTTTTCCCGGGTCAATCCCGAACTGATCATCGTTGATCATACGGGTGTGCCGGATGCGCTGCGCGGCCAGGGCGTGGGGCAGGCGCTGGCGCTGCATGCGGTGGAAGATGCGAGGGCAGGGGGATGGAAGATCATTCCCCTATGCCCGTTCATGCGCGCCCAATCCCTGCGGCACAAGGATTGGGCCGATGTGGTGCGGCAGAGCTGAAACAGACCCGGCTGCCGTTCCCGGTCAGCCGATCATGGCGCGTTTGTCGGCGACCGGCATATCGTCGATATCGCGGACCTTGCCGTCGCGCTGTTCCAGCGCCTCGGCTTTCGCCAGTTCGGCTTCTGATTCGGCCAGTGCCGCCTCGGCATCGTCCTTCTGAGCCTTCAGATCACGGATCGAATCAAACAGATTGTCGCGACGCTGGCGCGCAGCCTTGGCGAATGTCGGGTAGGCAAAATGCGACGTGTCGGTAATGCCCGCCTTCTTTTCCTCGGACATAATCTGCGCGTCCAACTCAGCAGCCATGCGTTCGAATTCACCCATCATGAGATCAAGCTGGCCGAGCTGGCGGCGCTTTTCCTTGACCTGAAACAGTTTCAATCGAACCAAACCTTCATGCGACTTCATACTCACTACCCCCACAAAGCCGGTACGCAGACCCTTCAACAGGAGTCATCCGGCTGGCGTTTCACCCGAATCACTTCGGGAAAATGAAACAAAAACTTAAAGGTTGCCGCGTCTGGTAACCTTTCCTTTACGTTCAGCATTAATCATACGCCTTAAGACTTAAAGCTCGGTAAATCGAAGTCGGCCGTGTCCGGCTAAAAATTTATTGAGTCGAATGAATCGCTTAGGCGCAGAACCTGAAGCTTTGGCTGATGGTTTTTAGCCGGGTGACTCACCTTATGAATCAATGCGGTGCCTGTGATTTTTAACTTATGAGTCAAAGACACTTGCAAAGCGGAATTAGATTTTGTTAACCATTCGGTGGCAATCTTAACGTTATGGAAACGGCTTGTTTCGCGACCTGACTTCGGGATTGCACGGCAACCCATTTCAGCGGCGGGAAAAGGGGAATGATATGCGGGTTCTTTTAATCGAAGACGATAGTGCGACGGCCCAGAGCATCGAGTTGATGCTCAAGTCGGAAAGCTTCAATGTTTATACGACGGATCTGGGCGAAGAGGGTGTCGATCTCGGCAAACTCTACGACTACGATATCATCCTCCTCGACCTCAACCTGCCGGATATGTCCGGTTATGAAGTCCTGAGGACCCTGCGTCTGTCCAAGGTCAAGACGCCCATCCTCATCCTCTCCGGCATGGCCGGCATCGAGGACAAGGTGCGTGGCCTCGGTTTCGGCGCCGACGACTACATGACCAAGCCTTTCCACAAGGACGAACTGGTTGCCCGCATCCACGCGATCGTTCGCCGCTCGAAGGGCCATGCCCAGTCGGTCATCACCACGGGCGACCTGATCGTGAACCTCGATGCCAAGACGGTTGAAGTCACCGGCCAGCGCGTTCACCTCACCGGCAAGGAATACCAGATGCTGGAGCTGCTTTCGCTCCGCAAGGGGACGACGCTCACCAAGGAAATGTTCCTCAACCACCTCTATGGCGGTATGGATGAGCCTGAATTGAAGATCATCGACGTTTTCATCTGCAAGCTGCGCAAGAAGCTCGACAGTGCTTCCGGCGGTATCAACTACATCGAGACCGTCTGGGGCCGCGGCTACGTGCTGCGTGAGCCGGATGCGTCGGACATGCGCGAAATCGCCTGAGCCTTCGTCTCAGGTCATTCAAGCAAAAGGCTCCGTCACTGACGGAGCCTTTTGCATTTTGCATGTTTGATGCGGGTCAAACGGCCATGTCCAGCTCGCGGCTGCGGCCGATGCGGGCCATCCATTCGAGATAATTCGGCTCGCGCTTGATCTGCCAGCCATAGTGGCGGCGCAGTTCATCGACCAGCTTGCCGTTCCGGCCCAGGAGATCATCCGCATACTGGATCATCAGGGAATTCGGCCAGGCCTGCGGGCGTATCTGGCGCAGGCGCTCGAACAGCCGGGCCTCGGATTCATCGGGATAGGTCTGGGCGAGGAGGGAGAGCATGGCTGCCGTCGAGCGGGATATGCCCATGTGGCAATGGATCAGCAGGTGGCCCTCGGCGCCATCCGCCTTTGATTCAGCCAGCGCCTTGCCGAAGTTCAGGATTTCCGCAACGTGTTGCGGCTGCGGCAGGATCTTGCCTTCATCGGCGTCGATGATGTCGTGAAAGTTCAGTGTCGTGCGGTGATGGGTGCCATAGGCCTGGAATGCCTCGAGTTCCGGCCAGTTCGGGTCGAGAATGGACAGGACATGGGTGACGGTGCGTCCGCTCTGGGCGGGCAGTTCGTCAATGCCGCAGATGGTCAGCGTGGAGATGGACAAAGGTTTCATGGGGAATCGGTAATCCTGATGCTTGTGTGGCGCCAACCGCATTGTGGAAGCGTTCCGCGGCGATGGCAAAGATTATCCGAGGTTTTCCGGCATATTTACGACGCGGACCGGCGGGGTCAATTCATCTGGGCTGCATCAGTTCGATGCGGTTGCCGAAGGGATCGTGGACGAAGCGCCGGTCGTATTTTTCCAGCGGCTGGTCTTCGGCAATGGCATAGCCCGCTGCTTCCAATGCGTGGACCAGCGCAGCAAGATTGTCCGTCAACAGAGCGGGATGCGCTTTCTTCGCGGGAGAAAAGTTCTGCTCGACGCCAAGATGAAGGCGGACGCTGCCGGTTTCAAACCAGCATCCGCCGCGCCCGGCGAGCGATGCGGGCTTGGGCACTTCGGTGATGCCGAGAAGGCCATCATAGAATTCGCGTGCCGCCTGTTCTTCGCCCGCGGGCATGGCCAGCTGGATGTGTTCAATTCCGGTTATCGCCATCGTCTTCTGCCTTTGGACTGCTTGCTCTTGAGATATCAACCTAGCGAGCACGCGGCGGGGCGGCAACAGGCACGGTCAGGTGGTCAGAATGACACTGCCCGTTGTTTTGCCCGCTTCCAGATCCGCCTGTGCCCTGGCCGCATCGCGCAGGTGATATTCCGCGCCTATCGGGCTGCTCAAGCCGTCCTGCAGGGCGGCGATGAGGGCTTCTGACCCGCGCTGGTAGAACGCCGGATCGTTGACGGCAGCAATGACGCTTGGGCGCATGACCGCGATGTTGCCCAGGTCTTCGAGCCGGACCGGCGGCACCGGGCCTGCCGGCTGGCCGATGGAGCCTAGAATGCCGAAGGGCCGGATTGTCTTCAACGTTTCCATGAAGATCGATCCGCCGATACCGTCGACGGCGAGGTGGACACCCTTGTTGTCGGAGATGCGGCGGACGTCACTGGTCCAGTCCTCTGATTTGTACAGCAGCACCTCATCGGCGCCCGCCGCCTTTGCGGCTGCGATTTTGCCTTCCGACCCGACTGTGCCGATGACATTGGCTCCCAAACGCTTCGCCCAGCGCGAGACCAGCTGGCCGACGCCGCCTGCCGCCGCGTGAACCAGCACCCATTCGCCCGGCCTGACAGAGCGGACTTCGTGCAGAAGCATGTAGGCCGTCAGGCCGCGCAACAATGTGCTTGCGGCGACGCGATCCGAAACCGCATCCGGCAGCTTGATCAGGCGTGATTGCGGGATCAGCCGCATTTCAGCGTAGCCGCCAAGCGGCATGCCGGCATAGGCAACCCGGTCTCCGGGCTGGAGATGGGTGACGTTTTCCCCGATGGCGTCGACAATGCCAGCCCCCTCGAGGCCAAGTACGGCGGGCAGGCTTGGCGGCGAATAGAGACCGCTGCGGAAATAGATATCGACAAAATTGACGCCGATAACCGTTTGCCTGATGCGCACCTCATCCGGCCCCGGATCGCCAACAACGACGTCTCTTGCCCGCAATACTTCAGGGCCGCCGGGGCCGGTCATTTCGATCGTCAGTGCCATGATGTTCTCCTTTGGAATGAGGGCATTCGAACACATCATGGGATGTGAGAAAATTCTGTGTTTTGTTTCCATACATGTGCAATAATTCACCAATGATCGATTGGCAGGATTTGCACTACTTTTCCGTTCTGACCCGGACAGGATCGCTGTCCGCCGCCGCACGTGCGCTTGGCGTCGACCATGCGACGATCGGGCGGCGCGTCGCATCGCTCGAACAGGCGCTTGCGCTGCGTCTTGTCGATCGCTTGCCGCGCCGTTCGCCTTTGACCGCGGAGGGAAAGGCGATTGCCGAACTTGTCGAAGACATGGCGCGGCTGACACAATCCATTGAACGGCGTGCCCGAAGCTTGTCACTCTCGCCGGTCACAACAGTGCGCATCAGCGCACCGCCGGCGGTTGCGGCAAGGCTGATTGCACCGCGCGTGGTCGAGTTTCACCGCGAACACCCGGACATAACCCTGGCGCTTGCGGGGGCGACGCAGAACGCCGCGCTTGATCGCAGCGAGGCCGATCTCGCCGTCCGCATGGCGCGGCCTGTGGAGAAGGATCTGCTCATCCGGCGGATCGGGGCCATGCGCTTCGGGCTCTATGCCACGCGCGAGCAGGCGGCCCAGCCGCCGGAAGCGCTGGCGTTCATCGCCTATGATGCAACGCTGGATCACGTGGCCCAGCAGGTCTGGCTGCGCTCGATCCTCGCCGGACGCCCGATCATCTTTCAGGCCAGCGACCTCTTCGGCCAGCAGGAAGCGGCGCGTGCCGGTCTGGGGGCGGCTGTCCTTCCCTGCTTCATGGGGGACAATGATGCGATGCTGGTCAAACTGCCGGTCAAGGAGCTGCCGCCAGTCCGCGATCTCTGGCTGACGGCCTATCCGGATATCGGCCGCTCGCCCGTCATGCGGACGGTGATGACTTTCCTCGCCGATATCATCGGCAGGGAGTGTCCGCTCAGAATAGCATGACCACTGGATTTTACCCGACGGACGTCGACGGCAGGATTTCCGAGATGGACTCCCGGTTGAAGGGTTTCAGGAGATAACCATATGCCCCGGCCCGTTTGGCCCGCATGATCTTGGTCACATCGATTTCGGCAAGGCAGAGGTAAATCCGGCTTTCCTTGCCGCCGGGCAGGGCGCGAATCTGGCTGATGATGTCGACGGACGGCATATCCGGCAGTGCGCAGTCCAGAATGATGATGTCAGGCATTTCTACGCTGCAGGCCGAAACCGTTTGAAAGCCCGTGTCGGCTGTGGTCACGACAACGCTGTCGCTTGCGAGCAGACGCGTCGCAACTTTCCTGACCACCGGCGCTCCATCAACGACCATACAACGTAACACGTGCCAACTCCCCCCGGAATCACTGCGACATTGCAGCTGCTTCAAGAGAGAGTATCAGGCCGATTGTGAAGAAATGGCCAAGGCGGATGGTAAATTTTTACCGCCTCAGACCGCCGAGAACACGATCTCTTCCGGCGTGGCGTGGATGGAGATCGTCATTCCGGCCTCCTGCGCCAGCAGCAGCGTGTAGTAAGGCTGCACCGCATGGGCGTCGATCGGCTCTTCCGGCGTCTTGCCGCTGTGCAGTTCAAGGAATTTCGGCGGAACGCGCAGCATCGGGCCGCGCGATGTCAGGACGAAGCGCGGTTCGGTTTCAGGCGTCTCCAAGGCAACGTTCAGCGTGCCGCCGCGCGGCAGGGCCGCATTGGCGATCAGCACGAGATTGAGCAGCAGCTTGACCTTGTTCTTGGGCAGCAGGACGCGATTGCCGGTCCAGGTGAACTCGGCTTTCTCGCCCTTCATATATTCGTTGGCCACGTTCTGGGCATCGCCGGTATCGATCTGGACGCCGGCCGATCCGGCGGCGCCGAAGGCAATACGGGCAAACTGCAGGCGGGCAGAGGCGCTGCGTGCGCTCGATTTGATGAGGTTCATCGCATCTTCGTCGGCGCCGCCTTCTTCCAGAAGTTCCAGCCCGTTGTTGATCGCGCCCACCGGCGAAATGATGTCATGGCAGATGCGGCTGCTCAGGAGGGCTCCGAGGTCCGTTGCCGAGAGAATTACGGGCAATGTCATGAGAGAAACTCCTAAGGATTTGGCTGACGGTTGGAATCTGCGTATTGGGGTTATGCCGAATCAGATGTTCATGCCGAATCACTCTGATGGCTGCTGCATTTGGATACATAGCTCGGTCCGGATCGGCAAGAACGACGTCAACGATACCGGTAGATGCTGAATTCCTTATCTTTTTCCCGTCCCCGGCAAGCCATTGAAATGCCAAGATCGATTCATAAACTTTTATACAAGGTTTAGACCTTTAAATGGTGCTTCAATTACAAGGCGAACACAAGATTCGCATCTGGCGTCGGACAAAGAAGCGAACAGCCAAAAGGAATTATGATGGCGTCTCTATTCTTGTCTATGAACCGTTTTTTTCTCCTGATCCTGACAATGGTGTCACTGGTTGTCGCACAGCCGCATGCGGCCAATGCAGCGCAGGACCAGTTCTCCATGGACGAGATCGTCAATTCGGGGCAGAGATTCTTCGGATCGACGTCCGGTGGTTTGGCATCGGCGGTCGAGAAGATTTTCCAGAGCTACGGTCTGCCGAACGGCTATATCCTGGGTGAAGAGGGATCGGGCGCTATCATCGGGGGCCTCACCTATGGCGAGGGCACGCTTTATACAAAAAATGCCGGGGATCACAAAAGTTTCTGGCAGGGTCCATCGATCGGATGGGACTTCGGCGGCCAGGGTTCCCGTGTCATGATGCTCGTCTATAATCTCGACGATATACAAAATCTCTATGGCCGCTTTGTCGGCGTCGCAGGTTCAGCCTATCTCTTCGCAGGTGTCGGCTTCAATGTGCTCAAACGCAATCAGGTCTTGCTGGTCCCGATACGCACCGGCGTTGGCGCGCGGCTCGGCGTGAATGTCGGTTATCTCAAGATCACCCAGTCTCCGACCTGGAACCCGTTTTGATCTTTCTCCTTTGCGGACGTTTGGGCAAGACGCGGAAGCCGTTCCGCGTCTTTGCCGTTTGATGCCGGACCGGCATTGTGCCAGATTTGAAGCAGAGGACGTTCCGCTCTATCCTCTGCGCGATCTTCCAACAGGACCCTTATCGTGATCCAGACCGCACTTTATCTCGCCCTCGGATTTTTGAGTGCCGTCCTGCTGGTGCTGATCTTCGCGCCTCCCGTCTGGCGCCGCGCCATGCTGCTGACACGCAGGCGCGTCGAAGCGGAGACACCGCTGACGCTCAACGAAATCCAGGCGCAGCGCGACGGTCTGCGGGCAGAGCACGCCATGAGCGAGCGCAAGCTGGAAATGACCCTGTCAGGCATCAAGGAGAAAGCGGCGCAGCAACTGCTGACGTTCAGCGAGAAGGAGCGGCAGGTCCGCCTGCTCTCGGCCGATCTCGCCGCACGGGATGCAACGATCACTGAATTGCAGGCATCCCTCGCGCAACGTGACCAGGCACTGGAAAAATCGGCCGGTGAACTTGGCGGTACCGTGCAAACCCTCGAGCAGCGTTCGGCAGAGCTTGAACTCCTGCATCGCCGCCTGAACAGCACGGAGACGAAAGCCGACAGTCTGCAGATCGATGTGGCGGCACAGACCACCCGTATCGAGAACCTTTCGGACGAGCTGAAGGACGCGCGCCGGGCCAAGCGGGACAGCGAAGAGCAGAAACACAAGCTGGAAACCGAGCTCAAGGCATTGCAGCATTCGCTCGAACAGGAAACAAAGCGCGGCAATAGCGCGGAAACACGGGCAAGCGAACTGGTGACGAAATTATCGGACAACGAGGCCAAGCTTTTGCGGCGGGAAAAGGAAGTCGAGCGCCTCAACGAGCGGCTGCGCAGCATCATCGCCGAAGGCCGCAAGCAGGGCGTTGCTGCGGACCATGCGCCACGCGGCAAGCAGGCGCTTGTGCAGGCGGAGGAAAGCAAACGGTTGCGCGAGGAGATGAATGCGCTGGCGTCCCAGGTGGTCGCCATGGTTGCACGGCTCGAGGGTCCGTCCTCCCAGGTGAACAAGCTCCTGGCAACCGCGGGCGGTGACGTATCGGCGGCCTATGACGAGAACGGCGAGGCAATCATCAGCCTGGCTGATCGCATCCGCGCGCTGCAAAAGGCAGCTTCTCCGGTGGAATCAAATACCGGAGAACCGGCTAAACCGTGACAGCGCTATGCCTGAGGCCGTGGCAACGTTCAGGCTGTCAAATGTTTCGGACATCGGGATTCTGATCGTCTTCAGCGTCTGCATCAGGGCTTTCGGCAGGCCTTCGCCCTCGGTTCCCAACAGCAGTGCCGTGCGCGATCCCGGTTGTGCGGCATAGAGACTTTCCGTGCCGGATGGGCTGAGCGCGTAAATGTCGAATCTGGCCCGCTGCAATTTGGCGACGAGATCGTCGATCGAGCCCTCCCGCGCGAACGGAACCTTGAGCGCGGCACCCACCGAGACGCGGATCGCCTTGCGGTAGAGCGGATCGCAGCTGGTTTCGTCCATCAGGATGCAATCGGCTTCGAATGCCGCGGCATTGCGAAAGATCGATCCCATATTGTCATGGTTGGATATGCCGCACAGCACCACGGCAAGCGAGGCTGCCGGCAGGGCATCGATCAGCTGGTCGGCTGAACGGGGCGCGCTGCGCCGGCCGACGGCAAGTATGCCGCGATGCATGGGGAAACCGGCAATCGCATCCATGACGGCGCGTGATACGCAATAGACCGGCACGTCGTCCGGGCAGAGGGCTATTTGCTGCGCGAGGCCGGCAAGCCGGTTTTCCAGGACCAGAAGCGACTCGACCGCGAACGCGGTATTGGTAAGCAGCACGTTGAGCACAACCTTGCCCTCGGCAATGAAACGGCCTTCCCGCCCAACCAGATCGCGCTCGCGGACGTTGCGATAGGGGCCGAGCCGCCCGTCGTCGGCGTCATCGATGCGCGTGATGCGGTGTTCCAGCCAGGCTTCATCCTGTCGCGGCATCGTGTCAGACCGTTTCGCCTGCGGAGGCCAGGCCTGTCCGCGCTTCACCGGCCATGCGCACCAGGCTCATATGCATGTCCCTGGCCGAGGTCAGCGGTGCCGGAAACCAGATGCGCTGGACATCGTCGCCATCGGCAATGTCGAAACCATCGGCGTCAATTCCGGTCATGCGCCAGTTGCCTGCGGAGGCTTTGGCAAAGAAGCGGGCGTAGAGCGATATGGCGTTGGCATGATCGGCGTTCATGTGCTCGACCGCGGATTTTTCCGCCGCCGCCAGCTCGTCATTGGCGGGATTGCTGGTAAGCAAATCCTCGGCGGTCAAGTGATAAGCCTTGCCGAAGCCGCCATTGAGGCTGGCACCCGTGGGCTCCAGCCGGAAGAAACGGAAATCACCCAATCCGGCATAGAGCTTTGCCTTGGGCTGGTGCGAGAGGTAGCGCCATTCAATACGGGCGTGTTCCGCCGCGTCGCGGGCAATTTCCCTTGCCAGGGCAAACACGGTCAGGCGCGGATGGGCAAGAGGATCGCCCTTGCCGGTCTCGCCGGCAAGCAGGGAGCAGCGCGGATCGGCGAGCAGGGCGGGGGTGTGGGCGGAGAGGGCAGAGACCAGAATGACCGGCGTTCCGTCATGGTCGGTGGAGAGGCCGACGCGGGTGGCGATCGGACCGCCTGTCGCAGGATCGAGCGTCGCGATGACGGCATGGCGCGCCCTGCGAATCAATGTTTGCGCGAGCCTGACGGCTTCGGCATCGGTCTCGCGCAGTACCTCTTTCTTCTGGGTCACAGCTCATCCCTCGCATTGCTGGTCTCGTGGTGCTGGGCGAGAGATAAGGACTTGGCGGGTGCCCGGCAAGCCATTTTCACGGGGGAGGAATTAAGCGGCGATGGACCGGTTATCGTTGAGGCCTACATCGTTCATGCAATCGGCAAGCAGGTCGAGATCGACCGGTCCGATCGTGCACAACACGGGCGCAAATTCCTCGGCCGGTACCTCAAGCGCCATCAACTCGACGAGCGCTTCCATCAGTGCTTCACGCGTGTCATACCTTGCGGAATAGTGGGGCATGATTCTGTCTTTCGAGCCGGATCAGTTGCGTAAACCTTACTTCAAATACGGTAAACAAATTCTTAATTTTGCCATTTTTAGAAATTTTTTGCTTCTTTTGTGAATAAAATAACGTCATGATTTCAAACAGATGGTAGATTGTGATCACCCATTAGCTATATCTGCCATTGTTTGGCCCCAAATGACCTCAATCTGTGGGCAACTTCACCAGCAGGAAAAACAGCGATGAGAATTGCTTCGTGATCGGCGCAAGGAAGTGGAAAACCCCCTCGATTGTGGGTGTCATTGCCGCCATTGGCCTCGTCAGTGGGTGTACCACACAGAATGCCCAGCATGCCGGTAAGGTGAAGGCAAATCTGACAAGCAGCAACACGACCGTCTCCAAGACGTCGACCTATGCCTATACGCCGAAGGACAAGGAATGCCTGGAACGGGCAATGTTCTTCGAGTCCAACCGCTCGAGCAAGGATGGCCTGCTCGCGGTGGGCACCGTGGTGATGAACCGTCTCGATTCCGGTAAATATGCCAATACGATTTGCGGCGTGGTGGGCGAGAAGGGGCAGTTTGCTCCCGGCGTTCTTTCGCGGCCCATGCAGTCGGCAGCACTTCCTGATGTACAGCAGGCGGCGGATGCCGTGCTCAAGGGCCAGCGCCACCCCAAGGTCAAGGAAGCGATGTTCTTCCACACGGCCGGTCTGCGTTTCCCCTATCGCAACATGCACTATACGGTTGTTGCCGGTGGTAACGCTTTCTACGAGAAGCGCGACAGGTACAATTCGCCGGATCTGGGCAACAAGGTTGCCAGTGTTGCCATTGCGAATGCCTATATCGCCAGCATGAAAAATACCAACCCGGCGTCGGTCAACAACATCATGGTTGCCAGCGCGCAGCCGACGATGACAACCGCGACATCCGGGCGTGTGACCAACCAGCCTTTCGCCGTGGCGCAGGCACAGCCAGCGCATGCGGCGGCTCCGCAGCAGCTTGCTTTTGCCAATGTCGCCGTGCCGGTTGATCCGCCCGCGCCGGCCATGGTTTTCACGGCGCCCGCACAGGCACCGGCAAAGACGGCAGCGATCCCGCAGAATGCGGAGCAGGCAGTGCTTGCCTTTGAAGCGCCGAAGAGCAAGTCGGTCGATGCCATCGGGCAGATGCTGCTCGCGCAGGACCGTCCGGGCTTCACAAACTAGACAGGCATGGAATTTGGCTCCGGCGTCGCCCAGGCGGCGCCGGTCACGATTCGTTTACGGCACGAGATAGTGCTGTGCCCACTCGCTGTGGGGAACCATCTGTCCAATCGCATATTGAAACGTCAGCACGGTCATGTGATCGGGCGAGGTCGTGCACGTGTAGGAGAGGTGATACCATTCACCCTTGCTGCGGAAGGCTGCACCGGTGGACTGGATCTTGTCGCCGGTCACCAGGGGTTCCTTGAAGGCATAGGCGACGAGTTCGTCGGGCACCAGCTTGACCGGATCGTGATGGATACGCTCCATGGCTTCGAGATCGCAGCGCTGTTCCAGCCGGGTCTCGGGACTCAATCCTTCCAGCTCTTCGGCCTCGGTTGAATCCATGGCTCTGGCTGAGCCCATCATGGCTGCCATCGCCAAAAGCATGGCCAGAACTGATTTCATCGATGCCGCGCTCTCCGAAAATGGGCAGAAGGACAATGGTCCGTGTCCGGATGCATGGCCGGTTCCGACCCTAATGTCTCCCGGATTGGGACCAAATTATGAAAGACTCTACGTCCGCTTCCGGGCGGCGGGCTTCTTGTCGCCATTGGCTTCGATATAAGCATAGATATAGGCAAATGACGGCAGGGCGCTGTTGGACGGCTCGACAAGACCGGCCACGCTGCCCAACGAGGCGGCATAATTGTTGCAGTTGTAACCGAACATCGTCCACTTCGGCGGGTTGGCCAGATTGGTGCGTACCTTGCCGAGAAGGCTCTGATACTGCGCTTCCGTCAGTGAAACGCGATAGGCCGCGCCCGTGGCGAAATGGCAGTCGGCATAACTGGGCTTCAGTTCCGCGGGCATCGGAATGAGGGCGCCGCCATAAAGGCCCAGCAGGCTGCCCTTGGGAAAGAGGCCGTTATACTGGCGCGTGACGGGATTGCCATTGGCATCGAGCCTGCCGAAAACCACATACATGTGGCCGCTTGGAATGCCGGGCGACAAGCGCTGGCGGAATTCGATATAGGCCGGATCACCGGGCCTGGTCCGGTTGGCTGTCAGCTTCACCGCTGATCCGCTGACGCTGCCATGGGCGGCGCAGGTCAGTTCCGGCATCTCCGCCGCATAGGCCGATGGGGTAACGGACACGCTGGCTGGCGGGGTCGACTGGCAGGCCGCGAGGGAGAGGGCAAAGGCCGGTGCGAGGAACATCTTGAACGAGGTTGATGCGTTTGAAGCGGTGTTCAGCAAGATAATTCTCTTTTCAATCCTGTGATGGCTTTGCCGCGGAAAACGGCACAGCTTTCAATAGACCAATGGCAATACGCGCCATGTTCTGGCGCGATATTGGCGATACTCTTCCCCGAAGGCCTCTTCCATCATCTGTTCCTCCGCCCCAATTCTGGAGAAGAACAGGAAACCGAACCCCGCCAGACCCGATAGACCGGCGATATAATTGGGCAAAAGCAAGGCCTGGGTCAATGCCATGAGCCAGAAGGCCGTGTACATGGGATGCCGCAGGCGTTTGTAGATGCCCGTGGTAATAAGTTTGTGATCCTGCTTCAGTTGCAGGGAGACCGACCACATCTGCCCCAGGGCCTTGTGCGTGAGCCGGAACAGCAGCAGCGCGGCAATGCCGGTCAGGATACCCAGGGTGAAAAGGACGGGGCTTGGCGTATAGGATGCGAATCCCGGCCGGCCGGTGGCGACATAGACGGCCGGAATGATGCCAAGACCGGTCAGCGATATGGCAAGCCGCAGCGTGTCGGCGCCCTTGCGGCGGTCGACGGTCAGTTTCGCGCGGCGCGCGCGCCTGTCGAACGGGCGGCGCAAGAGATACCAGGCGACGATAAGAACGACCCACAGGGCCTTTCCGGCAACGGCAAGTGACATCATATGGTGGCAGTTTCGGCTATTTTCATGGGTGAGGAGGACTGGGCGGCGCATTCGCATGGCAGCCCGCCGCGTGCGGCGACATCGGCAAAGCTTTCCGGTCCGCAGAGTATCGCATGCCAGGAATAGGCCGAGCGCTTTTCGACGCCATAGACAAATTGCCGGTGCACGCGGAAGAAATTCCGCCGAATGGACCTGTAGGTTTCATCACATAACTGGCTGCGGAAGCGGACCTTGACCAGAACGGGCGATTCCGCGTCCGCGATGTTCAGATCACGGACGGGATTGGATTTGTAGAAATTCATCGGGTCTGTCAGCGATTGCGCGTCGACCCAGATGGCGCGGCTGCGCGCGACGGTTTCAACGCTTGCCCGCAGGGCTTTGGCGGCCGGATGCAATGCCAGTTTGAGCAGGCTTGAACCCACGGTAAGCAGGCCATAGCGCCGGGAATCATTATGCTGCAGGGCGGCATCCAGAATATGCAGGGCGCAGATCGCCCCCATGCTGTGGGCGGCAACGACAACCTCGGTCGCTGGCGCCGCCTGACTGATCCGGGCTGCGGCATCGCTGATGACCTGGTGCAGTTTTGCCGTGATGTCGGGGCGGCGGTTGCGTGCCATGTCACGCGCGAATGTCCAGTCGTCCATGATCAGCAGAAAGTGCATCTTTTGTGCCGCCACGACCAGCAGAACCAGGGCCGTCGCCAGGCCGACGGCAACGGCAACCGCCGCCTGCTGCGTCAACCCCAGGGCAATGCGACCGGTGCCGTAGGACAGCGCCGCAATGGCACCCATGATGACGAGCGGATAAAGGAAGAAAAGCGCATAGCGCCAGCTCGTCGACAGGAAGCGAAAGAACGTGCCGCTGACAATGAAATCGATCAATGCGGCGATGCCGCTGAGAACGCGAACGGCAGGGTTGCGCGCGGCGTAGAAATGGTTGATGTCACCGAGGCCGTAGAGGACAAAATCAGTTCTGGCGGACCAGTTCGCACCAGCGGTTGCAAGCGTGAACTCTCCCACGCTGACGCCGCCTTCCGCGGACGATACCTTCAACGCGCCATCTTCCTGCAACGACATGTCATAAACAGGCGCTGTCTTGGTTGCCTCCCGCAGGAAGCGCCGATGATGGGCCTCGACCGGCATATGTTCAAAGCCTGGCAAGAGAACGACCAGGCGATTGATAACGGACATCTGCCACCTTTCCAGGTTCCGATTGCGACGGTGTCAGCGCTCCTAGCTGAATTGAGCCAAAAAGGAATTTAGATGACCGACGTTAACAGAACGTCGTCAAAGGCAAAGAGTTGCAATGGTTGGTACCATGGCAGCTTTTTGGCGTATTCGCCTTCAACCTGAACCTGTCCAATCGCTGTTATTTAGGGGCCATGCGTATCGCGCCGTCAAGGCGAATCGTTTCACCGTTCAGCATGGGGTTGTCGATGATATGCAGGGCCAGGGCCGCATATTCCTCGGGTTTGCCGAGGCGGGAAGGGAAGGGAATGGAGGCTGCCAGCGAATCCTGGACTTCCTGCGGCATGGCCAAAAGCATGGGCGTGCCGAATATGCCGGGTGCAATCGCCATGACCCTGATGCCGAAACGCGCCAGTTCGCGGGCAGCGGGCAATGTCAGGCCGGCGATGCCTGCCTTCGAGGAAGCATAGGCCGCCTGGCCGATCTGGCCATCGAAGGCGGCAACCGAGGCGGTTGAAATGATCACGCCGCGCTCACCCGTATCCAGCGGCTCGAGCTTGGCCGCCGCGTCGCTGACCAGCCGCAGCATATTGAACGAACCGATGAGATTGACCTCGATGACCCGCCGGTACAGTTCCAGATCATGCGGGCCGTCGCGGCCGACAATCCGCCCGGCATTGGCGATGCCCGCGCAGTTCACCAGAATCCGTGCGGTGCCAAGCTTGTTTGCGACATGGGTAACGGCACGCTGGGCATCGTCCGCACTGGATACGTTGCAGGCCACGGCCAGGCCGCCAATGTCATCGGCGACTTTTTGCGCTGCATCAATATTGATGTCGAACAGGGCAACTTTAGCACCTTTCTCTGCCAGCGCGCGCGCTGTCGCGGCACCCAGACCCGATCCGCCACCCGTAACAATCGCTGTTTGGCCCTGAACGTTCACAATGCATCTCCTCACTGATTTTCATGCGTTCTGGCACGAGTTTGGGTCCCGATCCAGTCGTTATTTATGATCGGAGCTGGGGGGAAACATGTTCTGGCCGGGTTTGGGCAGATATAAAAACGCTGCTTCGCAAAAGTCGCCGGCGTCACATTTAGTGAATTTCGCTATTTTTGTGACTTTGTTAAAAAATTTCCCCAGAATCTTCGTTTCTTCATGAGATGGCAGGTTGACTGCGAATAAATCTGCTTGCATTGCGACATTGCAAAGGCTTCCATGCAATCTCGGTTGCGGGCATGGGGGCCGGCAACACAAAAAACCTCTGAAGGTGGAAAAATGAAGACCTACAAGAAACTCCTTGCGGCGACAGCGCTTGCAATGTTGACGGGTGGGCTGATGGCAGGTGGAGCCTCGGCTAAATCTCTCGTGTACTGCTCTGAAGCTGCTCCCGGCGGTTTCGACCCTGCACTTTATACCGGCGGTGAAACGCTTGATGCGACTGGCCAGGCTGTTTTCAATCCATTGGTTGAATTCACGCCCGGTACATCGACGGTTCGCCCGGCGCTTGCAGAAAGCTGGAAGATCTCGGATGACGGCCTTGAATACACGTTCAAGATCCGCAAGGGCGTCAAGTTCCAGACCACGAGCTATTTCACACCAAGCCGCGAGCTGAATGCCGACGACGTGGTTTTCTCCTTCGAACGTCAGAAGGAAGGCAGCAAGTGGGCCAAATATGTCGAAGGCGCGACCTACGAATATTTTGAAAGCATGGACTTCCCCAAGCTGATCAAGGAAGTCAAGAAAGTGGACGATCTGACAGTCAAGATCGTGCTGAACAAGCCAAGCGCCCCGATGCTCGCAGGCCTTGCGATGGACTTCTCGTCGATCGTTTCGAAGGAATATGCCGACAAGCTCATGGCTGATGGCACACCGCAGAAATTCAACGAACAGCCGGTCGGTACCGGTCCTTTCCAGTTCGTTGACTATCAGCTCAACACGGCGATCCGCTACCAAGCCAACCCGACCTATTGGAAGGGCAAGGTCAACGTCGACAACCTGATCTTCGCAGTTACACCGGACGCGGCCGTTCGCGTGCAGAAGCTGAAGGCCGGCGAATGCAACCTGACGATCTATCCGGATCCGGCCGATGTTGATGGCCTGAAGGCCGACAAGAACCTGACCGTTATCCAGGAAAGCGGCCTGAACGTTGCTTATCTGGGTTACAACACCACCCAGGCACCTTTCGACAAGCCGGAAGTGCGCAAGGCGCTCAACATGGCCATCGACAAGAAGGCAATCGTTGATGCCGTCTACCTCGGCCAGGCCAAGCCGGCGATCAATCCGATCCCGCCGACAATGTGGTCCTACAACAAGTCGATCAAGGATGACGAATACAATCCTGAAGCGGCAAAAAAGGCCTTGGAAAAGGCTGGCGTGAAGGATCTTTCCATGAAGATCTGGGCGATGCCGGTTGTGCGTCCCTACATGCCGAACGGCCGCCGTACGGCTGAACTGCTGCAGTCCGACTTTGCCAAGGTCGGCGTAAAGGTCGAGATCGTCAGCTATGACTGGCAGGAATACCTGAAGCGCGCTTCCGATCCGAAGCATGACGGTGCGGTCATTCTCGGCTGGACCGGTGACAATGGCGATCCGGACAACTTCCTTGCCGTGCTGCTGTCGTGCCAGGCCGTCGGTCAGGCCAACCGTACCGCATGGTGCAACAAGGAGTTCACTGCACTGATCGACAAGGCTGCTGTGACTGCCGATCAGGCCGAACGCACCAAGCTCTATGAAGAAGCTCAGGTTATCTTCAAGCGCGAAGCTCCATGGGGCACGCTTGCTCACTCGCTCGTAACGACAGCCATGACCAAGAACGTGACCGGCTATGTAGCCAGCCCGTTCGGCGTTCATAACTTCGCTTACGTCGACGTCACCGAGTAATTTACTCCTCGCGGTACCGGCTTCGGCCGGTACCGCCTTTTATTGGGTTACCATGTTCCGATACATCGCTTCACGAGTGCTGCTGCTGATTCCGACCTTTATCGGCATCAGCTTTGTGGCTTTTATGTTCATCCGCCTGCTGCCTGGCGATCCTGTCATTGCGCTCGCAGGCGAGCGCGGCATGACGCCGGAGCGTCACCAGATGCTGCTTGAGCAGTTTGGCTTCAACAGACCGATCTGGGAGCAGTACTTCTCGTTCCTGTGGAATATTTTTCACGGGGATTTTGGTACGTCGATCGCCAGCAAACGTGCGGTCCTTGCCGATTTCCTGACCCTGTTCCCGGCGACGCTTGAGCTCAGCATCTGTGCCATGCTGTTTGCTGTCATCATTGGCATTCCCGCCGGTATTTTCGCCGCCGTCAAGCGCGGTTCGATCTTCGATCAGTTGAGTATGGGGATCGCATTGGTTGGCTATTCCATGCCGATTTTCTGGTGGGGCATCCTGCTGATCATCCTGTTCGCCGGTATTCTGCACTGGACGCCGGTGTCGGGCCGCATGGATCTGATCTATTTCTTCAAGTCCACAACCGGCTTCATGCTGATTGACAGTCTCATTTCGGGGCCGAAGGGTGCGTTCAAATCCGCATTCTCGCATCTGATCCTGCCGACGATCGTGCTTGGAACCATCCCGCTCGCGGTCATCGCCCGCCAGACACGTTCCGCGATGCTGGAAGTGCTGGGCGAGGATTATGTGCGCACGGCACGGGCCAAGGGTCTCGCGCCGAAGCGGGTCATCGGCATCCATGCCCTGCGCAATGCCATGATCCCCGTCATCACGACGATCGGCCTGCAGATGGGCCTGCTGATGGCCGGCGCCATCCTGACGGAGACGATCTTCTCCTGGCCAGGCATCGGCAAGTGGATGATCGACGCCATCGCGAAACGCGATTACGTCGTCGTTCAAGGCGGCCTGATGCTGGTCGCGCTGATCGTCATGACCGTCAATTTGATTGTCGATCTGCTCTATGCGGTCGTCAACCCGCGTATCCGCGTAAAGTGAGGAACTGTGACTAACGAAGTTTCCCCTCCCGCACCGCTTGCTGCCGCCCCCAAAGAGGGCCGCATGGGCAGGTTTGCAGAATTCTGGTTCTATTTCAGCGTCAACAAAGGCGCTGTCATAGGGCTTGCCACCCTGATTTTTCTGGTCCTCGTTGCCATTCTCGGACCGTTCATTGCGCCGCATGCGCCCTATGAGCAATATCGCGAAGCACTGCTGACGCCACCGGCCTGGCAGGAGGGCGGCAATGCGTCATTCCTCCTGGGAACCGATGCTGTTGGCCGCGATCTGCTGTCCCGCCTGATCTATGGCGCGCGCTTCTCGCTGTTCATCGGTTTGATTGTCGTGGCCATTTCCATGGTCACCGGCGTCATCCTCGGCGTTCTCGCCGGCTATTTCCGCGGCTGGGTCGATGCGCTGATCATGCGCATCATGGATATCATTCTTGCCTTTCCGCCATTGTTGCTGGCGCTGGTGCTCGTTGCCATCCTGGGCCCGGGCCTGTTCAACGCGATGATCGCCATTGCGCTGGTTCTGCAGCCGCACTTTGCGCGTCTGACGCGCGCGGCGGTGATGAGTGAAAAGAACCGCGAATATGTGATTGCCGCCAAGCTTGCCGGTGCGGGCCACATACGGTTGATGTTCAAGACGATCCTGCCGAACTGTCTGGCGCCGCTCATCGTGCAGGGCACGCTGTCCTTCTCGAATGCCATCCTTGAAGCGGCGGCTCTGGGCTTCCTCGGCATGGGTGCGCAGCCGCCCACACCGGAATGGGGTACCATGCTGGCAGAGGCACGCGAATTCATCCTGCGCGCCTGGTGGGTGGTCACATTCCCCGGTCTTGCCATCCTGATCACCGTGCTTGCGATCAATCTCGTTGGCGACGGTCTGCGCGATGCCCTCGATCCCAAACTGAAGAGGAGCTGAGATCATGGCGCTGCTTGAAATCAAGAATCTCTCGGTTGGATTCGACACGAGCTCGGGTCAGTTCATGGCCGTGCAGGGGATCGACCTGCACGTCGATGCCCGCGAAGTGCTGGCCATTGTCGGCGAGTCCGGCTCCGGCAAATCGGTTGCCATGCTGGCTGTCATGGGGCTGCTGCCGAACACGGCCACTGTCACGGCGGACAAGATGGTCTTCAACGGCCACGACATGCTGACGATGACGACCAAACAGCGGCGGCAGATCGTCGGCCGCGATGTGGCGATGATCTTTCAGGAACCCATGGCAAGCCTCAATCCGTGCTTCACGGTTGGCTTCCAGCTGGAAGAAGTTCTGCGTTTCCATATGAAAATGGATGCCAGGACCCGGCGCACGCGGGCGATCGAACTGCTGAAGCAGGTCGGTATTCCCACACCGGAGGAACGGCTGAACTCGTTCCCGCACCAGATGTCCGGCGGTCAGTGCCAGCGTGTCATGATTGCCATCGCCATCGCCTGCAATCCGAAGCTGCTGATTGCCGACGAACCGACGACGGCGCTCGACGTGACCATCCAGAAGCAGATTCTCGATCTGCTGGTCAGCCTGCAGGCCAAGCATGGCATGGGGCTGATCATGATCACCCATGACATGGGCGTTGTCGCGGAAACGGCCGATCGGGTGATTGTCCAGTACAAGGGCCGCAAGATGGAGGAAGCCGACGTGCTGTCTCTGTTTGAAACACCCAAGAGCCCCTACACGCGCGCCCTTCTTTCCGCCTTACCGGAAAACGCGACGGGTGACCGTCTGTCCACGGTCGCAGACTTCATGAAGAACGAAGCCGCCAATGCAGGAGCAGCAACATGAGCGAGATCGTTCTTGAAGGGCGCAACATTGTCCGCGATTACCACGTCAGCGGCGGCCTGTTCGGCAAGCCGAAGACGGTGCGCGCGGTCAAAGGTGTCAGCTTCACGCTGGAAAAGGGCAAGACCCTTGCCATCGTCGGTGAAAGCGGCTGCGGAAAGTCGACGCTCGGCCGCATCCTGACCCTGATTGATCCGCAGTCGGAGGGAGAACTGCTGATCGATGGCAAGCCCATCAACATTGCCAAGGACAGGGTGACGCCGGAAATGCGCCGCAAGGTGCAGATCATTTTCCAGAACCCCTATGGCTCGCTCAACCCGCGCCAGAAGATCGGCGAGGTTCTGGGTGAACCCCTGCTGCTCAACACCAACAAGACGGCGGCGGAGCGGCGGGAACTCGCCATGCAGATGCTGGTGAAAGTCGGCCTGGGTCCGGAGCATTACAACCGCTATCCGCACATGTTCTCCGGCGGCCAGCGTCAGCGTATCGCCATTGCCCGTGCATTGATGCTGAGCCCGAGCCTGCTTGTCCTCGACGAGCCGGTCTCCGCGCTTGACCTTTCGGTGCAGGCGCAGGTCCTCAACCTGCTGGCCGATCTTCAGGACGAATTCAACCTGACCTATGTGTTCATCAGCCATGACCTCTCGGTCGTGCGCTACATCGCCGACGAGGTGATGGTGATGTATTACGGTGAAGTGGTTGAGTACGGCACGCGCGACGAGGTGTTTTCGAACCCGCAGCACAGCTATACCAAGACGCTGTTTGCGGCGACGCCGAAATCCGATGTCGCCAGCATCCGCGCCCGTCTGGAGAAGAAAAAAGCCGCCGCTTGATTTTAGCGCGCGGTTCGTCCGTTATTGGCGCATGTGCTGTGCGTGCCGAACCACGCACAGCAGGAATGGCAGGGAGAAATGCTATGAGCGGACGTCAGCCGATTGCAACCGCCCCGAAGGACGGCAGCAAGGTCCAGGTTTTCTGGAAAGACGAGGACGGGCAGGAAAACGAATCCCTGGCGCAATACCGGTCGCTGGACCGCCTGAAGGCGACCGGCGGCCAGTGGGATGAAACCGATGCGGGCTGGTGGATCTTCACCGATTCAAACACGCAGAAGAAAGTCACGCCGCATGCATGGCAACCGGCCGGCAAAAGCGGCGATGACGATGAGGACGGCGACGACAAGTAGACTTGTCTACGCTTCAAGCTGCTGCTGAAATCTCGAAATCGACGTGGATTTTGTCGTAAGGGAAGATCACCTTGCCATTCCCGGTCTTGGTGATGACCCCAGCGTTCAGAAGCAGCGTCACATCAGCATGAACGCCCTTGAAATCGCGTTCAACCCGGCGCGCGATTTCGCGGATGCTCAAAGGGCCTGCTCCGGCCATCACCTTTACAATCTCCAATCGCTTCGGTGACAGAATTTTGTGCATGACCTCCCAGGTGACAAAACTGAACTGGGGTGTCGTCTCGGCCTCACCTGTTTTCCAAGCGATCTCAACGTCATCGAGGACGGACGCCAGCGTCTGAACCTTAAAGGTGATTGTTTTCATGGAGCCATCTTTCGACATCGTCTTTAAAATCCGCCAGAAGCGCTTCTATCGTCGAAAACGCATAGGGAAGTTCCGTTTCTCCAATATGCCTGTGATCGCCTTTACCGGCCTCGTTGTCATACCGTAGCACGCAGATATTATTGGCAACCAAAGCGAAACGGTATTTGTAGCGGTGTGTGCTGCCTCTCAGAGGCTTTGGTACGAGCCAGACAACAAGGTCGGCAAATATGCCTTGATGAATGAAGACCCGCCGCGAGACGAGGCTTTTCGCTCGTTCCATAAGTGTACCATCATCAAAAATCGATGTAAATCACACCATCAACAGGATGCATTTCATCGAATTCTAGTGATGTTTACACCTAATTTCTCTGATGCTTTAGTAGGCCCCGCACGATGTCGTCGGCGGAGATCATGCCGAGAATGGCGCCATTCTCGACAATGCCGACATCGCCGCCATTTTTCGACACCGCCTGCATGATCTGACGCACGGGGGTGGCCAGACGTGCCGTTGCGGCGAAGGGACGGTTGGCGGGCCGGCTGCGGTCCAGCGGCACCATGATGTCGCCGGCGGTTAGCACACCCAGCGGATTCATGTTGGCGACGAAGTCGGCGACATAGTCGTCGGCCGGGTTGAGCAGGATGTCCTGCGCCGTGCCGCACTGAATGATGCGGCCGCCTTCCATGATGGCGATGCGGTTGCCGATCTTCATCGCTTCGTCGAGATCGTGGCTAACGAAAACGATGGTCTTTTTGAGCCGTTCCTGCAGGCTGAGCAGCTCATCCTGCAGACGGGTGCGAATGAGCGGATCGAGCGCCGAAAACGGCTCGTCCATCAGCAGGATCGGCGCGCCGGTGGCGAAGGCGCGGGCAAGGCCGACGCGCTGCTGCATGCCGCCGGAAAGCTCGCTGACCTTGCGCTTGGCCCAGTCCTTGAGATTGACCAGCGCCAATTGCTGTTCCACGGCTTCGGCGCGCTCTTCCTTGGACACGCCCGACAGTTCGAGGCCGAAGCCGACATTTTCCTCGACCGTGCGCCAGGGCAAAAGGCCAAACTGCTGGAAAACCATGGAGACGAGATGCTTGCGCAGATCGCGCAGCGTGTTCTTGTCGGCTTTGCCGACATCGACGGATCGGCCGCCGTGATGCACGACGACGGACCCGCGCGAAATCGGGTTGAGGCGGTTGATGGCGCGCAGAAGCGTGGATTTGCCCGAGCCGGACAGGCCCATGAGCACGAGGATTTCACCTTCGGCAATGGTGATCGAACAATTGTGGACGCCGAGCACATGGCCGGTTTCCGCCTGGATGTCCGACCGGCTCTTGCCCTGGTCGGCAAGCGCTAATGCGCTGTCCGTCTTCTTGCCGAAAATGATGCAGACGTTTTCAAGGGTGATCGCGGTCATTCACCAGGCTCCTTGCCGGGACGGAAGATACGGTCAAGCACGATGGCGACGACCACGATGACAAGCCCGGCTTCGAAACCCAGCGCCGTGTTGACGGAATTGAGCGCACGGACAACCGGAACGCCGAGCCCGTCGGCACCGACCAGGGCGGCAATGACCACCATGGACAGGGACAGCATGATGGTCTGGGTCAGGCCCGCCAGAATTTGCGGCATGGCGTAGGGCAGCTCGATCTTCCACAGAAGCTGGCGCGACGACGCGCCGAAGGCTTCGCCCGCCTCGACCAGATGCTGCGGGGTGGAGGACACGCCGAGATGCGTCAGGCGGATCGGGGCAGGGAGAACGAAGATCGCCGTTGCGATCAGGCCGGGAACCATGCCGATACCGAAGAACACGATGGCCGGGATGAGATAGACGAATGTCGGCAATGTCTGCATCAGATCCAGGACAGGCCGGATCGCCGCGTAGAACCGGGGGCGATGGGCTGCGATGATGCCGACGGGGACACCGATGCCCATGCACAGGATGCAGGAGGAGAGCACCAGCGTCAGCGTCTCCATTGTTTCCTTCCAGTAGCCCTGATTGAGGATGAACAGGAAGCCGAACAGGGTGAGCAGGGTCACGGCAATCGAGCGGCGCAGTGCATAGGCAACCGCGGAAAAGATGGCGACCATGATCAGCGGGTGCGGGTATTTCAGGACGAACATGAGGCCGTCGATGAACGACTGCATGACGAAGGCGAGCCCATCGAAAAACCCGGCGAAATTGTTCGTGAGCCAGTCGACGACGGCCTTTGCCGTCTTGCCTACCGGAATCTTGTCTTGTGTCAGCCAGTCCAAGCGAAAATTCCTCTGTCGGTTGCAGTATCAGGCGAAAGAATCGCCCAGTGCGTGCACCGGGCGACAATATCGGCAGGCCTTAAAGACCGAGCGACTTCTTGACGGCTGGCAGACCGTCCTTGCCGTCAACCGTCGTCACGCCGGCAAGCCAGGTGTCGAGAATGGCAGGATTGGCCTTCAGCCATTCGGAGGCTGCCTTCGGGCCGTCTTCGCCATCGTCGAGAATCTTGCCCATGATCTCATTCTCCATTTTCAGGTCGAACTTGAGATTGGCCAGAAGTTTGCCAACATTCGGGCATTCGGTCGTATAGCCGGCGCGAACATTGGTATGAACGGTTGCACCGCCGAAGTCGGGGCCGAAGAAGTCATCGCCGCCGGAAAGGTACTGAATCTTGAAGTTGGTGTTCATCGGATGCGGCGCCCAGCCGAGGAAGACGATGGGGCCCTTGGTCTTCGTCTGCTTGGCAACCTGCGCCAGCATTCCCTGCTCGGATGATTCGGCGACCTCGAAGCCCTTCAGGCCGAAGGCATTCTTGGCGATCATGTCGAGGATCAGGCGGTTGCCGTCATTGCCCGGCTCGATCCCATAGATCTTGCCGCCGAGATCGTCCTTGAACGTGATGATATCCTTGAAGTCTTTCAGGCCCTTGTCATAGAGGTACTGCGGCACGGCCAGTGTATATTTTGCGCCGGTGAGGTTCACGCCGAGATCTTCAACCGTCTTGTTGTCGAGATAGGGCTTGAGGTCGGCGGCCATGCTGGGTGTCCAGTTGCCGAGGAATACGTCGATGTCCTTCTTGCCAAGGGACGCATAGGTCACGGGAACCGACAGGACCTTCGTATCGGTGGAATAACCCAGTCCCTTGAGCACGGCGCTGGCCGCTGCCGTGGTCGAGGTAATGTCGGTCCAGCCGACATCGGCGAATCGAACGGACTTGCAACTCGCGGGTTCCGCGGCGAAGGCGGTGCCGGCGGTCAGCGTGAGAGCCAGTGAAATGGTCAGTTTGGTCAACATTTTCATCGATTGTTCTCCCTCTCCGGTTTTCTACCGGCTGTTAAGGGCATGAACCAAGCACCAATTTCGCAGGGGTTCAAGCATAGCCGCGCATAAATCCGGTCA
This sequence comes from Phyllobacterium sp. RCAM01083, assembly GCF_055685835.1. Classification (NCBI taxonomy): domain Bacteria; kingdom Pseudomonadati; phylum Pseudomonadota; class Alphaproteobacteria; order Hyphomicrobiales; family Phyllobacteriaceae; genus Phyllobacterium; species Phyllobacterium sp. RCAM01083. Next base: position 203,632 of record NZ_JBVFZN010000005.1, read on the forward strand.
ATTCGCGACAGTTGTTGATATTCCGGCAAAAGTTGCACCCTCTGCACGGGAGAGGCTTCAAGCCTGGCCTCAACTCTGATTAAACGCCCTTATGGCAAAACTCTATTTCAGCTACTCGACGATGAACGCCGGCAAGTCCACCATGCTGCTGCAGGCATCCTACAATTACCAGGAACGCGGTATGCGGACGATGATGTTCACGGCTGCGCATTATGCGGAAAACGGCGTCGGCGTCATATCTTCACGCCTCGGTGTGACGGCGGCCGCCGAACTTTACCGTGACGAGGACAACCTTTTCGACCGGATTGCATCGGCGCATGGCGCGAATGCACTAAGCTGTGTTTTCGTGGATGAGGCTCAGTTCCTCACCCGGGACCAGGTCTGGCAGCTGGCACGCGTTGCCGACCGGCTGCATCTGCCCGTGATGTGTTTCGGGCTTCGCACGGACTTTCAGGGCAAGCTCTTTCCCGGTTCGGCCGAATTGCTGGCCATCGCCGATACGCTGCGGGAGATCAGGACCATCTGTCATTGCGGCTCGAAGGCGACCATGGTGGTCCGGCACGATTCGACGGGCAAGGCGATCACTGAAGGAGACCAGGTATCCATCGAAAAATCCGTGTATGTCTCGCTTTGCCGCAAGCATTGGGAAGAAGAAACCGGGCGGATTGTTTCAGACCAATAGAGCTTGTTCCGGCCTAATACAGCCTGTCATTTTTCTATAGGCTTTTTTTCGTTAAATGCCGTGTCTATATTCGAACGGCAGATATATTTATGATTTTATCTTGGGCATCTAGGGGAGACACCAATGGCGAGCTTGCAGAGCTTTGATACCGAGATCGAAAAGACCCGGAACATGGTCAATGAGATGCGGACGAAAATTGACCAGTCCAGCGTCGTTCTCGACAAGTTCGCCAAGGCGGATGCTGCGATCGGAAATCCTGACTTCGATATCGAAAATGCCCGCATCGACGATGTCCTGCGCCAGCAGAAGGTCATGGAAGGCAATATTGCCGACCTGATCATCGGTCTGGAAGACGCGACCAATGTGTTCGGTTCTGAATTTGAAAGCATGAAAAGCTATTCCGGCTGGGAAAAGCTGGTCGGCGTTTTCTCCAAGGACAAGATGCAGCGCCTGCGGACGGATCGCGTGCGCAACATGTCTCTGGCCGGCAACCTGCAGGAACTGCTGTCGAAGTCCGACCGGATCGTTGGCATTCTCAAAGAACAGAAGACCATTCTCGATGCGCGCTACAAGACGTCGGAAGCCAGCCTTTCCAACGTGATCGAGCGCCGCAAGACGGCGGTGGCGACACTCGAAGCCACGCAGAAGCGCATCGAAGAGCTGAACCCGCTGCTGCTCGACATTGAAAACCGGATTGCCGCCTCGACCGATCAGGGCACCCGTGCCACGCTGGAAGGCGACCGCTCGAAACTGGCGACGGAATACAATGAGCGCCAGGCGAAGGAGCAGGAGCTCCTGGCGGAAAGCCAGACGCTGGAACGCTATACCTCGATGTTCCAGACATTCGTCGATTCGCTCAACAACCAGATCGCCGCGCAGAGCACGCTGATCAACAAGCTCTCCATCGATACGGAACAGCGCATCGTTCTCTACAAGGCGCTGGAAGATTCCTTGAAGACGGCGGCCCAGCAGGACGTGGCCCACAAGATCAACACCCTTGGCAGCCGGGTCGATACGGCGGCGGAAGAGACCATGGCCGGTGTCGGCGCCGCCGCGCAGAAACACATTGGCGACCTGCTCGAGATGCATGAGAAGAACATGGTCAGTACCCAGGATATCCAGCGCCGCAAGAAGCTCGCCGACGATGCTTTCTCGCGCCGTTTCTCGGAAGTCCTGAAGAAACACAATTCCGCTGACTACGTGCAGAATTAATGGCCGGGAATGCTGATCTGACCGCCGCCGAACGCTATTTCGGTGCGATCCGTGCCGCGCTGGACGGGCTGGATATCTTTCTCAACAACCAGCAGTCGCCGCTCTACAAGCACGATCTGGTTGCGCAGACCGTATCGGAATATCTGCGGCGGCTGGAAGCCTCCTTCGAATGCTGGCGCAACCGGATCGGTTTCACCGACCGGTTCCAGATTTCGCGCGCCGAAAGCGGCTTTCCGGTTTTCCAGAACGTGCTGGAACTGGAAAACGACAAGCGGGACACCAGGGCCCGGCTGGCAGCCATTCCGCCAGCGGCCGCGCTGCGCAATGAAATGGCCGATTTCATCCTGCGGCACCGCGCATTTCCGCGCGATCTGCAAAAATCGATGGCGGAGCGGATTTATCTGGAAACGGTCGAGCAGGGAGAGGTTTTCTCGCCTTTCATCCTGCCGGTGACCATCCGCGTTTCGGTCAATCCGAAGACCATGCGGCCGCTCTACGTGGTGCACTGGGGCGCCTTTGACGGCGCTTCCAACCTGCCGCTGATCTATATGGCGATCATCGAGGATTCGTCGCAGGGCCTCGTGGAAACCCTCGTGGGCAAGGACGGCAAGCTCAATCCCGGCGTGCGGATACCGCTACCCGTCGGCGGCCTGCTCAATCCGGAGCTGGCACGGCGCTTTGACGATTTCGCCGCCAAGAATTCGGCCTATTCGCTGTCACCGATCACGATTGCAACAAGCCTCGACACGGATTTTCCGGAACTCCACCCCAAGCAGCTGCGGCGCGTGGTTCTCGGGCCGTTCTACACGACGGGCATTACCGAACATAACCAGAAGGTCGCCGATGTCCTGGAACACGTGCGCAAGCCGGAAGATGCCTGGCTTCTGACATGGACCATGCAGGAGGTTTTCTCCAAGGCGGAACGGCCGGGCAAGCGCGGGCTCTGGTCTTCGGAGCCGTCGCGCGAGGAGTTCTACATCAATACGGATGATCTGGAGGCGGCCCGGCAAGGCGTCAGCAGCTACGAACAGCATGCGCTGGTGCCGCATGAAGCCTATCAGGCGCTCTATGCTTCGGGTGAGGCCAGCCGCATTTTCAGCGGGTTCAAAACCCATATCCTGTCCAATGGCCAGGTCATCAGCGACATTTAGGGGAGCACGATCATGGATGTCGGTTTGACCACCATCGACGAGAAGGACATCACCAAGCATCTGCCGGTGGCGCAGGCCATGGTGACGCGTTTTGTCGTGCTGGAATCGGGCGATGCGAAATCCGGGACCGAGCTTGCCGGTACCGGGCGGCGGTTCGTCTCGACAGTTTCGACCGGCGGTCTGCGCTCAACGCGTGAAGTGGACCTGACAAAGACGATCCAGGCCGTGCGTCCCGATGACCAGATGCTGTCCATTGCCCAGCATACCCTGTTGTTCCGGGTGCGCCGTGGCGTGGCAGTCGCATTGGCCGTCGCCGATGTTTTTGGCCGCCAGAGCGATCTGGAGAACCTTCTGGCGCGCAATGCCTCGGCGCCCCTGCAGGGGGAGGATGCCAGCCATTTCAAGAAGCTTTTGTCCGCCGCCGCCTATATCTCGGCTTTTGCGCTTGCTGCCTACCTCTCGCAACTGATCGAAGCGGATAGCCAGGCCGCCAATGACGTGACGGTTCCGGAATTCAATTTCGATACGGCGCAGGATGCACTGAAATCGATCGTCGGCGGTTTGGACCGGGCCATTGCCGGTGCTGCCGATGAACAGACCATGCTGGCGCGGGCGAAAGCCTATGCTGCTACGGCGATTGAAGGCCTGCTGCAGCGCAAGGGCCGTTTTGACGGGCTCGGCAGCTTTGAAGACACGCATCTGCGCCTCGACAGCGACGATTTCACGCTTGACGGCTTCGATGTGGCGCCGGGCAAGAAACGCACGCCTTTGGTGATGACCTTCAAAAAGCCTGGTGAAGTCATCGGCAATCACATTGCCAAATATCAGGCGCTGAAGCTGTCAAAGATGCTGATGGCCTATGATTTCGACCGGCAGCTCAACCCGTTCGTTGAACTTGGCGGCTTTCTGTTCACATTCATCGGCGACGGTGCACCGGGGACGGGCAAGACGACGCTGATCCAGATGATTGCCGGCCTCGTCAACGATTACTGCCAGGTGGCGGGCTATGCCTTCCACTACGAGAATTTCGGCGTCGACCAGATTTCCTCCTATCAGGGAAAATCCGGACAGAATTGCCGGCAATTCGTCAACAACGTGCTCAATCCGCGCGTGATCGGCTTCGGCACCATTGATGATATCGATCAGGTCGCAGCGCGGCGTTCCGATGACCGGGCGTCTGCCGGCCAGCAGGAAATCACCGGCGTGCTGATGGAAGCGTTTGCGGGTGCATCCACCGTGGTGCGCGGCAACTGCGCGTTCGGCATGTTCTCCAACTATCCGGAGAATGTCGACGATGCGCTGCGCCAGCGCGCCGGAGCGCGCTGGCTGGTGGACGGGCCGCAGACCCGCAACGATTACATCGATATCTTTGCGCTGCTCGCCGGCAAGAACCACAGGATTCCGCTCGGCGAACACAAGCTGTTCGAAGACCAGCAGATCGAACGCGCCGTGGATGCCGCCTATGAACAATTGTCGAAGCCGCAGGAAGACGGGCTGAAAGCGGTGTATGAGCGCTTCATTTCCGAGAACGGCGAACCGGAAACGCTTGCCGATATCGGTACCTATCTGCACATGATCAAGGAACGCGAGCCGCGTTTCACCGGCCGCGCCATCAAGAACGTGACGGATGCGATCAAGATGCGCGCCATGGACATCGAACTGCCGGATGCATGGTTCGAAAAACCCGAGACCTTCATGCACAAGCCCTATGATGAGAAAAAGGCGATGGTGGAGGAACTGCGCAAGCCCTTCACCATGGCGATGGTGCTGCAGGAAACCAACCGGTATGCGGATTCGGAATTCCGCTATGCCGACAAGTCGGACGATGCCGCCGTGGAAAAGATCGTCCGTGATGCGCGCCTGCGCGAACGGGCGATCCGGGAAGTGGAAGCCCTGAAAGCGCGGGGGCAGTGGGACGCCTGATGGACCTTCTCTACGAAAACGAACTGATCTACGGGCGTTTGCTGACGATCGACCAGCCGCATCTGATCGAACGCTATAACCGGGCACTGACGGCTTTTGGCTTCAAGGCAACCGAACTCACGCGGTTCAATATTGACCGGACGGGATTCTCGCCGGAGATCGCCGCTGAGCTGAAGGACCCGTCCTATCTCGATCCCAATGGCGTCAACCGCCGTTTCATCATTCTGACGCCGGATCAGGCGACGCTGCCGGTGGTTCACACGCAGTTCTCCAACACGTCTCAGCTGATGTACGAGTTCTTCAGCAGCAATGCGCGGGCGATCAACGCGTTGACCATCAAGGATGTGATCTTCGGCGAGATCGAGGACAGTGTTTCCATTGTCAACGACATCGAGGATCTGCTGTCGATCAATCAGGTCGAGTTCCGCGTCCTTTCCGCTGAAAACGTCATGGGGCAGGCGGCGGAACTGCGTCTGCTGGTGGACCGGCTGCAGAACGAACCGAACACCTGGCGCGACGACGATCTCATCAACCGGATGGTCGAACTTGCCAAGGTCACCGGCGATATCCGCGAGAATTCGCTGGTGCCCGACAAGGTGGTGTTCCGCCACAGCGCCTTCTGGACCAGCCATTTCGGCGGCACCTATATCTTTGTCGATGACAATACGACAACGGTCATCGGCGATCCCGCCGCTCCCGGTTTCCGGCGCTCGCGCCCCTGGCAGGTCAATTACATCTCGATCAAGGACGCCGATCAGGTGTTCCAGTTTCTTGCCGCGACGGGGCGCATCGAGTTGCCGCGCGGCTCGTGGATCGAGCAGTCGGGCTATCTGGAAAACCGCGGCGAGATGATCATCCGCCATCTCATCCGGACGCTTGAACCGGAACGCAATCTGAGCGGTATTGATCGCATCTGGCTGCAGACCTGGATTCACGCCAATGCCAGCCTGATCAATCATGACGGGACATGGCCGTTCCTGAACGCCGTGAAACGTGAAATTGCCCAGACAGGGCAGATCAACCTCTCCGAGATCGACCCGGCGCGCCGTTTTCTGGTGGTGCGGGCGCTCCCCAGCCATTCCGATGCGTGGCTGGTCAATCAGCTGATCAGTGATTTTGTCCCGTGGGATTTCCTGTCGCGGTACATCTTCAACAAGCAGGGCTTCTATGCCGACTACGGCCGCTGGAACCCCGCCTTTCAGGAACACGTTGTCGATATACTCAAAACAACCTATTTGAAGGACAAGGAAGGGCTGCGCAGGCGGCTCTACGGTCTCACCTCCTAGCAAGGATGCACAATGCTCGATCCCGTCATCAACTTCTTCAGCCGGATTTTCTATCTGATCGGACGTGGCATCGGCTATGCGGTCGGTATCATCCTGTGGCCGTTCCTGTGGGCAGGGCGCTGGTACACCCAGCGCGGCTGGATCCTGAAGACAGTCGTGGGTGCGATACTCATTCTCTGGGTCGGGCTTTACGGCTATTTCTTCTGGGTCACGCAGGTCTGGACGAATTTCAATCCGGATTACGTCGCCGTCTATAATTTCGACAAGCGCGATGTTGCCGCTGGGGAACCGGTTGCTGCGCAAGCCGTCGGAACGGCACCCAAGAGCTGCGCCCGTTCGGCCATTGTCGAAGTCACGGCTGACCTCACCGACTTCAACGTGAACCAGAATGCCTGGATTTCCTCCATGCTGCTGTTCAAGCTCGGCTTCTTCGGCATGTCATGGGACGATACGCCTTTCCTCGACAACAAGGCGGCGTTCCAGCGCGGCATCAACTCCGCCGTACGCCGGACGGCCGTCGAGCTTGTTGACACGCTTGGCCGTATCCGCGGCACATCGCAGATCGACAATGATCTGCAGAAGGCCCGCGGCAATCTGCAGTTCACCGAGGATGCATGGTATTTTGGCCTGAACCCCTTTGGCCCCAAGACGCCGACCCCGAGCTATTACCGTTCGGCGGTCAAAGACCTCAGGACTTTCAATTCGAAGCTGGAAGCCTGCAATGCCGTATTCGATGCACGTGCCGACAATCTCATGCAGTTCATCGACCGTATTGCCAATGATATCGGCTCCACCTCCGCCATCTTGAAAGATCGCTCGGAGAAGAACAATTATGGCTGGTTCGATACCCGTGCGGATGACCGGTTCTGGTTCGCCTATGGCCAGCTCTACGCCTATTACGGCCTGATGAATGCGGCAAAGGTCGACTTCAAGCAGGTCGTGCAGCAGAAAAACCTGGCCCCCCTATGGGATGGCATGGACGGACAGCTCCGTTCGGCACTCAACATAACGCCATGGATCATCGCCAACGGCAGCGAAGGCGGTTGGTTGTTGCCCAACCATCTGACAACCATGGGTTTTTATATCCTGCGCGTGCGTTCCAACCTGATCGATATCAAGCAGGTGCTGCAGCAATAAGTGGACTTGGGCGGGTAAAATGCTATATTTAGCCTTGGAGTGAGGGCGAGCTTTCGCCCACCCTCTTTCCTGGTTACATGAAACGGATCCGGATGGTCACCTGCCAGTGAGTCCGGATCCTTTTCATTTCCAGGGTGATGCTGAAGGGCTTAAGCCACATCGTATCACCTCCAAGTTTGAGAGCATGGCTGATGCCGCAGCCGGAGCAGCCCATCTCCTCCGATACACCGCTGGCCCGGTGCTGTTGCTTTGCCCTCAACACGTCCATTGATGATGAAGTGCGACCGGTTCGGCAACGAACGGGGAGTTGTGTCGCGATAGGTACCCGGTTGCAGGTCGATCAAACCGGCAGGTGTGTGGTTTCCTTGACTTCCTCCATGACGGCATAGGTATGCGTCTCGCGCACGCCCGGCAGCGACAGCAGGGCATCGGAGAGAAAGCGGCGGTAGTGCTCCATGTCGGCGACACGCGCCTTGATCAGGTAGTCGAAACCGCCGGCGACCATGTGGCATTCCATCACGTCGGGGTTGCGCCGTGTCGCAGCCGCAAAGGTGGCAAAAACATCCGGGGTGGTGCGGTCCAGCTTGATTTCCACGAAGACCAGCATTGCGCGGTCGAGCTTTTTCGGCGACAGTCTGGCGGTGTAGCCAAGGATATAGCCGTCTCTTGTCAGGCGCTTGACCCGTTCCGTGGTCGCCGTTTGCGAGAGGCTGATACGCTCGGATAACTCGGTGTTGGAGAGCCGCCCGTCCTTCTGCAGCTCGCGCAAGATGCGCCGGTCAAGGCTGTCCAGGTTTTTCATCTCTAAAATACCCCATATTTTTAGTTTTTTGCGCTGCTTTGTGAGCGTTCATTGGTGAGAAGAACCAAGTGGAATAGATTATATGGGAAAAATCAATAAGGGGAAGCCTGATGACCAGACCATTGCCGTCTTCAAACGATTTTACTGCGCCATATGCTGTCGATGATCAGCAACTGGTGGCATCTTTGCTGAAAACCATCGCCCTGCCGGAAGACGTCAACCGCCGTATCGATGCACGTGCCAGCAAATACATCGCCACGATTCGCAAGGAAGCGAGCGGTATCGGCGGTGTCGAGGATTTCCTGCGCGAGTATGGCTTGTCCACCCGTGAAGGGCTGGCGCTGATGGTTCTCGCCGAAGCCCTGCTGCGCGTGCCGGATGCGGCAACGCAGGACAAGCTGATCGAGGACAAGCTGAAGCAGGGCAAGTGGTCGGAGCACGAGCCGAGCGGCGATACGTGGTTTGTATCGGCATCGGCCTGGGCGCTTGGCCTTTCCGCCAAGGTGATCAAGCCGGGCGAGACGCCGGAAGGGGTGATTTCCTCGCTGGTCAAGCGTATCGGCCTTCCCACGGTCCGCACCGCCACCAAGCAGGCCATGCGTTATCTCGGCCACCATTTCGTTCTCGGCGAAACCATCAAGGATGCGCTGAAGCGCGCGGCTTCCAACGAAGCCAAGGGCTATCGCCATTCCTTCGATATGCTGGGTGAGGGCGCCCGCACGCGCAAGGACGCGCGCGGCTATTTCAAATCCTATTCCGATGCCATCGACGCGATCGGCCGGGCCACGGGCAACAAGAAGCTGCCGGATCGCATGGGCATTTCCGTCAAGCTCTCCGCCCTGCATCCGCGTTATCTTGCCACGCATCATGATCAGGTCATGGCCGAACTGGTGCCGGACCTCTTGGCATTGGCGCAGAAGGCCAAATCCTACGATCTCAATTTCACCGTCGATGCCGAAGAAGCCGACCGGCTTGAGCTGTCGCTGGATGTGATCGACCGCGTCTTTGCCGATCCGTCACTGGACGGCTGGGACGGGTTCGGTCTGGCCATTCAGGCCTATCAGAAGCGTGCGCTTGAGGTGATCGACCACATCGACCGGCTGGCGGCGCGCCACAACCGCAAGATGATGGTGCGGCTGGTCAAGGGAGCCTATTGGGATACGGAAGTGAAGCGGACGCAGGAGCGCGGTCTGCCCGATTACCCGGTGTTCACCCGCAAGCCTGCAACCGATGCGTCCTACATGGCCTGCGCCAAGCGCATGCTTGACGCCCGGCCCCGCATATTCCCGCAGTTTGCGACCCACAATGCGCTGACGGTCGCCATGATCCTGGAAATGGCCGGCGGCGACAAGACCGGTTTTGAGTTCCAGCGGCTGCATGGCATGGGTGAAAGCCTCTACAAGCAGATCACGGAAAAGGACGAGAAAATCGCCTGCCGCATCTATGCACCCGTTGGCGGCTACCGCGACCTTCTGGCCTATCTGGTTCGCCGCCTGCTCGAAAACGGTGCCAACTCGTCTTTCGTGTCGGTGGTCGGTGACAGCAATGTACCGATAGCGGACCTGCTGGTACGCCCGGCGGAAAAGCTCAATGACGGCAAAGGCTATCGTCACCCGCATATCCCGTTGCCTGCCAAAATCTATGGCAAGCGCATCAATTCGGCCGGCGTGGAACTGGGTGACCGCAAGGAACTGGCCGCCCTTTTGGGCGGGATCGCCAAGGCATCCCGCACGGTCAACGCTGTTCCGCTGATCGACGGCGTGAAAGCTGCGGGCAAGGCCCAGAATGTGATTTCGCCGGTCAATGGCGCGACTGTCGGAACGGTTGTGTTTGCGACGGCGGACGAAGCGGCAAAGGCGGTCGGCATTGCCAAAAGGGCTTTCGTCTCGTGGTCGCGTGTTCCGGTGGAAACCCGCGCCAAGGCCCTGGAAAAGACGGGTGACCTTCTGGAAAGCAATCGTGATCTGCTGATGGACCTTCTCTCCCGTGAAGCGGGCAAGACGCTCGATGACGGCATTGCCGAAATTCGCGAGGCGGTGGATTTCTGCCGCTACTACGCTGCCGAGGCGCGCCGTCAGTTTGCAACCGACAAGGCCATGCCCGGCCCGACAGGCGAAGACAACAAGCTGCGTCATCGCGGTCGCGGTGCCTTTGTCTGCATCAGCCCGTGGAATTTCCCACTGGCGATTTTCCTGGGTCAGGTCACCGCGGCACTCGCTGCGGGGAACACCGTCGTGGCGAAGCCTGCGGAACAGACGCCGCTGATCGCCTATGAAGCCATCCGGCTTCTGCACGAAGCAGGTGTGCCGAAAGATGCCGTGCTTTATGTCCCGGGTGACGGCTCGGTCGGTGCGGCGTTGACATCCCATGCGGATATTGCCGGCGTTGCCTTTACCGGCTCGACCGATACGGCCTGGGCCATCAACCGCACGCTGGCGGCGAAGAAAGGCCCGATTGTTCCGCTGATCGCCGAAACCGGCGGCCTCAACGGGATGATCGTCGATGCCACCGCCTTGTCGGAACAGGTTGCCGACGATGTTGTCATGTCCGCCTTCCGTTCTGCTGGCCAGCGCTGTTCTGCGTTGCGCATTCTCTATCTGCAGGAAGATATCGCCGACAATATGCTCGAGATGATCGAAGGCGCGGCACGTGAGTTGACGCTTGGCGATCCCTCGCTGGCCTCCACCGATATCGGCCCGATCATCGATCAGACGCAGCGCGACATGCTCGCAGCCCACATTGCCGCGATGCGCAAGAGCCAGAAGGTTCGCTATGCCGGTACTGCACCGGACGAAGGCCTGTTCTTTGCGCCGCATATTGTTGAACTCAATCATGCGGAAGCGTTGGAGAAGGAGGTGTTCGGGCCGGTTCTGCACGTGGTGCGCTGGAAGGCTAAGGATCTGGACAAGGTGCTCGACCAGATCGCCTCGACCGGTTACGGCCTGACCTTCGGTCTGCACACGCGCATTGAGGCGACAGTCGCCAAAGTCATCGACCGGCTCGACATCGGCAATGTCTATGTCAACCGCAACACGATCGGCGCGGTTGTCGGGACACAGCCCTTCGGCGGTTCGGGTCTTTCCGGCACAGGTCCCAAGGCGGGCGGCCCGTCGTACCTGACGCGTTTTGCGCTGGAGCAGGTGGTGTCGGTCAACACGGCCGCGGCCGGGGGCAATGCCAGCCTCATCGCCATGGGCGAATAAGCGGGAAAACGGCTGAAATCAGATGCGCGATTGGGGATAGTGGGGCACTCACTATCCCCAATTCGCTTCTACGATGCTATTTGGCGTATTCAGAATGGTAACCGATAAATAGGGCGCAACCCTAAAATGGGGAGGATATGCCGATGGCTGTCGTTAAGTCCGATATTGAGATCGCCCGCGCTGCAACCAAGAAACCGGTTTTCGAGATAGGTGCAAAGATTGGCATTGCGCCGGAACACCTCGTTCCCTACGGGCACGACAAGGCAAAACTCTCGGCGGAATTCATCCGCTCGAAGCGCGGTGCTCCGGATGGCAAGCTGATCCTCGTGACGGCGGTTAGCCCGACACCGGCCGGTGAAGGCAAGACGACGACAACCGTCGGTCTCGGCGATGGTCTCAACCGCATCGGCAAGAGCGCGATTGTCTGCATCCGCGAGGCGTCGCTTGGGCCCTGCTTCGGCGTGAAAGGCGGCGCTGCCGGCGGCGGTTATGCGCAGGTCATCCCGATGGAAGACATCAACCTGCATTTCACCGGCGATTTTCACGCCATCACCGCGGCGCACAACCTGCTGGCAGCCCTGATCGACAATCACGTCTATTGGGGCAATGAACTCAATCTCGACACGCGCCGCGTAACCTGGCGGCGGGTCATGGACATGAACGACCGCGCGCTGCGCGACATCGCGTCTTCCCTGGGCGGCGTGGCCAACGGCTTTCCGCGTGAATCGGGTTTTGACATCACCGTGGCCTCGGAAGTCATGGCCATTCTCTGCCTTGCAACCGATCTCGAAGATCTCGAGCGGCGGCTGGGCGATATCATCATCGGCTATCGTTTCGACAAGACCGCCGTCTATGCCCGGGACCTCAAGGCCGACAAGGCGATGGCCGTCCTCCTGAAGGATGCCATGCAGCCCAATCTGGTGCAGACGCTGGAAAACAATCCGGCCTTTGTGCATGGCGGCCCCTTCGCCAATATTGCCCACGGCTGCAACTCCGTCGTTGCCACCACGACCGCGCTCAAGCTTGCGGATTACGTGGTGACGGAAGCCGGTTTCGGTGCCGATCTCGGCGCAGAGAAATTCTTCAACATCAAATGCCGCAAGGCGGGATTGAAACCAGCCGCCGCCGTCATCGTTGCCACGGTCCGCGCCATGAAGATGCATGGCGGCGTTGCCAGGGACGATCTGGGTCTTGAGAATGTTGCTGCGGTGAAGGCGGGCTGTGCCAATCTTGGCCGCCACATGGAAAATGTGCGGCAGTTCGGTGTGCCTGTTGTCGTGGCGATCAATCATTTCAGCGCCGATACGGATGCCGAGATCGAAACCGTGAAGAATTTCGTCGCGGCCCATGGCGCGCAAGCCATCCTGTGCAAACACTGGGCGCTGGGATCGGCCGGGATCGAAGAGCTGGCGCACAAGGTGGTGTCTCTCGCCGAGAGCGGTTCGGCCCAGTTCTCGCCGCTCTATGAGGATGAGCTCTCCCTGTTCGACAAGATCGAGACGGTGGTCAAGCGCATCTATCGCGGTGCGGAGGCGGATGCCGATGCCAGCGTGCGGGAGCAGTTGCGGCAGTGGGAGGCCGCCGGATACGGCCATCTTCCCGTCTGCATGGCCAAGACGCAATATTCGTTCTCGACGGATTCGCACCTGCGCGGCGCACCGGTCAATCATGTGGTGCATGTCCGGGAGGTGCGCCTTTCGGCTGGCGCCGGTTTCGTCGTCGCGATCTGCGGCGAGATCATGACCATGCCGGGTCTGCCGAAATCGCCTTCGGCCGAACGCATTCATCTCAACGGGCAAGGTTTGATCGAAGGGCTGTTCTGAGCGATTTTCAGGCCGGCGATTTTTGCTGTTGCAAGCGCCGCCGCGTAACGCTAACAATCACCGCCATGAACACGCGCGTTATGATGTCAAATGGCTGGTGGTGGGCTCGCTGATCGCGGCCACGCAGCCTTTTGCACGCACGTAAAGGGATCAGGGCCGCAACGGGTTTTCCGGGCGGCCTTTTTGTTTGACCGCCAGAAGCCCGCAAAGCCAAATGCAACGGAGTGGAAATGATGATGCATAGAATTGAGGGCGACGTGGAAATATTCGACACGGCAGGCGGTGTTACCATCTCCCGGTCACGCATTGCGACTGCCTATGCCAGCGCCATCGACAGCTATGTCGACGGGCTGGATGAACGGCGCGGGGCAGTTTTCTCGTCCAATTATGAATATCCCGGCCGTTACACGCGCTGGGATACGGCCATTATCGATCCTCCGGTTGTCATCACCTCCAACGGCCGGCATATGACGATCGAGGCGCTGAACAAGCGCGGTGAAATCCTGTTGCGTCCGATCCACAAGGCGGTTTCGGCCCTTGCCGAAGTGTCGATTTCCGCTGCGGGCGCAACGAAGCTTGACCTTGAAATCGCCCTGCCGAGCCGTCCGTTCACCGAAGAAGAACGCTCGCGCATCCCTTCGGTTTTCACGGTGTTGCGCGGCATCGTCGCCCTGTTCTTCAGCGAGGAGGATGCCAATCTCGGCCTGTATGGCGCGTTCGGCTATGATCTCGCGTTCCAGTTTGATCCGATCCAGTACAAGCTGAAGCGGCCGGACGACCAGCGCGACATCGTGCTCTATCTGCCGGACGAAATTCTGGTTGTCGATCACCACGCCGCCAAGGCATGGCTCGACCGGTATGAATACGCGTTCGAGGGCGCTTCCACGGAAGGCCTGTCGCGCGAAACCGAAGCCAGGGCATTCAAACCGACGAGCACGATTCCGGGTCGCGGCGACCACAATCCCGGCGACTATGCGGAACTCGTCAAGAAAGCCAAGGAGAGCTTCAAGCGTGGCGATCTCTTCGAAGTGGTGCCGGGCCAGACGTTCTACGAGCGCTGCGAGACCAAGCCTTCGGTCATTTCGCGCCGTCTGAAAGCCATCAACCCGTCGCCCTATTCCTTCTACATCAATCTGGGCGACAATGAATATCTCGTCGGCGCTTCACCGGAGATGTTTGTGCGCGTCGTTGGCCGCCGTATCGAGACCTGCCCGATTTCGGGAACGATCAAGCGCGGCGAAGACGCGATTGCCGATGCCGAGCAGATCATCAAGCTGCTCAATTCCAAGAAGGACGAGTCCGAACTCACCATGTGCTCGGACGTGGACCGCAATGACAAGAGCCGGGTGTGCGAGCCGGGTTCCGTGCGCGTCATCGGCCGCCGCCAGATCGAAATGTATTCCCGGCTTATTCACACCGTGGACCATATCGAGGGCCGTCTGCGCGAGGATATGGACGCCTTTGACGGTTTCCTGTCGCATGCGTGGGCTGTGACGGTGACGGGAGCGCCAAAGCTCTGGGCCATGCGCTTTATCGAAGAGAATGAGCGCAGCCCGCGCGCCTGGTACGGCGGTGCCATCGGCATGGTCAATTTCAATGGCGACATGAACACCGGTCTGACCCTGCGCACCATCCGCATCAAGGACGGCATCGCGCAGGTACGGGCGGGAGCGACACTGCTGTTCGATTCCATTCCGGAAGAGGAAGAGGCGGAAACCGAACTCAAGGCTTCCGCGATGATTGCGGCGGTGCGCGAGGCGCACAAGAGCAATATCCCCGTGGAAGAACGCGCCGTTGCGCGGGTCGGCGAGGGGCTGTCGATCCTGCTTGTCGACCACGAGGATTCGTTCGTCCATACACTCGCCAACTATTTCCGGCAGACGGGTGCCACTGTGACCACCGTCCGCACGCCGGTGCCCGATGAAATCTTCGACCGGTTGAAACCTGATCTGGTGGTGCTTTCGCCGGGGCCGGGCACGCCGGAGGATTTCGACTGCAAGGCAACGATCAAGAACGCACGTAAGCGCGACCTGCCGATCTTCGGTGTCTGCCTCGGCTTGCAGGCACTGGCGGAAGCCTATGGCGGCACGCTGCGGCAGTTACACGTTCCGATGCATGGAAAACCGTCACGTATCCGGATTACAAAGCAGGGCAGGATTTTTTCGGGCCTGCCGAAGGAGGTCACGGTTGGCCGTTATCACTCGATCTTTGCCGATCCGGTGCGGCTGCCGGATGAGTTCATCGTGACGGCGGAGACCGAAGACGGCGTCATCATGGCCTTCGAACACAAGAGCGAACCGATTGCGGCGGTGCAATTCCATCCGGAATCGATTATGACCCTCGGGCATAATGCGGGCATGCGCATGATTGAAAACATCGTGGCGCACCTGCCGCGCAAGGCCAAGGAGCGAGCTGCCTGATGGAAGGTGAAAACGTCGTCCAGCGACTGGCATTCTGGTCGATTTTCGTCGGCATGGGCGTGCTGGCACTGAAATATGCCGCCTATCACGTCACCGGTTCCGTTGCGCTCTACTCCGACGCGCTAGAATCGATCGTGAATGTCGTGGCAGCGCTTGCCGCCTGGTGGGCGATCCGTGTCAGCCACAAGCCCGCCGATCAGAATCACCCGTTCGGGCACCACAAGGCCGAGTATTTTTCGGCGGTGCTCGAGGGCGTGCTGATCGTCGTGGCGGCGCTCCTGATCCTGCGGGAAGTCTGGTCCGCCTGGGAGATGCCCAAGGTCATGGAGGAACCATGGCTGGGTCTGGCGATCAATGGCGGTGCCTCGCTTGTGAACGCCCTGTGGGCCACGCTGCTGATCAGCCGTGCCCGCCGGCACAAATCACCAGCCTTGCTGGCGGACGGCAAGCACATCATGACCGATGTGGTCACCTCCATCGGTGTGTTCATCGGTCTTGTCGGTGCCGTGATCACCGGCTGGACGTTCCTCGATCCGCTGCTTGCGGTGATCGTTGCGCTCAATATCCTCTGGCAAGGCTGGGGTGTGATCGGGTCGTCCGTGCAGGGCCTGATGGATGTGGGTGTTCCCTCCGATGAAACCATGCGCATCCGCGACATCATCTCGGCCAATGCCGGCGGTGCGCTGGAGGTGCATGACCTGAAGACGCGCGTCGCCGGGCGAGTGACGTTCATCGAGTTTCATCTGGTCGTTCATGCCAGCATGAGCGTCGGCGACGCGCATGTCATCTGCGACCGGATGGAAAATGCGCTGATGCAGCAGATTCCCGATTCGAGTGTCGTCATTCACGTCGAACCGGAAGAAGAGGCCAAGCTGCCGATCGGCACGGCTGCCGTTCCCTTCGCCTGACATGTCATGCCGCTGCATTGTAGAAACCGGTGCACGGCAGCAACATTTGTCACGCAATGTTTCGAGCTGTCATGATTTTGTTACAATTATATTGACATAGCAGAGCCGCTGAATGACACCATCATCAAGCAAAGCAATTTCTCCATCAATGATGCAGCGCCGGGGGCGTCAGTCAGGGGACACAGGATTTGGCGGCAAGCATCCATTCTC
This sequence comes from Phyllobacterium sp. RCAM01083, assembly GCF_055685835.1. Classification (NCBI taxonomy): domain Bacteria; kingdom Pseudomonadati; phylum Pseudomonadota; class Alphaproteobacteria; order Hyphomicrobiales; family Phyllobacteriaceae; genus Phyllobacterium; species Phyllobacterium sp. RCAM01083. The sequence goes on from NZ_JBVFZN010000005.1 coordinate 220,389, forward strand.
CAGGGAATCGAGCGCCGAAAACGCAGGCAGCGCCGGGCGGACAACCGCGGCTGTTTACAAAATTAGTTAACCTTCAACTGTCAGGATTAACTTATGGGTAAACCGACCCTCTACGCACTTCTCACCGGACTTTCATTGATGGCTGCGGCCTATCCCGCCAGCGCACGGATCATCATCGACTGTGAGAAGCCGGCGGCGGCGAAGGTACCGGCCCCGGCGAACCCGGTTGATCCGCTTGCGGTTACCGGTAAAACTAACACGGCCGCCTGCGGGCAGAAGCTGCAGGCAGTGGTGCCCGCGCCAGAGAAGGCGCAGCCCATCAATATCGTTGCAACAGGCGGTGCAGGCATGTTGAAAAAGGCAGTAAAGGGTGAGATTCTTCCACAGGGCGAGAACGCGCTGCGGGACGATCTTGCGTTCAAATACCGGCTCTACCGGCCGGATGAGCCCAATGGCGATGCGATGGTTCTCCTGCACGGTTCGGGCCAGGACGAAACCAGCCTTGTTTCCCTCGCCACCAAGATCGCGCCGCATGCGCTTCTGCTCGCCGTTCGCGGCCGGATCATGCAGGATGGCACCAGCCGGTGGTACCGCCGTCTGACGGCGGTCAGCTTCGACCAGAAGGACATTCACGTCGAGGCCAAGGCCTTCGCCGGTTTCCTGAAACAGGCGACGGAGAAGTACAAGATCGATCTCAACCGCACGACATTCCTCGGCTATTCGAACGGCGCCAACCTGGTTGGCGCGGTGATGATGCTCTATCCGGATATGGTCAAGCAGGCGGTGCTGCTGCGCTCCATGCCGGTGCTGACGGAAAATACCGATGCCAATCTCGCGGGTGCGCGGGTCCTGACCGTTTCCGGCGTTGCCGACCAGACCTATGCGCCGTTCGCGCCGGCGCTTGCGACCCTGCTGCGTTCGCACGGGGCAACGGTCGAGGCGAAGTCGATCAAATCCGATCATGGTCTCGGCAATGACGACGTGCGGGTTGTCAGCGAGTGGCTTTCGGGAACGAGCGCTGAGTTGAAGAAGAACTGAGTTCCCTGCGAACACCTCTTGCATCCGGCCGGACAGTCGTTTAATTGTCTGGCCCATGGAAACGCGCCAGACACATTTGTCGTCTTTTGCCAAATCCGCTTTTGCGGGTTTGACCAGCCGCGCCTATCTCCTTCCGCTTCTTCTCGACCTTATCGGCGATCGCCGGGCTCGTTGAGAGGAGCGTCCGGCGGTCGAAAGTGCCGCCAGGCTTTTTGCTCCTTACCCCTTTACAAGACCATTCCAACGCTTGAAAAAGTGCCGCACCAGCGCCAGAGATGCGCAGACGGCCGGAAACGAGAAGCAAATGACCGATATGACCGCTCCCCGCACCATGGGCATGCCCGATGCCCGCAAGAAATACGAACCCTATCCCACGGTTGATCTGAAGGACCGGCAATGGCCGTCCAAGCGCATCGAAAAGGCACCGATCTGGTGTTCCGTCGATTTGCGCGATGGCAACCAGGCATTGATCGACCCGATGGGCCACGACCGCAAGGTGCGGATGTTCGCCCTGTTGCTCGACATGGGTTTCAAGGAAATCGAGATCGGCTTTCCCTCGGCATCGCAGACGGATTTCGACTTTGCCCGCTGGTGTGTCGAGGAAGGCAATATTTCCGACGATGTATCCTTGCAGGTCCTGGTGCAGTGCCGCCCCGAATTGATCACCCGTACCTTTGAATCGCTGCAGGGCGCGACCAAGCCGATCATCCATTTCTACAACTCGACCAGTGAATTGCAGCGCCGGGTTGTGTTCAACAAGGATGTCGGCGGCATCAAAACCATTGCCACCGATGCGGCCAAGATGATCACCGACATGGCGGCAAAGGCCGGCGGCGGTTTCCGCTTCGAATATTCGCCGGAAAGCTTTACCGGCACGGAACTCGATGTGGCGCTGGAGATCTGCAATGCGGTCACGGAAATCGTCAAGCCGACCCCTGACAACAAGCTGATCATCAATCTGCCGTCGACGGTCGAGATGTCGACGCCGAATGTCTATGCGGACCGCATCGAGTGGATGTGCCGCCAGCTCGACAACCGTGAAAACCTGATCATTTCATTGCATCCGCACAATGATCGCGGAACGGGCATCGCCACGACGGAACTCGGCCTGATGGCCGGTGCCGACCGCGTGGAAGGCACCCTGTTCGGCAATGGCGAACGGACGGGCAATGTCGACATCGTGACTTTGGCGCTGAACATGTTCACGCAGGGCGTCGATCCGGAAATCGACTGCTCCGATATCAACCGGATGAAGGAAGTCTACGAATATTCCAATCAGCTGGTGATTCCGGAACGTCACCCCTATGTGGGCGAGTTGGTCTATACGGCCTTCTCCGGTTCGCATCAGGACGCGATCAACAAGGGCATGAAGGCGATCAAGCAGGCCAACAAGACCCTGTGGGAAGTGCCTTATCTGCCCATCGATCCGCAGGACGTCGGCCGCAGCTACGAGGCGATCATCCGCATCAATTCCCAGTCCGGCAAGGGCGGCATCGCCTATATTCTTCAGGCTGACTACGGCTTGAACCTGCCGCGCGGCATGCAGGTGGAGTTCCGGGAGGACATCCAGCAGATCACCGATGAAGAGGGCAAGGAAATGCCGTCCAAGCGGATCTATGAACGGTTCATCGAGCTTTATGTCGATCAGCCGGATGCCCGCCTGAAATTCGTGGATCACCACACCTATCCCGATACGGAGCACAAGGGCATGCGCATCCTCTCGGCCGAGATCACCGATCGCGGCGAGACAAAGCGGATCGAGGGCAGGGGAACGGGTCCGGTCGACGGCTTCATCGATGCCCTGTCACACTATCTCGGTTTCAAGCTCTCGGTCGTCAATTATTCCGAACATTCACTCCAGCACGGTTCCGACGCGGCGGCTATCAGCTACATGGAAATCGAGCATCCCAGCGGCAAGATTTTCGGTGCCGGCATCAACAAGAGCATTGTTGCCGCCTCGCTTGAGGGCATTGTCTCGGCGGCCAACCGCATCATCGGCAAATAAGCCGGATACCTCAAAAAGGCCGCTGCGAAGCGGCCTTTTTCTGTTGGGAGCGTTTCATGCACCAGTTGCACGCAATCGAGATGGGTGAAGGGAAGGGAACACCCGTCGTCTTCCTGCACGGGTTTGGCGGAACCGCCGCCGGCTGGCATGCCGTCCAAACGGCGATTTCCGCTGATCATCCGACCCTTGCATTCGATCTGCCCGGCCATGGCGCGTCGCTGGATTACCCCGATGCGGTGACCGCCCGCCATTTCGCGCAGGCGGTTGTTGAGGACCTCAACAGACGCGATATTCCAAGGGTTCATCTGGTCGGCCACTCCATGGGCGGCGCCACCGCCGCGCTGGTTGCCGCCTTTGCCACTGAAAAGGTGGCCTCGCTGACTTTGCTGGCCCCGGGCGGCTTCGGTTCCGATATCAATGGCCGGTTGCTTCGGCATTATGCGGCGGCCCGAACATACGATGCGCTTCAGCTGGCGTTGGAAGGCATGTTCGGTTGGCGCAATCCTGTTCCCGAAGAGATGATCCGGCGCGACGTGGACCTGCGCCGGAAGCCGGGACAGATCGAACGGCTCGATGCCATTCTCGCGCGCATGATGAAAGACGGTTTGCAGGGGACCATTCCAAGAGATTTCCTGCAGGCTTTCACCATGCCGGTCACCGTCGCATGGGGGCGGCTGGACAATGTCTTGCCGGTGTATCAATCGGAAGAGCTGCCGCCGCGTTTTTCGATACGTCGTTTTGACGGGTCCGGACATATGCTGGTCGAGGAGATTCCGGGCGAGGTCATTCGTCTCATTTCAACAACTGTGCGCACAGGCTGAATTCGGACAAGTTTGTGATGCAACGACGGACGCATATTGTTAATGATGCCTTAACCCCACTTGCCGGAAACGCCTATGAGTGAGATGCACGACAAGATCAGCCCGATGGACGCCAGGCGCAGGCTCGGCGATGCCATTCGCGGTGCGCAGGTGGCAGCGGCTGACCGCGGCGATGTCGTCATCGACATGAAGGAAGCGGATCTCGCCCGGATCGAAATCCTGGCGCAGGATCTGCAGCCGGTTTTCGATGAAGTCCCTGCCGATGACGAGCAGTGGGATTTTGCCATTTCCACTGGCTTGCAGCCGCGCCTGTGGATCGATGCCACCGCGCATGTGATGATGGGCCGGGACAGGCGTACCTATCGCTTTGTCAGGGATACAAGGCTTGGGCGGAGCGTTCTGGCGGAGTCGCCCGAGGTGAAGCCGATCTCCGACGCGGTCACCACCTACATTGCAGAGCGGATCGTCGAACGGCAGCGCATGATGGAGGGCGAACGGCTCAGCCTGCGCTCTGCGGCTGTTGCTGCGCCATCCGGCCCGGCCGAGCCCGCCCCGCAATCGGCGGCGGCACCGGCGGTCCCGCTTCGGCAGCATCGCTCGATGGCGAATGATTTCGTCAATGCGGTCATCTGGCTGCTGATCGGTGCTTTCGCCGGTGCTGGCGCACTGCTCGCCTTTTTCTGGGACCGGCTTTCACCCTATTTCTGACGCTCAGGCGGGCGCGGAAACAGCGCCGACGTGAAGCTCGTGCTCGGCTATCGTCCCGATGGTCATGGCGGCGTCGACGATGCCGCGCTCCGTCATGCGGCATGACCAGCCGGACGCCGTCTTCGCGATGGCAAAGATGTTGAAACGGGCCGCCGGCTTGTGGCCGCCGAAGCTTTGGCTGGCGGAAGGCACGCAAACAACGGGTATCTTCCAGCCAGGGCCGTCGATTGCGTAGCGTGTCGCCAGATGCGTATGGCCATGCAGGACAAGTTCCGCGCCGTGCCGCCGCACGGTCCGCTGGAACAGGCCGATGCCAAGCAGGCGCTTGTGCGACGGCGCTGCGCCGCGCACCGGCGGGTGATGGATCATGATCACCCGGAACAGGCCGCGCTTGCCGGTTTCATCGAGAATTTCGCCGAGGCGGCGTGCCTGCCGGTCGCGCAGATCGCCGGTCGCCATGAACGGTGCGGTGGCGCGGGCCGATGACACCCCGATCAGGGCGACATCGCCGCGAACCCGCAGGTAAGGGAATTCAACCGGGCGGTGTTCGGCGGCCTCGCGGTCGCCCAGCATCCATGGTGCCCAGTAGCGCCGGGTTTTTTTCAAAGCGCCAGGCACATAGGCATCGTGATTACCGGGGACAACGGACACTTCATGCGGATTGCCCAGGGTTTTCAGCCAGCGTTCGGCGGTCTCCAGTTCCTCATCCAGCGCCAGGTTGACGAGATCACCCGTCACCGCCAGATGGTCCGGCGCCTGCGCCTTCAGATCGGCAACCAGGGTATCGAGCGTACCGCCGGTCATCGAGCCCTTGCGGTTGGACCGCCAGTTGATATAGCCGGTGATGCGTTTTGACACGAGCTCGCGCAGGCTCGGCGCGGGCAGGGGCGACAGGTGAATGTCGGAGATATGTGCAAGACGGAACATTATTTCAGCTTTAAGAGAGTGTAGCGTAGGAATCCAGTGTTAGAACCTTTGTATCGTTACTGGGTTCCCATTTAGGACCGGTGAAATGGCTGACAAAAGCGTGAAATGGCGGCATCGCCTGTTTCACACCTATTTTCTCCTGCGGCGCCCGATGACGTTGGGCGCGCGTGGTGTGATCCTCGACGAAGCGGCGCGGTCGGTCTTTCTCATCAGGCATACCTATGTGCCCGGCTGGCAGTTTCCCGGCGGCGGCGTGGAAACCGGCCATACGATCGAGCACACGCTGGCGAAAGAATTGATTGAAGAAGGCAATATCGAACTGACGGCCAGGCCGCAGCTTTTTGCCATCTATCACAATGCGCATGCCTCAAAGCGCGACCACGTTGCGCTCTATGTCTGCCGTTCGTTCCGGCAGACCGCACCGCGCCTGCCGGACCGCGAAATCGCCGAGGCCGGATTTTTCCGGCTCGATGCCCTGCCGGAAGGCACCACCGCCGCGACGCGGCGGCGGCTTGCCGAAATTCTCGACGGCGCCGAGATATCGCTCACCTGGTGAGTTCAGAACCGGTCGCGGTCATGGGGCGCGGCAAAATCCAGCTGCGGCCCCTTGGGGACGATGCCCGTCGGGTTGATGGTTTTGTGGCTGCCGTAATAATGCGCCTTGATGTGCAGCATGTTCACGGTCCCGGCCACATCAGGCACCTGATAGAGATCGCGGGTATAGTTGGACAGGTTCGGATAGTCGGCAATGCGCTGCCGGTTGCATTTGAAATGCCCGACATAAACCGGATCGAAGCGCAGCAGGGTGGTGAACAGCCGCCAGTCCGCCTCGGTAACCCGATTGCCCGCGAGATAGCGCTGCCTGCCGAGCCGCTCTTCCAGCTGGTCGAGCGTGGCAAACAGCTGGTCGAACGCTTCCCCGTAGGCTTCCTGCGTGGTGGCAAAGCCTGCGCGGTACACGCCATTGTTGATATTGGGATAGACCAGCGCATTGACGGCGTCGATCTCGCCACGCAGGGCTTCGGGGTAGAAATCCTGTGAGGCATCGCCAAAAGCATCGAACGCCGTGTTGAGCATGCGGATGATTTCGGAGGACTCGTTCGAAACAATGGTATTCTGCTGCTTGTCCCACAGAACAGGCACGGTCACGCGGCCGGAATAGGACGGGTCGGCGCGCGTGTAGATTTCGTGAAGCCGTTTCGAACCGAACAGATGATCCGGTGTGGCTCCATCCACGGCATGGAAGGTCCAGCCTTCGGCGCCCATGAAGTGATCGACCACCGATACGGAAATGACATCCTCGAGCTTCTTCAATGCGCGAAAGATCAGCGTGCGGTGCGCCCAGGGGCAGGCATAGGAAACATAGAGGTGATAGCGCCCGGCCTCGGCCTTGAAGCCGCCCTTGCCGGAAGGGCCGGCAGAGCCATCCGCTGTCACCCAGTTGCGGAACTGCGACTCCGAACGGATGAAGCGCCCGCCGCTGTCCTTGGTGTCATACCACTGGTCGTGCCACTTGCCGTCAATCAGAAGACCCATTTCATACTCCTTGGCTCGCAAACCTGCGTGCAACGGTAACTGCGTTTATTGCCGATTGCCTATACCTAGACACAAATGCCGTCCAAACCACCCCGGTCCAGGTGAACAGAGTGTCACTTTTTGCCATGGGCGCACGAAAATTGGTTTACGGCGGGCGGCTGAGATGCTACGCGGAAAAAAAGGAGACATTTTGTGACAGGATTCCTCTTCATCCGACGATGAAACCCGAACCGGCGCTTGAACAGCGCGGCGGACTTTCCTGTGTTGGCCAAAGGCCATTGTCTACTCCTTTATGAAGATACCCAGCATGCTGACCCATGTCGTGACCTACGCGCCGGAAGAACCGGTGCATGACGCTGCCATCGAAGACATCAACAAGGAAGCATTCGGCCCTGGCCGTTTCACCCGTGCCGCTTATCGCATCCGCGAAGGCGGTCCGCATGACCGCACCCTGTCCTTTGTCGCGCTGAACGGCGAGCATGTCGTGGGGTCGGTGCGGTTGACGCCCATCCTGATCGGCAAGACACCGGCGATGCTGCTCGGTCCGCTGGCGGTCCGGCCCGCCTGGAAAAAGCAGGGCATCGGCGCGGCGCTCATGCGCATGTCCATGGAAGCCGCCCGGCTTGCCGGACACAAGCTGGTCATTCTGGTGGGCGACGAGCCCTATTATGCGCCATTCGGTTTCCGCCCCATTGTCGGGCATCAGATCGAGATGCCCGCGCCGGTCGAACCATCGCGGTTCCTTGCCTGCGAACTCACGCCGCGCGCCCTGAAAGACGTGCAGGGCCGGGTGAGGCATGCGGGGATTGACGGTCAGTAGGCCGGTATTCACCGGCCTTCGCGGTACCACATGCTGCCAAGGACAAGGATCATCGCGGCAAGGCCGAGGAAGCCGGAGAACAGCGGCAGGCGGTTGACGCTTTTCAGCACCGTTTCACTGGTTGGGCGCAAACCGATCCAGTTGTCACCGCTGGCACTGGCAAAGCTGCGCGAGGCGACGATGCTGGGCACTTCAATCGATGTCTGGTCTGCGGTTGCCCGCAGGCGGCGGGCACCGCCGCCGGTTTCGCGGGCGAAGCCGTCGAGCTTGGCTGTCGTCGATATGTAATCGGCAAACTCCGGCGCATCGACCGGCCCGACATGGGCCAGCGTCGTCAGATCGCCATTGGCAACCTGAAACAAGCCGATTTCCGTTGTCGGCACCGAGGCGGTGAACACACCGGGTTCGGTCTCGGTGAGCGGGATGTCCTGTTTCTTGCCGGATGGCGTGATGATGCTGGCCTGCTGGGCGGTCTTCTTCATCGTCTGGCGGCGGATTTCGAGATTGCGGCCACTGCCCGTTGCGGTCAGGGCTTCCTCTTCCAGTTCCGGTTCCTTCATCAGCCAATGGGCAATCCGGCGGTAGAGCGCGGCATGCGGGCCGCCGCCTTCAAAGCCGCGCGCCCACAGCCAGCCCTGATCTGACAGGAACATGCCGACCCGGCCTTCGCCGATGCGGTTGAGCACGAGCAACGGCTTGTCGCCGGCATTCATCACGACCGTGCCATCCGGCTTGTTGACATCGATGACACGGAACCAGCGGCTCCACTGCGGCGGTTCCTGCGTGCTGCCTTCAAGGCCGCGGGTCACGGGATGGCGTTTGCCGTCGTCGCTCAGGCGTGGGTAGAAAGCTTTCTCGGTGACATCGCCTGTCGGCGTAGCCGGCAGGATGGTCAGGAGTGGCGTATTGGCGATGGAGACGTTGCCCGCATATTCAGGACCGGCGGCAATCAGCAATGCGCCGCCCTTCTGCACATAGTCGTTGATGTAGTCGTAATAGAGCAGCGGCAGCACATCGCGGTGCTGATAGCGATCGAAGATGATGAGATCGAACTGGTCGATCTTCTCGACGAACAATTCCCGCGTCGGGAAGGCGATCAGCGACAGTTCATTGATCGGCGTGCTGTCCTGTTTTTCCGGCGGGCGCAGAATGGTGAAGTGGACGAGATCCACCGAAGCATCGGATTTCAGCAGGTTGCGCCATGTGCGCTCGCCATTGTGCGGCTCGCCGGAAACCAGCAGTACCTTCAGATTCTCGCGGATGCCATCGACCATGGCGACGGCGCGGTTGTTGATTTCGGTCAGCTCGTTGGGAACGGCATCGACTGCCAGCTCGACAATATTGACGCCGGCGCGCGGCAGCGTCACCTCAAGCCGCATTTCCTGGCCGATGATGGCATCCTGCGACAACACCTCGTTGCCGTTTACCCGCACGGTGACGCGCGCCCGGCCGCCCTGGGGTTCACCCGCGGCCGTGACCTTGTACGTCATCTGCTGCGGTTTGCCGGTGATGCCGAAGCGCGGCGCCCGGACAAACTGGATGCGCCGGTCGATCTCGCCCGGCCGGCCGGTGATCAGGCCATGGATCGGCGCGTTGAAACCAAGCGCGGCAACATTGTTCGGGATATCGTGGATCTGCCCGTCGGTGATCATGATGGCGCCGCCGATGCGCGAGGGCGGAACATCGCGGAATGCACCGTTCATGGCCTGGAACAGCCGCGTGGCCGTGGCATCGTCGGTTTCGCTGGCGCGGTTGGTCTCGACGGTCCGCACCTCGAACTGCGGCAGGCGCGCCAGCGCGGCCTGGACCTGCTTGAGCGCCTCGGTCGTATCGGCAGTGCGGTCGCCGATATCCTGGCTTTGGCTGCGGTCGGCGATCAGGGCGACGACGCTTTTGAGCGGCTCGCGTTCCTCGTTGATGACAACGGGATTGAACAGCGCCATGGCGAGCGCGGCCACGGCCAGCAGGCGGATCACGCTGCCGCGCTGCCGCAGGTACAGGCCTGCCAGTGCTAGCGCCAGCAAAGGCAGGAGCAGCAATGCCAGAAGTGGGGTCGAGAGCAGGGGCTGGAAGTCGAGGGAGAGGTACATGTCAGTTCGCCAGCCGCTTCAGGAGATCGGGCACGTGCACCTGATCGGATTTGTAGTTGCCGGTCAGCATGTACATGACGATGTTGATGCCCGCGCGATAGGCGAGAACCCGCTGATCCGGATCATTGGGGATCGTCGGAAGCAGGGGTGCACCGCTGGCGTTGACGGCCCAGGCGCCCGCGAGATCATTGCCGGTTATCATGATGGGCGAAACACCGTCGCCGACCCGCACCGGGCGGTCCTTGTTGGCTTCGGGTGCCTGCGAGGCCTGCACCCAGAGCTGGCTGCCGCGGAACCGGCCGGGAAAATCCTGCAGGATATAGAAGGCCTTGGTCAGCACATGGTCATTGGGCACCGGTTCCAGCGCCGGTATGTTCATGCCGGAAAGAATGTCGCGCAGGCGCGCATTGGCCGGTGTCGAACTGTTGTCGAAGCTGATAGCGGCGGCATCCTGATCGCGCGTGTCGAACAGAACGGTTCCGCCCTGCTGCATATAGGCGTCGATCTTGGCAATCGCGGCCTGCGACGGCATTTTGGCCGCCGGGTCGACGGGCCAGTAGATCAGCGGAAAGAAGGCGAGCTCATCGGTTTCGGGGTTGACGCCTATGGGCTCGCCGGGCTCCAGCGCCGTGCTGTCGGCAAGTGCCCTGGAAAGCCCGAAAAGGCCCGCCTTGCTGATGTCGTCAACGGCACGATCCCCGGTGATGATATAGGCGAGGTGCGTGGCGTTGACCGCGTCCAGGATGGTCTGGTCGCCCGGTTTGCTGTCGTTCTGCTGGGCATGGGCTGGAGAGGGGGCGAATGCCAGGATGGCGGGAATGATGAGGATCGCCAGGGAGGCGGCTGCGGCCGTCTTGAAGCGGCGGCGCAAATGCCCGCCAAGCCAGAGAATGGCAAGCGCGTCGAGCGCCAGCAGCAGGGCGGCGAGCCCGAAGAGCGGGCCACGCAGCGGCACCGATTCATCGACGGCATAGCGTGCCGTGGTTACGGGAATGGCAAGCTCGGGACGGACCAGAGGCTTGATGCCGCTGTCCGGCTTGAAGAGGTTGAGGGCACTCATGGAATCCTCGACGCCGTAAAAGCCGGGCGGATTGTCAAAGCTCACGGTGCCGGTTTCGCCCGTTTTGAGGATAAGCGGCTTGGCATCCGCACCCGGAGGGGTCAAAGCCCCCTCGGCGTTCAATGTCAGATAGGGCGGAAAGGCGCGGGAAGCCCCAGCGCCATTGTCCTGCGGCGACGGTCCGGTGTTGCGCGACAGGGTGACGATGCGGTGCAGCATGTCGACAAAACTGCCGCTGATCGGCAGGTTCGACCATGTGGCTTCCGGCGTGACGTGGAAGAGGACAAGCTGGCCGCGCCCGCGGGTCTCGCCCGTCACCAGCGGCGTGCCGTCGGCAAGATTGGCCCAGCTCTTCTCGAAGAGGTCGATGGCGGGCTCTGCCAGAACCTGGCGGTTGACGGTGACATCGTGCGGCGTCGGCAGCCCGGCAAACGGACCCGTATCCGGGAACGCGGCAACCGGCTGGGACTCCTTCCACGACAGGGCACCGCCCAAAGAACGTTCGCCCTTGCGCAGGTTGACCGGCAGAAGCGGGTCGTGCTCGCTGTTGCCCGCAAGGCGCGGCCCGGCAAAACGGATCAGTGTCCCGCCCTTGGCAACCCAGTCCACCATGGCCTGTTCGGTCTCGCCGGGCAGTTTGCCGATATCGGCCATGATGATGACGGACGGCTTCTGCTCCAGAAGTTCGGGGATGGCCTTGATCAGCTCCGCATTGCGCGGCCGCAGGAGATCGGCGAAGGGCTCAAGCGCGCGCGATATGTAGTAGAGCGGCGACAGCAGGGGCTGCGACAGATCCGCTTCGGAACCGGACAGCAGGGCGACGCGCCGCCGCTTGTTGTTGTCGTCGACAAGGAACGTGGCGCCCGCATGCGGGGCGTTGTCGATGCGCAGGCTGTGAAAGTCGTTGCGCAGTTCGTAGGGCGCCGCGATGACGGCTTCGCCGGTCGCTTCATTGGCCCGGAAAACCAGTCCGGTTTCGGCTATGCGGCGGCCTTTTTCATCATAGGCGCCGATGGTGATGCCGCCCGAGGTACGGCTGTCATCGGAACGCACGGCGTGGACGGTGAGCCCGTTCGCATTGTTCTCCACCTGCCGAATGGCTGAAAGAGCTGAGATCGACGGCTGATACCAGATCACCGAGGCGATCCCGCTCCCCTCCATGGATTTGATGGCCGTCGCCGCCTGCGGGGTGTCGACACCGTCGTTGAGGTAGGCGACGCGCACGCCTTTGACATTAGCAAGGACGGCCTTCAGCCGGTCGAAGGCAGCGCTGCGGTTGACGGGAATCGGCCGGACATTCAGCGCACGCAGCCGCTCAAGCGCGGTTGCGGCATCGAACGGGCCGACATCGGCATTCAGTTTCTCGGCCGTACCCAGAATATAGATCAGCGCGCCGGAGGCATTGGCATCGGCGATGAGCCGTTCCGCCGTTTCCTTGCGCGCGGTCCATTCTTCATTGGAGGACCAGCCATTGTCGAGCACGATGGCGACCGGCTCCTTCCCGCTCAAAGTTTCGGCGCGCGGATTCCATACGGGTTCGGCGAGCGCGAGAATGACGAGCGCTGCCAGCACAAGCCGCAGCAGCGTCAGCCACCACGGGCTGCGGTCCGGCGTTTCCTCCTTCTTGAGGATCTGGGCCAGAATTTTCAGCGGCGGGAAGGATTCCCGGACCGGCCGCGGCGGCGTCGCCCGCAGCAGCCACCAGATGACGGGCAGGGCCAGAAGTCCCAGCAGAATTGCCGGTGCGCCGAGGGCAAGGGGAAAGGCACCCATCATAGGCCCGTCCTCTGATACCCGGCGTCGGCGGTCATGTTCAGGTGCACGGAAACCAGCGCTTCGGAGGCAAGGCGGTCGGTGCGGTTGGCGGTGTAGCTCCAGCCGATCCGGCGGCAATAGGCGCTGAGCGTTTCCCTGCGGGCAAGGAACAGGCGCTTGTATTCCTCGGCATAGTCCTGCGCCCGGCCGACGGTCAGCATCGCGCCGGATTCCGGATCGACGAATTCCGTGCGCCGCTTGTAGGGGAAATCCGCTTCGGCCGGATCGTAGATCTCGACCAGATGCGCGCGGGCGCCGCGCTGGGCAATCTGCTCGAGCAGGGCAAGCGTCTCGTTGACCGGTTCGAGAAAATCACTGACCAGCACGACATCGGAGAAGCGCCGGACCTTGCTGAAATCCGGCTGCTTCGGCAGATCGATCACATGCGACAACGCAACCGCCAATCGCTCCGCGCCATTGGCGGCGGAGGTCGGATCGGTCACGTCGGGGAAGGCGATGCGCTCGCCGCTGCGCGACAAAAGTTCGGCCAATGCCAGGATGAGCACGAGCGCGCGCGATTCCTTCGACACCTGCGCCATATCCGATTTGTAGAGCATGGAGGCCGAGGAATCGGCCCACAGCCAGACCGTATGGGCGGCTTCCCATTCCTGATCCCTGACATAGGTGCGGTCATCGCGCGCCGACCTGCGCCAGTCGATGCGCGCGATGGCTTCGCCGTCCGTGTAGGGCCGGAACTGCCAGAACGTCTCGCCGACGCCGCTCTTGCGGCGGCCATGCCAGCCGGTATTCGTGGTGTTGGCAATGCGGCGGGCTTCGACCAGAAGATCGGGCAACAGCGCGGCGCGCTGGCGTGCACGCGCCAGCGCCTCACGTGTCGCGGTCTTCTGGACCTGCGCGCCGATGGCTGCCATCAGAGTGCGGCCTTGGTCAGATTGGCAATGACCTCGCGCACGTTCATGCCGTCGGCGCGGGCGGCGAAGGTCAGTGCCATGCGGTGCTGCAGAACCGGCTCGGCCAGCGCCCGGACATCGTCAATCGACGGCGCGAGACGCCCGTCATAAAGCGCGCGGGCGCGGGCGCACAGCATCAGTGCCTGGCTGGCACGGGGGCCGGGGCCCCAGGCGATGAATCTTTGCGCGATATCGTTGTCCGCACCGGGGCGGGCCGAACGCACGAGCTTGAGGATGGCTTCGACAACGCCTTCCGCCACGGGAATCCGGCGGATCAGCTGCTGCATTTCGCGCAGGCGCTCGGCAGTGATGGTCTTGGCCGCCCGGGCTTCCGAGGTGCCGGTGGTTTCGAGAAGGACGCGACGCTCCGCCTCCAGTTCCGGATAAAGGATATCGATCTGCATGAGAAAGCGGTCAAGCTGTGCCTCGGGCAGGGGATAGGTGCCTTCCTGCTCCAGCGGATTTTGTGTCGCCAGCACGTGGAACGGCGACGGCAGGTCGTGCCGTTCACCGGCAACGGTCACATGATATTCCTGCATCGACTGCAGCAGGGCCGACTGGGTGCGCGGCGAGGCGCGGTTGATTTCGTCGGCCATCAGCAGCTGCGCGAAGATCGGGCCTTTGACATAGCGGAACGAGCGCTTGCCATGGTCATCCTGTTCCATGACTTCCGAGCCGATAATATCCGATGGCATGAGGTCGGGCGTGAACTGCACGCGGCGCTCGTCGAGGCCGAGCACGGTACCGAGGGTTTCGACCAGCTTGGTCTTGGCAAGGCCGGGAACGCCGACGAGAAGGGCATGGCCGCCGGCAAGCAGCGCGACGAGCGTGCGCTCGATCACGCTTTCCTGGCCGAAGATGACAGTACCGACGGCAGCGCGTACCCTGGAGATATCGGCCAGAGCCTTTTCGGCCTCTGCTATCATGGCCTTCGGATCGGACGGTTCCCCGGTTTTGATGATTGTCATGGTTTACCTCGTCTCTGGCCTGCGGAGCTGGTTTATGGTCAGCTTCTCACTTAAATGAGTCTAGATCACTATGACATGCAGACAAGCGGTTTAACGGTGACTATTTCGTGACGAATGAACAAAAAGGTCTTGGTATGGCACAGTCAGAGGGCACGTTGCGCGATGCGGCAGGGCTTGAAGCGCTGATTTCGCGCGCCGCGGCGCAAGGCAAGGGCCTGCCGCCGGTGGAAAAGTGGAACCCCGACTTCTGCGGCGATCTCGATATGGAGATCAAGGCGGATGGCACCTGGTTCTACATGGGAACACCCATCGGCCGCGCACCGCTGGTCCGGCTGTTCTCCACGGTTCTGCGCCGGGATGCCGATGGCAAGACCTATCTGGTCACGCCCGTTGAGAAAGTCGGTATCCGCGTCGAGGATGCGCCCTTCCTTGGTGTTGAGCTCAATGTATCCGGCGAGGGCGCCGATCAGGTCATGACGTTCCGCACCAATGTGGGTGATATCGTCGAGGCAAATGCCGCCAATCCCTTGCGCTTTGTCATCGATCCGGCCAATGGCGGGCTTAAGCCCTACGTGCTGGTGCGCGGACGGCTGGAAGCGCTGCTGGCCCGCCCGGTCATGTACGAACTGGTCGGCCATGGCGAAGATATCGTCATCGGCGGCAAATCCATGTTTGCCGTGCGTTCCGGCGGCACGGTCTTTCCGATCATGCCGTCGGGCGAGCTGGAAGAGCAAAGCCTATGAACCAGACAGTTTTGAGGGAAGACGGCTTTTCCGCCCGGGCCTTTGCGCAGCGCGTCGCGGCGAAGGGCCATGAGACGCTGAGCGTCGATCATGGCGACCACCTGCTCAATCCCGACCTCGATGCCCTGATCGCGGCGACCAAACTGCGCGAGGCGGCGGTGCTGATCCCTATCGTCGATCACGGGGATGAAGCGGGGGTCATTCTCACCCTGCGCAATGCCAACATGCGCAAGCATTCGGGCCAGGTAGCATTTCCCGGCGGCGCCATCGATCCGGAAGACGATTTCCAGCCGGAAAAGGCGGCGCTGCGGGAAGCGCATGAGGAGATCGGCCTGGAAGGGCGGCATGTCGAGCTGCTCGGCCGCCTGCCGCGCTATCTCACCACGACGGGCTATTCCATCACTCCGGTACTCGGGCTCGTTCATCCGCCATTCGACCTGACGCCCAATCCGGACGAGGTGGCCGATGTGTTCGAAGTGCCATTGTCCTTTTTGATGAATCCTGCCAACCACCGCAGGGAAAGCCGGATATGGCAGGACAAGGAACGTTTCTATTATACGATGCCGTTCGGCGACCGCTTTATCTGGGGCGTTACGGCGGGCATCATCCGCACACTTTATGAAAGGCTCTATTCTTGAGCATGACAGTATCGATTGCCGGCAAGGCCCCATGGCTGAAGAACGAGGCTTTGCAAAGGCTGCTCGCCGCCCTTTCCGCCGATGGCGAGGGCGCGCGCATCGTCGGCGGCGCGGTGCGCAATGCGCTTCTCGGGCAAGAGGTGTCCGATCTCGATATCGCAACCACCTGTGTGCCGGATGAAACGATTCACCGGGCGCAGGCGGCGGGGTTCAAGACCGTGCCGACCGGTATCAGCCATGGCACGGTGACCGTTGTCGCCGACAAGCGGCCGTTCGAGGTGACCACGCTGCGCGCCGATGTCGAGACCGACGGGCGCCATGCAGCCGTTGCCTTCGGCCGCGATTGGCAGGTGGATGCGGACCGGCGCGATTTCACCATCAATGCGCTCTACGTCGAAGCGGATGGCACGATCGTCGATCTGGTCGGCGGTCTTGCCGATATTGAAAGCCGGACCCTGCGCTTCATCGGCGATGCGGAACAGCGCATCCGCGAGGATTACCTGCGCATCCTGCGCTTCTTCCGGTTTTTTGCCTGGTATGGCCATGGCCGTCCCGAGAGCGAAGGTTTGAAGGCCTGCGCCCGCCTGAAGGACGGGCTGGCGCAGCTGTCGGCGGAGCGTATCTGGTCGGAGCTGAAGAAGATGCTGGCGGCGCCGGATCCTTCGCGCGCCCTGCTGTGGATGCGTCAGGCGGGCGTGCTGACGGCGGTTCTGCCGGAGAGCGAGAAATGGGGCATCGATGCGATCCATGGTCTCGTCAAAACGGAAAAGGAACTTGGCTGGCCGGCTGATCCGCTGCTGCGTCTTGCCAGCATGATCCCGCCCGATGCGGCGCGCATCCATGCCATGGCGGTGCGCCTGAAGCTTTCCAATCAGGAGCGCGAGCGGCTGGAAGCCTGGGCTGGTGCCGTCTTGCCCAATGCCGAAATTTCCGAGGCGGGTTTTGCCAAGCGGCTTTATCGCAGCGACCGGCAGGGCATGATGGACCGCCTGCGCCTTGCGCTGGTTTCAGCGCGCATGGAGGCTCTCAACGACAATGCCGCCATGATGCGTGCCGGTCATCTGTCAAAACTGCTGGAATTTGCCGGGCGGTACGAGAAGCCCAAATTCCCCGTTTCCGGCGGCGACCTCATCGCTGCCGGTCTGGAAAGGGGCCCCGATGTGGGCAAGCTGCAACGCGCGCTCGAGGATGCCTGGATTGACTCGGGCTTTACGCTGGACCGTGATGCGCTGCTTGCCAGAATTCCCGACCTGACTGGAAAGCCCGTCTAGGCAGCCTTGCCCTTTTCAGGCTGGATATTGGCCTTGATCGTTTCGAGCATGGCTTCGCGGATGGCCGTCTCGCCGTGGGTTTCGCGAAGGTGCTCGGTGGCGCGGCGGATGATCTCGGCTTCGGTGTCGTGACGGGTATGCCACTGGCAACCGGGAACGATGCAATGAAGTTCTTTCATGGCCTTTTCTCCCTGTTGTGGGCCCGCTGCGACGCGAGCCCTCTCCATCGAGATACGGCTTCAGATACCGTACCGGCAGCACCATAACGCATGAAAGCCGGTATTGATCCCTGAAAAAATCACATCACGGCCATTTGACCGTTGGCGGCATGGACGAAAGGATCGAATCCACGTTGCCGCCGGTCTTCAGGCCGAAGATCGTGCCGCGGTCGTAGAGCAGGTTGAATTCAACGTAGCGTCCGCGCCGGACCAGCTGTTCCTGCCGGTCTTCGGAACTCCAGTCCCTGTTGAAATTCTGCCGGACGAGATAGGGGTAGACCACCGAAAAGGCCCGGCCGACGTCGCGGGTGAAGGCAAAGTCGGCATCCCAGCCGCCATTCTCGTCGGAAGAATGCAGCCAGTCATAGAAAATGCCGCCCGTGCCGCGCGGCTCCTTGCGGTGCGGCAGATAAAAATACTCGTCGCACCAGTCCTTGAATTTCTCGTGGCTGGCAACCGCCGCATGCTTGTCGCAGACGAATTTCATCGCCTTGTGGAAGGCGGCGGTATCCGGGTCTTCCTGTGTCCGTTTGCGGTCGAGAACCGGCGTCAGGTCAGCGCCGCCGCCGAACCACTGGCGGGTGGTGACAACCATGCGCGTGTTCATGTGCACCGCCGAGACGAACGGGTTCTGCGGATGGGCAATCAGCGAAATGCCCGAGGCCCAGAAGCGCGGATCTTCATCCGCACCGGGTATCTGCTTGCGGAATTCCTGGGAAAATTCGCCATGGACGGTGGAGGTGTGAACCCCGACCTTCTCGAAGACCCGGCCATGCATGATGGACATGATCCCGCCGCCGCCATTGCCTTCGTCGCGCTGCCATGGCGTCTGCACGAAACGGCCCGCCGGCCGGTCGGAGAGGGGGCCTTCCAGATCGTCCTCGAGCTGCTCGAAACTGGCGCAGATCTTGTCGCGCAATTCGGCAAACCACGCGGTGGCGGCTGTCTTCTTGTCTTCAAGTGCTTCGGGCAGGATGGCGGGAATATCCGGGCGGTCCATATTAGCGATTCCTTCTTGCTGTGTACTTTATCACATCCGGGGCGCGGCAAAGGAAGGTGGTGTTTGGGCTATCCCAAAAAAATGACTCGTTTTCAGGGCGGGGTTTGATCTACTCTCTGCCGTACAGGGTTCAGGAAGGGATGCAAAATGGTCTCCAAAGTACCCAGGACACACTTTCCCAAGCCGCCGCTCGACGGCTTGCGCAAACAGCTGAAGGAAAGCCGGGGCGAAGCCCCCCGGCAGCGTGGCGCATTCATCCGTGAGAGCTTCCGCCTGCCGCGTCTCGCCGCCCGGGAGAAGGCGAAGGAGTGGTTCGACCAATACCCGAAAGCGGCCTACTGGACGGAAATCGAAAGCTGGTACGAACGGCCAGGCGACATCATCGAATTCACCATGCGCCGTTTGCCCAATGCCGACTAAAATCGGCTGAAAAGACCGCTGCGCGTGCGGAAATCTCGAATTTCCGGAAAAAACCGGCGTGAATTGTCAACAACCGAACACTTTTCTTCATAAATGGCATCAAATTATTTCAATGATGGATTCAGGATTGTCATGAATCGTGGCTGACAGCCTGCCATAAAGACAGTAGAACTTTTTGCAGCGCCGGAGAATCTTCCGGCCGCGCAATCCGCGCAATAAAAAATTCAAGGAGGACACTATGCGCTTATCGTTGATCTCTGGCGTGGCGTTGACGGCTGTCATGGCGATGACTTCGTTCGCCCGTGCTGACATCGTCATCGGCAACATCGCGCCTGTAACCGGCCCTGTGGCTGCCTATGGCATGCAGGTGAAGAACGGTGTTGCTGCGGCTGCGGAAGCCATCAATGCCGAAGGCGGCATCAAGGGCGAGAAGATCGTCATCAAACTTTTCGATGATGCCGGTGAGCCGAAGCAGGGTGTGTCGGTTGCCAACCAGGTGGTCGGCGAAGGCATCAAGTTCGTGGTCGGTCCGGTCACGTCAGGCGTTTCGATGCCGGTTTCCGACGTGCTGGCTGAAAACGGCATCCTGATGATCACCCCGACCTCCACCACGCCGGATCTGACGACGCGTGGCCTGGACACCGTGTTCCGCACCTGCGGCCGCGATGACCAGCAGGCCGAAGTCGCTGCCCAGTACATTCTCAAGCACTACAAGGACAAGCGCGTCGCGGTTGTCTATGACAAGAACACCTATGGCACGGGTCTGGCCAACAATCTGAAGGCAACGCTCAACAAGGGCGGCGTCAAGGAAGTTGTCGATCAGGGCATCAATGCCGGTGAAAAGGACTACAGCGCGCTCATTACCCGCCTGAAGTCGGAAAAAGCCGACGTGATCTATTTCGGCGGTTACCATCCGGAAGGCGGCCTGATTGCCCGCCAGCTGGCGGATCAGGGCATCAAGGCCCAGATCATCGGTGCCGAAGGCCTGTCGAACACGGAATATTGGGCCATTGGCGGCGCTGCCGCTGCCGGTACGCTGTTCACCAACAGTGCCGATCCGACAAAGAACCCGTCCGCTGCAAAGATCATGGAAGCTTTGAAGGCCAAGAACATTCCGGCTGAAGCCTTCACGCTCAATGCCTATGCGGCGCTGCAGGTCATCAAGGCCGGCATTGAAAAGGCTGGCTCCGCCGATCCGGCAGCGGTTGCTGCGGCACTGCATTCCGGCGCACCGGTTTCAACCGTCGTCGGCGACCTGACCTACGCAAAGACCGGCGATCTGACGACGCCGACCTTTGTTCTCTACAAGTGGGAAGACGGCAAGGCAGCTGAAGTCAAGTAAGCTCCCGTCAGGTGAATAAGGACGCCGGTCAGAAATGGCCGGCGTTTTTCATGCGGGCAGCGAGAACTGCCGCAAGGCTTCACCGGTGGCGATGGCCGCCGACAGCGCGAGGTTGAGTGACCGCGCCCCCGGCACCATCGGGATGATCAATCTGGCATCGGCCGACTGGTGCACCTCATCCGGCACGCCGGCCGATTCGCGTCCAAGCAGCAGGATGTCGCCCTGCCGAAAGGTGAATTGCGTGTAGGGCACGGCCGCCTTGGTGGAAAACAGCAGCAGGCGGCGCTGTTCGCCCTGGCGCCAGTTCTGGAAGTGCTGCCAGTCGGCATGGCGGGTGAGCGCGGCCTGTTCGAGGTAATCCATACCGGCGCGTTTGAGCGACCGGTCGGATACATCGAAGCCCGCGGGCTCGATGAGATCGACCCCGATCCCGAAACAGGCGGCCATGCGCAGGATCGTGCCGGTATTGCCCGGAATATCCGGCTGGTAGAGCGCGATGCGCAGGTCGGGTTTGTCTTCAATCACAACCGGTGGGCTCCGTTGGCAATATTTCGCTCAGGCTTATGGATTTCCTGAGAATAGGCTCTCGCTTTTTCCGTTCATAATAGGTATAGGGTTTCGACCGCAACGCTAACTTTGCCAACACAAACTTTGGAGGTGTCGATGACTGAATTTTTCCGACTTCTTCCAAACCGGATGGCTTCTCCCGATGAAGCCGTGCCCGGTGTCGTTGGCGGTCTTGTGTCTGTTCTTTCCGCGTAGTTTTCTTCTCTGACACAAGTCGCAATCGTCCCATGGTTGGCGTTTGCATGTTTGTCTTTCTCTGTTTCCATCATGCTCCGGCAACCCAAGCGCAGTAACCGCCACGCTGCGTCGGAATCATTTTCGTCTCGCATGTCATGCCGAGACCGTCGCCCGAAAGAGGTTTGATAATGTTTCGCTGGTTTGAAAAAAGGCTTGAGGCGTTTCCATCCGCCGAGCCCAGTGAGCCACCCAAGACACTGGTTGCATTCTGTTTGCACTACACGCGCGGCGTCTGGCCATGGCTCGCCGTCATGGCGGTATGCACGGCGTCGATCGCCGTCCTTGAAGTGTCGATGTATGCCTTCATGGGCAATGTCGTCGACTGGCTGTCCAACCAGTCCCGTGAAACCTTCATTGCGCAGGAAGGCTGGAAGCTGGCACTGCTTGCCGGTGTCGTGCTGATCGTCATGCCCGGCATCGTGCTGCTCGACTCGCTGGTCATTCACCAGACCCTGCTGAGCAATTACCCCATGCGCATCCGCTGGATGGTGCATCGCTATGTCGTCCGTCAGTCCATGACGTTCTTCCAAGACGAGTTTGCCGGGCGGATTTCCACCAAGCTGATGCAGACATCGCTCGCCGTGCGCGAGGCGGTGATGAAGCTGCTCGACGTCCTGAACTATGTGATCGTCTATTTCAGCGGCACGCTGATCATCGCCGCCGCTGCCGATCTGCGTCTCATGGTGCCGTTCCTGATGTGGCTGGCCGCCTATGTCGGGCTGATGTGGTATTTCATCCCGAAGCTGCAGGTGGCGTCCAAGGCGCAGGCGGATTCGCGCTCGTCGATGACGGGCCGTATCGTCGACAGTTACACGAACATCGCCACGGTCAAGCTCTTCTCCCATTCCAAGCGGGAAGAGAACTATGCCCGCGAGGGAATGGAGGAGTTCCTGTCCACCGCCTATACGCAGATGCGCATGGTGACGGGATTCCATGTCACGCTCTATGCGATGAACTGCCTCCTGTTGTTCTCGGTGAGCAGCATCGCGATCTGGCTGTGGCTCGGTTCGGCCATTTCCGTTGGCGCCGTGGCCGTGGGTATCGGCCTTGTGCTGCGTCTCAACGGCATGTCGCAATGGATCATGTGGGAAATGTCGGCGCTGTTCGAGAATATCGGAACGGTGGAAGACGGCATTACCTCCATCTCGCTGCCGCGCCTTGTCACGGATGTTCCCAATGCGCCGGAACTGGCCGTCAGCGCCGGTGCGATCCGCTTCGAGGCTATCGGTTTCCACTACGGCAAGGGTGCGGGCGTCATCGACAGGCTGTCCCTCGACATCCGTCCTGGCGAAAAGATCGGGCTGGTCGGACGGTCGGGTGCGGGCAAGTCGACGCTCGTCAACCTGCTCCTGCGGTTCTACGATCTGGAGAGCGGCCGTATCACCATCGATGGCCAGGATATCGCCAAGGTGAAGCAGGACTCGCTGCGCGAGCATATCGGCATGATCACGCAGGATACCTCGCTGCTGCACCGCTCCATCCGCGACAACGTGCTGTATGGCAGGCCCGATGCTTCGGAAGAGCTGATGCGCCAGGCCGTGCAGAATGCGCAGGCGGAGGCGTTCATCGAGGCGGCGTCCGATCCCAAGGGACGGCGCGGGTTCGATGCGCATGTGGGCGAGCGGGGCGTCAAGCTCTCGGGCGGCCAGCGCCAGCGTATCGCCATTGCCCGGGTCATGCTGAAGGACGCACCGATTCTCATCATGGACGAGGCAACCTCCGCGCTTGATTCGGAAGTGGAAGCGGCCATCCAGGACAATCTTTACCGGCTGATGCAGGGAAAGACGGTCATTGCCATCGCGCACCGCCTGTCCACCATTGCGGCGCTC
Source organism: Phyllobacterium sp. RCAM01083 (assembly GCF_055685835.1). Taxonomy (NCBI): domain Bacteria; kingdom Pseudomonadati; phylum Pseudomonadota; class Alphaproteobacteria; order Hyphomicrobiales; family Phyllobacteriaceae; genus Phyllobacterium; species Phyllobacterium sp. RCAM01083. Next base: position 243,353 of record NZ_JBVFZN010000005.1, read on the forward strand.
GACCGCCTCGTGGTGATGGACAAGGGCAGGATCGTGGAAAGCGGCAGCCATGAGGAATTGATTGCCGCCGACGGCATCTACGCCAACCTCTGGGCCCGGCAGTCCGGTGGCTTCCTCGGGCTGGATGACGAGCAGGAAGCGGCGGAATAGCTGCCTTCAACAGTCCCGCTGCACCAATGCTTCCCGGTTCCGCCGGGGAGCATTTTTCTTTGCCGGGAAATATCTGAATGAACTTTAATTTGACCGGCGAGGGGACTCGCTCAAGAGTATTCTTTCAGTCGCGCGCTGCACGTCTGACCCTGAAAGGCTGCTGATCCGATGTGCACCGCATGAGAAATATCTTCCGTCTGTTCGAAAGCTGGATCGATCCTTATGCCGCACCGCCGGCGGATCATGTGCCGTCGCGGCCGTTCCCGTTCATCTGGTTCTATGTCCGGCAGGCCAAGGCCGCGTTCTTAGCGGTGCTGGTGCTGGGCGGGCTGGTCGCGCTGACGGAAGCGGGCCTGTTCTGGTTTCTCGGCGGGCTCGTCGATATTCTGGCATCGGTCAACCCGGCAAAGGGCTGGCAAGGCCTGATGCAGGATCACGGCACGCCGCTTCTGCTGATGCTGGCGGGTGTCCTGATCGCCCGGACGATCATCCTGACGCTGTCGGCGCTGGTCGAGGAGCAGACCGTCGTGCCGGGTTTCTTCAATCTGGTGCGCTGGCAGGCGCATCTGCACACCTATCGCCAGAGCCTCGCCTTCTTCCAGAATGACTTTTCAGGCCGCATCGTCACCAAGGTCTGGGCGACCGGGCAGGCGGTCGGCGATTTCATGATGACGCTTCTGCAGGCCATCTGGATCTGCATCGTCTACAGCGTCACCACCATCGCGCTGATCGGCGACCTTGACTGGCGGCTGGCGACGATCGTCATCGTCTGGCTCGCTGCGTTCAGCTTGATCGCCCGCTATTTCCTGCCGCGCGTGCGCCGGGCCGCGGCGGAAACAGCCGAAGCGAGTTCGGTCGTCACGGGTCGGCTCGTCGATGGTTACAGCAATATCCAGACGCTCAAGCTGTTCGGCAGTGCGGAACGCGACGACGCCTATATGCGGCAGGGCATGCAGCGCTGGCTCGATGCCATCATTCCGCTGACGCGCGGCCTGAGCGGCATCCGCATTGCGCTCGGCGCAACCAGCGGTGTGATGATCTGCGCCGTGGCGATTGTTTCCATCGATCTGTGGTTGAAGTCGGAGATATCACCCGGTGCAATCGCCTTCACCCTCGGCCTTGTCCTGCGGTTGAGCATGCTTTTGGGGCGGACCATGGCCAACCTCAATGGCCTTTTGCGCAATTACGGTACCATCCAGAATTCGATGGAACTGCTGGCGCGGCCGGTCACCGTTGTCGACAAACCCGGTGCAGCACAGCTTGCGGTACCTGCCGGCGCCATCCGTTTCGACAATGTGCAGTTTCACTATGATCGCTCGAAGCCGGTCTTCGACAATCTGTCGCTGAACATTCTTCCCGGCGAAAAGGTCGGGCTTGTCGGACGTTCCGGTGCGGGCAAGTCCACCCTTGTCAACCTGCTCCTGCGCTTTTACGACGTGCAGGCCGGGCGCATTCTGATCGACGGACAGGACATTGCGGAGGCAACGCAGGACTCGCTGCGCGCGCATATCGGCATGGTAACGCAAGACACCTCGCTGCTGCATCGCTCCGTGCGCGACAACATCCTGTACGGCCGTCCCGAGGCATCCGATGAACTGATGCGGCAGGCCGTGGAGAATGCGCAGGCCGACACCTTCATTGCCGCCTTGACCGATCCCAAGGGCAGGCGGGGCTTCGATGCCCATGTGGGCGAGCGCGGCGTCAAGCTGTCCGGCGGCCAGCGGCAGCGCATCGCCATCGCGCGGGTCATGCTGAAGGACGCACCGATTCTCATTCTCGACGAGGCGACGTCGGCGCTCGATTCGGAAGTGGAAGCGGCGATCCAGGACAATCTCTACCGGCTGATGCGCGGCAAAACCGTCATCGCCATCGCGCACCGCCTGTCGACCATCGCTGCGCTCGACCGGCTTGTGGTCATGGATGGCGGACGCATTGTCGAGAGCGGCAGCCACGACGCGCTGATCGCCGCCAATGGGCTCTACGCCGGACTTTGGGCGCGCCAATCCGGCGGCTTTATCGGGCGCCTGTGAGGCCGCTGCGAAAATGCAAACAGATTCATGGCCAAAGAGTGGAAAAGGTGTGGCGACTTATCCCTGCGACATCCTGCCCTTGTGGCTCTGTCAGGCTGGACAAGCTCATGCGACATGCTTAGAAACCACGCAATATGCTGGGGAATCCGCGAGGCTCATTCTATGGGCCAGTCGTGTATTGTGGTGACAAAGTGGACTCTCCTGCTGCGTTGTTATTCGGAAAGGAACAGGCCCCGTGAGCGCACACGATACGACCGAGCCGACACGGCGTGACTTCCTCTATATTGCGACAGGTATGGCCGGTGTGGTCGGAGCGGGAGCCTTTGCATGGCCCTTCATCGACCAGATGAGACCGGACGCATCCACGCTGGCAGTCTCGTCCATCGAAGTTGATGTTTCAGCGCTGACACCGGGCATGTCCCTGACGGTCAAATGGCGCGGTAAACCCGTTTTCATTCGCAATCGTACGCCGAAGGAAATCGAGGATGCCAAAAACGTCCAGCTGAGCCAGCTCAAGGATCCGATTGCGCGTAACGCCAATCTGCCGAGCGATGCCCAGGCGACCGATGCGGATCGCGGTGCAGGCAAAGGCAAGGAAAACTGGCTGGTCATGATCGGCGTGTGCACCCATCTGGGTTGCATTCCGCTCGGCCAGCAGGGGGATTTCGGCGGCTGGTTCTGCCCATGCCACGGCTCGCAATACGATACTGCCGGGCGCATCCGTTCCGGTCCCGCACCGGAAAACCTGCCCGTCCCGCCACTTTCATTCATTTCCGACACCGTCATCAAGATCGGCTAAGGTTCCAGGGGGAGACACGACATGAGCGGTGGACATTCATCCTATACGCCGAACACAGGTATCGAAAAATGGGTCGATGCGCGACTTCCGTTGCCGCGTCTGATCTATGATTCATTCGTTGCCTATCCTGTTCCGCGCAATCTCAACTACGCCTATGCCTTCGGTGGCATTCTGGCGATCATGCTGGTGGCGCAGATCATCACCGGTGTCGTTCTGGCCATGCATTATGCGGCTGAGACGGGACTGGCATTCAACTCCGTTGAAAAGATCATGCGCGACGTGAATTCGGGCTGGCTGCTGCGCTACCTGCATTCCAACGGCGCATCGATGTTCTTCCTTGCGGTCTGGGTGCATATTTTCCGCGGGCTCTACTACGGTTCCTACAAGGCGCCGCGCGAGCTGCTGTGGATTCTCGGCGTGATCATCCTTCTCCTGATGATGGCGACCGCCTTCATGGGCTACGTCCTGCCCTGGGGCCAGATGTCCTTCTGGGGTGCAACCGTCATCACCGGCTTCTTCACGGCGTTTCCGATCATCGGCGACCCGATCCAGCAGCTGCTGCTCGGCGGTTTTGCCGTGGATAATCCGACCCTCAACCGCTTCTTCTCGCTGCATTACCTGCTGCCCTTCATGATTGCCGGTGTTGTTATCCTGCACGTCTGGGCCCTGCACGTGACCGGCCAGACCAACCCGACCGGTATTGAAGTCAAGTCGAAGACGGACACGGTGGCGTTCACACCCTATGCAACCATCAAGGATGCATTTGCGCTGTCGCTCTTCCTGATCCTCTTTGCCTACTTCGTCTTCTACATGCCGAACTACATGGGCCATCCGGACAACTATATCCCGGCTGACTCGCTGAAGACGCCAGCCCACATCGTTCCTGAATGGTACTTCCTGCCGTTCTACGCGATGCTGCGCGCCATCACCTTCAACATCGGACCGATCAACTCGAAGCTCGGCGGCGTTCTGACCATGTTCGGTTCGATCGCGATCCTGTTCATCGTGCCATGGCTCGATACATCGAAGGTGCGTTCGGCCGTCTATCGTCCCTGGTACAAGCTGTTCTTCTGGATCTTCGTTGCCAATGCCATCATGCTCGGCTGGCTCGGTTCGCGTCCTGCCGAAGGCATCTACACGATCCTTTCGCAGCTCGGCACAGCCTTCTACTTCGGCTTCTTCATCATCATCATGCCGTTGCTCGGCCTGATCGAAACGCCGCGCCGCATACCAAACTCGATTACCGAAGCTGTGCTTGCCAAGACCAAGAGCGGCGGTCAGCCCGCGGGTGTTGCGGCAGCTCCGGAAACCAAAGGCTGAGAAACGTGAAGGACTCTCCGATGAAAAAAATCCTCCTCGGTCTCGCAGCTGCCGGTCTCGGTTCCATGCTGGCTTTCGGCGGCGGTGCGTTTGCGGAAGAAGCAGCCCACAATGCTGCTGAGCCGACGCACTTCCCGATCAAGCATCCGGAACAGATGAAGTGGTCCTTCGCCGGCCCCTTCGGCACCTATGACAAGCAGCAGCTTCAGCGCGGTCTGAAGATCTACAAGGAAGTCTGCTCCGCCTGCCATTCGATGAAGCTGGTAGCTTTCCGTTCGCTTTCGGAACTCGGTTACAGCGAAGCGCAGGTCAAGGCATTCGCCGCGGAATATGAAGTGAAGGACGGCCCCAATGCGGAAGGTGAGATGTTCACCCGTAAGGCTATTCCGGCTGATCATTTCCCGGCGCCGTTCGCCAATGAACAGGCAGCGGCTGCCGCCAACAATGGTGCCGCTCCGCCCGACTTCTCGCTGATCGCCAAGGCCCGTGCCGTCGAGCGCGGCTTCCCGCAGTTCCTGATCGACATCTTCTGGGGACAGTATCAGGAAGGCGGACCAGACTATATTCACGCGCTGCTGACCGGCTTCGGCGAAACACCGCCGGAAGGCATGAAGATCCCCGAGGGAACGCACTACAACCCTTACTTCATCGCCGCAAAGTCATTGGCCATGGCCCAGCCGTTGCAGGATGGCCAGGTGACCTATGATGACGGTTCGCCGCAGACACTGGCGCAGTATTCGAAGGACGTATCGGCATTCCTGATGTGGGCCGCTGAACCGCACCTGGAAGACCGCAAGAAGACCGGCTTCCGCGTCATGATCTTCCTTGTTCTGTTTGCGGGTCTCCTCTACGTCGCCAAGCGCCGTATCTGGGCCGACATCGAACATTGATCGGCTTCTGACTATATCTGATCCGGAAAGGGCGCCTTGCGCCCTTTTCTTTTGCGGTGGTGGTCTATTAAACTGCACCGCTGTGCGCCTTGCAGGCACAAAGGAGTGACGACATGGATTCAACGCTGAAGCAGACGCTGGTGAATGCCATTCGGAATATCCCCGATTATCCCAAACCCGGCGTCATGTTTCGCGACATCACGACCCTGCTTGGCGATGCACGCGCCTTTCGCCGGGCCGTCGATGAACTGGTCCATCCCTATGCGGGCGGCAAGGTCGACAAGGTTGCCGGTGTGGAAGCGCGCGGCTTCATCATCGGCGGCGCCATGGCGCACCAGCTGTCCTCCGGTTTCGTGCCGATCCGCAAGAAGGGCAAGCTGCCGCATGACACGGTGCGCATTGCCTACAGCCTGGAATATGGCGTCGATGAAATGGAGATGCACCGGGATGCCATCGTGCCGGGCGAGAAGGTCATTCTCGTCGATGACCTGATCGCAACGGGTGGCACGGCCGAAGCTGCGGTGAAACTGTTGCAGCAGATGGGCGCCGACATTGTCAGCGCCTGCTTCATCATCGATCTGCCTGATCTGGGCGGGCGCAGGAAGCTCGAAGCGCTCGGCGTCAACGTGCGCACGCTCGTTGCCTATGAAGGCCACTGAGGGCCTTCTGCGACCCTGTACTAGGCCAATCCAATCAACGCGGCGCTGTTGAACTCCAGGACCTTCTGTTCGTTCTGGTTATAGGCTGCGGATGACATCTGCATCATCGCCCAGCCGGGGCGGGATTGCAGCGCGCGAAAACCGTTCAGCGTCCGGGTGAAGCGGATCGTGTCCCCGGCATAAACAGGCTTCAGCCATTTCAGGTTTTCAAAGCCGGGCGAGGGGCCGAATTGCGGCGGCGTTTCGCCCCGCTCCATGGCCGCCTTGATCTGGCGTTTCATGTCCTCGACATTCAGCCGCATCCAAATGGCCGTCGTATGCCAGCCGGAGGCGCACAGTGCCCCGAAATTGCTGTGCCTGGCCGCTTCCGGATCGACGTGGAAACGCTGCGGATCGTACTTCCTGGCAAAGGTGACGATCTCTTCCGCGGTGAATGTGTGCGTGCCGAGATCGCGTTCGATCCCGATAAGGGCGGTGAGGGCTGCACTCATGCTGCGGCGGGCTCCCGCAATGTGAACATGCCCGTGTTCTGCAGTTCGCAGACCACTTCGCCATGCTGGTTGGAGATGGCGTGGTGCAGCACGATGAAGCCGAGGTCCGGCTTGGATTTGGATACGCGCCGTTCGATGACCGTGCTCTTGCCGGTCAGCGTGTCCCCGGCAAGAACCGGCTTTTTCCACTTGGCGTAGTCGATGCCCGGCGCACCCTGCGATGTGGAATCGAGGAGATAGGCATCACACATCATGCGCATGAACATGGAAACCGTGTGCCAGCCGGAGGCGGCAAGGCCGCCAAGGATGCTGGCTTTTCCGGCAGCCTCGTCCAGATGGAAGGGCTGGGGATCGAACTGGGTGGCGAAATCGATGATTTCACCGGCTTCGACGGATTTCGCGGGGAGCAGCCATTCGCTGCCGACCGTGAAATCCTCATAGGCATATCGGGGGGTGTAGTCGCTCATGCCACCATAATAGGCATGAGCGCTTTTGGTTCAAGAGGCCGATTGCATCTGCATCGTGCGTGGTTCGACAAGCTCACCATGAGGGATGTGGTTTGGCTGCAAACTCATGGGAGGCATTGCAGGATACAGCTCCCTGCAATCCTCACCCTCCCGCATGGTGAGCTTGTCGAACCACGCACCACAGTGGTGTCAGACTAACGAGTCTCGATTCTAGGTATTGAAACGGAACAGCATGATATCGCCGTCCTGCACCACATATTCCTTGCCTTCGTCGCGCGCCTTGCCGGCTTCCTTGGCGGCGACTTCGCCGCCGAGGGTGACATAGTCATTATAGGCGATGGTCTGCGCGCGGATGAAGCCGCGCTCGAAATCCGTGTGGATGACGCCGGCGGCCTGCGGTGCCTTGGAGCCGCGTTCAACGGTCCAGGCGCGGGCTTCCTTCGGTCCCACGGTAAAGTAGGTGATCAGGTGCAGCAGCTTGTAACCGGCACGGATCAGGCGATCGAGACCGGGCTCGTCCAGGTTCATCGCGTCCAGATATTCCTTGGCCTCTTCATCGGGCAACTGTGCAACCTCGGCTTCGATGGCAGCGGAGATCGTCACCGTCTCGGCGCCCTGGGCCGTTGCCATTTCCTCGACGGCTTCCGTGTGTTCGTTGCCGGTTGCCGCATCGCTTTCGGCGACGTTGCAGACGTAGAGCACGGGCTTTGAGGTGAGGAGATTGAGGCCCTGCAGAATGAGGAGGTCGTCAGGCGCAATGCCGTTCAGCATGAAGCGGACCGGCTTGCCGCCCTGCAGCAGGGAGAGTGCCTGCTCCATGACGGGTAGAACGGTGAGGGCTTCCTTGTCCTTGACGCTGGCGCGCTTGCGGAACTGCACGATGCGGCGTTCAAGACTGTCAAGGTCGGAAAGCATCAGTTCCGTCTCGACGGTTTCCGCGTCGGAGACGGGGTCGATCCGGCCTTCGACGTGGGTGATGTCGTCATCTTCAAAGCAGCGCAGGACGTGCACCACGGCGTCGACTTCGCGGATGTTGGCAAGGAACTGGTTGCCGAGGCCTTCACCCTTGGATGCGCCGCGCACGAGGCCGGCGATATCGACAAAGCTGATACGGGTCGGAACGATGTTGGCCGATTTGCCGATCTTGGCGATGGCCTGCAGGCGCGGATCAGGCACGGCAACTTCGCCGGTGTTCGGCTCGATGGTGCAGAACGGATAGTTTGCAGCCTGTGCGGCAGCTGTCTTGGTCAAGGCGTTGAAAAGCGTCGATTTGCCGACATTGGGCAAGCCAACGATGCCGCATTTGAAACCCATAATCTGCGATCCTTATTCTTTCTTGCCGAAGAGCTTGTTCAGCATGTCGGCCATCGGGCCGGTTTTTGGAATGTTGACGTTCGGCTTGGCCGGACGCGCCTGCCGGATATGGCTTTGACCCACCGGTTTTGCAACCGGATTCGGCTCGCTCCTGTGGCCGCTGCCGGTGGCGAGCGCCACACGGTTCATGAACCCGGCATCGTCCTGCTTAACGAGCAAACCCGTATTGTCGGCGATTGCCCCGAGAATGGGTTCGACCCATTCCCCGTCCGCCTTGGAAAAATTGCCGAGGACATGGTGTGTCACCATCTCCTTGACGCCGGGATGACCGATCCCGACACGAATGCGCCGGTAGTCCTTGCCGCAATGGGCATCGATGGACTTGATGCCGTTGTGCCCGCCCGAACCTCCGCCCGTCTTCACGCGCAGCTTGCCCGGCGGCAGATCCAGTTCGTCATAAATGACGACGAGATCGCCTAGCGCCAGCTTGTAGAAGCGCATGGCCTCGCCAACGGACTGGCCGGACAGATTCATGAACGTCTGGGGTTTGATCAGAATGACCTTTTCGCCGTCGATCGTGCCGTCGGCGATCAGGGCCTGGAACTTCTTGGTCCAGGGAGAAAAACGATGGCGACGGTGTATTTCATCCGCCGCCATGAAACCGATATTATGCCGGTTTGCAGCATATTGGGAGCCGGGATTGCCAAGACCTGCGATGAGCAGCACGGTGCCATAGCTCCCAATAGAGACGATTACTCGCCGTCTTTTTCTGCCGTTTCAGTGGTCTCGGCTGCTGCCTCAACGGTCTCGTCTTCTGCAGCGAGAACAGCCGGAGCGGCAATCGTGGCAATGGTGAAGTCACGATCGTGGATAACCGACGTTACGCCCTTCGGCAGTGTAACAGCGGAAATGTGGATCGAGTCACCGATCTGCAGGCCGGTCAGATCGATTTCGATCGCATCCGGGATTGCATTTGCCGGGGCATGCAGTTCGACATCGTGACGAACGATGTTGAGAACGCCGCCGCGCTTGATGCCTGGGGACAGTTCTTCGTTGAGGAAGTGAACAGGGACGTTCACGTTCACAACCGACTTTGCCGACACACGCAGGAAGTCAACATGCACTGGCTTGTCGCTGACCGGATCGAGCTGGAAGTCCTTGGGAAGGACCTGAATGGTCTTGCCATCCAGCTGGATGTTCGCGATCGTCGTCTTGAAGCCGCCGCCGTGAATCTTGTAGTAGAGTGTCTTGTAGTCGAGGGTAATCGAGATTGGTGCCTGCTTGTCACCATAGATGACTGCTGGCACTTTACCGTTGCGGCGAATTTCCCGGGAGGACCCCTTACCAACCCGTTCGCGCGCCTCGGCCTTGAGCTCGTATGCTTCGCTCATGGCATTTCCTTTCGAGGTTCAAATCTGGAGTGTTTTCCGGGTTGTCTGCAAAGAAAGCCCAAAAAACATGAAGCGGTCGCATGGCCATCCGGAACCGGATGAAATGACCGCCCCATTCCGCGTTGCCTCCAAGGGTGTCTACGCGGATGGCGGCTCTATAACGGAAAGAGACGCCATGTGCAAGTTTGTTGCTTGACCGGTATGCCGGGAAAGTCTGTCATTCCACCGTCATGGGCGCTGTTTAGGGCGGGACAACGGAACAGGGACGGGCAATGGCCGGGACAATAGCGCTGGAACAGCAAAAAATCGAGGCGCGCGACGCGTTTTATACCTTCGGCAAGATCGGCCTTCTGTCCTTCGGCGGTCCGGCCGGACAGATCGCGATGATGCACCGCGTGCTGGTCGATGAAAAGCAGTGGATCAGTGAGGAACGCTTCCTGCATGCGCTGAATTTCTGCATGCTGCTGCCCGGTCCCGAAGCGATGCAGCTTGCCACCTATCTCGGCTGGCTGTTTCACGGGGTGAGGGGCGGTGTTGTCGCCGGGCTTCTGTTTATCCTGCCGGGCGCGTGCGTGATGCTGGCGCTGTCGGCGCTTTATGTCAGTTTCGGGCAGGTTCCCGTCGTCGAAGGGCTGCTGTTCGGTCTGAAAGCGGCCGTGCTGGCGATTGTGCTCGAGGCCCTGATCAAGGTCGGCAAGCGCGCTCTGACCGACTATCCCGCCTATGGCATCGCCGTTTGCGCATTTGTCGCCATTGCCCTCATCAAGATGCCGTTCCCGCTGGTCATTCTGATCGCAGGGCTTTTCGGCTTTGCGCGCTATCGCCTGACCAACAGAGTGTCCCCTTTATTGCCGGACAGAACCATTGCCGAACCCGCGGCGCGCGGCGCTTTCCAGTCCGCCCTGGTGTGGACCATGCTCTGGCTGGGACCGCTTTTGTCCCTGGTGGCGGGGCTGGGACAAAACAATGTCTTTGCCGCCGAAGCAGCGTTCTTCTCCAAGATGGCCGTAGTCACCTTCGGCGGCGCCTATGCGGTACTGGCTTATGTGGCGCAGCAGGCGGTGGACTATTATGGCTGGCTCAAACCGGACGAAATGCTCACCGGGCTGGGGTTGGCTGAAACCACGCCCGGACCGCTCATCCTGGTGCTGGCCTTTGTCGGTTTCGTCGGCGGCGCGCGCCTGTCCGGCTTCGATCCGCTCACCGGCGGGCTGCTGGGTGGGCTGACGGCGCTGTGGTTCACCTTCGCACCATGTTTTCTGTGGATTTTTGCCGGTGCGCCGTTTGTCGAGCGGCTGCGCCATGTCGGCTGGCTGAAAGCCTCGCTGGCGGCGATCACCGCCGCCGTTGTCGGTGTCATCGCCAATCTTGCCGTATGGTTCGGCCTGCACGTGCTGTTTGGTGCGTTTCAGGATAGGCTGCTTGGCCCGCTGCATCTGCCGGTACTGGACCTCGCCGCCTTTGACTGGGCGGCGGCAGCCATAGCGTTGGGAGCGGCAGTCGCTCTGATTGCGCTGCGCTTCAACATGCTTGTTGTGCTGGGACTGGCAGCGCTGGCCGGAATTGCGCTCCGGCTCTAGTCGAACAGGCTGGAAACCGATTCTTCCGAGGCTGTGCGCGAAACCGCTTCACCGATCAGATCGGAAATCGACAGGACACGGATATTGTGCGCCGCTTCGATGGCCGGTGTCGGCTGGATGGAGTCGGTGATCACCAGTTCCTTCAGCTTCGAGCCGGCAATACGGGCGACCGCACCGCCGGAAAGCACGCCGTGGGTGATATAGGCGGTGACGCTGGTGGCACCCTTGGCAAGAAGCGCTTCGGCCGCGTTGCACAATGTGCCGCCGGAATCGACGATATCGTCGAACAGCAGGCAATCCTTGCCGGTGACTTCACCGATAACGTTCATGACTTCCGATTCACCGGGACGGTCGCGGCGCTTGTCGACGATGGCAAGCTGCGCGTCGATGCGCTTGGCCAGCGAACGGGCACGAACCACACCGCCGACGTCGGGCGAGACGACCATGACATTCGATGTGCCGTAATGGGCGCGGACATCGCGGGCGATGACCGGAACGGCATAGAGATTGTCGGTCGGAATATCGAAGAAGCCCTGGATCTGGCCGGCGTGCAGATCGAGCGTCAGCACGCGGTTTGCACCGGCTTCGGTGATCAGATTGGCAACCAGCTTGGCGGAGATCGGGGTGCGCGGACCGGGCTTGCGGTCCTGGCGGGCATAGCCGAAATAGGGAAGGACTGCGGTGATGCGCTTTGCCGAGGACCGGCGGAAGGCATCGATCATGATGAGCAGTTCCATCAGGTGATCATTGGCCGGGAAGGAGGTCGACTGCATGACGAAGACATCTTCGCCGCGCACGTTTTCCTGGATCTCGACAAATATCTCCTCGTCGGCGAAGCGCCGGACGCTGGCCTTTCCAAGCGGAATATTGAGATATTTGGCGACAGATTCAGCGAGAACGCGATTGGAATTGCCCGCGAATAGTTTCATGCCCGTATTTTCCCCGGTGCCAGCCAAGTGAAGGATATGCCGGGCCTTTTACTGTGCCTGACGCACATTGCAAGCGGGCAGGGCAGATTCATGCACAGTTCCTCGCTAATATCGCGTCAAACGCGTAAATATGTCACGTCTTGGCGCCGGATACCCATTTCAGATAGCCGTCGATTGCCTTGTCGGCGATTGATTCCATCACCTTCGGAGGCACGGTGCTCCAAGGGTCTGTTCCGTTGCCGGGGACGATTTCCTGTCCCTGGATACGGTGAAGCCGGGTTCCCGCAGGGTCGAGCACGTCCCAGACATAGATGATCGTCGTCTGGTTGCCGTCGGGAAGGGCGGAGAAGTAGCCCTTCATGATATGCGTGTTGTCGGTATCGGCGGCCGTACCCAGAACGATGCCCTTGGCCTTGGCCAGCGCCGAGAGCCGTTGTGACAAGGGTGTGGCGGCGGCAATCGGCGCGCCGACGATCGGGGCGAAACGCAATTTTGCCGTGCGGGACACACCCGTCTGCGCGGCGCCCGATGCAACGGCGGTGCCTGCGGGCGTGGCAGTTCCCGGTTGCGGCGTTGCTGCCGGTGTCCCTGGCGCCGTGGCCGTCGGTGTCGCGGTGGTCACCGTTGCCGGTGCTGTGCCCGGCGTGACCGTTCCCGGCGCTGCAGCTGTGCCTTGCGCTGCCGGAAGGTCTTTCTTTGTCACGCCCATCGGCGATTCGGCGCTGTTGCAGGCACTGAGGCCAAGAGCCGCCAGCGCCGCACAGGTATAGGTCAGTGATTTGCGAGACATCATCTTTGGTCTAACCCCATCATGAGCCATAGTTGTGCCATCTCGAAAAAACGAAAGCTGACAAAAGTTTTATTTTACGATCAAGTCAAGAGGTTGGCGCGAAAGTGGCTCGGCAGCGCCATTGGTCGTGAGGTAGGTCCGTCCCAATGTCATGGCCGTACCGCTGTCGGAATCCATGATGATCATATGGGCAAAAAGCGTCATGTCGGGCTGTATCCGCTCCGGATTGCCCGCGTAGAACATCGGCATGTCCATCCATGAGGGTGTGAAGCGCGCGCCTTGCGAATAGCCACAGGCATTGAGCCGGTGCCGCGTCAGGTCATGGGCCTCCATCACCCGGGAATGCGCGTCAAAGACATCACCGAAAGTTGATGCCGGAGTCATCGCCTCTTCAACCGCCTCGAGCGCCTCGCGGGCCGCGTCATAGAGCTCCAGATGGCGTTTCGACGCTTTGCCGGTCAGCACGGTGCGCATCATTGCCGCGTGGTAATGGCGATAGACACCGGCCCATTCCAGCGTGAGCTGGTCGTTTTTCGTGAGCTTGCGCCGCCCGGCCTTGTACCGGCACAGCAGGGCATCTTCGCCCGAACCGATGATGAATTCGTTGGCCGGGTAATCGCCGCCGCCGGCAAAGATGGCGCCCTGCATCGCCGCGAGGATATCGCCTTCGTCGGCACCGGCCTTGATGAGCTTCAACGCCGCATCCAGCGCCTCGTCGCCAAGTTCGGCCGCCTTGCGGCTATAGGCGATTTCTGCGGGGCTTTTCAGCACGCGCAGCCTGTCGACAAGACCGGATGCGTCGACGATCTGGCCAAAGGCGGCGAGTTGTTCATCGAGCTTGCGGCCATTGGCGGCGGTCAGGCCGTGGGTCTGGTATTCGACGCCGATGCGTTTGCCGAGCAGGTCGAGATCGTTGAGGAGTTCGCGCAAATCCGCTGCCGGATTGGCATTGTCGCGGTCGGCCCAGATCACGATGTTTTCGATGTTCGAGGTCTGGCGCGCCTGGCGCAAATCGGCCGAGCGGGTCATCAGCACCTGGCTGCCATCGGACTTGACGACGAGACACTGGAAGAAGCAGAAGCCGAACGTGTCATAGCCGGTCAGCCAGTACATGCTCTCCTGCGCGAAGAGCAGAATGGCATCCAGCTTCTGCTCGGCCATCACCATCATCAGGCGGTCGCGGCGTGCCGCAAATTCCTCGGGCTCGAAATGAAGGGCCATCATTGTTCCTCTAGAATGGTGATCGCCGAGATCTGGCGACCATAGTCCGGTTCCTTGCGATGGGTGGTGCGCCGGTAGGAGAAAAACTGGTCTTCCTCGGCATAGGTGCATTTCTCCAGTGCGGCGGCGTTCACCCCGGCATTGCGCAGCCGCATGGTGATGAAAGCCCAGAGATCGAACATCTTGTGGTTTTCTTTGACGGAGTCGCGGAAAAAACGGGTGTAGGACGGGTCGGTTCCGGTGAACTGATCATAGAATTCCGCGCCGACTTCGTAATTGTCGGGGCCGATCGTTGGTCCCAGCACCGCCTGGATGTTGTCGCGTTTCGCGCCGAGCGCAATCATCGCGTCGATGGTGTTCTCCAATACGCCGCCAAGGGCGCCGCGCCAGCCCGCATGGGCCGCGCCGATGACTTTCGCATCGCGGTCGGCAAATAGGATCGGGCCGCAATCGGCCGACAGCGCGCCGATGACAAGGCCGGGTGTCGCCGTCACCATGGCGTCGGCCTTGGGCCGCTCGCCGGTGAGCGGCGCCGTAACCGTGATGACATCCGGCGAATGCACCTGATGCACGGTGACGAGATGGGAGAGGTCGGCTCCCAGCGCGCTGGCCACGCGCCTGCGGTTTTCCCGGACATGGTCCTGATTGTCGTTGGAGCCGCTGCCGACGTTCAATCCGGCGTAGATACCTGTGGAAACGCCGCCGATACGGGTGAAGAACCCGTGAGCGATTCGATCTTTCTCGGGAGACCCCAGCAGGGAAGCGTGCAGCGCTACTGGTTTTTCAGACGTGATCATGCCGGATTGCTCTTTCTCAAGGCTGCGGATGGTGGTGGAGCATCGACGCGAAGTCAATTGCTTCCGTCATATGGATTCGAATGGAAACAAATGTGTGGCGGAGTCCGCGACGCAAAGCACCTTGAACAGCGTGCCCATCTGATCGGGGCCTGCCAACCGCTCGACATCGGCGCGGATCTCATCCTGGAACGCCGCCGGCTTGCCGCGGCCGAGGGCGCCGGCGCGGTCGAGCAAGCCCATGGCGATGAGAAAATCTCCCTGCGTCATGGCATTTGCCGTGCAGCCTTCAGAATGCGCGGCCTTTGCCAGCATGGCAAAATCCACATGGCTGGTCAGGTCGGCTTCACCCGGCGTGTCCAGCACGTCAACAGGCTTATGGCTGCGCAGCGCCTGCAGCGTATCGCCGAAACCCTGGCGCAGATGGCCATAATCGAAGAGCAGCGCAGCGCCGCGCGCGCGGTGCAGGCGTTCGGCGATATCCTGCATCAGCGCACTGCGTGCCGGGGCAATTTCGACAATACTGCCATCGGGTGCCGTGCTGTGTCCGGCGGGCAAAAGCGCCGTATCGATCGATCCACTTCCCGCCGCAAATGCCAGGTTGCCGCCGTCGTCGACGGTGACGATGCGGTCGACGAAACGCCCGCCCGATTTGACGTACTGGCGGACCGGAATGGCATCGAACAGCTCATTGGCCAGGAGAACCAGCGGACCGGATGGCAAATCGCCGAACTGCGCATGCCACCGGATTTCAAGACCGGAGGCGGCGAGTGTCTCTTTCTGGATCTGCGCGAGGCGCGGGCTGATCTCGACCATGCGGATCTGTGCCGCCGCGATGAAATCCGGGGCAAGCTTTAATGCCGTGCGCAGCACGTCCTGCATCAGCGTGCCGCGTCCGGGGCCCATCTCGCACAGGATGAATGCGGCGGGCGATCCCATCGCCTGCCAGGCGCTGACGCACCAGACGCCGGCAAGCTCGCCGAACATCTGGCTGACTTCCGGGGCGGTGATGAAATCGCCCTCGCGGCCGAATGGTTCGCGCGTCGTGTAATAGCCGGCATCCGGATCGAACAGGCACATCGCCATATAGTCGGCAACGCTGACTGGGCCCGTCAGCCCGATCTGCCGGATGATGCGTTGTTTCAGTGTCATCGTCCGGTGGAAACTTCCGGGTTGCGGGCGGTCAGCAGTGCCCACAGGCCGACGAGCACCATGGGAACGGACAGGATCATGCCCATCGTCAGCCAGCCGCCATAGAGGTAACCGAGCTGGGCATCCGGCTCGCGGAAGAACTCGACAAAGATGCGCGACAGGCCATAGCCGGTGATGAAGGCGCCGCCGATAAAGCGCGGGCTCTTCAGCTTGCGGCCGTAAAAGATCAGCAGCGCCAGCGTGGCGAACAGGACGATGCCTTCCAGCGCCGCCTCGTACAGCTGGCTCGGATGGCGGACGAACGGGCCTCCCGTCGGGAAGATCATGCCCCAGGGCACATCGGTGATGCGGCCCCAGAGTTCGCCATTGATGAAATTGGCGACACGGACCAGCCCAAGGCCGACGGGAACGCCCGCGGCGATGGTGTCGATCATGCTGAACACCTTGATCTTGCGCGAGCGGGCAAACAGAATCATCGCCAGCGTGGTGCCGATCAACCCGCCATGGAAGGACATGCCGCCTTCCCACACCTTGAAGATGTCGAAGGGGTGGCTGATGTAGCGGGCCAGATCGTAGAACAGGATATAGCCGATGCGTCCGCCCAGAACCACGCCGAGCGCAGCCCACAGGACGAAGTCATCGAGATCGTTGGGCTTCATCGGCGGCGTGTTGTTGGCCCACAGGCGCGGCTTGCTGATGAGTCTCTTGCCGTACCACCAGGCGAAGAGAATGCCGACGACGTAGCCGAGGCCATACCAGTGAACGGAGAACGGCCCGATGGAAAAGATCACCGGATCGATATTGGGAAATGCGATCGCGGCCATCGTCGGGACAAGTATTTCGCTCACAATAGGCACTCCGTCATCATCATGTTCATCGGCGCGGACCATGCGCGAGGGCAGGAACAGCGTCAAGCCGCCTGTCCGGTAACATTTGTGCAATTATGACCTTCGCTTGCAATCGCCTGCCGCGGCGATTATTTGATGGGGAAAGCAACAGAGGTATCTGCCATGACCAATGGATCAAACCGCGTTCTTGATGAACTGGCCAAGCTCGTGACCGACGCTGCCGGTGCAGCGCAGGGCGTCCGCCGCGAAGTCGAAACCGCTTTCCGTGGGCAGGCTGAACGGCTGCTCAACACCATGGATGTGGTACAGCGCGAGGACTTCGAAGCGGTGCGCGAAATGGCCATCCGTGCCCGTGCAGAAAACACGGCGCTGCTCGCCCGTATCGAAGCGCTGGAAGCGCTCGTCGGCCACAAGGAAAAGCCTGCCGCCGATGCGGCCAAACCGGCAAAGGCAGCAGCGTCCGGCACGCGCGCCAAGAAGGACTGACCGTTAAAAGAATCGCATTTTTGCAGGCCCATTGCCCGTGTCCGGGCAGTGGGCCTTTTGCATTTTTGACCGCTCCGGAATCACGGACACTCTCTGCGGGGCGCCCGGGTGCCGTTTCGCGGTGATTTATCCGGCATATTCGGGCTGTCCCCAAAATAAATCTTAAGAAATTATCAACAGGTGGAAATCGCCGAAAATCGTTTTCTTAGAGTCAGTTAAAGGCTGCTCGTGAATCATTTTCGTAACATCTGTCCACACCCATTCGCGCCATTTGGCCAAAAGGGGACTGGCGCTCGGACTCAGCATCAATACACTGAAATTACAGCATGATTCGTTTCAATGGTCATGCAGCGGGTAACAAGTTCATATCCGTGGTCCGGCTGGTGCGTACTGCCTGCCGGTGAGTTTTCAAGCGTTAGGTGTCCTTTGGGTGGGTGCGCTGTGCTCCCGCAGCGTCAGATGAGATTCGATTGAGCAGGTAATGGCGATGAGCCTTCTGGAAATAGAGATTGCGCGTGATTTGCATCCGGTCGATGTGATTGAACATGTGGCCCATGCCAATGAATGGGCTTTCGAGCGCACCGGGGACGACGAGATTGCCATTACGGTCGAGGGCAACTGGACCGATTACCAGATTTCCTTCTCGTGGATGGAAGATTTCGAGGCGCTGCATCTGGCCTGCGCCTTTGATATCGCGGTCAGCGAACCGCGCGTCAATGAAGTGATGCGCTTGCTGTCGCTGATCAACGAACAGCTGCTGATGGGGCATTTCGATCTGTGGCGCCAGGAAGGCGCGGTGATGTACCGCCAGTCGCTGCTTCTGTCCGGCGGTGCGGAACCGACGAGCAAACAGGTGGAAGTGCTTCTGTCCAGTGCGCTGGATGCCTGCGAGACCTATTTCCAGGCATTCCAGTTTGTTGTCTGGTCGGGCTCGACAGCACGGGAATCGCTCGATAGCATTCTGTTCGAGACGGTCGGTTCCGCCTGACCTGAAGCATGTCGGTTTGTTTGAGTTGAATGTGATGACCATCAGTTTTGATGATTTTGAGAAAGTGGATATCCGCGTCGGCACGATCGTCGAGGCGGAAACCTTCCCGGAAGCGCGCAAGCCGGCCTTCAAGCTCAAGATCGATTTCGGCCCGGAAATCGGGGTGAAGAAGTCCTCCGCGCAGATCACCAAGCACCATACGCTGGACGAGCTGAAAGGCCGCCAGGTGATGGCGGTGGTCAACTTCCCGCCGCGCCAGATCGGCCCGTTCATGTCGGAAGTGCTGACACTGGGTTTTCCGGACGAGGAGGGCGGCGTTGTTCTGGCCGCCATCAGCAAGCCGGTGCCGAACGGCGGCAAGCTGTTTTAAATACGAGCTCTTGATGAGATTCATGGGCGCAAAAGTCGGCTTTTGCGCCCAGAGCTTTTTCAGTTCCTAAAACTAAATCGTCTTCGCCGCCATCTCCTTGGCGATGTAGTCCGCCTGCCGGATGGCAAGCGTGACAATCGTCAATGTCGGGTTCTCCGCCCCGCCCGAGGTGAACTGGCTGCCGTCGGAGACGAAGAGATTCTTGATGTCGTGGCTCTGGCCGAACTTGTTGACCACGCCATCCTTCGGCTTCTCGCTCATGCGGTTGGTGCCGAGATTGTGCGTTGACGGGTAGGGCGGTGTCGGCAGGGTGCGGGTTGCGCCGACGGCCTTGTAGAGGGCCTGACCCTGTTTGTAGGCATGGTTGCGCATCGCGGTGTCGTTGGGGTGGTCGCTGAAGTTCACATTGGCGATGGGCAGGCCGTACTGGTCCTTCTCCTCCTTGTGCAGGGTGATGCGGTTGTTCTCCTGCGGCATGTCCTCGCCGACGATCCACAGGCCGGCCATGTTGGCATATTCATCGAGCGCCGAGGTGAAGGAACGGCCCCAGCCGCCCGGATCGAGAAACGCCGCCATGAAGGGCAGGCCGAGCGACAGCGTTTCCATTTCATAGCCGCCGACAAAGCCGCGCGCCGGATCATGCCGTGCCTCGTCGCGGATGATACCTGCCATGGTGGTGCCGCGATACATGTGCACGGGCTTTTCGAAGATGCCGTAGACCGAGCCGGTGGTGTGGCGCATGTAGTTGCGCCCGACCTGGCCGGAGGAGTTCGCCAGTCCATCCGGGAACATCGTCGAGGCGGAATTCAGCAGCAGGCGCGGACTTTCGATCGAATTGCCGGCAACGGCAACGATGCGGGCCTTCTGCACATGCTGCTTGCCGTCCTTGTCGACATAGAGGACGCCGGTCACCTTGCCGCTCTTGTCGTGCTCGATCTTCTGCACCATCGCATTGGGGCGGACTTCCAGCCTGCCGGTGGCTTCCCCCTTGGGGATTTCCGTATAGAGCGTCGACCATTTGGCGCCCCATTTGCACCCCTGGAAACAGAACCCTGTCTGCTGGCATGCCATGCGGTCATCCCGCTCGGCGGAGTTGATCGCCATGTTGCCGGTGTGGCATTCCTTGTAGCCGAGCTTGTCGGCTCCGGCCTTCAGCACCTTGAAGTTGTTGTTGCCCGGCAGGCCGGCAATGCCGTTGGTGCGGGTCACGCCCATCTTGTCCTCGGCCTTGGCGTAGTAGGGCTCGAGCTCCTTCAGGGTGAGAGGCCAGTCGAGCAGGTTGGCGCCCTCGAGCTTGCCGTAATGGCTCAGGGTGCGGAACTCGTGCTCCTGCAAACGCAGCGAGGCACCGGCCCAATGGGTGGTGGTGCCGCCAACCGATTTGACGATCCACGCGGGAAGGTTGGGAAAATCCTTGGCGACCCGCCAGTCGCCGGATGTGCTGCGTTTGTCGACCCAGGCAAGCTGGCCGAAACTGTCCCATTCGTCATTGATGAAGTCTTCATATTCATGCCGGGCGCCGGCTTCGAGTATGACGACGTCGATGCCCTTCTGCGCGAGTTCGTTGCCAAGCGTACCGCCGCCGGCGCCGGAACCGATGATGACGACAACGTGGTCGTCCTTGAGATCATAAGGTGCAGCCATGGTTTCCTCCCGATAGGCTGAAGAACAATGTGCGATGGCCGAGATGGCTCAAAGCCACTCGATGTCGCTGAAGCCGCGGGCGATATAGCCGCCCTTCGAGTAGGATTCGCCTTCATAGCCAAAGAGCGGCCACAGCTCCTTCTGGTTGTAGAGCCCGGTGACAAGACCACCTCGAATTGTCTGGAAGAACGGCGTGTCCTCGATCTGGCGCAGCAGTTTCAACCGGTGCTCTTCCCAGTCGAGACCCAGATAGCCGCCTTTGCCGGCCCGCCTGTCGAGGTCGGCGATGCCGGTCTCGATCAGCTCCTTCTGCTTGGGATCGGAACCCGCCTTGGCGTCGTAGGGTTTGACGGCAATGGCGTAGAAGCGGTCCGGAATGTTGTCATGCGGGTAGATATCGCGCGCCAGCTGGATCAGCGTCGCCATGGTCTCGGGCTTGAGATTGGATGTCTCGAGGCCCCAGGCCTGCTGCGGATGGATGATGGAATTGCCGCTGATGACCAACAGAGCGCCGAGGCTGGCCATGCCGCCCCGTTTGAGCAGTTCACGCCGCGACAGGCCCGCCTGCGTGGCGGAGCCGGATTTGCCCGGCTCCGCGGCCTTGCGGTTGAATATCGTTACCATGGATTTCCTCCCTTGCTTGCTATCGGCGCTCTCCCCCGAGCGCGCCCTTGCTGGCTGATGGCGTCCTCCAACGCCGTTCAGCCGGTTTCAGACGAACCGGCCCTGTCGTTGCAGGACTTCAATCTTGTAGCCGTCCGGGTCTTCGACGAAAAAGAACCGGGCCAGCAGCGCGCCCTCACGCTTGAATTCGACAATGTCACGGATTTTGAAATCGAGACCTTTCAGCCTGACATGCTGGGCGTCGAGATCATCGACGCTGACCGCGAGATGGCCGTAGCCGTCACCGAGATTGTAGGGTTCGGTGCGGCCCTTGTTGATTGTCAGTTCGAGCTCGAATGCCGTTTCGCTGTTCCGCAGATAGACGAGCGTGAAACTGTCGAAATCCAGCCGGTCGGCGACTTCGAGGCCGAATGCCTGTTGATAGAATGATACGGACCTGTCCTCATCGAGCACGCGGATCATGGAATGGATGGCTTTTGCCAAAAAGACCTCCTTTGACGTTGCGCCCCGCGGCAAAACTTCGGTTGCAGTTGCAGGGCATGTCGGCGATTATGGACCCGGGAAAACAGAATGGGTGGCAATCGGCTACCACACCGCCGGAAGAGCGGAATAATTTTCGCCGGCAACCGATCCGGTGCGCAAAATTTCACCTGCCGGGATGAAGCGCATCAAGGGGATGGCCAAGGGCGAAGCAGAAAAGGGAGGTTCGTTGGATGTGTAAGGTATTTGCAGAACAGGATCCGGAAGGCTACCGGCAGATCAACCGTTCTGTGCGCATTGCCGGGCATTCCACCAGCATCCAGCTGGAAGTCACGTTCTGGAAGCTGCTGGACGAGATCGCCGTCAGCCAGAACATGACGACGCCGCGCTTCATCTCGACGCTTTACGATGAGGCCCTGCAGGCCAATGGTGAGATTCCGAATTTCGCCTCGATGCTGCGCACCACCTGTGCGCTGTATTTGCGCGGTGTCCAGGCAACCGCCGAAACCTCCTGCGTGACGCCGATCGGCAACCGGGCCGCCTGACGATCAGGCGGGAATACGCACGACGGCGCGCAGGCCGCCCATGGGGCTTTCGTCCAGGGTGATATCGCCGCCATGGCTGCGGGCAATGTCAAGCGCGATGGCAAGCCCGAGCCCGGTGCCGCTGGCATCCTGATTGCGCGCCTCATCCAGCCGGAAGAATGGCTTGAACACCTCGTCGCGCATCTCCTTGGGGATGCCGGAGCCGTCATCGTCGATGGTGATGCTCAGCCAGCCGTCGCGGTGATCGGCGGTGACGACGACATTCTTGGCATAGCGGAACGAGTTCGATACCAGGTTGGAGATCAGCCGCGAGAAGGCATTGGGCCGGACCTGAATCTCCGGTTCGCCGCGAATGCTGGACTTGAAGCCGCGCTCCAGCAGGGTGCCTTCCTCTTTCAGTTTGGTGAAAAGGCGTTCCAGGTTGAAGGTGCCGGTTTCTTCCTCCGCCTCGCTGCGGGCAAAGGCGAGATAGCCCTCCAGCATGGACTGCATATCCTCGATGTCCTGCTCCATCGCTTCCGTATCGACCTTGTGGCCGACCAGCGCAAGCTGCAGCTTGAAGCGCGTGAGGATTGTCCGCAGGTCGTGACTGACGCCGCTCAGCATGGTGGTGCGCTGCTCGATCTGGCGTTCGATGCGCTCGCGCATGACGATGAAGGCCGCGCCTGCCCGCCGGACTTCCTCCGCGCCGCGCGGCTTGAAATCGGGCGGTGTCGCCCGGCCCTTGCCGAAACTGTCGGCGGCCGCGGCCAGCTGCTGGATCGGCTTGATCTGGTTGCGCAGGAACAGGATGGCGATGGCCAGCAGCACCAGCGCCGAGCCGGACATCCAGACCAGGAGAATCAGCGTGTTGGAGGCATAGGCCTGGCTGCGGCGGGCAAAGACCCGCAGGACCTTGCCTTCCAGCTGGATGCGGATTTCGACGAGATCGGAATCGCCTATTGTGTCGATCCAGAACGGCCGGTTGATCTGCTTGGTGATCTCGGCGCTCAGCGGTTCGTCAAGAATGGAAAAGAACGGCTTCGGACCGGGCGCAGGCAAGGGGTCGGGCGGCAGGATGGAGATGTTGAGCGACAATCTCTCGCGCGCAATGCGGATGAGGTTTTCATAGCCGGGGTCCTGCGGATAGGTGTCCATCAGGTCGATGATGCCGGAGATGTCGCGCACCACGGCCGTCGACAGGCGCTGGGTGACCGTCTGCCAGTAGCGCTCCATGAACACGAAGGCGATGACCGACTGCAGCAGCACCATGGGTGCGATGATGATGATCAGCGAGCGGGCATAGAGCCGTTTCGGCATCCACTGCGCCAGCCAGCGGGAAAACTTCCGCCAGGGGCCGAGCAGCGTGCTGCGGCGGCGGCGCCAATGCCGCTGCCTGACTGCCAATGCGCGTTTTGCACTGTCCGTTTGTGCCATATGATCGGTGCCCACTCGCGCATTGGTTATTGCGTCCTGATCCCGCGGATCGGGACGTTTACTCCACGCTCAATTTATAGCCGACGCCGCGCACCGTCTGCAACCAAACCGGATTGGCCGGATCGTTTTCTATCTTGCGGCGCAGACGGTTGATCTGCACGTCGATCGTCCGTTCGCCGACATCGCCTTCCTGGCCGGTCAGCTCATGCCGGGGCACGGTTTCACCGGCGCGGGCCGCAAAGATCGCCATGATATCCTGCTCGCGGTCGGTCAGGCGGATCAGTTCGCCCGAACGCTTCAACTCGCGCTTGGCGATGACGAAGGTATAGGGCCCGAAAACGATCTGCTCGATCTTGGCCTGCGATGCCGGGGCGCCGCGGCGCAGGATATTGTTGATGCGCAGGATCAGTTCGCGCGGGTCGAAGGGTTTCGGCAGATAATCATCTGCACCGGCCTCGAGACCGCTGATGCGGCTGTCGGTTTCCGACAGGGCCGTGAGCATCAGGATGGGAACGCTCTTTTCCTGGCGCAGGGACTGGGTGAGGGCCACGCCGCTTTCACCCGGCATCATCACATCGAGGATCAGCAGATCATAATCAATGCCGGCAAGCTTGCGCCTGGCCTCGTCCGCATTGGCAGCCACCGTAATGCGAAAGCCGCTGCCGGTCAGATATTGCGACAGCAAGTTTCGAATCCGGGTGTCGTCGTCGACAATGAGCAGGTGCGGCGCATCGTCTGAAAGCGGAAGTTCTTCACTCACCAAAATCATTCCTTCTCTCTCCGGGCATTGGCGCCCGCCCTTGGTCCCCGGACGTCCCTATCCGGCATAAACTAACCTGCCTGTGGCAGACTGTCGATCTGTTGCCTTTGGCCCGGATTGACCATCGCTTTGAGGAAATGTTCGATCACGGCCCGGTCAGCCAGACCGATTTGCTCCAATGCACTGCCAATGCGGCGTGATTGCGGTGCGGCAAGCTCAAGCGCGAGTTCTCTGCCCTTCATGGTGGGATAGAGTTCGCGCTGCCGCCGGTCGCGCGGGCCGGGTATTTGCACGACATGGCCCGTGTCGATCAGCTGCTTGAGAACACGGGCGAGACTCTGCTTGGTGATTTGCAGCACATCCAGCAGTTCCGCAACGGTCATGCCCGGCTTACGGTTGATGAAGTAGAGAACCCGGTGATGGGCGCGGCCGAAGGTCAGCTTTTCCAGAATCAGATCCGGGTCGGCGGTGAAGTCACGGTAGGCAAAGAAAAACAGCTCGATGAGGTCGAGTTCGCGCGCATCCGCCTTGGTCAGGGCTGTCTCAATATGCCGATCCGGTGTATAAGGTTTCATGCAGGGCTCCCGCTCTCATTCATGTGTCGCCGAATAATATGTCAGTCTTGTTGACTTAATTTTAGACTGCTGATAATTTTTGGCAAGCTGTTGGCCGCATTTTGAATGAAACGAAAAGCCAATAAGTGTTTCCGGGACATTTTTCCTCATCGAAACGCCTATTGCTGCCACGCATGGTCCCGAAAATCGGCACGATTTTCATCGGGGATCAGGCGTGAATTCGAAATGGACAGCGTTCTTTGCGCGTTCAAGAAGAACGCGCGGCGCTGTCGGGAGCCAAGGTTCACCAATTGTGAAACGGGAACAATTGGCGTCGTCTCAAACCCGTCAAACGATCAGGAATCAAACGCCTGGAGGAAAACATGGCATCCGTACCATTTGATCAGCTTGAAGGTTACATCTGGATGAATGGCGAATTCGTTCGCTGGGCAGATGCTAAGGTTCACGTGCTGACTCATGGCCTGCACTATGCAAGCTCGGTCTTTGAAGGTGAGCGCGCCTATGGCGGCGAAATCTTCAAGCTCAACGAACACACGGAGCGTCTGCACGAATCGGCGCGTATTCTTGGCTTCACCATTCCCTATTCGGTCGAAGAACTGAACGATGCCTGCCGCAAGCTTCTTGCCAAGCAGGGCTTTCAGGATGCCTATGTGCGCCCGATCGCCTGGCGCGGCAGCGAGTCGATGGGCGTTTCGGCCCAGAACAACAGGATCAACGTGGCCATCGCCATCTGGCAGTGGCCAAGCTATTTCGACCCGGCGCAGAAGCTCAAGGGTATCCGTCTGGATATGGCGGAATATCGCCGCCCGGATCCGAAGACGGCCCCGTCCAAGTCCAAGGCCGCCGGCCTGTACATGATCTGCACGATCTCCAAGCACGCCGCCGAAGCCAAGGGCTATGCGGACGCGCTGATGCTCGACTGGCGCGGCCAGGTGGCCGAAGCCACCGGCGCCAACGTGTTCTTCGTCAAGGACGGCGTCATTCACACGCCGAAGCCGGATTGCTTCCTCGACGGCATCACCCGCCGCACGGTCATCGAGCTGGCCAAGCGCCGCGGCTATGAGGTTGTCGAACGGGCGATCATGCCGGAAGAACTGGAAGGTTTCGAACAGTGCTTCCTGACGGGGACGGCTGCGGAAGTGACGCCGGTTTCGGAGGTCGGGCCATACCGCTTCACCGTTGGCGAGATCGCGATCAACCTGATGAACGATTACGCCGCCGAAGTAACACCGAAGAAAGCAGCAGCGGAATAACTCGCAGTATCAGAGCGCAAATAAGGCGCGCTCAGCCCGATACTGCAAGCTTGCTAACGAAAACAACCGGTTGATACCTCTTTATTGAGGCATCAACCGGTTTGACATTGCCCAAAACTTAGTCAACATGCCAGTGTCAGGCATGAGTCTGGCGCGAAACGTTGACGGGGTGTCAATTATGGGTGCACTTCTTCCTCTCATCATCCAACTGATCTCAGGGGCTGTCGGCGGCAATGTTGTCGGCGGTATTCTCAAGAACCTGACTCTTGGCCCGACTGGCAACACGATTGCCGGCGGCGTTGGTGGACTAGTGGGTGGCTACTTGACGCAATACCTTGGCGCCGGTGGTGCCCAGCTCGTGGCAAACGCAGCATCATCGTCGGGATTGGATCTCGGCTCAATCATCGGCAATGTTGCCGGTGGCGGTGTTGGCGGTCTTATCCTCACTGCAATCGTTGGTGCGATCAAGAACGCGCTGGCCAAATCCTGATCATCACAGGATGCAAGCGATTTTCAAGGGCGGTCCCATTGGCCGCCCTTTTTATTTGGGCTAAAGCCTGATGTACGAGATTTCTGAAAGCATAGGGTTGGAACAAAATGGGACAATTGCAGGCCGGTATCATCCCCGTGACGGCCTTTCAGCAGAACTGCACGATCCTCTTCGACAGCGATGACAAGCATGGCGTCCTGATCGATCCCGGCGGTGACAATGATCAGGTGCTCCATGCCATCCGCTCCAACGGCATCACCATCGACGCCATCTGGATCACCCATGGCCATATTGATCATGCGGCAGGCGCCATGGATATGAAGGAGGCGCTCGGCGTCGATATCATCGGTCCGCACGAGGCGGATAAATTCCTTCTGGATTCAATGGAGGAGAAGGCGGTCCAGTACGGCATCCAGGGCAGCGGCGTGCGCAACTGCACGCCGGACCGCTGGCTTGCGGATGGCGATACGGTGTCCTTCGGGTCGCATGTGTTCGAGGTGCTGCATTGTCCAGGCCATGCGCCGGGCCATGTGGTTTACTACAACCGGGCCGCCAAGTTCGCCCATGTCGGCGATGTCCTGTTCAACGGCTCGGTCGGCCGCACGGATTTGCCGGGTGGCGACCACGAGACCCTGATCAACTCGATCAAGAACAAGCTGTTTCCGCTTGGCGACGATATCGGCTTCATCTGCGGGCATGGCCCCGGCGGCCGTTTCGGCGAAGAGCGCCGCACCAATCCGTTCCTGACCTGACAAAAAGGCCGCCGGAGCGAACCTGCGGCCTTTTTTTCAATCCGGCTGATCAGCGATCAGTTGGCGTTGCAGAAATATGCACGTCCGTCATAGCCGCGGAACGTACCGGTTTCTGGATTGAAGGAGCGGTAGCGGTCGGCGCAATAGCGATACCAGGCGCGTGACCACGGCTGGGCGCTGCCATAATAGACCGGGCGCACTTCGCGATAGACGCGAACCGGCGCGGCGCGATAGACGGGACGATCATCGTAGTCGCGATAGATCACGTCGGGTTCG
The DNA here is from genome assembly GCF_055685835.1 of Phyllobacterium sp. RCAM01083. Lineage (NCBI taxonomy): Bacteria > Pseudomonadati > Pseudomonadota > Alphaproteobacteria > Hyphomicrobiales > Phyllobacteriaceae > Phyllobacterium > Phyllobacterium sp. RCAM01083. Next base: position 270,837 of record NZ_JBVFZN010000005.1, read on the forward strand.
CGTGGCTGGGCGAGCGCGCCGCCGATGAGCGCACCTGCGGCAAGGCCGATAGCGCCGGCTGCGAGTGCATCGCCGCCGCCGCGATGATGATGACGGCGCCAGCCCCAATCATCAGCCGATGCTGACGAAGCAAGCGGAACGGCGATCGTTGCAAAAGCTGCCGTCGCAAGAATGGCAATCTTCATACCTTTAAACATCTGTGCCTCCTTTGAAGCATCCTTGGCGGAACTTTTGGAACCGCCTGATCGTGTTGGGCTGGACTTTCAGTGGGGGCGCCAGCCGTGATGTGTGTTTTAAACGTTCCAGAATGAATGCAAGCTGAACGGAAAGCGGGCACTTTCGTTCCCTGCATCCCATGCGGGAAAAGCACATCGACATCATAATATCAGCAAATCCATGGCAAGGAACGAGCGAAGGGTGCCGAAACTGGATAATTGGGGGGATTTCCACGCAAAGCATCCGCTTTGCGGACGCGCAGCCATCGCCGCGACCGGGGAGGTGGACTTTCAGGGAAAACCCCCGGGCGTGTCCGGGGGTCCCGAAGCGGCTTGCGCCGCCTGAATTATTCCGTAACCGTGATGTTGACGGCCTTGGGGCCCTTGCCACGACGGTCAGGCTCGGTATCGAAGGAAACCTTCTGATTGTCTGCGAGACCTGTGAGGCCGGATGCCTGAACGGCGGAGATATGGACAAAAATGTCCGCTGCGCCGTCATCCGGTTTGATAAAGCCAAAGCCTTTTTCACTGTTGAAGAATTTGACCGTACCGGTCTGTGCCATGCTCCGTTCCTTTTCCTTACTTACCGCGTTCCCCTCCGGGCTTGCGGGATTGGTAGTGCCGCCTTTTGTAAGATACATCCGGCGTAAATCATGCAGGCAGTTCTCGAATTCAGGAAAGGAGCCGATCATTGCCGGGATTTCCCCCGACCCGGTATTCTTGCGGTTCCGGCGCGCCGTTCTTCCAGTCTTCCAGTGTTCGCAGATGCCCGAACGCTTTGAGACTGCTAGAATAAGTGTTTTTTGGCAAGCAAAAGTTTTTCCATCGTTTAGGCGACTATATCGAACAGCTGTGCAGCCGACATACTTCGCCGCGCAAAATCGTTGCCTGCAACCCATGTATTAACCGCGCCGGCCACCGCAATTCGAGGTTGTACGTGGTAGTGATCCCGCATAAAACTGTCCAAATGGTCAAATTTTGGCTTCTAACCCTAGCGGTTGCGCAGAACAATACATGCGCCGCCGGCACCATGCAGCTTGGCGCAGATGGCATTGGCCTCGCCGCGCGTGTCGGCACCGATGCGCACGGCATAGATGCCGCGCCGGCCCATCGGCGTGCGATAGCGGCTGATGACCGGCTCGTGCTGGTTCAGGATGGCCGGAAAGGCGCGGCGCAGCCGTTCCATCTGGTTCACGGCGGCCGAGCGGCGGAAGTTTCCGGCAATCTGGATGCCCCAGGGTTTCGGCTTGATCTGGGCCATGGAGATCGTCGCCGAGCGGACAACCGGCAATTGGCGGCAGGCGGCATCGAAGCCCAGTTTGACATTGAGCGGCGCGGCGCCGATCTCCGCGCCCGCCGCAAAGTCATCGGCCGGACGCCCCGTGATATCAAGCACATAGTCCTCGGTTTCGAGCGGCAGAAAGCCGCCGCTCGACAGCCATTTCGCCACGCGTGTCGGTCCGGCATTGTAGGCGGCCGCTGCCAGTCCCCAATTGCCGAAGGTGGCGCGCAGGTCCTTGAGCAGCGCCGCCGATGCCGGAAGCGCCTGGGCGAAATCGAAGGGATTGGCCAGTTGCCGCTCCCGGGCGGTGCCCGGCATGAACTGGGCGATGCCTTGCGCGCCGACCGGGCTTTCCGCCTGATCGTCGAAGCGGCTTTCCTTCCAGATCAGGCGGGCAAAGAAGTCGCGCGGCACGCCGTGGCCGTCGGCCTGGGTGGCGATGGCGGCGCATATCTGGCTGACGGTCGGGGCGGGCGGCTGCGGCGGTGCCGGTACGGACGGGTTATCGGCCGCAAGCACGATCGATGCGGTCAGCATGGCGAGAGATGCACCCAGAGCGATCTTACAAAGCGCGTTCACCCAGCCCCCATTCGTCACGCATTCCACTGATGAGCATAAAGCACAGAGCAATTCCGGATGAAAGACTGGGATGGCTGCGCGTCTACATTTGGTCTGTTTGCGGCACAAAGACCCGGATTGCCTTCTCCCGGATGCGGAAATGTGCCGGGGTCCAGGCGGTGAGGTCGCCGTCGGTGTTCACGGGGCGCGGTTTGCTTGTTTTGATGGTGACTTGCGTGGTCTGGAAGGCCCGCACATCGTCCCAGCGGCCGTGGGTTCCCTTGCGCAGGCTGGGCAGGAGGCCAAGCAGCCGCCACCAGTGATCCACCTCCAGGCTGTAGAAATCCAGCCGTCCGTCATCGGCGGTCGCGGTTTCCTCCACGGTCATGCCGCCGCCATAGTGGCGGCCGTTGCCGACGGAAACCTGCATCGTCCTGATTGTTTCGACCGAGCCGTCATGCTCGACAGAGGCGGTGAACAGCCGGGAGCGGGCGAGGAGGCGGGCGGCAACAATGGCATAGCCGAGCTTGCCCCAGCGCTTCTTGGCCTTTTCCGTCAATTCCGCGGCCAGTTCGGCGCTGAAGCCGATGCTGGCGACATTGAAGAACAGGTTGCCGTTGACTTCGCCCAGATCAATGGGACGCGGTTTGCTGGAAAGGATCAGTTCCGCCGCCTTGAGCGGGACGGGCGGCAGGCCGATCGTCCGGGCGAAATCATTGGCCGTGCCCAATGGCAGGACACCCAGTGGCAGGCCGGTCTCGACAAGACCGGCAGCGGCGGCGTTCAGCGTGCCGTCACCGCCGCCGATGATCACCAGATCGCAGGCATCCTGCATGCGCCTGATCACGTCGGAGATGGATTCGTCCTTGTCCGGTGCCGCATCGACCAGCGTCAGTCCACCGGTTTCCAATGTCTTGCGGATGGGATCGATCGGCTTCCGGCCGCTGCGCGCATTGGGGTTGACGATGAACAGGGCGCGTCGTCGCGGTTTGGCTTGGGTCAACAGGTTGGTGCTCCGGTTTGCAGTCCGCCGCAGGTGGGGTTTGATTTGTGGCGAAACAAGGCAACGTCATGCCCCGGCTGGTGGATTTTGCCGGTGGCAAGCGCTACACAGCTGGGATCATCATTTCGGCAACGCATGAGAGTTCGAGAATGTCCTCCCTCACCACTATCGGTTTTGACGCAGACGATACGCTCTGGGAAAACGAACAGTTCTTCCGGCTGTCGGAAAAGCATTTCGAGACGCTGCTTGCTCCCCACACGGATGTGCCTGACCTGTCGGACCGGCTTCTGGAGGTGGAGCGGCGCAATCTCGATCTCTATGGCTTCGGCATCAAGGGGTTCACCCTGTCGCTGGTCGAGACGGCGCTGGAGGTGACGGATGGCAAGATACCGTCATCGGTTCTCGGCGAAATCCTGGCGGCGGGGCGGGACATGCTGCGCCATCCCATCGAAACTCTGCCGCATGTGCAGGACACGCTGGAACAGCTGGCCGGGCGCTACCGGCTGGTCCTGATCACCAAGGGTGACCTCTTCGATCAGGAGCGCAAGCTGGCGCAATCGGGCCTTGGCGATTTTTTTGATGCGGTTGAGATCGTCAGCAGCAAGGACCGGGCCACCTATGAGCGGATTTTCAGCCGCCATGGCGATGGCCCGGAGCACAGCATGATGATCGGCAATTCGCTGAAATCGGATGTGGTTCCGGCCATTCAGGCCGGCGGCTGGGGCATCTATGTCCCGCATGCGCTGACCTGGGTGCTCGAACATGTGGATGCACCGGTGGCGGAGCCGCGCTTCCGCCAGATCGACCATCTCGGCGATCTGGCTTCTTTGCTCGCCGATATCGGCTGATCATTCGGCGGCGTGCTGTTCCTGCGCACCGTCATCGGGACCGTTGGGATCGCCCGCCATTGTCTCGCAGCCGAGATCGGGGAAGGCGACGACGCGGTTTCCGGCAAAATCGGTGCGGACCACCACCAGTCCCTGTTCCTCGAAATAGGTCAGCAGCCGCCGGGCGCGCCGGGCGGAATGGGTGCCGTAGGCGCGGGCGAGCGTTGCATCGGACGGGCAGGGATTGCCGGTGACCGCCGCCTGCGCGACAATGAAGAACACACCCTGCACGTCGTCGGGCAGGCTCTTGGACAGTTCCAGCGCCTGCTGCCACGGCTCGCTCTGTGCAGTTTCGCCGTCGATACCGGCGCGCGCAACCGCCAGCTTGCGGCGGAAGGCTGGCAGCGACAGCGCGTCGCCGGGGACGCGGCGGATGCGGCAGCGCACCAGAAAATCCTGATAGAGCACCGCATCGGTGCGGAAACCGGCATCCGGATCGCCCAGCATTTCCTGCATGACCGCATCGATCAGCGCGCTGCGTTCGGCTTCGTCGATTTCCGGGAACAGCGTCAGGGCGGGTGCTTCCGCTTCGGCCATTGCCTTGGCTTGGGTCAACTGTGCCAGGATGTCGGCCGTTGGGGTGGGTGGCGGCGGTGTGGGCGCGCGCCGTACGACCGGGCGCCGCTCTTCAGGCGCCGGCGTGAAGATCAGTTCATGCGCATCGTCGGCCTGCTGCGGCAGCGGGGTCAGCTTCGGGCTGGATGAGCGGGCGGAGGTTTCAACCGGGCCGATGGTGACCGGCAGCGGGCGGCGCGACAGCGCGGGGCCAAGGGCAACGAAGTGTCCGCGCGCCAGATCGCGGAACTGTTCGGCCTGCCGACGCTCCATGCCGAGCAGGTCGGACGCGCGGGCCATGTCGATATCGAGGAAGGTGCGGCCCATCAGGAAGTTGGAGGCTTCGGCGGCAACGTTCTTGGCCAGCTTGGCCAGCCGCTGCGTGGCGATGACCCCGGCAAGTCCGCGCTTGCGGCCGCGGCACATCAGGTTGGTCATGGCCCCGAGCGACAGTTTGCGCGCCTCGTCGGAGACTTCGCCGGCAACCGCCGGGGCAAACAGCTGCGCCTCGTCGACCACGACAAGCATGGGATACCAGTAGTCGCGCTCGGCATCGAACAGGCCACCGAGAAAGGCTGCGGCGCAGCGCATCTGCTGTTCGACATCGAGGCCTTCGAGATCGAGCACCACGGACACCCGGTGCTGGCGGATGCGCGCGGCAATGCGGGTCAATTCATTCTCGGTGCGGGCGCCATCGACGACCACATGGCCGTATTTGTCGGCAAGGGTGACGAAGTCGCCTTCCGGGTCGATGACGCATTGCTGCACCCACTGGGCGCTCTGTTCGAGCAGGCGGCGCAGCAGATGGGATTTGCCCGAACCGGAATTGCCCTGCACCAGCAGGCGCGTGGCCAGAAGCTCTTCCAGGTCGAGCATGGCTTTTGCGCCTGCGGGCGCCGCTCCCATGTCGATGTCGACCTTCATTGCTTCTCCAGACCGGTGGTGATTCCGCGCACGGTCAAACGCGCGCGGACCTCCTTAGCATTCCTTTTCCGCTCATGCGCGAGCGATATGCCGCTTCTCCCCGGAAACCCACAGATGGTTTTCCGCATCGGTGCGGCGGAACACCGCGCCGAACTCCTGCATCCGCGCCACCACATAATCCGGCTCCATCAGCCCGTCGGGGAAATACAGCCCCGGCGCCACCTTTTCCCCGCCGGAAAGGCCGAGCAGGCGCTCGACTGCCAATGCCACATGCAGGGCGGTAAGGGGCGCCTGGCCCTGCGGATGGATGATATCCAGACGGGCTGTTGTCTGCTCGCCGGTGTTCAATTCGCCACTGATTTCAATGACGATCTCGGTGGAAAAGGGCTCGCCCCGGCGGCGGCTGGCCGATTCGCCATACGCCATGTCGAAGCGGATGGAGTGCGCACCGGTGGCAACGCCGAGGCTGAGGACATCGAGGGGGGAATAGGCGCTGGCTTCGATCTGCTTTCCATCAATATCCGTGAAACGGCGGTTGGCTTCCGCGCCCGTCACCCAGCGCCATTTGCCGTTCTTGAGCGCCAGCGGATTGGAGGCGGACCGGGTCAGCCGTTCGAAATCGGCAAAGGCGGCCGGCCCGCCCATGTCCTGCTCGTCCAGCACCACCGCAATGGTGATTTCGTCTATCCGGCGGAAGTCTCGGGCCGCCTGAAGCACGGGGAAGGTGGCCGACCCTGCCAGCCATGTACTGGCCATGAGAATCGCCGAACTGTTGGGTTTATGGATGTAATGCGCCATCTCGGGACCGACTTCGAACACCCCGCTGGAAACGCTGAGATAGGGCAGTCCGTGTGTCTGCGCATATTTCAGGCTGTTGAGCGTCTCGTCTTTCACGAACAGCACGACGGCGCTGAAGGCCTTGCCGGCGGGCTGGCCGAGATCGGCCCGGTCAAGATCAATGGAAACCGCCTCGGCATTGCCGAGAGACTTGGCAACTGATTCCGCCTTGGCCAGATCGCGTCCGCCAATGGCGATGGGCAGATCCGGGTGGAGCTTGCGCAGGGTTTGTGCCGCTTGCGAACCGACGATGCCGGATCCACCGATGATGAGGACAGGGGCTGCAATGGTCGTGGACATGGGAATTCCCTTTATGTTACTATAGGTAAGTTACGTTTAGTAATATGTGGGCGCGCGATTGCAAGTCAAGAGGCGGGATTGCTATTCTGATGAAAAAGGGAATCCGCATGAGCAAGACCGCAGCCGCCAAGAAAATGCCGAGAGCCCAGCGGCGGGAGCAGCTCATGGAAACGGCGCTGGGGATCATCCGCACACAGGGAACCGATGCGCTGACCCTCGGCTATCTGGCGGAGCGCGCGGGGGTGAGCAAGCCGATTGCCTATGAGCATTTCGGCACACGCTCCGGCCTTCTGATCGCGCTGTATCAGCAATTGGACCAGCAACAGGTCGATGATTTGCTGGCGGCGCTGGAACAGGCACCGAAGCAGCTGGCGAGTGTTGCCCGGCTGATGAGCGAGGCCTATATGGCCTGCTACCGCTCCATAGGCCCGGAATGGCACGCCATCTCCGCTGCGCTCAAGGGCGATGAGGAGATGGAAACATTTCAAAAAGCGCTGATCGACGGCTATGTCGATCTCTACCGCACCGCGCTGGCACCCTATTCGGCGCTTTCTGCGGGTGATCTGCGCTTGCGCTGTGTGGGCATCATCGGCGCTGCCGAGGCCATTTCACGGGAAATGACCTGCGGCTGCGTCGACGAGGCCACCGCATCCGCCGCCCTGGGATCGCTGATCCTGCAATGGGTGGCCAACTGATACCGGATTTGCATCGCGGTGTTGCGTGGTTCGCCCTTCGACAAGCTCAGGAAGCTCACCATGAGGGAGGTGGTTTGGTGCAAGGCAAATCACAATCGCTGCAGACTTATAACTCCCTGCAATCCTCAACATCCCTCATGGTGAGCTTGTCGAACCACGCACTACAGTTTTTGCTTTAGATGCTTACCGTCCGCCCAAGAAACTCCCGCATCAGCACGGCGACTTCTTCGGCATGGTCTTCCAGAAGAAAATGCCCGCCATCGAAAATATGCAGCTCAGCATCGGGCAGTTGTCCGGCATAGGCTCTGGCCCCGGCAAGCGCGAAGAACGGGTCATGCTTGCCCCAGGTGATCAGCATGGGCGGCTGGTGCTCGCGGAAATAGGCGTGAAAATGCGGGTACTGCTTGAGGTTTGACTGGTAATCATGGAGCAGGTCGAGCTGGGCCTCGGCAATGCCGGGACGGTCAAGGCCGTTCTGCGCGTGGGTCCAGGCATCGGGGCTGATGCGGGCCGGATCTTTCGCACCGAACAGGTATTGGCCTCTTGTGTCCTCGATCGAGAGGTGGCGGTGCATGGCGGCCTCCGTCTCCGCATTGCGGTCGGCCCACAGGCGGCGCGCGGCGGCAAAGCCGTCCGACAGGCCTTCTTCATGCGCCACGGCGTTCTGCACGACAATCGCCGTCACCCGTTCGGGGTGGCGGGAGGCGAGGCGGAAACCGACGGGGCCGCCGAAATCCTGCGCGTAAAGGGCGTAGCGCTTGAGGCCGAGCTTCCGGGTGAATGCGTCGATGATGTCGGCGAGATGGTCGAACGTATAGCGAAACGTCGTGTGGGACGGGGCGTCGCTGTAGCCCGAGCCGGGATAATCCGGCGCGACAACGTGGTAGCGGTCGGCCAGCAACGGAATGAGATCGCGGAACATATGCGACGAGGTGGGAAAGCCGTGCAGCAGGAGCAGCGTCGGCGCGTCCTTCGGCCCTGCTTCGCGATAGAAAATCTTGAGACCGTCGATCTCTTCGGTCCGGTAGCTGATCACCGGGCGTGCGTGTTCGTTCGATTGTGACATCGTTCCTGCTCCTGTTGGATGGGTATTTTCACCGTCTAAAGTACGTTTTGATGGTTACTCAAATAGAGTAACTTGTCAAATTGAATTTTGATGGTTACTTCTAGGGATGAAAGGACATGCGATGCCGTTCATTTTTCTGGGCAATGCCCTCTGGCTGGATTTCATCAACACGCAGATCATCGATGGCGCGCTCATCGATCTCATCGGCAATGACGGTGCGTTTCTGCAGTGGGCGAAGACGGCCGATCTTCAGGCTGACGAGGATGATGCGGCCACGTTCGACGCGGCCCTGACCGAGGCGCAGGCGTTCCGTGCGCACTTGCGCGGGGCGGCGGACAGTCTCGCGGCCGGGACGGCGCTCAATCCTGCCTTTGTCGCCGATATCAACCGGCGCATGGCTGAGCATCCGGTTGCGACGGTTCTGGAGCATTCAGGCAGCGGGTGGGCGACCAGCGCAAAGCCTGTCACCAGCGGGCCGCAAAGCGTATTGGCTGCAATCGCCACTGACTTTGCCCGGTTTGTTTCCACCGAAGCGACGAATGTCCGCCACTGCAGCAATGAGCGCTGCTGCATCGTGTTCTACGACACCAGCAAGAATCACACGCGCCGCTGGTGCAGCATGGAAACGTGCGGCAACCGGGCCAAAGCTGCCGGTCGCCGCGCGCGTGTTCACTGACGTCTATTGCTCAAGTCGCAGAAGCTTTGCGGCTTCGACCATGTTGACGAGGGCTGGTTTCACCTCTTCCCATTTGCGGGTTTTCAGGCCGCAATCGGGATTGACCCAAATCTGGTCGGGATCAAGATTCTTCCGGGCCTTGCGCAGCAGGCCAGCCATTTCATCCACCGGCGGGATGCGCGGTGAATGGATATCATAGACACCCGGCCCGATCTCGTTGGGATAATGGTAGGTCACGAACGCATCGAGCAGTTCCATTTTCGACCGTGATGTCTCGATGGAGATTACATCCGCATCCATGGCCGCAATGGAGTCGATGATATCGTTGAACTCCGAATAGCACATATGCGTGTGGATCTGCGTTTCGTCCTGAACGCCTGAAGCGGACAGGCGGAAACATTCGGTGGCCCAGTCGAGATAGGCAGCCCAATCGGCCCGGCGGATGGGCAGGCCTTCGCGGATGGCCGGTTCGTCGATCTGGATGATGCGGATTCCGGCTTTTTCCAGATCGCTCACTTCATCCCACAATGCCAGTCCGATCTGGCGGCAGACCTGATCGCGCGGAAGATCGTCGCGCACGAACGACCATTGCATCATGGTCACCGGCCCCGTCAGCATTCCCTTCATGGGCTTGTTCGTCAGCGACTGGGCGTAGGCTGCCCATTCGACCGTCATCGCCTGCGGGCGGCTGACATCGCCGAAAATGACTGGCGGGCGGACGCAGCGCGAGCCGTAGCTCTGCACCCAGCCATGCCGGGTGAAGGCAAAGCCCGACAGTTGTTCGCCGAAATACTGCACCATGTCATTGCGCTCGAATTCCCCGTGCACCAGCACATCGATGCCGATTTCCTCCTGCCAGCGGATGGAATTTTCCGTTTCCTTGCGCAGCAGGGCGGCATAGGCATTTGCGGTCAGCGCCCCCTTGCCATGTTCCGCCCGCGCCTTGCGCACCCCTTCCGTCTGCGGAAAGGAACCGATGGTGGTGGTCGGAAAATCCGGCAGCCCCAGCGATTTCTGCTTTTCCCGGCGGGCGGGATAGGGGCTTTGACGCCGCGACAGTTCCGCCGTCACCGCCTGCAGGCGCCGCTTGACCGCCGCATCATGAATTTTGCTCGACGTCCTGCGGGTTTGCACTGCCGTCGCGGCCGCTGCCAGTTCATCCCGGACGCTGTCCCGCCCGGTGTTGATCGCCCTGCCAAGGATCGACAATTCCTCAAGCTTCTGCGTGGCAAAGGCCAGCCAGCTCTTGAAGTCAGGGTCGATGTCCGTTTCAAGTTCGAGATCGACAGGCGTGTGCAGCAGCGAACAGGATGGGGCGAGAATGAGGTGATCTGTTCCCCGCTGGCTGATCACCGGTTCGATACGCCGCAGGACGGCCTCGAGATCGGCCCGCCAGACATTGCGGCCGTCGATGACGCCGAGCGACAGGACAAGTCCGGCAGGCGCTTGGGTTACGATCGTCTGGAGCTGCTGCGGTGCACGGCACAGGTCGAGATGCAGGCCGGCAACGGGCAGCCCGAGCGCCAGGTCGAGATTGTCGCCAAGCGCACCGAAATAGGGCGTCAGCAACAGTTTCAGGCGGGGAAGGGCGCGCGCGAAGAATTCATATGCCACGCGGAATGCCGTCTGCGTGCTTTCATCGAGATCGAGCACCAGTGCGGGCTCGTCGATCTGCACCCATTCGGCGCCGTTGGCGGAGAGGCGGCGCAGAATTTCCGTATAGACCGGCAGGAGACCCGGAAGGAGTGATAGGGGGTCGAGCTGTGCGTCCTTGCTCTTGGCCAGTTTGAGGAATGTAACCGGCCCGAGAATCACCGGGCGCGTGTCAAAGCCCTGCTCCTTCGCTTCGCGGTATTCGTCGACCGGCTTGTTGGAACCGAGGGTGAATTCCTGCCCCTTTGTCAGTTCGGGCACCATGAAATGATAGTTGGTATCGAACCACTTCGTCATTTCCTGTGCGGCCACCCCGTGGCGGGTGCAGGCGCCGTGATCATGGCCGCCCTGGCTGCCGCGCGCCATGGCGAAATAGGTTTCGGGCGAAACCGGTCCGCCTTGCCATTCGTAGCTCTGGGGCACTGCGCCCAGCATGACGCTTGTATCCAGCACGTGGTCATAGAGCGAGAAATCATTGCTGGGTATGTGATCGAGGCCGAGCTTCTGCTGCAAGGCCCAGTTCTCCTCACGCAACCCGGCGGCGATATCCTGCAGGGTGACGATATGGGACTGGCCCGACCAGAATTTTTCCAGCGCGAATTTCAGTTCGCGCCGTTTGCCGATCCGCGGAAAACCCAGATTGCTTGTGGTGATAGACATAGTTCTTTACCCCGATGGTTGAGGGCAAAGGTCAGGCGTACGCATGCAGGAAATACGGGCGCCCAAGACGTCCGCTTGCAAGCGACACACCGGACACCCCGCCCGTGGACGTTATCTATCGAGGCAGGTCTCCTGGCTTGCGGGTCGGTGCTCTCGTCAGGCCTTCCCGATCCGTCCTGGGATCAGTGACACGAAATTGACGAGAACTCGCCGCTTACAGTTGCGGGGGCAGCTCCGGATTGGACCGCTGGCAGCGATCGCACCGTATTCCCTCTTAGCTCTGCGCCCGAAGGCGCAGAGAACCACGATGCGGGGTATGGTAGGCGCGTGCCCGTAGGCTGTCAATAACACATAAAGACATATTTATATGGTTACATCTTCAGTTCAGTGCGCGATGGCGGGTTCGCCGACGCGGTCGTCCTTGCTGCTCTTGCGGATGGTCAGCGCCAGCAGCGCGGCGATCAGGCACAGGATGCCGGCGGTGAAGAAGGCCGGGAGGTAGCTCGCATATTCCGTACGGGCAAAACCGCCGCCATAGGCCGCCGACGCTGCGCCGAGCTGGTGACCGGCAAAGACCCAGCCGAACACCATGCCGGCCTTCTCCCGGCCAAACCGGTCCGTTGCCAGCTTGACCGTCGGCGGCACGGTGGCGATCCAGTCGAGGCCGTAGAACATGGCGAACAGCGACAGGCCGTAGATCGAGAAATTGCTGTAGGGCAGGAACAGCAGCGAGGCGCCGCGCAGGCCGTAATACCAGAACAGCAGCCAGCGGTTATCGACCCGGTCGGACAGCCAGCCGGAGCCGATCGTGCCGAAGAAATCGAAGAAACCCATCATGGCGAGCACGCTGGCGGCGGTGACGGCCGCAAGCCCGTAATCACCGCAGAGCGCGACGAAGTGGGTCTGGATGAGGCCGTTGGTGCTGGCGCCGCAGATGTAGAAGGTGGCAAATAGCACCCAGAACGTGCTGGTGCGGGATATTTCCTTGAGGGTGGCCAGCGGCAGGATGATGAGCGACAGCAGACCGCCGGTAATCGGTGCGGTCTTGGCCACGTCCTTCTCGCCATAGGCGGGCAGGCCGACATCGGATGGGCGGTCCCGCATCAGCAGGAAGACGGCGGCCGCTGCGACGGCGAGCAGGGCGCAGACCATCATGGTCGCCGCGCGCCAGCCGTAGTTTTCACTGATGGAGGCCATGAGCGGCATGAAAGCCAGCTGCCCGGTGGCCGAGCTTGCGGTCAGCATGCCCAGCACCAGCCCGCGCCGGTCGGTGAACCAGCGGGTGGCAACTGTCGCACCGAGCACCATGGCGGTCAGGCCGGTGCCGAAACCGATCACCACGCCCCACAGCAGGATGAGCTGCCAGATCTGCGTCATACCGAGGGACAGGAAGGAGCCGCCGGCGATCAGCGCAAGCGCCACGCACACGACCTTCCGCACGCCGAAATAGTTCATGAACGCCGCAGCGAATGGCCCCATCAGCCCGAACAGCAGCAGCCGGATGGAAAAGGCGGTGGCGATCTGTTCCGTCGTCCAGCCGAATTCCTTTTCCAGCGGCACGATGAGCACGCCCGGGGCGCCGACGGCCGCCGCCGTCACAAGCATGGTGAGGAAGGTGACGGATACGACGACCCAGCCATAGTGGACATTGCGCCGGGCGAGCGCGGCAGCGAGAGGCGATGAAATCATGTTCGTGTTCCCTGGAGGGTAATCGGCTTTTAGATGATGGTCATCATATTGACTATTGATGACGGTCATCATATAAATTGTCAATGCAGTTTTTTTGAAGGATTGTTTCATGCGCGTCAGCAGGGACCAGGCAGCACAGAACCGCGCCCGCATCATCGAGATCGCCGGACAGCAGTTCCGCGAAAAGGGTTTTGACGGCATCGGCGTCGCCGATGTGATGAAAAGCGCGGGGCTCACCCATGGCGGTTTCTATGGTCATTTCAATTCGAAGGATGACCTGATCGCCGAGGCCTGCGCGGCGGCCATGGCTTTGTCGGTCCGGCGGTGGACCAGCCTGTCCGAGGCGTCGCCTGACGATGCGCTCGGCGCGATCACCCAATCCTATCTGGCGGGTGATGCCCATGGCGAGGGACAGATGAGCGGCTGCATGATGGCCGCATTGGCGCCGGATATCGCCCGTCGCGGCGGTCCCGTCCGTTCGCGTTTCACCGAGGGCACCAAGGCGCTTCTCGATATTCTCGTTAACGCCGTGACCGGCCGCAGCAAAGCCCGGCAGCGCGAAAAGGCCATCGCCATCATGGCGGGGCTGGTGGGCACCGTGGTGCTGGCGCGCGCCGTGGACGACCCCGATTTTGCCAGGGAGATCAAACGGGTCGGTGCGGAGGTGTTCGGCAGGGATGCGGAGTAGGGAGGGGATTTACACCCCCCTCTGCCCTGCCGGGCATCTCCCCCACAAGGGGGGAGATCAGCTTTCAGAACCGTTCAGCCAATCTTCGGCATCGAAAAGAACGCGAAACCATTGATGCCGACGTGATCTCCCCCCTTGTGGGGGAGATGGGCGGCAGCCCAGAGGGGGGTGAGTATTCTGATCTACCGCCCCGGACGCCCCGTTTTGCCCGGCCGGCGTTTCTTGCGCGCATCGTTTGCGTCCTCATAGGAGCCGATGCCGCTGCGCTCGCGGCGAATGATGGTATCGTCATTCCGGTTCGTGCCGCCGGGACCGGCTGGTTTTTCCGGCACGGCGCCGCGCACGGGCTTTTCGGTCCGGCCGACAGTCATCTCGTCCAGCGTGTTCTTGCGGAACAGCGGCGAGTTCGGATCGCTGTTCTCGTCAGTGACCACGCGGTGCATGGCGCGGCCGGCATTGTGCCGGCCCTTGGTGCGGCCGCTGACCGGGCTTTCCAGTTCCACTTCGCGCGCCATCGGGTCGTCCGATATGGCCAGCTCCGTCTCGCGCAGCCGCTTGATTTCGTCGCGCAGCCGTGCCGCCACTTCGAAGTCGAGATCGTCGGCAGCCTCGCGCATCTGCTTTTCCAGATGTTCGAGGTGCGATTTGAGGTTGTTGCCCATCATCGCGCCGGACTCGGCAAAGCCGGAAATATCGGCCCGGACGTGATCGCGCTCGTACACGCTGTTGAGGATGTCGCCGATGTTCTTCTTGATGCTGGCGGGCGTGATCCCGTTGGCCGTGTTGTAGGCTTCCTGTTTCTCGCGGCGGCGGCTGGTTTCGGCCATGGCCCGTTCCATCGAACCGGTCACATGATCGGCATAAAGAACGACCTTGCCATCAACGTTGCGGGCGGCGCGGCCGATGGTCTGGATCAGCGATGTTTCCGAGCGCAGGAATCCTTCCTTGTCCGCATCGAGAATGGCGACGAACCCGCATTCGGGAATGTCTAGGCCCTCGCGCAGCAGGTTGATGCCGACGAGCACGTCGAAGGCGCCGAGCCGCAGGTCACGCAGGATTTCGATGCGCTCGAGCGTATCGATGTCCGAGTGCATGTAGCGCACGCGGATGCCCTGCTCGTGCAGATATTCCGTCAGATCTTCCGCCATGCGCTTGGTCAGGACAGTGACCAGCGTGCGGTAGCCCTTTGCCGATGTCTCGCGGATTTCGCCGAGAACGTCGTCGACCTGCGATTTGGCCGGACGCACTTCGACCGGCGGATCGATCAGGCCGGTCGGCCGGATGACTTGCTCGGCGAACACGCCGCCGGCTTCTTCCATTTCCCAATTGCTCGGGGTCGCCGAAACCGCAACGGTCTGCGGACGCATGGCGTCCCATTCCTCGAAACGCAGCGGACGGTTGTCCATGCACGAGGGCAGGCGGAAGCCGTACTCGGCCAGCGTTGCCTTGCGCCTGAAGTCGCCCTTGTACATCGCGCCGATCTGCGGAACGGTCACATGGCTTTCGTCGATGAAAACAAGCGCATTGTCGGGGATATATTCAAACAGCGTGGGTGGCGGCTCGCCCGGCTTGCGGCCGGTGAGGTAACGCGAATAGTTCTCGATGCCGGCGCAGGAACCGGTGGCCTCGAGCATTTCCAGGTCGAAAGTGCAGCGCTGCTCCAGCCGCTGCGCTTCGAGCAGGCGTCCCGCCTGGTTGAGTTCCACCAGCCGGTGCTTCAGCTCTTCCTTGATCGACTTGATCGCCTGGTTCAGCGTCGGGCGCGGCGTCACATAGTGCGAGTTCGCGTAAATCTTCACCTGGCTGAGGTCACCGGTCTTCTGCCCCGTCAGCGGGTCGAATTCCGTGATCGTCTCGATCTCGTCGCCGAACATGGAAATGCGCCAGGCCCGGTCCTCAAGGTGGGCCGGGAACAGTTCGATCGTGTCGCCGCGCACCCGGAACGAACCACGGGTGAAATCCATCTCGCGCCGCTTGTACTGCTGCGCCACCAGATCGGCGAGCAGCGCCCGCTGGTCGAGCCGGTCGCCGATCTTCATCTCGAAGGTCATGGCCGTATAGGTCTCGACCGATCCGATACCGTAGATGCAGGAGACGGAGGCGACGATGATCACGTCATCGCGTTCCAACAGCGAACGGGTGGCCGAGTGGCGCATCCGGTCGATCTGCTCGTTGATCGACGATTCCTTCTCGATGAACGTATCCGAGCGCGGCACATAGGCTTCCGGCTGGTAGTAATCGTAATAGGAAACGAAATACTCGACCGCATTGTTGGGGAAGAAGGATTTGAACTCGCCGTAGAGCTGCGCCGCCAGCGTCTTGTTGGGCGCGAGGATCAGGGCCGGGCGCTGGGTCTCCTCGATGACCTTGGCCATGGTGAAGGTCTTGCCCGAACCGGTGACACCCAAAAGCACCTGGGTCTTGTCATCGTCGGCAATGCCGGAGACGAGATCGCGGATGGCCGTCGGCTGGTCGCCCGAGGGCTGGAAATCGGTTTCCATGCGGATGGCAATGCCGCCTTCGGATTTCGAAGGGCGGGCAGGGCGGTGCGGCTGCCAGGCCGTGCCGTTCTTGAACAGCGGATTGCCGCTTTCGATCAGGGCGGAGAGCGCGGCAACGGTGGCGGTGGCGCCGCCTGCGGGCAGGTTGGCGGTGTCCTCCAACGCGATATCCAGGCCGGCGACCGGGTTCAGTCCGGCCGCGGCGCGCGTCTTCGGATCGCTCGATCCGCCGATGGAGGTGCCGCGCGAGGTCCTGGAACTGCTGGTTGACTTGGCCACTGCCTTCTTCGGCTTCGTCACCTTGGGCTGCGGCTTGGCCGTTTCCTCGGAAATCTGCTTGGCCCAATCGCTGATCGAACCGGAGAGCGGTGTGCCTTCCAGTTCCGATTGCGACGCTTCGCCGAAACCATCCGCGTTATATTTGTCAGGAGATTTAACCATGGGTTGAATATGGTGGGAGTCCGGCAAAATGGAAAGAGCCAAGTCCGCAAAAGTCGCCGGAAGCGGCAGGCTCCTGACATAAGGTTGTCAGGAGGATTGTCAGGGTGCGTCCTGTTCGGGGTATCAGCCGTAGCGCAGCTTGAGACCGAGAATGGTCAGGATCAGCAGCAGCGTCGTGGCGTTTGCCGCGATGACCGGCCAGGAACTGATCATGATACCGTAGAACAGCCAGAGCAACACGCCAAGTGCCAGCGAAGCATTGCTGATGAGCGAAATGCTGCCGGTTTCCCGGTGCCGAACGATCTTGATGATCTGCGGAACCCAGCACAGGGTGGTGATCAAGGCAGCAAGACTGCCAACGAGCTCGATATGGAGAGGCACGGACCGATCTTTCAGAAAAAGAGAGAATTGATATATGAGCGAATTCTTCAAAAAAATACAGCGGAATCATGACTTAACCAACAATCCGCGATAAAAATTTATGTCGCGGATTGTTGGTTTCGTGTCTCCCGCCGGCGGCCTACTGAACGGCGCCAAGAAGCCGGGCGGGAAGATAGATCACAAGCGACGCTGCGCCTGTTATGACGGAGGTGCCATCGGCGAGAACGGACTGCCCGGCGGGTGTCTCATCACCGGACAGCACTTTCTGCGACAATTGCCCGCTGCGCACCATGTTCATCAGCGTCGGCGAGCTTGCAAATACCCCATGCGACCCGCCGTCGAGGTCGGACGCATCGAGGACGACGATGCCGAGTTTCTGCAGCACGGCGATGCTGGAGCCGTCGCCGACGCGCGGGTGGCCGCCGGTAATCCGTCCTGACACGCTCAGGGCACTGTCGGCGCGGGAAACCAGCACGGTAAAGGGTTTTGGCAGTTCGCCGATATCCCGGACCTGTCCCTGGAACACGTCGATATCGATGTCCGGCGCCGCCAGCATGACGCCCGACAGGCGGCGGAACACGTCGCGATGGCCGGTCTGCGCCAGTTGGCTCAGGGCTTCCATGACCACGAACGAGCCCATGGAATGGCCGACCAGCAGGATTTTCGTCGCCTTCGTCGCCGCGGCCAGTTGCAGAAGTTCGGCAAGACCGTCGCGGCCATAGGTGGCGCTGTCGCGGTCGTAGACGTAAAGGCCGAGCGAACCCGCCGAGGGCCAGGAATAGTGGACGGAAACGGCGGGAAGGCCGTAATCATAGGCGAACTGCGCCTGCCGGAAGACGCTGTCGGCAAAATTGTTGTTGTAGCCGTGGACGAAAACAAACAGCTCGCGCTGGTTGGCGGGACGTTTGGCCAGTTCCGCGTTGATCTTCTCGACGAAGACCTGCTTGCTGCCGTAGGGCTGGAACGCCGTTGCGGCAAAATCCCGGGCCGGATTGGGTTTGCTGCTGCTCTTTTCCACTTCGCCGCGCTTGTGGTTCGGCGGGATGCCGACATCGACGCGGGCAAAATTGAGGGTTGGGGAGCGCTTGGCCGAATAGGGCAGGGAGAGATTGTCCGACCGCTCGCGGCTGGTCGCGACGAAGATCGGAATGACGGCCTTGGGTCCGGTCTTGTCGTTCAGCACCGGCGCGGGCACCGCCGCATTGGCCTTGACGACGTGTTGGGATGTGAGACCCAGCACAGCACGGCCACCGCACCCTGTCAGCACAAGCATCACGAGCAGAAAGGCCGACAAGCGGGATACGGTCATGAACACACTCCGGACAGCACTCCGGAAGTTAGAACCAGTATTTCGGCCGCACTGCAACTTAAAAGCACTGCCCGGCGGGCGGCAGGCACGCCGAACTGCCGCCGGCGTGACAATTTTTCAACAACCGGGTGCTGCGGCGATCAGACGATCAGCGGGTCGCGGCCCATGTTCAGATGCAGCTCGTGGCCATCATAGGCATGGGCTTCGGCCACCGCTTCGTCGAGTTCGACGCCAAGGCCCGGCGCCGTCGGCGGGATGACATAGCCGTTTTCCCATTGAAGCGGCGTCTTGAGCAGCTCGGCATGGAACCCGCCAAAGGCCTGGATGCATTCGAGAATGAGGAAATTCGGGCTGCAGGTGGAAAGCTGGATATTGGCCGCGCCGACGATCGGTCCGCAATAGAGATGCGGGGCGATCTGCGCATGAAACGTTTCAGCCATGCCGGCGATCTTCTTGGCCTCCAGAATGCCGCCGACACGACCCAGATCCATCTGCAGGATATTGGCGGCACGGTTTACCAGCACCCGCTGAAACTCATATTTCGTGGCGAGGCGTTCGCCCGTCGCCACGGGGATCGTGGTGTGCTGCTGCACATAGGCCATATTCTCCGGCATATCAGGCGGGACCGGTTCTTCGAACCACAAGGGATCGTAGGGCTCGAGCCGTCTGGCCAGCCGCACGGCGCTGGTCGGTGTCATCTGGCCATGGGTGCCGAACAGGATATCCGCCTTGGCGCCGACAGCCTCGCGCACAAGACGCACAAATTTTTCGCCGAGATCGAGTTCTTCGAGCGAGAGCTGGCGCGGGTCGAAGGAGGTGTAGGGCGCGACCGGATCGAATTTCACGGCGGTGTAGCCCTGCGCCACATACTCCGCGGCGCGCTCCGCCGAGGCTTCGGCATTCCAGTAGATCGCCGAGGTCTCGCCCAGCTCGGGTTTGGGATAGAGATAGGTGTAGCTGCGCAGCCGCTCGTGCACCCGCCCGCCCAGCAATTCGTAGACGGGCTTGTCGGCTTCCTTGCCGATGATATCCCAGCAGGCCATTTCCAGCGCCGATACGGCGCCCATGATGGTCACGTCAGGACGCTGGGTGAAGCCGCCGGAATAGGCGCGGCGGAAAAACCGCTCGATGTGGTGCGGGTCCTGGCCGATCAGCCAGCGCTCGGCGACGTCCTCGATCACCTTGCGCATGACCTGCGGGCTGACCGTCGAATTGTAGGCCTCGCCATAGCCGACGACACCGGAATCGGTGGTGAGCTTGACGAAGATGAACCACGTGCCTCCAAACGATGGCGGCGGGTTGCCGACGACGAAGGTTTTTACATCGGTGATTTTCATGGCCTGCTCCGGTGGTTCACTGTCCGCCCGACCCTAAGGGAGAGGGCGCGCATGTCAAAAACCGTGCAACGACCCCGCATGTCGGCTTTCTGACAGTTCTTGCACAGAAGGTCTTTCCATTGCCTCTATTGCACTGCATCATAAGCCCATATGCACATGCCTATGGAGACCGGACGTGAGTGAAGAAACCAAGCCGATCGGCGAACTGACCCTGCGCACGCTTGCCATGCCTGCGGATGCCAATGCCGCCGGCGATATTTTTGGCGGCTGGGTCATGGCACAGATGGACTTGTCCTGCGGTATCCGCGCGGCGGAACGGGCACGCGGCCGGGTGGTGACGGCGGCGGTGAAGGAAATGGCCTTCGCCAAGCCGGTCAAGATCGGCGATACGCTGTGCGTCTACACGCATATCGAACATGTCGGGCGCACCTCCATCACGCTGAAGGTGGAAGCATGGGCGCAACGCTACCTCTCCGACCTGATGGAGCGGGTCACCCATGCGGATTTCGTCATGGTGGCGCTTGATACATCGGGCAAGCCGACGCCGGTGCCGCCGGAAACCAAGGCCTGAGGTCCAGACCCTAGCCTCCGATCATATACTTGTCCCAGAAACCGGCCTGCGGTTCGCTCTGCTCGACAATGTCGATCCACAGGCCCGACGGATCGTGAAAACCGAAACGGCGCTGGCCGAAAGGCTCATCGGTCAGCGGATATTCCACCTGCAATCCGCTCGCGGTGACCTTTTCGAAAGCCGCCGCCGCGTCATCCACCTGCAGCTCGAAACACATGCCTTTGCCGCCAAAGCTTTCCGGGCCGGGCGGCGCCGACGGGTGGTCCGGCGTCATGAAGGCGATGGAGGCCGTATGGTCCTCGCCCGCGAGCCAGCAGAACCATGTGCTGTCAAAACCGCTGGTGAAGCCGAGATGCCGTATCCAGAAATCGCGGCAAGCCTCTTTTTTCTCGGTGACGATGATCGGATAGCGGTCCGTGAAGCGCATGGTAAGCCTTTCCCAATGGTGGTGATTTGCGGCATTAGAAGCAGTCGGCGTGGCGATGACAAGGGCGTTTTGTCAGTAGTCTTCACACGCCCGCTTGCGGGATACATGCACCATCCTGTGGTTAAGATCGCAAAAGGCTTGGATTGGCGGCATTAATCAGGCAGCGTTTTTTCAGGGTCTGATGTTGGAGGGCGATGCATGGCACTGTCTGGGGCAATCCGGAATTACGCGCGTATACGGGGCGGGAGCGACAGCGCGAAAGTCGATTTCGTCGAATTGTTCTTCGATCTCGTCTTCGTCTTTGCCGTCACCCAGATTTCGCACTTCCTGCTGCATGACCTCAGCCTCAAGGGGCTTGGCGAAAGCGCGCTGCTGCTCGCGGCGGTCTGGTGGGTGTGGGTCTACACGGCGTGGGTGACCAACTGGCTCGATCCGACGACGCCGCCGGTCCGGGTGATGCTGTTCGTGCTGATGCTGGCGGGGCTGGTGCTGTCAACGTCCATACCCACGGCCTTTGCCGGCCGCGGGCTGGTTTTTGCCCTGGCTTTCGTCACCATGCAGCTGGGCCGCTCGCTCTTCGTCATGTGGGCGATGCGCCACCACAACCGCTCCAACTACCTGAACTTCGTGCGCATCTCGATCTGGCTTGGCGTTTCCGCCGTGTTCTGGATCAGCGGCGGGCTGGCCGATCCGGAAAACCGGGTGTTTTTCTGGCTGGTTGCGCTGCTGATCGAACTGGCGGGTCCGGCGCTGGGCTTCCGCACCCCCGGCCTTGGCGCCTCGACGACGGCGGACTGGGACGTGGACGGCGACCATATGGCCGAGCGCGCCGCGCTGTTCATCATCATTGCGCTCGGCGAATCCATCCTTGTATCCGGGGCGACATTCGCCGAGCAGGAATGGACCTTCATTTCATTCTCGGCGTTTCTGACCACCTTCGTGGCTTCGGTGGCCATGTGGCTGATCTATTTCAACGTCGGGCAACTGCGCGCGCACCACAAGATCGCCTCGACCGACGATCCCGGCCGCATCGCCCGCGTCGCCTATACCTATATCCATGTGCTGCTGGTGGCCGGCATCATCGTGGTGGCCGTTTCCGATGAACTGGTGCTGGCGCATCCGCTCGGCCATTCCGCGCCCTCGGTGCTCTGGACCTCGATCGGCGGAACGGCGCTCTATCTCATCGGCAACCTGCTGTTCAAGGGCTATGTGGAGGGCAGGCCACCGCTGTCGCATATGGCGGGACTGGTCCTGTGCGCCGCTCTGGCCTTTGCGGGCGGTGCGCTCTCGCCGCTCGTGCTCGGTGCTGCAACCAGCCTGATCCTGATCGTGGTGACGATCTGGGAATATGTCGGCCGGATCAGGGAACCCGGCCACCATTAGGACGCGCTAGCGGCAGGCGCGATGGCCGTTGCGCCGCTGCATCAGGTCGAAGTGGAAATGGTCGCGGTGGAAAATATCGTAGCCGGGGCCGAGCACCGTGGTGAAGTAGTCGCAGGCATCGGAGCGGACATTGTTGAGCAGGCCGCGCTGCCGGAAGGCGAAGAACCCCGGCTTCTGCACCTTGATGTCGGTGCCGTTGTTCAGGGTGATCTTGGCGATGTCCAGCGCATTGCCCTTGGAATGTTCGGACATGTTGGCGCCCGGCCGGTTGCTCATGGTGCGGCAGGAATAGCTCGAGGCCTGATGAATAGTGTTGACGCCGGAGAGATAGCGCAGCCGCGTCGACGGCTGCAGGTCGCCCTTGACCCAGCGGGCAAAGGCAAGGGTCATCTGGCAGTTCAGCGTCGCACTGGGTTTCAGCCGGATCTGGCCGCTGGCGAAGCCGCTGACCGTCAGCGGGTTGTCGATACGGCACACGCCGCCATCATTGATCGGCGCGTGCTCCTGAAAGACGACGCCAAGCTGCTTGAGCTGGGTCCGGCAGGCGATCTCACCGGCGGGTATGGCGTAGCGGCTTTCGCTGCGCGCCATGGGATCGCGCAGACCGCCGCCGGCATAGCCGTAATTCTGTTCGCGGCTGGTCAGCGCGTGGTTTTCTTCCGTCATCACGGGCTCTGCCGCCGCCAGGTTCTGTTCCTGCGCCACCGGCTGGTCGGCTTCATTGTTGGCAATGCGGTTTTCTTCACCGGCCAGGGAATTGTCAGCCATTGAATTGTCGGGGGCAGCTGTGTCGGGCGTCACGTCCGCGGCGGGCGCCACCGCTATATAGTCGCCGGACTCCGCAGGGCTCGCGCCATGGCCGACATTGGCCTGCGGGCGGCGCACATCGCCCATGCCGCAGGCGCTGAGCGCGGTTGCCGTGCACAGGACAAAGATGGTCGCAAGGCGCCGCAAGGGCACGGCGGACGACAACGCAAAACTCATGTCACCACATCCTTTTCGCCTGAAACCAAGCGCAGAGATGGATAAAATAAGACCAAAGTGTAAAGGAAAGGTCAGCGGCGGTGGTAATGCCTGTGTCGGCAACAAGGCAGGAATTGCACCCTAGGCGGCATCCGTCCGGTTGCGCAGGGCGGGGACGATTTCAACCGTGATCATGGCGATGAAGATCAGCGCACAGCCGATCATGCCGTGGACCGTCATGCGCTCACCGAGGAGGATGGCACCGAAGAGCGCCGCGAACAGGGCTTCGGAGGAAAGCATGATGGCCGCCTGCGGCGCGCTGGTATAGCGCTGGCCGACCGCCTGCAAGGTGAAGGCAATGCCGCAGGAGAACACGCCGCCGAAGAGGATCGCCGGCCAGGACAGCATGACCGATGGCCAGTTGAACGGTTCCATGAATGCGGCGAGGGTAAAGCCGAACACGGCGCAGGTCAGGAACTGCACGAAGGAAAGCATGAACGGCCGGCCGTTTTCATGCGCGAGACGGTTGATGAAGATGATCTGCAGCGCCCAGAAGACGGCGCACAGGATGGTCAGCCAGTCGCCGGTCGTCAGGTTGTTGAGCTGCCCGCCCGACAGGAGATAGATGCCGCCCAGCGCCGTCAGCGCACAGGGCCAGACGATCGGGCTCGGCCAGCTCCAGAACAGCATGACGCCGAGGATCGGCACCATCACCACATAGAGGCCGGTGAGAAAGCCGGAATTGGTGACCGTTGTCGTGGCAAGGCCCATCTGCTGCAGAACCGAGCCGATGGACAGGAACAGGCCGATGAAGATGAAGCTGCCGTAGTCCCGGCGGGTGAGGCGGTGTTTCGCCAGCCGTGCTTCGCGCCATGCCAGCGGCGCAACGGTGAGGCTTGCCAGGGCAAAGCGCAGTCCGATGAACAGAAAGGCGCCGACATTGCCGACGGCACTCGCCTGCGCGACAAAACCGAGGCCCCAGATGGCGCCTGCGACAAGCAGCAACAGATTGGCACGGCCTTGCGTCATGATGAATCCACAGAATATCCGCGGTCATCCCTTGCCCGCAACCTGCTCTATCGATTGCCGTGATGGACTGCAAGAGCCCCTAAGGGAGCATTGCTCCCCGGCGGCACAGGGAAAACCGGCCGATCCGCGACATTTTCTACTTTCTTCGTGAAATCGCCGGAAAGAGTGCTATATTAAACGACGAATGACTGAACGGTTCCGAAGTCTTGAGCTTCGGTGACCGTTTTCTTTTTGTGTCGCGCGGCCCTGGCGGGGCGCATTTGACACTTGACTGCGAAAGGAGAGGGCATGGAAAAGGTCCCGATGACTCAAGGCGGATTTGACAAGCTCAAGGAAGAATTGCGCTGGCGCCAGCAGGAAGAGCGGCCCCGCATCATCCTGGCAATTTCGGAAGCGCGCGCCCATGGCGACCTCTCGGAAAATGCCGAGTATCATGCCGCCAAGGAAGCCCAGAGCCACAATGAAGGCCGCGTCAGCGAGCTCGAAGGCTATATCGGGCATGCCGAAATCATCGATATCTCGAAATTGTCCGGCGACAAGATCAAGTTCGGCGCCACCGTCCAGCTGATCGACGAAGATACGGAAGACAAGAAGATCTACCAGATCGTCGGCGATCAGGAAGCTGATCCGAAAGCCGGCCGCATTTCCATTTCCTCACCCATCGCCCGTGCCCTGATCGGCAAGAGCGAAGGCGACACGATCGAGGTCAATGCACCGGGCGGCGCCCGTTCGTATGAAATCGTCGGGTTCAAGTTCGCCTGATATCGTGCCGGAACCGGTAAGCAACGTCGAGGTGATCGCTCCGAATTTCAAGCGCAAGCTTTCCGGGGTCACCTCGACTATCGTGCAGCTCATTCCGCTGCAGCGGGCCAACGGCCTCAAAATCGTGGCCATGGGACCGGGTCTTCCCGACAACCTGCCGAAAATCGGGTGGCGTTCGCTGCCCGGTTTCTGGTTCAGGCCAAAGACCAGACCCTTCCGAATCTGGCATGCCCGCCGCAACAACGAGATGCTTGCGGGTATTCTGATGCGCCATGTCCTGCGCATGAAGCTGTCACTGCTCTTTACCTCGGCAGCGCAGCGCGACCACAAGCCCTTCACCAAATGGCTGATCCGGCGGATGAATGCCGTGATTGCCACCAGTGCCAAATCCGGCAGCTATCTGCAGGTGCCGCACACCGTGATCATGCACGGGGTGGATACGGACACGTTCCATCCGCCGGCAACGCCCGAGGATGCCTTTGCCGCCTCCGGCCTGCCGGGCACATATCTTGTCGGCTGTTCCGGGCGTATCCGCCATTCAAAGGGCACGGATCTTTTTGTCGATGCCATGATCAATCTCCTGCCGCGCTATCCCGAATGGACGGCCGTCATGACGGGCCGGACAACCGCCGAACACAAGGGGTTCGAGCAGGCGCTGCGTGAGAAGATTGCCGGGGCGGGATTGCAGGATCGCCTGCTCTTTCTGGGCGAAGTGCCTGACGTGAAACTCTGGTACCGCCGCATGACCCTTTATGTCGCGCCGTCGCGCAATGAGGGTTTCGGCCTGACGCCGCTGGAAGCCATGGCCTCGCAAACCGCCGTTGTGACCAGCGATGCCGGTGCCTATGCGGAGATGGTCGAGCGCGCCACGGGCACCGTTGTTCCGGCGGGTGACCGGCCGGCACTGGAAGAGGCCATCGAACGCTATCTCGCCGATCCGGCAAAATGCGAGGAAGCCGGAAAGGCCGGACTCGAACATGTGCGGGAAAATTTCCCGCTGCAGAACGAAGCGGCGAAAATCCTCACCGTCTACGAGCGCCTGTTCGCGGGCAGCATCCGGGCCGGATCATGAAGGTTGCCGCGTTCATCATTCACCTCAAGCGTGCTGAAAAACGCGGCGCGCATGTCAGGGCATTGATGCAGCGGCTGCCGGTCGCAGCGGAGATTATCGACGCCGTCGACGCGCAGCAGCTCAGCGAGGGTGAAATCACGGCGGTCTACAGCCGGACATCCCGGCATTTCCCGCCTTATCCCTTCCCGTTGCGCACCACCGAGATCGCCTGCTTTCTCTCGCATCGCAAGGCGTGGCAGGCGATTGTCGACGGCAATCTCGATGCGGGCCTGGTCATCGAGGACGATGTCGATATCGATCCGGGCTTTGCCGATCAGCTGAAGCTGGCGATGGAGACGGTGCGGCCCGGCGATTACATCCGCTTTCCGCGCTGGACGCGGGGCGAAAAGGGCGGCGATATTGCCCGCCAGGGTGGTAACGCCGTCATGCAGCCCGCATTGCCCGGCCTCGGCATGCAGATGCAGCTGATCGGCCGCGATGCCGCGGTTGCGCTGCTTGCAGCGACGAAGCGGTTCGACCGGCCGGTGGACACCACGCTGCAGATGCGCTGGCTGCACCCGGTGCGCATGCTGTCCGCCCGGCCCATCACCATTCGCGAGATCGATTTCAATCTCGGCGGCACGGTCGTCCAGGGCAAAAAGACTCTTTCGGACAAGCTGAAGCGCGAAGTGCTCCGGCCGTACTACCGTGTCTTGCTGTACTTCTATTCGAAAATTCGCGGTTAGAGCACCATCAATGGTTCGTTCTTGACCGCGCGGATGGTCAGCGAGGTGCGGACGGAATCGACATTCGGCGTCGATGTCAGGTCTTCGATGACGAAATTCTGGAAAATGCTGATATCGCTGGCCACGCAATGCAGGAGGAAGTCGGATTCGCCCGACACCATCCATGCCCGGCGCACGATGGTCCAGCTGTTGGTCTTTTCGGCAAAGCTCTTCAGGTCGGCGTCCGATTGCCGGTGCAGCCTGATCATGCAGAAGGCGACGATATCCTGGCCGAGGATCGAACCGTTCAGAATGGCCCGGTAGCCCTGGATGATGCCGCCTTCCTCGAGCTTGCGCACCCGGCGCAGGCAGGGCGGTGCCGATATGCCGACACGTTCGGCAAGCTCCACATTAGTGATGCGGCCATTGTCCTGAAGCTGTTTCAGGATTTTCCAGTCGATCTCGTCCAAGTCCGCCTTCAAAGGCATGGTCTGATTATATCCCTGTCAAAAAGGCGCTTACAGCGAGCACCATAGGCGATTCCTGCCGCTGTGTAATGCATTCGCATCCGGTTACAAACAGGTTCATAGCAGGAAAGCCTCTACCGGCTCCAGAAGCTGCGTGTAAACAGAATGACGACCGTGATGATTTCGAGCCGGCCCGCCAGCATGAGATAGCTCAGGAGCAGAAGCGAGGGGTCGCTGAGTGTCGAAAAGTTGCCGACCGGCCCGATCGTATCGCCGAAACCCGGCCCGACATTGGAAAGCGCCGTCAGTGCCCCGGTGATCGACGTGCCGAGATCGTTGCCGAGGATCGTCAGCGCCGTGGCCCCAACGATGAGGGACGACATGTAGAGAAAGATGAAGAGCAGTGCGGATTGCGCGACCTGCGGGCTGATTTCCGCGCGGCCATAGCGCATTTTGATGACGGCATTCGGCATGATCAGCCGCGTCAGACTGGCGGATGCCAATTGCCAGAGGATGATCAGGCGATTGAGCTTGATGCCGCCCGACGTCGACCCGGCACAGCCGCCGATGAACGTCACGATGAAGAAAATGCCGAGGGCTTCCGGGCCCCAGCGCGTATAGTCTTCGGTTGCAAAACCTGTGGTTGAGATAATCGAGACGAGATTGAACGCGGCGGCAATCAGGGCATCGCCAAACCCGATGCCGGTTTCCAGCGTGAGCCCCACCGCCAGAAAAAAGCTGAGGCCGATGATGATGATGAAGAACAGGGTCACCTGCGGGTCGGCGAGCGAGGTCAGGCGCTGCGGCATGACGGCCTTGATGTAGAGCACGAAGGGCAGGGCGCCGAGCACCATGAAGATGGTGGCGATGACGAGAATGGCCCGGTTGTGGGCATAGAAGCCCAGGGATGAATCATGCGTGGAAAAGCCGGCGGTGGCGACGGTCGTCATGCCGTGATTGACCGCATCGAACATGCCCATGCCGGCGGCGAAGTAAGACAGGGTGCACAGCACCGTCAGGCTGACATAGGCGATGATGATGCCGGTGGCGATCTGGTGGATGCGCGGCAGGATTTTCTCCGACTTGTCGGAGGATTCCATGTGCAGGAGCTGGATGCCGCCCACGCGCAGCGACGGCAGCAGCAACAGGCCGAGGCCGACGAAACCGAAACCGCCGAACCAGCACAGCAGCGAGCGCCAGAGCAGGATGCCGCGCGGCATGGCATCGAGCCCTGTCAGCACGGTGGCGCCCGTCGAGGTGATGCCGGACATGGATTCGAACAGCGCCTTGGCGAAACTGATCGGCAGCGTCGAGAAATAGAGGGGCAGGGACCCGAGCAGCGCCGCCGTGAGCCAGACGGAAACGATCAGGAGAAAGCCGAGGCGCGGGGTAAACCGGATATCGGGATTGTGGGTGGCGAGGGCGACAAGCCCGCAGAGCACACCGGTGAAAATCGCCGATTCCACGAAGGTGATCCAGTCCCGGTTGCCGATATGCAGATCAACAGCGGCGGGAATCAGCATGGCTGCCGCCATGACCAGACCAAATCGCGCGCAAATATTGATGATGGTGCGAAAAATGAGCGGACCTCAGAACGGGAAGAGAGACATGGGAATGTTTCATAACCGGTTCCGTCAGGCGCCACAATGCGCGCCAAACGGCAAAACACCGCGTACAAGCTGTGGCTAACCGGCCTATATCACGCGCAGACCTTGCAACGGAGGGGGCTGACCCACTACCTTATGGCATTGGAAATGATCATAAGTCTGCTCCCAACCCGTTCTGGCTGAACATCTGTTTATAGGTCTTGATATGTCACAGCGCCACGTGCCCGTCCTCATTATCGGTTCCGGTCCTGCCGGCTATACCGCAGCCATCTATGCGGCCCGCGCCAACCTGAAACCTGTGATCGTTGCCGGTCTGCAGCAGGGCGGCCAGCTGATGATCACCACGGATGTCGAGAACTATCCGGGCTATGCCGATCCGGTGCAGGGGCCATGGATGATGGACCAGATGCGCATTCAGGCCGAACATGTCGGCGCCGAGATCATTCACGATATCATCACGGAAGTGGACATTTCCGTCCGGCCGTTCCGCCTTGTCGGTGATGGCGGCACGCAGTACACCTGCGATGCGCTGATCATTGCGACGGGTGCGCAGGCGAAATGGCTTGGGATACCGACCGAACAGGCCTTCATGGGCTTCGGCGTTTCTGCCTGTGCCACATGCGACGGTTTCTTCTACCGCAACAAGGATGTCGTCGTTGTTGGCGGCGGCAATACGGCCGTCGAGGAAGCGCTCTATCTTGCCAATCTGGCAAAGTCCGTCACGGTCGTGCATCGCCGCGATCATTTCCGTGCGGAAAAAATTCTGCAGGACCGCCTGTTTGCCCGCGAAAATGTCAAAGTCGTCTGGGACAACGTCATCGACGAAATCACGGGTACGGAGGCAAAGCCGCCTATGGCAGCATCGGTTTCCGGTGTGCGCCTGAAAAATGTCAAGACAGGCGAGACGACGGACATTGCGACGGACGGTGTTTTTGTCGCCATCGGTCATGCGCCGGCAGTTGAACTGTTCAAGGGGAAACTCAAGCATAAGCCGAATGGCTATCTGTGGACCGCTGCGGATTCGACGGCGACCGATGTTCCCGGTGTTTTCGCCGCCGGCGATGTCACCGACGATATCTATCGTCAGGCCGTGACAGCGGCCGGAATGGGCTGCATGGCGGCCCTTGAGGCCGAACGCTGGCTGGCGGCACAGGAACCGGTGCGCCAGGCTGCCGAATAAGGGCGTTTGAGATAAGGCCGGTTGCGATATGCGGAACCGGAATGGGGGAGAGACTGCGCCATGTCGCTTGACTGGGACAAATTGCGAATATTCCATGCTGCGGCGGAGGCTGGGTCATTTACCCATGCCGCCGAGACGCTGCATCTGTCGCAATCGGCCATCTCCCGCCAGGTGAGCGCATTGGAGCAGGATGTCGGCGTTCCCCTGTTTCACCGGCACGCGCGCGGCCTGATCCTGACCGAGCAAGGCGAGGTGCTGTACCGCACGGCGCATGAAGTGCTGATGAAGCTGGAAAACGTCCGCTCGCGCCTCACCGAAAGCAAGGA
This sequence comes from Phyllobacterium sp. RCAM01083, assembly GCF_055685835.1. Lineage (NCBI taxonomy): Bacteria > Pseudomonadati > Pseudomonadota > Alphaproteobacteria > Hyphomicrobiales > Phyllobacteriaceae > Phyllobacterium > Phyllobacterium sp. RCAM01083. The sequence continues at coordinate 300,985 of NZ_JBVFZN010000005.1, forward strand.
TCGCCCGTCGGGCAAGCTGCGCGTCACCACCACCGTTGGTCTCGGTTCCGGCTGGTTGATCGAGCGCGTGCAGGAATTCATCGAACTCTATCCGGAAGTGCAGCTGCAGCTGCTGCTCGACAACGAGGAGCTGGATCTGACGATGCGCCACGCGGATTGTGCGATCCGCCTGCGCCAGCCGCAGCAGCCTGACCTGATCCAGCGGCGGCTGTTCACGGTGCATATGCACGTCTACGCCTCGCCGGGCTACATCGCCAAATACGGCAAGATCGAAAACATCGATGAGATCGATTCCCATCGCATCGTCAGCTTCGGCGAGCCGGCACCGTCTTACCTGACCAATCTCAACTGGCTGGAAGGGATCGGCCGGTCCGACGGCAATCTGCGCCCCGCCGTTCTGCAGATCAACAACCTCCTGTCGATCAAGCGCGCCATCCAGAAGGGCGTCGGCCTCGGCGTGCTCCCCGATTACATGGTCGAGAAGGATTCGACCCTCGTGCGCCTGCTGCCGGAGATGGAGCTGCCATCCTTCGATACGTTCTTCTGTTATCCCGAGGGAATCAAGAACGCGGCGAAATTGCACGTGTTTCGAGATTTCCTTTTCTCGAAGGCGCGCACCTGGTCCTATTGATCGGCTGTTTTCGCATTTTTTGCGAAAAAATTTTCTTTCGCGAGCGGGCCGGTTCGGAGCATGATCTTGCCGGATTGCACCGCAAACACGCGCTCTCATTTCAAAAATGCCGATAAATTGTCGGTATGCATTTGGCGCATGGGTGCATTGCACAATTGGGGGATTGCAAGAAACGGTTAAAGGGCCCATATCCACATCACTAGCCGATGCGTCTCCTCCTCCCATTGCGCATCCGCTAGTGTTCCCCTCTGGAGGTTTTGCCAGAAATGGCATCCTTCAAAACTTAAGGCCGGGCAATTGTCCGGCCTCTTTTCTTTTCTGGGGTATGTTTCCAAAAAATCAGCGATAGAGCGTTTCGTTTTCGAGCCCCGTGTAGAGGGACGCGACCTGATCGCCATAACCATTGAACAACAGCGTCGGCACGGTTTCACCCGTGTGCAGCACGCGCTCCTGCGCCTGGCTCCAGCGCGGGTGTGCCACCGCCGGATTGACGTTGGCCCAGAAACCGTACTCGTTCGACGCCAGTTCCTCCCAGAAACTTACCGGCCGCTTGTCGGTGAAGGTGATCCTGCGGATCGACTTGATCGACTTGAACCCGTATTTCCACGGCAAAGCGAGGCGGATCGGCGCGCCGAACTGGTTGAGCAGGGGCTTGCCATAGGCGCCCGTCACCAGGAAGGCGAGCTCATTGGCCGCTTCCGCCATGGTGACACCTTCTACGTAAGGCCATGTATAGAGAAAGCCGTTCTGGCCGCTGGCCATGGACGGATCGTTGAAGGTCTCAAAGCGGATGTATGTGGCCGAGGCAAGCGGCTTTGCCATCTCAACCAGTCTGGACAGGGAAAAGCCGGTCCATGGGATGGTCATCGACCATGCCTCGACACAGCGATGGCGATAGAGACGCTCCTCCAGCGGGATTTTTGCTTCAAGATCGGCAAATTCGATGGTGAAAGGTTTTTCCACCATGCCATCGATGTTGATCGCCCAGGGATTGGTGATGAGGCTCTGCGCTTCCGCATAAATGCCCTTGTCCGATCCGAATTCGTAGAAATTGTTGTATGTCGCGTTGATCTCTTCCGGTGTCAGGCTGCGGTCGAGCGTATAGGCGTCATTGCGTCTGGCCGGATAGAGCGCCGGGTTGCCGGCGGGTTTATGCTCCGCTGCGGCGCGCGCTGCCTTTGGCAGTGCCGTGAGCGCAGCGGTTGCCAGCGCACCAAGCCCCCAGGCCTGCAGGATCGACCGCCGGTTGAGGAATGCCGCCTCCGGGGTTGCCAGGGCTTCGGCTATCGCCCAGGCGGGCTTGCGGTGAATGGCGGCCATAACTGTTCTTTCATCTCTGCGGCGTTGCGGTGGAAATATGCCATTTCCGTGCAAGAACGATCAACACAAAGCCGTGAAGCCTTTGCCGCAAAGAAAAAGGGGCCGATGGGCCCCTTTTTGTCTTCAATCCGGTTGTGCGATCAGCGCAGGCTGGCGCAGAAGCGCTGGATGCGCTTGCCGGCTTCCTCGAGCTTGGCATCCGACGTCGCATAGGAAATGCGCAGGTTCGGTCCAAGGCCGAACGCCGAGCCATGCACGGCGGCAACGGCTTCGCTCGACAGCAATTCGCTGACAAAATCCTCGTCGGTTTCGATCACCTTGCCCGACGGCGCTGTCTTGCCGATGGCGGCTGCGCAGGACGGGTAGACGTAGAAGGCGCCTTCCGGCTTGGGGCACTGCAGCAGCGGCGCCTGGTTCAGCATGGAAACGATGAGATCGCGGCGGCCTTCGAACGCCTTCTTGAACACCGGCAGGTGTTCCTGCGTACCATCCAGTGCCTCGACGGCGGCCCACTGCGAAATCGCGCTGGTGCCGGATGTCTGCTGACCCTGCACCATGTCCATGGCGTTGATCAGCGCCTGCGGTCCGGCGGCGTAGCCGATGCGCCAGCCGGTCATGGCATAGGCTTTCGACACGCCGTTCATGGTCAGCGTGCGGTCATAGAGGCTCGGCTCGACCTGTGCCGGGGTGACGAACTTGAAGTCGCCATAGGTCAGGTGTTCGTACATGTCGTCGGTGAGAACCCAGACATGCGGATGACGGACGAGAACGTCGGTGATCTTCTTCAGCTCATCCCAGCTGTAGGCGGCGCCCGAAGGATTGGACGGCGAATTGAGAATGACCCACTTGGTCTTCGGCGTGATGGCGCGTTCCAGATCTTCCGGCTGCAGCTTGAACTCATGCTGCTGCGTGGCCGAGACGATGACCGGCGTGCCGCCGCACAGCGCCACCATTTCCGGGTAGCTCACCCAGTATGGCGCAACGCAGATGACTTCGTCGCCGGGATTGAGCGTGGCGAGCAGCGCGTTGTAGATGACGTGCTTGCCGCCGGTGGAGACGATGGTCTGGCTCGGCTTGTATTCCAGCTCGTTCTCGCGCTTGAACTTGCGGGTGATCGCCTCGCGCAGCGGCACGATGCCGGAAACCGGGGTATACTTGGTTTCGCCGCGGCGGATGGCGGCAATGGCGGCTTCCTTGATGTTGTCGGGCGTATCAAAATCCGGTTCGCCAACGGAGAGCGAGATCACATCCCGGCCCTCGGCTTTCAGATCGCGTGCTTTCTGGGTGATCGCAATCGTTGCGGAAACCTTCACACGGGAAAGGGCGTCGGCGAGGAATGCCATGGTATCGTTCTCCTGAAGCGGGTGTTTGACAAGGGGTAGCCGGTGTGCGGGTCTGCTATGTCGCAACAGGCGCGGAATCGCAAGCAAAAGCGTGCGCAAAAGGCTTCACATCGCGCTGTTTCTATGCAGGGTGTGACATGAAACATTCAAAGCATCACCGCCGTTCATGCGATGTTTCACGCAAACCGATGAGACCGGACACCAGCGGCGATATTCGCCCGCCACAGGAGACCAGCCATGCCGATACTTTACTCGCAGCTCAGCTCCGGAAATTGCTACAAGCCGCGCCTGCTGATGGCGAAGCTCGGCCTGCCGTTCGAGCATGTGGCCATTTCATCGACGGACGGTTCGACGCGAAAACCGGAATTCACCGCCAAGAACCCCAATGGCAAGGTGCCGCTGCTGGAGCTTGACGATGGCCGGTTCCTGGCGGAGTCCAACGCCATCCTGCTCTATCTGGCCGAGGGAACCCGGTTTATCCCAGGCGATGCCTATGCGCGCGGCCTGATGTATCAATGGCTGTTCTTCGAACAATATACGCACGAACCCAATATCGCGGTGCGCCGCGCCCTGCTTGTCTATCCCGAACGGGCGAAGGATGCGACGCCGGAACGGCTGGCGGCCACGCTGGAAGGCGGCAACAAGGCGCTGCTCGTCATGGAACAGCAGCTGCAGAAGACGCCCTATTTCGCCGGTGACGCCATCAGCATCGCCGACATCGCGCTCTATGCCTATACCCACGAGGCCAACCAGGGCGGTTATGATCTCTCGGCCTATCCGTCCGTGGCGAAATGGCTGAGCCGGGTTGCCGGTGACGAGGGACACGTGCCGATCACCTGGCTGCCGGAGGCGTCAGGCGGCTGATTTGATTTCGCCGTCCGTGCCGGTCATGCCGGGCAGGCGGGAGGCGAGGGCGTCGATGAGCACCCGCATGCGCGCCGGCATGAAGGGCGCCCGCGGCCAGACGGCATAGGTGTCGAAAACCAGCGGTTCGACGTCGGGCAGAACCCGGACAAGGCTGCCGCTGTGCACCCGTTCGCGAATGAGCCAGCAGGGCAGCCAGGCGAGCCCCATGCCCGCGACCGCCATATCGGCGGCGGTATCCAGATCATCGAGGATCAGCCGGGTGCGGGCCGGGGCCGCATAAGTACCGCCCTTGCCATCGGGGAAAAGCCAGGGCCGGGTGTTGCCGTCGCGGCCATAGACGATGGAGTCGTGCCCGGCGATATCCCCGATGGTGCGCGGGGTTCCGCGTGCGGCGAGATAGGACGGCGCTGCACAGATGGTCATGCGCTGGCGTGCGATGCGGCGGGCGGTGAGGACGGCGCTGTCGGGCAGGACCGCGTTGCGGACGACGAGGTCATAGCCTTCCTCGATCAGGTCCACCGGCCGGTCGGTGAAAGACACGTCGAAGCGCAACGCCGCGTATTGGCGGGAGAGGTCGGCGATGACGGGCGCCACGCAGTAACGGCCGAATATCACGGGAACGCTGATGCGCAGGCGGCCAGCCGGTTGTTCCCTGTCGGAGGCCAGGGCACCTTCCGCTATGTCGAGTTCCGCCAGGATGCGCACGCAATGCGCGTAGAAGGCGTTGCCGTCGCTCGTCAGCGTGAACGCCCGCGTGGTGCGATGGCAGAGACGCACGCCAAGCCGCTCCTCCAGCCGGGCGACCGCCTTGCCGACGGCCGAGCGCGACAGGTGCAGTTTTTGCGCGGCGGCGGAAAAGCCGCCGGCATCCACCACCGTGACAAACTCCTGAATACCCGCAAGCCGGTCCATTCTTCGCTCCATTGTAGAATGGAACGATACAATAATGGGTGGAATGGGCGCAACTGCATCGTACTGCGATCATATAAAACGCTGTTCTCACCCCGGCTGACGGGGCATGCAAGGACAGAGATGATGACGAAGACGATGAAACGCTGGACGCTGAATGGGGCCGGACGCGACAATCTCAAACTGGTCGAGGCCGAAGTGCCAACGCCCGGGCCCGGTGAAATTCTGGTCAAGGCCGCGGCGGCTTCCCTCAACTACCGCGACAAGCTGCTGGTCGATCTCGGCTTTGGATTGCCGGCGCCCCAGACGGAACCGCTCACGCCGCTGTCGGATCTGTCCGGCACGGTTGCGGCGGTCGGCGCCGGTGTGACGCGCTTTGCCGCGGGTGACCGCGTCATCTCGACCTTCCTGCCCGACTGGATCGATGGCAGTGGTCCCGGCACGGCGCGCGATCCCAATGGCCGCACCCTTGGCGGGCCGATGCAGGGGGTTCTGGCCGAATATGTCGTGCTGCACGAGGACTGGGCGGTTCGGGCGCCGGACACGCTGACCGGTCTCCAGTCCAGCACGCTGCCCTGCGCCGGCCTCACCGCATGGACCGCCCTGGTCGAACGCGGCAGGCTCAGGGCCGGGCAGACCGTGGTTGTCATCGGAACCGGCGGCGTGTCGATCTTCGGCATGCAGATTGCGCTGATGCACGGGGCGAATGTTATCGTTGTCTCCGGCGACGACAAGAAACTCGCCTGGGCCAGGGAACTCGGTGCCCATCATGGGATCAACCGCCAGAAGGAGGATTGGGTCGAAGCCGTCTACCGGCTGACCGGCGATCGCGGCGCCGACCACATCCTTGAGACGATCGGCGGCGCCCATCTCGACAAGTCCCTGCGCGCGGCGGCGGTCGGCGGACGCATTTCGCTGATCGGGGTGATCGACGGCTTTGAGATATCCGGCGGCTTTGGCCCGTTTGCCCGCAAGCGCGTGGTTGTCGAGGGCATTCAGGTCGGGCACCGGCGGGCATTGGAGGATCTGGTTGCCGCGTTCGAACTGTCGGGTGTTACCCCCGTCGTCGATGCCGTTTACACCATGGCGGATTTTACCGACGCGCTCGATCATCTGGACCGCGGACCGTTCGGCAAGGTGGTCGTCGAGATCGGCTGAGGACGCCGAGATTCACAATCGGCAGGCTCGATCCGAGCCTGCCGATTGTGTGCGGTGAATATCTTGAACGAACGGTTGCAGGGGGATGGTTTCATTCTGCCAATGGCCAGGCTCCGTTCTTGACAGCGCCGCGGGTTGGGGTACCATCGTGTTTTATTGCATTTGAAACGAATTTTTATTGCCTCTCATTTTCAGCACGAAGGTCGATTGCCATGAAATTATTCACGCCCGCAAAGTCTTCTTCACCGCAGCGATTTGTAGCCGAAGCCATTGATGACGTGCTTGAGCGCCGTCAGTTCCTCAAGACCCTATGTGCCTGTTGCGGATTGTTCGCGCTGGGCGTCTCACCACTTCACGCCGCATTGAATATTGAGCCCGCCCCGGCTCGAAAGATCCATGGCGTCTTCGATACGCAGGCGCATGACATCGAAGAGCGGATGATTGCCTGGCGGCGCGATATCCATGAAAATCCGGAACTGGGCAACCAGGAGGTCCGCACCTCGGCGCTCGTGGCGCAGCACCTGAAGGCGCTTGGCTATGACGTCCGGGAGAAGGTCGCCACCACCGGCATTGTTGCGGTTTTGAAAGGTGAGGCGGGGGCGGGTCCGGTCATTGCCCTGCGTGCCGATATGGACGCCCTGCCTGTCGAAGAAAAGACCGATGTGTCGTTTGCATCCAAGGCGCGGGCAATCTGGGATGGTGATGACGTGCCTGTCATGCATGCCTGCGGTCATGATTGCCACGTGGCCATTCTGATGGCCGCCGCTGAAATCCTCGCGCGGAACAAGGCACATCTCAAGGGAGCGGTGAAGCTGCTGTTCCAGCCTGCCGAAGAGAAACTGCCCAGGGGTGAGATCGGCGGCGCTCGAAAGATGCTGGAAGAGGGCGCCTTCGCTGATCCGAAACCCGATGTTGTGTTTGGCCTGCATGTGGGCAGCAATCTTGCTGCCGGAATGGTTGGTTATTGTTCCGGTCCTGTCTCTGCAGGGTCCGATGCTTTTCGGCTGACGGTAAAAGGCAAGCAGACGCATGCCGGGTCTCCCTGGAGTGGTGTTGATCCCATCGTCATCGCATCGGAAATCGTGTCGTCCATGCAGACGCTGGTCAGCCGTGAAACCGATGTCGTGCGCGAGCCGGCGGTTCTCAGCGTTGGCGTGTTCAAAGGCGGGACACGCTACAACATCATCCCTGCCAAGGTGGAGCTGGCAGGCACGCTGCGCACCTCGGTCGAGCGGCAACGCCAACATATGATGGAGCGCTTCACCGAACTGGCGACGCTGGTCGCCAAGGGAATGGGGGGTGAGGCAGAGGTTATCTGGGAGGCGAACGGCTATCCGCCCGTCATCAACAACCCGGAGCTGACAACCAGGATGGCCCCGACGCTTGCCCGTGTTGCCGGGATAGACAACACGAAGCTGATCGAGCGCGGCATGGGTGGCGAGGACTTCTCCTATTTCGCGCAGGCCGTTCCCGGCTTTTTCTTCAGGGTCGGGATCACGGGCAAGGGGCGGGACCCGCGGGAAGCGCCGGCCAACCACTCCGATCTCTTCCTGGTCGATGAAAGCGGCCTCATCGTCGGTTTGCGCGCCATGCTGCAACTGGTGGCTGACTACTCCGAAAGCGATATCGTCTGAGCCAGCCCGGAAATGCAAAAAGGCGGGATCAAAATCCCGCCTTTCCAAATTTGTATATTCGAAAACCTGTCGATTTTCGCGTGCGGCGATTAGCCGGCAACGCTGAGGTTGTCAGCGGACGACTTGCCCGAACGACGATCCTGTACGATTTCGTAGTTGACCTTCTGGCCGTCATTGAGGCCGCGCAGTCCTGCGCGCTCAACAGCGGAGATGTGTACGAATACGTCTGCACCGCCGGTGTCAGGCTGGATGAAACCATAGCCCTTAGTGCTGTTGAACCATTTCACTGTTCCCGTAGCCATGGGAAATTCCTTTCAGAGATATAAGACAGGCAACATACAGCTATGCTGCCCAGGGAATCGAACCTATGCAATGGAGTTCATCAGGAAGCGCAACGGGTTACGCAGGTCGCAAAGTCACTCGACCGATAAATCGATGCGGGATACATAAGACAGAATCGGAGCCGAAACAAGCGGGATTCAAATCAGCCACATGTGCCCGTCACGCGCGCGCCGTTGACCGGGCGGAATTCAGCCTTACTTCCCTTGGGTAAATCCGGCGCTTTATCCGGTGCAATCCAACCAACAATGATAAAGTGGAGAGGCCGAATCACGGTCGTCCACGGGGGCTAGCTCATGGCGGAAGACAAACAGAGCAAGACGTCCGCCATCGCCGTTGCCGGCGAAGTACAGGCGGGCCTGCTTTCTCAGCTCCGCGTTATCTTGCATGTCTACTGGATATCACCCGTCCGCAACCGGCTCGTCCTGCTGCTGCTCAGCATGTTTGCCATCATCATCATCACCTCCGCCGGCCAGGTTCGTCTGGTGCAATGGAACGGGCGCTTTCTCGATGCGCTTTCCCATCGCGATTTCACCGCGTTTCTCAACGAATTGCTGGTTTTTCTGGGAATCGCCATCTGCCTGTTGATTCTGGCCGTCGGGCAGACCTGGTTCAATCAGATGACCCGCATGAAACTGCGCGAAGGTCTGACCCGCGATCTCATCGGCGAGTGGCTGGTTCCCCGGCGGGCCTTCAAGCTGTCGAATTCCGGGCCAATCGGCGTCAATCCCGATCAGCGTCTGCACGAGGATGCACGCCATCTCGCCGAAATGTCGACCGACCTCGGTTTCGGCCTGTTGCAGGCCTCCATTTTGATGATGAGCTTCATCGGCGTGCTCTGGGGGCTGTCCAGCGGCTTCATCTTCAACGTCTACGGCCACAGCTTTTCCATTCCGGGCTACATGGTGTGGGCGGCCATCCTCTATGCCGGTTCCGCTTCGTCCATCAGCTGGTTTGTCGGGCGCAAGCTGATCAAGCTCAATGCGGACCGCTACCAGCGTGAATCCGACCTGCGCTTTTCGCTGATGCGCGTCAACGAGCATATCGATGCGATTGCGCTCTACCGGGGCGAACAGGATGAAAAGGTCCGGCTTGGTCTGGATGTCGATTCGCTGCTCGCCGCGATCCGCCAGCTGGTAACGGCCTGGACGCAGCTCGTATGGGTGACCTCCGGCTATGGCTGGTTCACGCAGGTCGCCCCCTATCTGGTGGCCGCGCCCGTGTATTTTGCCGGTAACCTGTCATTCGGCGGTCTGATCATTGCCGTCGGCGCCTTCAATCAGGTCCAGGCATCGCTCAAATGGTTCGTCGACAATTTCAGCGCCATTGCCGACTGGCGCGCCACGCTCTTGCGCGTGACGTCATTCCGGCAGGCGGTCCAGTCGATGGACACGCTGAACAGCGTCGAGCAGCGCATCAAGTTTTCCCAGTCGGAAGGCAACCAGCTTGTTTTCGATACGCTCAAGATCACGGCACCGCTGGCAACCGTGCGCCTGAAGGAGAAAAAGGCGGTCGTCAATGCGGGCGAACGGGTGCTGATCACCAGCGAACCCGGCATAGACAGGACGCTGCTTTTCCGTGCGATTGCCGGTCTGTGGCCATGGGGTGCCGGCAATATTGCCCTGCCGAAAGACACGGCGATCCTCTATATGCCGCGCTCGCCCTATTTTCCGCCTGGCAGCCTGCGGGAGGTCATGTCCTATCCGCTTGGGAAGGGGGCCTTTCCCGACAGCGAGCTCATTTCAGCGCTGCATGAGCTCGGTCTGGACCGTCTCAAGACCATGCTCGACTTCCGCTCGCGCTGGGACCGCGAACTGAGCGACGACGAGCAGCAATCCCTGGCCTTTGCCCGCCTGATGCTGCACAAGCCGGACTGGGTGGTCATCGACGAGGCGCTGGATGCCATGGAAGCGGGCGCGCATGACCGGGTGATGGCCGTGCTGCGCGACAAGCTCGCCAAGTCCACCGTGGTGCATATCGGGCGCGAGGACATGAGCAACCACGTCTTTTCCAAGGTGCTGCACTTTGTCAGCGATCCCAGCGGCCACGGCATGGAAGCGGAAGGCCTGAGCGGCGTCTAGGCGCTTTACCGCTGCGCGATTTATAGCGCGTGGTTCGACAAGCTCACCATGAGGGACGTGGGCGGGCTGCAGGGAGCACCGTTCCGCAACGTTTGTGATTGATCTTGCACCAAACCACCTTCCTCATGGTGAGCTTGTCGAACCACGCACCAGGCACGCACCAATAACATGCCGTCTTGCCATTCCCTCACATGAACAGCGGGGCATGCTCCTTGACCCAGTGGCTGAAGCGGCGGGGCGGGCGGCCGATGACCTGCTGGACGCTTCCCGTGACGGCGCGCCCTTCCGGCGGCGGATTGCTGTTCCACGCCACCACATAGTCGATGACGTCTTCGCCAATGCCGAGTTCACGCATGGATTGCCGCGTGTGCTCCTCGCTCACCTCGACATAGCGGATCGGCTTGCCGGTGGCGGCGCTGATCGCCTTGATCTTGTCCGGTATGGTCAGGACTTCGCAGCCCGTCAGCTTGAGGGTCTTGCGGGCGTGGCCGCCATGGCTGAGAATCCGGGCGGCGACCGCTGCCACATCCGCCTCGTGGATGAGAGTTCTTGCCGTGCTGCCATAGGGCTCGCGCACGATATTGGCTGACTTGATGCTCTTGATCCAGCCGAGCGTGTTGGACATGAGATCGACGGGCTGCAGGATGGTCCATTCCAGATCACTCGTCCTGACGGCCTCCTCGACGCTTCCGGCCCGCCCGTCGCTGAGCACGCTGATGCGCTGCACGCCCTCCCAGCGCGCCAGCTGGACAATCTCGGCGCCGTTGTCGAGAGGCGTGTAATCGTCGCCGCCGATGGTAATGAGATGCATGCCCGCCACGCCGGCAAGCGCCCGTTCGAATGTTTCCGGCCGCGTCAGGTCGCCCTCGACCACCTCGACGCCTTCAGGCAGATTGGCGCGCTGCGCATCGCGGGTGAGCGCCCGCACGAGATAGCCGTTTTCCAGCAGCTCATTGACGACGTGCCGGCCGACATTGCCCGTCACGCCTGTCACAAGAAACCGTTTTGCCTGAAACAGCCGGAGAAACTGTGCGTCTGTAAGTCGTTCGATATCGGTCAACATGCGTGCTCCTGAGTGGATGGATTCCGGGCGGAGTGAAGCTTATAAAACCTGAACTTAAGTTGAGGTCAATCGCGGATGCAGGTCATTTTGTCTAAGCTCCGGCGGGTCTAGTTTCCGCTCTTTGCTGCCGTTACCATCGGCGTGCCGAATCTTGACAAGGCCCGGACTTTGCAATATTAAACTATTTAGTTATTTAACCAATAGGTAATGTAAAAAATATGACGCCTGACCGTCTCAGTGGCATTCTGGCCGCGCTCGCCGATCCGACGCGGCGCGCCATTCTGGCGCGACTTGCCGAAGGTGAAACCTCCGTCACCGAACTGGCGGCGCCGTTCGATATGAGCATGCCTGCGGTTTCAAAGCATCTGAAGGTGCTGGAGCGGGCCGGGCTGATTGCCCGCGGCCGCGCGGCGCAGTGGCGCCCCTGCCGCCTGGAAGCCGGGCCGTTGCGCGAAGTGTCGGACTGGCTCGACCATTACCGGCGTTTCTGGGACGAGAGCCTCGACCGGCTCGAGGATTATCTGCAGGCGCTGCAAAAGGGCGATCCTGAGGGAACGCCCAACTGAGTAAGGGAAAATCCGGTCACGGCATGGGCCGCGACCGGAGCAATTGTCAGAAATAATCCTGCAGCGGGCGCACTTCGAGCGAGCCTGCCTTGAGCGCCGCAATGGCTTCGGCCACCGCATCGGCACCCGACAGGGTGGTGTAGTAGGGCACCTTCTGCATCAGCGTGGCGCGGCGCAGCGATTTTGAGTCCGAGATCGCCTTGGCGCTGTCGGTGGTGTTGAACACCAGCTGCACCTGCCGGTTGCGGATGGCGTCCTCGACATGCGGACGGCCTTCCTGGACCTTGTTGATCTTCTGCGCAGCAACGCCGTTCTCCGCGAGGAAACGCGCCGTGCCGCCGGTTGCCAGGACCTTGAAGCCGAGATCCGCCAGCCGCTTGACCGGCGCAAGAATGCGCTGCTTGTCCTCGTCGCGCACCGAGACGAACAGGGTGCCGTCACGCGGCAGGTCGACACCGGCGCCGAGCTGTGCCTTGGCGAAAGCCAGCGCGTAGTCGTAGTCGAGGCCCATCACTTCGCCGGTCGAGCGCATTTCCGGTCCGAGCAGGATGTCGACGCCGGGGAAACGGGCGAAGGGGAAGACGGCTTCCTTGACGGCGATGTGCTTGCGCGCGGTGCCCGATGGCTTGCCGCCATAATTGGCCAACGCCTCGTCCAGCGTTTCACCGGCCATGATGCGCGCGGCGATCTTGGCGATCGGCTTGCCGATGGTCTTGGCAACGAAGGGTACCGTGCGCGAGGCGCGCGGGTTGACTTCAAGCACATAGATCGTGCCGTCCTTGATGGCGTACTGCACGTTCATCAGGCCGACGACGTTGAGCGATTTTGCCAGCGCGGCGGTTTCTGCCTCGAGCTGGGCGACGATCTCAGCCGAAAGCGAATGCACCGGCAGCGAGCAGGCGCTGTCGCCCGAGTGAATGCCGGCTTCCTCGATATGTTCCATGATGCCGGAAACCCAGGTGTTCTTGCCGTCGCACAGGCAATCCACATCGACTTCGATGGCTTCGCTGAGATAACGGTCGAACAGCAGCGGGTTCTTGCCGAGCAGGGTGTTGATCTGGCCCGTCTTGTCGTTCGGATATTTCTGCTTGATGTCTTCCGGCACGAGTTCGGGAACCGTGTCGAGCAGATAGCTCTGCAGGGCGCGCTCGTCATGGATGATCTGCATGGCGCGACCGCCCAGGACATAGGACGGGCGCACCACCAAGGGGAAACCGAGTTCACCGGCAATGGTGCGGGCCTGTTCGACGGAATAGGCGATGCCGTTCTTCGGCTGCGTCAGGTCGAGCTTGATCAGCAGCTTCTGGAAGCGGTCGCGATCCTCAGCCAGATCGATGGCATCCGGCGAGGTGCCGAGAATCGGGATACCGGCCTTCTCCAGCGCATCGGCGAGCTTGAGCGGTGTCTGGCCGCCGAACTGGACGATGACGCCGTGCAGTGTCCCGGCGGTCTGTTCGGCGCGCAGGATTTCCAGCACGTCTTCGGCGGTCAGCGGCTCGAAGTACAACCGGTCCGAGGTGTCATAGTCCGTCGATACCGTCTCGGGGTTGCAGTTGATCATGATGGCTTCGTAGCCGGCATCGCGCAGGGCGAAGGCGGCATGGCAGCAGCAATAATCGAACTCGATGCCCTGGCCGATACGGTTGGGGCCGCCGCCGAGGATGACGACTTTCTTGCGGTCGGAAACCTGGGCTTCCGAGGCGAGGGCACCGGCGAAGGGCACTTCATAGGTCGAGTACATATAGGCGGTCGGCGAGGCGAACTCGGCCGCGCAGGTATCGATGCGCTTGAAAACGGGGTGCACGTCAAGCTTCTTGCGCAGCTTGACCACCTCGTTGGGGTCGACCTTGGCCAGGCTGGCGAGGCGGGCATCGGAGAAGCCCATGCCCTTCAGCATGCGCAGGTTCTGTGCGTCCTGCGGCAGGCCGTGCTCGCGCACGCGCTCTTCCGTGGCGATGATTTCCGCCATCTGCTGCAGGAACCATGGGTCGATCTTGCAGCCCTCGTGCACTTCCTCGACGGAAAGGCCGAGGCGCAGCGCCTGGGCCACCATGCGCAGGCGGTCCGGCGTCGGTGTGCCGATGGCCGCGCGAATGGCATTGTTGTCGCTGCCTTCACCAAGGCCGGGAATGGCGATTTCATCGAGACCGGTGAGACCGGTTTCAAGGCCGCGCAGGGCTTTCTGCAGCGATTCCTTGAAGGTACGGCCGATGGCCATGACTTCGCCGACGGACTTCATCGCCGTTGTCAGCGTCGGTTCGGCGCCGGGGAATTTCTCGAAGGCAAAGCGCGGGATCTTGGTGACGACATAGTCGATGGACGGTTCGAACGAGGCCGGGGTGGCGCCGCCGGTGATGTCGTTTTCCAGTTCGTCCAGCGTGTAGCCGACGGCGAGCTTGGCCGCGATCTTGGCGATGGGAAAGCCGGTAGCCTTGGACGCCAGCGCCGAGGAGCGCGACACGCGCGGATTCATTTCAATGACGATCAGGCGACCGTTTTCCGGATTGACGGCGAACTGCACGTTCGAACCGCCGGTCTCGACGCCGATCTCGCGCAGCACCGCAATCGAGGCGTTGCGCATGATCTGGTATTCCTTGTCCGTCAGGGTCAAGGCCGGGGCAACGGTGATGGAGTCACCGGTATGGACGCCCATCGGATCGATGTTCTCGATGGAGCAGATGATGATGCAGTTGTCCGCCTTGTCGCGGACGACCTCCATTTCATATTCCTTCCAGCCGAGCACCGATTCCTCGATCAGCACTTCGGTGGTCGGCGAGGCATCGAGACCGCTGCCGATGATCTCGTAGAATTCAGTGCGGTTATAGGCAATGCCGCCGCCGGTGCCGCCCATGGTGAAGGAGGGGCGGATGATGGCGGGCAGGCCGACATGGTCGAGCGCCGCACCGGCCATGCCGAGCGCGTGCGAGACGTAGCGCTGCTTGCGGTCGCCTTCGCCCAGCTGCCATTCGGTTTCCAGCTTGTCGAGCGCCGCATCAAGTTCGGCGCCGGAATATTTGGCCTTGACGACTTCGCGCTGCTCCTTGTGCAGGCGGCGGTCGAGGTTTTTCACGTCGGTCGCATTGGCCAGCATGGATTTGGGTGTTTCCAGGCCGATCTTGGCCATGGCCTCGCGGAACAGCGCGCGGTCCTCGGCCTTGTCGATGGCTTCGGCATTGGCGCCGATCATTTCGACATTGTAGCGTTCGAGCACGCCCATGCGGCGCAGCGACAGGGCGGTGTTCAGCGCGGTCTGGCCGCCCATGGTCGGCAGCAGGGCGTCCGGACGCTCCTTGGCGATGATCTTGGCGACGACTTCCGGGGTGATCGGCTCGATGTAGGTGGCATCGGCCAGTTCCGGGTCGGTCATGATGGTGGCCGGGTTGGAATTGACGAGGATGACGCGGTAGCCTTCCTCCTTCAGGGCCTTGCAGGCCTGCGTGCCAGAATAATCGAACTCACATGCCTGACCGATGATGATCGGTCCTGCGCCGATGATCAGAATAGATTTGATGTCGGTGCGTTTTGGCATGGCTTCTTCCTATCAACAGCGTGCTGCACAAAAAACCGCACGGACTTGACCGTACGGGCAGACACAAAATTCCTAATGCGAGGCTAAGGCTGCCTTATAGGCAAAGCGATCGGATTACGTAACCCCAAAAACGCGCAAATCCATGCTTTTTCGCCGCAGTTTCGGATGGAAAAGGAATGCGGCGGTGCTTTGTGCTCATCCTGCTCCGAAACAACGGGCGGACTCTGCATTATTCGGTCATGAAAATTGATTGGGAATCCATTGCAGCCACCAGTTGAAAATAGCATCGTGCATGGAACAAATAAGGAGCTATACTGTTGATGTGCAACATATCAGCGGCATGGCCGAGGGTTCATCTGGAGGTGGGTAATGCGCTGGCAAGGCGGTAGGCAAAGTGACAATGTTGAAGACCGCCGCACCGATGGTGACGATGGCGGCACTCCCGGCGGCATGGGCAATGGCGGCGGCTTCCGCTTTCCCAGCGGCGGCGGCATACAGTCCGTGCGCGGCGGCGGCATATCCGGTATCCTTGTCCTTGCGGCCATTTTCCTGTTCCTGAAATTCTGCACCAATATCGATCCGATGCAGATTCTGGTGGATGGCGGCATGATGGATCAATCATCGCCGGGACAAAGCCAGAGCCAGTCGCCCGCCTCACGCCCGACGGCGCAGGCCAATGACCAGATGACGCAGTTCGTCAAGACCGTGCTGGCCGAGACCGAGGATGTCTGGACCGGCATTTTCCAGGCGGAGGGCAAGCAGTATCCGCCGCCCACCCTGGTGCTGTTCAGTGGACAGACCCGTTCGGCCTGCGGTTCCGCCAGCGCGGCGACAGGACCGTTCTATTGTCCGGGCGACCGCAAGGTCTATATCGATCTGAACTTCTACAACGAGCTGGACAAGAAGTTCGGCGCGTCGGGCGACTTTGCCCAGGCCTATGTGCTTGCCCATGAAGTGGGCCACCACGTGCAGAACCTGATCGGTGTCCTGCCGAAGTTCAACCAGATGCGCCAGAACATGAGCGAGGCCGACGCCAATGCCATGTCCGTGCGGGTCGAACTGCAGGCGGATTGCTTTGCCGGTATCTGGGGTCATTTCACCCAACAGAAGGGTATTCTGGAAGCGGGCGACCTGGAGGAAGCGCTGAATGCCGCCAAGCAGATCGGCGACGACACCTTGCAGCGCAAGATGCAGGGCTATGTGGTTCCCGAAAGCTTCAACCACGGCACGTCTGCCCAGCGCAGTTCGTGGTTCAAGCGCGGCTTCGACAGCGGCAAGCTCGACAGCTGCGATACGTTTAGCGGCGCGATCTGATAAGACGCGCGCTGCATGATGAGAGTGGTGCGTGGTTCGACAAGCTCACCATGAGGGAGGTCGAGAGTTGCAGGGAGCCTTATTCCGCGACGTTCGCGATTGGCATGCAGCTAACCCACTTCCCTCATGGTGAGCTTGTCGAACCACGAACCACGCACCTGCAAGCCTGAAATCACAAGAGGCTAAACGGCGGTCTGCTGATCCGTGAAATCCCGTCCCAGCGCCAGCGATACGGCGGCCTCGGAATGGATCGTGGTCGAATCGAACATCGGCAGGGCGACATTGTCGTCGGTGAGGGAGAGGCAGATTTCGGTGCAGCCGAGAATGACGCAGTCGGCTCCGGCTTCCCTGCCGCGCACGATGATCTTTTCCAGCGCCTGGCGGGACTCTTCCTTCACGATGCCGCAGCAGAGTTCGTCAAAGATCACCGCGTGGACTTTTGCCCGGTCGATTTCATTGGGAACCATAACCTCGATGCCGAATGCATTGCGCATATAGTCTGCGTAAAACCCGTGTTCCATGGTGTAGCGCGTCGCCAGCAGCAGCGGACGTTGCATGCCGGCGGCGGCAAGCACCCGGCCGGTTTCCTGCCGGATGTCGATCAGCGGAATGCTGACGGAACCTGCAACCTCGCTGGCAACGAGATGCATGGTGTTGGTGCAGATGAGAACGCAGTCGGCGCCGGCCGCTTCAAGCCGCCTGGCCGCATCCGACAACAGCGCCGCGGCATCGTCCCAGCGGTTGCTCTTTTGCAGGGCGACGACTTCGGAGAAATCCAGCGACTGCAAGGCGACCTTGGCGGAGGCAAGGCCGCCCAGCCGGGCGCGGACGGCTTCGTTGATCTGCCGGTAATAGACGGCAGTGCTTTCCCAGCTCATACCGCCAATCAGCCCAATCGTGCGCATTCTCATTCTCCCTTTGAAGTCATTGCGGGAATGATAATTCAGATGCCGCGCGAACGGTTCGCAAAGTTTGCGGATTAAACCTGTCTCCCTGCAAAAGATTGGCGTATATTCCGGCCGCAACGCCGAAATATTGCGCGGGAATGGATATGCTCGACCATCGTGACCGTAAGATCCTGGATTTGCTGCAAGCAGATTCGTCCATCGCCGTGTCGGATCTGGCCGACCGGGTCAGCCTGTCCGTCTCCGCCTGTTCCCGCCGCATCCAGCGTCTGGAGGAAGAGGGCTATATCGCCCGCCGCGTCGTTCTGCTCGACCGGCCGGTGATGGGGCTGCCGACGACGATGTTCGTCATTGTCCGCACCGCGCGCCATTCCGCCGACTGGCTGGAGCAGTTCCGCGCCGCGATCATCGATATCCCCGAAATCGTCGAGGTGCACCGGATGACCGGCACCTTCGACTATATCCTCAAGCTCGTTCTCCCGCGCGTCGAAGCCTATGACGGCATCTACAAGGCGCTGGTGGAAAAGGTCGAGTTTTTCGATATATCCGCTTCGGTTTCGATGGAGACGCTGAAGGCAACCACCGCGCTGCCGACCCGTTATGCCAGGTAGGGATGTGGCAGCATATGTCAGGAGATATTGATTCCTGAACATAATCGGCAAGCATTTTCTCAGATTTTCTGATCATGTTCACGTATTGTTTCGCTCGTGGAAATCGATTATGAGCATTTTCCGGATCAATTTCGTTCCGGAACGCCAAAAGTGAGTTTCGATGATTGATCCTGTCCTTGCCAAGCGCGGGCTGACTCTTGTCTTTGTCATGCTCCTTATGGATGTCATCGGCATCGCGATCATCGTGCCGGTCATGCCGGCCTATCTCGAACAGCTGACGGGATCGGATGTCAGTCACGCGGCGATAGACGGCGGCTGGCTGCTGTTCGTCTATGCCGCGATGCAGTTCGTTTTTGCCCCGCTGATCGGCAATCTGAGTGACCGTTTCGGCCGCCGTCCGGTGCTGCTTGCCTCGGTGTTCACCTTTGCCATCGACAATCTGATCTGCGCGCTCGCAACGAGTTTCGGCATGCTGTTCATCGGCCGCGTGCTGGCGGGCATCAGCGGCGCGAGCTTTTCCACCGCCTCCGCCTATATCGCCGATGTCAGCACGGACGAGAACCGCGCCAAGAATTTCGGCCTTCTCGGCATTGCCTTCGGCGTCGGCTTTATCCTCGGTCCGATCATCGGCGGCTTGCTCGGCGAGTTCGGTCCGCGCGTGCCGTTCTTCGGTGCGGCGCTGATCGCCTTCCTGAATTTTCTCGTGGCCTATTTCTTCCTGCCGGAAACGCTTGCAACGAAGAATCGCCGGACGTTCGACTGGAAGCGCGCCAATCCGCTCGGCGCTCTCAAACAGATGCGCGGCCATCGGGGAATCCTGTGGATCGGTCTCGTCTTCTTCATGCTCACCCTTGGCCACATGGCCTATCCCTCGGTGTGGTCGTTCGTCAGCGCCTATCGCTATGACTGGAACCAGCGGGACATCGGCCTGTCGCTCGGCGTGTTCGGCATGGGCGGCGCGCTGGTCATGGGTTTCATCCTGCCGCGCGTCGTCGCCCGCTTCGGCGAGTGGCGGACGGCGGTGATCGGGCTGGTTTTCACGGCGCTCGGTTTCTTCGGCTATGCCGCGGCGTGGCAGGGCTGGATGGTCTATGCGGTTATCGTCGCGACCTGCCTGGAAAGCCTGGCGGATCCAGCCATGCGCAGCATCGCCGCCGCCAAGGTTCCGCCGTCGGAGCAGGGCGAACTGCAGGGCGCCATGACCAGTCTGTTCAGCATCACCAATGTGATCGGGCCGCTGATTTTTACCCAGATTTTTGCGATGTTCACCGCGCCGGCGGCATCGGTGGCCTTCGGCGGCGCCCCCTATGTGCTCGGCGGGCTCTTCGTGGTGATCGCCGTCGCCGTCTTTGTCCTGCGGGTGGAAAAACCTGCTATTGCCGCGCATGAGCCGCTGGAACAGGCGGCGCTGGTCTCAGGCGAAGCCTCATAATAAGCGTTTTTCGATCCGCTGCATGGCCCGTTCGAACACGGCAGGATCATCCAGCGCGCGGGCCAGGACCAGTGCGCCCTGAATGTTGGCCACCGCTTCTTCCGCGAGGTCGATTGCCTGATCAGGGGCGTGGCCGGTCTTCTGCAGGGCTATCGCAAGCGCATTCCGCCATTCTGCGAAGTAGTCGAGGATAGCGCCGGCAAAGCGATCCCGAACATTGTCGAGGGCAAAAGCACCCACGACACAGATGCGGCATCCCGAATGAAAATAATCCGACACGGCCCGGCACATGGCACTTATGGCTGCGGGCGGATCGTCCGACTCGCGCAGAGGGTGATAGATCCGGTCTTCAAACCACGTATCGATATGGTGCAGGACCGCTGTTGCCATCTCTTCCTTGCCGCCGGGAAAGAAGTGGTAAAGGCTGCCGCGGCCGAGGCCGGTCTTGTCGCCGATGACTGCGAGGCTCGCCCCCTCAAAACCATATTCGCGAAAGATCTCGGCGAGAACGGGTACGATGTCGGCGCGCTCGGCGATGGTTTTGGCCATGTTCAGAGGCCGAGTTCCGACAGGCCCGGATGGTCAGCCGGGCGGGAGGCGGCGCGGTCCCAGAAAAACTTCCGCTCGGATTCCGCGATCGGCAGATCATTGATACAGGCAAAGCGCGTGCGCATCAGGCCATTCTCGTCAAACTCCCAGTTTTCGTTGCCATAGGCCCGGAACCAGTTGCCGGAATCATCATGGTATTCATAGGCAAATCGCACGGCGATGCGGTTGCCGGTGAAGGCCCACAGCTCCTTGATCAGGCGATAATCGAGCTCGCGGTTCCATTTGCGCGTGAGAAATGCGGCGATGGCATCACGGCCCTGGATGAACTCGGCCCGGTTGCGCCAGTAGCTGTCCACGCTATAGGCGAGCGCCACCCGTTCGGGATTGCGGCTGTTCCAGCCATCCTCGGCGGCCCTGACCTTCTGGATCGCAGTCTCGCGGGTGAAGGGAGGAAGTGGCGGGCGTTGTTCCGGCATGGTCATCTCCATGGATTGTACTGATTGGTAAAGTCTGTATCGATAGGTACAATCCCCGTGTATTGTTGTCAATGAGGATCGCAGATTCGCATGCGCACCTTTGACTGGCCGTCCCTTTGCGCTATGCAACGGGTCCACCCGCCGAAACGAGGTTTTCCATGTCCGCCCAAAACCGTATCCCGCTCAATTCCGAAGGTCTGTCGCTGTCCCGGCTGGTGCTGGGCGCGTGGCGGCTGCTCGATCAGGGCGCAAAGCCGTCCGCGGCCGAGGTGGCGCGCCTGATCGATGAGGCGATTGCGCTTGGCCTGACCAGTTTCGACCACGCCGATATCTACGGCAATTATGGTGTCGAGGCGGCTTTCGGTGCGGGCCTTGCCGGCTGGAGCGGCAAGCGCCAGTCGATCGAGCTGATCACCAAATGCGATATCATGCTGACATCGGACCAGCGCCCGGAAAACCGGGTGAAGCACTACGATACCAGCGCGGCGCATATCAAGGCGTCCGTCGACCGTTCGCTGCAGAACCTCAGGACCGATTATATCGACGTGCTGCTGCTGCACCGCCCCGATCCGCTGATGGATGCGGATGACACGGCGGCGGGATTGCAGGATGTGGTGAAGGCAGGAAAGGTGCGCGCCGTGGGCGTGTCGAATTTCACGCCGCCGCAGATCGATCTGCTGGCGTCACGCCTGCCATTTCCTGTTGTGACCAACCAGATCGAAATGTCGGTCACCTCAACGGTGCCGCTCACCGATGGCAGCCTCGATCACGCCCAGCGCCTGCGCTACGCGCCGATGATCTGGTCACCGCTTGGCGGCGGCAGCCTGTTTTCCGGCACGGGCGAGCAGGAGCAGCGCGTGCGTGCCGCGTTGCAGGCGGTGGGCGTTGAACTCGGTGTCGATGATATCGCGGCGATTGCCATTGCCTGGCTGCTGCGCCATCCGGCGCGGCTGGTTCCCGTGCTCGGCAGCCTGAAGCAGGAGCGCCTGGCGAAAATGGTGGCGGCGCTCGATATCACGCTCGAGCGCCAGCAATGGTTTGCCATTCTGAAAGCCAGTACCGGCCGGGATGTTGCTTAAGTTATAAGCTGCATTCCCGCTGTGCGTGGTTCGACAAGCTCACCATGAGGGAAGTTTGTGGGCTGCAATCAAACCACCTCCCTCATGGTGAGCTTGTCGAACCACGCACCATGGGGATGCAATATTTATCTTAGGCGGCCTGATCGCGCTCGGGCAGGGGCGCAAGACCCTGACGGGCGCGGATCAGGTTGGCGAAGCGGCGGAACAGGTAGTGCGAGTCCTGCGGGCCGGGCGAGGCTTCCGGATGGTGCTGCACCGAGAAGATGGCCTTGCCAGTGACGCGCAGGCCGCAATTGCTGCCGTCGAACAGCGAGACGTGGGTTTCTTCGACACCGTCGGGCAGGGAATCCGCATCGACGGCAAAGCCGTGGTTCATCGAAACGATCTCGACCTTGCCGGTGGTGTCGTCGCGCACCGGATGGTTGGCGCCATGGTGGCCCTGGTGCATCTTCTTGGTGTCGCCGCCGAGCGCCAGCGCCAGCATCTGGTGACCGAGGCAGATGCCGAACACGGGAATGTCGGTCTTGATCAGGTCCTGGATGGCCGGAACCGCATATTTGCCTGTGGCAGCGGGATCGCCGGGGCCGTTCGACAGGAAAATGCCGTCGGGCTTGTGGGCAAGCACGTCGTCCGCTGTTGCAGTGGCCGGAACGATGGTGACCTTGGCGCCAAGGCCGGCGATGAGGCGCAGGATGTTGCGCTTGATGCCGTAATCGATGGCAACAACGTGGAATTCCGGTGCGGTCTGCTCGTCAAAACCCTCGTTCCACACCCATGGCTTCTCGGTCCAGACCGCGCTTTGGCCTGACGTGACGTCCTTGGCCAGATCGAGGTCGAGCAGGCCGTGCCAGGCGGCAGCGCGTTTGGTCAGGGCAGGAATGTCGAAATTGCCGGCGGGATCGTGGGCGATGACGCCATTGGGCATGCCCTTTTCGCGGATGAGGGCGGTGAGCGCACGGGTATCGACGCCGGCAAGCGCGATCACGCCGCGCGCCTTCAGCCAATCGTCGAGATGTTCGGCGGCGCGGTAGCTCGAGGGTGCCGTGATGTCAGCCTTGAAGATGGCGCCGACTGCACCGGCGCGGTTGGCCGGGGTCAGGTCTTCAATGTCTTCCCGGTTGGTGCCGACATTGCCGATATGGGGGAAGGTGAAGGTGACGATCTGGCCGGCATAGGAAGGATCGGTGAGGATTTCCTCGTAGCCGGTCAGCGCGGTGTTGAAGCAGACTTCCGCCTCGCAGGCGCCGGTTGCACCCAGTCCCTTGCCCTCGATCACCGTTCCATCGGCCAGAACCAGCACCGCTGTCGGCTTGAATTCTGTCCAGGCTGCGGTCTTTGCACCTGCGTCTGTCGTTATCGGGGCGGTCATGCGGCACTCCTGCGTGGGCTTGCGTCGTCGTTCTTCATTGGGCATTGAAAAATGCCGTTCGGTATTCCATATGACATGGCTGAACGCGGTGGTCGATTGACCTTACCACCGCTGCAACAACCCAAAATGTCTGGCTAGGTCACGGACCTTAGAGAAAACCGCGCTTCCGGTCAATTGCGACACGACAACTCTTCGTGGAAATCGGTGCCGAACCGGTCCGCCGCGATGATTGATTTCGTTCGGACCCGCCGGTAGGCTGCGCGGACAACAGGAGAGTAAAGCCATGCGCGATACCATCGCCGGGGCACTGACAACCGCCATCAAGGCACAGGACAAGCGCCGCGTTTCCACGCTGCGCCTGATCATGGCCGCCATTCAGGATCGGGATATTCTCAATCGCGGATCGGGCAAGGACCCGGTCACGGGCGACGAGATCAGCGCGATTCTGGCCAAGATGATCAAGCAGCGCGAGGAATCCGCGAAGCTGTACGAGGACGGCAACCGGCTTGAACTTGCCGAGCAGGAGCGCAGCGAGATCGAGATCATCCGGGGCTTCCTGCCCAAGCAGCTGGGCGACGAGGATATCCGCCAGGCCTGCTCGCAGGTCATCGAGGAAATCGGCGCGGGCGGCCTGCGCGACATGGGCAAGTGCATGAATGCGCTGAAGGAAAAATACGCCGGCCAGATGGACTTCACCAAGGCCAGCGGCATCGTCAAGGAAATCCTGCAGTAAGCTGCTGACACGGCACGTGCAGCGGATGGGATGCGCCGGGCGCGGCATTGCCTTGCCACGCCCGCGATCGCATCTGGCCATTGCAAAAGCGGAAAGACGGGCGGTCCCTGGAACGCGGGTCTTGGGGTATGTGGTATGCGATGCTTGCGATCCTGGGACCACCCGCCCCGGCGATTTCAGGTCTTGCCTGTTCTGCCTTGTTTCCTCATCGGAAACGCGCACAGCGTCAGCGCAACCTCCTCATCCCGCAGGTTTTCCCTGCGGAACGAAGTGCCGGTCCTTTCCCGACTTTCGAAGGTTTCCGGAAGCATTCCCGCCGGAAAGGACAGGGATGAGAATATCTCGGGTTGGGATGTGGTGGATAAGTTGGCGTGATTTTTGTTTGATGGGTGGATGGCAGAGCCATTGTGCGTGGTTCGACAAGCTCACCATGAGGGAGGTGGAGGGCTGCAAGGCGTTACATCCTGCAACGTTTGTGATTGGCATTGCAACCAAATCACTTCCCTCATGGTGAGCTTGTCGAACCACGCACCGTGCTTCTGTCATCTCTGCAAACCAACAGCGCCCTATCGCCAATAAATCAGTTGTTCAGCGCGCGCAGGCGGGTGGTGTTGAGCAGGCCCTGTTCCTCCAGCACCGGATAGGCCATGGCGGCCAGCAGCGAGTTGATCTGCTTGAGGTCGCGGATGGTATCGAGGTGGATCGAGCTGGTCTCCAGGCTGCGCAGCGTCCCCTCGCGCAGGCGGCTGAAGTGGCGCTGGCTGCTCTGCTTTTCCAGATCGCGCAGAAGATCCTTTTCCAGCACCAGCTGGTGCGCCATTTCGCTGTCGCGCGACACCAGAACGTTGAACGCCATGCGCGCATTGGTCAGGACCTTTGCGTGGAAGTTGCTGAGTTCCAGCCAGCCCTCGTCGGTGAATTTCAGCTTGCGGTCCATCTTCTTCTGCACGAGCGCAAGCATGTTGCGCACGATGATGTCGCCGACCTGTTCGAGCTTGACGCAGGCGCCGAGCAGTTCCTGGGCGCGGCTGACTTCCTGCGGCGACAGGGCGCGCGTGGTCAGCTTGGCCAGGTAAAGCTTGATCGCGGCATGCTTGCGGTCGACCTTGTCATCGAGGCCCGACAATTCGTCGATGCGCGCCTGCTCGGGATTCTCGTAGAGCCCGATGATCCGCTGCAGCATGATTTCCACGGTTTCGCAGACGCGTACGGTCTCGCGGGTGGCATTGGCAAGGGCAAGGCTCGGTGCATCGAGCACGCTTTCATCCAGCGCGCTGAGCTCCGCCTGTTCCAGCGACGGGGCCTGCGGCGCCGGGGCATTGAGCGCGACGATGGCCTTGGTGGCCTTCAGGACAAGGCCCGACAGCGGCACGCCGGCAAGCAGGATGATGATGTTGAAAAGGATATGCGCATGGATGATCTGGTCGGCCGGGGCCGCACCAAGGAAGGCCACCGACGGCTTGAAGGTGAGGTAGGCGATGAGGATGACAAGGGAACCGGCGCCGCGCATCAACAGGTTGCCCATCGGCACGATCCGCGCCTGCGGCGCGGCATTGCGGGTCAGTAGCGGCGCGATGAAGGACGAGCCGAGATTGACGCCGAACACCATGACGACGCCGAGTTCCGGATCGATCAGCCCGCGCGAGGCAAAGGTGACGAGCAGCAGGATGGCCGCGATGCTGGAATGGAACAGCCAGGTCATCAGCGCCGCCAGCATGAAGGCGGTGACCGGGTCGGTGCTCAGATAGCTGACGATGACGGGCAGGAGGTCGCTGTTGCGCAGCGGCTCGGTGGCCTGGCCGGTCATCTCGAGCGACAGCACGAGAAGGCCGATGCCGACGAGAATGCGGCCGATCTGGCGCCAGTCGCCACGCTCGGTCGACATGAAGATGACGGTGCCGGCGAGCAGGCACAGAGGCACCAGCAGGGTCAGGTCGAAGCTCAGGATCAGCACGACGAGCGCCGAACCGACCTCGGCGCCGCGCACCGCCATCAGCCCGGAAATGCCGCTGACAATGCCGGAACCGACGAAGGAGCCGACGAGCAGGCTGACGGCCGTCGAGCTCTGCAGGGCGATGGACAGCATCGTACCCCAGAGGACGGCAAGGACGGGATTGTGCAGCACGCCGCGCAGGCTCTGGCGCATGCGCTCGCCATAGGCGCGCTCGACACCGGTGCGAACCATGCGCGTGGCCCACAAGAGAAGGGCCACCGCACCTGCGAGATGCAATAAAACTGTCGAACCGTTCACTTGAGCCAATCCTAACGAGGTGGAAAAATGCGGTATACAACCAGACCAATTCTAGTTGCCAATTATTAAGATAACATATCAATCCAAAAGGGGAAAAAATATGTTCCGGCTAAGAAAAATTATGTCGTTTTTGACAAAGTGTAACAGTTTTATGACAGTCTTTGGCCGTGCCGGTAATGATGAGCCGGCTTTTCAATATGCGATCTGATAATTAAATCAAAAAGATAGGATGAGCGGGGGATGACCGGCTTGCAGACCTTTCACCGCCCCCCGATATGATGCAATATGGAACCGGTTCTGCAGACAGCTGTTGAAACCGTGGAAAATGGAGGCATTCAGGGCGTGAGCCCCCGAATCGCCGGATGAAGTGAACGAAGAGCAGCATGCGATTTCCGCCATCCTTTCTCGATGAGATCAGGGAGCGTGTACCGATTTCCAGTGTGATCGGCACGCGGGTGTCGTTCGACCGGAAAAAAACCAACGCGCCGAAGGGTGATTTCTGGGCGTGCTGCCCGTTCCACGGCGAGAAATCGCCGAGTTTCCATTGCGAGGACCGCAAGGGCCGCTACCACTGCTTCGGCTGCGGGGTGACGGGCGACCATTTCAAGTTTCTCACCGAACTCGAGGGCCTGAGCTTTCCCGAGGCGGTGCAGCGCGTGGCAGATATGGCCGGTATTCCCATGCCGGCGCGCGATGCCGAGATGGAAATGCGCGAGGCCAAGCGCGCCACGCTTTATGACGTCATGGACATGGCGACGAAATTCTTCGAAGAGCAGCTGCAGTCGGCCGCGGGCGCCAAGGCGCGGGCTTATCTGCGCGATCGCGGCCTGTCGGCAACCACCCAGCATGCCTACCGGCTGGGTTATTCGCCGGAGAGCCGCAATGCGCTGAAGGAGCATCTGGCGCTGAAAGGCGCGACACGCGAACAGATCGAGGCCTGCGGCCTCGTGGTCTATGGCGACGACAAGCCGGTGTCCTATGACCGCTTCCGCGACCGCATCATGTTCCCGATCGAGGATCTGCGCGGGCGGGTCATCGCTTTCGGCGGCCGGGCGCTGACGCCCAATGCCCCGGCCAAATACCTCAATTCCAACGAAACCGAGCTGTTTCACAAGGGCAAGGTGCTGTTCAACGCCCTGCGCGCCCGGCGGGCCGCGCAGCCGCAGGCGGGGCAGGCCGCCAAGGCCGTGATCGCGGTCGAAGGCTATATGGATGTGATTGCGCTGGCGCAGGCGGGCTTTGGCCAGGCGGTCGCGCCGCTCGGCACGGCGCTGACGGAAGACCAGCTCGATCTGCTCTGGCGCATGTCGCCCGAACCGGTGCTGTGTTTCGACGGCGATCAGGCTGGGATCAAGGCGGCCTACCGCGCCATCGATCTCGCCATGCCGGCGCTGAAGCCGGGGCGGTCGCTGCGCTTTGCCGTGCTGCCGGAAGGCAAGGACCCGGACGACCTGGTCAAGGCCTCCGGCCCGCAGGCGTTTCAGGCGGTGCTGGACGATGCCCGGCCGCTCGCCGACATGCTGTGGACGCGCGAGACCAGCGGCGGGGTTTTCGACACGCCGGAGCGGCGCGCCGAACTGGAATCCCGGCTCAAGCAGATGACGGCGCTGATCGCCGACGAGAATGTGCGCCGCCATTATGCGCAGGATGTGCGCGACCGCATCCAGCAGTTCTTCGGCTCGAACCAGCGCAGCAACAACAACCGGCGCGACGGCGACCAGCGCGGCAATGGCCAGAATGGCTATGGCAACCAGAACGGCTACGGCCAGCGGGGCAGGGGTGCGGCCTCGGGGCGGCTCGCCGTTTCCGACAGTCTTGCCCGCTCGGTGCTGGTCAAGACCACGTCGGCGGCGCCGCCCCTGCGCGAGACGGCCATCCTGATGACCCTGTTCAACCATCCCCGGCTGATCGAAGAGGATTTCGAAACGGTGGTGCGGCTGGAGTTCAGCCACCCGGACCTGAAGCGCTTTCATTCCGCCATGCTCAATGCCCTGGCCGAGCACCACGTGGTGGACGGGCTGGAAATGCGCAAGGCCATGGCCGAGGCCGGACACGGCACGCTGATCGAGGCGCTCGAGGCCCTCGTGCGGCGCGCCCGCATGTGGACGGCGACGGCGGAAGCGGCGGAAGAGGATGCGCTCGAAGCATTGCGGCAGGCCGTTCACTTGCATCAGCGCGCAAGCACACTACATAAAGAGCTGAAAGTAGCTGAAACCGCGTTGGCGACGGAAACGACCGACGAAAACCTCAACCGGCTGCTCGATATTCAGAACGACATCCGCAACGCCCAGGCGACGGAAGCACTGATCGAGGGCTTTGGAATCCCCTCCGGACGGTCCGGAAAGGGTTTTTGACGAAATTGATTCGCTTTTTTGCCGCGAATCAGTTGAGTCGGGGTTGACGTGGGTCAATAATGACGGAATCAGATTGCGCGGAATTGAAAATATTGGGTTGATGTTTGTAGGTTTGGCTGAAAAACCGGCAAATACGGCAAATATACAATGTGCTCGCCATCGGAATAACAAGGTTAATCCGGCATTAACGGGATTTCGGCTAGTCGATCATTTATTACCTTGACGCTGCAGGGAAACCGGTGCGCCACCGCACTCGTTAGTTCCCATGCATGAACAAAGCGAAACGTCGCTTGGAGACATAGAATATGGCAACGAAAGCAAAGGAAAACGAAGAAGTAGAAGTCGAGCGCGAAGGCGCGCCGGACGGACCGCTTCTCGACCTTTCCGATGACGCTGTCAAGAAGATGATCAAGCTCGCCAAAAAGCGCGGCTATGTGACGATGGACGAGCTCAATGCCGTTCTGCCGTCCGAAGAGGTCACTTCCGAACAGATCGAAGACACGATGGCCATGCTCAGTGACATGGGTATCAACGTTGTCGAAGACGACGAGCAGGATGCGGACGCCGAAGAAGCTGACAACAGCGACGACGAGAGCGATGCCCGCGAGCTTGCCGACGCAACCGGCACCGCCGTTGCACCGACCACGACCAAGAAAGAGCCGACCGACCGCACCGACGACCCCGTGCGCATGTATCTGCGCGAGATGGGCACTGTCGAGCTTCTGTCGCGCGAAGGCGAAATCGCCATCGCCAAGCGGATCGAGGCCGGGCGCGAGACGATGATTTCCGGGCTGTGCGAAAGCCCGCTGACCTTCCAGGCGATCATCATCTGGCGCGATGCCTTGAACGACTCGCAGATTCTGCTGCGCGAAATCATCGACCTTGAAACCACCTATGCCGGCCCCGAGGCCAAGCAGGCTCCGGTGATCGAGCGCGTCGAGGAAGAAAAGCCGGCCGCCGGCAATGACCGTTCGCGCAGCCGCCGCGACGACGACGACATCACCAATGTCGGCGGCGATACGCCCGTTGAAGACGATGATGACGAGGATGATGAAGCCAATCTGTCGCTCGCCGCGATGGAAGCCGAGCTGCGTCCGCAGGTCATGGAAACGCTCGACGTTATCGCCGACACCTACAAGAAGCTGCGCAAGCTGCAGGACCAGCAGGTGGAAAACCGCCTCGCTGCCTCCGGTTCGCTGTCGCCAAGCCAGGAACGCCGCTACAAGGAACTGAAGGATCAGCTGATCAAGGCGGTGAAGTCGCTGTCGCTGAACCAGAACCGTATCGAAGCGCTGGTTGCCCAGCTCTACGACATCAACAAGCGTCTGGTGCAGAACGAAGGCCGTCTGCTGCGTCTTGCCGAATCCTATGGCGTGCGCCGCGAGGACTTCCTCAAGGAATATCAGGGCAACGAGCTTGACCCGAACTGGCTGAAGGCCGTTTCCAACCTCACCACGCGCGGCTGGAAAGAGTTCACCAAGAACGAAAAAGACACGATCAAGAACCTGCGCACGGAAATCCAGAACATGGCGCAGGAAACTGCGATCTCGATTTCGGAATTCCGCCGCATCGTCAACCAGGTGCAGAAGGGCGAGCGCGAAGCAGCTCTCGCCAAGAAGGAAATGGTCGAGGCAAACCTGCGTCTCGTGATTTCCATCGCCAAGAAGTACACGAACCGCGGTCTGCAGTTCCTCGATCTCATTCAGGAAGGCAATATCGGCCTGATGAAGGCGGTCGACAAGTTCGAGTACCGCCGCGGCTACAAGTTCTCGACCTACGCGACATGGTGGATCCGTCAGGCGATCACCCGTTCGATCGCCGATCAGGCGCGCACCATCCGTATTCCAGTGCACATGATCGAGACGATCAACAAGATCGTCCGGACATCGCGCCAGATGCTGCATGAAATCGGCCGTGAACCGACGCCGGAAGAACTGGCGGAAAAGCTGGCCATGCCGCTGGAAAAAGTGCGCAAGGTGCTGAAGATCGCCAAGGAACCGATTTCGCTGGAAACCCCGGTCGGTGACGAAGAGGATTCGCACCTCGGCGATTTCATCGAGGACAAGAACGCGCTGCTGCCGATCGATGCGGCCATCCAGGCCAATCTGCGCGACACGACGACCCGCGTTCTCGCTTCGCTGACCCCGCGCGAGGAACGCGTCCTGCGCATGCGCTTCGGCATCGGCATGAACACCGACCACACGCTGGAAGAAGTCGGCCAGCAGTTCTCGGTGACGCGCGAGCGTATCCGCCAGATCGAAGCCAAGGCGCTACGCAAACTCAAGCATCCGAGCCGCTCGCGCAAGCTGCGCAGCTTCCTCGACAGCTAAACCGCAGACAATACGTTGGAAATGCAGACGGGATGGGTGAAAACCCATCCCGTTTTGCTTGATCGGGTGAGTGGTACAATCAGCCAACAGCTGCATCGACATAGTGCGTGGTTCGACAAGCTCACCATGAGGGAGAGTGGTGCTGCAAGGCTAAAGGGAAACATTGCAGTCTGAACAGTCTCGCAGAATACGGCTCCCTGCAATCCTCCGTCTCCCTCATGGTGAGCTTGTCGAACCACGCACTATGTCGATGCAACTATTTGAAACTCAGGCAAAAAGCGGTGCAGGAGCCACCACTGTTACCCTCCTTCTTGGGGGGGCGTGCACTCATTGCGCATCACGTGCTGCGCCGTCCATCGCGCGTGACTTGGTGGCCTTTTCAATATGATCGAGCCTGTGATTTTATGCGGGCAGACAAGAAAAAGCCCGGAAAATCCGGGCTCTTTGTTTCATTCGGTTCAGATCGACGGCTCGTTCGATTTCTTCGCGCCTTTGTCCTTGGCCATGATCTTGTCGATATAGGCAAGGAACAGCGCGGAGAAGACGAAGGCGAGGTGGATCACCGTGAACCACGTCAGCTGTTCCGTCGTGTATTTCGTCAGGTTGAGGAACACCTGCAGAAGATGGATCGACGAGATGGCGACGATGGTCGATGCCACCTTGATCTTGAGCGAACCGGCATCGATCGTGCCGAGCCAGTGCACGTCGTCGGCCTGGTCAAAGCGGCTGACGAAGTTTTCATAGCCGGAGATGATGACCATCACCACGAGGCTGGCGACCAGCGCCGCATCGATCAATCCCAGCATTTTCAGGATCGTTTCGGTTTCGTCGAGGCTCGTCACCTTCATGACGAAATCCAGCAGCTTTCCGGCAAAGGAAAAGGCATAGATGGCAAGCGCAACGGCAAGCCCAAGGTAGAAAACAACAAGCAGCCAGCGCGACGCCAGGATGATGTTTTCGATGAATATTTCGATACGTTTCATAAACAGCAGGGTCCGATTGATCTCATGCATCAGATAGCGATGCGGACGGCGAACTCAAGCCAAAACCACCGGCCGTCACAAAAAACCCGGACCGAAGTCCGGGTTTTCGCATGACAGCCTGCGGATCAGGCTATTTGCTGGCCAGCGGCTGCACCAGCGGGGTGATGCGGCGGATGGCGACGCGGCGGTTCTGCTGTTCGGGACCGTCGGTCTTGATCTTCAGGTAGCGTTCGCCGTAGCCCTGCGTCGCCATGTTTTCCGGCGGGATGCCGAAGACATTGGTCAGCGCCTGGGCAACCGATTCCGCCCGCTTGTCCGACAGCACGAGGTTGGCCTGATCGGAACCGACGGCGTCCGTATGGCCTTCGATGAGGAAGGTTTCCGCCGGGTTCTTCTTCAGGATCTCGGCCATCGCCTTGGCAACGCTGTCGAGATGCGGGATCTGGTCTTCGGTGATATCAGCCGAACCGAACTTGAAGGTGATGGTGTCCAGATCGATGCGGCGGACCTTGTCGCGGATACGGGCCGAGCGCTTGACCTCATCGACCGAATAGATGCGTTCGACGCGTTCCACCGGCGGGCGGGAGAAGAAGTCATAGACATCGGCTTCCGGCACCTGATCGGCATCGAGGATGTAGTCGGCAATCGGGATATCGAGCACCAGCGGCGGCAGGTCAAGGCCGGGATCGCGCCACTGATAGCGTTCCTCGCGATCGTAATCCGGCGTGTAGCTCAGGAGAACCTCACGCCCGTCGGGCATGACGCGCGACCGCTGGATCACATCGCCATATCGGTTGCGGATCGTGACGACCTGGACGCCATTGTCGCGCACGATGGTTTCACGGGTGCGGTTGCGCGGCAGGTTCTCGTAATAGACATCCTGCGCATCGCGCGACATGCGCGGACGGTCGGAGCTTTCCACGAAGATGTTGTTGTTGACTTCGACGATCGTGCGGTTGTCGATCTGCTTGATCACCTGCACGTCGGCCGGGCGCTCCTCGCGCGGCGCCTGCTTGATGCGGGTGCCTTCCTCGGTGCGGATGGGCTCGATCCTGACCGGGACAAGCGCCTTCTGCACGTCCGCATCGTTCTTCGGCGGCGGTGCGGGCGGCGTGGCCGGGGCCTGAACGGCGGGCTGCTGGACAACCGGCGTTGCTCCGGCCGGCTTGCCGGCGGCCTGGCCGCCCGTGCCCTTGGCCGGCGGCGCGGGTTTCTGGCTGTCAAGCACCGGCGCGGCATTTTCCGGCAGCGGCGATGGTTCCTTCGGTGCGGGTTTTCCAGCCTCGACAGGGGTTGCGGGCTTTTCGCCTGCTGCGGGGTCGGTGACCGGCGCGGGTTTTTCAGCGGCGGGTTTTGCCGTGGCAGGCTGTTCGGCAGCCGGCTTCTGGGCTTCGACAGGTTTGGCCGGCTTTTCGCCTGCTGCGGGTTCGGTGACCGGCGCGGGTTTTTCAACGGCAGGTTTTGCCGTGGCAGGCTGTTCGACAGCCGGCTTCTGGGCTTCGACGGGTTTGGCCGGCTTTTCGCCTGCTGCGGGTTCGGTGACCGGCGCGGGTTTTTCAACGGCAGGTTTTGCCGTGGCAGGCTGTTCGGCAGCCGGCTTCTGGGCTTCGACGGGTTTGGCCGGTTTTTCGCCCGCTGCGGGTTCGGTGACCGGCGCGGGTTTTTCAGCGGCAGGTTTTGCCGTGGCAGGCTGTTCGGCAGCCGGCTTCTGCGGCTTGGGCTGTGCCGGTTTTTCGGCAGGCTGTTCGGCGGCCGGGGCTTCCTTGGCGGCCTTGTCGGCTGCCTTCTGGGCGGCGTCGGCCTTCTTGCGCGTCTCGTCTTCTGCAGCCTTCTTGGCCTGTTCAGCTTCTTGCGCAGCAGCAGCCTTGGCAGCCTGCGCGTCCGCAGCGGCCTTTTGCTTGGCCTCCGCTTCCACGGCTTTCTGCTGTTCGGCGGCTTTCTGTGCCTCGGCCTGGGTGGCGCGCTTGGCCTGTTCGGCTTCCTGGGCGGCGGCCTTTTCGGCGGCCTTGGCAGCCTGTGCTTCCTCAGCCGCTTTCTGCTTGGCCTGGGCTTCTACGGCCTTCTGCTGCTCGGCCGCCTTCTGCGCTTCTTCCTGGGCGGCACGCTTGGCCTCCTGGGCGCGTTCGGCTGCCTGCGCTTCGGCGGCGTGCGCAGCCTCATCGGCGCGCTTCTTGGCCTGTTCCTCCGCCTGCTGCTGGGCGTGGGCGGCGGCGGCAGCCTCTTTTTCAGCGCGTTGCTTTGCCTCTTCGGCGCGGGCGGCGGCTTCGTGCTCCGCTGCCTTTTGCGCTTCTTCCTGCTGCTTCTTCGCCAGCTCTGCAGCCGGATCCGCTGCGGCCTGGGCCATCAGCAGCGGTGCTTCATTGGTGTTGGAGGAGATGTAGGGGCGAGGGAGAGGCGATTGCTCCGCCATCGCCGAGGGCGAGGAGAACAGGATTGCTGTCGAAGCAAAAAAGAGCGCTGTACGTTTCATTGTCATCCCTGTCTTGCGTTTCCTTCCTTGGAAACACGTCAAATGTTTGTGACCGGAGGTTGTGCCAGCTTTGTGGCAGCCGATTGTCCATCGCGGTCTTCTCACCAGATTCCTTGAGCCTCACACCGGTACATGTGTGATCCTGCCTGAATCCGATTACAGCAAGATTGCACGGGCGCGCCTGTATCCGATGTGAAGGCACCGTTCATCTTGCGTTCATGCAAAACTCTGGACGCGGCGTCGCGGCCGATGTATTGCAGCGCATGCCCAAAGAACCATTCTGGAAAACCAAGACGCTCGACGAGCTGAACCGCTCGGAGTGGGAGAGCCTGTGTGACGGCTGCGGCCGCTGCTGCCTGCACAAGCTCGAGGACGAAGACACGGAAGAAATCTATTTCACCACGGTGGCCTGCACCCTGCTCGATGCGGGGACCTGCCAGTGCTCGGACTATGTGCACCGCAAGAAGAAAGTTCCCGATTGCGTCTTCCTGACCCCGGAGATCGTGCGCGAGGTGGATTGGCTGCCCGATACCTGCGGCTATCGTCTGATCGACGAGGGAAAAGACCTGTACTGGTGGCATCCGCTGGTTTCGGGCAGCGCGGACACCGTGCACGAGGCGGGCATTTCGGTGCGCGGCAAGATCACCGCCTATGATCATGACCTGAAAACGGACGAAGATTATTTCGAGCATATGATGATGGCGCCATCGTCTTCTTCGGAAAATTAATCCTACTGAACGGGAGATGAACGGCGCGTTGAAGCTTTGTTCAGGTGAATAGTGGAACAAACGATCACCTTCCGGACTTTCCCGTCCGGAGCTACAACCAACAAAGGAGAAACGCCCATGTCCCGCATGTCCATCAAGATGCTCGCTGTGACCGCCGCTCTCGGGCTCGGTTCGGTGTTCGGCGTGAGTGCCGCCTCGGCAGCACCGGTGGCATCGTCCATGGCTGATGCCGCCGGTCCGGTGTCCAATGTCGTCAAGGTCGATCATCGCTACGGTCACCGCTATCATGGCGGCTATCGTCCCGTCCGCGCCTGCAGCGTCAACCAGGCCCTGAACAAGGCAAGCCGCATGGGTATCCGCAACCCGCGCGCGGTTGTGAACCGCAATGCGGTCCGCGTCACCGGCTGGCGCTATGGCCATCGCTCGGCGGTTGTCTTTGCCCGCGCACCGGGCTGCCCGATCATCCGCTGATTTCATCCGCACACGTAATGCACGCTTAGGGCGAAAGTTGTATCTTTCGCCCTATTGCGCCCATAATCGGCTGCGACGCAGCTGTGTCACTTCATCTTGGGGAGATCATCCATGACACCAAAATTTCTAGCCGTGGCTTTTGCCGCAACCGCAATGATGGCCGTTCCTTTCGCTGCCATGGCAGAGGAAGCTCCGCGCCCGCGCATTACGGTGACCGGGGAAGGCGAAGCCACTGCCGCGCCTGACATGGCTATCGTTTCACTCGTCGTGCTGCAGGAAAAGCCGACCGCACGGGAAGCTTTGACCGCCAACAACGAGACCATGGCCAAGGTTCTCGACGCAATGAAGAAGGCCGGAATCGCCGAGCGCGACCTGCAGACATCGGGTTTCAACATTGATCCGCGCTATGTCTATCCGGACAACAAGCAGGGCCAGCCGCCGCAGGCACCGAAGATCGTCGGCTATGCCGTCTCCAATTCGCTGTCGGTGCGGGTGCGTGACCTGAAGAAGGTCGGCGAGATTCTCGATCAGTCCGTCACATTGGGCGTCAACCAGGGCGGCAACCTGACATTCACCAATGACAAGCCGGAGGCAATCGTCGAGGAAGCGCGCAAGAAGGCCGTGGCCAATGCCATTGCCAAGGCGAAAACCCTGACGGCGGCGGCCGGCGTTGAAGTCGGCAAGGTTATCGAGATCAGCGAACAGACGTTCCAGCCGCGCCCCTATGGCGGTGCACCGCGCGCCAAGATGATGGCGGCCGAAGCATCTGATTCGGTCCCGGTGGCTGCCGGCGAGAACAGCTACAATGTCACGGTCAATGTGACGTTCGAGCTGAAGAACTAGGATTGGTCTAAGACCAAGCGAAAAGGGTGCCGTAAGGCACCCTTTTTTGTTTGTGCATGCAGGCTGCCGATCAGTCGTTGGCGGCGCGCATCCAGTAGGAAATATCCTTCCAGTCGGCGAAGACGGCGCTGGCGCCCTTGTCGAGCAGGGTCTGGGCGTGGGCCGTGTAGGTGTGGCCGCCGCCGGTATAGCCGATTGCCGTCATGCCTGCCGCCACGGCGCCTTCGACACCATAGGGCGAATCCTCGATGACAACGCAGGCCGATGGTTCGTGACCCATCTCGCTCGCGGCATGCAGGAACAGGTCCGGGGCGGGCTTGCCGCGCTTGACCATGGACGAGCTGTAGATCGCTTCGCCAAAATATCCGGCAAGGTCCGTGGTTTTCAGGCTGAAGTGAATGCGCTCCAGCGACGATGACGAGGCAACGCAGCGGGGCGTTTCCAAGTCCGCGAGCAGGGCGGCAATGCCGGCGGTCGGCTGCAGGAACCGGCTGAAGACCTGTTTTGTCTCGGGCCACAGCCCGGCTTCGCCCGCGTCGGACAGGTGAAAGCCGGTCAGCTCGCCGATTCGCCGGATGATATCGGCCTGCTTCATGCCGACGCACTGGGCAATGGTGCCTGCGGGCAGGTCCATTCCGTGGCTGGCATAGACGTTGTGATAGGCCAGTTCCGCCAGCGGCTCGCTGTCCACAAGCACGCCATCGCAATCAAAAACTATCAGATCGAACCTGTTTTGCGGCATTTCCATCTCTCTTCAAAGCCTGCGTTCCATGGGTCGACGCAGTAGTTACGGGATCATCGTTATCATCCTTATAATGCACATAGGTCTTGACTAAAATACAAATGTTCAATATTCGATTGGCAGGATGAGAACGGTTTCCGGCATCGCATCGGAAGTCTTTTGAGGAGCGTTTTGGTATGGCGAGCAATGTGGCATTGACGGGATTGGCGCGGGACATGCAGGCGCGGGCGGATGCGGGGCGCCCGATCCGCATCGGGCTGATCGGCTCGGGCGAGATGGGCACGGACATCGTCACGCGGGTGGCGCATATGCCCGGCGTCGAGATCGGCGCGATTTCCGAACTGAACCTGCCCAATGCGCTCAAAGCCGTCGATATCGCCTACCGGGAACCCGGGCATGCGCAGGAAGTGACCACCGGCTCGGCTCTGACCGCGGCGATGGAGGGCGGCCGGATCGCCGTCACCGACAATGCCGACCTCATCCTCGAAAATGACCTGATCGACGTGGTGATCGATGCGACGGGCGTTCCGGCCGTCGGGGCCGAGATCGGCCTCAGAGCCATGGAGCACGGCAAGCACCTCGTCATGATGAATGTCGAGGCGGATGTGACCATCGGCGCGTATCTGAAAAGCGAGGCGGACCGCCTCGGCGTCACCTATTCGCTGGGCGCCGGCGACGAGCCGTCCTCCTGCATGGAGCTGATCGAGTTCGTCTCGGCCATGGGCCATCCGATCGTTGCCGCCGGCAAGGGCAAGAACAACCCGCTCAACATCGACGCCATTCCCGACGATTACGCGGAAGAGGCGGCACGGCGCCACATGAATGTGCGCATGCTGGTGGAATTCGTCGACGGCTCGAAGACCATGGTGGAAATGGCGGCGATCGCCAATGCCACGGGGCTTGTCCCCGACAAGGCGGGCATGCACGGCCCCGCCGCCACGCTGGACCAGCTCAACAAGACGCTGATCCCGCAAAAGGATGGCGGGCTGTTGTCGCGCGTCGGCGTGGTCGACTATTCCATCGGCAAGGGCGTGGCGCCGGGCGTGTTCGTGGTCGCCGACATGTCGCATCCGCGCATTTCGGAGCGGATGGAGGATCTGAAGATGGGCAAGGGCCCGTATTTCACCTTCCACCGGCCCTATCACCTGACCTCGCTGGAAGTGCCGCTGACCTGCGCGCGCGTCGTGCTCTACGGCAAGGCGGACATGGTGCCTTTGGCGAAGCCCGTGGCGGAAGTCTGCGCGGTGGCGAAGAAGGACCTGAAGGTCGGCGACACACTCGATGCGATCGGCGAATATTGCTACCGCGCCTGGATCATGACGGCGCCGGAGGCACGTGCCGCCGGAGCCATTCCCTGCGGCCTGTTGCAGGGCGGCACGGTGACGGCACCCATCGCCAAGGGTGCACTCATCACCAGCGCCAATGCCGCCCCCATCCCCGGCTCGAAGATCGTCGAGCTCAGACAGCGGCAGGACAAGCTCGTCTATGGCGCGTGACGTCCGGCAACCAGAATTCAGGGCAAACAGCTAAGGAGTGCCAAGCATGGCTCCCGCCACAAACGCCAAATTCAAGGACGATGGCAGCAATCTTCCTTTCGCGTTCCGGCACTATTCTCCGGAGCAGCTGAAGGAAGCCCTGCGCAAGATGTATCTCATCCGCCGCTTCGAAGAGGGCGCGGAAGAATCCTACACGCGCGGGCTCATCCACGGCACGATGCACCTGTCCATCGGGCAGGAAGCCAGCGCCGTCGGCATATCCATGCCGCTGCACGACAATGACATGATCACCTCGACTCATCGCGGTCACGGCCATTGCATCGCCAAGGGCGCGGAAGTGTCAAAAATGTTTGCCGAGTTCTTCGGCAAGGAAACCGGCTATTGCAAGGGCCGCGGCGGCTCCATGCACATCGCCGATGTGTCCAAGGGCAATCTCGGCGCGAATGGCATTGTCGGCGGCGGTATTCCGATTGCCGTGGGCGCCGCGCTTTCCGCAAAGAAGCAGAAGAACGGCAAGGTCGTCATTTCCTATTTCGGTGACGGCGCCAACAATGAAGGCGCCTTTCACGAGGCGCTGAATATTGCCGCGATCTGGAAACTGCCGGTGGTTTTCGTCTGCGAGAACAATGGCTACGGCATGTCCACCTCGACCAAGCGGTCGACGGCGGTGCCGAACGTGGCGGATCGCGCCGCCGGCTACAACATGCCGGGCGTGATCGTCGACGGCAACAACCTGTCGGATGTCGCCGAAGCTTCCAACGAGGCTGTCGAGCGGGCGCGGCGCGGCGAGGGCCCGACGCTGATCGAGTGCAAGACCTATCGCCATCGCGGCCATTCCAAGAGCGACCGCAACCGCTACCGCACCAAGGAAGAGATCGAGGACTGGATTGCCAACCGCGATCCCATCGACCTGTTCGAGACCCAGCTGAAGGAATTCGGCTTCGTCACCGATGGGGATATCGAAGCCATCCGCGCGGATGTGGAGAAGGAGATCGCCGAGGCGATCGAATTTGCCAGGAACAGCCCATCTCCCGATCTGAACAATCTCACGCGCGACGTGTACACGGACTGAAAGACTTTCCAGATGAATGAGACAATCCGCGAGCTGAGCTATTCGCAGGCTATCCAGGAAGCCATGGCGCTTGCCATGGAGGCCGATGACCGGGTGTTCCTGATGGGCGAGGATATCGGCGTCTATGGCGGCGCCTTCCAGGTCACGGGCGATCTCGTGCACCGCTTCGGCGAGGACCGGGTGATGGACACACCGATTTCCGAGCTTGGCGGTGCGGGCGTTGCCGTCGGCGCGGCGCTGACCGGCATGCGGCCGATCTTCGAATTCCAGTTCTCCGATTTTGCAGCGCTGGCCATGGAGCAGATCGTCAACCAGGCGGCCAAAATCCGCTACATGCTGGGCGGTGCCGTTTCGGTGCCGCTGGTCATGCGCTTTCCCGCCGGTTCCGGCACGGGCGCGGCGGCACAGCACAGCCAGAGCCTCGAAGCCTGGCTCGGCCACGTTCCCGGCCTGAAGGTCATCCAGCCGTCCACGCCCTACGATGCCAAGGGCATGCTGCTGGCGGCCATCGAA
This sequence comes from Phyllobacterium sp. RCAM01083, assembly GCF_055685835.1. Lineage (NCBI taxonomy): Bacteria > Pseudomonadati > Pseudomonadota > Alphaproteobacteria > Hyphomicrobiales > Phyllobacteriaceae > Phyllobacterium > Phyllobacterium sp. RCAM01083. Next base: position 341,146 of record NZ_JBVFZN010000005.1, read on the forward strand.
GATCCGGACCCGGTGATGATCTTCGAGCACAAGCTGCTCTACAAGATGAAGGGGCCGGTGCCCGAAGGCTATTACACCGTGCCGATCGGCAAGGCGGCCGTCGTGCGCGAAGGCAAGGACCTGACCATCGTTGCTTCGGCCATCATGGTGCACAAGGCGCTGGAAGCGGCCAGGGAGCTGGAAAAGGAAGGGATCAACGTCGAAGTCGTTGATTTGAGGACCGTCCGGCCGATGGACAAGGACACGATCATTGCCAGCGTCAAGAAGACGTCGAAGCTGATGTGCGTCTATGAGGGCGTGAAAACCCTCGGTGTCGGCGCGGAAGTCAGCGCCATGATCGCCGAAAGCGAGGCCTTCGATTATCTCGACGCGCCGATTGTACGGCTGGGCGGGGCGGAAACACCGATCCCCTATAATCCAGAGCTGGAAAAGGCCACCGTGCCGCAGGTGCCGGGCATTCTCGCCAGCGCCCGCGATCTCGTGAAGGGGGTGCGATAGCTCATGCCTACCGAAGTCATCCTGCCCAAGGTCGACATGGATATGGAGACCGGCCAGATCTCGCGCTGGTACGCCAAGGAAGGCGACAGCGTTTCCAAGGGCCAGCTGCTGTTCGAAATCGAGACCGACAAGGCTGCCATGGAAGTGGATGCGCCAGCCTCCGGCATCCTGCGTGACGTCAAGGCCGCGGAAGGCGCCGTCGTGCCCGTCGGCCAGTGCGTCGCGTGGATTTATGCGGAAGGCGAAACCTATGCCGCACCGGCAAACGAGCCGGATGTCGTGGAAACCGCCATCCCCAGCGCGCCGCTGGATGCCGCCATCGCCTCGCCGGTTGCCGTGGTTGCGGAAACCCTGCCTGTTGCAGCGGCTGCCGTAGCGGATGGTGTCCGCGCGACGCCATTGGCGCGGCGGATCGCAAGGGAAAGCGGGATCGACCTCACGTCCGTTGCGGGCTCCGGTCCCAAGGGCCGGATTCAGCGCAGGGACGTCGAAGCCAATGTTCCGCAGGCGCGGCCGGCGGCGGCTCAACCGGCTGTCACTGTTTCCGTGCAGGCCAGGACCGGTGAGGCGCCGCTGCATGCGGTCTGGCTGCGGCAGGGCAATGATGCGACGCTCGCGCCGCTGGTGCTGATCCACGGCTTCGGTTCCGATCTCAACAGCTGGCGGCCGATGCTGGCCGGGACAACGCTGGATAGCCCGATCCTGGCCATTGATCTGCCGGGGCATGGCGAATCACCGCGCGACATTCCGGCGGACATTGATTCCATTGCCGCGCTGGTGGAGCGGACGATTGCCGCCCATCATGCGGGGCCGGTCGTGGTGGCGGCGCATTCCTTCGGCGCGGCGATTGCGGCGAAGGTCGCAGCGCGCGGCAACCTCGATATCCGCGCCCTGACGCTGATCGCGCCAGCCGGGCTCGGTCCTGAGATCAACGGGGCGTTCCTGCAGGGGTTCGTCCGCGCAAGGGCGGAAGCCAGTCTCGTCGCCTGGATGAAACTGCTGGTGCAGGACGAGAGCCTCCTCACCAAATCCTTCGTCAAGGCAACGCTTGCCCAGTCGCAGGACGAAGGGTTGCGCGCGGCGCAAACGCTGGTGGCCGACCGCTTCTTTGCCGATGGCACGCAGGTCTTCGATATCCGCAGAAACCTTGCCGGGTTGGCCATGCCGGTCCGGGTGATTGTCGGCGCGGCAGACCGGATCATTCCGGCAACCCATGCCGCAGGCCTGCCCGGCGAGATCGCCGTCCATGTCTTTGCCGGGACGGGGCACATGCCTCAGCTGGAGCAACGGGAAAAAGTCGTGCGGATCCTGCGGGAAATCAGCCGGTCGGCGGGGTAGTCGCGGTCAGGCGGCTGCCGCCCTTCGACGCGACGAGGGCGCGCTGGATGGCGCTGCGGGCGGATGCCAGGTTGGGCATGACCCAGTTTGGCTCCGCACCGAGGAACTTGTCGAGAAAGGCCACGGCGTAGCCCGGCATTTCCGTGACATTTTCCTTGTAGGACCACCAGGTTCGCAGGTCGTTGGCGCAGCTGGCGATTTGCGGCGCCGTGCCGAATTCCTGTTCGTAGATGGCGGCAATCGTGCCGACGCAGAAGTTGGTGTAGAGAAACCCTTCCGGCCAGAAGGCGATGATATCGGCCATTTCGGTCGCGTCGGCATTGGTCTGCGGCGTATGCCCCTGGACCTTGGCGGGCGCCTCGGTGATGAGTTCCTTCAGCACCAGACCGGCGGCGAAGATGATGAAGTCCTTGCGGTCGATGCGGGCGAAGGATTTCTGCTGCTCGACGGTTTCGATCCAGTTGAGGAAAGCGGCGGTCAGCTTCGTTTCGTCAATGACAAAGCGATAGCCATAATGCTCGGCAATCAGCGCGACATTCTTGCGAAAGGCCATGCGGAACCAGCGCAGCCGCCGCAGGCGGTGGCGCAGGTCGGGCGTATTCACCAGCTCATCGCGAAACAGAAAATCCATGCCGTATCTCTCTGATCAGTTCCATCAATGTCTTACGCTTCAATGCAGAGGAAGCCAAGTTTTCAATGATACAGGAAATCATACATATTGACATTGCAAAAAACAAATGTTCTATATTTTTCCGTTCCGGCATAGCATATGTTTATGACTGGACAATGGGAGGTTGAAGACATGGCGATGTGGCAATGGGGATTGCTTGCCCTTGGAGTTCTCTGGGCTTTGCAGTCGCTGGGCGTCTGGTACCAGATGCGCCATTATGGCGATGTGATGAAGGGAATTACGTCGAAATACAACGACGGATATGTCGGTGCAGGCAATGTGCGCGGACGTTTCGGCAAAGGCGTCATCGCTCTCGTGGTGGTGACGCCGGATCTCGTGGTGCAGCGCTTCCTGGTGATGCGCGGCCGTTCGGTTTTCGCGAAGTTTGCGCGGCGGACCGAATTCGAGGGAATCACGCTGAACGCCCTGCGCGCCGATCCGCTCCTATCCGGCGTGGAAGACCCGGCCCTGGCCAAGGCAGCGGAGCGCGCCATCGAGCAGATCGATCGTGCGCGTGCCGAGCCGAAGCGGCCGGGCCTGGCAGGAATCAAGACAGTCAACGCATAGGGGCAAGCCCGGGGGTGGCCGTACCCAAGCAAATGGCCGATAAGGAGGAGGGAACATGTCAATTCTAACAATGTTGGCACAGCACGCCGACGTCACCATGCACCATCTGTCGGTGGCAGGGTCGATGGTCTCGGATGCTGCGCTGCACGGCAAACAGGCTATCCACCACGCGGGCAATGACCTCGTGGTGCTGGCGCAATCCAGCGGCGATATTTCCGTCGAGGAATTCAAGAACAAGCTGCAGAACGTGCAGAAGGAAGAGCAGCTCGGCTGGCTCACCAGCGCCGGTAAATATTTTATCGGTATTTTCCAGAAGGGCGGCGAAGTCTTTGCCGGTTTCGTCACCGGTATCATCCCGACGCTCGTCGTGCTGATGACCGCCTTCTACGCGCTGACCGAACTGGTCGGCGAAGAGCGTGTCCATGGCATCGCGCGCGGCGCGGGCCGTATCGCCCTGACCCGTTACACGGTGCTGCCATTGCTCTCCGTGTTCTTCCTGACCAATCCGATGGCCTATACGTTCGGCTCGTTCCTCGAGGAAAAGCACAAGCCGGCGTTTTATGATGCTGCCGTGTCCTATGTGCATCCGCCGCTCGGCCTGTTCCCGCATATCAATCCCGGCGAGTATTTCGTCTGGGGCGGCATTCTGGTGGCCCTGCTCGAACTGGAAAAGAAGGGTCTTGTTCCCGCCGGTTATCACATCCGGGTGGCGATCTGGTACGCCATTGTCGGTCTCGTGGTCATCCTCCTCAAAGGCATGCTGACCGAGCGCATCACCGCCATCATGGCGCGGCGCCAGGGCATCGAGCTTTAAGTCAGGGGTGGGGAGAAAAACAATGTCGAAGACCTATAAACCAGTCAAAATATCCAAGGGCTCCAACGGTTGGGGCGGCCCGTTGACCATCCAGCTGACACCGCAGCGCAACAAGGTTGTGTCCGTCACGGGCGGCGGGATTCATCCCGTGGCACGCCGGATCGCCGAACTCACCGGCGGTGAAGCCGTCGATGGCTTCAAGTCGCCGCCGGTCGAAGGCGAAATGGGCGTTGTCGTCGTCGATTGCGGCGGTACCGCACGCTGCGGCGTCTATCCGCGCAAGCGCATTCCAACCGTCAATCTGACGCCTGTCGGCCAGTCCGGCCCGCTGGCCCAGTTCATCACCGAGGACATCTATGTCTCCGGCGTCAAGGAAGCCAATATCGAGCTTGCCGACGGATCGCAGGAAGCCACGGTGGCGGGGGCGGCTGCCACGCCGACACCGGCCGAAATGGCCGCTGCCATGTCCAGCCGCACGGATACGGCATCGGACAACGGCGAGGGCGGCCTGATCGGGCTGATCAGTTCGGTTGGCCGGGTCATGGGCCGCGTCGTCGGCATTTTCTTCAATGCCGGCCGCCGCACGATCGATCAGGTCATCCGCAACGTCCTGCCGTTCATGGCCTTCGTGACCATGCTCATCGGCTTCATCCTCTACACGGGGATCGGCGATGTGCTGGCCCAGCCGATGGGTCCGCTGGCCAACAACATCGTCGGCCTTCTGATCATCTCGGCCATTTGCGGCCTGCCGTTCCTGTCACCCATCCTGGGACCGGGCGCGGTGATTGCCCAGGTCATCGGCGTGGCCATCATCGGTCCGCAGATCGCCAATGGCACGATTTCGCCGGCAATGGCCCTGCCTGCGCTGTTTGCCTACAACACGCAGGTTGGTTGTGATTTCGTGCCGGTCGGACTGGCGCTGGGTGAAGCCAAGCCCAAGACGATCGAGATCGGTGTCCCGGCGGTTCTGATCAGCCGCCAGATCATGGGTCCCGTCTCGGTGCTGATCGCCTGGGTTGTCAGCCTGATCGTATTCTAAACCCGATTAACAAGAAGAGGTTCGCCATCATGTCAGTTCTTTTGAAAACACGGGTAACAGCCGTGGGTCCCGAGGTGGCGGACCTCGCAGAGGGAGGCGTTGTCATCCTGTTTGCCGATGGCGCGCCGCCGGAACTTGCCGAAGTTTCGATCCTGCATCTGGTCGACGGCACGCCGTCGGAAGCAACGCCGCCGGTCGGTTCGGTGATCCGCATCGGCGATCTCTCGGCCAGGATAACCGGCATCGGCGACTATGCCTGGCAGAAAGTCCGGGACATCGGCCATGTTGTCATCACATTCAACGGGTCCGATCATGTTGACCGTCCCGGTGAAATCTGTGCATCGGAAGTGGATACCGGCGAACTGGTTTCAACCCTCAAGGTGGGTGCGACCATCACCATCGGATAGGGTTCAGGACTGACAGGCCGAAACAGAACGAAATACCAAAGAGAGTAAAGCATGGAACGCTCGACGATTGTGCGGGTGCATGACGGATTGCATGCGCGGCCAGCCACCCGGTTTGTCAAACTCGCCAAGAGTTTCGAATCGGATATCGAGCTGGTCAAGGATGACAGGTCGGTCAGCGCCAAGAGTTCGGTCAAACTCATGCTGCTTGGCGTCAAGGAAAACGAGGAAATCACCGTCCGCGCAACCGGCGCCGATGCCATCGAAGCCATCGAGGCGCTGATCGGCTACCTCGAAAACCCGCATGCGGGGATCGAAGATGACGGCGCGGTCCAGCCGCCGAAGCCGGATGCGGGGGAAGCCCGCCGCGAACAGGCCTGCGCATGGTCCTGCCGCCGATGGTGCCCTGCGCGGTGTCGCTGCAAGCGAAGGCGTGGCCGTCGGCCCCGTCTACGGGTTTTTTCCCGCAGAGATCAAGCATGAGAACCGCCCGCTGGCGGCCAACGCCATTGCCGACGAGGTTTTGCGGCTGAAGCAGGCCATTGCCACCGTACAGAAGCGCATGGACGCCTCGCTGTCGGAAGCGGGATTGGCGGATAGTGACCGCGGTATTGTCGCGGCGCTGAAGGATATCGCCAATGACGACGAACTGACCGGCGGGGCGATTGCCATTGTTGAAGGCGGGATCGACGCGGTTTCGGCAGTGATCGGGGCGACATCGAAGATCGCCTCCGATTTCGCCACCATGGACGATCCCTATCTCAACGCCCGCGCCGACGATGTGAATGCGGTCGGTCGGCAGATATGCCTGGCCCTGCTGGGGCAGGAAGACGTCAACCTTGACACCATCGCCGAGGGTTCGATCCTGGTTGCCGAGGATATCGGCGCCTGGGATCTCGCCCGCGCGCCGTTGAAGCGCATTGCCGGGGTGATCTGCGGCCATGGCGGTGCCACCTCGCATGTCGCCATCATCGCCCGTGCCCATGGCATTCCCGCGGTGCTTGGCCTTGGCCGCGCCGTGCTCGATTTGAAGGACGCCAGGACCGTTGCGCTCGACGGCGACAGCGGTGCGGTTTTCGCCGATCCAGATACGGCTGTCGCCGATCGTTTTCAGGCGGCCATTGCCAAGGCTGAAGAGGAAAAGCGCGCGCTGACCGCCTATAAGGACGTTACGCCCCGGCGCGCCGACGGCACGGTCATCGACATTGCCGCCAATATCGGTTCGCTCGAGGAAATCGATGCGGCGAAGGAAGCGGGCGCCATGGGCGTCGGCCTGTTCCGCACCGAACTCCTGTTCATGCGGCATATCCACCTGCCGTCGGAAGATCTGCAGGCGGAAACCTATTCCAGCCTCGCCAAGGCCTTTGCGCCGCACACGGTGATCGTGCGGACGCTCGACATCGGCGGCGACAAGCCGATCGCCGGGGTCGACTTTCCCGATGAGGAAAACCCGTTCCTCGGCTGGCGCGGCATCCGCATGTGCCTGGACCGGCCGGATATCTTCAAGCCGCAACTGCGGGCGCTGCTGCGCGCCGCCGTCCACGGCAACATCAAGGTGATGCTGCCGATGATTTCGGGCGTCGGCGAGGTGCAGGCAACGAAGGCGCTGATCGAGGAGTGCGCGGGAGAACTGGCCGCCGCAGGCACGCCATTTGCGCATTTCGATCTCGGTGTGATGATCGAGACACCGGCCGCCGTGCTGATTGCCCCGGCACTGGCCAGGGAAGTCGCGTTCTTTTCCATCGGCACCAACGACCTGACGCAGTACATCATGGCCGCCGACCGGCTCAACCCGACGGTGGCCAAGCTCAATGACGTGACCCACCCCGCCGTCATGGCCGCCATTGAACTGACGGCAAAAGCCGGGGTCGATGCGGGCATCATGGTCGGGATGTGCGGTGAAGCCGCCGGACGCCCGGACCTGATCCCGGCTTTCATCGCCATGGGGCTGACCGAGCTGAGCATGAGCCCGTCATCGATCCAGCGCGCCAAGAAGTGCGTTCTGGACGGCTCTAAAAACGCTTAAGGCAGGACCGGAATCAGGAAGGCGAAAAGACCGGACAGCGCATCCGTCCGGTTTTTGCCCTGCGTGGCCTCGATGAGGCTGGTGTGGCGGGCTTTCAGTGCCAGCAGCGCACTCTCCACCAGCTTTTCGTCGCCCGGCTCTTCATTGTCGCTGTAGCTGGCAAGGCCGATGGCAAGCGCAATGGCGGAGAAGCACAGGAACCGGGTTGCCATGTCCGGGCCGTTGTCACCCGGCATATGCGGCGGCAGCGGCTGGGCCTGGTGGCTGGACTGCAGTTCAAAGGTCAGGACCGCGCAGGCGTCCGATATCTCGGTCAAGCCGTTCGTGCGGGTTGCCGCCTTGATCCGGTCGGCATGCCGGCGAATCATGATCGCATGGACGGAGGCAAAGGTCGCCTCGTGAACCACCGGGTTTTCACTGCCGAGAACGGTAAAGATACGTTTCGCCAGATAATAGACATCGCGGCGGAACAAGGCTTCGCCCTTGGCGCTGTCGGCGGGAAAATAGGCATGCAGGCTGCGCGCCTCGATGGTGGCCGAATGGGCCTTCGGGTCCTGCGACACCAGCGAAATCGAGATTTTTTCGGCCACGGTCAGCGCCTTGTCGACGACGCGGGCGGCATGACCCAGCAAAGCTTCCGGACCTTCAGGGGCGGCCGTCCTGATCTTGTCGCTGCGGCTGGCCCGGATCATGTGCCGGACATCGCGCAACCGGTCCTTGAGGCCGACGACGATCTCGTTTGAAATATCCCTGATCATGTGGCAGACCTCGACTTGCAAAGTGGATAATGCTTTGTATCTGCTTTTGGTGACTTGCTAAACAATATTCTGCCGGAGTGTACTGTGCACGGCGTTGTTTTGTCAGCACACAAATCTGGCACCGGCAGGAAACGGATACGAGCAATAGGGGGTGTAAAGTGACCGATCGACGCAAGCGGGCGACTAGCGCGCCGAACACTCCGAAAAAGGCACCCCTGGATATCGGGCAGCCCGATACGAAAATCAGCCGCATGCGCATGCGCGCCGCCTGGATGTATTACATCGAGCAGATGACCCAGAACGAGATTGCCGAAGTGCTCGGCGTCGGCCGCGTGACCATCGTGCGCATGCTGGCCGAGGCGCGCGCCCGCAACGAGGTCAAGATCGGCATCCAGGGCTATCTGTCGGACCTGATTGCGCTGGAGCGGCAGGTCGAACAGCAGTTCGGGCTGGAGAAGGTGATCATCGCCCCGTTGTCGCAGGCCGACAACGATCCGATACCCGCCATCAGTGCCGCCACCGGCGATTATCTCTCGGGCGTGGTGGCCAACGGCATGCGCATCGGCGTCGGCTGGGGGCGTACCCTGCTCAGCACGCTGTCCTATCTGGAAGCGCGCGCGCTTGACGATTTTACCGTGATTTCGCTGCTTGGCGGCATCAGCCAGCCGCGCCGCTTCAACCCGGCGGAATTCGCCTGGCAGTTCGCCCAGCTGTTTCAGGGCAACGGCTATCTCATTCCGGCCCCGGCGCTGGTGGACAGCGTCGAGACCCGAACGGCGCTGATCGAGCGCTGCGGCCTGAAGAGCGTGTTCGAGATGGCCGAGGATCTCGACCTCGTGCTGCTCAGCGTCGGCGCCATCGAAACGGCATCCAGCACGCCCTACCGCATCGGCTTCCTCAATGAGGAACACCAGTCATCCCTGGCCGAACGCGGCGCGGTCGGCGATATCCTGTTCCACTTCTACGACCAGCAGGGGCGCCTCGTCGATCACCCGATTCATGATCTCGTCATGTCGGTGGGCATCGAGACCCTGCAGAAGGTTCCGGTGCGCGTTTTGACATCCGGCGGCAAGGAAAAGATCAACGCCCTGCTTGGCGCGATGAAACTGATCCGCCCGACGGTTTTCATCACCGACGAGGAAAGCGCGCGCCAGCTGCTGGTGCTGGCCGGGCAGGAACAGCGCTGACCCGTCCGCGCAAGCGCATGAAAATCCACAGGAGTTGTGGATTTTCAGCCCGAAATTGCCCTATCGGGCGATGAGATCAAATCGGGCATTGCATTCGTGATTTTTCCCGCTATTGATCGCGGGGAAGACGGGCGGCAGCCATAGGGTTTGCCGCTTTCAGGTGGGGCCTGTAGCTCAATTGGTTAGAGCCGGCGGCTCATAACCGCTTGGTTGGGGGTTCGAGTCCCTCCGGGCCCACCATTCTTTTTAAAATCAAAGGCTTAGGAAGCGTAATTTCTTGGTGAGACATCCAAGGGAGACATCGCTTGTTCAATCCGGCCTATCTCGTGAAGTCACCACACGGTATCTTCTATTTGCGTTGGCCGATACCGAAGCAGCTACATCCGCAGAAAAAAGCTTCGACGCTCAAACTTTCTCTACAGACCCGCAATCCACGAAAAGCATTGCGCTTGTCCCGTTCGTTGAGCCAGATAGGCGCAAGTTTGAACGAACACGGAATTGAATACAGAATGCGGTACGACGAACTACGGGCTTTGCTTACAAACCATTTTCGAGAGTTTCTTGAACAAGCTAAAACTGAGATGGACGCTACGGGCCCGCTGAGCGAATTTGAACGACAGGTTCACCAGACAAGCAAGCGGATTGCCAAACAGGCGAGCAAAACAGATACGCCGCTTTCCTTCGTGAAATCAGACGACGACTTGCTCGCTCGCTTCATCGACAAGTACGCTCTTGAGATCCAGAAGGGCAGTGTCCAATACAGTTGGTTGGGCCGGGAGTTGAAAAACTCCTACCGTGACTATCTGAAGGCGGTTTTGGCGTATGACAAGTCACTACAGAGCTACGACTTCGAAGACAACAGACACCTCTCATGGGTGAGCCTGTCAAGGTTGCGAAGCTAGCAGGAATGTCGATTGCCGAAGTCGCCGCTGCCTACACTAAGGAAAGGCAAGTCGGGAAAGCGTGGGCGGCAAAGACCACCATTGAAAAGGCTGACCATATTAGGCTCTTGGAAGAAATACTTGGAAGCGACACTGACGTTCGGAGGCTTACGGCGACAGAAGCAAAGCAGGTTAAGGACACATTGCTTGCTTATCCACGCAATCGGGCCAAGAACCCGCTCACCCGAGGCAAGCCACTTGCTACGGTACTGGGCGTCCCGAACGTTGAAAGGATATCCCCTGCCGCTGGCCGGGTTCAAGTAATTCACGGCTTTAAGAGGATGGTGGACGCTCTCTCACCGCCCATACTATCTCAACCCATAATGTAACGCCGTTCCAGATACGCGATAACCTCTCTCGAAGAACTGCAAGATCCCAGACAGAGTTTGAAAGCAAATTAAGTATCTATGTGGTGGCATGAGATGGGATTTCCGGAATATGTCAATCGGATGCGTTGCATACCAAGACTGCGCCCAAACGGGAGACCGTGTTCCGCCGTTGTTCCAGTGCTGTACTATTGATGGTTATCGCCATTCGTTGAGTACAAACTGATGGATTTCGTGGGTGCGCGATGACACCGCCCCTCCGTCCCAAGCGCCGTGCTCTTCAATCGCTCGAGCCACAGCAATAGTCCCAAGAAGGCCGGAAGTAAGATAGGTTTCAGCCTTTAACGTGGGCTCCAGCGCCTGTAGTGACGAGTTCACGCGAGGCGGCAGCATTGTAAGGTTGCCAAGTTCATGCGTGTAGCCAACGCCAGCGCTTTGAGGCGTAATATGTTCGATTGATCGGGCGGGTTCATCAAGCCAAATTTTGTTCCACTGATGCACGCTTAATGGCTGGCCCGCAGCTTGCGCTAAGTGTTCGTCGTAACGAAAAAGGAGGTAACGGAGCTCCTCTGTCCAGCCCTCATAGCAGTTCGACCAGAAGTCCAGGCCCGAAACTAGCGCATCTATTTCGTAGTCGCTTCCAATTGCTGCAAGTTCAGCTTCAATTTCCTCAGGAGCTAGTTGCTGTGAATAGATGCGGTAACCAAGTTCAACATACTCTCCGACCTTATGTCGTGCATCGGCCCCGCCCAAACCGAAGATGCGGAAGGTGAGGCGTTCCCATTTTCCTAGTAGGTGGTGCTCAGTTTTTGGATCGAACTTTCGTAACAAGATTGCTGTGGCGACAAAGCGAGCATGCAATATTCGGGTAACCGCCCTTAGCCGCATGTTCTCGTTGAGCTTGCCCACAGCTTCAACGGCAGATTTCAAATCTGCCCCAACAGACGCAATCGTGTTGATCTTAGTGCTTGCCTCCTTGATTAGTTCAACAACTGCGTCCTCCTGTCCGAGAATGCGCCTTGGCTGCCACGCAAGTGACCACGTGCCAGTAAAGCGAAGTGCTTCATCTCCTAGGTCTCCCCGTTGCCCGAGTGTGCGGTATATGTCTCGCCAATATCCTTGCATCTCCTGTACAGCTTCTGGTCTCGATGCTTCATCAACATGCTCGAATAGGAGAGCCATCAGTTGGCTTTTTAGTTTGTCGATCCATTTCACATCAAGGCCACGGCTGTTCAGGACTTCGAACACCCTGTACACCGTAGCCTCGTCCGGTATCTCGTGATAAATGAGCGATAGTTGATTTCGTATGATAGCAACAAGCTCAATGAGCGAGCCGGATTGCTTCCAATCTTCCACGAACGCTTCGCATTCAACGGTCGCATCGACAACGTTCATATCAGCTGCGGTGTTTGCTTGATCGCGGTTTACATTGCCTTTTCGTATATAGTTTGGGAATACATTGCTGCTGTCATGATTAGTTTGAAGCAGCACGAGTGAGTGTTCATCATCTTTAACAAGCAGTTCAGATATCTCTCTCTTTATCCTCAGTTCAGATCGGTCATTCGCATCAAGGGCTTTTTCAATGGCTTTCAAGAGGATTACCAACGTAGTGATACGCTGTTGACCGTCAACGATCTCCACAGTTGTAAACTCGTCTGCACCGATTAAGCGCTTGTCACGTCCAAGAGCGACTACTGTCGCCATAAAGTGCTCTCTCCCAGTATGTTTGACACCCAGAATGTCATTGAAAAGATCAGTTCTTTGGCGTGAGCCCCAAGCGTAGGCGCGTTGATACTCTGGTATGCGGAAGAGCCGACCGGTCAGGAGCGAAGAAATCTTCAAATGCTTGGGGCTTAAGTTCATAGGGAGTGGGGAGGGCTGCATAGATTTCCTCTGCGCTTGGCGTGAATGAGCATTGGTTGCAGCTGGCGTTTTAAACCGCTAGGGGATGCATCCGTATTCCACAGGTACTTGCGTGGCCTATACGCAGCAAAGTCTTGCGCCTATTTGAACTTGGGAGTAATTGGTACATCGAAGTGGGACATTGTGTACCACTCTCTGCCTCGAAATGCTTAGGTACTGGGCCTCTGACAGTATGGTAGGCGCTCCCTCCGGGCCCACCATTCTTCCAAATCATGCAACAAAATCAATATATTCATGCCGCGCGCTTCGATTGGCCTGGCGGTTGGCCATCACTCTTTGTTGCAGTCATGATTTTGGCCGGCATCGCTGCTATCATGGCTCGGGCCGGGCTTTGACGGCAACGAGGAGGCGCTGGCGGAATGGTGCAAATATTGGAAGAAAGCTGGATTCTGATTATTGTCATTCTGGCCGCCGTTCTGACGACGGGTCTGGTCTTGACGGTGAAGAAACTGGAACGCGACGATAAGCGCTGGCCGCGCAAAGGCCCGGATAAATAGGCAGCAATCGCCGCCCGGATCGCAAGCGCCTCGCTGCCCTTCGGGTGGAGGCGCTTCGATAGGCTGGCCGGGCAATGGCGCAATCAGCTTCCGGTCTGGGCCCGAAAATGCGCAACCAGGGCGTTGGCGTGCCCGTGCCCCATATTGTGCTGGGTTTTCAGGACGGCGACCATCGCCATATGTTTCTGATCCGGCACGCCTGCCAAAACCGTCAACCAGTGGTCGATGGGTTTGCCATAGGTCTTTTCGATGGATGGAAAATAGGAAGCGGGTCCTTTTACCGTGTTGTCTCCAGTCATCGCGTGATCTCCCTGTTCGCCTGTCATGGATATAGCCACAGGACGAACGGCACGGCCCCATTCCGACACTGTTGCAAACTTTTTGTGCCATTCCCGCCCTGTTCAATCAATGGCGCGTGCCTTGAACAACGGCAAATGTGCGTTAGAACTGAAGACGTCAGGAGAAACGCCGGCTATTGCGTTCGGATCAAACCCGGAATGGACTGCATGCAACCTGCTATCGACCCGTTCCCGCATGTGAAAGGCAGAGGAATCCGCCATGAGCACAGCCAGTGATGCCCGTTTCTGGGACCGGACGTCGCGCAAATATGCCAGGGGTGCGATTGCTGACCCGGCCGGCTATGAGCGCACGCTGGAGCAGACCCGCGCGCTGTTGGCACCGCACGGCCGGGTGCTCGAACTCGGCTGCGGAACGGGAACAACGGCGCTCCGGCTGGCGGGCGATGTGCAAAGCTATCTTGCCGTGGATATTTCCGCGGGCATGATCGCCATTGCCGGGGAGAAACAGACCGCCGGCCCCGCCATCCCGGCGCTTGCCTTCCGCACGGCGACCGCCGAGGATTTGGCGCCCGGCGTGGAAGAATTCGACGCGATCCTCGGATTCAACTATCTGCATCTGGTCCGTGACCTGCCCGGTACGCTGCGCCGCATCCACGCCCTGCTTGCGGCGGAGGGCCTGTTCATTTCCAAGACACCCTGCGTCGGTGAGATGAACCCGCTCATCCGGCTCGCCCTGTTGCCCGCAATGCGCGCATTGCGGCTGGCACCCTATGCGGGCGTGTTCCGCGCTGCGGAGCTGGCTGAGCTCATATCTGCCGCGGGCTTCGACATTCTCGCCGCCGAAAACCACGCAACGGGAGGCAACGACAACCGGCCCTATATCGTAGCGCGCAAGCGATGACGGCAATCTCCGCCAAACGCCAAAAAACGGCGGGCTTGCGGCCCACCGTTCCAAGGTAATGACGTGACTGGAGATCTCATCATCGAGACCCGGACATGCAGTCCTTCTACATGGCCAGGTACAATTGATAAATGCTTTTTGGGCCGTGGCCGTATAACCCGGGGGCGAGCCCCCGGGGATCTCTCCAAATCGCAGCGGATTAGAAGTTGCGCTGGAAGCGGATCATGCCGCCGAACGCATCGTCGTTGCCGCCATTGGCGATCGAGGCAGCTTTACGCAGGCCATCGAACTTGGTGTATGTGACTTCCGGAGTGATCGTGAAGCCAGGAACCAGTTCGTAAGCAAGGTTCAAAGTACCCGAGTATGTGCCTTCGGATTCGTAAGCGAGCTGTGCGTTGACGGTTGCCTTGTCGGAAACCTTGGCGGACAGGCCACCCCAAACAGCCCAGTCACCGGTCCATGTACCGAACCAGTTCTGGTTCCTGCCGGAGTCATCAAAGTTCGACTGATAGCCGCCCATGACGAATGCCTTGACAGTGTCGGTGAACTTCACGTCCAAACGGAGCTTGCCAGCCCATTCTTCGATAACGGAGTCATAACCGACGACGCCCGAAATACCGCCCCAAGCCTGTTCATACTTCGCACCGGCGAGAACATGCGGCATGTAATCGTCGATCTGGTAGGACCGGACGGTTCCTGCAATCGGAAGGCCCGTTACAGGATCAATGGCGGCATAGCCGCCCGAACCCTGTTCAGCAGCGATGATTGCCGAGAAGCCGTTGCCAGCTGTGAAAGTGTAGCTGACCTGGTTGGACTGACCGGACTGGTAGTTGATCACGTCGTCGTTCAGCACGTCGCCGGCATAACCGGTCCACGAACCGAAGACTTCATCCGTCGTACCGATGCGGAAGCCGCCGAGTTCGATATAGGCGTGAGGAATCGACGCGCCCTTGTTGACGCCGTTGTCGTAGTTGAACTGTGTTTCAATGTACGAACGCAGCGTGCCGAGTTCGGTTTCCGAACGGGCATCGAAACGCACGACAGCGCGCGAGCGCTTGAAATAGGTGCCATCGCCATTGGGATCGCTACCATTATTCACGTGACCGCCGGAGTACACGTCATCGCCGCCCTTGGCGTCGTAACGGACATAGCCGCCGATCTTCAGGCAGGTCTCGGTGCCTGGAATGTAGAAGAAGCCTTTGCCGTATGCATCGCAAACGCGAACATATTCGACAGCTTCCGGCTCGGCGACAACAACTGCGTCAGCAGCGCGGGCGCCGGATACTGCAACGAGAGCTGCAGCTGAGCCCAGTAGAATACTTCTGATAGTCATATTGGTCCCCCAAAAGGTCTTGATTGACCTATACTGCTTAGTGCAGTTTTACCGAGGACAGCAACTGCCAACTCCAAGTTGTATAACGGTTGGACTCGCGTCGTTGCAATTATGTCACAAATTTGACGTCAATTCATTGGTTGCAACATTAAACCATTGTAAAATAAATGGAAATAATTGGTGGTATTTGATGATTCCGTCAAAACTATCGCTTATCACCGATATATCTGACCGAATCACGATATATTCGGTTTCATATTACAACTTATAATGGCGTATAAAACTAAGAATATACTTTGTCCTTGTATTTTACCCGGTATAAATTCGGGAAAAACTTGGGGGATAAGGCTTTGCGGCTTGGCTTGTGGCCTTTCCGGACAATTCTGGTTTCTTCTTGCTACTCAGTCCTCGCCGCACTGCCATCCCCGCAGAAGATCGAATGGTTCCAGGCCGTCCCAGCCTTGCGGCATCCTCGTCTCCGGCTTGCGCCCGCCAAGGCTGCGCAGGGCGGAATAGCCGCTGAGATCAAGCAATCGTTGCCACAACCGGGGAGCAGGAGAAGGTGTGAAGGCCGCTTCACTCCCGGTCAATTTGAGTTCGCGCTGGTCAGGCATCGGCATTCTCCCGGATTGTGCCATACGTTCTATGGCAATCGCCATAGAACGTAGCACTAGACCGATCGCCATACAACATGCATAATACGGCCCATGCCACGTCCATCAGATGCAAAGACCCGCTTTATCGATACTGCCGTCGTCCTGTTCCAGGCGCACGGCTATCACGGTGTGGGATTGACCGAGATCATCGCCAAGGCAAAGGCTCCGAAGGGATCCTTCTATTTCCACTTTCCCGGCGGCAAGGAAGAACTGGCCGAGCACGCGGTGCGCAGTGCCGGCGGCTACATCATTCACGTCCTGAACAAGAGTTTTCGCGATGCGCCGACGTTCCGGGCCGGGGCGGAACTGATGATCGCGCGTCTCTACGATTCATTCGAGGCCTCCGGCTGGACCCTCGGCTGTCCCATCACAAGCGTGCTTCTGGATACCACGCCAAAATCCGAGCGGTTGTCGCTGGCGATCAAGGACGTCATGGAAGGCTGGATCAGCAGTTTCGCCGAACAGATCGCGCGGTTCCACCCTGACAAGGACGCACGGGCATTCGCCATGAAAATTCTGGTGTCGCTGGAAGGTGCCTGGATATTGGCGCGGATGCTGCGCTCGCGCGAGCCGTTTGACCAGGTGATGAACGTCATTGCCTTGAACGAGGAATAGCGTCCGGTTGGCCGTTCTAGGCCACCGTCACGCTCACCCCGGCCGCACGATAGGCCGCCATGGTTTCGTCCCTTGTGCCGCGTTCGATGATCAATCCCTGAACGCCGTTCAGCGGCACCACCACGTAAGGCGATGCGGCCCCCAGTTTTTCGGAAGAGGCGAGAACGATGGTTTCCGCCGCATGGCGGGATAGTGCCCGCTTGATGACAGCTTCTTCGGAATCGCCTGTCGTCAGGCCGATTTCCGGGTGAATGCCGGTAACGCCCATAAAATAGATGTCGGCGCGGTATCGGGCGATGGATTCGATGGCCGATGCACCCACGGCGACGACAGAATGCTTGAACAGCCGCCCGCCGATCATCTCCACCGTCATGCCGGGATGCGCAACGAGCTCGACGGCGATGCTGGGGCTGTGGGTGACGATGGTTGCCTCGAGCCCCGGCGGCAAATGGCGGACGAGCTGCACGGCCGTCGTGCCGCCGTCGACGAACACAACTTGTCCCGGCCGGATCATGGCTGCCGCGGCGCGGCCGATGGCTTTCTTTCCATCGGTGGCAATGGCCTGGCGTCCCGAAAAATCGGCAAGGGCAGGCGAGGCGGGCAGAGCGCCGCCATGCACCCGCTGCAGCAGTCCCTCCGCCGCCAGCTCGCGCAGATCCCGGCGGATCGTATCTTCCGACAGGTTGAGTTGCTCGCTCAGGGTCTTGGCGACGACCTGTCCTGTATCCTTCAGAACCGCGAGAATATGCGCCTTGCGCTGTTGGGTCAGCATGTGGTCCTCAAAATATTACACGATATTTCTTGACTCTGCACGAAGTTGCACGTTTTATCAAGCCAATCCTATCCCATGGTGGTGCCCAATGACCAAGCTTGCCGACCGTGTCCGTGTCCGGACCGTGAAAATTCTTGCCGATGACTGGTTCGTGCTGAAAAAGACGACATTCGATTATCTGCGCCGCGATGGCACGTGGCAGACGCAGAACCGGGAAACCTATGATCGCGGCAATGGCGCGGTGATCCTGCTCTATGACAGGGCGCGGCGCACGGTCATCCTGACGCGCCAGTTCCGCTACCCCGCCTTCGTCAATGGCTGCAGCGAGCTGTTGATCGAGGCACCTGCCGGGCTGCTCGACAATATCTCGCCGGAGGAGCGCATCCGCAAGGAAGCGGAGGAGGAGACCGGCTATCGCGTGCAGCATGTGCGCAAAGTCTTCGAAGCCTTCATGAGTCCGGGGTCGGTGACCGAAAAGCTCTACTTCTTTGTCGGGGAATACGCTTCGTCGGACCAGGTTTCGGATGGCGGCGGCGAAGCAGCCGAGGGTGAGGATATCGATGTCCTCGAACTGCCCTTTGCCCAGGCATTGGCCATGATCGGCAGCGGCGCCATTCAGGACGGCAAGACAATCATGCTGCTGCAGCACGCCGCCCTGCACATTTTCGCTTGATCCTCACAACACATACGGAGAAGAACATGCTTATTCTGATCGCCGGGCCATACCGGTCCGGAACCAATGACGATGCCGGCAAGATGGCTGACAATCTCAAGCGGCTGGAGGAGGTGTCCTGGCCGCTGTTTCAGGCCGGACATCTGCCGATGATCGGCGAATGGGTGGCCTTGCCCGTATGGCATGCGGCGGGCGGCAAGACGATCGGCGATGCGCTCTACGACCAGATATTCCATCCGGCGGCCGGGCGGCTGATCGCGCTGTGCGATGCGATCCTGCGCCTGCCCGGCGATTCAAAGGGGGCGGACAATGATGTCCGCCTTGCCAATGAGCGGGGTATCCCGGTCTATTATCGGCTGGAGGACGTGCCGGGCTGCGGGGCTTTGGCGGCCCCGCACTGAGTTTCATGTGGCGGGCACCAGCACGGCGCGCTTTTCCGTGGTGAAATAGAGAAGCGCCAGCACCGGAAGGGCAAAGCCGATCCAGGAGGTCAGCCACCAGCCGCCATGGGCAAAGGCCCAGCCGCCGACGGCCGAACCGATGGCGCCGCCGGCAAAGAATGTCGCCATGTAAAGCCCGTTCAGGCGGTTGCGGTATTCCGGTCCGAGCGAGAAGATCGCCCGCTGTCCCAGCACGAGATTGGTGGTGACGCCAAAGTCGAGCAGGATGGCGGCTGCCGTGAGCAGGCCGAGCGCCAGTGCCGAGCCATGCGGCGCCAGATGCGTCATCAGAAACGATGCCGATACCAGCAGCAAGGCAAAGATCGTTGCCGGGCGCGTCAGGCCGCGATCGGCCCAGCGTCCGGCAATGGGGGCCGCAATGGCGCCGGCAACACCCGCCAGCGCAAACAGGGCAATGCCACCCTGCGACAGGCCGAATTCCGGTCCGGCCAGCAGCAGCGGTGTCGTGGTCCAGAACACACTGAAGGCTCCGAACATGCTGGCCTGATACAGCGCGCGGCGCTGCAGGATCGGCGTTGTCACCGCCAGACGGCCCATGGAAGACAGCAGGTGGCGGTAGGCGAGTTTCGAGGCGGGAACCCGCTTCGGCAGGGCCAATGCCAGCACGACCATCAGGACGATCATCGCGGCGGAGGAGAGGTAGAACACCACGTGCCACGAGGAAAACTGCGCGATGAAGCTGGAGGCGGGGCGCGCCAGCATGATGCCCAGCATCAGGCCGCTGACGACATTGCCGACAACCTTGCCGCGTGCGGCTTCCGGAGCCATGTGGGCGGCATAGGGGACGAGGATCTGTACGGCGACCGAGCCGAGCCCGATGAAGAGGGCGGCGGCGAGGAACGGCAGGGGATGGGTGACCAGTCCGGCAGCGAGCAGCGCGGCGGCGCCGGCGAAAATGACGGTCAGGATCAGGCGGCGGTTTTCGAAGAGATCGCCCAGCGGCACGATCAGCAGCAGGCCGAGGCCGTAGCCGATCTGCGTCAGCGTGACGATGAGGCCGGCGGCTGCCGGTGACATGCCAAGTTCCGCGCTGATGGGCCCGGCCAGCGGCTGGCCGTAATAGAGATTGGCGGCAATCAGCCCGCAGGCGGTCGCCAGCAGCAGTGTCAGCCACGGGGAAATGGCCGGATGATCAGACGGGGTGTCTGAATGGGGGGACGACATGGGTAACTCCTTGGGAGGGAATTGAGCGTTTATTGATGGATGCGATCAGGTCAGGGTCTTCATGGCCACGGTCACGGCGGCCAGCATTTCTTCGCGTGTACGGCCGGTTTTTCCGACAACGCGCATGCCCTGCACCAGACAGAGCAGCAGCCGCGCCGTCGCCTTGCCATCGACATGGGCAGGCACCGAGCCGTCGTTCCGGCCCAGCTCGATCAGGTCCCGCAGCACGGCTTCATTGCTATCCATAGCAGCCGCGACTTTTTTCGCGACCTCCGGATCGAACGTTGCCAGCTCGCTGGCGCAACTGACGACAAGGCAGCCCAATTTCCCTGTCTGGCCATGCGAGACATCGGCATAAAGGGTCAAGGCGTCGCGGATGCGTTCGTAGCCGGTCTTGTCCGTATCGACGACGGCGCGCAGCTTGCCGCTGCGCACGGTCCGGTACCGGTCAAAGGCGGCTAGAAACACGCCGCGCTTGTCCTTGAACGCCTTGTAGACGCTGCCTGAAGCCAATTGCATGGCGTCGGTCAGATTGCCGATCGAGGTGGCGTGGTAGCCGCGTTCGCTGAAGACGCGCAAAGCCTTGTCGAGCGCTTCGTTCATATCGAATTCGCGGGGGCGGCCACGGCCGCGCATGGTGTCAGATGCGGTGGTTTCGGTCATGCCCTAATATAGGGAAAGATCATTCCCTAAATCAAGTGATATCTCGATTATGCTGCCCTACTGTCTATTGCGTGCGCGCCTTGGCCACATCCGCGGGCGTAATGGCTGATTGCTTGCCGCCGAAATGCCCCAGCACGTAGTTGCTCAACGCCGCGATCTCGACATCCGAATAGGCATTGGCGAAGGCCGGCATGGACTGTCTGCCTTGCGGCGTGGTCATATGCGCGCCCTTGAGGATAACCTGGATCAGGTTGGTACCGTCGGGATCGTTGACGGTCCGGCTGCCTTTCAGCGCGGCATAGGGCGTTTGCAGACCCTCGCCGTTCCAGCCGTGACAGCTGGCGCAGGCACCCTGGAAAAGTTTGAGCCCAAGCCCATCCTGCGCGTCCGCAGCAGGGGCATAGGCGGTGGATGCGGTGAGCGTAGCCGGTTCGGCCTCGACGATCGCATTGTCAGCGGATGTCTGGGGCGGCACCGATTTCACATAGGTGACGATGGCCTTGATGTCTTCCGGCGTCAGATGACGCAGGCTGAAGTCGACGGCTTCCCCCATGCTGCCGGTGGCGGCGCCGCGCCCCTCCGCATGGCCTTTCGAGAGGTAGTCGAAGAGCTGCTGGTCGCTCCAGCCGCCGATGCCGGTGCGCTTGTCCGAGCTGATATTGTAGGCTTTCCAGCCCTGCAGTTCGGCCCCTGCGAATTTTCTGCCATTGTCGACGGCGTAAAACACGTTGCGCGGGGTGTGGCACTCGCCGCAATGAGCCATGGCTTCGACCAGATAGGCGCCGCGATTCCATTCAGCCGTCTGTGCCGGGGCAGGCTGCAGCGGGCCGCTCGGCACGAAAAGCAGGTTCCAGAAGCGCATGACATAGCGCTGGTTGAAGGGGAAACCCAGTTCGTTCTTCGGCGCGTCGGCCTTGATCGGCGGCAGGCTGAAGAGATAGGCCTTGATCGCCAGTGCATCTTCCGTCGTCATCTGGGCATAGGCGGCATAGGAAAAGGCGGGGTAGAGATTCTGCCCGTCCCTGTCGATGCCCTGATGCAGCGCGCGCACGAATTCCGCATCGCTCCAATTGCCGATGCCGGTATCCTTGTCCGCCGTGATGTTGGGCGAATAGATCGTGCCGAACGGCAGTTTGAACGCGAGCCCTCCGGCGTAGGGCTTGCCGCCGGCGGTGGTGTGGCAGGCAACGCAGTCGGCGGCGCGGGTGAGATATTCACCGCGATCGATCAGCGCCTGTCCTGTCGGCAGCTTCGCCTGCGCCGCGGAAACATCCGGCAAGGAGGCCGGCTTGAACAGGAAGATCGCGACGCCTGCCGCAATGACAACCACGGCGGCGAGCAGGAGGAGGCCGAGTCTTTTCATGATTCAGGGTCTCACAGCTTTTCGAGTTCGGTATCGGCCGGTTTTGCGCTCGCCAATGCTGCCGCCAGAGGGGCCGCGAGCGGTGGAATCATCGACACGCTTTTCTTGTCGGTGCCGTCGGTTTTCAAGTCGTCGCGGTTGAAGGGGAGCGTGCGCAGGCGCTTGCCGGTGGCCGCGAAGATGGCATTGGCAAGGGCGGGCGCTGCCGAAACCGTTGCGGTCTCGCCGATACCGCCAGGGGATTCGCTGCTCTTGACGTGGTGGATTTCGATCTTCGGCGCTTCATTGTTGCGCAGGATGCGGTAGTCGTGGAAATTGCTCTGGTCGACGCGGCCATCGGTGAAGGTGATGCCGCTGTAGAGCGCGGCGGAAAGACCGAAGATCAGCCCGCCTTCGATCTGGGCTTCCACCGTGTTGGGGTTGATGGTGATGCCGCAATCGACGGCCACGACGGCGCGGTGCAGCGTGATTTCGCCCGCCGGAGAAACCGAGATTTCCAGCACCGCGGCCATGTAGCTGCCAAAGGCATCGTGCAGGGAGATGCCCCGGCCCATGCCGGCGGCAAGCGGCGTTCCCCAGCCGGATTTCTCGGCGACAAGTTCAAGCACGCCCGCCGCACGCGGCTGGTTCCTGGTCAGGGCGCGGCGGTATTCCACCGGGTCCTTGCCCGCCGCATGGGCGAGTTCATCCATGAAGCTTTCAACCACGAAGACATTGTGCGTGGGGCCGACCCCGCGCCACCAGGTGATGGGAACGGGCGGGTCCTCGCGCACCCAGTCGACCTGAATGACCGGCAGGTCGTAGGGCGGCTTGGCCGCGCCTTCGACCGCGTCATCGTCAAGCTTGTCCTCGGGCCAGCCGCCCGGAATGTAGTTTCCGAGCACCGAACCGCCGGCCACATGGTCGACCCAGACGGCCGGCAATCCGTCGGCACCCAGCCCGGCGGCTATGCGGTCGTAATAGGCGGGGCGGTAGAGGTCGTGCTGGATGTCCTCTTCCCGGGTCCAGATGATTTTGACGGGATAGCTCACCTGCCTGGCGATGGCGACAGCCTGCGCCACGGATTCCGCCACGAGACGCCGGCCAAAGCCGCCGCCGATGAGCTGGTTGTGCAGGATGACTTTCTCCAGGGGAAAGCCGGTTACTTTTGCAGCAAGCCCTTGTGCGATAGCCGGGACCTGCGTGCCGACCCAGATTTCGCACTCATCGGGCCGCACATGCACGACACAGTTGATCGGCTCCATCGGGGCATGGGCGAGGAATGGCAGCTCGTAGGTCGCCTCGACCTTCGTGGCGGCGGCTTTCATCCTGCCGTCCACATCGCCTTCCTGGCGCGCCATGATCGGCTTCTTGCGCTCGGATGCGGCTTTCAGCGCCGCCATGATGTTGGCACTGGCAAGGTTGGCGTTCGCCCCTTCGACCCAGGTGATATCGAGGGCTTCCAGGCCCTTTTTCGCCGCCCAGAAATGATCGCCGATCACGGCAACGGCGTTGTCCAGCCGGACGACATCGCGCACGCCGGGAATGGCGCGCGCGGCCTTGTCGTCGACATCCCCGAGCTTGCCGCCGAGGACAGGGCAGGCCGCGACGGTTGCCACCTTCATGTCAGGCACGCGGATATCGATCCCGTATTTCACGGCGCCGTTGACCTTGCCCGGCGTGTCCAGCCTGCGGCTCGACTTGCCGATCAGCTGGAAATCCTTCTGGTCCTTCAGTTTTACCTCGGCCGGCACGGGTTGCCTGGCTGCCGCGTCGGCAAGCGCGCCATAGGCAAGCTGGCGTCCGGTTGGCTGGTGGGTCACCACGCCAAGCCTGGCTACGCATTCGCTCACGGGCACCGACCATTCCGCGGCGGCTGCGGCAACCAGCATCATCCGCGCGGTTGCGCCGGCCTTGCGCAGGGGTTCCCACGTGGCACGCATGGAGGTGGAGCCGCCGGTCGCCTGTCCGCCCAAGGCTGCCGTGGCGTAGAGCTTGTCGTTCGGCGGCGCATCGACGGCCTTCACCTGATCGAGGCTGACTTCCAGTTCCTCGGCAATCAGCGTCGCTTCGCCGGTATGGGTGCCCTGGCCCATTTCGATATTGGGAAGGATGAGGGTGATCAGCCCGTCCGTGCCGATGCGGATGAAGGCATCGGGCGCAAAGGCGGCGGTGACATCGCCGTCAACCGGCTGTGCGGTGCTCGCCGCAAGCACCGGTTTGATGCCTGCGCCGAACAATGCAAATCCCAGCAGCAGTCCGCTGCCCTGCAGGAAGGCGCGGCGCGAGGTGGCTGTTTTCGGGGAGGGGGAGGAGGATGGCTTGCTCATGCTGGCTATCTCCATTTCCTCAGGCCTTCGCGGCCTGTTTTATCGCCGCTCGTATCCGGGTATAGGTACCGCACCGGCAGATATTGCCGGACATGGCCGCATCGATATCCCGGTCGCTGGGGTCGGGATTGCGATCGAGCAGGGCCGAGGCAGACATGATCTGCCCGGACTGGCAGTAGCCGCACTGAATGACCTCCAGATCAAGCCAGGCGTCCTGTATCTTCTTGCCTGCGGGCGTGGCGCCGATGGCCTCGATCGTCGTGACCTTGCGGGCGCCGACGGAGGCGACAGGCAGGACGCAGGAGCGCACGGGCCGCCCGTCCAGCTGCACGGTGCAGGCGCCGCACTGGGCAATGCCGCAGCCGAACTTGGTGCCGGTCAGGCCAATCACGTCACGCAGCACCCAGAGCAGAGGCATATCCTCCGGCACGTCCACATTGCGCTCTTCGCCGTTTATATTCAGGGCTATCATTCGGCCGCTCCTCGGTTATCCGCATCCCGTGGGACAGGTGTCAAAGTCAACGCAGCATAGGCGATTGTTGGCACAGAAAAGCGGTGCTTACCAGAGGTAGTAACGGGAAGGTGATCGCACCGGCCGCAAGTGCGATGTCACGGGGTGGAAGGGTGCGCCGGCAAAACAGCAAGCAAAGGCGATACGCTCGCTCGCGTATCGCCGGAGATTGATCTGCGATGTTTATCGGATGATCAGATTGCAAGGATAACCGCAGTCACCATCAGTGCGCCGAACAAAATGACCGAGCACGTCATCCAATTGGATAAATCGCCATTTTCCTTAACGTGTCGCATCGCCTGCCTCCTGTTGAGCGTAGCCGGATAATCCGGCGCGTTCTCAAGGATCACGAACACCCGCCGCTGACTCTGATGGCCAACGATCGTTTTTGCTCGGAGTGATTCATGTCCTGCTGCCGGAGCGTGCGGAACGGGTGTTCAGCCATCCGGATAACAGCAAGCCGACAATAGCACTTTTGGATGTGCCGCTCAATTTGTTGTCCGCCACAGAATCATCACATTTGATATCGGAGTCGTGAAATTGCGTTAACTTTTCGTTAAACGACCACTCTTGGAAAGACCATTCGGACAAGGGCACCGCGCCCCGCATGGAAACTGGCCGGTGCGTCGTGCATTTCCAGTTGCCCGCCGTGATCCTCGACAATCTTCTTGACGATGGCCAGGCCAAGTCCCGTTCCCTTTTCGCGGGTGGTCACGTAGGGCTCCAGCAGCTGGTGGCGGTTCTCAGCCGGCAGGCCCTTGCCGTTGTCCAGCACCTCGGCAACGATGGAAGGACCGGCTGCCATGGCCCGCACCAATATATGGCCTTCGCTGATGACGCCCGACTGCAGCACCGCATCGATGGATTCCGACGCGTTCTTGATGATGTTGCCGAATGCCTGCCCCAAAAGGCGGCTGTCGAAATTGCCGATCAGCGGTTCGTCGGCGAATTCGTGGGCGAATTTGATCTGGCTGTTGCTGATTTCGACAAGGAAGGATGCATCGCGCAGCACATCGCGGATGTCGGTCGCCGCCAGTTGCGGCTTGGGCATGCGGGCAAATTCGGAAAACTCGTCCACCATGCGGCCGATATCCCCGACCTGCCGGATGATGGTCTCGGTGCACTGGTCGAAAACCTCGCGGTCCTCGGTGATCACCTTGCCATAGCGGCGGCGCAGCCGTTCGGCGGAAAGCTGAATGGGCGTCAGCGGGTTCTTGATCTCATGGGCGATGCGCCGGGCCACGTCGGCCCAGGCGGAGGAGCGGTGCGCGGCCACCAGATCGGTGATGTCGTCGACGGTCACCACGTAGGATGTGTTGTGCGTGTCCGCATCTTCCCGGGTGATCTGGACGTTGAAGGAGCGGGCGACGCCGTTGCGGGTCATGGCGATCTGCTTGCGGCTCGAGGAGCGGCCGCTGTCACGCGCCGTGGTGAACACTTCGCCGAATTCCGGCAGGAGCTCCGTCAGGTTGCTGCCGATGGTGGAGACGTGATCACCCAGCAGCATGGTTTCCGCCGGCCGGTTGATGACGGCAATGTCGCCTTCCGTGTTGACGCTGATCACCCCGGCGGTCACCCCCGAAAGCACGGCTTCGGTAAAGCGCCGGCGCTCGTCGATCTGCTCCTTGGCGGAAATCAGGTCGGTGTGCTGGGTCTTCAGCTGCTGCACCATATTGTTGAAGGTGAGGGACAGCGAGCCGATGTCGCCATCGGAGCCGCGCACGGGAACCGAGACGTCGAAATCGCCGGTTGCCACTTCTTCCGCCGCCCCGATCAGCAGGCGGATCGGCTGGACCACGCGGTTGGCTACCGCGATGCCCGTCCAGACGGCGGTGAGCAGCAGCAGCAGCGTCAGTTCGATGTAAAGCAGCGCATAGGCGATCTGCGTGTTCTTGCGGTTGCTGGCCAGCGATTGGTACTCGCTGTTGTTGTCCGTCATGATCCGCATGTTGTTGAGGGCCGAGGGATCGATCGTGCGCACGGTGTAGAGATAGAGATCGGGCAGGGCCTGGGTCTTGATCACCGCGCCGACGAGATTGGTGGCGCCCGGCGGGATCAGCACCGGCCGGTCGCCGGCGGCGCCGCGCAGGGCCGACAGGGGCACCGGCGGCAAGGTATGGTCGTTGATGAGGCTGGCGCTGACGACGGGCGTGCCGCTCGAATCGACCAGGGATGCGCCCAAAAGGTTGTTGCGGCCGGCATCATAGGTCAGCCAGTCGGAAAAGGCGCCGCGATCCAGGCTGAAAAGCATGCGCCGCTGGTCGAGCTCGATGACCATGGACAGAGTCGTGGTCAAAAGGTTTTGCGCATTGTCCTCGGTATAGGACTGCGCGGCCTTGATGGACATGTCGATGATCTTGTTGTTGTCGACGTTGATCCAGGAGTTCAGCCGGTTGTCGAGGATGATCAGGGAAAAACAGGCCACGATGATCGACGGAATCGATGCGATGAGTGCAAAGATGAAGGCAATGTTGGTGTGCAGGTCATTGTGCTTTTCCTTGTTCTTGAACAGGAAGAGTTTGCGCACCGTCGCATAGGACAGATAGACCAGCAGCAGGATCGAAACGGTGTTGGCCGCGATGATGAGCTGGGTTATCTCTTTCGTCGGCGAGATGCTGGTGATGCCCATCATGACGATGAACGAGGCAATCGTCGTGGCCAAAGCCAGCAGCGTCATATACAGCGCGCCCTTGGGCAGAACCTGTTGCTTGATCTCGGTTTCGCTGGAGGACATGCATCAGCCTCGTTGGGTCAGTCCGTCGGATAACGAAGACCGCAGTATTCTCCTGTGGATTATCGGGCGGGGTGCCGCTTGTAAAGCAAGCTTGCATTCAGGCACCGGTTTGAGGCAACAGGAAGCCGGTGCGTTGCTGATCTGCCACGCGGCCCGGCTGGAGTATCGATATGACGATCCGCAGGATTCTGAAATTTCCCCATCCCGATCTGCGGGCGAGGGCAGACATTGTCACCGTATTCGATGACGGTTTGCAGCATCTCGTTGCCGATCTTCTCGACACGATGCGCGATGCGCCGGGCATCGGCATAACCGCGCCGCATATCGGTGTTCTCAAACGTGTCGTTGTCATCGAGCTTGCGGATGGTCAGGGTGTGCGGTCCTACATCAATCCGGTGATCGAATGGTCATCGGATGTGCTGGTCAGGAACATGGAGGGCAGCGTGTCGATGCCCGGCATGAATGACGAGGTCGAACGCCCGGCGGCAATCCGCATCCGCTATCAGGATATATCCGGCACGGCGCAGACGCAGGAAGCGGACGGGCTGCTTGCGGTTTGCCTGCAGCACGAGATCGATCAGCTCGACGGCATTTTCTGGCTGTACCGGCTGTCGAGGCTCAAGCGCGACCGGTTGATCAAGCGGTTCGAGAAGCAGCAGCGCATCCAGATCGCTTAGCCCACTGCTTTCTCGGCCAGTAACAAGGTTGAACAGGTGAATGATAATTAACCTTAGATTGCAGTATTTAACTTGACGCTCCGGCTCTCCCGTCGCCAAAGTAGACGTATGCGGTGGGTGACTGCAGAGGAGCGAAGATTGCGTAATGCCATCGAGTAAGTCGCGAAACTCACCGTTCGACACCCAGAATGAGCGTGGTGGCGACCGCTTGCTCCAGATTGAAGCCGTCTATGACAAGGTCCCGGTCGGGCTTTGCTATCTCAATCGCGACGGCATCTTTGTCACGGTCAACGATCAGCTTTCCCGGATGCTTGATGTCAGCAGCGATCTTGCGGTTGGCCGGTCGGTGGAGGATGTGGTGCCCGACCATGCCGCCTTGCTGCGCGCCAGCCTGATCGCTGCCCTGAAGGAAAAGCCCATTCCCGATCACACGATGCAGCGGGGGGCTGAAACACTGATGATTTCCGCCGCTCCGGTGACCAATGATCTGGGGGAAGTGGCGGGAATTTCGGTGGCCTACACCAATATCACCACCATGACCAAGATTTCCGAGCGATTGGCCGAAATCGAGCAGCGCACGACCTATGCGCTCGAGAGTGCCGGGCAGTGGATATGGGATATGAATATTGCGACGAACCGGGTCTGGCGTTCGCCGCAATACCGGACCCTGCTCGGGCTGGACCCGGCCAGCCCGGCGGCGGAGAACGTGGCCTGGGACATCGTGCATCCCGATGACAAGGCCCGCACGATCCAGGCATTCGAAGATGTTGTCAGCGGCCGGAAACCGCATTTCGAAGCGGTTTACCGGGTGCCGCGCGGCAATGGCGGTGAAGCGTGGATACTCAGCCGCGGCAAGATCGTCGAATATGGTCCCGACGGATCGCCGCTGCGGCTGCTGGCAACCAGCGTCGACATCAGCAGCCAGAAACAGATTGAAGAAGAGTTGTCCTCAACCGTGCGGTTGCGGATGGAGCTGGAGCAGAAGCTGCTCGAAGCCAACCGGAAGCTGAAAAAGCTGTCGGAAAGCGATCATCTGACCAGCCTGCCGAACCGGCGCAAGTTCAGCCGCCTGCTCAAGCGGGAATATGAGCGGGCGAGTGATCACGGGCAGCCGCTGGCCTTGCTGATGATCGATATCGACTACTTCAAGGCCTATAATGATGTGTATGGCCATCTGGCCGGGGACCGGTGCCTCGTGCAGGTGGGGCGTGTCCTCAGCAAGGTGATCGGGAAGGGCACCGGCGTTGTCGCGCGTTTCGGCGGTGAAGAGTTTGCGGCGCTGCTGCCGGGCGCCAGCATCGATGAGGCGGCGGACATTGCCGCGACCCTGCTGGAGGCCGTCGCCAGCCTGCATCTGGATCAAGAGGATGTTCCGGCCGGCCGGACATCGGTCAGTATCGGCATCAGCGCGCTCGCACAGTTGCCCGCCGCCACGCAGGACGGCGCCGATGCATTGGTGAACCTGGCAGACCGGGCTCTCTACGAAGCAAAGCGCGCCGGACGCGGCAGGGTGCGTGTCTGGGGCAGTTTTTCCACGGATTAGCCGGTTCTATCGGCCCGGCGTGCGGATGGTTTTGCGCCAGACCATCGATGCGTGCAGGCTGACGGAGCGGTTGTCCAATCCGGACTCGTCGGCGTCATTGGTCAGCCACTCCACACTGGTGCTGACGATGTCCTCGACCGGCTGGGCAAATGTTGTCAGCGCGTAGGACGACCAGTCGGCCTGGGGGATGTCGTCGAAACCGGTGACGCAAAGCTCGTCCGGAATGCGCAGGCCAAAATCGTGGCGTGCGCTGTCCATCAGCCCGAACGCCATGAGATCGTTGACGCAGAACACTGCATCGGGCCGGGTCGGCTGGGTGAACAGCATCCGGGCAATGTGCTGCCCGCTCTCATAGACCGTGTTGCCGTGGCGGATCACCGTCACCTCCAGTCCGAATTCGGCGGCGGCGGCAATGAAACCATGCTCGCGCGCCATCAGGCTTGGCGTGCCGACGGCCGAATTGGCAAAGGCCAGACGGCGGCAGCCGGCACGCAGGAAGGCATTGACGGCCGCCCGCGCGGCGCGCCTGTCATCGAGATTGATGCGGAACGGCCCTTCGATCTCGTCATCCCGGTTGATCAGGACAATGCGCTGCCCGCTGTCGAGGCAGAGTTTGGTGATCGCCTTGTCGGGGAGGCCGGAGAGCAGGATCGACGCGTCCGCCCGGTAATTGAGCGTCTGCCGCAGGGCGGCATCGACGCTGCCGTCAGAGCGGTCGGTGTTGATGATCATGCACACCTTGCCGGCCTTCTGCAGCGCATGGGACAGTTCCCGCACCAGCCGGGCGCGATAGGGCGTGTCCATCTCCGAGGCAACGAGACAGACGATGCCGCTTTCGCTGCGCATCAGGCCGCGGGCAAGCTGGTTGACGTGATAGCCGAGAGCGTCCGCTGCTTCGATGACGCGCCGGCGCGTCTCGTCGGACACGCTGGCGCCGGGGGTGAACGTGCGTGAAACCGCCGAGCGCGACACACCGGCTCTTTTTGCAACGTCTTCGGCGCTGATGAATGACTTGTTCAACGAGATTTCCACCCGGGCAACATTCGGTTTTTCCATAGATTGCACACGATTGCTCTTCTTCGCAAGGCAAGCATATTCAAATTTAATCGGACAAAATCAATAAGCCGGCTTGACATGAACTGTTCGCATGTGAAACTTTTGCACACGCTTGCAAAACAAGCAGCGGCATGGAGGTGCCGTTTTTTCAGGGAGGAGAAATTCATGCGTTCAGTCTTTGCCATTGCTGCTGCTTTTGTCGCCGGTATCCAGATGATGCCGATGGAGGCGCGTGCGGCGGACAATCTCAATCTGATCTGCTCGGCCGATGTCGTCATCTGCGAGCTGATGAAGGGCATGTTTGAGAAGGATACGGGCATTCAGGTCAACATGGTGCGCCTGTCATCGGGCGAAACCTATGCAAAAATCCGCGCCGAGGCGCGCAACCCCAAGACCGATATCTGGTGGGCGGGCACGGGCGATCCGCATCTGCAGGCCGCGTCCGAGGGCCTGACACAGGAATATAAATCGCCGCTGCTCGACCAATTGCAGGATTGGGCCAAGAAGCAGGCGGAAAGTTCCGGCTACAAGACCGTCGGCGTCTATGCCGGGGCGCTGGGATGGGGCTACAACACCGATATCGTCAAGAAAAAGGGCATGAAGGAAGCCAAGTGCTGGGCCGATCTGCTCGATCCGTCCTTCAAGGGCGAGATCCAGATGGCCAATCCGAACTCGTCGGGAACAGCCTATACGGCGCTCGCATCGCTGGTGCAGATCATGGGCGAGGATAAGGCCTATGACTATCTGAAGAAGCTCAATGCCAATGTCTCGCAGTACACGAAGTCCGGTTCCGCTCCGGTGAAGGCCGCGGCGCGCGGTGAAACGGCGCTCGGTATCGTCTTCATGCATGACTCGGTGGCCCAGACCGTCGAAGGCTTCCCGGTGAAAACCGTCGCGCCATGCGAAGGCACGGGCTACGAAATCGGCTCCATGTCGATCGTCAAGGGCGCGCGCAATCTCGATGCGGCGAAGAAATGGTATGACTGGGCGCTGTCTGCCGAGGTGCAGTCGCACATGAAGGAAGCGAAATCCTTCCAGCTGCCATCAAACAAGGCGGCGGTTGTTCCGCCGGAAGCGCCGAAGTTCGAAGACATCAAGCTCATCGATTATGACTTCAAGACCTATGGCGATCCGGCCAAGCGCAAGGAACTGCTTGACCGCTGGGACAAGGAAATCGGCGCAAGCGCCAATTGATCTGAGCTCCGCAGTTTCGCGTGCCCGCTATTTCCATGCGGGCACGCCAGCCATTTCCATCATTGAAGACAGTATTGGGTAGCACAATGGAACGTAGCGACCGGAGATTGAACATTGCTCTCGGTATAGGCCTTGCCGGGTTTGCCCTTGTGCCGTGGTACAGGATCGAAAGCGGATTCTACGGCCTTGGCTGGCTGGGCAAGTTCCCGTCCGGTGCGGCGGAAGCGCCCGGCCTTGTGCAGATCGCCAGCCATGGCCGCTGGTCGCTGGCCATCATCGCGCTGTTGTTCGCGCTGGGACTGGCTGCACGGGCGTTCAAGGTATCGCCGCTGCGGGCCAATCTGCTCATCGGGGCAGGGGCTGCCGGCATTGTCTTTCTGGTTCTGCAGGGGCTTGCCATCGGTTTCACCGGCTGGAGCTGGGCGATCAGCGAAATGCTGTTCGGGCCGCTCGCCGACGGGCAGCCGTCCATGGGGGCGGGCGCCGGTCTGGTTGCGCTGTCCTTCGTCCTGATGTTTTCCTTCGGGCTGGCCGAACGCGGCGTGCTGCGCGGCGACGCCTTTGTCGTCGCGTCGATTGCGCTCCTCATCTTCCTCGTTGCCATCTTCGTGTTCTATCCCGTCGGCAGCATGCTCATCGGCTCGGTCCAGGGCGTTGACGGTTCGTTCGACCCTTCCGGGTTCGTGCGCAATATCCAGGACCCGTCGATCTGGAGTCTCGATTGCGTGGTCGGCGGCACCCGCTGCGGCATTGCCTGGCGCACGCTGTTCCTCGCCATTCTCGCCGCGTCGGGTTCCACCCTCCTTGGCCTGTGCTTTGCGCTGGTCGCCACCCGCACCCGGTTCCCGTTCAAGAAGGGCCTGCGCCTTCTGACGATCCTGCCGATCATCACGCCGCCCTTCGTCATCGGTCTGGCGCTGATCCTTTTGTTCGGCCGCGCCGGCGTGGTGACGCAGCAATTGTCCGAGCTTTTCGGCATTGAGCCCGGCCGCTGGCTCTACGGCCTGACCGGCATATGGATCGCGCAGGTCCTGTCATTCACGCCAATCTCGTTCCTCGTCCTGATCGGCGTAGTCGAGGGCGTCAGCCCGTCGATGGAAGAGGCATCGCAGACTTTGCGCGCCGACCGCTGGCGCACCTTCTGGCGGGTTTCCCTGCCTCTGATGAAACCCGGTCTCGCCAATGCGTTTCTCATCGGCTTCATCGAAAGCATGGCGGATTTCGGCAACCCGCTGGTGCTCGGCGGCAGCCACGGCGTTTTGTCGACGGAAATCTTCTTCGCCGTCGTCGGTTCGCAGAACGATCCGTCGCGGGCAGCGGTGCTTGCGATTATCCTGTTGTTCTTCACGCTCTCGGCGTTTCTCGCCCAGCGCGTCTGGCTGGCAGGCAAAAGCTTTGCCACAGTCACCGGCAAGGGCGATTCCGGCGCGCATATCGCCCTGCCGCGCTCCCTGTCGATCGGTGTCCACGCCATTGTCATTCCGTGGATCCTGTTCACGCTCGTCATCTACGGCATGATCCTGTTCGGCGGCTTCGTGCGCACCTGGGGTCTCGACAACACCCTAACGCTGGAACATTACCAGCGGGCATTCTCCTTCAGCTTCAGCAATGGCGCCATTGCCTGGACCGGCGTTGCCTGGAACTCGTTCTGGACGACAATCAAGATCGCGCTGATTTCAGCGCCGCTGACCGCAGCCGTCGGCCTGCTCACGGCTTATCTCATCGTGCGCCAGCGCTTTGTCGGCCGCAATGTCTTCGAGTTTGCCCTGATGATGAGTTTTGCCATTCCCGGCACGGTCATCGGCATCAGCTACATCATGGCCTTCAACCTGCCGCCGCTGGAGATGACCGGGACGGCGCTGATCCTGATCGCCTGTTTCGTCTTCCGCAACATGCCGGTTGGCGTGCGCGGCGGGGTGGCGGCGATGAGCCAGCTCGACAAGAGTCTCGACGAAGCCTCGCTGACGCTGCGGGCGACGAGTTTCCGCACCATCCGCAAGGTAATCCTGCCGCTGCTGCGCCCGGCCATCGTGGCCGCGCTGGTCTATTCCTTCGTGCGCGCCATCACCTCGATCAGCGCTGTCATATTCCTTGTAAGTGCCGAATATAATATGGCGACTTCCTATATTGTCGGGCTCGTCGAAAACGGCGAGTACGGCGTGGCGGTGGCCTACTCCTCGATGCTGATCGTCGTCATGATCGTCATCATCACCTGTTTCCAGCTTCTGGTGGGCGAACGAAAACTGCGCCGCGAAAACCGCGTTGCGACAGCTTTCGTTCCCTCCGCCGCTCCACAAGAAAAGGCCGCATCATGACCACCCATCGCACCGGCTCCGTCGTTTTCTCCAATGTCAAAAAGCAGTTCGGCAATTTCACGGCCATTCACGATCTCTCGCTGACGATCGAGCCCGGCACGCTGGTCACGCTGCTCGGCCCGTCCGGTTGCGGCAAGACCACGACCCTGCGCATGCTGGCGGGGCTTGAGCACCCGTCCGCCGGCCGTATCCTGATCGGCGGCAAGGATGTCACCATGCTGCCCGCCAATGAGCGCGACGTCTCGATGGTGTTCCAGTCCTATGCGCTGTTTCCGCATATGTCGGTGGCGGAAAATGTCGCCTATGGCCTTGAATCCTCGGGCATGAAGAAATCCGACGCGCGGGAAAAGGCGGAAGAAGGGCTCAAGCAGGTTGGCCTTTCCGGCTACGGCCAGCGCCTTCCGGCGGAATTGTCCGGCGGCCAGCAGCAGCGTGTTGCTGTCGCGCGGGCGCTTGTTCTGGAGCCACAGGTGCTGCTGCTGGACGAACCCCTGTCCAATCTCGATGCGCGGTTGCGCCGCCGCGTGCGCACCGAAATCCGCGAGCTGCAGCAGCGGCTGGGATTCACGGCGGTCTATGTCACGCATGATCAGGAAGAGGCGCTTGCGGTATCCGACCAGATCATCGTCATGCAGGACGGGGTCATCGCCCAGCAGGGTTCGCCGCGCGAGCTTTACGAAGCACCGGCTTCATCCTTCATTGCGGATTTCATCGGCGAGGCCAATGTGGTGCCGTGTGAAGTGCTGCGCAGCGACGGCGGCAACGCCATCATCCGTGTCGGCACGCTGGAACACGCCGTGCCGGGCCGCAACGCCCGGCCGGGACCGGCGAAGCTCGCCGTGCGTCCCAATGCGATCACGCTGGAAGCGGGTGGGAACGGTGCCTTCGCCGGAAGCATCCGGCACGCCGCCTATCTCGGCGATCACGTCGAATATGAAGTGGAAACCGCGTCCGGAACGCTCTTCGTGGTCGATCCGGCCGTAGACCGCAATCTTCCTCCCGCAACCAGTGTCAGCATCGGCTTCCACCATCGCGGCATCGCCATCATCAACAACTGAAACTGCATTTTCAAAGGACTATCATGACATCGCATGCCGAAGCCGAGTTGCAGGGCCGTTTCGCTCTTGCCCAGAAAATGGCTGTCGAAGCCGGCGCCGTGGCGCTGGCGCATTTCAATGCGCGCGAGCGGCTGGTCATCGAGACCAAGGCCGATCCGCAGGATGTAGTCTCGATTGCCGACCGGGAAGTGGAAGAACTGATCCGCGCCCGCATCGCGGCGGCCTTTCCCGGCGATGCGGTGCTTGGCGAAGAATATGGCGTCAGCGCGGGAACCTCCGAGTTCACCTGGGTGATCGATCCGATCGACGGCACCAGCCCGTTCGTCAATGGCATGCCGACCTGGTGCATTTCCATTGCGGCACTGCGCGGCGAAGAGATCGTCGTCGGGGTCATCTATGTCCCGTGCAATGAGGAGCTCTATGCGTCGGCGCTCGGCATGGGCGCGACCCTGAACGGCAAGGCGCTCTCCATCGATCCGAGCAAGACCATTCGCAATGCGGTGACGGGTATCGGCGCCAATCACCACGTTACCCCGGCAGTGGTCGCATCACTGGTGGAAAAGCTGCTGGAAGCCGGCGGCAATTTCATCCGCAACGGATCGGGCGCGCTCATGCTGGCCTATGTCGCGGCTGGCCGTCTTGTCGGCTATTACGAGCCCTACATGCATGCGTGGGACTGCATGGCCGGTTACTGCCTCGTCAAGGAAGCGGGCGGCTGGCACCATCCATTCCCGGCAAAGGGCGAGGCGTTGACCCGGGGCGCACCGGTTCTTGCCGCCGGTACGGGCGCAGTGGACGACCTGAGAAAGATCGCGGGCCTCTGATCCCGCCCGTGTACCGCCGGCGCATCTGCGCTGGCGGGCTTGATACCATCTCAACCAGATTTTATGAGTGTACGACCTCGTTCCCGCAGTATTTCGCGTGCTTCTCTGGGTAAAAATCCCGATAAAGGCTGCTTGCATTCGCAACGGGAAAGAAAGCAAAAATCTTGAAACTTTCCGCAACTGCTAAGAGCAGATCATTGACTTATTACAGCGAATAACGTGGATTAAAGTTGGTGTTGTCGATCACCGACTCTCGTAAAGCTGGATAGACATGACGTTCGTGCGAAATCTTATGTGGGCGCCTACAATTGGCCTATCCTGGCTGTGGGGTCTGGGTTTTTTCTATTCCATCCACGTCACCCTGACCTATGGCTGGCTTGGTTTCTTCGGTTTCGCGATCTCGAACGTTGGCGGTCTCTGGTTGTTCGGCTTCATTCTCGGCCGCAGCAAGCGGACGCCGGACCAGATCATGAAGGACATCGAAAACCGCTATGTCGGCGTCTTTCTGCTGTTCCAGATGGCGGCGCTCGTGGTGACTGTTTTCGGCTTCGTTGCCTATTTGTGGCAGCCGATTGTGGGCGAGGGCGCAACAATAGGCGTTGCTTTCCTGCTTCTGGCTTCCTGTGCCATCGGCCATGCGCTTTCACTGGAGCAGATCAAGAA
Source organism: Phyllobacterium sp. RCAM01083 (assembly GCF_055685835.1). Lineage (NCBI taxonomy): Bacteria > Pseudomonadati > Pseudomonadota > Alphaproteobacteria > Hyphomicrobiales > Phyllobacteriaceae > Phyllobacterium > Phyllobacterium sp. RCAM01083. Next base: position 377,918 of record NZ_JBVFZN010000005.1, read on the forward strand.
GCTGCATATCCTCTATACGGTGATCGGCGTTGCCGCAGGGCTCGTGCTGCTTTCCGGCCTGCGGCAGACGTCGGATTATCCCGGTGTCCCGCTCCAGCAGTTCGATGCACGGTTTTACGGCCTTGTCATGCCGACGGTGATCGGCTTCCTGCTCGGCCCGTGGCTCGATATCCAGCATTGGCAGCGGGCGGTCTATATCAAGCGCGAGGGCGGGTCGGTCGGGATCGCCTATGGCGCCGGTGCCTTGCTGTTCTTCGGTTTTCTCCTGCTCAATGCTTCCATCGCGTCGACGGTCGGCCCCATCGGCAGCATCATTTCCATTGACGGCCTGCCGAGCGCGCAAGGGTCGGTTTCCGCAGCGGTTGTCCTGGCGGCGGAAAATGGTGCGCCCTACCTGGCGATTGCCTTTGCGATCTGGACGATTGCGGCGCTCACATCGACGGTCGACAGTTTTTATTGCGCGACGAACTGGTATCTGCGCGGCAAGAACATGCGCAGCAACAGTCCGCTGCTGGCGCTTATTCCCGATGGTATTGCCTCGTCGCCGCTGTGGCTGCTGATCGGCGCGACCTGGGTTGCCTATGCCGCGGTGCCGGCAAACTTTTCGCTCATGTATTTCATGATGCCCTTCGCCACGCTGTTCGTCAGCGCGTCCGCCAATCTGGTTTGCGAGGCATTGGGCGCGAAGCCGAAATTCGATCCGGTGCTGAGCTTCCTGATCGGCTGCGGATCGTCGCTGATCTTCGTTCTCGGCTATATCCAGCCGGTACCCGGCTTCCTGTTCCTGTCGCCGTTCATCGGCTTGATCGGCGCTTTGCCGGTCATCATCGAACTGGTGGGACCCCGCTCGAAGGCGATCCCGGTTGAAATCGTCGACCAGCCCATTCGGATGATGAGCACTGCCCCGCTGACAAACACGTCGGGCGGCGAGGAAATATCGCAATCGCATGGTTTCGATGGCGAGTGGTTCGTCATGCATCTCACCCCGACCTATGACGACACCAATTCGGTCGGGAACGTCTACTTCGCCAATTATGTGCGCTGGGTCGGCAAGGCGCGCGAATTGTTCTTCAATGTCTGCATGCCGGATTTCGATCTGGCGACGACGCGGTTCTATATCCTCACGCGTTCCTTCACCCATGATTACCGGCGGGAATCGAAAGAGTTCGAGCAGATCAGCGTTCGTATCAAGATCGCCCGGCACAACCGCAAATTCGTCACGCTGCAGCACGAAATCCACAGCGCGGCGCAGGGCCTGCTCGGCCATGGCGAACAGTCCCTGATGTTCGTGGACAGGGATCAGTACAATCCGCTCGATATTCCCGGCGAAGTCATCAAGGGCTTCCTGGCCTACTGGCCAAAGGATTCGCGGCTGTCACCCAGCTATCGTCCAACTGTTCAGGACAAGACGAAGCGGCAGGCGTGAGCCGCCGGGCTGCTTCCTCTCTTCGTCGGGTTTGAGAACGCGCCTCAGCTGGCGACTTCGTAGCGGTCGCGGTCGAAGGACATGAGGTCGGCTGTCTTGTCAAACGGTTCCGCCGGGCTGAACAGGAAGCCCTGCACCTGGTCACAGCCTTCCTTTTGCAGGCAGGCCAGCTGTTCACGGGTTTCAACGCCTTCCGCGGTGATCTTCATGCCCATGCTCGCGCCGAGGCCCATCACCGCACGGATAATGGCAAGGCTTCCCCTGTTGTGCGGGAGGTCGCGCACAAAGGACTGATCGATCTTGATCTTGTCGAACGGCATCTTGCGCAGATAGCTCAGGCTGGAATAGCCGGTGCCGAAATCGTCAAGCGCAATGCTTACACCCATTGCCCGGAACTGCCGCAGCAGGGAAATCGCCGCGACATTGGCTTCGAGGAACACCGATTCGGTGATTTCGAGTTCCAGGCGGTTGGGCTTCAGCTTGTTGGTCGTCAGCGCATCGCGAACGATGGAGGCGAGATCCGAATGACGGAACTGGATCGCGGAAATATTGATCGCCACATGGATGTCGTCGGGCCAGGACACCGCCGTTTTGCAAGCCTCCTGGATGATCCATTCGCCGAGGGGGATGATATTGCCGGTCTCTTCCGCAATCGGAATGAAGATGGCCGGAGAAATATACCCGTGCACCGGATGCTTCCAGCGCAGGAGGGTTTCAAACCCGACGGTCTTGAGCGTGATGGCCGACACGATCGGCTGGAAATGCAGGATGAACTCCTGCCGCGCCAAAGCGCCGCGCAAATCCATCGCCAGAGCGCGCTTGGCCTCGATCCGCGCATCCATTTCGACTTCGTAGAAGCGATAGCTGTTCCGGCCCTCGTTCTTGGTGCGGTACAGCGCAAGGTCGGCGCAGCGCATGATGTCGCTGACGCTATCCATGGGGGCAAGCGCGATGCCGATGCTGATATGGATATTGATCTGGATGCCATCGATCCAGAATGGCTGTGAGATGCGCCGCACGAGATCTTCCGCCAGTGCCGTCGCTTCGGGCTGGCCGGCGCCAGGGGCCAAGATGGCAAATTCGTCGCCGGAGAGACGCGCCACGATGTAGCGGGCAGGGGATGTGCCGCGCAAACGCTCGGCGACCTGCTTCAGCAACTGGTCGCCGATGCCGTGGCCGAAGCTGTCATTGACGGTCTTGAATTCGTCGAGGTCGATGCAGAACACGGCAAAGCCGGCAAGGCCGGTTTCCAGTTCCTTGGTTGCTTCGGCGAGCTGATCGGTGAACAGGGTTCTGTTCGGCAGATCGGTGAGCACGTCGTAGCGGGCGAGATAGGACAGCTTGTCTTCCGACTGCTTTGCCGCTGTCACGTCGGAACCAACCCCGCGATAACCGCAGAACTGCCCGGCATTGTCAAATATGGCCTTGCCGGTCAGTGACCACCAGCGGGTTTCGCCCTTTATATTGATCGGCAATATATGGTTGCGGAAGGTCGTGCGGTTTTCAATGGCCTGCCAGATCGACCCCACTTTCACCGCCTCTTCGGCATGTGACTGGTCGACCTTGAACAGTTGCGCGAAAGGCATTCCCTGCAATTGCTTGGTGGTTTTCTCGGCGATCTGTGCCAGGCGCGGCGAGGTGTGCTGGAGCTTCAGGTCGGCATCGGTTTCCCAGATCCAGTCGCTGGCATTTTCTTCGAAATCATAGAGAAGCAGGCTGATAACCTCCTTCTGCTGCTCGACCTTGATCTGGTCGAGCGTGCGCATGACGATCAGGTTGCTCATGTGCACGATGGTGAACAGGATGAACAGCGCATAGATGGCCAGCAAGATCGCAATGAAAAGAAAGAAATCCTCGCCGGTTGAGGCGAGGGCAAAGAACGAGCCGGTGATGATCGCGCCTGAAAAGGCAATGGCTGCCAGCGGAACCACGGCCACGCCGATGCCGGTCGCCATGAGGCCGGCCGCCGTGCAGGCGATCAGCAGCCTGTGGTAGGCGTCGGCTTCCAGAAAAAGCATGAGCGGAATGCTGGCCAGGCACAGGCCGTAACATGCGGATATGATGATCAGGTATTTGATGCCGGCGAAGCCAAGCTCCTTGACCTTTGGCACCTTGTACCATTGCCAGCAGGCAAACAGCGATGCGGCGGTCATGACGGTGACGATGGTCGCCAGACTGCCCAGATACAGGCTATGTCCCTGATCCCAGAAGACAAACGCCACCACGAACACGACGCTCATGGCCACGATGACGGTAAAGGGCGCCAGTCGCAGCGCCACATCCATCTGTTCAGCATAGACCCGCCGCTTGACGGCAGGATTTATCGTTCCCCGCATGCCGAACATGGAACGGATAGCGTCAGGCGTATGGAAATTCGACAGTTGCACTCACGGACCTCAGAAAGGCGAGTTCATATTTCCCTATGCTATTTTTATTACGTTCGGCATTGGTTAATTTGCTTACCATTTTTTATAATAGTTACCAATGTCTTTATGGTTGTATGGTTTATGCCTGAGTAATATGAGGTTATTTGCAAGAAGTTTTATAATTTCTCCGCTGGAAATGCGAATTGAATATGAATATTCAAATATAAAAGAGAATATCGATGTCTTGTAGTATTAAATTCATGTAAAAATCAAAGTCGCGTCCATGTATAAGGCGGGCGCGTTCACCGCCTGCGCGGCGGATCATTCAAGCGGTCCGCCTTGCCGCGTTGTTCTAGGGGGCCGGACCCTAGCCCCGGACTGCGAGAATTGCCGGCAGCAGGCCCGGAAAAATCTCGGCCAGTTCATTGTCGCGCAATTCGTTGATCCGCGAGGTGCCGTCGTTGCGGGTCTTGATGATCCCCGCTTCCCGCAGCACGCGGAAATGATGTGACACACTGGATTTCGGGCGTCCGTTCTCAAGCGCAGCGCAGGTTGCCTCACCTTCGCGGGCCAATTGCCGGACAATCGACAGGCGAATGGGGTCGCTCAGCGCGTAAAGCACGGATTCGAGCTGCACTTCGGTGATCTGGGGATGGCGATATTCTCTCATGCACATGTCCTAGCACAAAATTTTGTGTATTGCTATTGTTCGAATAATATCGAACTATGGAAATATCAGCGGACCCGAATGTCTGCAGCATCCCACCTTGGAGTAAACATATGGCCTCTCTTTTCGACCCCTTCACCTTGAAGGATGTGACATTGCGCAACCGAATCGCCGTTTCCCCCATGTGCCAGTATTCGGCAAATGACGGCGTGATCAATGACTGGCATCACGTTCATCTCGGCGGATTGGCGCGTGGCGGTTCCGGACTGGTGATTGTCGAGGCAACCGCCGTGTCGCCGGAAGGCCGGATCACGCCGGGTTGCGCGGGGTTGTGGAATGATAAACAGGCGAAGGCATTCGCACCGGCGGTTCAGACCATCAAGGATGCGGGCGCCGTTCCCGGCATCCAGATTGGCCATGCGGGGCGCAAGGCTAGCGCGAACCGGCCGTGGGAAGGGGATGACCATATTGCGGACGATGATCCGCGCGGCTGGGAAACGATTGCCCCTTCAGCCATTGCCTATGGCGGCGGGCTGTCGAAGGTTCCACGCGCAATGACCAAGGCCGATATCGAGCGGGTGAAGCAGGCATTCGTCGACAGCGCCAAGCGGGCACTTTCCGTCGGCTTCGAATGGCTCGAACTGCATTTTGCCCATGGCTATCTCGCGCAGAGTTTTCTGTCCGAGCATTCCAACACGCGCACCGACGACTATGGCGGCAGTTTTGAGAACCGCAGCCGCTTCCTCATCGAAACGGTGCAGGCCGTGCGGGCCGTCTGGCCGGAAAACCTGCCGCTCACTGCGCGTCTCGGTGTCATCGAGTATGACGGGCAGGACGAAAAAACCCTCAGCGAAGCCATAGAACTTGTCAAACAGTTGAAGGCCAATGGCCTCGACTTCATCGATGTCAGCATGGGCTTCTCGCTGGGCAAGACCAATATTCCGTGGGGCCCGGCATTCCTGGGGTCCGTTGCGGAGCGTGTCCGCCGCGAAACCGGCCTGCCAGCCTCGACATCCTGGTACATCAGCACGCCGCAGGAAGCCGACGGTCTTGTCCGTGATGAAAAGGTCGATCTTGTCATGCTGGCGCGTCCGCTGCTAACTGATCCGCACTGGCCGTTCCGCGCCGCCAAGGAGCTGGGCGTCGAGAAGGCGGCCTGGGTTCTGCCTTCACCCTACGCCCATTGGCTGGAACGTTATCGGGCCGCTTGAGCCCTATGGGTAGATAACATGGAGCCGGGAATGGAATTCTCCATACCCGGTTTCACGGATGCGCGATTGGCATAAAGTGGGGCGTTGCGCCCCGCTTTTAGTATGGGATTTCCCGAACGCGCCGAAATAAGCAACGGCCTGCGTGTTCCCCCATTGCAACTTCTCCTAGTGTTTCGGGTGATCATTCCGCACCAACACGAGGACGAAAACCATGGCAGTCCATTTGCACCCCGAGACCATCGCCCTGCATGCCGGCTGGCGGGCTGATCCCGCAACCGGCGCCGTGGCCGTGCCGATCTACCAGACGACCTCGTACCAGTTCCGTGACACGGAGCACGCGGCCAATCTCTTCGCGTTGAAGGAACTCGGCAATATCTATACGCGTATCGGCAACCCGACCACCGATGTCCTGGAGAAGCGTGTTGCCGCGCTCGACGGCGGTATTGCTGCGCTCGCGGTTTCTTCGGGGCAGGCGGCGTCAGCCCTTGCCATCCAGAACCTTGCGCGGGCCGGTGACAATATCGTCAGTTCCACCGATCTCTATGGCGGCACATGGAACCTGTTTGCCAATACGCAGAAGGATCAGGGTATCGAGGTGCGCTTTGTCGATCCCCGGGACCCCGAAGCGTTTCGTCGGGCTACGGATGAGCGGACCCGTGCTTATTACGCGGAAACACTGCCCAATCCGAAACTCACCGTATTTCCGATTGCCGAAGTCGCCGCCATCGGGCGCGAATATGGCATTCCGCTGATCGTCGACAATACGGCAGCGCCGTTGATCGCGCGGCCCCTGCAGCACGGCGCCGCCATTGTCGTCTACTCCACCACCAAATATCTTGGCGGGCACGGCACTTCCATTGGCGGCATCATTGTCGATGGCGGCCAGTTCGACTGGGAGAAATTCCCGGAGCGGCAGCCAGCGCTGAACACACCCGATCCAAGCTATCACGGCGCAGTCTGGACGGAGGCGGTCAAACCCATCGGACCCGTCGCCTATATCATCAAGGCGCGGGTCACGCTTTTGCGCGATCTTGGCGCGGCGCTATCCCCCTTCAATGCGTTCCAGACCATCCAAGGCATCGAGACGCTGTCGCTGCGTCTCGAGCGCCACGTCGAGAATGCGCAGAAGGTTGCCGAGTTCCTGGCCAAGCGGCCGGAGATCGCCAAGGTCATCCATCCATCGCAGCAGAGCGGTCTCGATCGCGAGCGGGCGGAGAAATATCTCTCTGGCAGTTTCGGAGGGCTGGTCGGCTTCGAGCTCAAGGGTGGCCTGCAGGCAGGGCGCAAATTTATCGAAGCGCTCGAACTCTTCTATCACGTGGCCAACATCGGCGATGTCCGCAGCCTCGCCATCCATCCGGCAACGACCACGCATTCCCAGCTCTCGCCGGAAGAACAGCGGGCGAGCGGCGTTTCGGAAGGGTATATCCGGCTCTCGGTCGGCATCGAACATATCGATGATATTCTTGGCGATTTGGAACGCGGCCTGAACGCATCGAAACTTGCACTCGCTGCCTGAAACCTCTGGTTGGTTGGAATTACGGACAGGATATTGTAATGTTCTGGAGTGAGGGATGGGCTTTCACCCACCCCTCGCTTCTAGAGTGTAAATCGAACCCGGACTATCAGCATCCAGCCGGTCCGGGTTCTTTTCACCTCTAGCGTGACGCTAAACGGTAATTTCCGCATAGATCACCTCCAGTTTTGAGAGCAAGGCCATTGCTGTGGTCGGGAGGCCCGTCTTCCCGATGCACCGGCTGGCTCGGTGTATCTGCTTCGCCCTCAAATGGATCGCGTGTAAAACGCCTGTTCAATCCATTGCCCGTTTTCACGCAGCATCGCTAGAAATTCACAGTTGAATCATTTGAGGTAAGCGGTTGTTTTTGATGGGTATTTGGAACTATTGTTGAATGATCCTCGCGTTCTTCCCGAAGAATGGTTCTGGCCATTGACTTATGAAAGCAGAGTTTCCCGATGATCTGGAGCGTAGCCTGAACGCATCGAAACTTGCACTCGCCGCTTGAAACCTCTGGTTGGTTGGAAACATCGATCAAATGTTGTAAGTTCTGGAGTGAGAGGCGGGCTTTCACCCGCCTCTCATGGTCTAGTTCGAGAATTGAATCCGGACTATCAGCTGCCAGCCGGTCCGGGTTCTTTTCACGACTAGTGTGATACTAAACGGCAAATTCCGCATAGATCACCTCCAGTTTCGAGAGCAAGGCCATTGCCGTGGTCGGGAGGCCCGTCTTCCCGATGCACCGGCTGGCGCGGTGTGTCTGCTTCGCTCTCAAATGGATCGCGTGTAAAACGCCTGTTCAATCCATTGCCCGTTTTCACAAAGCATCGCTAGAAATGCAGAGTTGAATCATTTGAGGTAAGCGGTTGTTTCGAATGGGAATTTTCAACTATAGTCGAGTGCGCCTGGCGTGATCTTGACGCATAGTTCCGGCCGCCGGCCGATGAACCCACGATTTCCAGCATCGAAAATGTTCATGCTTGCCCGTAAGCCCTATCGAAAAGTCGACCGGATCGGTATAGACGGTCGCAAACAGACAACAGGGCGGCTGCACAGGCAGCGCAAATGATGATGACGGTTGTAACACGGAAGACGGGAGAAGCGGCGGGAACGGCTGCGGGTGATGGATTGACCGCGGCGGCTGATCCGATGGTGGCGTTTGAAGACGTTTCCAAGCGCTTTGCGGCAGGACGTACCAGTGCGGAAGTGACGGCGCTCGACGGTGTCGATCTGATTGTCCCGCGCGGCTCCGTCACCGGCATTATCGGCCGTTCCGGCGCGGGCAAGTCCACCCTGATCCGCCTGGTCAACGGGCTGGAAAAGCCGACAAGCGGCCGCGTCGTTGTCGACGGGGTGAATATTGCCGAGCTTGATGAAAAGAGGCTGCGCGACCTGCGCCGCTCCATCGGCATGATCTTCCAGCATTTCAATCTGCTTTCGTCGCGCACGGCTTTCGACAATATCGCCCTGCCGCTCGAAATCGCCGGTGTCGACAGACAGACCATCGAAAAGCGGGTGACACCACTGCTCGATCTGGTGGGGCTGTCGGACAAGCGCAATCGCTATCCCTCCGAACTGTCCGGCGGGCAGAAGCAGCGCATCGGCATCGCGCGGGCTCTGGCAACGGAACCAAAACTGCTCCTCTCGGACGAAGCGACATCGGCACTTGATCCTGAAACAACCCGGTCGATTCTTGCCCTGCTCAAGACCATCAACAAGGAGCTTGGCCTCACGGTGCTGCTGATCACCCACGAGATGGAAGTGATCAAGACCATTGCCGATCACGTGGCGGTTATCGATGGCGGACGCATCGTCGAACAGGGCCCGACTTTCGATGTGTTCACCGGTCATACCCATGCGACGACCCGGTCGCTGCTGGGTGGATTGGCAGGGCTGCATCTGCCGGAGTTTTTGACGCGGCAGATGGTCGAGAAGCCGGAGCCGGGCTTGCGGACGATCCTGCGCATCATCTTCAAGGGCGAGAATGCGACGGAGCCCATGCTGGCGCGGCTCGGCAGCGATCTCGGTATCGAGGTCAATATCATGGCCGGTGCGGTCGACGAGATTGCCGGGCGCCCCTTCGGCATGCTGGTTGTTTCCCTGCTCGCCGATGAGGCAAAGATAGTCCAAGCCCGAAGCTTTCTTGCCGATCACGGCCTGTCATCGGAGGTTGTCGGCTATGTCCGCTGATATTTTTGCACTGCTGGTGAAGTCCACCGGCCAGACGCTGTACATGGTCGCCGTGGCGGGCCTGATCGGCTCGTTGTTCGGCATTCCGCTCGGTGTTTTTCTGGCGACCAGCGGCCGCGGCGAGCTTTTTGCTGCGCCTTCGGTCAACAAGGTGCTCGGGCTTGTCGTCAATGCGGCCCGCTCGACGCCCTTCATCATTCTGGTCGTCGCCATCATTCCCTTCACCCGCATCATTGCCGGGACCTCCATCGGAACCACCGCGGCGATCGTACCGCTGACCATTGCAACCATTCCCTTCATTGCGCGGCTGGTTGAATCGGCAATCCGCGAGGTCGACCCGGGGCTGACCGAGGCTGCCCGTGCGATGGGTGCCAGTCCCGCCCAGATCGTGTTCAAGGTTCTGCTGGCCGAAGCGCGTCCCGGCATCACATCGGCCCTGACACTCACCATCGTCAGCCTGATCGGTTATTCCGCCATGGTCGGTGCCGTCGGCGGCGGCGGGCTCGGCGATCTCGGCATTCGCTACGGCTATCAGCGCTTCATGCCGGATGTGATGGCCATCGTGGTTCTGGTGCTGATCGTGCTGGTTCAGCTTGTGCAGAGCGCCGGTGACCGGCTGGCACGGCGGTTCGACAAACGCATCCGCCCCCGCTGAAAACGCGTTTACGTTAAAACAGGAGAGTACAATGTTGAAGAAAATCCTCGTCACCGCTGCGGTGGCGGCAATGCTCAGCGCGACGGGCGCTCTGGCCGAAACGATCAAGATCGGCGTGACGCCGGGCGAACACGCGCAGATCATGGAGAAGGTCAAGGAAATCGCCAAGCCGAAGGGCCTCGACATCGAGATCTTCGAATTTTCCGACTATGTCGTGCCAAACCAGGCGCTGAACGACGGCGAGCTTGATGCCAACTCATTCCAGCACAAGCCTTATCTCGACAACCAGATTGCCGACCGCAAGTTCGATCTCGTTGATGTCGCCAACACAGTGAATTTTCCGATGGGCGTCTATTCGAAGAAGGTGAAGAGCTTCGATGCACTGGCCGATGGCGCGACGATTGCCATTCCGAACGATCCGACCAATGGCGGCCGCGCGCTGCTGATCCTTGCCGACAAGGGCGTGATCAAGCTGAAGGAAGGTTCAGGCCTCAAGGTGACGCTCGCCGATATCACCGAGAACACGAAGAACTTCAAGTTCGTCGAACTGGATGCTGCCCAGCTGCCGCGTTCCATCGACGATGTGGATGCCGCTGCCATCAACACCAATTACGCGCTTGAAGCCGGCCTTGATCCGATGAAGGACCCGATCCTGAAGGAAGGCGAAAAGGCGCCCTACGTCAACCTGATCGCCGTGCGCAAGTCCGACAAGGACAAGCCCTGGGTCAAGACGCTGATCGAATCCTACCATTCCGATCCGGTCAAGCAGTTCATCCTCGACAAGTACAAGGGTGCGGCTGTTCCAGCCTGGTAATCGACACTTTCACTCCCCTTCGCCGATGGGTGGAGGGGAGTGGTTTGCTTTAATGTCTTCAGATGCGCTTGCCGTTGCCGCCGAAAAGATGCAGCTTTTCCTTGGGGATGATCACCCTGAGATGATCGTCAGGCTGTGACACGGAGCGGCCAGCAACCCGCACGACAACCCGCTCACCCCCAATGATGCCATAGACATAGCTTTCCGCGCCGACCGGCTCGACACCGAGCACCTTAAGGTCGAGCAGCAGGCCGCCAATGTGGTTTTCCGTGCCGGTGGCAACCTCCAGATCTTCCGGACGGAACCCGATCACCGCATCCTTGTCGGATACGGCAAGCCCCTCGGCGCCGATCCGCGTGCCGTCCCTCAGGATCAGGCCGGATTCGCCGGCGGTCACCGGAATGAGGTTCATCGGCGGTGCGCCGATGAAGCTGGCGACGAATGTGCTGGCGGGTTTTTCGTAGATATCCAGCGGCGCGCCGATCTGTTCAACCGCACCGGCATTCATCACCACGAGAATATCGGCGAGCGTCATGGCCTCCAGCTGGTCGTGGGTGACATAAACGCTGGTCACGCCGAGCTGGCGCTGCAGGTTCTTGATTTCTACCCGCATCTGGCCGCGCAGCTTGGCGTCAAGGTTGGACAGCGGCTCGTCGAAGAGGAACACTTTCGGGTTGCGCACGATGGCGCGGCCCATGGCGACGCGCTGCCGCTGGCCGCCTGAAAGCTCGCGCGGACGCCGTTCGAGCAGATGTGCCAGCTCCAGCGTTGCCGCTGCTTCACGTACGCGCTTGTCGATCTGGTCCTTCGGCATGCCGCGGTTGCGCAGGCCGTAGGCCATGTTGTCGTAGACCTTCATATGTGGATAGAGCGCATAGTTCTGGAAGACCATGGCGATGTCGCGTTCGGCGGGGCCGAGATCGTTGACAACCTTGTCGTCGATCTTGACCGTGCCGTCGGTAATGGATTCCAGCCCCGCGATCATGCGCAGGAGGGTCGATTTTCCGCAGCCCGACGGGCCGACAAGCACGCACAAGGCGCCGTCCTTGATGTCTATGTCGACGCCTTTGACCGCCTCGACGCCGCCGGCATAGACCTTGCGGACATTGGTGAGTTCAACACTTGCCATATGGGATCATTTCTCCGTTTCGACCAGACCGCGCACGAACCAGCGTTGCATCAGCACAACGACGAGGATCGGGGGGAGGATGGCCAGAATGCAGGTCACCATCACGAGATGCCATTCGGTGTCGGCATCGGCGAAGGAAATCATTTTGCGCAGACCGATGACGATGGTCGTCATGTCATTACGGTTCGTCATCAGCAGCGGCCAGAGATACTGGGTCCAGCCGTAGATAAAGAGGATGACGAACAGCGCTGCGATGTTGGTTTTGGACAGGGGCAGCAGGATGTCCTTGAAGAAGCGCCATGGGCCTGCACCGTCGACGCGCGCCGCTTCCACCAGCTCGCCCGGTATGGTCATGAAGAACTGCCGGAACAGGAGGGTTGCCGTTGCCGATGCCATGAGGGGAACCGTCAGGCCCGTATAGGTATCGATGAGGCCGAGATCGACCATGACCTTGTAGGTCGGCAGGATGCGGACTTCGACCGGCAGCATCAGGGTGATGAAGATCAGCCAGAAGAAGACCATGCGGCCGGGAAAGCGGAAGAAGACGATGGCATAGGCCGACAGGATCGAAATGATGATTTTGCCGACGGCAATCGCCAGCGCCATGATCGTGCTGTTGATGAGCAGGCGGCCGACACTCACGCCGCCGATGCGGCCGATACCGCCGAAAAGCGCCGTCGTGTAGTTTTCCCAGAAATGCCCGCCGGGCAGCAGGGACAGCGGCGGCCGCATGATATCCTGCAGCGACTGGGTTGACGCGATGAAAGCGTAGTAGATCGGGAACGCCACGATCAGGATGCCGACAATCAGGATGATGTGGGCGACGAGACGGCCGATGGGATTGTTCTGGATCATCTCTGCGCTCCTCAGCCGTAATGCACTTTGCGCTCGACATAACGGAACTGGATCGCCGTCAGGCCGATGACGATGACCATCAGGATCACCGATTGCGCCGCGGAGTCGCCAAGGATCAGGTTGACGAAGCCGTCATTGTAAACCTTGTAGACCAGTGTCTCCGTCGCCTTGCCGGGGCCGCCGCCGGTGACGGCATGAATGATGCCGAACGTGTCGAAGAAGGCGTAGACGGTGTTGACGACCAGCAGGAAGAACGTCGTCGGGGCAAGCAGCGGGAAAACGATGGTCCAGAAGCGCTTGGTTTCGCCGGCGCCGTCAATGGCGGCGGCTTCGATCAACGATTTGGGAATGGACTGCAGCCCGGCAACGAAGAACAGGAAATTGTAGCTGATCTGCTTCCACGCGGCGGCGGCAACCACCAGCAGCATGGCCTGGTTGCTGTTGAGCAGCGGGTCCCAATTGTAGCCAGCGGAGCGGATCATATAGGCGAATGTGCCCATCGAGGGATTGAACAGGAACAGCCAGAGCATGCCGGCAATGGCCGGGGCCACGGCGTAGGGCCAGATCATCAGGGTGCGGTAGACACCTTTGCCGCGAATGACCTTGTCGGCCATGACGGCAAACAGCAGCGCGAAGCCCATGGCAATGACTGCCGTGGCGATGGAGAAGATGACCGTGACCTGCAGCGAGTTCAGGTAGTTGGGGTCACTCAGGATGCGCTTGAAATTGCCGAGGCCGACGAACTGTGTCGACAGGCCGAACGGATCCTCGCGCAGCACCGACTGGCGGATGGCCTGGGACGCGGGCCAGTAGAAAAAGACAATCGTGATGGCAAGCTGCGGCGCCAGCAGCAGATATGGCAGGACCTTGTTCGGAAAAGTGACACGCGTTGACGATGCCATGATTGCCCCTCTTGAAAAGAGCCCCGTCCGCAAGACATGCGGACGGGGCGTTCATGAACCGGCTCTTACTGGCCGTTCGCCTGTTTGATGGCTGCATTGCCGCGCTTGACGGCATTGTCGAGCGCCTGCTGGGCGGTCTGCTTGCCGGAGAGCATGTTCTCGAACTCTTCGTTCTCGATATCACGCACCTGCGGCAGGTTCGGCAGGCGGACGCCCTTGGAGTTTTCCGTCGGCGCCTTGCCCATCATCTGCTTGATCGGAATTTCGCGGGCGGGGTTCTTGTCGTAGAAACCGGACTTCTTGGTGTCCTCATAGGCGGCAAGGGTCACCGGCAGATAGCCGGATACCTGGTGCAGGCGGGCCTGGATGTCGGTGCGCGACAGGAAGGTGAAGAAGGCGGCAACGCCCTTGTATTCCGCGTCGGACTTGCCGGCGAACACCCAGAGGCTGGCGCCGCCCGGTGTCGTGTTCTGCGGTGCACCCTTGGCATCGGGGTCATAGGGAAGCTGGCCGGTGCCGTAGTTCATGCCCGACTTGACCACATCGCCCAGGCCGCCGGAGGATTCGGTGAAGATGCCGCATTCGCCCGACAGGAACAGCGGCTTGGCTTCGGATGTGCGCCCGCCGTAACGGAAGGTGCCATCCTTGGCGAGGTCGGCCAGTTCCTGGAAATGTTTGACATAGATCGGCGCGTTGATCTTCAGTTCGACATCGGTTCCGGCAATGCCGTTTTCATTGGTGCCGTAGGAGACATTGTTCCAGGCGGCAAAGTTTTCCGTGTGGATCCATGTCAGCCATGTCGAGGTATAGCCGCATTTGGCAGCGCCGCTGGTCTTGATCTTCTTGGCTGCATCCCAGACTTCCGGCCAGGTTTTTGGCGGGTTGTTTTCATCCAGCCCGGCCTTCTTGAAGATATCCTTGTTGTAGTAAAGGATCGGCGAGGAGCTGTTGTAGGGGAAGGACAGCATCGTGCCGTCCGGCTTGGAATAATAGGCGACGATGCCCGGCAGATAGAGGCTCTTGTCGAACTTTGCGCCGCCCATCGAGAGAATGTCGGCCACCGGTTTGATGGCGCCCTCGGCGCCCATCATGACGCCGGTTCCGGCGTCGAATACCTGCATGATATGCGGGGCCTGCTTGGCACGGAACGCGGCAATGCCGGCGTTCAACGTTTCCGGATAGGTCCCCTTGAACACTGGAACGACCTTGTAGTCGCTCTGGCTTTCGTTGAATTCCTTCGACAGGGTTTCAACAACCTCGTTGTTGGCACCAGTCATGGCGTGCCACCAGCTGATTTCGGTGACGGCAAAGGATGAGGTGGACGATGCGAGGATAAGTCCAAGCGCAAGGCTGAGCGAAGTGCCGCGAAATGTCATGTATGTCTCCCATAATGAGGCGTCGTTAGGAACACGCTTATTGGATGCGCTTATGGGCACTATCCTCATTATGTGACAGAGAAACAACAGTTTTATGACTTTGGTCGAATGTCTGGGTTAACGCCTGTGGAAAAAATGCTCAGCTGTTCACTTTTGTGCCGGTCAGATGAGGGTGACGCCGGCCTTGCGCATATTCGTGACCATGGCGGCCAGTGAGCCGCCCATGTCGATGGCGCGGCAGGCATCGAGCAGCACATCGGCGGTAAAACCGTGCGCCACCGCATCCAGCGCGGAGTAGGCGACGCAATAGTCCGTTGCCAGCCCGACAAAGGTCACATTGGTGATGCCGCGCTCGCGCAGGTAGCCGGCAAGGCCGGTCGGGGTCTTGCGGTCGTTCTCGAAAAACGCCGAGTAGCTGTCGATGTGGGGACGGAAGCCCTTGCGGATGATCAGTTCGGCCTTGGTCCACTGCAGATCCGCATGGAAATCGGCGCCCGGCGTGCCCTGAATGCAATGGTCCGGCCACAGCGTCTGGTCGCCGTAGGGCATTTTCACCGTGTCGAAGGGCGCCTTGCCGGGATGGGAGAAAGCGAAGCTCGAATGGCCGGCCGGGTGCCAGTCCTGCGTCAGGATGACGTGATCGAACCGGATGATCAGTTTGTTGATGATCGGGACGATTTCGCTTCCGCCATCCACGGCCAGTGTACCGCCCGGGCAAAAATCGTTCTGCACATCGATGACGACAAGCGCATCCCCAGCCATTTCATTTCTCCGATTGTCCGGTGGTCCGAATGTCAAATTCGTTCCACTAGGGATGGCAGTATGGACAATCGGAGAAAGTCGTCAACTCGGGTTTCGGGCGTAATGCAGATCGCCGTCGATCCAGACGTGATCGACCTCAAGCGCATCATCGAGATGCACGATATTGGCGACATATCCGGTGCCGATGCGCCCGTAGCGATGATCGATCCGGATGCTCTCGGCGGGATAGAGCGAGGCCATCCGCAGGGCTTCCTCCAGGTCCAGCCCAAGCTCGCGATGGACGAAGCGGACTGCCGAAATCATGTCGAGATCGGCTCCCGCCAACGTGCCGTCTTCGAGCGTCAGGCGGCCGTCATGCCGCCGGATCGTCCGTCCGTTCAGCGTGAAGGTGGTGATATCCGTGCCGATGGTCGACATGGCGTCGGTCACGAGAAAAATCCTGGCCGGACCCTGCTTGGCACGCAGGGCAATCGCCATCGAGGCCTTGCTGACGTGGAAACCGTCGGCAATCAGCCCTGCCGACAGTTCGCCGGTTTCAAGGATGGCGCCGACAACGCCGGGGCTGCGGTTCCCGAGCTGGCTCATGGCATTGAAAAGATGGGTTGCCATGGACGCGCCGGCGTCCTTGGCCGCGACCGCCATTTCATAAGTTGCGCCGCTGTGGCCGATGCTGACGATGACGCCCGCATCGACCATGGCCTTGATCTTGTCGACGGGAACGGTCTCCGGGGCGACGGTGGTGAGCAGTACCGGCAGTGCCTGCACGGCTTCCACGATCGCCACGAGATCGCTGTCCTCCATCGGGCGGATAAGCGCGGGATCGTGCGTGCCCTTGTGCGAGACGGAAAGGTGCGGCCCTTCGAGATGCAGGCCGATAAATCCGGTGACTTTTTCCAGCGCCGCCGCCTTGCCGGCGGCAATCGCCGCATTGGTGATGGCGGGGGTGTCGGTGATCAGGGTTGGCAGGAGGGCCGTCGTGCCGAAGGCGAAATGCGCCTGGCAGATGGTCCTGATCGCCTCGACGCTCGGGCCGTCGTTCAGAAGAACGCCGCCGCCGCCATTCACCTGCACGTCGATGAAACCGGGCACAAGCTTGCCGCCGTTGAGCGCGACCCGGCGAACATCCGCAGGGATGTCCGCCTGGGCAACGATACCGGTGATGGCGCCCGCATCGACGAGAATTGCCGAACCGGCATGCCAGGTTTCGCCGTCAAAAATGTCGGCGCCGGTCAGTGCATAGACAGTGCTCATATTGTTTCAGTCACTTTTCTCAAATGCGGTGGCTCGTCTGGATTCAATCCGCGGCTGCGGGCGAAATCTTCCACGAAAGCATAGAATGATACCAGCAGAGTGAGCGGGTCCGTCAATGGGTGCGACGTCGCGATGAACGGCAATGCGGTGGCTTTCGACGGCTTCGCCGAGGTCAGGAAGACAGCGGCTTCCTGTTCGGCAAGGCGATCGGCAGCCTGCACGATTGAATCCTCGGCCGCATCGCGCGCTGCAAGCACCAGCACTGGGAAATCCTTGCCGACGATGGCCTTGGGTCCGTGCATGACTTCGGCGGCGCTGTAGGATTCCGCGTGCATGGCGCTGGTTTCCTTGAATTTCAGCGCCACTTCGTTGGCAATGGCAAGGGATGGTCCGCGTCCAAGCACGAAAAGCGAGTTTTCGCCCTTCATGGCGGCGCCGAACGGCGACCAGTCGCAGCGGATGGCCGCGGCAAGGGCCTTGGGCAGTTCATCGATGGCGGCAAGCAGTTCTTTGTTCTGCGTCCAGTGGCCGATCATGGCGAGCCCGGCGACCGCCGAGCTGACAAAGGTCTTGGTGGCGGCGACGCTGCGTTCCTGTCCCGCCAGGATATCGATGGCGAGATCGCTGGCATAGGCGAGATCGGAATTGATTTCATTGGTGATGGCGAGCGTCAGCGCGCCGCTTTCGCGTGCCGCCTTGGTCATGCTGACAATGTCGGGGCTCTTGCCGGACTGGGAAATGGAGAGCGTTGCGGCGCTCTCGAGTTTCAGGGTGATGCCATAGATCGAGGCGACGGACGGTCCAAGCGAGGCGACGGGAATGCCTGCGGTCAGTTCCGTCGCGTATTTCAGATAGGCTGTCACATGGTCCGATGAACCGCGGGCAATGGAGGCCAGGAAGGGCGGGTTCTTCTCGCGCAGTCTTGCTCCGGCATTGGCCAGCGTATCGCGGGAAGCGTCGAGAAACCGCGCGGTTACATCGGGGATGGAGCGAATTTCTTCGCGCATGAGAGTTCCGTTGGTGGTCAAAGTACTGCTCCTGAAATTTCCGAGGAGTCGCCGAGCTTCAGCTCCGCGACAAATTCATAGGCATCCGCCCGATAGATCGACCGGGTAAATTCGATCACTTTTCCCGATTCGAGATAGGATATGCGCTCGATGTTGAGGCTGGCGGAACCCGCGGGCACCTCGAGCAATTTGGCATCGGCCTCCTTCAGGATTGCCGCCGAAATGCGCTGAATGGCGCGGGCCGGGCGATTGCCGCCCTCCGCCAGCACCGCATAGAGCGACAGCGTGACCAGTTCCGGATTGGGCAGCACCTGAATGGACAGGGCGGCGCGTTCAATCGCCATGGGCGTGTCATTGGCAACGCGCAAGCGGCTGATGCGGGCAACTTTCTCGCCCGAGGAAAGACCGAGCGTGACCATTTCTTCCGGCGAGGGCGGATAGATGCCGCGATCGAGCCATGTGGACCGCACGATCATGCCGCGCCGCGCCATGTCCTCGGTAAACGAGGTCAGATGCGACAGCGATTGCTCGACCCGCTCCGAACGGGGCGCGACAAAGGTGCCGGAGCCATGCCGCTGCACGAGCAGGCCGGTGTTGACCAGCCCCTGAACCGCCTTGCGCACGGTGACACGCGAAATATCGGCAATGGTGGCAAGTTCCCGTTCGGGCGGCAAGGCATCGCCAGGCTGCAGCATGCCGTCGCGGACAGCCGTTTCAATCAGCCGCTGCAGCTTGACGTAGAGCGGGCCGCCGCTGGCGGAACCGTCGTTCAGGGAAGGCAGGATATCGATCAACCCGTCAGCCATGCACGGCCTCCTTGCGCGCCGGCGCGAAGTTTTTCACCGCCAGTTGCACCGCGCCCGTCAGCGCGTCATGCAGCGGCTTTTGCAGCTTTGCCCGGTAGGGGGGCGAAAGACGCCGTTCGAACAATGGCCCCAGTCCGCCGATCAATGACAGGCGTTCCTGCGCGGATGGCATGATGGCGTCGAGCCCCTCTTCGATCTGTGCCGCCGCCCTGTTCACAATCGCCAGTGCCACGGCATCGTTGCGGGCAGCATACTCAAAAACCAGCGGCGTAAGCGTACCGAAATCGCTGGGGCGTGCCGCATGGGCAAACTCGACGATCCGGTGAGGATTGTTTTCAAAGCGTTGGAGGACGGCCTCTGTCAGGGGTGACGAAGGGTGAAACCGGTCATGGGCCAGCAGGGCCTCTTCCAGGAGATCGCGGCCGATTCGCGCGCCGCCGCCAAGATCACCCACCTTGAAGCCCCATCCGCCGGCAAACCGGATGTCATCGCCTTCGCGTGTGACGAACAGGGTGCCTGTGCCGATGATGACCACGGTTCCATCATTGTCGCCGAGCGCACCCTGCAGGGCGATCGTGCCATCGGATGTCACCAGGGAATGCTGAAAGGGCAGGGTCGTCCGCAGCTTCTCGCCATTGCCGCCGACCATGGCGCCAGCGAGCCCAAGAACCGCCGCGGTCGCGGGAATCATTGCGGCGTCGATCCCGGCTTCGGCAAAGGCTGCATTTGTCGCGCCGAGAATATTCAGGCGCGCGTTTTCCATGTCGGTCATGATGTTGGCCGAACCGCTTTTGCCGATGCCCAGAACATGGCCTGTCATATCGGCCACGGCTGCCCTGCAGCCTGTTCCACCACCATCAATTCCCAGGAGATATGTCACACTCATTGCCCTCCGAAAATAGAATACCAATAAAATACCAATAGCCAAGCGTTAATTCCAGGTTTTTTCCACTTTTATTCATCATGCTGATTTTATTGAATAATTTAACTTGTATGAAAAACAGTGCATGATTTTTTTAAGAACCTCTGGACAAGTGGTATTTTTTTGGCATTAATTATCGCAACGAGGAGAGGCGAGTGGTGGTAACCCGTACCGAGCAACGCAACGACAAGGCATCCGGATTGGACGAGCGATCGCCAGCCGATGTTTTGCGTTTGCTGCACGAGGCGCAGATCGAGGCAGCGGCTTCGGTGGCGCGGGCGACGGATTCCATTGCCGAGGCCGCGCTGCTCGCCGCCGAAACCCTGGCCGCGGGCGGGCGTATCGCCTATGCCGCCGCCGGCAGCTCCGGCCTGATGGCACTTGCCGATGCACTCGAACTGCCCGGCACCTATGGCATCGCGCCGGACCGCGTGGTGATCCTTCTGGCGGGTGGTGTCGAAAGTCTTGTTCGCCTTGCCGGCGGGTATGAAGATGATGTCGAGCAGGCCGCCCGCGATATCGCTGGCGCCGGCCTTGGGCAGGGCGATTGCCTGATTGCCATTTCCGCCAGCGGCACGACGCCCTATGCGGTGGCGGCCATCGATGAAGCCAGGCGGCGCGGGCTGAAGATCATCGCCATTGCCAACAATCCGGCTGTACCGCTGTTCAGGCATGCAGACGTGGCGATCACGCTGGAAACACCGCCGGAAATCGTCGCCGGTTCGACACGCATGGGGGCAGGGACCGCGCAGAAAATTGCGCTCAATCTTCTCTCCACGCTCATGGCCGTGCATCTGGGCCACGTGCATGACGGCTACATGGTCAATCTTGTTGCCGACAACGAAAAGCTGCGCGAACGCGCCGCTCTCATCGTTTCGGCTATCGCCGCCTGCGACATCGCCGATGCGAAACAGCATCTGGCTTCAACCGATGGATCAGTAAAGCGCGCAATCCTGCTGGCAGCGGGTGCAACCGACGCAAAACAGGCATCACACATTCTCGAAAGCAATCAACAGAGGCTACGCCCGTCGCTTTCGACACTGAAAGGGAGCCTCGGCTCTCGTTAACGGCACTGCTCAAAGGGTGCAACAGGAGACTAAAATGGGAAGCACGACTTTAAAATCACTGCTCATGGCAACGAGCATCCTGGCTTCGGCCGGCTTTGCTCATGCCGCCGATACAACGCTGACAATCGAAAGCTGGCGTACGGACGATCTTGCCATCTGGCAGGAAAAGCTCATTCCGGCCTTTGAAGCGAAGAATCCCGGGATCAAGGTCAAGTTCGCTCCGACACCACCGACCGAATATGATGCCGCTCTTGGCGCCCGCTTCGATGCCGGCAGCGCCGGTGACATCATCACTTGCCGTCCGTTCGACAAGTCGCTGGAACAGTTCAAGCGCGGCAACCTGTCGAGCCTGAAGAGCCTTCCGGGCATCGAAAACTTCACGCCTGTAGCCAAGGCAGCATGGAGCACCGATGACGGTTCCGACACGTTCTGCGTGCCGATGGCATCGGTCATTCACGGCTTCATCTACAACAAGGATGCCTTTGACAAGCTGGGCATTGCAGTTCCAACGACCGAAGCCGAGTTCTTCGCCGCTCTCGACAAGATCAAGAAGGACGGCACCTACATTCCGCTCGCTATGGGCACGAAGGATCTCTGGGAAGCCGCAACCATGGGCTACCAGAACATCGGACCGAACTACTGGAAGGGTGAAGAAGGCCGTACCGCGCTGATAAAGGGTACGCAGAAGCTTACCGATGCCGATTGGGTTGCGCCTTACAAGACGCTTGCCAAGTGGAAGGATTATCTCGGCGACGGTTTCGAAGCCCAGACCTATCCGGACAGCCAGAACCTGTTCACGCTCGGCCGTGCGGCGATCTATCCCGCCGGTTCGTGGGAAATCTCGCTGTTCAACACGCAGGCACAGTTCAAGATGGGCGCGTTCCTGCCACCGGTGCAGAAGGCCGGCGACACCTGCTACATCTCCGACCATGCCGATCTTGGCGCAGCGATGAATGCCAAGAGCAAGAATCCGGAAGCGGCCAAGAAGTTCCTCAGCTGGGTTGCTTCGCCAGAATTCGCCGACATCTATGCCAATGCGCTGCCGGGCTTCTTCAGCCTGTCGTCGACACCGGTCAAGATGAAGGACCCGCTGGCGCAGGAATTCGTGTCCTGGCGCGAAAAGTGCAAGCCGACGATCCGTTCGACCTATCAGATCCTGTCGCGCGGCAAGCCGAACCTGGAAAACGAAACCTGGGTTGAATCGGCCAATGTGATCAACGGCACCGATACGCCCGAAGTTGCAGCCAAGAAGCTGCAGGACGGTCTCGACAGCTGGTACAAGCCTGCGAAGTAAGCAATTGAATGCCGGGGCGGTTCGCGCCGCTCCGGCATTTCGCTTATTCCGAGCAAATTTTGTTTATGCGAAACCAAGGCCGATGTATTTGGGCCCAAACAAAACGTGCTCAGAAGTGGCAATCATTGCCGCTGCATTCGTTTGACGAACGGCAGTCGTGGACCGGTTTTCCATGACCAACAAATCAATAAGCAGGGGTTTGCGAGTTAATGAGCACGGCCGACTATTCCCAGTCTGACAGCGGTCAGGACAAACGCGCACGGCGCTGGCACATCCTTGTGTTCCTGCTGCCGGCGGTGATCGTCTATACGGCGATCATGATCCTGCCCTTGATCGAAACGCTACGCCTGTCACTGTTCAACGTGGTTGACGGGCAGAGCGTGTTTGTCGGTTTCGGCAATTTCCAGACCCTGTTCGGCGAACCGCGCTGGTCGGCGAGTTTCTGGAACGCGCTGCGCAACAATTTCGTGTTCTTCCTGATCCATATGCTGGTGCAGAACCCGATCGGCGTCGCCCTGGCTGCGCTGTTGTCGGTGCCGAAGCTGCGCTTTGGCGCCTTTTACCGCACGGCGCTGTTCCTGCCGACCCTGTTGTCCTTCGTGATCGTCGGTTTCATCTGGAAGCTGATCCTGTCGCCGATCTGGGGCGTATCGCCCTACCTGCTTGATCTCGTCGGCCTGAAATCACTGTTCGCGCCCTGGCTGGGCCGGCCGGACACGGCGCTGATCACCGTATCGCTTATCTCGGTCTGGCAGAATGTCGGCATTCCGACGATGCTGATCTACGCATCGATGCTGAGCATTCCCGAAGAAGTTCTCGAAGCGGCGGAATGCGACGGCATTACCGGCTGGAGCCAGTTCTGGAAGATCAAGCTGCCGCTGATCTTGCCCTCCATCGGCATCATTTCCATCCTGACCTTTGTCGGCAATTTCAACGCCTTCGACCTTGTCTATACGGTGCAGGGCGCGCTTGCCGGCCCCGACGGGTCGACCGATATTCTGGGAACGCTGCTGTACCGCACCTTCTTCGGCTTCCAGCTGCAGATCGGCGACAAATCCATGGGTGCGACCATTGCCACGGTGATGTTCCTGATCATCCTCACGGGTGTGTGCATCTATCTCTTTGCCATCCAGCGGCGCATGCGCCGGTACCAGTTCTAGGAAGGTCCCGTCATGGCAAAAGCCCGTACATCACCCCTCCGCTCCGGCTTCGTTCACGTCGCCCTGATCATCTACACGCTGATCGCGCTGTTTCCGGTGTTCCTGATCATCATCAATTCGTTCAAGGACCGGGCGTCGATCTTCCGCAACCCGCTTGGCCTGCCGAATGCATCCAGCTTCAGTCTGGTCGGTTACAACTCGGTGCTGACACAGGGTGATTTCACCCTGTATTTCCAGAACAGCCTGATCGTCACCTCCGTGTCGATCTTCTTCGTGCTGCTGTTCGGCGCCATGGCGGCCTTCGCCCTGTCGGAATACCGCTTCCGCGGCAATTCGCTGATGGGGCTTTATCTCGCCCTCGGCATCATGATCCCGATCCGCCTTGGAACGGTCGCGATTCTGCAGGGCATGGTTGCGACGGGCCTCGTCAACACCCTGACCGCGCTGATCCTCGTCTACACCGCGCAGGGTCTGCCGCTCGCCGTGTTCATTCTCACCGAATTCATGCGCACCGTGTCGGATGACCTGAAGAATGCCGGCCGCATCGACGGTCTGACGGAATATTCGATCTTTTTCCGGCTGGTGCTGCCGCTGGTCAAGCCTGCCATGGCGACGGTCGCCGTGTTCACGATGATCCCGATCTGGAACGATCTGTGGTTCCCGCTGATCCTGGCGCCAAGCGATGCCACCAAAACTGTCACGCTCGGCTCGCAGGTATTCATCGGCCAGTTCGTCACCAACTGGAATGCCGTTCTGGCGGCGCTGACCCTCGCCATCCTGCCGGTACTCGTCCTTTACTTCTTGTTCTCGCGGCAACTGATCCGCGGCATTACATCGGGAGCAGTCAAATGAGCGCCAATACGCAAAAGCCCGTGCGGGTTCTGGTTGCCGGGCTTGGCAATATGGGCCGGAGCCACGCGCTCGCCTATCACAACAATCCCGGCTTCGAGATTGTCGGGCTGGTCAACCGCTCCGTCGTGCCGCTGGCCAGGGAATTGCAGGGCTACACGATCCATCCCTCTTTCGAACAGGCGCTGGCCGACCTCAAGCCGGAGCTGGTTTCGATCAACACCTACTCCGACAGCCATGCGGACTATGCCGTTGCCGCCATGGCGGCGGGTGCCGACGTCTTTGTCGAGAAACCACTGGCCACCACCGTCGCCGATGCGCAGCGTGTGGTCGCTGCGGCCAAGCAGTATGGCCGCAAGCTGGTGATCGGTTACATCCTGCGCCACCATCCGTCATGGGTGCGGCTGATTGAGGAAGCCCGCAAGCTTGGCGGCCCCTATGTCTTCCGCATGAACCTCAATCAGCAGTCGAGCGGCGCGACATGGGAAACCCACAAGGCGCTGATGCAGACCACATCGCCCATCGTCGACTGCGGCGTGCATTATCTCGATGTGATGCTGCAGATCACCGACGCCACGCCGGTTCAGGTGCGCGGCATGGGCGTGCGGCTTTCCGACGAGATCGATGCGAAGATGTACAATTACGGTCATCTGCAGGTTCTCTTCGACGACAATTCCGTCGGCTGGTACGAGGCGGGCTGGGGGCCGATGATTTCGGAAACGGCTTTCTTCGTGAAGGACGTGATCTCGCCCAATGGCTGTGTGTCCATCGTCATGGACCAGAACGCCAAGTCGGATGATATCGACTCGCACACCAAGACATCGACCATCCGGCTGCATTCGGCCGGGACAGGTGCGGACGGGCGTTTTGCTAAGCCGGACGAACTGCTCAACATGGCGGGCGAACCCGGCCATCAGGAGCTTTGTGACCTGGAGCAGGCCTTTGTTCTCAAAGCCATCCGCGAGGATCTCGACCTGGGCCGCCACATGCAGGATGCCGTGCGGTCGCTCAGTGTCTGCCTTGCGGCGGATGAAAGCGTGCGCACCGGCAAGCCGGTAGACCTGTAATTAAAAGTTTGAAGACGGGAACAAGACATTGGGTTCTTTGAAGATAGAAAATATTCGCAAGTCTTTCGGCCAAGTGGACGTGCTGAAAGGCATCGATCTCGAGGTGCGGGATGGCGAGTTCGTGATTTTTGTCGGGCCGTCCGGCTGCGGGAAGTCGACCTTGCTGCGCGTGATCGCCGGTCTTGAGGATGCGACCTCTGGCGAGATCCTGATCGACGGCAAAAAGGTCAACAATACGCCGCCGGCAAAACGCGGCATCGCCATGGTGTTCCAGACCTATGCGCTTTATCCGCACCTGTCGGTGCGCGACAATATGGGCCTTGGCCTGAAGCAGGCCGGCAAGCCCGCCGAGGAAATCAAGGAGCGCACGAAGATCGCTTCGGCCATGCTGTCGCTCGATGATTATCTGGAGCGACGCCCGGCCGAACTGTCCGGCGGCCAACGCCAGCGCGTGGCCATCGGCCGCGCAATCGTGCGTGAGCCGCAGCTCTTCCTGTTCGACGAACCCTTGTCGAACCTCGATGCGGCGCTGCGCGTCAACACGCGGCTGGAGATTGCCCGCCTGCACCGGCAGCTGAAGGCGACGATGATCTACGTGACGCACGATCAGGTGGAAGCCATGACACTTGCCGACAAGATCGTCGTCATGAACAAGGGCAGGATCGAGCAGGTCGGTTCGCCCATGGAACTCTATAATTCACCGCAGACGCTGTTCGTCGCGGGCTTCATCGGCTCGCCGCAGATGAACCTCGTCGAGGGCGCAAAGCTCGGCGACCCCGCGGCAAAGACCGTCGGGATTCGCCCGGAGCACATCCAGGTCAGCAATACATCAGGCACCTGGAAGGGGTCGGTCATCCACGTGGAGCATCTGGGCGCTGATACGATCATCTATCTGCAGACGGATTTCGGTCCGCTGACGGTCCGCCTCTTTGGCGAACACCAGTACGAGGTCGATCAGGTGCTCTATGCGACGCCGGATGCCGGACGCACCTACCGTTTCGATGCCAACGACCAGATCATCAAGGCGTGATGCGGGTGGAGTGCAAAATACGTATTTTACGTAGAATACGTATTTTGCCAAAGCGACTTACGCATTTCCCGTCATGACATCCCCATGACTTTCGTTCATAGTCCGGCGCGCTGAAACGGGAATCGTCCGGCTCGGCGCCGAGGCAAGACGACAGGGAAGAGATCGATCATGAAATGGACTGCGGACTCCAAACGCTACGACACGATGAAGTACAATCGCTGCGGCAAGAGCGGCCTCAAGCTGCCGGCGATTTCCCTGGGGTTGTGGCACAATTTCGGACACGACACGCCGCACCAGACCAAGCAGGCCATCTGCCGGCAGGCCTTTGATCTCGGCATCACCCATTTCGATCTCGCCAACAATTACGGCCCGCCGCCCGGTTCCGCCGAAGAAGCATTCGGCGAAATCCTGCGCACGGATTTCCAGGGATATCGTGATGAGCTGATCATTTCCTCCAAGGCGGGTTACGGTATGTGGCCCGGCCCTTACGGGGAGTGGGGCAGCCGCAAATATATCATCGCCAGCTGCGACCAGAGCCTGAAGCGGCTGGGTCTCGATTATGTCGATATCTTCTATTCGCACCGCTTCGATCCGGATACGCCTCTCGAAGAGACCATGATGGCGCTCGACCACATCGTCCGTTCCGGCCGCGCGCAATATGTCGGCATCTCGTCCTACAACTCGCATCGCACCCGCGAAGCGGCGGCCATACTGGAAGAACTCGGCACGCCGTGCCTCATTCATCAGCCAAGCTATTCCATGATCAACCGCTGGATCGAGGATGATGGTCTCGTCGACACGCTGGAAGAACTCGGCATCGGCTCCATCGTGTTCTCGCCGCTGTCGCAGGGCATGCTGACCGACAAGTACCTCAAGGGTGTACCCGAGGAGAGCCGCGCGGCGCAGGGCAAGTCGCTCAATCCGGCCTTCCTCAGCGAACAGAACCTTGCCAATATCCGGGCATTGAACGCGATTGCGGCAAAGCGCGGCCAGACTCTGGCGCAGATGGCGCTTGCCTGGGTGCTGCGGCGCGGCCGGATCACCACCGCGCTCATCGGCGCGAGCAAGCCGCAGCAGGTCATCGATTGCGTCAAGTCTCTGGAAAATCTCGATTTTACCGATGCGGAGCTTGCCGAAATCGACGTTTATGCCAATGATGCGAACATCAATCTCTGGGCCGCGTCGGCCGAGCGCCGGGGACCGGAGCGCACCCCGCCGAAACCGGCTTGAACCCGCGTTGAAACGCTTTAGATAAAAGACATCGAAAACGCTGGCTGCGATCCCGTGGCTGGCGTTTTTTGAATGGGATGCAACCCGCAATTGGCAGCGCCGCGCGAATATGCGACATGTCTGCGCGAAATTGACGTCACGAATGGGATAGTGCGATGAAGATTGCGATGATCGGGACTGGCTATGTCGGTCTGGTTTCTGGTGTGTGCTTTGCCGAATTCGGTTTTCAGGTCACCTGCGTCGACAAGAACCCGGCCATTATCGAGCGCCTGCAGGCCGGGGAAGTGACGATCTACGAACCCGGTCTGGATGAACTCCTGACCCGCAACGCCCGTGACGGGCGCCTGGTCTTTACGACGGAGCTGGCATCGACGGTCGCTGACGCGGATGTGATTTTCATCGCCGTCGGCACGCCGTCGCGTCGCGGCGACGGGGAAGCCGACCTGCAATATATCTATGCCGCTGCGGACGAGATCGCCGCCGCCATGAAGCCGGGCGCGGTGATCGTGATCAAGTCGACGGTTGTGGTCGGCACCAATGCCGATGTGCGCGCGCATATTGCCAAGGCGCGGCCGGATGTGCCGTTCTCGATGGTATCCAATCCGGAATTCCTGCGCGAGGGCTCGGCCGTCGAGGATTTCCTGCGGCCCGACCGCGTTGTGGTCGGCGTGCATGACGAGCCCGGTTCCAATGCCATGAAGCGCGTCTACCGGCCGCTTTACCTGCGCGAAACGCCGATGATCGTGACGACGCTGGAAAATGCCGAGATCATCAAATATGCCGCCAACGCCTTTCTGGCGATGAAGGTCACGTTCATCAACGAGGTGGCTGACCTGTGCGAAAAGACCGGCGGCAATGTGCAGGACGTGGCGCGCGCCATCGGCATGGACAACCGCATCGGCTCGAAATTCCTGCATGCGGGGCCCGGTTTCGGCGGCTCCTGCTTTCCCAAGGATACCCGCGCCTATGCGGCGACCGGGCGCAAGATGAATGCACCGCAGACCCTGATCGAGCAGGTCGTTGCGGTCAACGAGCAGCGCAAGCACTCCATGGCCGCACGGGTCATCGCCGCAGCTGCCAGAAGCGGCGCAAAAACCGTTGCGGCGCTTGGCATCGCTTTCAAACCGAACACCGACGATATTCGCGAGTCACCGGCGCTCGATATCATCCCGGCCCTGCAGAAGGCCGGCCTGACCGTGCGCGCGCATGATCCGGAAGCGCGCTCGGCTGCCGAACCGGTGCTGCCGGGCGTCGTCTGGTGCAAGTCGGCCTACGAGGCCGTGGAAGGTGCCGAAATCACCGTGCTCCTGACCGAATGGAACGCCTATCGCGCGCTCGATCTGAAGAAGGTTGCCAGCCTGATGAAGGGCAATCTCCTGTTCGATCTGCGCAACGTCTATGGCGAGCAGGACATCGACGGCACGGGGCTGGAATACCACTCCATCGGCCGCCCGGGCCTGGGGCAGGGCGTTTAAAACAACATTTGCATCGTGGTGGTGCGTGGTTCGACAAGCTCACCATGAGGGCGGTGGTTTATCACCATGAGGACCGTGGTTTGATTGCAGCCCGCAAGCTTTCCTCATGGTGAGCTTGTCGAACCACGCACGGCAGATATGCCATCGGATGGATTACTGCGCAGCCCTGTACAGCGTTATGGTTGTCTTGCGGCCCTTGCTGTAGTTGATGCCTGAAACACTGCCGGCCACGACGACGGATTTTTCCCCCTGCGGCAGGTTTTGCAGAAATTCCGCCCGGCTGCCCTCGTCGACGGCAGAAATCGCGCAGGCGGGATTGTCGAGCAGATACTTTGCCGCGCCCGCACCACTGGTCAGGATGGTCTTTGTGCCCGCCAGAAAAACCAGGCTCGGCTCGGCATAGCCCGCCGATGCCAACACGCTGCTCGCACAGGGTTTTGCCGCGTTGAAGGCATTGTTGATGGCTGGGCTCATCCAGATCGGCGTGATGGCCGGAGCCACGCCCCATGTGAGTAGAGCCAGCGTGGCAATGGCAAAGGTTGCGGTCACCTGTATGGCACGCGTCAGATTATCCCTGAGCACGAGGCCGCTGGCAAAGATACCCGCCGCCGCTGCGGTGAAGAAGGCAATGATCCCCGGAATGGGAAGCGTGTGGGCCATGACAAAGGGCAGGACGGTGCCTGCGCCCATCAGCGCCAGCGTGGCGATGGCCAGACCCAGCAGCGTCAGCCGTTCAAGCCAGATCTGCCAGCGCCCGCGATAGGGCTGGCTGGCAATGCCGCTGTCCACAGCCCAGGCCATCATCAGCAGAAGTGCGGGATAGGCGGGCAGGATATAGTGCGGCAGCTTGGTCGGGATCATCTCCGTCACCAGCCAGTAGGGAATGTACCAGGCGGTCAGGAAGGCGAGACGCGGATCGGTGCGGAAACGGCCGAGCGCCTGCAGGCCGCCGCGTATGGCCATGACGCCGAAGGGCCAGAGGAACAGCACGAAAATCAGAGCGAAATAGCCGGGCGGTGCGCCATGGCTTTCCTGCCCGTCGCCGACCTTGGACAACAGGTCATTGCCGACGGATTCGTTGAAGAAGGCGCCGCCGCTCTTCAGCGTGATCAGGACGAGCCAGGGCAGGACAATGACCAGCAGAATGGCGATGCCGCTCAGGGGTTTCAGCCGCTTCAGCCATTGCCATTCACGGTAGAAGAGACAGAGCGCGGCGGCGGTGAGCACGCTGACGAAGGGCGTGATCGGCCCTTTGATCAAGACGCCTATGGCCGTTGCGATCCAGAAGACAAGGGCGGGCGCCCATTTTGCCGGGGTGTTGTTGCGGCTGGCCATCCATATCCACGCCAGCGCGCCCTGGGCAAACACCACGGTGGCGAGCAGGGTGGCATCGGTTTTCGCCACGCGGGCTTCGAAGCCGAGCATGACAATGGCCGCAAGCGCCATGCCTGTGAGCAGCCCGGCGCTCTGGCCGAACAGGAATGCACCGAGCGCCGCCGTGGCGAGCACCGCCAGCGTTGCGCCGCCGACCGAGACGAGCCGGTAAACCCAGACCGGGGCCGTCTGGTCATAGCCGGTGGCCTTCAGCACGGCGCTCTGGAGCCAGTAGATGCCGACGGGTTTCTTGTAGCGCGAGGCATCCTGAAAGCGGACGTCGACGTAATCGCCGGTTTCCGCCATCTGGTGCGTGGCCTGGATATAACGCGCTTCATCCCGGTCGAGCGGCGGAATCGCGGCGATTCCGGGCACGAACGACACAAGGCAGATAAAAATGAGCAGCAGGTAGTGGCTGAAGCGGAGTTTTGCGGTGCCCGCAGACGCAGGGTCAGAATGGGTCATGATCGTGCCTTGCGGTGCCTTCGGCTCAGCTGTCCTGCGTCATTGCCTTTTTCTCATTGGCGATCAGCCACAGATTGCGGATGTAGACGACAAGGCCCAAACCCTGGCCGGCGATGAACACCGGGTCCTTGCGCACGATCGCGTAGATGAAGAGCAAAACACCGCCGAACAGCGAGAAGAACCAGAACGTCACCGGAACAACGCTGCGCTTGGCCTTTTCCGAAGCGATCCACTGTACGACGAAGCGCATGGTGAAGCAGCCCTGTGCGAAAAAGCCGAGAAGAATCCAAGCGTCAAACTGGGCGACAAAGACCGAGTGCAGCCAATTGCTAAATGCGTCAGCCATGGCTGATCTCCGTGATGGTTGGAACGGTCTTGCGGCGCTTTCTCAGCCACCACACGCCGTAAAGATCGAGAATACCGCGCAGGCCGCGGTCGAGAATACCGTAATTGGATTTGCCGTGGCGGCGTTCGCGGTCCACCACGTCCACATGCACGACGCCGTAACCCTCGCGGATCACCAGCGCGGGGAGGTAGCGGTGCCAGCCGTCGAAGAACGGCAGTTCGCGAAAAAGCTGGGTGTGCACCGCCTTCAACCCGCAGCCGGAATCGCGCGTGTTGTCCTTCAGGATGGCGCCGCGCAGTTTGTTGGCGAGTTTTGACGAGATCTGCTTCAGCTTGGTGTCGGTGCGCTTCAGGCGCTGGCCGGCGGCAATACCCACGGCAGGTCCCGCCTGGATCAGCGCATCGGCAAGCTTGGGCAGATAGGCCGGATCGTTCTGGCCATCGCCATCCATCGTCACGACGACTTTGCCCCTCGCGGCGAAAACGCCGGAACGGACCGCAGCGCTCTGGCCGGCGGATTTATCATGCCGGACATGGCGCAGCGGCTTGCCGGCGCGGATGCGTTCGGCCAGGGCGTCGCCCGTTCCATCGGTCGAACCGTCATCGACCACCACCACTTCGTAGCTGCGGCCTTCCATGGCTGCATCCACTTCATCGAGAAGGAAGGCCAGGTTTGCGGCCTCGTTTCGGCATGGAATTACGATTGTGATTGCCGGATTGCTCAATGTGCAGGCTTTCATATTGTCTGGTCAGGCGCGCTCCTTAACACTGAAAGAGCCGCCTTTCCATCCTCAAATCATTCAACAGGGAATGATCAACGCTTATTGCGGATGTCCGTCAAGGTTTTCGCCGGCGTGATTGCTTCGGGGTCGAGCCGGATTTCGATGATCGACGGTTTGCCGCTTTGCACCGCGCGTTGCCATGCACCTTCGAAATCAGCCGTCTTCTCGACCGTCTCTCCATGTCCGCCATAGGCGCGGGCCAGCATGGCAAAATCAGGGTTGGTCAGGTCCGTTGCCGACACACGGCCGGGATATTCCCGCTCCTGATGCATGCGGATGGTACCGTAGATATTGTTGTTGATGACGAGCACGATGATCGGCAACCCGTATTTCACCGCGGTCGCAAAATCCTGACCATTCATCAGGAAGCAGCCGTCACCGGCAAAGCAGACCACGGTTCGCTCGGGATAAAGCCGTTTCGCCGCGACAGCGGCGGGAAGGCCGTAACCCATCGAGCCCGATGTCGGCGCGGCCTGCGTGCCGAACCGGCGAAAGCGATGGAAACGGTGCAGCCAGGTGGCGTAATTGCCCGCGCCATTGGTCATGATGGCGTCTTCCGGCAGCACGCTTTCCAGATAGGTCATGATCGGGCCCATGGCGACATTGCCGGGTCCGGTCTGCGGCGGGGTCGACCACTTGAGGTAGGCGGCGTGTGCAACCTCCGCCTCGCCGGGCCAGTTGATGTGCGAGGGCGGCGCCAGATGGTCGACTGCCGCGGCGAAGGCATCCGGTGCGGCGTTGATGGCAAGAGCGGGGCGATAGACGCGGCCAAGCTCATCGGCATCGGGATGCACGTGGATCAGTGTCTGCCTGGGGTAGGGGCTGTCCATCAGCGTATAGCCCGAGGACGGCATTTCGCCGAAACGCCCGCCGACGAGCAGCAGCACGTCAGCCTCCTTGACGCGCGTGGCAAGTGCCGGGTTGATGCCGATGCCGACGTCGCCGGCATAATTCGGATGCAGATGATCGAACAGCATCTGGCGGCGGAAGGAACAGCCGACCGGCAGGTGCCACTTCTCGGCAAAGCGGGTGATGGAGCGCACGGCCGCTTCGTCCCAGCGCGAGCCGCCGAGGATCATGAACGGTTTTTTGGCGCCCTGTAAAAGGTCGGCGAGTTTCTCGATGCTGGCGGGCGACGGGCCTGTCTCGACCGGCTGCCAGCCCTGTGCGGCCACCGCTTCAACCTTGTCGGTCAGCATGTCTTCCGGCAGGGCAAGCACGACAGGCCCCGGGCGGCCCGAGGTGGCGACGGAGAAGGCGCGGGTGACGAATTCCGGGATACGGCGGGCATCGTCGATTTCGGCTACCCATTTGGCAGTGTCGGCAAAGAAGCGGCGGTATTCCACTTCCTGGAAGGCTTCGCGCTCGCGCGCATCGCGCTGCACCTGGCCGATGAACAGGATCAGCGGGGTCGAATCCTGCATGGCGATGTGGAGGCCGGGCGAGGCGTTGGTTGCGCCGGGGCCGCGGGTGACGAAGCAGATGCCGGGCTTGCCGGTCAGTTTGCCCCAGGCTTCGGCCATCATCGCCGCACCGCCTTCGGCCCGGCAGACGGTCACGCCCACATCGGCATCCACCAGCGCGTCCAGCACGGCGAGGTAGCTTTCGCCGGGAACGCAGAACAGCTGTTCCGCGCCATTGGCTTTCAGGGCTTCTACGATCAATTCACCGCCGGTTTTCATCGGATGCGTCCTTCAATTCCTGGAGAATGTCTGCACTGTGTTCGCCAAGGCGTGGCGAGGGTCTGTTGTAGGTAAGAGGTGTCTTCGACATGACGATCGGCGTGCGCACCGAGGGGATGCTGCTGCCATGGGCATCGTCAAGGTCGAGACGCAACTGCCGGGAGACGATCTGCGGATCGTCGAACATCTCGCCGATGCGGTTGATCGGCCCGGCAGGCACGGCATTCTGCGCGCAGGCGGCGAGCAGGTCGGCGCGTGTGCGCTTCTGCGTTTCGGCCCGGATGATTGCGGTCAGTGCGGCCCGGTTTTCCAACCGGGCCCGGTTGGTGAGAAAGCGCGGATCGGCGCTGAGACCGTCCAGCCCCATGATCGCGCAGAAACGGGCGAACTGCCCGTCATTGCCGACGGCAAGAATGAGATGGCCGTCGGAGGTGGGCACGACCTCGTAGGGCGAAATGTTGGGATGGGCGTTGCCCATGCGGTTCGGGCTGTTGCCGGTGGCGAGATAATTCATCGCCTGATTGGCCATGACGGCGGACTGCACGTCGAACAATGCCATATCCACCAGCTGGCCTTCGCCGGTCTTCGCCGCATGGGCCAGTGCCGCCTGAATGGCAATGACCGAGTAAAGCCCCGTGAACACATCGGCGACGGCAAGGCCGACTTTCTGCGGCTCGCGGTCCGGCTCGCCGGTGACCGACATCAGCCCGGACATGCCTTGAATGATGAAATCATAGCCGGCCTGGCTGGCATAGGGGCCGGTCTGGCCGAAACCAGTGATGGAGCAGTAGACGAGGCGCGGATTGTCGGCACTCAATGTTTCATAGTCGAGACCATATTTCTTCAGGCCGCCGACCTTGAAGTTTTCCAGCACGACATCCGCCGTGCGGCAGAGTGCCCGCACCGTCTCCTGGCCTTCGGGCGAGGTGAAATCGACGGTGATCGAGCGCTTGCCGCGGTTGCAGGAATGAAAATAGGCGGCAGAGAGGTTTTCGCCTTCCTTGCTGGTGATGAAGGGCGGGCCCCACCCACGGGTTTCGTCGCCGCCGGCGGGATTCTCCACCTTGATCACATCGGCACCAAGATCGGCCAGAATCTGTCCGGCCCATGGTCCGGCGAGGACGCGGGCGAGTTCGATGACACGCACGCCTTTGAGGGGAGCTTCAGTCATGGTTGTTAAAGTGGCTCCAAATTCAGTGTTTGTTTCGGGGCTTGTTGCTGAACGACTCGAACCGCCCAATCGGTGAAGTCACGCATGATTACGTCGCGGTTGATTTCGTTCAAGCCTTCGTGGCGGGTGTCGGCATAAACTTTGGTCGTGACATCGCTGAAGCCGAGCCGTTGCATCCGCTTGCCGAGATGCGTCACGGCGCTGCCTCCGGCCGTGGCGGGATCTTCCGCCCCGCCGGCGAGATTGAAGGGCAGGGTGCGCCGTACCTTGGCAAGGCGGCTGTTGTCGGCTCCGGCAAAGGTGAAGCCGAAGACATCGCGCCACATGCCGACCGAGGCATCCCAGCCGCACAGGGGATCGGCGATATAGGCGTCCACTTCGTCGGGGTCGCGTGACAGCCAGTCAAACGGGGTGCGGGCATCCCTGATGCCGCGCGCCCAGGTCTGAAAGGTCAGTTTCGGCAGAAGCATGCTCGGCACATCGGAGCCAAGCAGCATGCGTTCGGCCCGCAGGATGCCCTGCGCCAGCCGTCCGGCAAGGCCGACCGAGAAATTGGCGTTCCAGATGGCGGCGGCATCGACCTTTTCCTGATAGTCCAGCACGTAATTGAGGCCGATCAGGCCGCCCATGGAGTGGCCGAAGAGGACAAGTGGCAGGCCGGGGTGGCGGACGCGGGCCGCGGCGTTGACCGCGTCCTTGTCTTCGAGCACCAGGCGCATGCCGTCCCGCTCGGCGAAACGGCCGGGCGGGGCACCATCGGCTTTGGTATAGCCGTGGCCGCGATGGTCGTGGGCATAGACATGAAAACCGTGCCTGTTGAGATGTTCGGCAAAACGGCCATAGCGCAGGCAGTGTTCGGCAAGGCCGTGGCTGATCTGGACAATGGCTATGCCGCTGCCTGCGGCGGGTGAAAAGCGCATGGCAAGCGCTGCACCCGTCGGCGACCGGACCGTTTCGATGTCTGCAAAACCCATTCATGCCTCCCACGATCAATTGAAAGGGTGGCGCGTGATTAGTCAATCCACAATAAATTCTGCGTAAATTCGGGTATCTCCATGGGTTTTTGCACAATAAATAATCACGCACTGTGCACTGCAATTTTATTTTGCAAAACCTCTTGCAAACGACAAAAACTTGCCGCAAAACTTCTTTCCGAAAGAGATTGGATCCTGTGTCTTCTCTCGATCGTCCCCGGCTTTCATGGCTGAAAGAACGCTGATTTGCGGCGTCGGGGGGATGATTGTCCGGACCGGGATATCCAGGCACTTGCCAGTTACATGGCCGTTCCGGGGGGAAGAGGACGCTCCCCAAATGCGGCACCAGAGGGGAAACCGGGTGACGGAAATATCCGCACCCGGTTTCGCTCGTTTTGGAGGACGGTTTTCATTTCCGTTGTGCGTGGTTCGACAAGCTCACCATGAGGGAAGTGGTAGCTGCAATGCTAATCGGAAACATTGCAGGATATGGCTCCCTGCAATTCTCACTCTCCCTCATGGTGAGCTTGTCGAACCACGCACGACAGGAATGCAAACATCCTGCAAAACGCCCGGTCATCCCGAAATAAACAGCGCGTGCATTGCCACCCGCGCCCCTTTCGCCTACATACGGCGCAAATTCATGTCCCAAAAATCCCGAACATCGGAGTGACGCGCGTTATGGCACGCCAATTCATTTACCATATGGCCGGCCTGAACAAGGCATACGGAACCAAGAAGGTTCTCGAAAACATCCATCTTTCCTTCTATCCCGATGCCAAGATCGGTATTCTCGGACCGAACGGTGCGGGTAAGTCGACGATCCTCAAGATCATGGCCGGCATGGACAAGGAATATACCGGCGAAGCCTGGCTGGCCGACGGTGCCACGGTCGGCTACCTCGCGCAGGAACCCTATCTCGATCCCACCAAGGACGTGATGGGCAACGTCATGGATGGCGTCGCGGACAAGAAGGCCGTTCTCGACCGCTACAACGAACTGATGATGAACTATTCCGACGAAACCGCCGATGAAGGCGCCAAACTGCAGGACATCATCGACGCCAAGAACCTCTGGGATCTGGAATCCCAGGTGGAAATGGCCATGGAAGCGCTGCGCTGCCCGCCCGGTGATTCCGGCGTGGAAAAGCTGTCCGGCGGTGAGCGCCGCCGTGTGGCACTGTGCCGCCTGCTCCTCTCGCAGCCCGATCTTCTGCTCCTCGATGAGCCGACCAACCACCTTGACGCCGAAACCACCGCCTGGCTGGAAAAGCACCTGCGCGAATATGCCGGCTCCGTCCTGCTGATCACGCACGATCGCTACTTCCTCGACAATGTGACCGGCTGGATTCTCGAGCTCGACCGCGGCCGCGGCATCCCCTACGAAGGCAATTACTCCGCCTATCTCGGTGCGAAGGCCAAGCGCATGCAGCAGGAAGGCCGCGAGGACGACTCGCGCCAGAAGGCTCTGGAGCGCGAGCGCGAGTGGATTTCCGCCAGCCCCAAGGCACGTCAGGCCAAGTCGAAAGCCCGTATCAAGGCCTATGACGCGCTGGTCGATGCCGCCAATGAGCAGCGTCCCGGCGATGCGCAGATCATCATCCCGGCAGGCGAACGGCTGGGGCAGGTGGTTATCGAAGCCGAGAACCTCACCAAGTCCTTCGGCGACCGCGTTCTCATCGAAAACCTGACCTTCAAGCTGCCGCCCGGCGGCATTGTCGGCATCATCGGTCCGAACGGTGCGGGTAAGACCACGCTGTTCAAGATGATCACCGGACAGGAAAAGCCGGATTCCGGCTCGATCCGCGTCGGTGAAACGGTTCATCTCGGTTATGTCGACCAGAGCCGCGATCACCTCGCGGCGGAGAAGAATGTCTGGGAAGAAATCTCCGGCGGCAATGAAATCATCAAGATCGGCAAGAACGAGATGAATTCGCGCGCCTATGTCTCGGCGTTCAACTTCAAGGGCGGCGACCAGCAGCAGAAGGTCGGCAATCTCTCCGGCGGTCAGCGTAACCGCGTGCATCTTGCCAAGATGCTGCAGTCCGGCGGCAATGTCCTGCTGCTCGACGAACCGACCAACGATCTTGACACCGAAACGCTGGCGGCTCTGGAAGACGCGCTGGAAAAATACGCCGGCTGCGCCGTTATCATCAGCCACGACCGCATGTTCCTCGACCGGCTGGCGACGCACATCCTGGCCTTCGAAGGCG
Source organism: Phyllobacterium sp. RCAM01083 (assembly GCF_055685835.1). Taxonomy (NCBI): domain Bacteria; kingdom Pseudomonadati; phylum Pseudomonadota; class Alphaproteobacteria; order Hyphomicrobiales; family Phyllobacteriaceae; genus Phyllobacterium; species Phyllobacterium sp. RCAM01083. The sequence goes on from NZ_JBVFZN010000005.1 coordinate 415,950, forward strand.
ACAGCCACGTCGAATGGTTCGAAGGCAACTTCCAGGACTATGAGAACGACAAGATCCGTCGTCTCGGACCGGACAGCGTCAATCCGAAGCGTCCGAGCTACAAGCCTCTGACACGCTGATGCGACCGGGAGGGCGGCAACGCCCTCCCATCACCAATTTTGACGTTTCCATCAGTGATATTGGCTGGTTTTAACAAGCAATTTTCCTAAGATGCGGCTGATTTCACCGGAGTGCCGTCATGACAGATCTTTTCGCAACCAGAACGGACATCCTTCCGGCCCGCAAGATTGTTGGGCGGGTGAGCGGCCTGTTCCAGGCGCCGAAAGACAGTTTTGTCACCGCTGCCACGGACACGCTCGATCTCACCTTTGAAGGCATCCGCGGCGATTATCATGCCGGCCTGACGCGCCGGTCCGGCGGACGAGAACCTTGGTATCCGCGCGGAACGGAGATGCGCAACGAACGGCATATTTCCGTTCTGGCGGCCGACGAGCTTGCAATGATTGCCAGCGCCATGGGCCTTGCGGAAGTCAAACCCGAATGGATCGGTGCCAACATGGTTGTCGATGGCATTCCCTCGCTTTCCATGCTGCCGCCGCGCACGCTGCTGTTCTTCGAAGGCGGAGTGACGCTGAAGGTCGACGGGCAGAACGCGCCGTGCAAGGTCGCCGGCCGTTCCATCGCCGAGCGGGCGCAGACGGCGGATCACACCGCGACGGCGCTTGACTTCGTCAAGGCGTCGAAGCGGCTGCGTGGCATCGTCGTCTGGGTTGAAGTACCGGGAATCATCCGTTCCGGCGAAAAAATCGATGCGCGCCTGCCGGAGCAATGGATTTATCCCGGCTGACGCTTGCGTCCTTCGCCGATCTGTGGCGAATGGAATGCAGGTCCGGTGCCTGCATGCAGGAGAATCGGGAAGCCGGTGCAAATCCGGCACGTGCCCAACGCTGTATAGGGGATGGGCCGCGCAGTTTGCCACGGGGAAACCCGGAAGGCGCGCGGTTCAGGTGAACCTCAGTCAGAAGACCGGCCGGACCGGATAGCCGAAACCGCACGGACAGCGGGGAGGTGTCAGGGGTCAGGGCAATCTGGCCCTCGCATTGTTGGGAGCAAACGATGCACGACTCTGCCTGTGGTCCCGTGGCCGCCGCCGATTTTTCCGCGGACGAGCGCGCCGCCGTCTACAAAGCCATCCATACCCGCCGCGATGTGCGCGACCAGTTCCTGCCAAGGCCCGTCGACGACGATGTGCTGCTGCGGCTGCTCGATGCCGCCCATCACGCGCCGTCGGTGGGGTTCATGCAGCCGTGGAATTTCATTCTCATCCGCGATGCGGCACGCAAGGCCGAGGTGCATCAGGCCTTTACCCGCGCCAATGCCGAAGCAAAGGCCATGTTCACCGACGAGCGCCAGGCGCTCTACGCGTCGCTGAAGCTTGAGGGCATCGTGAAGGCGCCGGTCAATCTGTGCATCACCTGCGACCGGACACGCGGCGGCGATGTCGTTCTGGGGCGCACCCATAACCGGCAGATGGATGTCTACAGCACCGTCTGTGCCGTGCAGAACCTGTGGCTGGCGGCGCGGGCGGAAGGCATCGGCGTCGGCTGGGTCAGCATCTACCACGACCGGGACATGCGCCGCATTCTGGCCATCCCCGATCATGTCGAGATCATCGCCTATCTCTGCATCGGCTATGTCGACCAGCTCTACGATCAGCCGGAGCTGCAAAAGCGCGGCTGGCGCGAACGGCTGCCGCTGGACCAGCTCATCTATGAAGATCAGTGGAATGCCGGCGCCGAAGTCAGCTCGGATCGTCCTCGTCCGGATCCAGCAGCCGCGTCGCCCGCCATTCCGTCAATTTCCGGTTGATCGCCTCGAGCACGAAGAAGCGGGCCGACTCCTTGTCATAGCCCTCGTCGCGCAGCGCATCGTAGTCCGTGTGCAGATGGCGGACATGGGCGACCGTGGCCAGCCACACCGCAATGGGTGGCGGCAGGCTTTTCATGTGCGGTGCCGTGGCGGCAGCGCGTATGGGCTCGGAATCCGAATAGGGCACGGCCGGCAAAAGCAGCGTCAGCGCCTTGCCGATGGCCCTTTGGCGGTTGGTTCCTGAACTCATTGCACTGTCTTCCCGCCGATTCGCTGATCGATATACCAGCCTATTTCAGACGCGACAAAATTTGCCGTCAACGGAAAAACAAAACTTGCCAAATCTGTATTTCTCACATAAACATATCTTTATATCTTTTGAGGATACCTTGATGGACAAACGTGATCTCAATCTTGACCTGATGGTCGATACGCTGAAAGCAGCGGCGGAACCCAGCCGCCTGCGCATTCTGGCGCTGTTGTCCCGGGGGGATCTGACGGTTTCCGATCTGACCTCCATCCTCGGGCAGTCGCAGCCGCGCGTCTCCCGCCATCTCAAGCTGCTGTTCGAAGCCAATCTGATCAACCGTTATCAGGAGGGGTCCTGGGCCTATTTCCGCCTCGCTGAATCCCTGGTGGTTGGCGATATCGCCCGAATCCTGCTTGATCGTCTTGATGTGTCCGATCCATTGCTGGAGCGTGATATCGAGCGGCTCGGCTCGGTGAAGCTGCAGCGCCGTGAGCGGGCCGCCGCCTATTTCAGTGCCAATGCCACCAGCTGGGACGCTATCCGTTCGCTGCATGTGCCGGATGGCGCGGTGGAAGCCGCGCTGACGAAGATCATCGGGCGCACGCCGTTCCAGGCGATGCTTGACGTGGGCACCGGCACCGGCCGTCTTCTTGAACTGTTTGCCCCGCTTTACGTGCGCGGTGTCGGCATCGATATCAATCGCGACATGCTGACCATTGCCCGCTCCAATCTTGACCGGTCGGGCATCACCAATGCGCAGGTCCGCCAGGGCGATGTCTATTCGCTGCCGGTTGACCGGGAGTCCTTCGATCTGGTGACCGTTCATCAGGTGCTGCACTTCCTCGACAATCCTGCCGAGGCCATTCGCGAGGCCGCACGCGCCTTGCGTGCGGGCGGGCGCATGCTGATCGTCGATTTCGCCCCGCACGATCTTGAATTCCTGCGGGACAGCCATGCGCATATACGGCTTGGCTTCAACGACAACCAGATGCGTGACTGGCTGACCGAGGCCGGGCTGGCGCTGGAAAACAGCATCGAACTCGAACCAAAAGACAAAGACAAACTGACCGTCAAACTGTGGTTGGCACGCGACCCACGCCTGCTGATCGCTGATCCCGCTTTAACCTCCCGCGTAACGGAGAGTGTCTGATGAGCTTTTTCCGCCAATCCCGCCGTGCCGACCTTGGAACCAATATCAAGGTTTCCTTTGAATTCTTCCCGCCGAAGACCGAGGTGATGGAAGAGCGCCTGTGGGAAACCGTGACGCGTCTTGCGCCGCTCAATCCCGAATTCGTGTCGGTAACCTACGGCGCCGGCGGTTCCACCCGCGAGCGCACGGCCCGCACGATCAAGCGCATCCTGACCGAAACGGACGTGAACGCCGCCGCGCACCTGACCTGCGTCGATGCGACGAAGGAAGAGGTTGATACCGTGGTGCGCGAATTTGCGGCCATGGGCGTGAAACGCTTCGTTGCCCTGCGCGGCGATCCGGCCGGCGGCGTCGGTGCCCACTACAAGCCGACACCCGGCGGTTATGAAAACGGTGCCGATCTCGTCGCCGGGCTGAAGGCCTTTGCCGATTTCGACATTTCCGTTTCCGCCTATCCGGAAAAGCATCCGGAAAGCCCGGATTTCGCCACCGATATCGACATGCTCAAGCGCAAGGTCGACAATGGCGCGACGCGGGCGATCACGCAGTTCTTCTTCGAGAACGATCTCTACGAGCGTTATGTCGAAAAGGTCCGTCGCGCCGGTATCTATATTCCGATCCTGCCGGGCATCCTGCCGATCCATAATTTCACGCAGGTCACCAATTTCTGCTCGAAGGCCGGGACCCATATTCCGGCATGGCTGGCCGAGCGATTCGAGGGGCTGGAAAACGATCCGCAGACCCATGCGCTGGTTTCATCGGCTGTGGCTGCCGAGCAGGTTCTCGATCTGGTCGAGCGCGGCATTCAGGATTTCCATTTCTACACGATGAACCGGGCCGACCTTGCCTTCGCCATCTGCCATCTCATCGGCATCCGCCCTGCCAGTGCGCCGCTGGAACCGGCATTGGCCGGCGCCGCCTGATATCGCGCTCCAATGTTGAATTGGAAATGGCCCGGTTGCTGCAACCGGGCCATCCAAATTTGTCTGTCACCTTCTTAGAGCAACAAATGCCCAAATGGCACCGTTCTGCCGAAGGGAATTTGGTTCAAGGTCGAGGGGGGTGGCGAGACCGATGTCTTTCCATCGGGCGACGCCAAAGCCCGATGGAATTGGGCCAAATTCACTCGGCCCTTCGGGTTTCCGGCTGGCGGACAACCACTTTGTCAGGCAGCTTCGTCCGATGGAAAAACATCGGTCTTGCTACCTTCCTAGTGGATTGTCTCGCCATCCGAGAAACAGAACTGGTGCCCTTTGAGCAGTTGTTGCTCTCCGGTCAGAGACCATCTCCACGGCGCTCTTTTTTTCAATCAGGGTATGAGTCCTACGACCATTGCACCGATAAATGCGAACGCTGCACAGATCATGAGGACGTTCATCGAACGCGTAAGTCCCATTGTTTGTCTCCTGCAGTTAACCGTCTTAGCATAGCGGAAAATTGCCACAGAAAAAGCGGAAATGTTACCGCGGTGTGACATGATCTGTAGAAATTTTTTGCTCTGCAATGGTAAGTTTCTGAAATGAAACACATTTACGGGAATGAAAAATCGTCAATTCACGATAAAATGACCGGGAATTTGGTTTATTTTTGCATTGCACCAAAACGCGACGCGCGTGTTTTCCCGCCGATTTATGACACAGTTGCGCCGCAATCCCGACCGGGAAATGCCAAGCCGTGCCCGTTAGGATTTGTTGAAAACTCTATCTTTTTCGCGGTTTTTGCAACGCTGCAAGCAGCCTGCCGTCAATGGTCAGAAGGCCAAGGGCGATGAGCGCCATGCCGGCAAAATCCTTCAAACCCAGTTCCTCCCCGAGAAAAACTGTTCCAAGCAGGATCGCGCTGACGGGAACCACCAGCGTGACCAGCGAGGCATTGGTGGCGCCGCCGGCCCGGACGATGGAAAAGAACAGGATGTAGGCGAAGGCGGTGGAGAGCAGGCCGAGGCTGAACACGGCCGCCCAGACGCCCTGATCGGGTGCGGCAAAATCCGGCATGCCGCCGGAGAGAAGCACGACGGGGATCATGATCAGCGTCGAGGCCGTCATCTGGCCGGTTGCCGTCACCGTTGGCGGAATGCCCTTGAACCGCTTGGCGAGGATGCTGGCGAAGGCATAGGAGAGGGTGGCGGTGAGCACGGCGATTTCCGCCCACAGCGGTCCGCCCAACCCGGAGAGCACGCCGGGCCCGATCATCACCACCGTGCCGAAGACGCCGAGAAGGATGCCGGCGATCTTGTTGGCGCTGATCTTTTCATCGACGGTAAGGAATGTGGCGATGATCACCGTCCAGATCGGTGTCGTGGCGTTGAGGATGGATTCCAGCCCGGCACCGAGCGCCGTCTGCCCGATGAACAGCAGCGAAAAGGGAATGACGTTGTTCAGGAGCCCCAGTCCGGCAAAGCCGAGGGCGTGCCGGCGATAGTCCCAGAACCGGATGCCGCGGCTCAGGAGATAGATGTGCAGGGCAACGGCGGCGATGGCGACGCGAAACAGCACGAGCGTCAGCGGCGGGATCACGTGCACCGCGATTTTGGCGAAGAAGAACGAACCGCCCCATATGGCCCCCAGCAGCAGCAGTTGCAGCCAGACAAAACCGGTCATGGCAAGCGGATTGGCTGATGTTGTCTGGTTTACGGCCACGGATAATCCCCCGATTCGGATCTGCACCGGATATTTCTAGGCGCGCGCCGGCAAATTGCCACCCGTTTCTTGCATGGAGAAAGCGACTTTCGTCCGTCATCTGCTCTTGCTAAGAGTTATGCATGGAGCAGAAGATCAAGATGCAACGATTCGCCACGGCCCGCGATGCAGCACTTACCCTGCGGCCCGATCAACCCGTCTATTGCTTTCGGCCGGATGTGCTGGTCGAAGACGCGCACCAGTTCATGCAGATGTTTCCCGGCGAGACTGCCTATGCGGTCAAGACCAATGGCGAAAATCTGGTCCTGGAAACGCTGGCGCGCAACGGCATCAACACATTCGATGTGGCATCGCCGGGCGAGTTCGCCGCGGTACGCAAGGTCGCCCCGAATGCGCATATGCTCTACATGCATCCCATCAAGGCCCAGTCGGATATCCGTCTTGCGCTTGAAACCTACGGCATCCGCACCCTTGCCGTCGACCACGAGGACGAGATCGCCAAGATAACCCGCATCGTGCGTGCACTCGATATCGATCCGGGCAGTATCACCCTTTACGTGCGGCTGCAGACCAAGGGCCATGCGGCCTACGAGCTGTCCAAGAAATTCGGTGCAACACCGGCCCACGCGGTCGAGCTTCTGCAGCGGCTGCACAAGATCGGCTACAAGGTCGGCATCTGCTTCCATGTCGGCAGCCAGATCGAGGATCCCGATACCTATGAACGCGCCCTGCGGTCAGCCGACTGGGTGCGCAACCGTGCGGGCGTGCCGCTGGCCGGGCTCGATGTCGGCGGCGGTTTCCCGGCCGAATACGGCCATGATCCCAAGCGCAAGCATGTGGAGATGCCGTCGCTCGGGCAATTGATGTCGCGCCTGCGCGGCGACATCAAGGAATGGGGGTTTGACGATCTGCCGCTGGTGGCGGAACCGGGCCGGGTGATCGTGGCGCGCGCCTTCTCGCTGATCGTGCGCGTGCTCCTGCGCAAGGGCAGGCGGCTTTACATCAATGACGGTATCTGGGCGTCGCTGTCGGATTCGTGGACCGGCAAGATCACCCTGCCGGCGCGGTTCATACCCGACCCCGCGCACAAGCATCGCAGTGGCAATGTCCGGGAGATCGTGCCGTTCCGCGTCTGCGGCGCAACCTGCGATTCCGTCGATATCCTGTCACGGCCATTCTGGCTGCCGGAGACGGTCGCCACCGGCGACTGGATCGAAATCGGCAATATCGGCGCCTATTCCCTGTCGCTGCGCACCCGTTTCAACGGTTTCTACCCTGATACATTCGTCGAGGTGGAAACACCGTTCGACGAGGGCGAGCGGCCGGAAGGGTTTGCTTCGCTTGAGACAATGGCTCCCACCGAACACCGGGGGGACTAGGGTCAGGACCCATTAATATGATCGAAATGGCGCCTGAAACGGCAAGAAGATGCGAGGAGAGATGCGAAGGGCGGGGTCTTCCCCCCGACCGAGCAGCTCGACGCTGCAGCTTGCAGCCGTTTCGGCGTCCGTAGGATACGGTCCATTTGCCCGGCTACATCGTCGCAAAGGACTTGAGAATGGATAAACATTCCCATCGCCTTTGCTCCTTGTATCCAAACAAATGGCCGCGTACCATTTCGACCAGATCAATAGGTCCTGACCCTAGCTCTCTCAGAGCTTGCTGAGCAATTCCGGGGTGGGCCAGGCGTCAGCAGGCAGGCCGAGGCGCATCTGTTCGTCGCGCACGGCATCGCGGGTCAGGATGCCGAACACGCCGTCAATCTTCGGGCCCATATCATGGCCGCGGGCGGCGAGCTTGGTCTGCAGTTCCTTCATCTGTTCCTGCGTGAGGCCCGTCTCCGGCGTGGTCGGCTCAAGCGGACCGGCACCGGCAAGGCGCGCCGCGAAATAGGCCGCGGTTGTCGCGTAGATGATGGACTTGTTCCATTCGACGAAAACGTCGAAATTGGCGTAGGACAGGAATGCCGGTCCTTTGCGGCCCATCGGCAGCAGGAGGGATGCATCGCCATTGTCGGGACCGAGCGGTCCCTTCATGCCCATCACACCCCATTCGGCCCATTTGGAATGGGGGAGGCGGTTTGTCCGCAATGCGTTTTCCCAGGGCAGATCCCGGGTCAGCTTGACTTCCTCCAGCCAGGGCTCGCCCTTGCGCCAGCCGAGATCGTGCAGGACGCGGGCCGCCGTCATGATGGCGTCCGGCGCGCTGTTCTTGAGGTCGACCTTGCCGTCCCCGTCACCATCGACACCGCGCTCCAGATAATCGGTCGGCAGCATCTGCATCTGGCCGATCTCGCCCGCCCATGCGCCGGTGGTCTTGGAATCGACCACGCCCTTGTCGAACAGCTTGAGCAGGGCGATCAGCTGCGGCCGGAACAACTCCGGACGGCGGCAATCGAAGGAGAGGGTGAGCAGAGCGTTCAGCGTGTCAAAATCGCCCTGCACCGCACCGAAATCGGTTTCCAGCCCCCAGAATGCGGCAATCACCGGGCCCGGCACGCCATATTCGGACTCTGCCCTGGCAAAGGTGTCGGCATATTTCTTCAGGTTGGCTGCGCCCTGCTTGAGGCGGTAATCCGACACCATGCGGGTCGAGAATGTCAGGAAGGTCTGGCTGAACACGCCCTGGGCGCGGTCGCGCTGCAGAACCTTGTCATCAAGCGATGCCTTGAGAAGTTCGCCGAGGCCCTTGTCGGTCACGCCTGCCGCTTTTGCTTCGGCGATAAGGCCGTTGAACCAGGGTTCCATCTCGCCGCCACAGGCAGGTTTTACAGCTGCCGGTTGCTGGTGGTTGATCTGGTCCAGTGCATAAGCTGAACTTGTCGCAGAAAGGAGTGCGGCGGCAAGAGCAATCGATAGTTTGTTCATCAGGGAAATCTCGTTGGTAACAGGGGGCGCCAGCAGGCGCGCGAGCTTGTCCTGCTAATGCACGATTATGTCCCCCTCGTGAAGTCACAGAATTGCGAGAAGAGGTCCGGTGTGACTTTATCGCACCTTGTTGCGCACAAGCCACTGCTTCCAGGCGGTTTCGTCACCGGCAAACACATTGATATCCGCATCGCCGCGAATGCCGGGGATGGAGCCGGTTCCGGTATACTGCCAGAACGTCCAGGGATGCGGCCCGTATTTTTCATCGGGATGACCTGCAACCGAGCGCAACCAGAACGGATAGCCGGCCAGTTGCCGCAGGTCGTTGTCGTCGAAGAAGTCGACGGTGGTGTAGATGATCGGCCGCTTGCCGTAATGGCGTTCGAGAATGTCGATGAAGACGCGCATTTCGCTGCGCACCACCGCGGCATTGGGGCGCAGCTTGCAGGTCGGCGATGCGGCGTTCCATTCCATGTCGAGCACCGGCGGCAGGGCTCCGGGATCGTTCGGCACGCTGCGGATGAACCACTGCGCCTGTTCCTTGGCGGTACGGCAGAAATAATAGAAGTGATAAGCGCCGCGCGGAATGCCCGCGGCGCGTGCGGCCTGCCAGTTGTCGGCGAGTCGGTCATCGACCCGGTCCGCCCCTTCCGTGGCCTTGATGAAAACAAACGAGATGCGATTGCCGCGCACGGCCGCCCAATCGATGGTCGATTGGTATTTGGAGACGTCCGTTCCGTGCACCGGGTAGTGCCAGGGCGTTCTGCCTTTCCAGTCGTGCGGATTGCTGTCGTTGAAACGCGGCGCATTGATCTTGCCCGCGGGCGCAGCGATCTGTTGCAGCGGGGCAGGCGCGGTTCGCTTCTTTGCATCGGAAAAATCGTAGTCGACCGTCGTGCAACCGGCGAGAAGAAGGGTCAATAATCCAGCAGCAAGTCGCTTCATCAATGGCGGTCCGTACTCGAATCGTGAAGGGGCATTCCTTATTTTTCCACTCATGCGGCATTATGCTTAACAGATCATGACCGGCGGAGATTATGGTTGATGGTAGTATGCCTTTCCTTTGTCATGATTTTTCAATGTGATATCTGTATGAGAGTTGCGGGGTATGATGGGTCACATCTTCGTGTTTGATATAACAGGCGGCAAACGTTCTGGCAGCACGGCCATTTGACCGGTCCGGGGAAGCGTATGATCAGGAAAATTGGCTGGGCTGTACTTATTATCTGCGTCATTGGCCTTGCCAATGCGACGATGGCTGCATGGGTGACGATCGACCGGCCCGAGCTGGGGATCGGCAACAGCCATGCGGAACACTGCGTTCGTCCCACCGTGCCGAGCTTCTGGAGGAACTATCGCGGTTATCCCGGCTACAACAACGAGCTGATTTCGGATTATTTCGGTGTCTACGCCGCCTATGCGTCGAACGTTTACAAGCCGATCGCACGGCATCATTTCGACCTGAAGACCGAATATTTCGGCTGGGAGCCGTTTGGCGACCCCATCGCCAGGGCAGGCGGGTTTTACGCGGAAGTGTATCGCCGCCGCAGTTCGGACCGGATGTCCTACATGGTCGTGTTCCGCGGTGCCGACGGTCTGGCTGGCGTTCCGGGGTTCATCAGCGAGCTGAGCTATTTCACCCAGATCATCAATCCATGGGATCAGTATCGCACCGCACGCAAGGAGTTTGCCAAGATCAGGGCGGAGGCGCAGAAGAATTCAGACGGCTTGCCCATCGACTATATCGCCGTTGGACATGAGCTGGGCGGCGGCCTGGCCCGGCACATGGCCGCGGCGTTTCCGTGCACGGCGGCAATTACCTTCAACTCGACGTTCGTGTCGAATAATTTCCGGCTGACCGAGCCCTACGATGGCCAGGTTGTCGATCTTTTCGCCGACAACGACCTGTTGTCGCGGCTCGCCATCCTGTCGAACCCGCGTTCATTCTACCGCATTTCCCGCACGCACCAGTGGTATCGCGTGCACAATACAGGTGCCATGGACGGCAGGCGCGGCATGTTCAAGACAGCGACGGCGATGGCACGTATCCCGGTCATGTGCCTGCTGCGCAGCGATTGCGAGCTGCTGCAATCGCAAAGCGGCGATGAACTGGACCCTAATCCGCTCGGCGAGCGCACGGCCTCCAATATCACCAAACTCTACTGCCTCGCCGCACCGAGCTCGGTTGTCGCCAAGGGCGATCTCTGCAAATAGGGGGACAATCCTGTTGTGCGTGGTTCGACAAGCTCACCATGAGGGATGTGGTTTGGCGGCAATGCCAATCTGATAGGTTGCAGAATATGGCTCCCTGCAATCCTCAATCTCCCTCATGGTGAGCTTGTCGAACCACGCACGGCGGGATGATTGCCTCAGCCCGGGCGGCTGATGATCGAAATCCAAGCAAAGCCGCGATAGAGCCGTTGCGCTTCGGCGTGCGCGCCCGTGGCGGCTGCGATGTCCTGCGCAACCTCGAACAGGTTGTCGCGCGGCGTGACGTGATACCATTCGAGCCATTTGTAGAGGGCGGTTTTCGCGGCTCCGGGCAAGTCCGTGAGATCGCCGAAATCGACAATGTGCAGCTGGCCGCCGGGAGCCAGATGGTTGACCGCTTCGCGCATGACGCTTTCCCACTGCGGGATCATCGACACCGCATAGGAGATGAAAATCCGGTCAAACTGGGCGCGGCCGAACAGGGCGGACGGATCGAATTTCGCCGCATCGGCATAGGCAAGTTCGGTGCGCTCGCCCAGGCCGGCAGCCATCACCTTCTTGCGGGCTGTCGTCAGCATTTCGTTGGAAATGTCGATGCCATAGAGCTTTGTCGTGGGATAGGCGGCTCCGGCCATGACCAGATTGCGCCCGGTGCCGCAGCCGATCTCCAGGATGCTGCCATTGGCCGGCGGCATCAGGCCTGCGATCATCGGATCGCGTCCGAGCAGATAATACTTGCGCGTGGCGTCATAGAAGTGGCGCTGGTGCCGGTAGACGCGATCCATCAGCGGTCCATGTTCGATCTTGGCAAACATCGGCATCAATCCTTGAGCAGATAGAGATGGAAGCCGCCATAGATGGACGACCGGTCGCGGGCATGCAGGTCGAGAGACTGTTCCTCCCGGTAATCCCAGCGCGCAAGCAGGGCGTCATCGATGCGGCCCGGCAGGATGGTCGGCTCGGCCGCGGTGCGGAAAATGACGCGCGCGCCGGCAGCGGCCGTTCGGGTGATTTCGTGCCAGAGTTCATTCAGCTGCTTGTCGTTCATCCAGTCCTGCGCGTCGAGCAGGATGAAGCGGTCGACGGAACCTGCGGGCTTGGCCGCGAGGAACTCCGTCAACGATGCGTTGACGACGCTCATGCGCTCGGCGCGGTCGCGCACATTCTCGAAATTGTTGCGCGATAGATAGGGCGGCAGCGGGCCGGTTTCGGCATTGTCGCTGTAACCGCGCCCGAAGGCCTGCCAGGCGAAATAGTTTTCCGACAGCGGGAAGCCGCAGGCGAGTTTTTCCAGGCGGCGGCGCAGCACCAGCGCCATGTTGCCGTCGCCTGCCGTTGCCAGTGCATCATATTGCTGCGGCGGGATGCCAAGGCCAAACAGCGAGGATTTGCGCTTCGTTGCCCAGCGCACCATCCGCTTGTCGAAAAGCGGGGCGAGGGCGCGGTCGAAATAGGCGCGTTGCTCTTCGATCGTCGCAGCCTTGAGGATGTCGCGGGGGTCGATACCATAGAGTTTTGCAACGCGGTGACCCATGCCGATGAACAGCCCGAGCAGGCCATGCCGGTAGAGGTCACGCGAAAAGATGGTGATGCGCCGGCGGCCGGACAGCATCCGTTTTTCCCAATAGGCGCGGCTGGTGCCGTCGAGATGCGGCTGGATGAAGCGTTCATAGGCGGCAAGGTTCGCCTTGTCGTCCGCCGTGCCGTAGAAGCGGTAGAAGGCATCGTAGTTGGGCAGGCGGGTGACGGCGGCGAGCTTCAGGCGATTGAACGCCACGTGGGCCGTGTTCAGATCGACCGCCTCGACGCTGGCTGGATCGGCGGTAAGGTACGACATAGCATTGCAGCCGCCCGACGCGATGGTAACGATCCGATGGCCGGAATGGATCTGCAGCGCCTCCATGTCGACCTCCGGGTCTTCCCATATCTGGGGATAGACGAGGCCCTTGAAGACATGGGCAAACAGCCGTTCGGAAAGTCCGGCTTTTGACAGGAGCCTGTTCTGGCGTACGGCGTTCTGAACTTTTTCATGCCGCGGCGCCGTGGCGCTGTCGGACTGTTTCGCAAACGGCATCGGATCGAATCCCCTTTGTTGGAAATTCCTCTCCGCCTAACATTCCGATGTAACAAAGCCGTGACGGTTTTGAATCACATCCCTGCCGGATTGATTCAGCTTATGCGGCTAAACCCCCGTGGCATCGGAAAAAAACACGGCGCAAATCTATTTTTCCAGCTCGGTTCGCACCACGACCGACATGCCGGGCGCCAGATACTGCGCCAGGTCCTGGCCGGAATCGACGGAGATGCGCACGGAAATGCGCTGGGCAACCTTGGTGAAATTGCCGGTCGCATTGTCGGGCTTGAGCACGCTGAATTCCGAACCGGTGGCCGGCGCGAAGCGCTCGACATGGCCGTTCAGGCGCTTGCGGTTCAGTGCGTCCACCGTGAACGTCACGGGCTGGCCGATCCTGATGTCGCTGAGCTGGGTTTCCTTGAAGTTGGCAATGATCCAGACATCCGGTGGCACCACGGCCATCAGCTGCGTTCCTGCGGTCACGTACTGCCCGAGTTTCGCACCCACTTCGCCCACCGTGCCGTCGCGCGGGGCGAGGACTTTTGTGTTGGTCATGTCGATCTCGGCGAGATTGACGGCTGCCACGGCCCCGCCGACGGCGGCTTCCAGCGAGCCGCGGCTCACCTTGATGGTCTCCAGGTCCTGCTTGGAAACTTCCAGCGCTGCCTGCGCCTGGGTGACGGCCGACTGCGCCTGTTCCAGTGCGGTTTCGGCCTGATCGGCATCACTCTTCGTCATGACGCCCTTGATGGCTAGCGGTTCGATGCGGGCCCAGTTGGCCTGCGTGCGCCGCAGGCCCGAATTGGCACTGTCGAGCTGTGCCTGGCTGGAACCGATACGCGCTTCCGCCGCCCGTTCCAGCTGGGTCGAGTTGCTGAGGGCTGCCTGCTGGCTTGCCAGTGTCGCCTTGGCCTGTTCGAGCTTCTGCGCATAGATGCGGTCGTCGATCCGCACCAGCAGTTGTCCTTCCTTGACCTGCTGATAGTCCTGTACCGGCACGTCGACGATATATCCGCTGAGCTGCGGGCTGATGAGTGTCACGTAGCCTTTGACATAGGCATTCTCGGTGATCTCGACATTGCTGTTGAAGGGCGGCAGCCGCCATGCATAGAGAACCAGCACGAGGCCGAGCAGGCCGAGAAGAATGGCGGTGAGGGTGGCGGTGTTGCGGAGCAATCGGGACATGATCTTATGAACTTGGTTGGGCGATTTCGCCGGTCACGCGCGGAGCCATGAATTTTCCGGCGGCATAGCGAAAGCCGACATGGGTGAGAAGAGCGACGAGGGCAAAGAACGAGATCGCCGCAATGAGGAAGAATGCGTCGTTATAGGCAAGGATATTGGCTTCACGCGTCGTCTGCAGCGACAGGAGCGCGATCCCTTCGGCATTGAGCAGTGCCTTGTCGGTGATGACCCGGCCATAGCCGTTCGCCAGTTGCGTGACACGCTGGGCGACGAGCGGGTCGGACAGGACGATATGTTCCGCCAGCACGTTGGAGTGGAATTTCTCGCGGATCGTGACGAAGCTGCCGAAGACGGCGCTTCCGAGCAGTCCGCCGAGGCTTTGTGTCGCCAGGAACACGATGATGAAATTGAGGATATAGCTCGGGCCCCGTTTCAGGGCGGAGGTGAGGCCGGCCGACATGGCGGGCGGCAGGAATATAGCCGTGGCCGCCGCGATCAGCGCCTGGCTCAGATACATGTTGTCGGGGCGCGTCAGGTTTGTCGCCTGGCTGTCCATGTAGGAACCGACGATCAGGAAGACCAGTGCCACCGCATGGATGGCAGGGCCGCGTTCCGGCTTCATCACCGCGGCGCAGCACAGGCCTGCCACGATCATCGACACCATCATCACCCCATAGAGCGCGGCGATCTGCTCGTTCAGCAATCCCAGGTTCTGGAAGAAATTGGTGGCGACGGTGGATTGCTCGGAAACGATCAGCCGGAACAGCAGGATCGTCCCCGCCAGATGCAGCATTTCCCGGCTGGCGATCCAGCGGATGTCGAGCAGGGGCTTTTCCCGGTTGAGTTCGATGACGACCGCCGTGGTGACCGTGATGACGGCAATGGCGAGAAGAATGCCGAGCCATGGCGCTTCCGCCCACCAGTAGAGGCGCCCGGTCACGAGCACGACGGCGGTACAGCCAAAGCCGATGGCAATCAGCAGATAGCTCACGATGTCGAGCTTTTCGATGACTTTGGCGCGCGGCACGGGTGTGAGCGGCAGCAGGTAGATCGTGGCGAAGGCGATGAAGGCAAGCGATATCTCGAACATGTAGAGACCCTGCCATTGGCCGAATTCCAAAAGGGTGGGCGACAGCAGGCGGGCGAGCGGCGAGGCGAGCGAGATGTTGGTGAGGACGAGGCACACGGCGACGGTGAGTTTGCGCGCCGGCGGAAAGGCCTCCAGCATGTAGAGGAAAGCGAGGCTCGACATGGGCGATGCGGCAACGCCGCCGAAAAAGCGGATGATGATGGCCGATTGCAGGTCGGTGACGAACAGGTGCATCAGCGAGACGAGAACGAAACCGGCAATGCTCAGTTCGGCAAAGTTGCGCAAGCCATACTGGTTGCGGATTTTGATCAGTGCGACGGAAAGGCTGACATTCGGCGCCATGTAGGCGGCGATCAGCCATGTGGTTTCGGTATTGGTTGCGCCGAGATAGCCCTGGATCTGCGCCACATTGGTGGCGATGAGGTTCATGCCCAGCCCCTGCGTGAGGGAGAGCAGCGTCGAGGCGGCGATATAGATGGCGGAGCGGTAAGGGCTGATGGCGGGCGGTGGGGCTGGCGGCGTTGCAGCGGGCAGCACCGCTTCCTCCGGCGGTTCCGGTTGCAGCTTCAGCGGGTCATACCCGACGAATTCTGCCTCGCGGATCATCCGTTCTGATCCTTGTCCATGTCGCCGATGTTGCGGTTGATGGCACGCATGACCTCAAGTCCGGCAACAAGCGCCGTCTCGTCCACGCCATTCAGAAACTCTGCGCGCAGTTCCTGCGCCAGCTGGCTGACCTCGCTGGCCAGTTCCGCACCCAGCGGTGTCATGACGATCTGCTTGGCACGGCGGTCGCCGTCCACGGAGCGCCGTTCGATAAAGCCCTGCTTTTCCAGGCCGTCGAGCAGCCGCACCATAGTGGGCGTTTCGATTTCCAATTCCTCCGCCAGATCCTTCTGGCTGAGAATTTCCATGCGGTCGAGCAGCATCATGGTCCGGGCGCGCGCAAAGGTAAGACCGCGCTGCTTGACCCGCGCATCGAACAATGTGCGGATCTTGCGGCTGACTTTCGAAAGCTCGTCAATATAGGTATCGCGGGGCGTCATCGGGGTCATATCATAGCCAGACAATAAGTAGTGTGCTAATTATTATCTAGCGACATAAACCAAATCCGTTTCATTTTCAAGATGGCGTGACGATTTTTGCCGGCGGTGTCAGCGCAAATCGAGCCGCAGCAATTCATCATCGTAGGATTGGCCGTCGATGCGCAGGGCATCCTTTTCCAAGCCGAAAACCGTGAAGCCCAATCCAAGATAGAGTGTGCGGGCGGGCAGGTTGGCTGCCATGACCGTTGCGTGCAGCGTGTCGACCTGATCCCGGGCATGGCAGATGACCGCCAGGGTCAGCTTCCTGCCAAGATCGTGGCCGCGCCAGTCCGCATGAACGAAAACGCCCCACAAGAGGCCCTTGTGCTTCTGTTTGACCTTGGCCGTCGTCGCGAAGCCTGCCATGCCGACCAGTTCGGTCCCGGCAAAGGCACCGAACACGGCATTGGGCCTGCCGTCGAGCATGCGCTCAATCTCGGCGGGCGTGCGGCCGACCTCATCCTCGTAGCTCGAGCCGAAACTTTCGGGTGTGCTCTGAAGGCCATGCAGGCGCAGGGCCTGGAAGGCGGCGGCATCGTGCGCCGTCAGGACACGAATCAAAGGGGAAGGGGACATGCGGGGCACTCTGGTGGCGTGGGATCGGATAGGGCAAGTTTTGCAAAAGAACAGGCTTGGCACAACCCGCCGGAAACGCCGGGTTTCCTGCCCGTTTTGCTGCTCTCCGATGAAAAGTTAACCGAACTTTAAAACAAGACCCAACTTTGCCTCAATTGAGGTAAGATAACTGCGTGAGGGACGTATTTGGTTGAAACGGAGAGGGTATACCCATGAACAGCAAATTACTTATTTCACTTGGTATGGTTTCGCTTCTTGCACTGACCGCTTGCGGCAAGAAGGAAGAGGAAAAGAAGGCTCCGGCAGCGACCGAACAGCCTGCTGCAACACCGGCCAAGCCTGCCGCTCCGGCAACGCCGTCCACAACGCAGGCTCCGGCAACACCCGCAGCGCCAGCAGCGCCGATGAATGCGGCGGATACTCTGAAGAAGCTGAAAGAGCAGGCTGCGACCATGACGGCTGAGCAGAAACAGGCTGCTGTCGCGACCGCCCGCAAGGCTGCCGAAGATGCGGCCAAGGCTGCCGGCCAGACGGCCGACCAGATCAAGGCCGCTGCGGATGCTGCAGAAAAAGTCATGAAGGACACGCTCGGCGTTCAGTAAGAGCCGCTATCCCCGATAAGAATGGCCGGCTTCGCGCCGGCCATTCCATTTTGACAGGTGCGGCAACCGGTCTGCCCGGCTTGTTCCAGATGGCTCTCGCAATTGCGAAAGAATTTGAATAAAACAGTACCATGTCAATCTGGCGCCGTATCAGCGACTTCATTACCAGCACTGCCATCGATGCTTTCTCCAGCATCATCGAAGCCGTGCGCACGGCCTTCGAGGGAGACCCCGAAACCCGCAGGCGTGTCGCGTTCTCCATCGCCATGATTGCGCTTTCGGCCAAAATGGCCAAGGCCGACGGTGTCGTCACCGAAGTCGAGGTCAAGGCATTTCACGAGATCTTCCATGTTCCGCCCCGCTACCAGGATCAGGTGACCCGGCTCTACAATCTCGCCAAGCAGGATGTGGCGGGTTACGAGACCTATGCGGCGCAACTGGCCTCCCTGTGCGGCACCGGCAAGCCGAACTGCAAGATGCTGGAAGATATTCTCGATGGCCTTTTCCACATCGCCAAGGCTGACGGCTCGCTGCATGACAAGGAACTGATCTTCCTGGGCACGGTCGCCGAGATTTTCGCGCTCGATGAAGAGCAGTTCGACAGCATTCTGGCGCGGCATGTCGGGCGGGGACAGGCGGACCCGTTTGTGGTTCTCGGTCTGGCGCGGGATGTCAGTTTCGAAGACGCACGCAAGCGCTACAGGGCGCTGGTGCGGGAAAATCATCCGGACATGCTGATCGCCCGCGGCGTGCCGGAGGAATTCGTCGCTATTGCCAATCAGCGCATTGCCGCTATCAATGCGGCCTGGGAAAAAGTCGAAAAAGATTTGAAGGCATATGAACGCGTTTAAACCGGACCATTTACGCGCGGAAGTGCATCCCTCACCGAATTTTGGCCCGCGCAAGGACGGCAAGCATCCGTCCTATCTCGTCCTGCATTATACCGGCATGGAAACCGGGGAGGCGGCCGAGGGCTGGCTGACCAATCCGCAAAGCGAAGTTTCCGCCCACTACGTCGTGCACGAGGACGGGCGCATCGTTCAGCTCGTGCCGGAAAGCCAGCGCGCCTGGCATGCCGGACAAAGCTCCTGGAAGGGCGAGACGGATATCAATTCCCGCTCCATCGGCATCGAGATCGTCAATGGCGGACCGCTGCTGAATTTCCCCGATTTCGGCGATGCGCAGATCGATGCGGTGATCGACCTGTGCAAGGGGATCGTGTCGCGCCACAAGATGCGCCCGGAAAACGTGCTTGCCCACTCCGATATCGCGCCCGCGCGCAAGATCGATCCCGGTGAAAAATTCCCGTGGCCCGTTCTCTACAATTCCGGCGTGGGGCACTGGGTACAGCCATCACCGATCCGCGGCGGACGCTTCTTTTCCCTCGGCGACCAGGGCCAGCCGGTCGAGGCATTGCAGAGCATGCTGGCGCTCTACGGCTATGATGTGCCTATCGACAGTGTGTTCGGACGGTCGACAGAATTAGGCATTTTAGCGTTCCAGCGCCATTTTCGCCCGGAAAAAGTCGACGGAGTCGCCGACATGTCAACCATCGAAACCCTGCATCGGGTACTTTCCGCACTTCCCGCGCTTCATGCTTAACTCTCTGTAAAAAAACGCTTTCCCGGCGTTTATTTGTGCACTGCAACCTATATATTTCAATGTGTTACACTTTGTTATTTGGCCGACCCATATTCGGCTGCATTGGACCGTCACATCCTTGGACATTGTTCCGGTAATGCCCTTTTAGATTTTTGGCGCGGAACGGGGTCCGGCAGTGCGCTCGTATTGCCCAAGCGATTTAGACGGAAAACGATGACAAAAAAATTTGGTATGATTCTCGCCCTTGTTGGGGCGACGGCCTTCTTTGGCGCAAATTCAGCATACAGCAGTCCGGCAGAGCCGACAAACCTGATGGACTACCTCAAGGCCAAGCGGGCCGCAGCGGAAAAGGATAAAGAAGGCGGGAAATCCGCCAAGACTGCCCAGACAGCAAGCAAGGGTAAAAAGAGCGTCGTAAAGACCCATGCCAGCAGGAAGACCCTGGCGTCATCCAAGCGTCCGGTTGTCGAAACCAAGGTCCGGCTCAGAACCAAGGTGCGCCACAGGAATCTCGCCAATGTCGACACGATGACGACGGGCAGCATCCCCTCCGCCGCCGGATCGATGAAGTATACGACGATCATCAATTCCTACGCCGCGTCCTACGGTGTCCCGGCTTCCCTCGCCAATGCCGTGGTCCGGGTGGAAAGCAACTACCGCGCCGACATGACTGGCAGCGCCGGCGAAATCGGCCTGATGCAGATCAAGCTCGAAACGGCGCGCGGCCTTGGCTATACCGGCACCCGCCAGGCGCTCTACAATCCCGAAACCAATATCCGCTGGGGCATGAAATATCTGGCCGGGGCACACAAGCTCGGCAACGGCACGACCTGCGGTACCATCCTGCGCTACAATGCCGGCCATGGCGCAACGCGCATGAACCCGGTCTCGGCCAACTACTGCGCCAAGGTGAAGATGGAAATGGCTTCCAACTAAACCGTTGGAGATCGTTACAAAGATGAGGGCCGGATAACCAATCCGGCCTTTTTCATTTGCGTTTTTGCTGCGAAACCCTTTTATACGCTTCGTCAGCTGGCCGGGCAGCCGCGCATGTCAGAAGCCGAAAGGCGGCATGTGAGGAAAGTCCGGGCTCCAGGGAAACACGGTGCCGGATAACGTCCGGCGGGGGCGACCCCAGGGAAAGTGCCACAGAAAGGAAACCGCCCCGTCTTTCGTTGCGCCGGATCATTGCCGGTTGGGCGCAAGGAATGACGGGGTAAGGGTGAAAGGGTGGGGTAAGAGCCCACCGCGTTGCTGGTAACAGGAACGGCAAGGTAAACCCCACCGGGAGCAAAACCGAATAGGGACGGCGTGTCAGGCGAAAGCCTGGCGATCAGTTTCCGGTCAGTCGTCCGGGTAGGTTGCAGGAGGCGGATGGCAACATCCGTCCAAGATGAATGGCTGCCGCGCCGGATGCAAGTCCGGCCATACAGAACCCGGCTTACAGGCCAGCTGACACTTCATCCTTCTTACGGTTGCACGCGACTGCAGATGCATCGTGCGTGGTTCGACAAGCTCACCATGAGGAAAGATGAGGATTGCAGGAAGCCAAGTTCTGCGATCTTTCCGATTGGGCTTGTCACCAAATCACTTCCCTCATGGTGCGCTTGTCGAACCACGCACGACGCCTCCGCAAAGGCTTCAATCATACCGCCCAACCGGTTTCCTAACCGTTCATTAAGCTTAATGAGCCATAAATTCAGAATCGCCGGAAGTGCGTCTGATTGCAGGCTTGCTCCCACCATGTGTTCTCTAATCCCATTGACGCCCATAGTGCCCCATGATATCGATTGGTTTCATCAGTAGCGTTCAGTCGACACGGTGTTTCCCGACATTGGATTTGGCATGCCAGGGCTTGCATTCGGCCCGTTCGGCCAATGCTTCCGCGGCTATTGATGGGGCTCCCAGGGGTGGAGCAGGGGTAGAAATGAAACAGGCCTTCGTGGCGGAAACGGCGGTGTTGCGTTTTGAACCGGTTCCTCGGACATGTAACGAACAGGATCGATGCGAAGGGACGGGTTTCCGTACCGGCGCATTTCCGTTCGATCATCCAGCAGGCCGGCCACACGGAACTGTACGCCCTGCGTTCGCTGCATTTTCCTGCCCTCGATGCGGGCGGACCGGATCTGCTGACGCGCTTCGACAAGCGGCTGGAGAGCGAGGATCCCTTCGCCGAAATGGCAGACGATATGTCTTTCTACCTGCATGCGGATGGCGGCTTTCTCAAGCTGGACGCGGATGGACGGATCACGGTGACGGATTTCCTGCGCGAGCATACGGGCATCACGACCGATGTGACCTTTGCGGGGGCGAACACGCATTTTCAGATGTGGCAGCCGGAGCAGTTCGAAACGCATCGGGCAAAGGTACGTCAACGCCTGATGGAGCGGCGGCGGCTGGAAAATCTGGACAATCAGACAGGAAACAGGTGATGGCGGGTGCGGGCGGTCAGGATGAAGCGCGCCACATACCCGTCTTGCTCGATGAAGTCATCGCCGCACTGAAGCCTGGTCCCGGTCAATTGATTATCGACGGTACGTTCGGTGCAGGTGGTTATACCCGCCGTATTCTCGATACCGGCGCATCGGTGACGGCTATCGACCGCGATCCCTCGGCCATCGAAGCCGGGCGGGCGCTGGAAAAGGCCCATGCGGGCCGCCTCACGCTCGTGCAGGGCACTTTCTCGACACTGGATCAGGTTGCATTGCTGGGTGCTCCCGATGGCATCGTGCTCGACATCGGCGTGTCCTCCATGCAGATCGACGAGGCCGAGCGCGGCTTTTCCTTCCAGAAGGACGGTCCGCTCGACATGCGCATGTCAAGTTCAGGGCCAAGCGCCGCCGACGTGGTCAACCGCCTCAAGACGGGCGATCTTGCCCGCATCTTCAATTTCCTCGGCGAGGAGCGCCATGCGGGCCGCATCGCGCGCATGATCGAAAAGCGCCGCACCACCGAGCCGTTTCACCGCACCCGCGATCTGGCCAATGCCATCGAGGCGCTGGTCGGGCGCAATCCGAAGATTCCGATCCATCCGGCGACGCGCGTGTTTCAGGCGCTGCGCATTTTCGTCAATGACGAACTGGGCGAACTGGTCCGCGCGCTGCATGCGGCCGAGCGGGCGCTCAAGCCGGGCGGCCGCCTGGTTGTCGTGACCTTCCATTCGCTCGAGGACCGCATCGTCAAGCGCTTCTTCAACGACCGCGCCGGTTCGAGCGGCGGTTCGCGCCATCTGCCGCAGGTGCAGGTGCGTCTGGCAAGCTTCACCCCCATCGGCAAGGGCGTGGTTGCGCCGACCGAGGCGGAGACGGAAAGCAATCCGCGTGCGCGCTCGGCCAAGCTGCGTGCTGCGATCCGCACCGAAAACCCGCCGCTGGCTGAAGATCATTCGATCTACGGCCTGCCCAATCTTCCGCATTTTCATGAAACGGCGAGGAGCTGATCCATGCTGCGCACCTTCGACATCATATTGATCGGGCTGATGATCGCAGCGGCCGGCATCACCTATAAAATCAAGCACGATGCTGAAAAGCAGATGACGGAAGTGCACAAGATCCAGCGGATGATCGCCGACGAGAAGGATACGATTGACCTCCTGAAGGCCGACTGGAGCCTGCTGACGCAGCCCAACCGCCTGCAGAAGCTGGTTGCCTCCTTCCAGGGCCAGCTCAACCTGCAGCCGGTCGAGGCGCAGCAGATCGCCAACATCAACGAGATTCCGAAAGCCAAGCCCGCCGCCGAAAAGATCGATGACGTCGCCAACCTCATCACCGAAGCCGATGCGGGGCCTGCCGTGAAAAAGACCGATACGATCAAGACCGGCAGCGTGCGCAGGGCAACCGTTGCGGCCGTCCCCGGCGCGAAACCGAAGGGGGCTGCGCATTAAGATGGGCATCTGGATCAAGCGGAAAACAGCGCAGCTGGAAAACGGAACGGCACCGGCATTCGAAATGGATGCGCGCAAGAAGAAGACGGGCAATCGCGCACGCAACCGCGTGATGATGGCCATGATCTGCTTTATCGGCATTTATGGCGTCATCAGCGGACGTCTGATTTTCTACGGGATGCAGGAAGATACCACCGGCTATAACGGTCCGACCGGCACCGTTCTGGCCTCGCGTCCGGATATTCTCGACCGCAACGGCGAAGTGCTGGCAACCGATATCAAGACCGCATCGCTCTATGCCGAGCCGCGCAAGATCATCGATCCCGATGAGGCCTATGAACTGCTGTCGACCGTCCTGCCGGATCTCAACTTCGAACAGACCTACAGCCGCCTGAAGAGCGGCGCAGGCTTTGCCTGGCTGAAGCGCGGCCTGACACCGCAGCAGAAGAGCCAGATCATGGCGCTCGGCATTCCCGGCATCGGCTTCCGCACGGAGAAATCACGCTTCTATCCCGGTGGCCCAACGGCGTCGCATATCCTTGGTCTCGTCAATATCGACAATCAGGGCATTGCCGGCATGGAGAAGTACATCGACTCGCAGGGGCTGTCGGACCTGCGCGATGTCGGCCTAGCCGACGGCCGTTCGCTGGCGCCGGTGCGCCTGTCGATCGATCTGCGCGTCCAGCACGTGGTGCGCGACGTCGTGGTCAATGCGATGCAGAAATACCGCGCCATTGCGGCGGGTGCCGTTGTTCTCAACGTCAATACCGGCGAAGTGATGGCCATGGCCTCGGCGCCGGATTTTGATCCGAACAACCCGTTCAATGCGCTCGACAAGGACCACCTCAACCGCATGTCCGCCGGTCTCTACGAGATGGGCTCGACGATCAAGAGCTTCACCACCGCCATGTCGCTCGACCATGGGGCGACGCTGAACACGACCTATGATGCGACACGCCCGATCACCATCGGCCGCCAGACGATCCACGATTTCCACGGCAAAGCGCGTGTGCTGACCCTGCCGGAAGTTTTTGTCTTCTCCTCCAACATCGGCTCAGCACGGGAAGCCGATGCGGTGGGCATCGAAAATCACCGGGCGTTCCTGACGCGTCTCGGCCTGCTCGATCCGATGAAGACGGAACTGCCGGAGGTCGCCAAGCCCTATTCGCCGAAAGTGTGGAAGAAGGTGAATTCGATCACGATCTCCTTCGGCCACGGCATGGCCACGACACCGCTGCAGACGGCGGTCGGCGCCGCGGCGCTGGTCAATGGCGGCAGGCTGATCGAACCGACTTTCCTGCCGCGTACGCTGGAACAGGCACAGACCATGGCCGAACAGGTCATCAAGCCGAAAACCAGCGATGACATGCGCTATCTCTACAAGCTCAACGGCGATACCGGCTCGGGCCGCAACGCCAACGTCAAGGGCTACCGCGTTGGCGGCAAGACGGGTACGGCGGACAAGGTCGTCAATGGCCGCTATGCCAAGGATCTGCGGTTCAACGCCTTCGTGGCGGCCTTTCCGATCGAAAAACCGGAATATGTCGTTTTGACCATTATCGACGAACCAAAGCCTGCCGAAGGGCAGAGCAGCGGTATCGCAGCCTTCAACGCGGCACCCATGGTGGCGGAAATTATCCGCAGATCCGCATCGTTTCTCGGGGTAAAGCCCGATTTCGGCCAACAAGTCGCGCCATTGCAGGTTTCCTACGACAGTGATGAGTAAAGCAGATTCGGTCATGAAACTGAAAGAATTGAACGGCATACCTGCCCTGGCAATCTCCGAATTCGGGGAAACGACGATCAATGGCCTGACTTCCGATTCGCGTGAGGTCAAGCCCGGTTTCCTCTTCGCGGCCCTGAAAGGCTCGAAGGCGGACGGCAGCGTTTATGCTGCGGACGCGGCAAAACGCGGCGCTGCGATCATCGTTGCCGCCAGCGATTCCAAGCTGAGCAACGTCTCCGCCCCGATCATCTATGTGGACGATCCGCGCCGTGCGCTCGCGCTTGCGGCTGCCAGCTTCTACCGGGTGCAGCCCGATGTGATGGTCGCCATCACCGGCACCAGCGGCAAGACATCGGTGGCATCCTTCACCCGCCAGATCTGGGCCAATGCCGGTTTCGCCTCGGCCAGCATCGGCACGACAGGCGTGGTTTCGCCGACGCGCAATGATTACGGTTCATTGACCACGCCTGATCCCGTCGAACTGCACAAGCTGCTGAGCGAACTGGTCGAAGAGGGTGTCACCCATGCGGCCATGGAAGCCTCGTCGCATGGCCTTGACCAGCGCCGCCTCGATGGTGTGAAGCTGTCGGCCGGTGCTTTCACCAATCTTGGCCGCGACCACATGGATTATCATCCGACGGTTGAGGAATATCACGCCGCCAAACTGCGTCTGTTCAGGGAACTGCTGCCGAAGGGCGCGCCTGCCGTCATTTTTGCTGACGATCCCTTTTCCAAGCCGACCATTGCGGCGGCCACCGAAGCCGGTTGCAAGGTGCTGACGGTCGGCCGCAAGGGCGAATTCATCACGCTGAAGCGTGTTGAGCATGAGCGGTTCCGCCAGCATGTGGAAGTGCAGATTGCCGGCGAGATCTTTGAGATCACCCTGCCGCTGGCGGGCGATTTTCAGGTGGCCAATGGTCTTGTGGCCGCGGGGCTTGCGATTGCAACAGGCGTTCCCGCCGCTGCGGCCATGCGCGGCCTCGAGCGGCTGAAGGGCGCGCCTGGACGGCTCGATCTTGTCGGTGCGACGGAAGAGGGGGCGCCCGCCTATGTCGATTACGCCCACAAGCCCGATGCGCTGGAGAATGTGCTCACCTCGGTCCGTCCCTTCACGACAGGTCGCGTCATCGTGGTGTTCGGCTGCGGCGGCGACCGCGACAAGGGCAAGCGCCCGATGATGGGCGAAATCGCTACCCGCCTTGCCGATGTCGTCATCGTGACCGATGACAACCCGCGCTCGGAAGTTCCCGCCACCATCCGCGCTGAAATTCTCGCCGCCGCTCCCGGCGCGCAGGAGATCGGCGACCGGCATGAGGCGATCCGCGTGGCGGTTGCCATGATGAAATCCGGCGATACGCTGATTGTCGCGGGCAAGGGCCACGAAGAAGGCCAGACCGTCGGGACCGTCGTGCTGCCGTTCTCCGATCACACGGAAGTTGCCCAGGCCCTGAAGGACCGTCTGGCCCGGGAGCGCAATCCATGAGTTTGCTCTGGACCTCCGAAGCCATGATTGAGGCCATGAACGGCCGTCCGGTTGGCGCGCTGCCCGAAGGCATTACCGGGATTTCCATCGATACGCGCACCCTGCGCAAGGGTGAGGCGTTTTTCGCCATCAAGGGCGATGCACTCGACGGGCATGATTTTGCCACGGCGGCGGTGGCTGCCGGTGCGGCGCTGCTCGTGGTTGCGGAAGTGAAGCTGCCCGCGCTCGGCAAACTCAAGACCCCAATGATCGTAGTCGATGACGTGCTGGCAGCCATGACGCGGCTCGGCCTTGCGGCGCGCGAACGCTCCCATGCCCAGATCATCGCCGTGACCGGTTCCGTCGGCAAGACGACCACCAAGGAAGCGCTGCGGCACGTCCTGGCGGATTCGGGCAAGGTTCATGCATCGGTTGCCTCGTTCAATAATCACTGGGGTGTGCCGCTGACGCTCGCCCGCATGCCCGAGGACACGGATTACGGCGTTTTTGAAATCGGCATGAACCATGCGGACGAGATTCGTCCGCTGGTGAAAATGGTTCGCCCGCATGTGGCGATCGTCACGCTGATCGCTCCGGCGCATCTTGGCCATTTCAAGAACCTGCAGGAAATCGCGACGGCAAAAGCCGAGATTTTTGAAGGGCTTGTGCCCGGCGGCTATGCCTTGCTCAATCGCGACGACAAGCACTACAAGCTTCTGGAAACGCTGGCGCGCAATGCCGGCGTCGAGCACATCAAGAGTTTTGGTGAGAATGCCCGGGCGGATTATCGCCTGCGCGCGCTCAAGCTGCACGATGCCTGCTCCTGCATGACCGTGCGGCTCGCTGGTTCCGAAGCCGTCGTCAAGGTCGGCGCGCCGGGCAGGCACATCGTGCAGAACGTGCTGGCGGTGCTCGGCGCGGCGCATCTGACAGGCGCCGACATGACCAAGGTCACGCTGGCGCTGGCATCGCTGCGGCCGGAAAGCGGGCGCGGTGCACGCCACCTGCTCGAAATCGGCAATGGCACGTTCACGCTCATCGATGAGAGCTACAACGCCAATCCGGCTTCGGTGCGCGCGTCGATAGAGCTTCTGGCTGCCGCCGTGCCCACGGGCAAGGGGCGCCGCATTGCCGTGCTCGGCGACATGCTGGAACTCGGCAAGCAGGCGCCGAAGCTGCATGCGGACCTGGCACCGGTGATCACGGCCAATCATATCAACATGGTTTTTCTCGGCGGACCTGAAATGGCGGCGCTTAAAGCGGCCTTGCCGGTTGAATTTCACGCCGAATACAGGCAGAGCGTCGACGAATTGCAGTCAAATCTGCTGAACACGATCAGGGCCGGTGATGTGATCATGATCAAATCATCGAAAGGAATCGGTTTTGTCCGGATCGTCAAGGCAATCCTACAGAAGTACAACGCCGTGGAGCCCGCCGGTCCTGCCGAGTGAGCTTACGGGGATGGGGACATAGTCTATGCTTTATTATCTGGCCGGTCTGGCGGAACATATCCAATTTCTGAACGTGTTCCGCTACATCACGTTCAGGACCGGCGGCGCGCTGATCACCTCGGCGCTGATCGTGTTTCTGTTCGGTCCCCGCATCATCGACTCCCTGCGCGTCCGGCAGGGCCGCGGCCAGCCGATCCGCGCGGACGGCCCGCAAACCCACTTCAAGAAGGCCGGGACGCCGACCATGGGCGGCCTGATGATCATGACCGGTATCCTGATCTCGTCGCTGCTCTGGGCCAACTGGTCCAACATCTATGTCTGGGTCGTGCTTCTGGTTGCCGTGAGCTTCGGGGCCATCGGCTTTTACGATGATTATCTCAAGGTCAGCAAACAGTCGTTCAAGGGCTTTTCCGCCCGCGCGCGCCTCGGCATCGAGTTCCTCGTCGCCGCGCTGGCCGGTCTTGCCATCATGTGGGCGGGGCAGGAACCGTTCTCTTCGTCCTTGACCTTCCCCTTTGCCAAGCAGCTGATCCTCAATCTCGGCATTTTCTTCGTTCCCTTTGCCGCTTTCGTCATGGTCGGCGCGGGCAATGCCGTCAATTTCACCGACGGTCTCGATGGTCTTGCCACCGTTCCGGTGATGATCGCCGCCGCCTCGTTCGGGGTGATCGCCTATCTCGCGGGTAATGCGATCTTTGCCGATTACCTGCAGATCCATTTCACACCCGGCACGGGTGAACTTGCCGTGGTTCTCGGCGCTGTCATTGGCGCGGGTCTCGGTTTTCTCTGGTTCAACGCGCCGCCCGCCGCCATTTTCATGGGTGATACCGGGTCGCTGGCGCTGGGCGGCCTCATCGGTGCCGTCGCCGTTGCCACCAAGCACGAAATCGTTCTGGCCATCATCGGCGGCGTCTTCGTCATGGAAGCCATGTCGGTCATCATCCAGGTCACCTCGTTCAAGCTGACGGGAAAACGCGTGTTCCTGATGGCGCCGATCCACCATCATTTCGAAAAGAAGGGCTGGACCGAGAGCCAGGTCGTGATCCGTTTCTGGATCATCGCCGTCATTCTCGCGCTGATCGGCCTTTCCACACTCAAGCTCAGATAAGGCCAGTTGCATGATCGCTGCCCACTCCATGCAGGACAAGACCGTCGCGCTCTTCGGGCTCGGCGGTTCGGGTATTGCGACGGCAAAGGCGATTGTCGCTGGCGGGGCGCGGGTCATTGCCTGGGACGATAATCCTGAAAGCGTTGCGCGGGCGCAAGGCGCCGGCATCGAAACCAGTGACCTGCGTCTCGTCGACTGGAAGCAGTTTTCCTCCTTCGTTCTGTCGCCCGGCGTGCCGCTGACCCATCCGCGTCCGCACTGGACGGTGGATCTGGCCCGCGCCGCGGGCGTTGAAATCATCGGCGATGTCGAACTCTTCGTGCGCGAGCGCAATCTGGCGGGAAAGAACAGCCCGTTCATCGCCATCACCGGCACCAACGGCAAGTCGACGACGACGGCGCTGATCGCGCATATCATCAGGGCGTCGGGCCGTGACATGCAGCTGGGCGGTAATATCGGCACCGCCGTCATGACGCTGGAACCGCCGGCGGATGGGCGCCACTATGTCGTGGAATGCTCGTCCTACCAGATCGATCTTGCACCGTCGATCAATCCGACCGCCGGTATCCTTCTGAACCTGACGCCGGATCATCTCGACCGGCATGGCACCATGCAGCACTATGCCGAGATCAAGGAACGGCTGGTGGCGGGCAGCGAGACGGCGATTGTCGGTGTCGATGACAGTTTCTGCGCGGCGATTGCCGACCGGCTGGAGCGTGCGGGCAAACCGGTGATCCGCATTTCCAAGCGCCTGCCTATCCCGAACGGCTATTTCGCCGACGGCGCGACGCTGTATCTCGCTGAAAGCGGCGCGAAAACTGCCGTCGCCTCGCTGCAGGGCATCGGGTCGCTGCGCGGCGAACACAATGCGCAGAACGCGTTGGCAGCCTTTGCCGCCTGCCGTTCCGTCGGCCTCTCGGCGGATGAGATCAATGCGGGCCTCAAAACCTTTCCCGGCCTCGCGCACCGCATGGAGCAGGTGGCGCGGCAGGGCAGGACGCTGTTCGTCAACGATTCCAAGGCGACCAATGCGGATGCGGCCGCGCCCGCGCTGTCGTCCTTCCCGCGCATCTACTGGATTGCCGGCGGCCTGCCCAAGGAAGGTGGCATTGCCTCGCTAGCCGGGTTTTTCCCGCGTATCGCCAAGGCCTATCTGATCGGCGAGGCGGCACCGCAGTTTGCGGCAACGCTGGGCGAGGCGGCGCCGTATGAAATTTCAGGCACGATCGCCGCCGCTGTGGAACACGCCGCGCGCGATGCGGCCGGCGACGGATCGCAGGAAGCTGTGGTCCTGCTGTCGCCTGCCTGTGCCAGTTTCGACCAGTTTCAGAATTTTGAAAAACGCGGCGAGGCCTTCCGCTCCGCCGTATTGGCGCTTGCGGGCGCATCACCTATCCAGGGAGCGAATTGATGGTAAGCCGCATTGACCGTGGACCCGTAGCCGACTGGTGGTGGACGATTGATCGTTTCCTTTTGGCAGCCTGTCTCAGCCTGATGGGACTGGGCATCCTGCTTTCGTTTGCCGCAAGCCCCGCCGTTGCCGAGCGCATCGGCCTTGAGAGTTTTTACTTCGTCAAGCACCAGTCGATGTTCATGGTGCCTGCAGTGTTCGTCATGTTCGCCGTGTCGTTCATGGCACCACGCACCATCCGGCGCTTTGCCATCATCCTGCTCGGTCTTTCCATGCTGGCGATGGTTGGCGCCCTGTTCTTCGGCATCGAAGTCAAGGGCGCGCGCCGCTGGGTGTCGCTGGCGGGCATCTCCATCCAGCCATCCGAATTCATGAAACCGGCTTTCGTCATTGTCTGCGCCTGGCTGTTTTCCGAGAATGAGCGGCGCAAGGATATTCCCGGCAACTTCTTCTCCATGGTGCTGTTCGGCGTTGTCGCGGCACTGCTGGT
The DNA here is from genome assembly GCF_055685835.1 of Phyllobacterium sp. RCAM01083. Taxonomy (NCBI): domain Bacteria; kingdom Pseudomonadati; phylum Pseudomonadota; class Alphaproteobacteria; order Hyphomicrobiales; family Phyllobacteriaceae; genus Phyllobacterium; species Phyllobacterium sp. RCAM01083. The sequence continues at coordinate 446,681 of NZ_JBVFZN010000005.1, forward strand.
GGCACAGCCCGACCTTGGCCAGACCATTCTGACCGCCATCACCTGGGGTGCCATGTTCTTCATGGCCGGTGTGCCGTGGCTGTGGATCATCAGCCTTGGCGTTCTCGGCGTTGCCGGTTTCTTCGGCGCCTACACGATCTTCCCGCACGTGGCGGGCCGCATCGACCGTTTCATGACCGGCGAAGGCGATACGTTCCAGGTGGATGCCGGGCGCGAGGCGATCATTCGCGGCGGCTGGCTCGGGCAGGGTCCGGGCGAAGGCACCATCAAGCGCATCATCCCCGACAGCCACACGGACTTCATCTTCTCGGTGACCGCCGAGGAGTATGGCATCGCGCTCTGCCTGCTGATCGTGCTGATCTTCGCCTTCATCGTCATTCGCGGCCTGTCGATCGCGCTGAAGGAGCGGGACGATTTCACCCGCCTTGCCGTCTCCGGCCTCGTCATCCTGTTCGGCTTCCAGTCGATCATCAACATTTCGGTGAACCTGCACCTGATGCCCGCAAAGGGCATGACGCTGCCGTTCATCTCCTATGGCGGCTCGTCGCTCATCTCGGTGGCAATTTCGACGGGACTGCTGCTGGCGCTGACAAGGCGCAGACCCGAGGGCAGGCGGTCGGCGACGCTGGCAAACACGAAAACGCCGTCACTGGCCAACGCTATCTGAGGGACTGATGTCGAAGGGGATTATTGTTCTGTGTGCCGGGGGCACGGGCGGGCACCTGTTTCCGGCGGAAGCGCTGGCGCATGCGCTGATCGAACGCGGCTGGGATATCCATCTGGCAACCGATGACCGCGCCGAACGGTTCGCCGGGAGCTTTCCGGCCAAGGAAATCCATGTGGTGCGCTCGGCCACCATCGGCGGACGCAACCCGATTTCTCTCGTCCGCACCTTCTGGACGCTTTGGCAGGGCAATCTCGATTCCCGCAAACTGTTCCGGCGCCTGAAGCCGAAAATGGTGGCGGGCTTCGGCGGCTACCCCACGCTGCCGCCGCTTTATGCGGCGACGGCGCTGAAAATCCCGACGCTCATCCACGAACAGAATGCCGTGATGGGCCGTGCCAACAAGGCGCTTGCTGCCCGCGTCAATGCCATTGCCGGCGGGTTCCTGCCGCAGGGCGAAGGCCCCTATGCCGGCAAGATCGTGGTGACGGGCAATCCGGTCCGCCCGGCCGTGCTGGCGGAAGTCGGCAAGGCCTACAAGGCGTCGCAGGCGCACCAGCCGTTTCATTTTCTGGTGTTCGGCGGCAGTCAGGGCGCCTCGTACTTTTCAACTGCCATCCCCGCTGCCATCCAGCTTCTGTCGCCGGAGGACCGGGCCCGTCTGGTGCTGACGCAGCAGGCCCGCGCCGAGGACGAGGCACAGGTGCGCGCCGCCTATCAGGCCATGGGTGTGAAGGCCGAGGTCGCGCCGTTCTTCAAGGATATGCCGCGGCGCATTTCCGATGCGCATTTCGTCATGTCGCGTTCCGGCGCCTCGACCGTGTCGGAAATCGCCGCCATCGGCCGCCCGGCCATTTTGGTTCCCTTCCCGCATGCGCTTGACCATGATCAGGCGGCCAATGCCGCTGCCTTGCAGGCCGCGGGCGGAGCCGATGTCATCAAGCAGTCGGAATTGTCGCCGGAGCGGATCGCCCATATCCTGACCAGCGCCATGCACGAACCAACGCGGCTGGCATTTATTGCGGAAAAAGCCCGCTCGACGGGCAAGCCGGACGCTGCAAGGTTGCTTGCCGACCTCACAGAGGCTATTGCATCCGGCCAATCCCTTACGGTGAGATGAGTTCGCTATGACCTCGTCTCCTTCTGAAGTTTTCAAAAAAGGAGTGCGTCCATGAAGATGCCGCTCAACATCGGCCTTGTTCATTTCATCGGTATCGGCGGTATCGGCATGAGCGGCATTGCCGAAGTCCTGCACAATCTCGGCTACAAGGTCCAGGGTTCCGATCAGGCGGACAGCGCCAATGTGCAGCGTCTGCGTGACAAGGGGATCGAGGTCTTTGTCGGACACGATGCGGACAATCTCGGTGACGCCGAGGTTATCGTGGTGTCGACAGCGATCAAGAAGAGCAATCCGGAACTCGTTGCCGCGCGCGAAAAACTTTTGCCCATCGTGCGCCGGGCGGAAATGCTGGCGGAACTCATGCGCTTCCGTCAGGCGGTCGCCATTGGCGGCACGCACGGCAAGACCACGACCACCTCGATGGTGGCAACGCTGCTCGATGCGGGCAATCTCGATCCGACCGTCATCAATGGCGGCATCATCAATGCCTATGGCACCAATGCCCGCATGGGCGCGGGCGAATGGATGGTGGTGGAAGCCGACGAGAGCGACGGCACCTTCCTGAAGCTGCCTGCCGATATCGCCGTGGTCACCAATATCGATCCGGAGCATCTCGATCACTACGGTACGTTCGACCGGGTGCGCGAAGCCTTCCGGCAGTTCGTCGAGAACGTGCCGTTCTACGGCTTCGGCGTCATGTGCCTCGACCATCCGGAAGTGCAGTCGCTGGTGTCGCGCATCGAGGACCGCCGCGTTATCACCTATGGTGAAAACCCGCAGGCGGACGTGCGTTTCGTCAATCTCGTGGTCGATGGTCCGACCTCGCAGTTCGACGTGCAGATTGCCAAGCGCAAGACCGGCGAGACCACCGAGATCAAGGGCCTGCGGCTGCCGATGCCCGGCAGGCACAACGTGTCGAACGCGACAGCGGCGATTGCCGTGGCGCATGAACTCGGCATTTCCGCCGAGGATATCAAGAAGGGCTTGTCGTCTTTCGGCGGCGTGAAGCGGCGCTTTACCCATACCGGTTCGTGGAAGGGCGTCGATGTGTTCGACGATTACGGCCACCATCCGGTCGAGATCAAGGCCGTGCTGAAGGCCGCGCGCGATTCCGCCAAGGGCCGGGTGATCGCCATCGTCCAGCCGCATCGCTTTACCCGTCTGGCGAGCCTCTTTGACGAGTTTGCTGCGTGCTTCAACGATGCCGATACCGTGATCGTCGCGCCGGTCTATACCGCTGGCGAAGACCCGATCGAGGGCGTCACATCGGAAGCGCTGGTGTCCCGCATCAGGACGGCGGCGCACCGCGACGCGCGCTATATCCAGGGTCCGCAGGACATCGCGCCCTTGATCGCCACCATCGCCAAGCCCGACGATTTCGTGGTTTTCCTGGGTGCCGGCAACATCACCCAATGGGCATATGCCTTGCCAAAGGAGCTGGCAGCGCTTTAGATTTTGCGGTTGCGTGACGCTGCTGTGCTTCACGCCAAGACTGCTGGAAGGATATCATGTCTTCAAGGATTGACGGCGAGGCCCTGCTTGGCAAGCTGGGGGATCGTTTCTCGGGGCTGCGCGGGCGGCTGACGCCCAATATGGGCATGGAAAAGGTGACCTGGTTCCGCGCCGGCGGCCCGGCGGAAGTCATGTTCCAGCCTGCCGACGAGGAAGACCTCGCAGCCTTCCTGCAGGCCGTTCCCGAAGAATATCCGATCCTTGTCGTGGGCATCGGTTCCAACCTTCTGGTGCGTGACGGCGGCGTGCCCGGTTTTGTCGTGCGCCTCTCCGCCAAGGGCTTCGGCGATGTCGAGCGCGTCGGCGATACGCAGTTGCGGGCCGGTGCCGCGACGCCGGACAAGCGGCTTGCCGCAGCGGCGCTCGAGGCGAAGATCGCCGGTTTCCATTTCTACCACGGCATTCCCGGCGGGCTGGGCGGCGCGCTGCGCATGAACGCCGGTGCCAACGGGGTCGAGACGCGTGAGCGGGTGGTCGAGGTGCGGGCGCTCGACCGCAGGGGCAATGTGCATATCCTGTCCAATGCCGACATGGGTTATGCCTATCGCCATTGCGGCGCAGCCGGCGACCTGATCTTCACCTCCGCATTGCTGGAGGGAACACCCGGCGAAACCCATGCCATTCAGGCGGCGATGCATGCGGTGCAGCAGCATCGCGAAACCGTGCAGCCGATCCGCGAGAAGACCGGCGGCTCGACCTTCAAGAACCCGGAAGGCACATCCGCCTGGAAGGAAATCGACGCGGCGGGCGGTCGCGGCCTGATGATCGGCGGTGCACAGATGTCGCCGATGCACTGCAATTTCATGATCAATACCGGCACGGCCAGCGGTCATGACCTTGAAACCCTCGGCGAGACGATCCGCTCGCTCGTGCTGCAAAACTCCGGCATCCATCTGCACTGGGAAATCAAGCGTCTGGGGCTTTTCCGTCCCGGCCAGGAAGTGCAGGAGTATATGGGGCAGCTTTTGTAGCAAAAACCGAAATTTTTTTACGTTGAATCAGAGGCGCGTTTGCCTCTGATTTTGTTTCCGAAATCGAATCGCAAACACTTTTTTTTACGCCAAATTTCATTGTTGAATCAAAGGGGACTTGTCACGGAATCAACTCTCTGATTCTTTAGGGGCAAGCGTTAACTGATTTGAGTCGGCTGATTTGGTCAGCCTCGGGTGCCTGCGGTCTTGATCGCCGGGCGTGCGGAGACTCATGTCGTTTTTCGGCTTTGATGGGGATGTGTACAAGGGGTTGCCTTCATGGCGAAAAAGCATGTTGCGGTGCTGATGGGCGGATTTTCATCGGAGCGTCCGGTGAGTCTCTCCTCGGGCAATGCCTGCGCCGATGCTTTGGAGGCCGAGGGCTATCCGGTCACTCGCGTTGACGTGACCCGGGACATCGCCAGCGTGCTGGCTGAGCTGCGCCCCGATGTAGTGTTCAATGCGCTGCATGGTCCTTTCGGCGAGGACGGTACGATCCAGGGCGTCCTCGAATATCTGGAAATTCCCTATACCCATTCCGGCGTGCTCGCGTCGGCGCTGGCCATGGACAAGGAGCAGGCGAAGACCATCGCCAGGGCTGCCGGTGTTCCCGTGGCTGAAGCCAAGGTGATGAACCGTTTCGATTTCACCGCGAAACATCCGATGAAGCCGCCCTATGTGGTCAAGCCCGTCAATGAGGGGTCGAGCTTCGGTGTCGTCATCGTCAAGGAGGATCAGTCGCATCCGCCGCAGGTGATCACCTCGCCGGAATGGAAATATGGCAACACCGTCATGGTCGAACGCTACATCCATGGGCGCGAACTGACATGCGCCGTGATGGGCGATGTAGCCATCGGGGTGTGTGAAATCATTCCCGTGGGTCATCAGTTCTACGATTATGATTCAAAATATGTTGCAGGCGGATCAAATCATGTGTGTCCGGCTAAAATTTCACTAAAAATTTACCAAAAAATACAAACACTAGCACTCAAGGCGCATCAGGCAATTGGATGTAAAGGGATTAGCCGGTCGGACTTCCGTTACGACGACCGTTTTTCCGAAGATGGCGAACTGATTTGGCTGGAGATAAACACCCAGCCGGGCATGACTCCAACATCTCTTGTACCTGATATCGCCAAAGCCGCAGGGCATACCTTCGGTGAATTGTTGAGTTGGATGGTGGAGGACGCATCGTGTTTGCGTTGAAGGGCAAAAAAGTGCACCCCCGGGGTGTGGCGCCAGTGTCTTCGGACAGGATGGCGGCTTTTGGCCGTTTCCGCTTCGTCCTGCCGAAATTCCTGCGCAAGCCTGTGCGCGTCTTCACCCGCATGGTCGAAGGGGAGGTTCATATCCCCAATCATACGGGAACCCTCGGCGCTGTCGTCTTTCTGGCGCTGACCGGCGCTTACGGTGCCATTCTTGGCGGCCATGCTCCCGAGGTGGTCAAGGTAACGACATCGACCTTCGGTTTTGCCATCGAAGACGTGAAGGTGGTCGGCAACAAGGAAACTTCCGAGATCGACGTGCTCGGCGCGCTTGGCCTCGATGGCGAGACCTCGCTGGTCGGCCTGAGTGCCGCCGATGCGCAGAAGGCCGTGGCAACGCTGCCGTGGGTTGAATCCGTCGATGTGTTCAAGGTCTATCCGAACACGATCCAGATTTCGATTCACGAGCGCTCCGCCCTGGCTGTCTGGCAGAACGGCGATGATCTCTCGATCATCGACGAGGATGGCCGCGTGATCGTTCCCTATTCGTCCGGCCGCCATTCGGCGCTGCCGCTGATCATGGGCGCGGGTGCCGACAAGCAGGCGAAAATGCTGTTCGCGCAGATTGCAGCGTTTCCGGATGTCGTATCGCAGGTCCGGGCCTATGCCCGCATCGGCGACCGGCGCTGGGATCTGATCCTGAAGAACGGCGTGACGGTGATGCTGCCGGAATTCCGTATCGATCAGGCACTGGCCGATATCGTGAAGATGGACCGGAAGGACGGGCTGTTGTCCCGGGCGATCGCGTCGGTCGACATGCGGCTTGCCGACCGGGTTGTTTTGAAGCTGACGCCAGATGCGATGGTGCAGCGCGTAGAGTTTTTGAAGGCGCGAGACAAGGCGCCTAAGCGTTCGGAGAAGCGTATATGAGTATTCTGAACGGAAAGAGCACGTCGACTGGAGCTGCTTCCGCAAAACGGACGCGGTCTTTGACGGTTCTTGACATCGGTTCAAGCAAGGTGTGCTGCATCATCGCCCGGCTGCGTCCGCGCGAGGAAAGCGCGCATCTGCCCGGCCGCACCCATCGCATCGAGGTGCTCGGCATCGGCCACCAGAAATCGCGCGGCATCAAATCAGGCGTCATCGTCAATCTCGACGCGGCCGAGCAGGCCATCCGCCTGGCGGTCGATGCGGCCGAACGCATGGCTGGCCTGACCGTCGATTCGATGATCGTCAACATTTCCGCCGGGCGCCTGAAGAGCGAAAGCTTTTCCGCCAGCATCAATCTGGGCGGCCATGAAGTCGACCAGTCCGATATCCGCCGCGTGCTGGCCGCCGGTGCCAAGCAGGCGCTGGCAACGGAACGCCATCTCGTGCATTCGCTGCCCATCGGTTATGCGCTCGATGGCGAAAGGGGTATCCGCGATCCGCTGGGCATGATCGGCGATACGCTTGGGGTCGAGATGCATGTGCTGACCGCCGATGCGGCGCCGCTGCGCAACCTCGAACTCTGCGTCAACCGCTGCCACCTCTCGGTGGAGGCGATGATTGCAACCCCTTACGCCAGCGGCCTTTCGGCGCTCGTCGACGACGAAGCGGAAATGGGCGCGGCCTGCATCGACATGGGCGGCGGCACCACCACCATTTCCGTGTTCTCCGAAGGCAAGTTCATCCATGCGGATGCCATCGCCATCGGCGGCAATCACGTGACGATGGATGTGGCGCGCGGTCTTTCCGCCCATATGGACGACGCGGAACGGCTGAAGGTCATGCACGGATCGGCCCTGCCAAGCGCTGCCGATGACCGCGATCTCATCAGCGTCTCGCCGCTCGGCAATGACGGCCGCGACGTTCCCAACCAATATCCGCGCGCGGTGCTGACACGCATCATCCGGGCGCGCGTTGAAGAAACACTGGAATTGGCACGCGACCGCCTCAACCAGTCCGGCTACGGCCAGATTGTCGGCAAGCGTGTTGTCCTGACAGGCGGGGCCAGCCAGTTGGCGGGTTTGCCTGAAGTGGCGCGCCGTATTCTGGCCCGCAACGTACGTATTGGCCGTCCTCTGGGTGTGACGGGGCTTCCCGAAGCAGCCAAGGGGCCAGCTTTCTCCGCAGCGGTGGGTCTGTTGATCTATCCGCAGGTGGCAGGAATTGAGGAGCGTTCTGTAAAGGCCGGTTCATCATCGCTGATGACGGGTACGGGTGGGCGTTTTCAGCGTATCGGCCAGTGGCTGAAAGAGAGTTTTTGATCAATCCGGGGAAACCCAAAAGAGATACCGCGGCGGCGAAGCGGTAAAGGAAAAAGGAACAAACAAATGAGCATCAATCTGCAAAAGCCGGACATTACCGAGCTTAAGCCCCGGATCACCGTGTTTGGTGTTGGCGGTGGCGGTGGCAACGCGGTCAATAACATGATCAATGCCGGTTTGCGCGGTGTTGAGTTTGTTGTGGCCAATACGGATGCGCAGGCCCTCTCGCAGTCGAAGGCTGAACGTCTCATTCAGCTTGGTGCTGCGGTAACCGAAGGTCTGGGCGCCGGTTCGCAGCCGGAAGTCGGCCGCGCCGCCGCTGAAGAATGCATCGATGAAATCAACGATCACCTGCAGGGCACGCACATGTGCTTCGTCACCGCCGGCATGGGTGGCGGCACCGGTACCGGTGCTGCGCCCGTTGTTGCCCGCGCCGCCCGCGAAAAAGGCATCCTGACCGTGGGTGTCGTCACCAAGCCTTTCCATTTCGAAGGCCAGCGCCGCATGCGCACCGCCGATATGGGCATCGAGGACCTGCAGAAGAATGTCGACACACTGATCGTCATTCCGAACCAGAACCTCTTCCGCATCGCCAATGACAAGACGACCTTTGCCGATGCCTTCGCCATGGCGGACCAGGTTCTCTACTCCGGTGTTGCCTGCATCACCGACCTGATGGTCAAGGAAGGCCTGATCAACCTCGACTTCGCCGACGTGCGTTCGGTGATGCGCGAGATGGGCAAGGCGATGATGGGTACGGGCGAAGCATCCGGCGATGGCCGCGCCATGGCCGCTGCCGAAGCTGCCATTGCCAACCCGCTGCTCGACGAAACCTCGATGCGCGGCGCCAAGGGCCTGCTGATCTCGATCACCGGCGGCCGTGACATGACGCTGTTCGAAGTCGACGAAGCGGCAACGCGCATTCGCGAAGAAGTCGACCAGGATGCCAACATCATCCTCGGCGCGACCTTCGACGAAAGCCTCGAAGGCATCATCCGCGTTTCGGTCGTGGCAACGGGTATCGACAAGCAACTGGGAGAGTCGGCCCCTGCGCCGATCGAATTTCGCCAGCCGATGAAGCCGATTGCCAAGCCGGTCCAGCAGCCGGCCGCACGGGTCGAGACTGTTGCGCCGCGCCCTGTCGTGCAGCAGCCGGCAGCCCGCCTTGCCGATCCGGTCGCCGACGCCATCCGCGCCGCCGAAATGGAAATGCCGCTGCGCGCACCGCAGCCGGCGGAACAGGAATTCCGTCCGCAGAGCCGCATTTTCCAGGCACCTGCGCCGGAAGTGTTCGACGCACCGGTTGCCGCAGCACCGCAGCAGCCTGTCCATCAGCCGGCGCCGCAGCCGCAGGTCCAGATGCAGGCGGCGCCCGTCGCGCAGCCCGCACCGGCACCGCGCATGCCAAACGTGTCCGACTTCCCGCCGGTTGTTCAGGCGGAACTCAACGCGCGTGATCACGGCCGCGACCAGGCATCCTATGACAGCCACGAAGACCGTGGCCCGATGGGTCTGCTGAAGCGCCTCACCGCCGGCCTGACCCGCCGCGAAGACGACACTGCACGGCTTGAACCGGCACAGCCGCGCGAACCGGCCATGCGTCCGGCAGAGCCGCGCCGCCCGCTGTCGCAGGATGCATCGATCTATGCACCGCGCCGCGGACAGCTCGACGAACAGGGCCGTGTTCAGCCCCAGTCGCGCCAGTCGTCGGAAGATGATCAGCTGGAAATCCCGGCATTCCTGCGCCGCCAGGCCAACTGATCCGATCACGTATTGTTAAGAAATATGAAACCCGCCATTGTCTCAATGGCGGGTTTTTTCGTTCAAACTATTGAAAAACCTCGAAAACGACCTAGTTCTTGTCCGTGCAGGACCTTTGCGGGACTGCCGAAACCGTGATTTTGCCTGACGCCGCGTCAATTGTATCGTCCCGCGCAAAATAGCTGCGGTTCACCTTGATTCTGGCAGAACGGCACAGATTGATTTTACGATGATATGGGCAGAGCAGGGCATGGGGTCTCAGTTGCGCGACTATCAAACGACCATTGCAGAGCGGGTTTCGCTGTCCGGCGTTGGCGTCCACAGCGGCGCACCCGTCACGATGACCTTCGTGCCGTCTGCCGCCGATACGGGCATCGTCTTTCACCGGCGGGATGGCGAAGGGCGCAGCCATGCCATCAAGGCGCTGGTCTCGGAAGTCGGCACGACGGATCTCAGCACCACGCTGGGCAAGCGGAGCGGCGCGACCGTCAGCACCGTGGAACATGTGATGGCCGCGATATCCGGGGCAGGGATCGACAATCTGATCATCGAGATCGACGCGCCGGAAGTGCCGATCGTCGACGGCACATCGGCCGCCTTCCTCGTGGCCTTCGATGAGGCTGGGCTGGTCCAGCAGACCGCCCGGCGGCGCTATATCCGCGTGCTCAAACCGTCGCGCATCGAAGCCGGTGCCTCCTGGGCGGAGTTCGTCCCCCATGACGTCACACGCTACGAGGTGGAGATCGATTTCGACACGCCCGTCATCGGCAGGCAGATCTTTGCCGCAGATATGAGCGAGGCGGTGTTCCGCGACGAGATTGCATCCGCCCGCACCTTCGGGTTCATGCGCGATGTGGAAAAGCTCTGGGCTGCCGGGTTGGCGCTCGGTTCGTCATTGGATAATTCGCTTGTCATCGGCGATGACCATACGGTGATCAATCCCGGCGGCCTGCGCTTTCCCGATGAGTTCGTGCGCCACAAGACATTGGATGCCATTGGTGATCTTGCCCTGGCAGGGGCGCCGTTCATCGGCTGCTTCCGTTCCTATCGCGGCGGCCACCGCCTGAACGCCATGGCGCTGCGGGCACTGCTGTCCGATCACTCTGCGTTCGAGATTGTCGAAACGGCGGGCATCCCGGGGCGCGGGGCGTCCCTCGTCGCGGTCCATGCACCGGTGTTTGCACCCTGGGCTGTCTAGCCAGTCTTGCAATTGATGTCATGCGTGGTTCGACAAGCCCACCATGAGGGATTTGGGTGGGCTGCAATGCCAATCTCGCCGAGGTTGCAGAGTTATAGCTCCCTGCAATCCCCATCCTCCCTCATGGTGAGCTTGTCGAACCACGCACCACCCGTTCAACCCCTCTAAGCGGCCTTTGCTCCCACACGCACTGACTCGTGCAATGCCTGCAGGATGATCGATGCCAGCCGGGCCGTGACCGGCGACGGTTCCGCATCGGCCCGGTAAAGGTCCAATCCCAGATTTGGCAGCAGGGGCAGCCCGTTTTCCCCGGGCGGTATCGCCTGCACCGTTCCCGGCAAGCCGATCGGCGTGCGGATGGTGAGGCCGAGCCCCGCCGCCGTTGCGGCCCACAGGCCACCCAGGCTTGGACTGATGAACGCCAGGCGCCAGGCGATGCCGGCGCGATCCAGCGCATTGATGGCGGCGGTGCGCAACAGACAGGGCGCTTCGAGAGCGGCCAGCGGCAGGGGTTCGCTGCCGGACTTCTGCCACGCCATGTCGGGATTGATGGAGCCGACCCAGCACATGGGAACCTCCATGACGCGTTCGCTGTTGGACAGCGGTGCGCTGTTGTTCCAGGCCAGCGCGAGATCGAGGCGGCCGGATGCGACGCGCTCAAGCAGCTCCGCATTGCGGGCCACCCGCGCTTCGATGCGCACCTTGGGATGGGCCCGCGCAAACTGCCCGAGAATATTGGGCAGCAGGGTTTCGCCGAAATCCTCCTGCAGGCCGAGCCGTACCCAGCCTTCCAGTTCGATGCCGTGAATGGCGCTCGCCGCTTCGTCGTTGAGGTCGAGCAGGCGCCTTGCATAGGCGAGCATCGTCTCGCCCGCGTCGGTCAGGGCAAGGCCGCGCCCGGATTTCTGGAAGATCGGCGTTCCCGCCTGCTGCTCCAGCTTTTTCAGCTGGGCGCTGACAGCAGAGGTCGACCGGCCGAGCCTGTCGGCTGCCTTGGCAAAACTGCCAAGGTCGACGCCCGTCGTGAGGGTTCGCAGAACATCCAGGTCGAATATGGTCCGGCGCATATTTATCGTCCAATTTTTCAGGATCATCGATCCATATATTTCTGATTATCAGGATGATTGTGCGGTGCTAGAACCGTTCCGTCAAGTTCAATTGCGCTTCACACCATGTGCCGGGGCGCCAGACGAAGAGGATCGTTCCATGCCGTTCGCCCGTATTTCCCTCATGCAGGGCAAGTCTGATGATTATCTGAAAGCCGTGTCGGACAGCCTGTATCAGGCGATGATCGAGACGTTCAATGTTCCGCAGAACGATCTTTTCCAGGTCATCCACCAGCACCGCCCGAACGAGTTCATTTTCGACCGCCATTATCTCGGCGGCCCGCGCTCCAACGATTTCATCATCTTTGCCATTACCATCGGCAAACCGCGCGATACGGCGACGAAGAAGGCGTTCTACGAGCGGCTTGTCGAGAAGCTCGCGGTCTCTCCTGGCGTGCGCCCCGAGGATGTCATGATTATCATCAGCACGTCCTCGCGCGATGAATGGTCCTTCAGCAATGGCGGCATGCAGATGCTCGACGTCGCCTGACCCGGCTTTCTCTCAGTACAGGAAATCAGTCCATGAACGACATAACCACGAAACCAAAGGCCTGTCCGGCGGAAATGACGATACGGCGGGCAGGGACGGCAATCGGACGCGCGCCGGAGGGCATATCCTCCGCGCCGTTCTGGGCGGAAATGCTTTTGGAAAGCGAAAGCGAAGGTGAGAACACCGTGATGCGTGCCACCGTCGACCCATCGGTCATCACCCATTGGCACACCCATCCGCGCGGACAGTTTCTCTATGTCCTGTCCGGCGTCGGCCTTGCCCAGAGGGACGGCGGACCGGTTGAAGAACTGCGGGCCGGGGATTGCGTCTGGTTCGCTCCGGATGAACGCCATTGGCATGGCGCCAGCGCTGACAGCGCGTTCTCCTATGTCAGCATTCAGGCCGTGCAAGACGGCAAGTCGGTGCATTGGCTTGAACCCGTCATACGACAAGGAGAACGATCATGATTGCGATGCAGTACAGTTTCACCCTGCCTGCCGATTATGACATGGGGATCATCGACCGGCGGATCGCCGAGAAGGGGCATCTGCTCGACAACTATCCGCATCTGCGCTTCAAGGCCTATCTGTCGGCCCGCCGCACGGATGCGACCCGCAGCCGTGACAACCTCTATGCGCCGTTTTATCTGTGGGACGATGTGGAGGGTTTGAACAATTTTCTCGGCGGGGACGGGTTTGCCGGCGTGTCGGGCGCATTCGGCCGGCCGCAGGTAAAGTCCTGGTTTGTCTGGCAGGCCTTCGTGTCGCCCGACGTGTCGCAGGCGGCGTTTGCGACGCGGGAGATTGTGCCGGTCGACGCCTCCACGCCCCTGGGCGAAAGACGCAAACAGGAAAGCGGGCGGGTGCTGCGGGATGGCGAACACAACGGTATTCTTGCATCCGTGGCGGGTTTCGAGCCGACCACATGGACGGTGGTGCGTTTCCGGCTGTGGGCTGCGGCGCAGCCGGAACAGGCCGATGAGGCGACCCGGATTTACCGGGTAGGGCATATGTCGCTGCCGAAATAAGGGAATATGTTCTTTTCTCAACTCATTTCTGCCTCCGCCACAAATTTGGACGAATAGATGGCAATAAGATTGCTGATTCTGTTGGCTTGTGGTTTAAGAACGCGCAACTGACAGTGAGTTTGACAGTATCTAGAGCATGATGCGCAAACGTGATATCGGATTTGCGCAGAATGCTCTAATTTCTTGAATGGGGCCTAAGACAGAATGGCGAGTTGCAGAATGTCGATGAGTGCAGGGTTTGGCAGCAAGGCCCGGTTGGCCCTTCTTATGGCGTCCGTTGCCGGTGCAACAGCCATTTCCGGTTGTGCTTCGAATGACAAGGATCTCGACCTGTCGGCCTATGTCGACACAATCGAGCCCGCCGATGTGCTCTACAACCAGGCTCTCGCCAATCTGAATGCCGGGCGCCTCGACGAGGCCGCCAAGAAGTTCGATGCCGTCGATCGCCAGCATCCCTATTCCGAATTCGCCCGCAAGGCGCTGGTGATGGGGGCTTTCGCCAATTACCGTGCAGGCAAGTATGACGACTCGCTCGCCATGACCAAGCGCTACATCGCGCTGTATCCGACGCAGCCGGAAGCCGCCTACGCCTATTACATCACCGGCCTGTGCTATTACCGCCAGATTCCGGACGTGACGCGCGAACAGACCATGACACGCCGCTCCATCACGGCGTTCAATGAAGTCGTCGAGCGTTTCCCGCAGTCGGAATATGTCGACGATTCTAAGGAAAAGATCCGTTTCGGCCGCGACCAGCTCGCCGGCAAGGAAATGCAGGTCGGCCGCTATTATCTGGAACGCAAGGAATATCTGGCGTCGATCAAGCGCTTCCGCGGCGTTGTCGAACAGTATTCCAACACCCGCCATGTCGAAGAAGCACTGGCACGCCTGACCGAAGCCTATTATGCGCTGGGTCTGACCAGCGAGGCGCAGTCGGCCGCAGCGGTGCTCGGACAGAACTACCCGGACAGCCAGTGGTACAAGGACAGCTACAAGCTGCTGCAGAGCGGTGGTCTGGAGCCGCGCCAGAATGCCGGTTCCTGGCTGTCACAGGCTGCCCAGACGATCGTGGGCAGCAAGAAAAATGGCGCCTGATCCACTATTAACCTGAGCGATTCATGCTTTCGCACCTGTCGATCCGCGATATTGTTCTGATTGAACGGCTCGACATTGAGTTTCGCGATGGCTTGTCGGTACTCACCGGCGAGACCGGCGCCGGAAAATCCATCCTTCTCGATGCCTTGTCGCTCGCCCTCGGCGCGCGCGGCGATGCCTCGCTGGTGCGCCACGGCGCGGAGCAGGGGCAGGTAACGGCCGTGTTCGACGTGGCGGGTGCCCATCCTGCCCGCGAACTCCTGCGCGACAACGACATCAGCGATGACGGCGACATCATCCTGCGCCGCGTGCAGACATCGGATGGCCGCAGCCGTGTCTTCATCAACGACCAGGCGGCAAGCGTCACGCTGTTGAAGGAGCTCGGCCGGCGACTGGTCGAAATCCATGGCCAGCACGATGACCGCGCACTGATCGATATCGATATTCACCGTACACTGCTCGACGCTTTCGGTTCGCTGGAAACCAAGGCGGCAACGGTCCGCTCATTGCACAAGACCTGGCGGGATGCGGAAAACACGCTGGTGCGGCACCGCGCCAAGGTTGAGGCGGCGACGCGCGAGGCGGATTATCTGCGCGCCTCCGTCGACGAGCTGACAAAGCTTGATCCGGAACCGCTGGAAGAAGAGGCGCTGGCCACCAGGCGCACCGAAATGATGCGCTCGGAAAAGATCGCTGGCGATGTCAACGATGCCAACGAGGTGCTGTCGGGCTCGGGTTCCCCGGTGCCGTCGCTGGCGAGCCTGGTGCGGCGGCTGGAGCGCAAGGTGCCGGAAGCGCCACAGTTGCTGGAGCCGGTGGTCAAGGCCATCGACGAGGCGCTCAACGCCCTGACGGAAGCGCAAAACGGCATTGAACAGGCCATCCGTGCCATTGATTTCGATCCGCGTGTTCTCGAGCAGACCGAAGAGCGGCTTTTCGCCCTGCGCGGTGCGGCGCGCAAATATTCCGTACCGGTGGATGATCTCGCCGGCCTGCGCGACAAGATGGATGCGGATCTCGCGGATATCGATGCGGGCACCGAGCGGCTCGGCGCGCTGGAAAAGGAAGCTGTCGCGGCGCGGGCCGCCTATGACGAAGCGGCGGCGATGCTGTCACGGGAGCGGCACGAAACCGCCGGTCACCTCAAGGCAGCCGTCATGGCCGAGCTTCCGGCGCTGAAGCTGGAACGGGCCGAATTCATCGTCGAGATGGCGGCGGACCCGGAAAACCGCCTGCCCGAGGGCATCGATACAGTCGAATACTGGGTGCGGACCAATCCCGGCACCCGGGCGGGGCCGATGATGAAGGTGGCGTCAGGCGGTGAGCTGTCGCGCTTCCTGCTGGCGTTGAAGGTGGCGCTGGCGGACCGCGGTTCGGCGCCGACACTGGTGTTCGACGAAATCGACACGGGCGTTGGCGGTGCCGTGGCCGATGCCATCGGCCAGCGGCTGCGCCGCCTGTCGGACCGGGTGCAGGTGCTGTCGGTCACCCATGCGCCGCAGGTGGCGGCACGCGCGCAGACGCATTTTCTCATCGCCAAATCCGCCAGGGGCGATGACCGTGTTGCCACGTCCATCCATGCCATGGAAACGGGTGACCGCCAGGAAGAAATTGCCCGGA
Source organism: Phyllobacterium sp. RCAM01083 (assembly GCF_055685835.1). Classification (NCBI taxonomy): domain Bacteria; kingdom Pseudomonadati; phylum Pseudomonadota; class Alphaproteobacteria; order Hyphomicrobiales; family Phyllobacteriaceae; genus Phyllobacterium; species Phyllobacterium sp. RCAM01083. The sequence continues at coordinate 462,699 of NZ_JBVFZN010000005.1, forward strand.
TGCTGGCCGGTGCCAGCGTCACGGACGAAGCACGTGCCGCCGCGGTGCGGCTTCTGCGTGAGAACAGCGCCGCTGCCTCCTGAGCGGGTTGCACGCCTGCGCTGCGTGGTTCGACAAGCTCACCATGAGGGAACTTGGCGTCCTGCAGAATACAAACCTCCCTCATGGTGAGCTTGTCGAACCACGCACCATCTTCATGCAGAGCGGGTTGTGGCAGGAGCTGACTGCAACCTGCCGATCCCGCCGATTTTGAACGGTGCATTTGCGCGCCGCTTCAGTTAATCTCCCGCCGAATCCGTATTTTCAGCGTCGGACAGGCCATGGCAGACATTCCCGTAGAAGAATTGAGCGAAGCAGAAGCGGCAGAGGAACTCGGCCGCCTGGCGGCGGAGATTGCCCAGCACGACTACCGCTACAACACGGAAGATGCGCCGACGATATCCGATGGCGAATATGACGCCCTGCGACGGCGCAACCTTGCCATCGAGCAGCGTTTCCCGCACCTGAAGCGCGAGGATTCACCCTCGAACAAGGTGGGTGCGACGGTCTCGGAAAAATTCGGCAAGGTCACGCATTCCATCCCGATGCTGTCGCTGGACAATGCCTTTTCCGATCAGGACGTGCAGGATTTTGTCGACCGCATCCGCCGCTTCCTCAAGCTGGGCGCCAGCGCGCCGGTTGAAATCACCGCCGAACCGAAGATCGACGGGCTGTCCCTGTCGCTGCGCTATGAGATGGGCCGCCTGGTCACCGCCGCCACCCGCGGCGACGGCACGACGGGTGAAAACGTCACGCTCAACGCGCGTACTGTCGCGAGTATTCCGAATGTATTGAACGGCAATCCGCCCGAGGTGCTGGAGGTGCGCGGCGAGGTCTATATGAGCCATGCGGATTTTGCCGCGTTGAACGAGCGCCAGACGCAGGATGGCAAGCCGGTTTTCGCCAATCCGCGCAATGCGGCGGCGGGATCGCTGCGCCAGCTCGACGCGACGATCACCGCATCGCGGCCGCTGCAGTTTTTCGCCTATGCCTGGGGCGAGGTCAGCGCCATGCCTGCGGCAACGCAGATGGGCATGGTGGAGGCCTTCAAGTCCTACGGTTTTCGCGTCAATCCGCTGATGCAGAAGTTCGAGACGGTGGATGGCCTGGTCAGGCATTATCACCAGATCGAGGAACAGCGCGCGACGCTGGGCTATGATATCGATGGCGTTGTCTACAAGGTTGACGATCTCGCTCTGCAGCAGCGGCTGGGCTTTGTCTCCCGCAGCCCGCGCTGGGCCATTGCCCACAAATTCCCGGCGGAACAGGCGATCACCATCCTGCGGGGCATCGACATTCAGGTCGGGCGGACCGGGGCGCTGACGCCTGTGGCACGGCTCGAGCCGGTGACGGTCGGCGGTGTCGTCGTTACCAATGTGACCCTGCACAACGAGGACTACATCAAAGGCATCGGCCAGAACGGCCAGCCGGTCCGCGAGGGGCGGGACCTGCGCGTCGGCGATACCGTCGTGGTGCAGCGGGCGGGCGACGTCATTCCGCAGATCGTCGATATCGTCGCGGACAAGCCGCGCGGCCCGTCCGCCTATACCTTCCCGGATACCTGCCCGGCCTGCGGCTCGCATGCGGTGCGCGAGGAGGGGGAAGTGGTCCGGCGCTGCACCGGCGGGCTGATCTGCCCGGCGCAGGCGGTGGAGCGCATCCGGCATTTCGTCTCGCGCAATGCCTTCGACATTGAGGGGCTTGGCGAAAAGCAGGTCGAGTTCTTCTTCAAATCCGACGATCCGGCCCTGCATATCGGCACGCCTGCGGATATTTTCACGCTGAAGAAAAGGCAGGCGGCATCGCTGGCCAAGCTGGAAAACATCGATGGTTTCGGCGCTGTCTCCGTCAAGAAACTCTATGACGCGATCGATGACCGGCGACAGGTGGCGCTGAGCCGCTTCATCTATGGTCTGGGCATTCGCCATGTCGGCGAGGTCAATGCCAAGCGGCTGGCCAAGGCCTATCGCTCCTACGCGGCGCTGGCAGCCGTTGCGCAGGCGGCGGCCCTGCCGGCGGACAAGTCCGACAAGGGCAACGACGCCTGGCGCGAGCTCAATGATGTCGAGGGCATCGGCAGCATCGTGGCGGAAGCACTCGTCGATTTCTATGCGGAAGAGCACAACCGGACGGCGCTGGCTGCCCTGCTTGATGAAGTGACGCCGCTGGACGAAGAGGTGCGCACCGTCAGCAATTCGCCGGTTGTCGGCAAGACCATTGTCTTCACCGGTTCGCTGGAGCGCATGTCGCGGGATGAAGCGAAAGCCATGGCCGAACGCTACGGCGCCAAGACGGCCGGGTCCGTCTCGAAAAAGACCGATCTGGTGGTGGCCGGGCCGGGGGCCGGTTCCAAGCTGACGCAGGCACAGTCCCTTGGCATCGAAGTCATCGATGAAGATGCCTGGTTTACCCTGGTGGGCGCATGAGCGAGACGGTTTTCAAGGGGTTTGGCGACAAGGCGCTGCCCTTTCTCAAGGCGCTGGATTTTCACCAGAACCGCGAATGGTTCGTTGAGAACAAGGATCTGTTCGAAGCCCACCTGCACGAGCCGCTGGGCGACCTTATCGATGATCTGATCGCCCGGTTTGAAAAGGCCGGATTGCCGTTCAAGGGTGACCGCAAGAAATCGCAGTTCCGCATCAAGCGGGATACGCGCTTTGCCAAGGACAAGAGCCCCTACAACCGGCATCTCTCCGCACTGCTTTCGCCCGATGGCAGCAAATGGGCCGAATCGGGCTGTTTCTACGTCTGCGTCGGTCTGGAGGACTACAAGGGCTGCTACGCCGCCGTCGCGTGGTGGCAGCAGAAGCCGGAGCTTCTCGCAGCCATGCGCAAGGCCATCGTCGACAAGCCGGAGAACTACCGCGCCATGGTGGCCGCGTTGAAAAAGGGTGGCCTGACCTTAAGCGATTACGACCGCCTGAAGCGCACGCCGCGCGGCTTCGAAACGGTGACCGATCCCGACCTCGTCGAAGCCCTGCGCAACCGGCATTTCGTCGTGCGCCATCCCATTGATCCGGACGGCATCACGTCGCCGGCGCTTGCCGACGAACTCTTCGCCTTTGCATTGAAGGCCAAGCCGCTGATCGACTGGGGAAAAAAGATCGAGGGAACGCTGGTTTCCTGATGTGCCGACGGGACAAATGTGGTGCTGCGGCAACACCGTTCCGGCCAATAAATCGGCCTGAAATAATCGGTGTATTTAATATTGACTTTTATAGTCATGTTTTTGTACTGAACAAATGTACAGCGTGAATACACGCAGATAATTTCCGCTCAGCAAGCCATGAACACGGCGCGGTCTTCGCGCTCAACGTTAAGCCAGCCAAGCATTCTCTCGGGGGTTTGGATATGGTTTTGACACGGAACATGCTTGCGCGCCTGATGTGCGGTAGCGCGGGTACCCTGCTGGTTGTGGGATTGGGCACGGGCGCAGCGTTTGCCCAAAGCGCACCGGCAACGGGCGAAACAATCGAGCTGGCGCCCATTGTGCTCAAGCGCAATCAGAGCGGCACGGAGGCGACGCCGCTGACGGCGACGACCGAGCGCGAAACCATCCAGAAGCGGATGGTCGATAATTTCCAGGATCTGGGGCGCCGGGTTGATGCGGGCGTCAATTTCAACTCCACCTCGAAGAGTATCAATCTGCGCGGTCTCGACCAGGACCGGGTGTTGACGACGATCGATGGCATCCGTGTGCCGTGGATTTCCGATCCGCGCGGAACGCAGGGCGGTCTCGACGGTTTTGATTTCGACGGGCTCTCCAAGATTGACATCACCAAGGGCGCCGACTCAAGCCGTTACGGTTCTGGCGCGCTGGGCGGGGTTGTCCAGATGCGCACGCTCGACCCGTCCGATGTCATCAGCGATGGGCGCAACTGGGGCGTTCTGACCAAAGGTACCTATGACAGCGGCGATCGCAGCTGGCGCAGCAATGCGGCGGTTGCGGCGCGCGCCGGCAACACCGAATTCCTCGTGCAGGGCGGGTATCGCCAGGGGCACGAAAAAGATACCCCCGGTGATATCGGCGGTTATGGCACTGGACGCACAGAGGCCAATCCACTCGATTACGATCAGGGCAATGTGCTGGTAAAACTCTACCAGAATGTCGAGGGCGGCCATCGTTTCGGCCTGACCGGCGAAATCTTCAAGAAGGATTCCGATTCGGACAATTTTATCGGAACGACATCGGCCTATGTGCCCGACAGTTTCAAGTCCGGCGAGAACTATGAGCGCAAGCGCATTTCCGGCAGCTATGACTACATCGCCCCGGACAAGGGCGGCTGGGTGGACGAGGCGCACGCCGTTGCCTACTGGACGCAGCAGACCCTGACCAATACGACCGATGCCATCCGCTTGCCGGATGCCAGGGCGCGGATCATTCGCGGCGACCCGTTCCGCTATGGCTTCCCCTCGGGCGTGTACAAGCGCGACAACGAGCTGAACCTCGATGCCTATGGCTTTACCGGCTATGTGGTCAAGGAAGCCGAGATCGGCGACATCCGGCACAAGTTCCGCATCGGTACGGAAATCTACCGGCAGAACATGCATCAGTACGCGGCGGGCGTCGACAATTGCCCGAGTGTCGACTGGAGCAAGCTGCCCCAGCCCTTCGGCCCGCAGACCTGCCGCATGCTGCATGCCAACAGTTCCGACATGCCCGACGTGCAGTCGACCGGATTCGGCATCTATGCCGAGGATGATATCGAGCTTCTGAATGGCCGTCTGACCCTGACTCCGGGCGGGCGTTTCGACTGGTACGAGCACAATCCGCAGTCGACCGCAGCCTATGAGCATGGCCCCAACTTCAACGGGACATTGCCGGCGTCCAACAGCGACTCGCGCTTTACGCCGAAGCTGCGGGCGACCTATCACGCCACCAGCGAACTTGATTTCTATGTGCAGTGGGCGCAGGGCTTCCGCGCGCCGTCCGCGCAGGAACTGTTCCAGAACTACGGCGCGCCCGGTTCCTATGCCCGTGTCGGCAATCCCGGCCTGAAGGCTGAGACCAGCAATGGTTTCGAGGTTGGCGCCAAGTATGAGAGCGACAGATATGCGCTGTCGGCCAGCGTCTTCAACAATTACTACCGCAACTTCATCGACAACGTGACCATTGCTCCGCCCGGCGGCGAGTATCCGGTTGGCGGCATCACCGGTTATGCCAATCTCAATCGCGTGCAGATCTACGGTGCCGAACTCAATGGCCGCGTCAATTTCGCCGAGAACTGGGTGACATGGGCATCGGTTGCCGTCTCGCAGGGCAAGAACACCGAAACCCAGGAATATCTGAACTCCATCCCGCCGATCCGCGCGATTGTCGGCCTCGGCTATAACGCCGACAGCTGGGGTGCCGACGTGTCGCTGACGATGGCCGCAGCGCGCGACAAGGTCAGTGGCGGCGGTTTCGTTGCTCCAGGCTATGGCATCGTCGATACGACAGCCTATTGGGAGCCGAAGTTTGCCAAGGGCATGAAGCTCCAGGCCGGTGTCTTCAACGTCTTCGACAAGAAATACTGGAATGCTACGGATGTCCCGAACGATATCAATCTCGCGGTGGCCGACCGCTACGCCGAAGTGGGCCGCAGCTTCCGCATTTCGCTGACCCAGAAGTTCTGAGTTCAGACGATTGCCGGGTCTGGTGTGCGTGTCGAACCACGCACACTATCGACGCAGTTGGCCAGGCTGTTCGACGCTGCAGCAACATTGATGATAGCAATCAACAATTCTCACGTGACAGGCTGGCCAACCTGCCTTAGACCACGCTCATCATGAGCGAACAAACATATCAAGACGAAACCACCGTTGCGCGGCGGGCAGGCTTTGGCGTGGAATTCTGGCAGGGGTTCCGTCGCGGGCTTCCCGTGATGATTGCCTCGGCGCCTTTCGGCCTGCTGTTCGGCGCGCTTGCCATCGACAACGGCTTTACCGTATTTGAAGCGGTGCTGATGAGCGCGGCGATTTTTGGCGGTGCGAGCCAGATGGTCGGCATCGAGCTGTTCGGCCACAATATTCCGGCCTGGCTGATCGTCTTTTCCATCTTCGCGGTCAACTTCCGCCACGTGCTGTATTCGGCTGCCGTCGGCCGCCGCATCGGCCATTTCACCATTCCCGAAAGCCTGCTGAGCTATTTCCTGCTGACCGATCCGCAATATGCCGAGACCGAAAAGCGGGCGGAGTCCGGCGTGCCCGTCACCTTTGCCTGGTATCTCGGCGTGGCGACGCCGATCTATGTGATGTGGGTGGTGGAAGCGTGGATTGGCGGGCTCTTCGGCAATCTGATCAAGGATCCGCACGCTCTGGGGATCGACATGCTGCTGCCCATCTATTTCCTCGGCCTGGTCATGGGTTTCCGCAAACGCTCCAACTGGGCGCCCATCGTCATTGCCAGCGGTATCGCATCGATAGTCGCGGCCAAGACCATCGGCTCGCCCTGGCATGTCAGCATCGGCGCGCTCGCCGGTATCCTGACCGCCGTGATCGTGGCGAAACCCGACAAAACTGCGGGGGAGAACTGAGATGTCGACGATCTTCTGGATTATTCTCGCCGGTGCCGTGCTGACGTTCCTGACCCGCATTGGCGGTCATCTCGTCCTGTCGCGCTTCGACCGCGTGCATCCGCGCGTCGAAGTGGCGCTCAATGCCGTGCCCGCCGCGGTTCTGACGACGCTGGTGGCGCCCGCCATCGCCACGGCGGACTGGCGCGGCGTGGTTGCGCTGGTGTTTGCCGGGCTGGTTTCCCTGCGGTTCAACGCGCTGACGATGTTTCTCGCCGGCGCAGCCATGATCATCCTGCTGCGCCAGCTTCACGTATAAGTTACCCGAGCGGTTCGGTTGCCTTGATCAGCCAGTCGCGGTCGGCAGCAACGGTGTGCGGCAGCAGAACCTCGCGCACCTTCGCGTGATAGGAATCGAGCCATACCAGTTCTTCCCGGATCAGCAGGCTGGTATCGATCAGGCGCTTGTCGATCGGGCAGAACGTGATCGTTTCGAAACCCATCATCGGGATATCGCCGCCCTCGGGTACGACAGGTTCCGTGACAATGAGCAGGTTTTCCGTGCGGATGCCGTAGCCGCCGGGCTTGTAGTAGCCGGGTTCGTTGGACAGGATCATGCCCGGCAGCAGTTCGTGCGTGCCGCGCTTGGAAATGCTCTGCGGACCCTCATGTACAGACAGGAACGAGCCGACCCCATGGCCGGTGCCGTGGCCGTAATCATAGCCCTGCTTCCACAGGGCGATACGGGCGAGCACGTCGATGTCCATGCCGCGCGTGCCCTTGGGGAAGCGCGCGGTGGTGATGGCGATGACGCCCTTGAGCACCAGCGTGAACTTGCGCTTCATGTCGTCCGTCGGTTTGCCGACGGGGAGGGTGCGGGTGATATCGGTCGTGCCGTCGCGGTACTGGCCGCCGCTGTCGATCAGATAGAGTTCGCCATCCTGCAACTTGCGGTTTGACTGGGTGTTGACGCGGTAATGGGCAAAGGCGCCATTCGGCCCCGCACCGGAAATGCTGTCGAACGAAAGGTTTTCCAGCGGCATCTGGAACCCTTCGGCCACGCTGCGGCGGGTTTCCTCCAGCTTCTTCGCCGCATTGATCTCGTCGATTGTGCCGGGTACCTGCGCGTCGACCCAGGCCAGGAACGACACCATGGCAATGCCGTCGCGCTCATGCGCTTTGCGCGCGCCAGCCAGTTCCGCCGGGTTCTTCAGGGCGCGGGGCAGGCGGGCGGGATCCGTACCTTCGACAATCCTGCCGCCGGCATGGTCGACCACGAGCCGCAGTTTTTCCGCCGCGAGCGCCGGGTCGAGCATCACGGTCTTGCCCTGTGCGCCGAGGCTGGCGACATCCGCTTCAAGGGCCGATGGCGGGCGCAGCGTTGAGAGCTGGGTCAGATAGGCCTCCGTCTCGATGGGCAGCTTGCGCTTGTCGATGAAGAGCAGCGGTTCTCCGGACACCGGGATGATGGCGAAGGACAGGGGCAGCGGCGTGTTGCTCACATCATTGCCGCGGATGTTGAAGGCCCAGGCGATGGAGGAGGGATCGGTCAAAACGGTTGCGTCAGCCTTGGCCTTTTCCACCGCTTCGGCCAGTTCCTTCAGCTTGTCGCTGGCGAGTTTCCCGGCATATTTTTCCGGCTGGATGGTCACGGCTTCGAGCGGCGGGGCAGGCTGGTTTTCCCAGACCAGATCGACCAGATTGTGCTCGACCGCCACCAGCGTGCCGCCATTGGCTTCCAGCGCTTCGCGCAGCGCCTTGGTTTCGGCAATGGTGTGCAGCCACGGGTCGAAGCCGATGGTCAGTTTGCGGCCGCTGTTGCGCAACCAGACCGGCGGCGGGGTTTCCACCAGGCTTTCCACGCTGAAAACAGCCGGGTCGGTCTGCTCGGCGGCCTGCAGGGTGTAGCGGCCGTCGACAAAGAGATGCGCCTGTTTCCTGAGGACAAGCACGACACCGGCAGAGCCGGTGAAGCCGGTCAGCCAGGCCAGGCGCTGGGCGCGCGGCGGTACATATTCGCCCTGGTGTTCGTCGGCACGGGGAACCAGAAAACCGTCAAGACCGAGGGATTCGAGTTCGGCGCGCAGCTTGGCAACGCGCGGGGCGCCGGTGGCCGGATTGCTGACGACCTCAAACGACTGGAACATGGTGATGCAAACCTCTGCTGTTGGGTGATGGAACCTATCTTTCGATCACGGCGGAGGCAATGGAGGCACGCGGTTTGCACCGGGTTTTTCAAGACGGCATGCGCCAAAGAACCGGGCACATGCCTACGCCGTCTCAAACAAAGGGCAGCGAAAGCTGCCCTTTTCATTCAGTAGGTGGATTTCGCCTTGAGGTGCAGGGTGACCCAGCCCTCGCGCCGCAGCGTTTTCTGGTGGAAAAGACCCTGTACGCGATAGGCCGCCAGCACCTTGTCACGCTGGGTTTCCAGAATGCCCGAGAGAATGAGCGATCCGCCCCAGGCCAGATGCTTGCGCATCTCCGGCGCGAGCTGCATCAGCGGGCGGGCGAGGATATTGGCGACGATCAGGTCGAACGGCGCGGCAAAGCGCATGGCCGGGTGATGGAAGCCCGTGGCCGTCTCCGTCTGGACGCGCGCAGCGACGCCGTTCTTCACCACATTGTCCTGTGCCACCGCGACGGCCACCGGATCGATATCCGTCGCCAGAACCGGAATGGGGGCAAGCTTGGCAATGCCGATGGCCAGCACGGCGCTGCCGGTGCCCAGATCCAGCGCATTGCGCGGATGTTCGCGGCGGATCACCTCGCCGATCATGTCGAGGCAGCCGGAGGTGGTGCCGTGGTGGCCGGTGCCGAAGGCAAGGCCGGCGTCGATCTCGATGCCGAGATCGTTGATGCGGCGCTTGTCGCGGTCGTGCGAGCCGTGCACGAAGAACCGTCCGGCACGCACCGGCGAGAGGCCTTCGAGCGAATGGGCGACCCAATCGATATCGGGTACCTGTTCGCGCTGCACGTCGAGGTTGACGGCATGGCTGCCCAGGATATCGCGGATGCGCGGCTCGATCTCGTCGGGCTCGAACGTATAGACCGAGACGTCGAAGATTTCCGCATCCTCGTCCACTTCGAAGGTGGAGATCGGCAGGCCATCCTCTTCAAAGGCGAGCTGCAGCAGATCGAACACGCGGTCGGCTTCGATCTTGCCAGCGGTGAGGAACAGGCGGGTCTGGGTCATCGGGTCGGATACTTTCGAAATGGCAGGTGGCTCTGCTTGGTCCTGAGTGCGTGGTTCGACAAGCTCACCATGAGGGAAGCCGAGTGTTGCAGGGAGTTCTATTCTGCAATGTTTCAGTTTGGCCTTGCAGCCAACACCTTCCCTCATGGTGAGCTTGTCGAACCACGCACCATTAGATAGTGCATCAGCTCTTGGCCAGACGTTTTAGCTTTGCCACAGCCGTATCAGGATTTTCGCCATAGGCAATGGTGCCGAAGAAACCGCCTTTGCTATCCAGAAGAAAGACCGAGGCGGTGTGGTCCATGGTGTAGTCGCTGCCTTGGGTGGGAACCTTGCGCGCATAGACGCTGTAGCCCTTGAGCATCGCCGCCATCTTGTCCGGATCGCCTGTTATGCCGGTGATGCGGTCCGAGACATTGCCGACATAGGTTTTCATGACGTCGGCGGTATCGCGTTCGGGATCGACGGTGACGAAATAGGCGTTGATATTCTGGCCTTCAGGCCCGAGCTGCTTCAGCCAGGCATCGAGTTCGAACAGGGTGGTCGGGCAGATTTCCGGGCAATGGGTGAAGCCGAAGAACACCGCTGACGGTTTTTGCCGGAACGCCGCCTCGGTGACCGGCTCGCCGTTCATGGTCACAAGCTGAAACGGTACGCCGAAGGGGCCGGCATTGGCGGAGCCCGGCTGATGGCGGTAGGACTGGAACGTGATCCATCCGGCCGCGGCGGCCAGCAGCATGATTGCCACGACAAGAAACGGCATCAGACGTCTGTTCATAAGTACATTTCCTCTGGGGGCTGTGTTGGTGCTTCTATATGCACCAGGAAAGACCAGCCTGGATCAGCGACAGGAAGATCGTATCGCCATGGTTGAACCATGCGGCAAAGGTTGCGCCCGTCGCCATGGCTGCAAAGAGTGCCAGTGTCGTGTAGAGCGTCAATCGCGATGGGCTGATGGAATAGGATGATTTCATGCGGGGATTATAGGATTTCACCGGCTTTTATGCAAAAGAATTGCCGCAACCTTATTTGAGAAAGCACGATGGCTGATCCCGACGACCTCCGCTTCCAGAATCCCGAACCGCGCATCCACCCGACGGCACAGCTCAAGGGCGTCAAGCTCGGCCGTTTCGCCGAGGTCAGCGAGCGGGTGATCCTGCGCGATGTGACGATGGGGGATTTTTCCTACATCGAACGCCACAGCGAAGGCATCTATGCGGATATCGGCCGCTTCTGCTCCATCGCGTCCAATGTGCGCATCAACGCGCTGGAACATCCGATGGAACGGCTGACCACCCACAAGGTGAGCTATCGCCCCAATGAGTTTTTCCGGTATCAGGGGGTCGATTTCGGGTTCCGTGCCCGGCGGCAGGCCAAGCGCGTCAGCATCGGCCACGATGTGTGGATCGGCCATGGCGCCGTCATCATGCCCGGCATCAGCATCGGCCACGGCGCGGTGATCGGCGCCAATGCGGTGGTGACCAAAAACGTGGCGCCCTACACCATCGTCGCGGGCAATCCGGCGCGCCTGATCCGTCCGCGTTTTCCCGCCGCCATTGCCGAGCGCCTGATGGCGCTGGCCTGGTGGGACTGGCCCGCGACGACGATTTTCGAGGCCATCCCCGATATCCAGTCGCTGGGCATCGAGGATTTTCTGGCGAAGTGGGAACGATAGGAGCAGCAGGCCGTTCTGCTTGCAATTCCGCAACGCCGTATCCAACTGTGTCTGGCAAGCCCAACCATTTCAGGAGATTCTCGATGAAGCATATGCTCGCTGCTCTGGCCCTTCTGGGCGCCGCCATCCTGCCGGCTCAGGCGGAGGAGGTCGGCAAGGTCGGCGTCGACTGGCTGGGCAATGACATCGTCATCGATGCGGTTGCCGACCCGAAGATCCAGGGCGTGACCTGCCATCTCGCCTCGTTCTCGCGCGGCGTGATCGACCGGCTGCAGAAGGGCAACTGGTTCGAGGATCCGTCCAATGCGTCGATCTCCTGCCAGCAGACCGGCCCGATCGTCATCGGCGACATCAAGCTGGGCGAGGGCGGTGAGCGGGTGTTTTCCGAGCGCACCAGCCTGATCTGGAAGAAGCTGAACATCACCCGCATCTACGACAAGCAGAACAATGCGCTGATCTATCTCGCCCATGCGAGCCAGGTGCAGGATGGATCGGCCAAAACCTCCATAGCCACGATTCCGCTGTTTGCCGGAAATGTCACCTGGACCAAGGGCAAGCCGGAATAGGTTTGGGGTGTTTCCGTTGGGTTTTTACCCCCCTCTGTCCTGCCGGACATCTCCCCCACAAGGGGGGAGATCAGCTTTCACAGCTGTTTCAGCTAATCTTCAACATTGAAAATTACGTAAAATCACTGATGTCGATGTGCTCTCCCCCCTTGTGGGGGAGATGGGCGGCAGCCCAGAGGGGGGTGAAAGAACCCAGTCCGCTCAGATCTGCTTCACAAAACTGTCGAGCACGCGTTTTTGCCCGGCCTTGTCGAAATCGATGGTCAGCTTGTTGCCTTCGATAGATGAGACGTTGCCGTTGCCGAACTTGATGTGGAACACCCGGTCGCCGACGTCGAAATTCGACGGGGTTTCGCTGACGGATTTGGCCACCAGTTCGCCGTCGATCATGCGGCCCTTGACCGAGCCGCGTCCGGCGCCGTGGCCGGAATCCGTCTCGCCATAGCCGATGCGCTCGACCTTTGCGCCGGAGCGCGAGCCCCAATTGTTGCGCGTGGCGTCGGAACGGTTCTGCTGGGCGCGCTGCCAGCCGGGCGTCGAATAGGTGTTCTCAAACGGATCGGCGCGGTCGAAGCGTGACTGGCCATAGCCGCCGCCGGAGCCGTATCCGCCATAGGAATTGCCCGTCGCAACAACTTCCACGTGCGCTTCCGGCAGTTCCTCGAGGAAACGGGAGGGGATGGTCGATTGCCAGAGGCCATGGATGCGCCGGTTGGAGACGAACCAGATATGCAGGTTCTTCTTGGCGCGGGTCAGGCCGACATAGGCAAGCCGCCGCTCTTCCTCAAGGCCGGAGCGGCCGCCCTCATCCAGCGCACGCTGATGCGGGAACAGGCCTTCCTCCCAGCCGGGCAGGAAGACAGTCTCGAATTCCAGCCCCTTGGCCGAATGCAGTGTCATGATGTTGACCGCATCGAGATTTTCATTCTGCTCGGCATCCATGACCAAAGCCACGTGCTCGAGGAAGGAGCGCAGGGACTCGTACTCCTCCATGGAGCGGATGAGTTCCTTCAGGTTTTCCAGCCGGCCCGGCGCTTCCGCCGAGCGGTCGGCGTGCCACATGGCGGTATAGCCGGATTCGTCGAGGATCATCTCGGCGAGCTGTGTATGCGGCGTTGAATCAATCAGAGATTGCCAGCGGTGGAAGTTTTCAACCACTTCGCGCAGGGCGGAACGGGGTTTGGGCTTCAGCTCTTCCGTCTGCACCAGATCGGCGGCGGCATCGAGCATGCCGATATCGCGGGCGCGGGCATAGTCATGCACCTGCCGCACGGCGGCTTCACCGAGGCCGCGCTTGGGCGTGTTGATGATGCGCTCCAGCGCAAGGTCATCGGACCCTTGAGCCACGACGCGGAAATAGGCGAGGGCATCGCGGATTTCGAGGCGCTCGTAAAACCGCGGGCCGCCAACGACGCGGTAATTCAGGCCGAGGGTGACGAAACGGTCTTCGAACTCGCGCATCTGGAAGGAGGCGCGCACGAGGATCGACATGTCATTGAGGTTGTGGCCCCGGCGCTGTGCCTGCTCGATTTCCTCGCCGACCGCGCGGGCTTCCTCTTCGGAATCCCAGGCGGCGTGGACATTGACCTTGGCGTCTTCGGCATTCGGCGCATCGGTGAACAGGGTTTTGCCGAGACGGCCCTCATTGTGGGAAATGAGGAACGACGCCGCGCCGAGAATATGCGCCGTCGAGCGGTAATTGCGCTCCAGGCGGATCACGACCGCGCCGGGAAAATCCTTCTCGAAGCGCAGGATATTGTCGACTTCCGCACCGCGCCAGCCATAGATCGACTGGTCGTCGTCACCAACGCAGCAGACATTCTTCGAGCCCTGCGCGATCAGGCGCAACCACATGTACTGGGCTGTGTTGGTGTCCTGATACTCGTCGACGAGGATGTAGCGGAATTTGGCGTGATATTCCTTCAGCACATCCGGATAGGCGCGGAACATGCGGATGGGGTGGCAGAGCAGGTCGCCGAAATCGCAGGCATTGAGCGTCTTCAGGCGGTTCTGATAGGCGGTATAGAGTTCGCGGCCCTTGCCATTGGCAAAGGCGCGGGCATCGCCCTCAGGGATTTCCGTAGGGCCGAGGCCCTTGTTCTTCCAGCCGTCGATCATCAGCGCGAACTGCTTGGCAGGCCAGCGTTTGTCGTCGAGCCCTTCGGCCTGAATGATCTGCTTGATCAGGCGGATGACATCATCCGTGTCGAGAATGGTGAAATCCGAGCGCAGGCCGACCAGTTCCGCATGGCGGCGCAGCAGCTTGACACCGATGGAGTGGAACGTGCCGAGCCAGGGCATGCCTTCCACGGCACCGCCGACGAGAACGCCGATGCGCTCCTTCATCTCGCGCGCCGCCTTGTTGGTGAAGGTCACCGCAAGAATCTGGCTGGGATAGGCCTTGCCGAGGGAGAGGATGTGGGCGATGCGCGATGTCAGCACCCGTGTCTTGCCGGTTCCGGCACCGGCGAGAACCAGTACCGGCCCTTCGGTGGTTTCAACCGCAAGTCGCTGTTCCGGGTTGAGGCCATTGAGATAGGGCGGCGCGCCGCGCGCCTGCATGGCGCGTGCGGCTATGCCCTGCGGCTGGCGAGGCGCATCAGGTTCATCGAAGAACGGTATATCGTCAGGCAATCCGGACATTTCACTCCAATGTAGTGATTCGGCATCGAAAAACCAGACCGATCCGATACAAAGCAAGAACATACAGCATTTAGCGCAGAGTTTCCCCTGAAACTTGCGATTGAAATTTGCAATCGTTGATATTGCGCCGTTCTGAATTAGGGCATACGCCTAGGTCAGAGAGGAATCTGGCAGCCGATGGCCCGTTCGCAGCCTCATGTCAGGACCATTCGATCTTGATTGAGCTTGGAAAGGATCCCTGCCATGGCAATCACTCTGACGGCTCTCCTTTTTCTGATCATCGCGGCTGCCCTGGGTGCGGGCGGCGTCTGGCTCGCCGTTCTCGGCGGCAGCTGGTACTACGTCATCGCCGCGCTCGCCTTTCTCGTCACATCCATTCTCCTCTTCCGGCGGCGCTCGGCCGCATTGTCGGTCTATGCGCTGCTGGTGATCGGCACGCTGGGCTGGGCCATCTGGGAAATCCGCTTCGATTGGTGGCAGCTGGCGCCGCGCGGCGGCGTGATCATCCTGCTCGGGCTCTGGCTCCTGACACCGTGGGTGCGCGGCCGGCTGACCCGTGCCGATGCCGGCTCTGCCTCCCTGGGGGCAGCGCCGCTCTGGCTGGCCGTTCTGGTGGCGCTCGGCGTCGCCGGCTATTCCATGAGCCGGGACCCGCTCGATCTTCCCGGCCAGCTGAGCCGGGAGGCGGTGACCGCCACGCCGGATATCGGCGGCGTATCCAATGACGACTGGCACTTCTATGGCCGCAGCCTCTACGGCCAGCGCTATTCGCCGCTGAAGCAGATCACGCCCGACAACGTCGCCAAGCTGCAGGTGGCCTGGACCTACCAGACCGGCGATGTGCGCCGCTCTACCGATATTCCGGAAACGACCTATCAGGTAACACCGCTCAAGGTGCGCGACACGCTCTATATCTGCACGCCGCACAACTTCGTCATTGCGCTCGATGCCGCCAGCGGCAAGGAAAAATGGCGCTTTGATCCGCAGGTGAAGGACAATGACAACCGGCAGCACCAGACCTGCCGCGGCGTGTCCTACTATGCCGATGCCACCGTCGCGGCCGGACAACCCTGCGCCGAGCGGGTCTATATGCCGACCGCCGATGCAAGGCTGATCGCGCTCGATGCGGCCAATGGCCAGGTCTGCCCGGCTTTTGGCGACAAGGGCACCATCCATCTGGAAACCGGCATGCCTTATAACCCCGCCGGATACTACTATTCGACCTCGCCGCCGGTCATTGCCGCGGGCAAGATCATTGTCGGCGGCGCTGTCAATGACAACTATTCGATCCACGAACAGTCCGGCGTCATCCGCGCCTTTGATATCAATACCGGCGCGCTGGTGTGGAACTGGGATTCCGGCAATCCCGATGTGACGACGCCGCTGCCGGAGGGACAGAAATACACCGCCAATTCCCCCAACAGCTGGTCGATTTCCAGCGCCGATGAAAAACTCGGGCTGCTCTATGTGCCGCTCGGCAACCAGACGCCGGACCAGCTTGGCGCCGGGCGGTCCGCCAATGTGGAGAAATTCTCGTCCTCCATCGTGGCGCTCGATCTCAACACCGGGCAGATGCGCTGGGTGCGCCAGACGGTGCACCACGATCTCTGGGACATGGACGTGCCCTCACAGCCAAGCCTTGTCGACATCAACACCGCAAGCGGAGCGGTTCCGGCACTGGTCGGCCCGACAAAGCAGGGCGATATCTACGTGCTCGACCGGCGTTCGGGCGAGCCGATCATCCCGGTCGAGGAGGTGCCTGCCCCCGGCGGTGCCATCGAGGGCGACCACACCTCGCCGACACAGCCGGTTTCCGGCCTGACATTCATACCGCGACCGCTGCAGGGCAAGGACATGTGGGGCGTGACGCTGTTCGACCAGCTCGCCTGCCGCATCCAATTCCTCAAGCTGCGCTATGAGGGGCGCTATACGCCGCCGTCACTGCAGGGCTCGCTGATCTATCCCGGCAATTTCGGCGTGTTCAACTGGGGCGGCGTGGCGGTCGATCCGGAGCGGCAGGTGATGTTCGGCATGCCGACCTATCTGGCCTTCACTTCACGGCTCGTGCCGCGCGCCGATGTGCCGGCACCGGGCGCGGGCACCAAGGGCAGCGAACAGGGGCTCAACCGCAATGAAGGCGCACCCTATGCGGTGGTGATGGGGCCGTTCGTCTCGCCGCTCGGCCTGCCATGCCAGACCCCGCCCTGGGGCTATGTGGCGGGGGCGGACCTGCGCACAGGCAAGATCGCCTGGAAGCACCGCAACGGCACGGTGTATGATTCCTCGCCGCTGCCCCTGCCGCTCAAGGTCGGGGTGCCGGGGCTGGGCGGCCCGATCATCACGGCGGGCGGCGTCGCATTCCTTGGTGCAACGGTTGACAATTATCTGCGTGCCTATGACGTGACCACCGGCAAGCAGCTGTGGGAAGGGCGTCTTCCCGCGGGCGGACAGTCCACACCCATGTCCTATGCGCTGCCCGACGGGCGGCAGTTCGTCGTCATCGTCGCCGGCGGCCACGGCTCGATCAACACCAAGGCCGGTGACTACGTCATCGCCTATACCCTGCCGAAATAGGCGGGGCGTACCATCGCACCCTCCCGGGTCGGCAGCCGGGAGGGTTTTTGTTGACTGTTTTAATCCAGTTGACGCGGCGCAAAACTGCTCATATCAATTCATCAGGCAGATACGGCCAGCCGCTCGCGGGGGTTCAACCCATGGTGAATGTATCGAACGATGCTGCGTTTCATCCTTTGCATGGTGAACGGGTCGGCAATGCGGGCACTGACTTTCCGCGTTCACCCCTATGAAGGATAGACGATGCGTACATTTCATGACGCCAAGGCGATGGCCAAATCGCTGCGACAGGCGCTTGCCGCCAAAAATATCGAGATTTCCCACAGCGACGGTCTGGAACTTGTTGCGGCCGGGTTCGGTCTCGACAACTGGAACGTGCTGGCGGCAAAGATCGCGGAGGACGGGCATGCGCCAAAGGGGGCCATCTCCTTTGGACCGGCCAACCCGATCCTGCGGATTTTCGACGTTGACAAGGCCAAGGAATTCTACCTGGACTATCTCGGTTTCACCCTCGACTGGGAGCACCGGTTCGAGGACAACACGCCGCTTTACTGTCAGGTGACGCGCTCCGGCCTGACGCTGCATCTGAGCGAACATTCCGGCGATGCCAGCCCCGGCGCCCGGGTTTTCGTGCGCATGACGGGCATCGAGGCGTTTCACAAGGAGCTTCATTCCAGGAACTACCGCTTCATGAACCCGGGGCTCGAAGAAGCGCCCTGGGGCCGCGAGGTGCATGTGATTGATCCGTTCAGCAACCGGATCAGCTTTTGCGAGGACAAGTAGATTTTGCGTGCGGGCAGTGCCGGGGCAATCCGGTGCTGCCCGCCTTGACGAGGCGGTCGGCGTCTGGGAAATTGGCGCCACAGTGATGACTGGACTCGGCGTTGCGCTCTCCACCGGTGTCCTTTCGCATCGCCTGCAAGGGCGATGGGAAACGGCGGGGGTTTGATGGCCCGGCAGTCCTTTTCGATGGAAAGAGCCACAATGGACAAGCCGAAGAAAACTCCGACGATCAGTCAGGCCATGGTCGATGCCTATGACGAATACACGCATCTGACCCTCGACCGCCGGTCCTTCATGGACAAGCTTGCCAAACTGGCGGGCTCCGGCGCCGCAGCCGCGGTCATTGCACCGATGCTGGCGGCAAATTCCGCACAGGCCGCAGTCGTCGCGTCCGACGATCCGCGGCTGCTCACCAAGGACGTCATTCATTCCGGCCCGGCGGGAGACATGAAAGGCTACAGCGTACGCCCGACCGACACGACGGCGAAACTGCCGGTGGTCGTGGTCATTCATGAGAATCGCGGTCTCAACAGGCATATCCGCGATATCGCCCGGCGCATGGCGCTGGAAGGCTTTACGGTTTTTGCGCCGGACTTCCTGTCGTCGGCCGGCGGCACGCCTTCGGACGAAGACAAGGCGCGCGACCTGATTGCCAATCTCGACCCCGAAAAGACCATTGCCGAAGGCGTCGAGACGATCGCCTATCTCAAATCGGTCAAGTATGCCAACGGCAAGGTCGGCGTGATGGGCTTTTGCTGGGGCGGCGGATTGGTCAATGATCTGGCCGTCAATTCGCCGGACCTCGACGCCGGGGTGGCCTATTACGGCCGCCAGCCCAAGGCCGAGGACGTTGCAAAAATCAAGGCGCCGCTGCTGCTCCACTATGCGGGGCTCGACACGCGGATCAATGCGGGCATCGACGGTTACAGGAAAGCGCTTGAGGACAACGGCAAGACGTTTGACATCGAGGTCTATGACGGCGTCAACCACGCGTTCAACAACGATACGTCCACCGCCCGCTACAGCAAGGAAGCCGCCGATCTCGCCTGGGGCCGCACGGTGGCGTTCTTCAAGAAATATCTGAGCTGACGGCACCACACATTTCCCGACCCCATGAAACCAATGGCTTGCCAGACCGTTCCGGGCACTGCTAGTCACAACAATGCAACGCGACGGGAAATGCCTTCATGCGCTCCATAACTGCTTTTCTGGTCTTCATGATGATGTCGCTTGCACATGTGCAGGCGGGCTTTGCGCAGGAGGCTGTTTTCCCGGAAGGGTCCAGCGTCGGCCTGGTCATTCCCCGGAACATGCAGCCTTCGTCGACGTTCAGCGGCTTTGAAGACCCGGCGATGGGCGCGACCATTGTGCTGACCGAGCTGCCGGTGGATGCCTATGCGCAAATCTCCGCCAAGTTCAATGCGGAAGGCCTGGCGCCCACGGGCATCGTTGTCAGCGGTGCCGCGCAGGACTGGCAGGTCAAGGGCGCGTCGGCGGCCAAATATATTCACGGCAGCCAGATTGCCTCCGGCATCAAGTACCGCAAATGGATTGTCCTGTCGCAGGCACCGACAACCACGACGATGGTCACCATGCAAATTCCCGACGGGGTTGCCGGTGCGCCATCGGATGCGGATGTCGAGGACACATTGCGCTCGATCGCGGTGCGCACGCCGCCAACCCTTGAGGAACAGATCGCCGCCCTGCCGTTCAAGGTGGGCGATCTCGCCGGATTTCGTCCGATCCGCGCCATTGCCGGGGCAACCTATCTCCTGACTGACGGACCGCAGGATGTACCCGCCAGCGCGGCGCAGCCGGTGATCATCATCGCGTCCAATCTCGGCAATGCGCCCGAGGCTGCCGCCCGCATGGACTTTGCCAGGAAGGCCTTTGCATCGCTGACCGGGATCAAGGATGTCCGCTCGGACAATGAAAGCAGCGCGCCGGCCGATGGCGGCGAATGGGTGGATATTGACGGCAGCGCCAAGGACGCGACCAGCGGAGATGCGCTTTACGTTGCCCAGGTCGCCCGGTTTGCCGGCGACCGCTACGTTCGCGCCATCCTGATCGTGCGGGGCAGCGAAAAGGATAAATTTGCCGACCGTTTCCGCAGACTCGCCAAGTCGCTGACGATCAATTAAAATCGGGCATGGATAAAACCTATCGACTCAGCAAAGACGAGATACGGCCATTGGTCCGCAATTACGGCGGCTGTATCGCAACCGATACGATCACAATTGACGGCTATCCCGTGCGCTTCATGTACCGCGAGGATCCCGACAACGCACTGGACAGCGGCTGGCGTTTTCTCTCGGGCTTCGAAAGCGACGACTATATGGAAGACCCGGAGAACAGCGGGATTTTCGACGTCAACACCATCGCCAATTACGATCCCAGCATCATCCCTTTGCTCGACTCGCCGGT
Source organism: Phyllobacterium sp. RCAM01083 (assembly GCF_055685835.1). Lineage (NCBI taxonomy): Bacteria > Pseudomonadati > Pseudomonadota > Alphaproteobacteria > Hyphomicrobiales > Phyllobacteriaceae > Phyllobacterium > Phyllobacterium sp. RCAM01083. Next base: position 483,093 of record NZ_JBVFZN010000005.1, read on the forward strand.
CGGCAGCGTGTTTGAACGGACCGGCGAGCAGGAGCGCTTTGTCCGGGTTACCGACTGGGAACCCAGCGACGACGATGAGGAGTGAAGGGGTGCGTGGTTCGACAAGCTCACCATGAGGGAGGTTGTGGGCTTCCGGTTATTGCGTTCTGCAAGGTCTTCGATTGATGCTGCAACCAAACCACGTCCCTCATGGTGAGCTTGTCGAACCACGCACCACCACCAGCATCATCCCGCTGTGCTGATTGAGATTATCTCACGGACTTTCTTCCCCAACCCTTGCGGTTCTCTCACACAGAGTTACAACTGGACAAGTCGCGTGCAGTGACTGAAAATGCACGCGAATTGGACGAATCCTCGATTGGAATTCTGGAGACCGGAATGGCATTGGCTGATGCAGGAGCAATGGTGCGCAATGAAAATGGTATTGCGACCGTTGTTTCGATTCTTAGGAAAAGGTTTGGTGACAACGCGCAGACGGGCAAATCCATCCGCGAGCAGCATGGCCACACCACCAGTTATGTCCCCAACCAGGCCCCCGATCTCGTGGTTTTCGCCGAAACGACCGAAGACGTTCAGGAAGTGGTACGCCTCTGCGGCGAGTGGCAGGTGCCGGTCATCCCGTTCGGCACCGGCACATCGCTGGAAGGCCATGTGAATGCGCCGGCGGGCGGTGTGTCCATCGACCTGTCGCGGATGAACCGCATTCTCAAGGTCTATACCGAAGACCTCAATGTCGTGGTCGAGCCGGGCATCACCCGCAAGGAACTCAACGAATATCTGCGCGATACCGGCCTGTTCTTCCCGATCGATCCCGGCGCCAATGCCAGCCTTGGCGGCATGGCCGCCACGCGTGCCTCGGGCACCAATGCCGTGCGCTACGGCACCATGCGCGAAAACGTGCTGGCGCTGAAGGCCGTCATGCCGGATGGCCGCCTGATCAGCACGGCAAAGCGGGTGAAGAAAACGTCTGCCGGTTATGACCTGACCCGGCTGCTCGTCGGCTCCGAAGGCACGCTCGGCATCATCACTGAACTGACGCTGAAGCTCTACGGCATTCCGCAGGCGATCTCCGGCGGCATCTGCGCGTTTCCGGATCTTGAAAGCGCCTGCAACGCGGTGATCGAGACCATCCAGATGGGCATTCCCGTGGCGCGTATCGAGCTGGTCAACAGCCTGCAGATGCAGGCGATGATCAATTATTCCAAGCTTGATTATCCGGTTGCCCCCTATCTCTTTGTCGAATTCCACGGCAGCGATGCGGGTGTGGCCGAACAGGCGGAACTCTTCGGCGAGATTGCCGCGGCCAATGGCGGTGGCCCGTTCAAATGGACGGCCAATCTGGAAGAGCGCGAAAAGCTGTGGTCGGCGCGGCACAATTCCTACTTCGCCTGCATGACGCTGGCGCCAGGGAAGCAATCGCTGTCGACGGATGTGTGCGTGCCGATTTCGCGCCTGGCCGAATGCATTGTCGCAACGGAGAAGGATATTGCGGCGAGCGGGCTGATCGCGCCGATTGTCGGTCATGCGGGCGACGGCAATTTCCATGTGCTGATCCTGTTCGACGACAAGAATCCGGAGGAAATCCAGAACGTGGAGGCCTTTGTCGAGCGCCTCAATCTCAGGGCGATTGCCATGGACGGGACCTGCACGGGCGAGCACGGCATCGGCCAGGGCAAGATAAAATTCCTCCGGCTCGAGCTTGGCGGTGCGGTCGACGTGATGGAAACGATCAAGCGGGCTATCGATCCGGGTAATATCATGAATCCCGGCAAGATCTTACGTCTGTAACTTTGCACGTTGATTCCGCATCTTCGCCCAATTTGTGAACGGTGCGGTGTATACGGTGCCTAATGCGTAAGAATGGAGTTGAAACACTGGCGCGCCTTTTTGTTCTGATCGGCGGACTACTGGTACTGGTGCTCACCGCGGCACTGGTGGTGCCGTATTTTGTCGACTGGGCCGGCTACCGCTCCTCGTTTGAACGGGAGGCATCGGCGCTTCTCGGGCGGCCCGTCACGGTGGCCGGGACGGCCAGCGCCCGGCTCCTGCCGTTCCCATCGGTGACCTTCTCCGACGTCAGGGTGGGCGATCCCGGATCGGCGCCGGTCATGACCATCGACAAGTTTTCGATGGACGCGGAACTTGCGCCGTTCCTGCGCGGCGAGATTCTCATTTTCGACATGCGGCTGGAGAAGCCGACCGCGTCGGTCAATATCGACCGCAACGGCGTGGTCGACTGGGCCATCCGGCCGCAGACATCGTTCGGCTCGACGCAGGTCAAGCTGGAAAACGTGCGGATCACCAACGGCTCCGTGCTGGTGCGCGACGCCTCGACCGCGACAGTGCGCACGGTGAACGATCTCAATGCGACGGTGTCCGCGACCAAGCTGAGCGGTCCGTGGAAATTCGACGGCACATTGCTTTTCAACGGGGAGCGGACCAGCGTTTCCGCTTCCACCGGCCAGCTGAAGCCGGACGGCTCGCTCAACGTGCATGCACGCATTATCCCTGACGGCATTCCGGCGGTGCTCGAGACCGACGGCGGGGTGACGCTTGACAAGGGCGCGCTGAAATATGCCGGCAGCATCAACATCCGTTCGGCGGATGAGACAGCGCCCAAGGCGGCGGCGGGCAAGGGGACGCCGGCCGAGGACAAGCCGCTTCTCTCCAGCGTGCGGGTGACAGGGCGCTTCGAGGCCGATCATGCCAGCGTGACCATTCCGGAGTTCCGGATGGAGCAGGGGACAGTTGACGATCCCTATATCGTCAATGGCAACGCGCTTTTCGACTATGGCAGGAACCCGCGGTTTGAAGTCAAGGCGGATGGCCAGCAGGTCACGTTCGACAACCAGAACGAGGACAGCAAGGGCAGCAAGCCAACGCCGCACACGGCCGCGCAGCGGCTGGGCGTGTTCCGCCGGCTGATGGACCAGCTGCCCATTCCAACGGTTCCGGGCAGCATCGATCTGAAACTTCCGGCCATCGTGGCGGGCGATACCACCATCCGCTCGGTGCGGATCGACGCGGAGCCCTCGGGCGGCGCCTGGAAGATCAACCAGTTGCGCGCGGAACTGCCGGGACGAACCCAGTTCGAGGCCAGCGGCATGCTGCAGATCGGCAAGGATTTCGGCTTTGACGGCAAACTGCTTGTCGCATCGCGCCAGCCCTCGGGTCTGGCGGCATGGCTGACCGACACGGTGGATGAATCGATCCGGCGGCTGGCGGGCGCGGGTTTTTCCGGTGATGTGAAACTGCACGACGACCTGCAGCGCATCGACAATCTGGAAGTGGCGCTTGGCGGCGCCTCGCTCAAGGGATCGCTGATCCGCAGCGCCAAGGGCGAATCCGTGCCGCTGACCCAGCTGACACTGGATGGCGGCGCGCTGGATGGCGATGCGCTGGAAGCCTTTGCCGCCATCTTCGGCCGCAACACGCCATCGGAGGCGGGCAAGGGCGCGCCGCAACTGGCGGGTGAAGATCTCGATGTGCGGGTGAAAGCCGGGCCGGTCAGTCATGGCGGGCTGGTGGCGGAATCGCTCGACACCGGCTTTCGCCTGCGCGACGGCGTCTTCGATATCGACCGCCTGACCGTGGGCAATGTGTCCGGGGCAACCATTACCGCAACCGGCAAGATCGCGCCGTTCAAGGCCGAGCCTTCCGGTTCGCTGGATGCAACGGTTCTCTCGGATGACATGGCGCCGTTCGTTGCGGCGCTGGCGGCGCAGTTTCCCGACTTCCCGTTCCTTGCGGCGCTCAACGAGCATGCGGCCCGGTTTCCCGGACTGTTTGACGGGACGGAGCTGAGCATCATCGCCAATGCGCTGCATGGCAAGGATGCCGCCGACGAATTCTCGCTGAGCGCGGCGGGGAAAACCGGCGGCATGGATATCACGCTTTCCGGCACGACCAGCCAGGGCACCGACAAGTTCCGCGTGCTGGAACTGACGATGAATGCGCGCACGGATCACGGCGAGAACCTGATGGCCCTGATGGGACTTCCCGCGCTGCCGCTCGGCTTTGCCGGTGAGCTGGAGGCGGACCTTGCCTTGAAAGGCAATGGCAAGGACGGCATCCAGACACAGCTCGCGCTGAAAGCGCCGGATGGCCAGGCGCTCCTCGACGGCAGTCTGCGCAGCAGCAATGGCCTGCTGAACGGCGAAGGGCGCGCGTCGATCAAGGCCAGCGACCTGGAGCCGTATCTTGCGACAGCCGGCTATTCGCTGCCGGGATTTGGCAATGGCATGCCGGTCGACATGGCCAGCAGCTTCCAGCTTGCCAAGGGCCGGCTGGTGCTGCCGGATTTGAACGGCAAGGTGCATGATACCAAGATTGCCGGCCGTCTCGATCTCGGCGTGAACAACGGCACACCCGATATACAGGGCAATCTGGCGCTGGGCAGGATCGACCTTCCCGCCGTGGTGCAGTTCATGCTCGGCACCGGCGCCGTCGACGCGGGCGGGCAAACGCACTGGCCGAAAGAAACCTTTGCCAAGGCGCCGCTGTTCCCGGCCGATTTCAATCTCAAGATCAAGGCTGACGAGGCGGACGCCGGTGTTCTCGGACGGGTGGGCAAACTGCAGTCCACCGCATCGCTGAAGGACGGCTATCTGCGGCTCGATGAAACGCAGGGCGAGATTCTCGGCGGCACCGTCAAGGGCACGTTCGAGCTGCGCAACACGAGCGGTACCGGTCTGGCGGCCGGTCAGTTCACGCTGGAGCAGGCCTCCCTCGATGATCTCTACACGCCTGAAGACCATGAGCCGCTGATGGGCACAGCGAAGATCGTCGCTTCGGTCAATGCAACCGGCACAACCATCGCCGATATGATGGCGTCGGTCGCCGGTTCGGGCGTTGTTTCCGTGAATGATCTGGCCATCGATACCATCAATCCCGGCGCGCTCAAGCCTATCCTGGACGATGCCGACGGGCTGTCTGGTCCGATCACCGCCGCCAGCGTGAATGGCGTGATCGGCAAATATCTGCATGCCGGGCCGTTCAATGCGGGTGCGGCGGAGTTTGCCTTTACCATTGCCGGCGGCACGGCGCGGACATCGACATTCCAGCTGAAAAGCCCCGGTGCGTCGCTTAATGCCGATCTGCGGCTGAATTTCCCCGACATGACCATGGCCTCGCAGGGGCGCTATGCGTTCGATCCGGGCAAGCTGGTGGTTGCCGGTGCCGAGCCGGTTGTCGAGTTCAAGGGAGAGGGGCCGTGGCGCGCGCCGAAATGGACGCTGAACCGCCAGCCGCTGGAGCAGTTCCTGACGCAGCGCACGCTGGAGCGCGAGCAGCAGCGTGTCGAAACCATGCAGGCGTCGCTGGTTGAAAAGCAGCGGCTGCGCCGCGAGGCCCTGCTGTTCCAGAGCAAGGCCACGGAACGGCAGAGGCTTGCGGAAGAGGCCAGGTTGAAGGCGGAACAGGAAGCGGCGGCAAAGGCCGAGGCGGAACGGCAGGCGGCTGAAAGGGCTGCGGCCGAGAAAGCCGCTGCCGAGAAAGCGGCTGCTGAAAAGGTCGCCGCCGAGAAGCAGGCTGCGGAAGATGCGGCCCGGAAGGCCCGCGAGCAGCCGTCGCCTCCCAGTGGCGGGGCGCAGGTGCCGCCCCAGCAGGGCAGCGGCGCCCTCAACAAGCAGTCCGTGGATGATTTTCTGAAGACGCTCGGGCCAACGGTTCAGTAAAGCGAACGGCTGGCAAAACCATTGTGCGTGGTTCGACAAGCTCACCATGAGGGAATCCAGCGCTCTGCAGATTGCAACTTTCCTCATGGTGAGCTTGTCGAACCACGCATGACGGCGATGCAGAATACCGGTGAGTACAACACCACGAATCAAATCAGAATCTTAAGAAGCGGTTTTCATCCCTTTCATCACCCAGTCGAGCACGTAGATGCGCAGGGCCGAAGACAGGTTGGAGTCGCGGTCGCGGCCCTCGTCGATCTCGGCAATCAGGCGGGCGAGCGTGATCTTGCGGTCGTCCGCGATGGACGTGATGATCGCGTAGAAAGGGTCTTCAAGAGAAAAACTGGTGCGGTGCCCGCGGATTGTCACGGACCGTTTGCGGACAAGGCTCAAGGCTTGTCCTTGCCGGCTGGTGGTATGCGACCCTCAAGCCGGTTGCTGTCGAGAAACAGCTCGGTCTTGCGGCTGGCGTTCTTTTCAAACTGTTTCTCGGTCCCGGTGCGGCCAAACACAATCCGGTTCTCGGCCGCACTCTGCTCCTTCGCGTCCTTCGCCTTGCGCTTTTTGAACTGTCGCAGGTTGACGATGTCGGCCATGGGCGCGCGTTACTTCTTCTTCCGGAATGAATCCAGGGAAACGACCGATGCGGATGCCTTCTCGCCCGTTTCTTCGCGCGGAGCATCGGCTTTCTCGCCGCCTGCCTTGGCCGGCTTCTTGGCCGGTTTGGCTGCGGGTTTCGGCTTGGCGCCGGACGTTGCCGTCTTCGGCTTTTCGGCAGGCTGCACCGGTGCAATGCTGGTAACGCCCTGATCGTTGTCGCCGACGGTTTCTTCCACCTCGACGTCGAACTCCAGTTCGAAGTTGACGGAGGGATCGTAGAAGCCGCGAATGGCGGAGAACGGCACGACCAGACGTTCCGGCACGTCGCCGAAGGACAGGCCGACTTCAAACAGGGTATCGGTGACCTGCAGGTCCCAGAACTGGTGTTGCAGGACGATGGTCATCTGCTCGGGATATTTTTCGTGCAGACGCGTCGAAATGCGCACGCCCGCCGCACCGGTCAGGAACGTGACGAAAAAATGATGGTTGCCAGGAAGACCAGCCTTGGCAACTTCACCAAGGACTTTGCGGATAACGCCGCGCAGCGCTTCCTGGGCCAGTATATCGTAACGGATCATATCTTGTGGCATGCACTCTTATCCCATGGATTCGCCCCTCTCTGTCAAGCAGAGATGACAAACAGGTTTGAGCCATTATGGCGCATGGATAAAGGAATTGCGACTGGTTGTAAGCTCCAGGCTTAAATTAAGCTTGCCGTGCCTGTTTGGCCCCGCTGTCCGCACCCATTGCCGGATTGCCTGCGGGGGCAGAATAGGCCCGCAGGAAGGTGCGCACGGCGTTGCGCGCGGCATTGTCCAGCTGTTCCCCGGTCGGCGATTCGCCGAAGAGCGTAATCATTTGCAGATCGGCATTGACCAGGGCCAGGAACTGCCGGGCGGCGAGATCGAAATCATCCATCTGCAGGCCGCCGCCATGGGAGAGGCGGGCAAACAGCGCGGCGAGGGCGGTTCCGATCTTTCCGGGGCCGTGCCTGCGCCAGCCCTCGAACAGCTGCGGATAGCGCTCACCCTCGGACTGCACCAGTTTGCGCAGGAACTTTCCGTCCTGGTTGCACAGGCAATTCTGGGCGAGCCGCACCGCAAATGCGCTCAGATCGTCTTCCAGATTGTCGGGTTTGTCGGGAAATGTCGCCAATATCGAGAAGAGGCTGGCATTGGTGCGGTTCATCACATCTTCGACCACGGCGGTGAAGAGTGTTTCCTTTTCCCGGTAGTGGTTGTATATAGTCTGGCGCGAAACGCCCGCTTCCACTGCGATTTCGTCAATACTCGCTCCGGCAAAGCCTTCCCGGCAAAATACCTCGGCCGCTGCATCCAATATCGATAGACGTTTTGAACATTGACCACGTTGGGTATGGCCGGTCGCCCTGTGCGCTGCTTCTTTTGGATTTGTCATGAACCGAAGATAATGCGCATTGACGTTTTAGACAATAGTGTCTAATTTGACAGTTGTGTCTAAAAACATTGACACACTGTTTTGTGATGGAGAGAGCGTCCTCCCAAGCCGCGCCGCTCCATCGCAGGTGAAAAATTCTGAACCTCTCCTGAGAGCAATGCGGCGCAGAAGCCGATGAGCTTCGCGCTGCCGTTTTCTGAAAGATGAACACCATGACGACCTCTTTCTTTCGTACGGCCCTCATTCTTGGTCTCCTGTCGGCCATCGGGCCATTTGCGATCGACATGTATCTCCCGGCGCTGCCGTCCATCGGCAAGGATCTCAGCGCTGAAAACAATGTCGTGCAGATGAGCCTTCTGGCGTTCTTCATTTCCTTCGCCATCTTCCAGCTGATCTATGGGCCACTTTCCGACATGTGGGGCCGCAAGGCGCCGCTCTATATGGGCATCGGCCTGTTTGCCGTGGCCAGCGTCGGCTGCGCGCTGTCCAATGACATCGAAACGCTGATTGCCTTCCGCTTCCTGCAGGGCATTGGCGGTGCGGCCGGCATGGTCATTCCGCGCGCCATCGTTCGCGACATGCACACGGGTGTCCAGGCGGCGCGGCTGATGTCGTTGCTGATGCTGGTCTTCAGCATTTCGCCGATCCTTGCGCCGCTGACGGGCAGTGCCGTCATCAGCTTCTACGGCTGGCGCGGCGTGTTCTGGGCGGTGACGATTGCCGCCTTCATCGGGCTGATCCTCCTGTCGACGCAGCTGAAGGAAACCCGGCCCAAGGCCGCACGTGTGGAAAGCAGCCTTGGCAGTGCCATGGCGGCCTACCGCCTGCTGCTGAGCGACCGCAATTTTCTGACGCTGACTTTCATCGGCGGGCTGGGCATTTCGAGCTTTCTCGTTTACCTCGCCAACTCGCCCTTCGTGCTGATCGACCATTACGGCCTGACGCCGACGCAGTACAGCATCGCCTTCTCGATCAATGCGGTGTCGTTCTTCACGGTATCGCAGCTGACCGGCTGGCTCGGCGACCGTTTCGGCCTGGTGCGGGTGATGCGCATGGCCTTGACGGCCTTCTCGCTCACCATGGCGGCCATGGTTGTCGTCATGGCGCTGGGCTTCAACCAGCTGCCGGTCTTGGCGACATTCCTGTTCATCGGTTACGGCTTCCTCGGTCTGGTCATTCCGACGACCGCGGTGCTTGCCCTTGAAGATCATGGCGAGATTGCCGGTACGGCGTCAGCCCTGATGGGAACATTGCACTTCGTGACGGCAGCCGTTGCGATGGTAATCGCCGGTCTGTTCTTCAACGGCACGGCACTGCCGATGGCGGCGGGTATCGGCCTGTGCGCCGTGGCTGCCTTCATTCTGACGCAGCTGACAATCGCGCGCCGCCGCGTTGTCGAAGCAGAAGCCGCTGCGGAGTAGGCAGCCTCGCTCAACCACTTAGACGAAGGCCCGGAACCACGGTTCCGGGCCTTCTGCATTTCTGCAGAGGACTAGGATTGACGCAACAGGGTGCGCAAAGCCTGAAGACGGCTTGCGGCATGGCGGATTTTCAAAAAGGGGGGAAGGTGGAGGTTTCTGTTGCCAGGTACCTCCGAACCCCGCCTAGAAGTGCGAACCCCTAGGACTTAATTTGAAGCGATCACACCGCAATTAAGCAGCGAGACGTGCTTCCGCATAGTTGTCGTTTGCAACTACTGAGTTAGCCCGATAACGGTGGTACTATGCCGGGCAAAAGAGCGATTTTTACACCCTTGTCGATCCTATTTCGCCCCCGCCACAATGCAGTCTCGCAACTGCACTCTGGTGGAGGCGCCGGGTACCGCCCCCGGGTCCAATAGGCTTATTGTATCGTCCGTTTATCACCATAGCTGGCCGAAACCAGCAGGACCTATATAGGTGGTGTCGCGGCGAAATGAAAGAGCGGCATTGACAGGTTCCTGTAGCTGGGGAATGTTTCCTGTGTCTAACGAGTCATCGCGTTATGCAGCTGCCGGTTGTGCGGTGTCTTTTGTGTCAGGGAGGGTTTTGGTGCCTGGGCATTGAAACCAACAATCAGGGGATTTTTTCATGAGTGACTATCTAGCAGATGTACGTCATTACGATGCGGGTGCGGACGAGGCGATTGTCACAAAAATCGTCAAACATCTCGGAATTGCCCTGCGCAACCGGGATTCTTCGCTGGTTTCCTGCTCGGATCCGGAAGAATTGGCCCGTGTTCGTACCAGTTGGGTTGGCAAGAAGCTCGGCGTCACCGATGCAGCCAAGGCCGATGCAGCCATTCACGCCGTCTGCGAAAAGATGAAAGATCACCGTGCCAAGGGCCGGGTCACCTTCTATTATCTGACGGCAAAAGAACTCGGACTGCTCGGCAGCCTCTGAGCGTTTGCTGGGCTGAACAGGGTCCCCGGTGATTCGCCGGGGATTTTTGCCGCCTGTGCTTGTGGATCACACAGAAGTTTTACTGCTTCGTGAAACGAATCTGCTAAAGAGAAGCCATGCGCGCTTATCTTGATCTTCTCCAGCATGTGCTCGATACCGGCGTCGACCGCGGCGACCGTACCGGGACAGGCACACGTTCCGTTTTCGGCTACCAGATGCGATTCGATCTGTCGGCGGGTTTTCCCGCCCTGACGACCAAGAAACTGCATCTCAAATCCATCATCCACGAGCTGCTGTGGTTCCTGAAAGGCGAAACGAACATCGCCTATCTCAAGGAAAACGGCGTGACAATCTGGGATGAATGGGCCGACGAGAACGGCGATCTCGGGCCGGTCTATGGCTATCAGTGGCGCTCCTGGCCTGCGCCCGACGGCCGGCATATCGACCAGATTGCGAATCTTGTCAGTGCGATAAAGCAAAATCCCTATTCGCGGCGTCTGATCGTTTCCGCATGGAATCCGGCGCTCGTCGATGAAATGGCGCTGCCGCCCTGCCACTGCCTGTTTCAGTTCTACGTGGCCGACGGAAAACTTTCCTGCCAGCTCTACCAGCGCTCCGCCGATATTTTCCTCGGCGTGCCGTTCAATATCGCATCCTATGCCCTGCTGACCCTCATGGTGGCGCAGGTCACGGGTCTGCAGCCGGGTGATTTCGTCCACACGCTGGGCGATGCGCATCTCTATGCCAACCATTTCGAGCAGGCGCGGCTGCAATTGAGCCGCACGCCGGGTCCTTTGCCGGTCATGCGCCTTAATCCCGACGTGAAAGACCTCTTTGCTTTCACATTCGACGATTTCAGTCTTGAGAACTATGTGGCCGAAGCGAGCATCAAGGCGCCGATCGCCGTCTAGAGTCAGGACCCGTTGATCTGGTCGAATTGCTCGCGCTCTTCGGTTTACGCTGTCTGCTTTCCCGGAAGGAATAGGTCCAATGATCAGTTTTGTTGTTGCCGTCGCGCAGAACGGGGTTATCGGCCGTGACAATGGCCTGCCGTGGCGCCTGTCTTCTGATCTCAAGCGGTTCAAGGCGGTCACCATGGGCAAGCCCATCATCATGGGGCGCAAGACCTGGGATACGCTCGGCAAGCCGCTGCCGGGACGCACCAACATCGTCATCACCCGCGATCCCGCCTTTGCCGTGGACGGTGTCATTGCCGTCCGTTCCGTGGATGAGGCGCTGATGATTGCCGGCAGCCATGCGGCGGCGGACAAGGTGGATGAAATCTGCGTTATCGGCGGCGGCGAGATTTATCGCCAGCTCCTGGATCGGGCGCACCGTCTTCACATCACCTGGGTTCTGGCCAATATCGAGGGCGACGCGTTTTTCCCTCCCATCGATCCGAAGAACTGGAACGAAGTGTTTCAGGAAGAATTCCCGGCGGGTGAAAAAGACAATTATCCGACCCGCTACACGATTTACGAACGGCGCTAGAATTTGCCGCTTATCCGGCAATCAATATGAAAATTTCGTGATAAGCGGTCATAATCGTTCGACTTTTTACCAAATTAGCATGAAAAACCGCGCTGCGCGTTGAAAGCGCGCCTTGCGATCCCTATAAACGGGATATCGGGTTAGCGGGACGTTGCCATGGGGTGGCGAATCTCGTTCCAAAACATGAGGTAGGAATGCCCTGGAGTAATCAGAACGGTGGCGGCGGCCCTTGGGGTGGCGGCGGTAACAACAATGGCGGCGGCGGTGGTCCATGGGGCCAGAAGCCGCAAGGCGGAGGTCCCGGAGGCAATCCGCCCGACCTTGAAGATATTATCCGCCGTGGCCAGGACCGTCTGCGCCAGGCACTTCCCGGCGGCACCGGCAGCAGCTCGACGATCTTCGGATTGGCGGCGCTTGCCCTGGTTGCCTTCTGGCTTTTCCAGTCGATCTACACGGTCCAGCCGGATGAACGCGCTGTCGAACTGCGCTTCGGCAAGCCGAAGGCGGATATTTCCGAGCCCGGCCTGCACTTCCATCTCTGGCCCATCGAGACCTATGAAAAGGTCCAGATCGTCGAGAAGCAGAAGAACATCGGCGGGCAGGGCGTATCGGGCGCCAAGGAAGGCCTGATGCTGACCGGCGACCAGAACATCGTGAATGTTCAGTTCTCCATTCTTTACCGCGTTTCCGACCCGGTTGCTTACCTCTTCCATGTGCAGAGTCCGGAAAACATGGTCCAGCAGGTCTCCGAGAGCGCCATGCGTGAAATCGTTGGCCGCAGCCCCGCACAGGACATTTTCCGCGACAATCGTGCGGGCATCGCCAATGACGTGCGCGGCATCATCCAGAAGACACTGGATGATTACGGCGCCGGTGTTCAGGTCAATGCCGTCTCCATCGAGGATGCGTCGCCGCCGCGTGAAGTGGCCGATGCCTTCGATGAAGTGCAGCGTGCTGAACAGGACGAAGACCGCTTCGTCGAGGAGTCGAACCAATATTCCAACCAGAAACTCGGTCAGGCCCGCGGTGAAGGCGCACAGATCCGCGAAGATGCGGCCGCCTACAAGAACCGCATCGTGCAGGAAGCACAGGGTGAGGCCCAGCGCTTCACATCGGTCTATGACCAGTATGTGAAGGCGCCGGAAGTGACCCGCAAGCGTCTTTTCCTCGAAACGATGGAACGTGTGCTGAAGGACTCGAACAAGGTGATTGTCGACCAGAAGAACGGTCAGGGGGTCGTGCCCTACCTGCCCTTGTCGGAGATCACAAAGCAGCAGCGCCCGACTGAGGGGACAAAGTAATGAGCCAGAACCGTCTTCCTCTTATTGCGGGTCTCATCGCATTCATCGCCCTTTTGGTTTATTCCTCGGTTTTCGTCGTCAATGAACGCCAGCAGGCCATTGTCCTGCGCTTCGGCCAGATCGTCGATGTGAAGACCCAGCCCGGTATCTATTTCAAGCTGCCGTTCGGCTTTCTTGAAGCCGACAATGTCCAGATGATCGAAGATCGTCTGCTGAGCTTTGAGCTGGACAATATCCGTGTTCAGGTTTCGGGCGGCAAGTTCTACGAAGTCGATGCCTTCCTGGTCTACCGGATCACCGATCCGCGCAAGTTCCGCCAGACGGTGTCGGGCGATGTGGAATTCGCACAGGCCCGTTTGCGCACGCGTCTCGATGCATCCTTGCGTAGCGTTTACGGTCTGCGTGGATTTGAAGCTGCGCTTTCCGACGAGCGTGCCGGCATGATGCGTGAAGTGCGCGAACAGCTGCGTCCGGATGCGGAATCGCTGGGTCTCGAGATTGCGGACGTGCGCGTTCGCCGGACCGACCTGACCCAGGAAGTGTCGCAGCAGACGTTCGAGCGCATGAAGGCCGAGCGTCTTGCGCAGGCTGAATTCCTGCGCGCCCGCGGCCGTGAAGCTGCCCAGCGCATCAAGGCGATTGCCGATCGCCAGGTGGTAGAGATCATTGCGGAAGCCCGCAAGGAATCTGAAATCGCCCGCGGTGAGGGTGAAGGCGAGCGCAGCCGGATCTTTGCCGATGCCTTCTCCAAGGATCCGGATTTCTTCGCGTTCTACCGGTCCATGGCTGCCTATGGCACAGCCCTCGACAATGCCGGAACAACGATGGTGCTTTCGCCCAATTCCGAGTTCTTCCGGTATTTCCAGGATGCCAATGGTGGCGCTGTTCCGCCAGCGCCGGCCGCTGCAAAACCTGCCCCGCAATAGGGGCAGGCCAGGCATGATCGACTTTCTGGATGCCGTAGGGCTGTTCCTCGTCTTCGAGGGGCTGCTCTACGGCTGTTTCCCGCTGATCGCAAAGCGCGTCGCGCGGGATGTCAGCGGACAGCCGGATGGCTTTCTGCGCATGGCCGGTGTCGCGTCGGTTGCCATCGGCGTGGGTATCGTCTGGCTCGCACGGGGGTAATGGCGGGCCCCGCCATTACCAAACTTGATCAGACTTGCAGTCTGACGGCCATATTTTCGTCTACTCTCGCGGCTCTGTTGTAATTCATCGCTATTTATTTTTTAATCCGAGTACACTGACAAAGGCCCGAACGCATGGTTTTCACTCCTGGTCGCCCGATTTTCCGTTCTGCCACCGCGGCAATCGCGCTGATTGCCCTGTCCGCCACGAGCGTGACACCCGCCTTTGTGACCATCGCGGCAGCACAATCGGCGCAGCCGAAAGCCCAGGGCCCGGCGTCCGTCGCCGATCTCGCCGAGGGTCTGCTGGATGCGGTGGTCAATATTTCGACATCGCAGACCGTCAAGGGGCAGGATGGCGATTCCGGACCGGTTCCCATGCCGAAAGTCCCGGAGGGATCGCCGTTCCAGGAGTTCTTCGACGAGTATTTCGGCAAGCAGAAGCCGGGTGAGAACAATCCGTCCCGCAAGGTTCAGTCATTGGGCTCCGGCTTTGTCATCGATGCGGAACAGGGCATCGTCGTGACCAACAATCATGTGATTGCCGATGCGGACGATATCGAGGTGAATTTCACCGATGGGTCGAAGCTGAAGGCGGAACTGGTCGGCAAGGACACCAAGACCGATCTGGCGGTGCTCAAGGTCGACCCGAAAAAGCACAAGCTGGTCGCGGTCAAGTTCGGCGATTCCTCAAAAGCCCGTATCGGCGATTGGGTCATGGCCATCGGCAACCCCTTCGGTCTTGGCGGCACCGTGACGGTGGGTATCGTTTCCGCCCGCAACCGCGACATCAATTCCGGCCCCTATGACAATTTCATCCAGACGGATGCGGCGATCAACCGGGGCAATTCCGGCGGCCCGCTGTTCGACATGTACGGGCAGGTGATCGGCATCAACACGGCGATCATTTCGCCGACCGGCGGATCGATCGGCATCGGCTTTGCCATTCCGGCGGACCTCGCTGCCGGTGTGATCCAGCAATTGCGCGACCATGGCGAAGTGCAGCGCGGCTGGCTTGGCGTGCGCATCCAGCCGGTCACCGACGATATCGCCGAAAGCCTGGGGATGACCTCAAGCAAGGGTGCGCTGGTTGCCGGTATCATTGACGGCGGTCCCGTGGCCAACGGCTCCATCCTGCCCGGTGACGTCATCACCAAGTTCGACGGCAAGCCGGTGAACAATGTCAAGGATCTGCCGCGCGCCGTGGCGGAAAGCCCTGTCGGCAAGGAAGTCGATGTCGTCGTGGTGCGTAAGGGCAAGGAACAGACGGTCAAGGTCACGCTCGGCCGGCTGGAAGATACGACCGACGCCAAGACCAAGGAGAAATCCCAGTCGCAGACCGACCAGGATGAAGACGCCGCGCAGGATGTGGATGTCCTCGGCATGACGCTCGGCGTGCTCGACGATGACAGCAGAAAGACATTCGGCATTGCCAAGGAGGTCGAGGGCGTTCTGATCACCGAAGTGCAGGCCCAATCGATTGCCGCGAACAAGCGGATCGAAGCGGGCGACGTGATCGTCGATATTGCCCAGGAAGCCGTCAAGACGCCGGAAGACGTGGCTGCCCGCATCGAGAAGCTGCGCGATGAAGGCCGCAAGAATGCCCTTTTGATGCTGGCATCCAAGACGGGCGAATTGCGCTTCGTGACTTTGCAGATGAATTGACGTCTCGACGACCTCAGCAAAAAGGCGGCCAATGGCCGCCTTTTTTGTTTCCGGCGCTGTCAGACGACAAAGTCGGTCTTGCGATAGCCCTGGATGTAGAGCAGCGCGGTGAGATCGCCATGATCCACCCGGACCTTTGCCTGCGCCGCGACCGACGGCTTGGCGTGCAATGCGACACCTGTGCCGGCAAGCTGCAGCATGCCGAGATCATTGGCGCCGTCGCCGACGGCAAGAGCCTCGTCCGGCGCAAGATTGAAGCGTTCGCAGATGGACAGGAGCGCAGCGACCTTGGCTTCGCGGCCGAGGATGGGTTCGGTGACTTCGCCGGTGAGCGTCTCACCATTGTCGATGAGCGTATTGGCGCTGTTCTCGTGAAAGCCGATCATGGCGGCGATGCGCTGGGTGAAGACGGTAAAGCCGCCCGAAACCAGCGCTGTATAGGCGCCGTGCTTCTTCATGGTGCGGACAAGTTCCGGTCCGCCGGGCATGAGGGTGATGCGGCTGGCGATGACCTTGTCGATGACGGAATAGGGCAGGCCCTTGAGCAGTGCCACCCGTTCGCGCAGGGCGGGCTCGAAGGCGATCTCGCCATTCATGGCGCGGGCGGTGATGGCCGCCACCTTGTCGCGCAGGCCAGCCTCTTCGGCCAGTTCGTCGATGCATTCCTGCTGGATCATGGTGGAATCCATGTCGGCGATCAGGATTTTCTTGCGCCGTGTATCCTGTTCCTGCACGACGATGTCGATGGGCTCGCCATCGACGATCCGCGCCAGCTCCGCATGGGCCTCCACCGGGTCCGAGCCTGTGCGCAGGGCGAGATCGCAGGCAATTCCGTCGGCCAGCCAGTAAAGTCCTGTTGCATTGAGTGCCGCTGAGGCTTTAATCCCGAGCGATGCGCTGAGACGGGGTGAAGCCGGATTGGCGATAAGCGTGGCCATCAAGGGCATGAGCATTTCCCGATTGGACGATTGGTGTGACGAGAAGACAGACAATCCTGATAGCCGGACCGACGGCAAGCGGCAAGTCGGCATTGGCGCTGCGCTATGCCGAAGAGACCGGCGGCTGGATCGTCAATACCGATTCCATGCAGGTCTACGGCGTGCTCGATGTGCTCACCGCACGGCCGGGGCCGGATGATCTTCTGCAAGCGCCGCATTGCCTCTATGGCCATGTCCCGCCGTCCGAGGCCTATTCCACCGGCCGCTGGTTCACCGATGTCGAACATTTGCTGAAAACCGAAGCTGCGGGTGACCGCCCGCTGATCTTTGTCGGCGGCACCGGGCTTTATTTCCGCGCGCTGCTCGGCGGCCTCTCGGCCATGCCTGATATACCCGATGATGTGCGGGCCTATTGGCGCGCACAGGACGCGCAGGTCGGAGCGCAGCAGCTGCACGCCATTTTGAGCGAAAAAGACCCGCAGGCGGCAGCAGTGCTGCGCCCGACCGACAGCCAGCGCGTCGTGCGGGCGCTGGAAGTGATCGATGCATCGGGACGGTCGATCATCGATTGGCAGAAGCAAACCGGCACGCCTTTGATCGATGCGGCCTCGGCCCGCAAGATCGTCATCGACCCGGACCGGGCCTGGCTTGGCGAACGGATCGCGCTGCGGTTTGCAACCATGCTGGAGAAGGGAGCGGCCGGGGAGGTCAAAGCCCTGCTGGCGCTCGGACTGTCCTCCGATCTGCCCGCCATGCGAGCCATCGGGGTCGGTGAAATCACCAGGATGCTGGCAGGCACGATCACGCCTGCACAGGCAGCCGAGCTGTCAACCATTGCGACGCGGCAATATGCCAAGCGGCAAATGACCTGGTTCCGCAACCAGCTCGGCGACGACTGGGAGCGGATCGCCTATCCCGGCCCTTAAGTCTTGTCGGTGCGGAAGCTGCGGATGAGGTCGCTGGCGCGGAAACCGTCTGTCTCCGATCGCGCCGGTTTGCGCGGCTCTTCGATGATCGGGGCGGATTCGGCCGCGCGCCACTGGCTCCGGACCGGTTCCGGCGGGATGGGTGCCGCGGGGCGCTGGACCATCGCCGGTTTTTCCGGGGCCTGAAAACCGGCCGATGCATTTTCGGTCGTGGTGCTGTCGGCCGCATTGAGCTGGCGCATCCGGTTGAGGATCATGTCGAGCGACACGTGGCTGTCACCGCTGCGCACGGCTTCCTGCTGCTGCGTCATATGCGCGGCGGGCAGATGTTCCGGCGCAATGGTTTCGAACATCATGCGCATCGGCGTCGGCACGGCCTCGCCGAAGGCGATCGCCTCGCGGTTGGCGATCGACGACAGGAAGCCGACGGCGCTTTGCGACGCGCCGCTGATGGCGCCGCGGACGATTTCCTGGTCGCGCTCATTGCCGAGCCGCATGGCGAAAACCGTGCTGCACTGGGAGAGGATCGTCGGGTCGAGCTCGCCCGGACGCTGGGTAATGACGGAGAGATAGACGCCGTATTTGCGGCCTTCCTTGGCGATGCGTGCAATGGCCTGGCGCGTCGGCCAGAACCCGGCGCTGGTATCGGCGGGGATATAACGGTGTGCTTCCTCGCACACGACGAGCGTCTGCACATTGCCATCGCTGGAAACGGCGAGGTCAAAGGCCATCCGGCAGAGAACCGAGGCCACGGAATTCACCACTTCCGACGGCAATCCCGCCAGTTGAAAGACGCAGATGGGCCGGTCGTTTTTCGGCACGCGGAAAATGTGGCCGACGGTCTGGCGCATCGTATCGAGCGTTGCCGGGGCCGAGAACATGAAGCGGTAGCGCGGGTCGGCGACCAGTGCCTGCAGGCGGTAGCGCAGCGCCTTCATGGTCGGCCGGTCCGTCTTGCCGTCGAGCTGGCCGATGCGCTCCTCCAGCAGCTTGATCAGATCCGCCATCCGGTAGGGCGTCGGCGTATCGGCGGTCATCGAGGCAAAGTCACGTTCTTTCCTGAGGAGGGACGACGTGGCGGCCGCTTCAACATTGGCGAAACGTTCTTTGGCGAGCGGAATGAGATCGCGCAGAATATCGATTTCAGCCGCGATTTGCGGGCGTCCGCGAAACACGGCTTCGCCGAATTCCTCCAGCTTGAACATCCAGTACGGCAAATCGAAGGTGCTGTAGTCGATGGAGATGGCGAGATCGGGAAACGCGCTGGCAAATTCGTTATGCGGATCAAGAATGAGGATACGCAGATCGGGACGCTGCGAAATGATTTTGCGCAAAAGCAGGGTCACGGCGCTGGATTTGCCGACGCCCGTGCTGCCCAGCACGGCGAAATGGCGGGAGATCAGGCTGTCGACCGAGATCAGCGCCGGAATGTCGGCATTCTGCGAGAGGTGGCCGATGGAAACCGTGTTCTTCAGCGACGTGGTGTAGATGGTGGCCAGATCGGCGGCGCGGATGCGATGGGCGATGGCGCCCATATGCGGATAGGTGGTGATGCCCGAGGAGAAGCGCAATTTGCCGTCGATATGCGCATCGACCTGGCCGACGAGTTCCACATGGATATGGATGCTTTGATCGACATCCTGCTGCCATTCGGCATTGGGCAGCTCAACCTTGTAGACAAGACCGACCACGCGGCTGTCGGCAACCTGAATGGAGATAAGCTGGCCGACAGACCAGTAATCGTCCGATGCCGTGATCGACGGGCCGGTCTTGGCGTGGATGATGGCCTTGTCGCCGTTGCATTCGATGACGTGCCCATCGGTCCGGTTGCGGACCATCGGTCTTGATTGTGCAGAGGGCAGGGCTTCGGCGCTCATGGGTCGTGGTCAATCCTGGGACTTGGCAACGGGATTGAACCTTAAGCGCAAGGCATTGAGAATATCTTAGCGATGCATTTCACATTTGAAGGATGTTGCGCCAAAGCATTGCTTTGTTTGCGAACATTTCAATTTCCTGAATTTTGCCGTTGACGGATAGAATTTGCTTAATTATCGTCCGCGACCATGAAAACAGTTCTTATCGTCGTGGGACCGCGCATGGGCAGGGTGTTGTAAGCACCCGGCGGAAGCTCCCATGCGCGAAACACAGGCTCCTTCGGGGGCCTTTTTTATTTCCAAACCTTACGCTAAACGAAAACACCTTCTGGAAGGCCGAGAGCCGCAGAATACACGGGAAGAGATCGATGACCGCAGACAAGCAGGATAGTGACAACCACACATCGCAACGACGGGAGATGACCGGTGCCGAAATGGTCATTCAGGCACTCATCGATCAGGGCGTGACGGACATTTTCGGATATCCGGGTGGTGCGGTCCTTCCCATTTATGACGAGCTGCATCAGCAGGACAAGATCAATCACGTGCTGGTTCGCCATGAGCAGGGCGCCGGTCACGCGGCGGAGGGCTATGCCCGTTCCACCGGCAAGGTCGGCGTGATGCTGGTCACATCCGGCCCCGGTGCGACCAATGCGGTGACGCCGCTGCAGGATGCCTTGATGGACTCCATCCCGCTGGTCTGCATCAGCGGCCAGGTTCCGACCACGCTCATCGGCTCGGATGCGTTTCAGGAATGCGATACGATCGGTATCACGCGTCCCTGCACCAAGCACAACTGGCTGGTGAAGGACGTCAACGATCTCGCGCGCATCCTGCACGAAGCCTTCCACGTGGCGCGTACCGGCCGTCCGGGTCCGGTTCTCGTCGACGTGCCGAAGGACGTGCAGTTCGCCACCGGCTTCTATACGCCGCCGGAAACCGCGCCGCGCACCAGCTACCGGCCGAAGGTCGAGGGCGATATCGAGGCGATCAAGCAGGCTGTTGCCCTGATGGCGACGGCCAAGCGTCCGGTCATCTATTCCGGCGGCGGTGTCATCAACTCCGGCCCGCAGGCCAGCCATCTGCTGCGCGAACTGGTGGAGCTGACCAATTTCCCGATCACCTCGACCCTGATGGGCCTCGGCGCCTATCCGGCATCGGGCAAGAACTGGCTGGGCATGCTGGGCATGCACGGCACCTACGAGGCCAACATGACGATGCATGATTGCGACGTCATGGTCTGCATCGGTGCGCGCTTCGACGACCGCATCACCGGGCGCCTCAATGGCTTCTCGCCCAACTCGAAGAAAATCCACATCGATATCGACCCGTCATCGATCAACAAGGCGGTTCGCGTCGACATTCCCGTGGTTGGCGACGTCGGCCGGGTTCTGGAAGACATGGTCCGGCTGTGGCGCGCTTCGTCCGAAAAACCTGAAAAGAAGGCGATCGGCGAATGGTGGGCGCAGATCGACAAATGGCGGTCGCGCAAGTCCCTGTCCTATACACGCAACAAGGACGTGATCATGCCGCAATATGCCTTGGAGCGGCTCTATGCGCTGACCAAGGATCGCGACACCTTCATCACGACGGAAGTCGGCCAGCATCAGATGTGGGCGGCACAGTTCTATGGTTTTGAAAAACCCAACCGCTGGATGACCTCCGGCGGCCTCGGCACCATGGGTTACGGCCTGCCGGCGGCATTGGGCGTGCAGATTGCCCATCCCAATTCGCTGGTCATCGACATTGCCGGCGATGCCTCGGTGCAGATGACCATGCAGGAAATGAGCGCGGCGGTGCAGTACGAAGCGCCGATCAAGATCTTCATCCTGAACAACCAGTATATGGGCATGGTGCGCCAGTGGCAGCAATTGCTGCATGGCAACCGCCTATCGCACTCCTATACGGAGGCCTTGCCCGATTTCGTCAAGCTGGCGGAAGCCTATGGCGGCCATGGCATCCGCTGTGAAAAGCCGGGCGATCTCGACGATGCCATTCAGGAAATGATCGACGTGAAGAAACCGGTTCTGTTCGATTGCCGCGTGGCCAATCTGGCAAACTGCTTCCCGATGATTCCGTCAGGGAAGGCGCATAATGAAATGCTCCTGCCTGACGAAGCGACGGATGAAGCCGTTGCCAATGCCATCGATGCCAAGGGACGGCAGCTCGTTTAAGAAACCGGAGAGGAAACACTGTAATGAACGCTCAAAATCTAGCCTCCGGCTCGGCATATTTCATTGCCAAGGAGACGGAGCTACCGATCACCACGGTGCTATCGGTTCTCGTTGACAACGAACCCGGCGTCCTTGCCCGGGTGATCGGCCTGTTTTCCGGCCGCGGCTACAACATTGAAAGCCTGACCGTCTCGGAAACCGAGCACGAGCAGCACCTGTCGCGCATCACCATCGTGACGCGCGGCACCCCGCATGTGCTCGACCAGATCCGTCACCAGCTCGAACGCATCGTGCCGGTGCACCGCGTGGTCGATCTGTCGGTGCGCGCCGACGAACTCGGCAATGAAAAGCCGATCCAGCGCGAGCTGGCGCTGGTCAAGGTGGCGGGGCTCGGCGAGAACCGCAACGAAGCGCTGCGTCTTGCCGATGCGTTCCACGCCAAGGTGGCGGATGCCACGACGGAACATTTCATCTTTGAAATCACCGGCAAGGGGTCGAAGCTCGACCAGTTCATCGCCATCATGAAGCCGCTCGGCCTCGTCGAGATCTGCCGGACCGGTGTCGCCGCCATGAACCGCGGCCCGCAGGGCATGTAGGCTTCAGCGGCAATCGGACTCAGGGATACGCAATTGTATCCCTGACAAGATTGCGATTGAGCGGCATGAACCCGAAGCTTAAATCTTCCCCACGCATCAGATCCGGTTTGTCATGTCGCTCGAAATCTTTTTCACGCTCCTCGTTTTTGCCTTCGTCACGTCGATCACGCCGGGACCCAACAATCTGATGCTGCTCGCGTCCGGGGTGAATTTCGGCTTCCGACGCACCATTCCGCATATGCTGGGCATCGGCAGCGGCTTCTTTTCGCTGCTGATCGGCGTCGGTCTTGGCCTGGGCGCCCTGATCCAGACCATTCCGCTGGTCTACACGATCCTCAAATTCGCCGGCGGCGCCTATCTGGTCTATCTCGCCTACAAGATCGCGACGTCACGCTCGCTCGGAACTGTCGATGGCAATGCCCGTCCCATGACGTTCCTTGAGGCTGCAGCCTTCCAGTGGGTCAACCCCAAGGCCTGGGTGATGGCGGTGACGGCGATGGCTACCTATACCGCGCCGCAGGCCTATCTCGTCACAGTGCTGATTGTCGGCATCGCCTTCGCCCTGGTCAATGTGCCCTCGGTATCGAGCTGGGCGGCCTTCGGCCAGTTCATGCGCGGCTGGCTGTCGGATCCGGCGCGGTTGAAATGGTTCAATATCAGCATGGCGGCCTTGCTTGTCGCCAGTCTCTGGCCGATGCTGCGCTGATCTTGCACGAAATGCGGGAGGCGCATAAGTTTCCACCATGTCCCATGATCACGATCACCACCACGACAATGAACTCGATCCCATGGCCGCACGGGTGCGGGCACTCGAAACGATCCTGACTGAAAAAGGTCTTGTCGATCCCGAGGCGATCCATGCCATTGTCGAGACCTATGAGACCAAAGTCGGCCCCCGCAATGGTGCGAAGGTTGTGGCCAAGGCGTGGGTCGATCCGGAATTCAATGCCTGGTTGAGACGCGATGCAACCGCAGCCATCGCGTCGCTGAGCTATACCGGCCGGCAGGGCGAGCACATGCAGGCGGTGTTCAATACGCCGGAAACCCACAATCTCGTCGTGTGCACGCTGTGTTCCTGCTACCCATGGTCGGTGCTCGGCTTGCCGCCCGTCTGGTACAAGTCGCCGCCTTACCGCTCGCGTGCCGTCATCGATCCGCGCGGTGTGCTGGCGGAGTTTGATCTGGTTCTACCCGATACCACCAGCATCCGTGTGTGGGATTCGACCGCGGAACTGCGCTATCTGATCATCCCGCTGCGCCCGGAAGGCACTGATGGCTGGAGCGAGGAACAGCTTGCCGCGCTGGTGACGCGCGATTCGATGATTGGCACGGGGCTCGCCCGTGTGCCGGAGGTGGCATGAACGGGCCGCAGGATCTTGGCGGGCAGATGGGCTTCGGCCCGGTCAATCCGGAGAAGGACGAGCCCTATTTCCATGCGGCGTGGGAAAAGCGGGCGCTGGGTCTGACGCTCGCCGCCGGAGCCATGGGGCACTGGAACATCGACGAAAGCCGCCATGCGCGCGAAAGCCTGCATCCCGCCGACTACTATTCCTCCAGCTATTACGCAATCTGGACCAAGGCGCTGGAAGTGCTGCTGAAGCGCCATGGATTCGTGACCGATGCGGAGTTGGTGCAGGGGCACTCCCTTGGAAAGGGAGCTGAGCCCAAGCGCGTCCTGCGAGCGGAGAACGTTGCCGCCGTTCTGGCGAAGGGCGGTCCCTGCGACCGTCCGGTCGGACAGGCGCCGCGTTTCCAGGCGGGGAACCGCGTCAGAACCCGCAATTTCAACCCGCAGACACATACGCGGCTGCCGCGCTACGCCCGCGGGAAAACCGGCATGGTGGAAGCCGTGCGCGAGGGCTTCGTCTTCCCGGACACCAATGCGCATGGGCAAGGCGAGCACCCGCAATATGTCTACACTGTCGTGTTCACGGCGGCGGAGATCTGGGGCGAGGGCGCCGATCCGACCCTGACTGTCAGCATCGACGCCTGGGAGAGCTATCTTGAGCCTGCGTGAGCTGATCGCGCATTCGCAAGGGCTGGGCGATGGGATCGATGCGCCGGTTTTTGCCGAGCCGTGGCAGGCGGAAGCCTTCGCCATGGTGCTGGCCCTGCACAGCCGGGGACTGTTCGGCTGGGATGAGTGGGCACAGGCGCTCTCCACCGAACTGAAACGGCCCGGTGCGCTGGAGGATGGCAGTGATTACTACCATCGCTGGGTCGCGGCACTGGAATCCCTCGTTGCGGCCAAGAACGTGGCAAAGTCGACGGATGTTGATGATCTCGCCGCTTCATGGCAACGTGCGGCCCACGCAACCCCGCACGGTCAGCCGATCAGGCTGGAAAATGATCCGGAAAGGTCTTGAGATGCATGGAGCTTTGACGGTCCGCCGCGCAGCGATTGCATGGATGCTTGTGGCAGCGGCCAGTTTTTCCGCGCCTGTCCGGGCGCAGGACGCGCCCTGGCCCGCAACCACCGAACAGGACCTGCGTAAGCTCTTGACCGGCGCGACCATCACCGGCGAAGTCAAGGCGCAGCCGCCGTTCAACTTCACCGAGTTTCTGGGTACAGACGGCAAATCGCGCGGCAAGCTGATCGAATGCTGCAAGCCGGACAAGGTGCTGACCAACGGCATGGCCTATGCGGGCGAGTGGACGCTGGAGAACGACACGCTCTGCCTGCTCTACGAGGGCGAGGAGCAGAAGGTCTGCTGGCGTCTGCAGGTGAAGGGCGACGAATTCCGCATGACCGACACGGAAACCGGCTATTCCGGCGCGGGTAAAATCCGGCCGGGAAACCCGGATAATCTATAGTATAAGACTGCATTCACCCATTTTCCTTGCCCTTTGCGGGCGAATCCTGTCAGTCAGGGCCATGCAATTATCACCACAACAGGATGAGGCGCTCAGCGCCGTTTCCAAATGGCTGAAAGACGGGCGCAGCCCGCTTTTTCGGCTTTTCGGCTATGCCGGTACCGGCAAGACGACGCTGGCCCGCTATTTCGCCGAGCATATCGACGGGGACGTGCAGTTCGCCGCTTTCACCGGCAAGGCCGCGCAGGTCCTGCGCTCGAAGGGCGCTGCCAATGCGCGGACGCTGCATTCGCTGATCTATCGCCCGCGCGGCGAAGAGGCTGTCGAGGATGAAACCACCGGCAAGACCAGCATCGCCCCGACTTTCTCGCTCAACCGGCAAAGCCCGGTTGCCAAGGCCAAGCTGATCGTCGTCGACGAGTGCTCGATGGTGGACGAACAGCTCGGCCGCGATCTCATGAGCTTCGGCACGCCCATTCTGGTGCTGGGCGACCCCGGCCAGCTGCCGCCCATATCCGGCGGCGGCTTCTTCACCGAACACGAGCCGGATTTCCTGCTCAGCGAAATCCACCGGCAGGCGCGCGACAACCCGATCCTGCGCCTGGCGCTCGACGTGCGCGAGGGACGTGAATTCGGCTATGGCGATTTCGGTGCTGCCAAGGTCATCTCCAAGAACGAGGTGACACAGGATCTGGTGCTCGGCGCCGATCAGGTGCTGGTGGGTACGAACCGCACCCGCCGCCGCTACAATCAGCGCCTGCGCGAGCTCAAAGGTTTTTCCGCTTCCTTTCCGCAGGCGGGCGACAAGCTGGTGTGTCTGCGCAACGATCCGGCCAAGGGGCTGCTCAACGGCTCGCTGTGGAAGGTCATGACCTCCTCGCGGGAGACGGTCAAACCCGGCATCAACCTGCTGGTGGCGCCGGAAGATGAAGAACCGGGCAGGGGCGTTGCCAAGATCAAGCTGCTCAAGGCGCAGTTCGAGGATCCCGATACGGAAATTCCGTGGCAGACCAAGAAGCGCTACGACGATTTCGACTATGGCTACGCGCTGACGACCCACAAGGCGCAGGGCTCGCAGTGGAATGAAGTCGTGTTGTTCGACGAGAGCTTTGCTTTCCGCGATACGCGCGACCGCTGGCTCTACACGGCCATCACCCGCGCGGCCGAACGGCTGACGGTGGTGCGCTAAGGTCTTGTCTGCCGGGAGGGGCGAATATGGATTTGCAGTGGATCGACCGGATAGAAGGCCCCCACCGGCAGGAGCTTCACGCACTCTACCGGAATGAATGGTGGACCAAGAACCGGCAGTTCGACGATGTCGTGCGCATGCTGGATCACTGCGACATTGTCATCGGTTGCTGCGCCGAGGGCAAGCTGGTGGGTTTTGCCCGCGTTCTGACCGACTATGTCTACAAGGCCATGATCTTCGACGTGATTGTTGATGAAAAATTCCGCGGGACAGGATTGGGGCAAAAGATCATGGAGCGCATCAAAGGCCATGAGAAGCTCCAGTCCATGGCAAGCTTCGAGCTTTACTGCCCGGATCGCCTCATCCCTTTCTACGAGAAAATGGGTTTCGCCGCAGGCACATCCTCCCTGCTGCGGCATCAACCCTGACTCCAATCGCGCGTTGCGTTCACTTGAAGAGCGTGTCTTTGTTCTGTGTGATGTGAACAGTCGGCCGGGAGAGTGAGTTCGGTGAGCTTGGTGGCAGGCGAAACCTTTGCGAATGCCCCATTGAGGGAGGCAAGCACCAGCGGCGCCATTGTCTCTGCTGTGCTGCACCTTTTGCTTGTACTGGCTCTCATCGCCTTGGCGAGGCCATTTCGCTTCAATGCGCCCTTGGAAGAGACCATCGATCTTCAGATCGTACCGGCGGCGGCTCCGGAAACAAAACCCGCCGATCTGCCTGTTCTCCCTCCTGTATCCGCGCCGCTTCCCGATGCTCTGCCGGCGCCAAGGCAGGAAGCGGCCTCCGCTGCAATGGAGCAGCCGGCCATGCACAAAGCGACGACCATGCTGTCGGCGGTTGTGCTGGCCGATCCACGCAGCCGGCAGACGCGCGAAGCGCTGCCAACGCTGGAACTTGGCACGAGGCTTGAACAGATCTGCAATCTGGAAGCCATGGCGCAAGTGGCGAAATGGGACAAAAGCTTCAAGCCGGATCGGGTCATCGCCTATGCCATGGCCGCTACGAAGGTCAAATCCGGTGTCATAACCGCCACGGGTGCAGCCATGCGCAGTGGTGGAAACTGGTACAACCTGGCGTTCAACTGCGGAATATCGCCGGAGACGCAGCAGGTTCAATCCTTTGAATTCACAGTAGGCAAGCCCATTCCCCGCGAGGAATGGGCCGATCATGCGCTTGCCCCGGTTTATTGAGCAAGGGCCGCTCCTCGCATTCCCATCGACCAGAATCCGGCCTCCAGCCGGGTCGCCACACGGAAACGGCGGTTGAGCGTCTTCCAGCGCCCGGACGTTTGCGGTGACGGGCCGAGCCGGGCATGGACACTGCTTTTGATGAGCCGTCCGACCGCATGGCAGGCCTCCTGATAGTCCTTGCCCGCATAGGTATCAATCCACGGTTGATAGGGATTGCCTGCCGATGGGGTGGCTGCAAGACGCGCGCCGATTTCGCCATAACCCATGACGCAGGGCGCAAGAGCCGCGATGAGATCAAGGAAGTCACCCGACAACCCGGCATCGATGACGTAGCGGGTATAGGAGAGGTTCTCCGGTTCCTCGTCGGTCTGCAGCAGCGTCTCGCGCGGAATCCCGGCCTTCGCGCATATCTCGATATGCAGCGGCATTTCATGGTTGACCAGTGCATGGACCGTTGCCGATGCCAGCTCCAGTTCCTCATGGCTTTCCGCCTTCAGGACAGCCATGCCCCAGGCCCGCGAGAAGTGGAACAGAAAGATGTAATCCTGGACGAGATAGTGCAGAAAAGCCGTTTCGGGCAGGGAGCCGTCGCCGAGGCCGCGCACAAAGGCGTGGTCGACATAGGCAGACCAGTCGGATGCGGCATGCGCGCGCCATTGGGCAAAAACCGGCGAGGAAAAATCGGATGGGCTCATCAAACCGTACTCTTTGCGGGCAAGAACTTGCGAGGCGAGGGGCCGGCCTGCGAACATCTTTCGGGTCGGGCCAGATTCCAATGTTTAATGTTCGTTTTCTGCTGTAAAGATCAGGACAAGAAAAAACATTGGACTTCAGCATGACAGCTTCCCTTTCCGTGAACCTCAATGCAATCGCCATGTTGCGCAATCGCCGCGACCTGCCCTGGCCCAGTGTGATCGGGCTTGGCCGCGTGGCCTTGGCCGGCGGTGCTGCGGGCCTGACCGTGCATCCGCGTCCGGACGAGCGGCATATCCGCTTCTCCGACCTGCCGGAGATCCGCGCCCTGATCGATGACGAGTTTCCGCAGGCCGAATTCAACATCGAAGGGTATCCGACGGCGCAATTCCTCGATCTTGTCGCCAAGAACGAGCCCGAGCAGGTCACGCTGGTGCCGGACGATCCGGCGCAGGCCACCTCCGATCACGGCTGGGACCTGACGAAGGACGGCGATTTCCTGGCGCCGATCATCCGGCAGTTGAAACACCGGTCGGCGCGGGTATCCCTGTTCATCGATGCCGACCCGGCTGCACCGGCGCTCGCCAAGGCGCTCGGGGCGGATCGCGTCGAACTCTATACCGGCCCCTATGGCGGTGCGCATGACGATCCGCGCCGCGAGGCGCTGGAGCTGGACAGGCTGGCGAAGACTGCGGAAGCGGCGGCGAAGGCGGGCGTTGCCGTCAATGCCGGGCATGATCTGACGGTCGCCAATCTGCCTGCTCTGGTCAAAAGAGTGCCAAATCTGGTGGAGGTTTCCATTGGTCACGGGCTGACAGCCGATGCTTTGACGCACGGTATGTCGCGGGCTGTGGAAAGATTCATGAATGCGCTTCAAGTCTAGTACGTTGATTCGCGTGCAGGATTTGCGTTGCCATGCGTTTTTGCATAACGTGGGATGACAGCTATGTTAAAATGGCGATTGATATTGCGGTGCAACACGACTAACTCGTCCGCCCACGCTGTCGGAGCGAGGGAAAACCTGTATGAGTGACCAGCAAGTTGGCGACGAGAACTGTTTAAACGGTACCGCCGCCTATGAACCGGAACCGCATCACAAAGAAGCATTTCCGGTTCTTGTGCTAGGCGCCCTCGGCGTTGTCTATGGCGACATCGGGACAAGCCCGATCTACGCCTTCCGCGAAGCGCTTCATGCCGCATCGCTCGATGGAGTCCTCAGCCGGACCGATATTCTCGGTGTTGTCTCCATGATCTTCTGGGCGCTGACCCTGATCGTCACCATCAAATATGTTTTTTTCGTGCTGCGCGCCGACAATGACGGCGAGGGCGGTATCCTGTCGCTGATGGCGCTGGCGCGGTCGAGTTTCAAATCCCGGCCACAGCTCATTCTCGGTCTCGGCATTGTCGGTGCGTCGCTGTTTTACGGCGATGCGGTGATCACCCCGGCCATTTCGGTGCTGTCGGCGGTCGAAGGTCTGGAGATCGTCACTCCGTCGCTGGAGCCCTTCGTGGTGCCCATCACGCTGGTCATCCTGCTGACGCTGTTTTCCGTCCAGCGTTTCGGGACGGCGCGCGTTGCCACGATTTTCGGTCCGATCACCCTGTTGTGGTTTCTGGCCATCGGCTTTTTCGGCGCATGGCACCTGTTCGACGACATCAGCATTTTTGCCGCCGCCAACCCGTATTATGCGGTGGATTATATCCTCGAGAACCCGGCAACGGCGTTCCCGACCATCGGCACGGTGTTCCTGGCGGTGACCGGTGCGGAAGCGCTCTATGCGGATCTCGGCCATTTCGGCCGCAAGCCGATTGCCACGGCCTGGGTCTGGGTCGTCTTCCCCTGTCTGCTCCTGAACTATTTCGGTCAGGGCGCCTTCATCCTGGCGCATGGCGAGTCGGCCAAAAACCCGTTCTTCGAGATGTTCCCGCATTGGGCATTGCTGCCGATGGTGCTTCTGGCCACGGCCGCCACCGTCATCGCCAGTCAGGCGGTTATCTCGGGCGCCTATTCGCTGTCGCGCCAGGCGGTGCAGCTCAATCTTCTGCCGCGCCTCAACATCGAACACACCTCCGAGAAGCAGTCCGGCCAGGTTTACCTGCCGCGGGTCAACATGCTGCTCGGCCTCGTGGTTGTCCTGCTCGTCCTTGGCTTCGAGCGCTCGACCAACCTGGCCTCGGCCTACGGCATTGCCGTGACCGGCAACATGCTGGTGACGACGATCCTGCTGTTCATCGTCATGAGCCGCATCTGGAAGTGGCGCCTCTGGGTGGCCGTCAGCCTGACCGTCGGCTTCATCATCGTTGATCTGACATTCGTCAGCGCCAACCTGATCAAGGTTGTCGATGGCGGCTGGGCTTCCCTCGTGGTGGCATTCCTCATCATCCTGGTGATGTTCACCTGGGTCCGCGGCAGCCGTCAGCTGTTCGAAAAGACCCGCAAGGGCGAGGTGCCGCTCGATCTGATCTCGAAGAAGATGGCGCAGAACCCGCCGCCGCTGGTGCCGGGAACCGCCGTGTTCCTGACGGGCGATCCCAAGAGCACCCCGACAGCCCTGATGCACAGCCTGAAACATTACAAGGTGCTGCACCAGAACAATGTGATCCTGACGGTCATCACCGCGCCGTCGCCGCTGGTCAAGAAGAGCGAACGGGTCAAGATCGAGCCGATCAACGATCTGTTCATGCGCGTCACGCTGACCTTCGGCTATATGGAGCGCCCGAACATTCCGCGCACGCTGGCGATCTGCCGCAAGCAGGGCTGGAAGTTCGACATCATGACCACGTCCTTCTTCCTGTCGCGCCGCTCGCTGAAGGCATCGGCCCGTTCGGAAATGCCGCATTGGCAGGATCGCCTGTTCATCGCGCTGGCGCGCACCGCCAGCGATGCCACGGAGTATTTCCAGATTCCGACCGGCCGCGTCGTCGAAATCGGCACACAGGTGAATATCTGAACCGGCGAGACGCGATATCGGGTTGAAAGACTCGCATCGCGTCTGTATGCCCGTAGCAGCAAACGGGCAGGGTCAGATTGAAAAAACAGCGGATTGCCATTGTGGGTGCGGGCCCGGCGGGCCTTGCCGCCGCGCTCTATCTTCATCGCGCCGGGCATGATGTCAAACTGCTCGAACGGTTTGCCGCCCCTTCGCCCCTCGGCTCCGGCCTCATCCTGCAACCCACCGGCCTGACGGTGCTCAGCGATCTCGGGCTGTTCGACAGCATTTCCGGGCTCGGCAACCGCATCGACCGGCTCTACGGCGCAGATGCCCTGTCCGGACGGGCGGTGCTGGATGTCCGGTATGCTGCGCTGAAAAGCGGACGCTACGGCATTGCCGTGCATCGCGCCGCCCTGTTCGATGTGCTGTATCAGGCGGTGCAGCAGGCGCGTATCGATATCAAGACCAATGTCGACGTCGTCACGCTGGACACGGGCAACGGCCGGGCATGGCTGATGACCAGTACCGGCCGCAGCATCGGCACCTTCGATCTGGTCGTCGATGCCAGCGGCTCGCGCTCGCGGCTCAAGCAGTTTGCCATCCATCCCTGCGAACCGGAGCCCCTGACGTACGGCGCCTTCTGGACATCGCTGAAATGGCGCGGGGAGGGGTTTGACACGCGCTCGCTGCTGCAGCGCTATCGCAAGGCCGGCGTGATGATCGGCGTTCTGCCGATTGGCAGGACCGATGTGGCTGGCGATGACATGGCGGCATTCTTCTGGAGCACAAAGCCGGATGAAGCGGAGGCTCTGCGCGCTGCGGGGATCGAAAGCTGGAAGGACCGGGTGCTGTCGCTCTGGCCGGAATGCTCGGCCTATACCGATCAGATCGGCGGTTTTGACGATATGACGCTGGCGCGTTATGGCCACCACACGCTGGCCATGCCCGCCGGGCGTCATCTCGCCGTCATCGGCGATGCGGCCCATTCGACCAGCCCGCAGCTGGGGCAGGGCGCCAACATGGCGCTGCTGGATGCGCGGGCGCTTGCCCATGCCCTTGCCACCTCCACGGAGCTCGATGCGGCGCTGTCCGCCTATGCCGCCTCCCGCCGGACGCATGTGCGCGGCTTCCAGGCCCTGTCGCGGGCTTTCACCCCGTTCTACCAGTCGGATTCGACCCTGCTGCCCTTTGCACGCGACTGGGTGGTTCCAACCGTGGCGCGTATTCCGCCGGCGCCGCAGCTTCTGGCATCCATGGTATCGGGTACCCTGATCGACCCGTTCCGGCCAATCGGTTTGCGGGAAAAAGCCTGGATTTAGGATTCTTTTTCAAGCCCACTTGCCAAATGATTTTCACCGCACTAGAACCGAACCGTAACGTACGGTACGGCATATGAAGCCGTGAAAGCGAATGGAAGAAGCCTCGTGCAATCTGCTGCGGAAGCCAGTGACAGCCCATTGACAGAGCGTCAGCGCGACGTTCTCGATGCGGCGCTCGGCCTGCTGGTGGAAGCGGGGGACGCGCTGACGATGACCAGCGTGGCGCGCCGCGCCAGCTGTTCCAAGGAAACCCTCTACAAATGGTTTGGCGACCGGGACGGGCTCCTGACCGCGACGGTCCAGTGGCAGGCGTCGAAGGTGCGCGGCGTCACGGTCAGGCGCGACGGACTTGATCTGCCGTCGCTGACAAGCGGGCTGGAACGCTTTGCGTCGGACTGGCTGCGCGTTCTCTCCGGCAAGATTTCCGTGGCGCTCAACCGCGTGGCCGTCAGCCATGCGGGCAGCGACAAGCGCGATCTCGGCGCCATCGTCCTGGAGAACGGGCCGTTTGCCATGGCGCGCCGCCTGATGCCGCTGCTCGAGGTCGGGCGTGAAGCCGGACTGCTGGCATTCGACGATACGGAAGAAGCATTTCGCACCTTTTTCGGACTGGTCGTCCGGGATGTGCAAATCCGGTTGCTGCTTGGCGACCGGTTCGAGTTGACTGATGTGGCAATCGACGGCGAGGCCCGGCGCGCGACACAGCAGTTTTTCGCTCTGTACGGAGCTCATACCAACGGGGCCGCTTAAGGCCGCTGTACGCAACGCTGAAGGGAAGAAATCAATGCGCGTATATTATGACCGCGATGCAGACATCAACCTGATCAAGTCGAAGAAGGTTGCCATTATCGGATACGGTTCGCAGGGCCGCGCCCATGCGCTGAACCTGAAGGACTCCGGTGCCAAGGACGTGCGCATTGCCCTGCGTCCGGGCTCTGCCACCGCCAAGAAGGCCGAAGCCGACGGCTTCCAGGTCGTCAGCGTTGCCGAAGCGGCAAAATGGGCCGACCTGATGATGATGGCGACGCCGGACGAACTGCAGGCCGACATCTACAGGGAGCACATCGCCGACAACATCCGCGACGGCGCTGCCATCGCCTTTGCTCACGGCCTCAACGTGCATTTCGGCCTCATCGAGCCGAAGAAGACGGTTGACGTTGTCATGATCGCGCCGAAGGGCCCGGGCCACACGGTTCGCGGCGAATACCAGAAGGGCGGCGGCGTTCCCTGCCTCATCGCCATCCATCAGGATGCCTCGGGCAATGCGCATGACCTCGCGCTGTCCTATGCCTGCGGCGTCGGCGGCGGCCGTTCGGGCGTCATCGAAACCAATTTCCGCGAAGAGTGCGAAACCGATCTGTTCGGTGAGCAGGTTGTTCTGTGCGGTGGTCTCGTTGAACTGATCCGCGCCGGTTTCGAAACGCTGGTTGAAGGCGGCTATGCGCCTGAAATGGCCTATTTCGAATGCCTGCACGAAGTGAAGCTGATCGTCGACCTGATCTATGAAGGCGGCATCGCCAACATGAACTACTCGATCTCCAACACGGCCGAGTGGGGCGAATATGTCTCCGGTCCGCGCATCATCACTGCCGAAACAAAGGCCGAGATGAAGCGCGTCCTGACCGACATCCAGACCGGCAAGTTCACCTCCGACTGGATGCAGGAATACAAGGCCGGCGCATCGCGCTTCAAGGCTATCCGCCGCAACAACGACAAGCACCAGATCGAAGAAGTCGGTGAAAAGCTGCGCGGCATGATGCCATGGATCGGCAGCAACAAGCTGGTCGACAAGGCCAAGAACTAAGGTCTCCAACCTTTCCGGGAATCAGGCCGATAGAGCGATCTATCGGCCTTTTTTCATTGCAGCGTGCAGGTGCGGCGCGGCCCGCTCAGGGGCTGGTAGGTATTGTCGAAGGCACGGTAGGATTGATAGCGGTCCTGGCAGATCTGCGCCTGGGTGCGGGTCGTCGGCGAGATGATGGGCCGGCGGGTGCGGAAATCGTTGCACCGCGCCGAGCCTGTGCAGTTGGGCCCGGCAAGGTTGGCCGGGCTGTCGGTGCCGAGAATCAGCGGCTGCAGTGGCACCGGATCATTGCCGCGCGGGGCCGGACGATAGGGCTGGACCTGTGCAGACGCGGCGCCAAGACCGAGGGTCAGGGCAAGGCCAAAGGCGGCGAGGGCTGTGATCAGGGTCTTCATCATCGTCGTGTCCATGCTGTTTTCCCTAATATAGGCCTTTGTATTCCCTATCGCTACCGCCAAGCGGAAATCCCCGCGGTAACGGTTTCGGCACTGGTTGTCGTGGGGCAATCAGGCTAGGTTCACAACAACGTCCTGCTTCGACTGTCGGTTTCATAATTCAGGGTCTGTGAATGTCTGTACGCATCGCCACGTTCAACGTCGAAAATCTGATGAACAGGTTCGATTTCTCCGGCTTCAAGAACAATCTGAACAAGGACCGGACGCTGCAGCTGTTCCAGATCAATGACGAGGAACAGTACCGGCAGCTGGAACAGGCGCGGGCCATCGCCCATGCGGACGACACGCGCCAGTTGACGGCGCTTGCCATCGCCGAAACCCATGCGGATATTCTCTGCCTGCAGGAAGTCGACAATATCGGTGCGCTGAATGCCTTCGAGTTCGGCTATCTCTTCAAGATGGTCGGCGAGGGCTACCGGCACAAATACATGCTGGAAGGCAATGACAGCCGCGGCATCGACGTGGCGGTGCTGATGCGTGACCAGACCCGGCACGGCGAGCCGATCGAATTCATCGAAATGACCAGCCATGCCCACGTCACCTACAATGATTTCGGTCTGTACAACGCCGAGATTGCGGCGCTCGGGCTTGAGCCGCATGAGCGCATTTTCAAGCGCGACTGCCTGGAGATCGACGTGCGCATCGGCGGGCGGCCGCTGACGCTGTTTGTCAGCCATTTCAAATCCATGGGGCCGCCGCGCAACGGGCTGGACGGGCGCACGGCCTCCATGCCGGTGCGCGTGGCCGAAGCCAAGGCGGTGCGGCGGATCATCGAGGACCGGTTTGCCGATAGCGGCGGTTCGGCCAGCAAGCATTGGGTGATCTGCGGCGATTTCAACGATTATCGCGAACGCATCGTCATTGGCGGCGATTCGCTGGCCGGATACACGTTTGAGCCGGTGCGCGAGGCGACGAGCAGCGTCGACGTGCTGCTGGACGGCGGGTTCTGCGAAAATCTGGTGGAACGCCGTCCGGTGATGGATCGCTGGACGCTGTACCATACGCGCGGCCCGGAGGAGCGCCACCTGTGCCAGCTCGATTACATCCTCGCGTCGCCCGCATTGGCCAGGACCAACAGCAAGGTTGTGCCCGACATCATCCGGCGCGGCCAGCCATACCGCACGATTTTCCCGCCGGACCAGAAGGTCGAGCTGTTTCCCAGGATCGGCTGGGACCGCCCCAAGGCAAGCGATCACTGCCCCGTTGCCGTCACGTTCAACGTCATCTGACCATGCACACCATTCCCGAAGCAGCCGTCATCCCGATCCGTCAGGCCATTGTGCGCGTGGAGGAGGGGCCTCTCGCCTACGATGTTCAGCATCGCACTGACATAGCCGCAAACTGGACACGCGAACTGGCGGCCAATCCCACGCTGTTCGACGGCTCGTTCTTCCTGGCTGAACAGGCCGGGATCGATGCCGGTATTTTCCGCGCGGCCTACAGGCGCACCACCTTTGCCACGATGATGCACTGGAAGCGCAACCGCACGGCTGCAAAGCCTTGGCACATCTTCAGCGTCGGGGTCATGGTATCGGCGGATAACAGGCTGATTGCCGGGCAGATGGGCGCCACAACATCGGCGGCGGGACGGGTGTATTTCCCGGCTGGCTCGTTCGATGCGGGCGACCTGGTGGGCGATCAGGTGGATTTCGACGGCAATGCCCAGCGCGAGGTGGCCGAGGAAACCGGCATCGATCTTGGCACCGCATCGCACCGGGACGACATGGCCTATCTCGTCAGGGTGGAGCGGAGCATTGCCGTGTTCCGGCGTTACTATTTCCGGCAGACCGGAGATGAACTGCTCACATCCATTCGCGCCACCATTGCCGCCCAAGCCGATCCGGAGCTGGACGGGGTCTGTGCCATTTCGGCCGCCGGCGAGATGGGGGAGGCGACGCCGCGTACCTTCGCCACCTTTGGCGACTGGCACTTCAGGTCATGAACCGAGAGAGGCAATGTTGCATTTCTGCCGTGCGTGGTTCGACAAGCTCACCATGAGGGTGAGTGAGGATTGCAGGGCGTTCTATTCTGCTACGTTTGTGATTGAACTTGCAGTCAACCACCTCCCTCATGGTGAGCTTGTCGAACCACGCACCAGATGGCCTGCAGGCTGGAATGTCACCGTCACAAGGTTTATCTTGAACAGCTCTCTCCAGTGTCTACTTTCGCCGAGGGTTTGACGAGGAGTATGCAAATGAGCAGCCGGCACTATCAAGTCTATGATGTTTTCACCGACAAGGTCCTGACGGGCAATCCCCTTGCGGTTGTGCACGATGCAGCCGGGCTGGACGATGCCGCCATGCAGCGGATTGCCGGGCAATTCAATCTGTCAGAGACGGTGTTCGTCCTGCCGGCGCACAATCCCGCCCATACGGCCCAGATCAGGATTTTTACGCCCGATTATGAAATGCCTTTCGCCGGTCATCCGACTGTCGGGTCCGCCATTGCCCTGGCGCAAAGCCGCTTTCCCGATGTGGCGGGCGATCAGGAAACGCTGATCATCCTGGAAGAGAAGATCGGCCCCGTCCGCTGCGGCGTGAAACTCAGCAAGGCGGGAGCGTTTGCCGAATTCGATCTTCCCAAGCTGCCGGAACAGGTGCCGTATAATTCCGACAGGATCGCGCTGGCCAATGCCCTGCGTCTCGAACCCAAGGAGATCGGCTTCGAGAATCACGTTCCGACCATCTGGGATGCCGGCGTGCCCTACCTGCTGATCCCGATTCACGGGCTGGCGGCTGCCGGTCGGATTCGAATCAACCAGGACGCCATGAAAATGGCGGCACCGGTCATCGACGGGCGCCAGCTGCCCGTCTATGTCTATTGCCGCGAAACGACGCTGCACGACAGTAATTTTCATGCGCGGATGTTTGTCAGCGACGAAGGCACCTACGAGGACCCGGCAACGGGTTCCGCCACGGCGGCCTTTGCCGGGGCCATCCAGCATTTTGACCAGCCGCTCGACGGATTGTTGCGGCTGTGGCTGGAACAGGGCCAGGAAATGGGCCGTCCATCGCGATTGCGGCTGGAACTGGATATCGCCGACCAGAAGCTTGCCGGCGGGCGTATCGGCGGTTCGGCGGTCAAGACGGCGGAGGGACAGCTTTTTGTTTAAACAACTTATTGTTCAAAGCTGACATAAAGTTTTCAAGAAGGGCTGGACAGGCCGGTTTTGCCCCGTTATAGAGCCCCCACCTTCGGTCGTCAAAGCGGCTGACGGGCACATAGCTCAGTTGGTAGAGCAGCTGACTCTTAATCAGCGGGTCGTAGGTTCGATCCCTACTGTGCCCACCATTTCTTTGAAAAAAGGGCCGTATGGCCCTTTTTTCTTATATGCCTGTCCAGTATCGATCTACCCAAACTGCTAGAGGAGCTTTCCATGAGCATTCGTCGTATTGAAGTCGGTCCACGCATGAGCCAGGCCGTTATCCATGGCAACACGGTTTATCTCGCAGGGCAGGTAGGCACACCGGGCAAGAGCGTCACCGAGCAGACCAAGGATGTCCTGGCTTCGGTCGAGCGCCTGTTGAAGGAAGCCGGTTCCGACAAGTCCAAGATCCTGCAGGCGATCATCTGGATGGCCGACATGAAGGACTTTGCCGAAATGAATGCGGTTTGGGATGCCTGGGTCGATCCGGCCAACACGCCTGCGCGCGCCACCGGCGAAGCCAAGCTGGCGACCCCGGACTACCTCGTCGAAATCATCATCACCGCTGCCATCTGATTCCCTGCCAAATCCGCCCGACACGGCGGATTTGGCAGGGCGGCAGGTTCATCCCGGCGGAAATATTGAATTTGCCGGGATGAAATGAAGTGGATGTCAGTAAAACTGCTCCTGTGCACTGGATTTTTAGCGCGGGAATGAATAAAGTCCGCGCTTCTCGGGATTGCCGTTGTGGTAATTCATCAAACGCTTGTCTGATTGTGACGCTTACGCCCGCAAGACGAGACAAGCATGGGTAAGGAAAACGATTGCAAGTTCTCGTCCGTGACAACAATGTTGAACAGGCCCTCCGGGTCCTGAAAAAGAAGATGCAGCGCGAAGGTCTCTTTCGCGAAATGAAGGCGCGCCAGGCTTTTGAAAAGCCGTCCGAGCGCCGTGTCCGTGAAAAGGCTGAAGCCGTCAGCCGCGCCCGCAAGGCAGCGCGCAAGCAGGCACAGCGTGAAGGTCTGCTTCCTGGTCCGAAGAAGAAAGAACGCGTTGCCCGTCCAGGTGCCGCTACCAGCGATTTCAGCAACAACCGATAATCAATGACCGGAGTTTCCGGTCCTTGCAAAACGCGACAGAACCCGCACAGCGAGCCATGCTGGAGCGGGTTTCGTTTTGTGAAGACTCCGCCATAACTATCGTCTTCACATCGATATTACCCGGTTTCAAAAAAGTGCCTTCTTGTGCGCCGCATCACGCCGCGCCTATGCATGCTCCATGATATTCAAGCCTTATGGAGACCTTTCAATGGCACCCAAGCTCAACATCGTCCACGTCAGCACCCGTCCGGGCCGCGCCGGTCAGCCGGTTGCCAAATGGTTCCATGATTTTGCCAGCCAGGACGGCCAGTTCGAGCCGGTTCTGATTGACCTGGCGGATCTCAACCTGCCGGTTTTCGACGAACCCAACCACCCGCGTGCCCGGAAGTATGAACATGCGCACACGAAAAAGTGGAGCGCGCTGATCGAAGCGGGTGATGCGATCGTGTTCGTGACGCCGGAATATGACTATTTCGCTCCGCCGTCCCTGACCAATGCGATCATTTATCTCTGGCAGGAATGGAACTACAAGCCGGTCGGTTTCGTCAGCTATGGCGGCGTGTCGGGCGGCCTGCGCTCGGTCGAATCGGTCAAGGGCCTCATCGCAGGGCTGCGGATGGTTCCCATTCCCGAAGGCGTTCCCGTTCCGGCGTACCAGCAGTTCATCAACGATGAAGGCGTCTTCCAGGCCAATGAACTGGTGACGGCGAGCGCTAACACCATGATTGGCGAATTGCTCAAGTGGAGCAATGCGTTGAAGCCGCTGCGCGCGTCCTGATCCGGTCAAGGTGCCCGGAATCGACGGGGCGCCACACACACGATTTTACCGATTCGCTTGACAAATGGCGGATCGGGCGTTCAATTCAAGACATTCACCAGGGGGGTCCCGACAAGGGGCTGAGATTCTGCTGGCTTTTGCAGCGCAGTGACCCGTTGAACCTGATCCAGTTCATACTGGCGTAGGGACGGTGCGAAAGTCATGCGAGTCAGCCTCGGCACATCCGTATCCGGATTCGCAATCTCTTTTCATCCTTCCGGCACAGAACTGGGTTTCCACGCTTGATTGCTTAGGAGCCTGATGATGACCGTAATTACCCCAACCGTTTCGGCAGGACCGCTGCCGGCCTCGATCAAAATTTACAAACCCGGCCATATCCATCCGGATATCCGCGTGCCGTTGCGCCAGATATCGGTGCATCCGACAGCGGGCGAGCCGCCGGTGACGGTGTACGACGCGTCCGGGCCGTATACGGATGCCAACGCTGCGATTGACATCGCCAAGGGCCTGCCGCGCATCCGCGCAAGCTGGCTTGCCGGCCATGCCGACCTTGCCGCCTATGACGGCCGCCACGTCAAGCTGGAGGACAATGGCTTCGTCACCGGTGAACGGCTGACCCCGGAGTTCCCGGTGCGCAACCGGCCACTGCGGGCGAAGGGCGATAAAGCCGTGACGCAGCTCGCCTATGCCCGGGCGGGAATCATCACGCCTGAGATGGAATATGTGGCGATCCGCGAAAATCTCGGCCGCGACGCGGCGCGGGCGCAGCTGGAGCGCGACGGCAATTCCTTCGGCGCGTCGGTGCCGGATTATGTCACACCGGAATTCGTGCGCGAGGAGATTGCCCGGGGCAGGGCGATCATTCCGGCCAATGTCAACCATCCCGAACTCGAGCCGATGATCATCGGCCGCAACTTCCTGGTCAAGATCAACGCCAATATCGGCAATTCCGCAGTGACCTCCTCCATGGCGGAGGAAGTGGAAAAAATGGTCTGGGCCATCCGCTGGGGTGCCGACACGGTGATGGACCTGTCGACCGGCCGCAACATCCACAATATCCGCGAATGGATCATCCGCAACGCCCCCGTGCCGATCGGCACCGTGCCGCTCTATCAGGCGCTGGAAAAGGTCGGCGGCATTGCCGAAGACCTGACCTGGGAGGTCTATCGCGACACGCTGATCGAACAGGCGGAGCAGGGCGTCGATTATTTCACCATCCATGCGGGTGTTCGGTTGCATTACATCCCGCTGACCGTCGACCGCGTCACCGGCATCGTGTCGCGCGGCGGCTCGATCATGGCCAAGTGGTGCCTGCATCATCACCGGGAAAGTTTCCTCTACGAGCATTTCGAGGAAATCTGCGATATCTGCCGTGCCTATGATGTCAGCTTCTCGCTGGGGGACGGGCTGCGGCCGGGTTCCATTGCCGATGCGAACGATGCGGCGCAGTTTGCCGAGCTGGAGACGCTGGGGGAGCTGACGCAGATTGCCTGGGCCAAGGGCTGCCAGGTGATGATCGAGGGCCCCGGCCACGTGCCGATGCACAAGATCAAGGCGAACATGGACAAGCAGCTTGCCGTCTGCGGCGAGGCGCCGTTCTACACATTGGGACCGCTCACCACCGATATCGCGCCCGGTTATGATCACATCACGTCGGGCATCGGTGCGGCGATGATCGGCTGGTTCGGCACCGCCATGCTTTGCTATGTCACGCCGAAGGAACATCTCGGCCTGCCCAACCGCGACGATGTGAAGATCGGGGTGATCACCTACAAGATCGCCGCCCATGCGGCGGACCTTGCCAAGGGCCATCCGGCGGCGCAGGTGCGGGACGATGCCTTGTCGCGGGCGCGTTTCGAGTTCCGCTGGGAAGACCAGTTCAACCTGTCGCTCGATCCCGAAACGGCGCGGCTGTTCCACGACGAGACATTGCCGAAGGAGGCGCACAAGGTGGCGCATTTCTGCTCGATGTGCGGGCCGAAATTCTGTTCGATGCGGATTTCCCACGATATCCGCGCCGAAGCGCAGAAGGAGGGCATGTCAGCCATGGCGGAAAAATTCCGGCAGGGCGGCGATCTCTACATGCCGCTGACGTCCGCGGCTGTGCCCATTCCGGTCGGGGGTGACGATTTCTGATGCGCATTCTTGTCAAAGGCGCTGGCGTGGCCGGGCTCACCGCCGCACATGAACTGATGGCGCGGGGCGCAGACGTAACCGTCTTCGACCCGCGCCGCGACACGTCATCGACCGCCTCCTGGTATGCGGGCGGCATGCTTGCGCCGTATTGCGAGCGGGAAAGTGCCGATGAACAGGTGCTGGAACTCGGATTGAAGGCTGCCTCCTGGTGGGAGGCGGCCCTGCCGGGGCGTGTCGTGCGCAACGGCACGCTGGTGCTGGCGCCAGCGCGTGATGCCGGGGAATTGGACCGTTTCGCCTCGCGCACCTCGGGTTTTGCCGGCGTAGACGCGCAGGAACTGGGCAGTCTCGAACCCGACCTTGCGGGGCGGTTCCGCCGGGGGCTGTTTTTCCGGGACGAAGCGCATCTCGATCCGCGCCGCGCCCTGACGGCGCTGGCGGCCAAGCTGGCCGCATCCGGCGTTCGCTTTGAGAACGAGCGGGACGAGGGCAAATTCGACCGCATTGTCGACTGCACCGGTTATTCCACGGCCAAGCCGGATCTGCGCGGGGTGCGCGGTGAAATGCTGATCCTGCAAACCCGCGACATCGCGCTGGCCCGGCCGGTCCGGCTGATCCATCCGCGTTTTCCCGTCTACATCGTCCCGCGCGCCGATCACCTCTTCATGGTCGGCGCGACGATGATCGAAAGCGATGCGACGGGGCCGGTTACTGCCCGGTCGATGATGGAACTGCTCAATGCCGCCTACAGCCTGCATCCGGCCTTCGGCGAGGCAGCGATCATCGAGACCGGTGTCGGCGTGCGCCCGGCCTATGCGGACAATTTTCCGCGCGTCGAGCGCGATGGCCGGGTGATCAGCATCAACGGATTGTACCGGCACGGATTTCTGCTGGCGCCTGCCATGGCGATGCAGGCGGCGGCGATGGCTTTTGACTCGGAGAAGGTAGTTTGATCATGAGACTGATCGTCAATGGAGAGCCGCACGAGGTTGCGGCCAAAACACTGGCCGATTTGCTCGGCGAACTTGAGTATGAGGGCGAATGGCTGGCGACCGCGCTCAACGGCGAGCTGGTGCGGGCGACCGCGCGCGCTGCCGTGGCGCTGAATGAAGGCGACCGGGTGGAAATCCTCACCCCCCGGCAGGGAGGCTGAGCCATGCTGACCCTTTATGGCACCGAACTGTCCTCGCGCCTCCTGCTTGGCACCGCGCAATATCCGTCACCGGCGATCCTGATGGATGCGGTGAAGGCATCGGAAACCAGGATCGTCACGGTGTCGCTGCGGCGCGAAATGGCGGGCGGCAAGTCGGGCGACAGGTTCTGGTCGCTGATCCAGTCGCTCGGCGTGCATGTGCTGCCCAACACGGCGGGCTGCCACACGGTCAAGGAAGCGGTGCTGACCGCCCAGATGGCCCGGGATATTTTTGCCACCGACTGGATCAAGCTCGAAGTCATCGGCAATCACGACACGCTGCAGCCGGATGTGTTTGCGCTGGTGGAAGCAGCGCGGATCCTGACAGCGGACGGCTTCAAGGTGTTTCCCTATACGACGGACGATCTGGTCGTGGCGGAGCGCCTGCTCGAGGCGGGGTGCGAGGTGCTGATGCCGTGGTGCGCGCCCATCGGCTCGGCGCTTGGCCCGCTCAATCTGCATGCCCTGCGTGCCCTGCGCGGGCATTTCCCCGAGGTGCCGCTCATCGTCGATGCCGGTCTTGGCCGGCCGTCCCATGCCGCTACGGTGATGGAACTCGGCTTTGATGCCATCCTGCTCAATACTGCCGTTGCCAAGGCTGCCGACCCTATCGCCATGGCGACCGCCTTCGCCAAGGCGGTGGATGCCGGGCACATGGCCTTTCACGCGGGCATGCTAGAGCCGCGCGATGTGGCGGTGCCGTCAACGCCGGTTATCGGAAAAGCCGTCTTTACCTGATCAGGGCTGCTTGGTGGCGATGACGTGCAGCCATTGCGTCGGCTCACGGTCATAGCCGCTGCCCATCAGCACAGCGATATCGATGCCATGCCAGCGATCTTCGCCATAGGCCTGGCGCAGCCATTGCGGCGAGGGGTAGTTGAAGTAGCGGCCGAAGCGGTCACGGCCTTCGGCCGTACCGGCCTTGAAACTGGCAAAGAACCGTCCGCCGGGTTTGAGGGCGCGGTTGATGTGGCTGATGATATCGGGCAGGCCGGCGCGCGGCACGTGCAGCAGGCAGGCACTGGCCCAGACGCCGTCATAGGCATTGTCCGCGGCAATATGCTCGAACTGCAAGACATCGACGGCAATGCCAAGCCGCTTCTGCGCTTCGGCGGCGATCTCGGGCGAGCCATCCGTCGGCACCACGTCAAAGCCGCGGGCAAGCATATGCGCCGTGTCGTCACCGCCGCCGCAGCCGAGTTCCAGTATTCTGGCGCCGGGAGACAGCAGGACGAGGTAGGCGTCGAGATGGTCAAACGCGCGCGCCTGCGACTGGTTGGCGTAACGCACGGCTTCATCGGCGTAAAAGGCCAGTGTTTCCGGATCGTTGGCAGTCATGGTGTTTCCCGAGGGGTTAGAGCGGTTTGCGGCCATATTGGATCAGTTCTGTTTCCCGGATGGCGAGACAATCCACGCGGAAGGTAGCAAGGCCGATGTTTATCCATCGGACGAAGCTGCCTGACAAAGTGGGTGTCCGCCAGCCGGAAACCCGAAGGGCCGGGTGAATTTGGCCCAATTCCTGCGGGTTTTGACTTCGTCCGATGGAGAACATCGGTCTCGTCAAACCCCTTGACCTTGTCCGCAAATTCCCGCCGGCAGAACGATTCAATATGGCCGCAAACTGCTCTAACTGTCGAGCACGGCTGCCAGCTTGCCGCCATCGCCATAGGCGAGGCAATCGGCAATCGTGGTCTTATCAAGCACACCGCGCGTGACATTGGCGACTTCGCTGAAGACATGGCGGATTTCGCACTTGTCCTCGCTGTCGCAATCTTCGCAGCGCCGGTAGGCAATCTTGCTGAGGCATGGCAGGGGCGCAATCGGCCC
Source organism: Phyllobacterium sp. RCAM01083 (assembly GCF_055685835.1). Classification (NCBI taxonomy): domain Bacteria; kingdom Pseudomonadati; phylum Pseudomonadota; class Alphaproteobacteria; order Hyphomicrobiales; family Phyllobacteriaceae; genus Phyllobacterium; species Phyllobacterium sp. RCAM01083. The sequence goes on from NZ_JBVFZN010000005.1 coordinate 527,832, forward strand.
GTCGATCAGCCTGAGGACCTCGCCGAAGGTGATGTCTTGTGCCTGCTTGAGCAGGAGATAGCCGCCCATCTTGCCGCGGCGGCTCATGACGATGCCCTGATGTTTCAGGTCGAGCAGGATTTGTTCCAGGAACTTCTTCGGAATGTTCTGTTCTTCCGCGATGTCCGAAATGAAAAGGGCCTTTTCGGCATCGGCTCTGGCGAGAACGACAAGCGCCCGGAGCGCATATTTGGCTTTCTGCGAAATCATGATTGTTGCCTGACCACCCTGTGAGATGCAGTCATAGTCCCTCGCGTGACATTTTCTAGTGCTAAAGTGTTAAAAAATGGAGTTTTTTCATGGCGGCCAAATGTCTTAAAAATGGCTGTTAAGGCTCTGAAAAATAATCATTCATTAAGAATTAAGCGCCCGAAAAGTTGCGAAAGCGTTAAAATCGATACACGATTAAACCGGTAGTGATTGTTGACAAATTTTTACAACCGGTCATCATCGGGTATCGGTTGTCTCCTGGAGGCAGCTGCACTCTGCAACCCAATTGTTCCCTGGAGGTCGCAATGTACAGTGAAGTATCAGGCATCTTTAATCGGGCAGAACGCCTGTGGCGCGAGGTATTCGCCTCGGAAACACTCGACACCGATGCACGGGATGCGAAGAAGCGGGACAGCGACGAGGCCTCGGCCAAGCGTCATCGCAACTGGACCGAGGAGGATTTCCTCTGGTGCTGGCAGCATCGCGGCTTCTGGTAAGCCGCGCTTTTGTTCACGACGCTGCCTCGCGGCATCGCGGGGTGGAAGCGGATTGCGGAACCGGCCCGGATAGACCGGGCGAATATTTCGTTTTAGTCATTTCTTGGAATAAAGTTTTAAGAAGCAAGGTATTGTTGGAATTCCAATTCTTCCGCTCCCGGAGATTTGGCGGCATTCTCAGAAAAAATATCCGTTCTCCTATGACATCGCTGGGTTGGATGGGGCTGGGTTCATTTCGACAGCACGATCCGTGCTGGCTGCTTGGGAGAATGCAATGAAAAAACTGTTCGTCTATGCCACGGTCGCTCTGGCGCTTGGCCTCGGGCCGGTGAATGCCGCGGAGCCCACCGGAATCCTCAACGTATCCTACGACATTTCGCGCGAGCTTTACGAGCAGGTCAACAAGGCCTTTACGGCGGCCTACAAGAAAGAGGCCGGCAAGGATATCACCGTCAGCCAGTCGCATGCGGGGTCGTCAAAACAGGCCCGCTCGATCCTGGAAGGGCTTGAAGCCGATGTCGTGACGTTCAATCAGGTCACCGACGTGCAGGTTCTGCATGACAAGGGCAATTTCATTCCCGCCGACTGGCAGTCGCGCCTGCCGAACAATTCCTCGCCCTATTATTCCCTGCCGGCCTTTCTGGTGCGTGCGGGCAATCCGAAGCACATCAAGAACTGGGATGATCTCGTCCGCGACGATGTGAAGGTGATTTTCCCCAATCCGAAAACCTCCGGCAATGCGCGCTACACCTATCTGGCCGCCTATGCCTATGCGCTTGAGGCCAACAACAAGGACCAGGCCAAGGCGCAGGATTTCGTCAAGAAACTCTTTGCCAACGTGCCGGTGTTCGACACGGGCGGGCGTGCCGCAACCACGACCTTTGCCGAGCGCGGCATCGGCGATGTGCTGATCACGTTCGAAGCCGAAGTTCTGGGCACGCGCAAGCAGCTGGGCGAAGACAAGTATGAGGCGGTGGTGCCGCCGGTCAGCCTGCTGGCGGAGTTTCCCGTCACCGTCGTCGACAAGGTCGTCGACAAGCGCGGATCGCGGGCAATTGCCGAAACCTATCTGAAATTCCTCTATACGCCGGAAGGGCAGGACATTCTCGCCCAGAACTTCAACCGCGTGCATGACGAGACCATCAAGGCGAAATATGCGGCGCAGTTCCCCGAGACGCGTCTGGTGACCGTGGAGGACGTTTTCGGCGGCTGGGACAAGCTCTCCAAGGAGCATTTCGCCGAGGGCGGCATCCTCGACAAGGTTTTCACCAAGCGCTGATCAGCGGCTGACGAACCCGAAGGCGGCATGGCCTTGGCTGTGCCGCCGCATTCTTTGCAACCCCTGCTTGCTTTCGCACGAACAGGCTTTAGAACCCGAGCATGCCGTTGTTTTCAAAATCCAGCCAGCGCGGATTGTTGCCGGGGTTCAGCCTGACCCTCGGCGTGACGCTGCTGTACTTCGCCATCATCGTGGCGCTGCCCCTGCTGGCGATGCTGTACAAGTCGGTCAATCTCGGCTGGCCGGATTTCTGGACCATCATTTCCTCCGAGCGCGCCGTTGCAACCTACAAGATAACTGTCGGGGCGGCGCTGCTTGCCACGTTGTTCAATGCGCTGTTCGGCCTGCTGCTTGCCTGGGTGCTGGTGCGCTACGAATTTCCGGGGCGGCGGCTGCTGGATGCGGTGGTCGACCTGCCGTTCGCCCTGCCGACCGCCGTTGCCGGCCTTGCGCTTGTCACCGTGTTTTCCGCCAATGGCTGGTTCGGCCGCTATCTCGAACCGCTGGGGGTGAAGATCGCCTATGCGCCGCTCGGCATCGCCATCGCCATGATGTTCACCAGCATTCCCTTTGTCATCCGCACGGTGCAGCCGGTGCTGGAGGATGTGGCTGTTGATGTCGAGGAAGCGGCGCGGTCGCTGGGAGCGACCAACTGGCAGATTTTTGCGCGGGTGATCTGGCCCGCGATTTTCCCGGCATTCATCGCCGGATGCAGCCTGTCCTTTGCCCGCAGCCTCGGCGAATTCGGCGCCATCGTCTTCATTTCCGGCAATCTGCCGTTCGAGACCGAGGTGATGTCGCTGCTCGTGTTCATCCGCCTTGACGAATATGACTATCCCGCCGCGGCGGCCATTGCCACCGTGATGCTGGTGCTGGCGTTCCTCATGCTCTTTGTCACCAATTCCATTCAAGCCTGGCAGCTCCGTTATGCAGACCGCAGCTGATCTCGCCGCCCCGGCCAAAATGCAGTCGTCGCGGCGGCATGGCCAGCGCCCGGCACGCACGGCGCACTGGCTGCTGATCCTCGCCGCCATGGCCCTGTCGGCGCTGTTCATCGGCGTGCCGATCGCGGTGATTTTTACCTATGCGCTGCGCGAGGGCATCTCCGTCTATATCGCGCAGATCACTCAGCCCGCGACATTGCATGCGATCTGGCTGACTGTGCTGACGGCCATCGTCGTGGTGCCGATCAACATGGTCTTCGGCATCTGCGTCGCCTGGCTGGTCACGCGTTTCCGCTTTCCCGGCCGCCGGCTGCTGATCACCTTCATCGAGATTCCGTTCTCCGTCTCGCCGATTGTCGCGGGTGTGACCTATCTCTTCCTCTACGGCAGCCAGGGGCTGCTTGGTCCGCTGCTGGAGAGCCACGACATCAAGATCATGTTCACCGTCCCGGCGATCTTTCTGGTCAGCCTGTTTGTCACCAGTCCGTTCGTCGCACGCGAACTCATTCCGCTCATGCAGGCGCAGGGCAGCGAGGACGAAGAAGCGGCCATCACCCTCGGGGCAACAGGACTGCAGACATTCTTCTATGTCACGCTGCCGAATATCCGCTGGGCGCTGCTTTATGGCGCGGTGCTGTGCAATGCACGCGTCATGGGTGAATTCGGTGCCGTGTCGGTGGTATCCGGCGCCATTCGCGGCCAGACCAACACGCTGCCGCTGCAGATCGAACTGCTGTTCAACGACTACAACGTCACCGGGGCCTTTGCCGCCTCATCGACGCTGGCGCTGATCGCGGTGGTCACGCTCATCCTCAAATATCTTCTCGAGCGCAAGCAGGCGGGCTAGGCTGCCCGCCTGGTGCGAAGGGCATCGTCCGGCCGCCGCATGGACTGCGCCAGGATATAACCTTCCGGCCATGCGCCGAAACCGCTGGCAACATTGATGTGGCCGGCATGGCGCATGTCGACAAATCCCGAGCCCCAGATATCAGCCAGTGCCTGCGCCTTGTTGAAGGACATGTATGGATCGTCGCGGCTGGCGGCGACGATGGAGGGAAAGCCAAAATCGTGACGCGGCAGCGGGGCAAAGCTGCGGAATTTCGGGTCCTGCACTGCCATGCGCTCGGCATCGGCGGGTGCCACCAGCACGGCGCCTGCCACATGGGCGGCGGAGGGGCGGCTGGCCAGATGGGCGACAAGCACGCAGCCCAGGCTGTGGGCAACGAGAATGGCGCCGGGTGTTTCCGAGATCGCCGCCTCGAGCACGTGCAGCCACTGCGACAGAACCGGATTTTCCCAGTCATCCTGTTCGACAAGGCGGGCGGTATCGTCATCGGCCAGCCACTGCCGCTGCCAATGGCCTTTCTCGGAGCCGAGATATCCGGGAATGATCAATGTTGTCATCAGGCACCTATCCTTCCAGCTTGGGGAGGAAACGTTGAAATCACAGCCTGAAAATAGGTGCCGGCCCCCATTCTTTGAAGGAATGGGGGTCTAAAGTCGGGGTGTATTGGAAAAAAATTCCAATGCGAAAATCCGGAATCGTGAAATCGGCCCGGCGTTGACTGCTCAGGTCTCGCTGTCCTTCTTGTACCAGCGCAGCAGCAACTGCGAACGCTCGAAGAACAGGACGACAAGCAGCGACAGGGCAAAGGGGATCAGCAGGTAGAACAGGCGGAAGATGATCAGCGCGGCCAGCACGTCGGCCTGGTTCATGTCGGGTAGCCCGGTCAGGAAGACCAGTTCCAGCACGCCGAGGCCACCCGGCGCATGGGAAATCAGGGCGGCGGAAAACGAGATGAGGAAAATCCCGAGCACGATGAGAAAGCCGGGATTGCCGGCTTCGGGCAGGGTGAAATAGATGATGGCAGCGGCGCCGATCAGTTCCAGCGGTCCGACAATCAGCTGCTGGGCGACAACGGTCAGACGCGGATATTCGAGCGTGAACTTGCGGATGCGCAGCGGGCGCAGCTGCAGCCAGCTGCCGAAGACATAGAGCAGCACGAAGGCGAGGGCGCCGAAGCCGAGGAGATAGCTGAGGGAAAGCGGCAGCTCATTGTTGAAGCGCTGCAATATTTCCGGTTCGATCAGAAGCACGAATGCGCTCAGGGTGATCGTGCCCAGCATGAAGGTGAAGGAGCAGAAGGCAATGAGCAGGGCGATTTCCGCCGCGCTCATCCCTTGCGAGGAATAGGCGCGATAGCGCACCACCGCACCCGAGATCACTGACGCGCCGATATTGTGCGAGAGCGCGTAGGTGGTGAAGGAGCACAGCGTGATGAACAGCCAGGAAATCTTGCGGCGCAGATGCAGGAGGGCAATCCGGTCATAGCCCGCAAGGGCGGCATAGGCGAGCAGGGAGGCAAGGGCGGCCAGAATCCAGCGATGGGTCGGAATCGCATAGAGACTGTGGATCACATCCTCAAGCGATATGCTCCGCAACTCCCGGTAGAGGAGCCACGCGGAGACAGCAACAGCGGCCAACCCGATCACCGGCCATATATAATCCTTTAACTTCATACCCATTCCCGTCCAATCATTCTCACCTGGCTTGCGCCGCGAACCCCGTTTTTTCTTTGGTTATGCCGATAAGGGCTCCTCCGGCTTCGGTTTGTCGAGATCGAGAATATGCGCGACAATCCCCCGGGCAATTTCCCGCTCGCCCATGATCACCGCGTCGGCACCCAGATCCTGCAGATGCTGAACCTCGGCGTCCGAATGCGCCCGCGCCAGGATGCTGATGGCCGGGTTGGCGGCGCGCGCCTTGACGACGATCTGCCCGGCTTCGAAGGCATTCGGAATGGCGATGATCAGCTGCCGGGCTTCGGCAAGGTTGGCCGCGGCCAGCACATCGCCATTGGCGGCATTGCCGACGATGGTTTCCACATCGTCATCGCGCAGCTTTGCCACGGTCTTGTCGGCATCTTCGATCACCAGAAACGGCTTGCCGACTTCCTTCAGCGCATCGCCCACCAGACTGCCGACACGGCCGTAACCGATCAGCACCGCGTGGTTGGTGAGGGTGGTCGGCTGCAGCTCTTCCACGTCGGGTTCCTCGACGACCGTCGTCTCGGGGCTGGCTTCCGTTGCCGAGGCGGAGCGTTTTTCCAGCCACGGTTTCAGATATCCCACCCCGGCAAAGACGACCGGATTGAGCAGGATCGACAGGATGGCGCCGCCGAGAATGAGATCGCGCCCTTCCTGCGGCAGCATGCCGAGCCCGACACCCAGCTCCGCCAGAATGAACGAGAACTCGCCGATCTGCGCCAGACTGGCCGAAATGATCAGGGCGGTCCCGGTGGGATAACCGAACGCCAGCACGATGAAGAAGGCTGCCAGCGACTTGCCCACCACGATGATCGCAAGCGTTGCCAGAAGCGGCAGCGGATCGTTGATGATGGTCATCGGGTCGAACAGCATGCCGACGGAGACGAAGAACAGCACGGCGAAGGCGTCGCGCAGCGGCAGGGATTCCTCCGCCGCCCGGTGGCTGAGTTCGGATTCGCTCATGATCATGCCGGCGAAGAAGGCGCCGAGCGCCAGCGATACGCCGAACAGTTTCGACGCGCCGAAAGCCACGCCCAGCGCAATGGCCAGCACCGCGAGCCGGAACAGTTCGCGCGAGCCGGTATGGGCAATGGCATGCAGTGTCCACGGGATGACACGGCGGCCGACGATCAGCATCACGGCGACGAAGGCGGCAACCTTGCCGAGCGTCAGCCCGATGATGCCGCCGATGCCGAGATTGAAATAGGCGACGATGGGGTCGCTGGCGATATGGGCAGCGGCCTCGACCGCCGGGTTCTTGCCGTTGACGGCGTCGGCAATGGCGGGCAGCAGCACCAGTGCCAGAACCATGGCCAGGTCTTCGACGATCAGCCAGCCGACGGCGATGCGCCCGCGCTCCGTCTCGATCAGGCGGCGCTCCTGCATGGCGCGCAAGAGCACGACGGTACTGGCAACGGACAAAGCGAGACCGAAGACGAATCCCGCCTGCATGCTCCAGCCGAGAATCCAGGCAAGCCCGGCGCCCAGCAGGGTTGCCACGACGATCTGGACGATTGCACCGGGAATGGCGATGGCCCGGACCGACAGCAGATCCTTCAGGGAGAAATGCAGCCCGACGCCGAACATCAGCAGAATGACGCCGATCTCGGCAAGCTCGGCCGCCAGTTCCTGATCGGCGACAAAACCGGGTGTATGGGAGCCGGCAAGGACACCGGCAAGCAGGTAACCGACAAGGGGAGGAACGCGCAGACGGTTGGCAATCGCACCGAAGATGAAGGCCACCACAAGGCCCACAACGATTGTCGCAATCAGCGGCGTTTCATGAGGCATATGTCGGTGTCTCCCCCTGGGTCGTGATGAAAAATAATAGAGTCAATCTGTCTGCAGCCAATGACTGCCTCAGTATTGCGTACACATGATGTCTTGCAAACAACTTTTGTCGTTCTGCGGCGCATGAAATGCAATTTTTTTCATACGCCGCAGATATTTAGCCTGGAGAGCTCAGATCAGGCTCGGCTCAGCTCTTCACGGCCGGTGTCTCGCTCGATCCGATGCGGTGCTGGTGGTTCTTTTCCCACCAGGTTCCCAGAAGCAGCAGGATCGGCGCGGCGATGAAGATCGACGAACTCGTGGCGATCACGACACCGAAAAGCATCGGCAGCGCGAAGTTTTCCACGGCCTTGCCACCCCAGATTGCCATGGGCAGCATGGCAAGGAAGATGGTGACGGAGGTGTAGATACAACGGGCCAGCGTCTGGTTGATACTCATGTCGATGATCTGGCGCAGCGGCATCTTCTTGTGAATGCGCAGGTTCTCGCGCATGCGGTCATAGACCACCACCTTGTCGTTGACGGAGTAGCCGATCATCGTCAGAAGCGCGGCGATGGCGGTGAGGTTGAAGTCCAGCCCCATCAGGGCGAAGAAGCCAACCGTCTTCGTCGTGTCGAGAATGAGCGTGGCAATCGCGCCGAGGGCAAAGTGCCACTCGAACCGCCACCAGATATAGAGCAGCATGGCGATACTGGCGAGGATGACCGCCAGGACACCCGAGCGCGCCAGTTCCTGGCTGACCTTCGGTCCGACGACTTCCGAGCTTTCGATCTTCACGCCGGCATCGAGCTGTTCGACCGCGGCCTTGACCTTGGTCACGGCAGCCGTCTGGGCTTCTTCGCCGCCATCCTGGCGCTGGACGCGAATCAGGACCTGATTGTCGCCGCCGGCCTGCTGCAGCACGACCTCTCCGAGGCCGAGTGCTTCCAGCGAGCTGCGCATGGTGGCGAGATCGGCCGGTTTCGACGTGGTGACGGCAACCTGAATGCCGCCCTTGAAGTCGATGCCGTAATTGAGGCCGGGATGGATGAACAGGATCACCGAGGCGATCGACAGGAAGATCGAGACGCCGATACCGAAGAAGCGGGCGTTCATGAAGGAGATTTTCGTGGTCTCCGGAACCAGCTTGACCACGTGCTCGATGTGGATGGTCTTCATCTTGCGGCGGCGGACGATGGCCGTCATGACGATGCGCACGACGGTCACGGCGGTGAACATCGAAATCAGCGTGCCGATGACCATGGTGACCGCGAAGCCGCGGATCGGGCCGGTGCCGAACAGGAACAGCAGCAGCGTGGAAATCAGGTGCGTGACGTTCGCATCGACGATGGTGGCATAGGCGTGCTTGAAGCCGCGGTCGACGGCGGCCATGGCGCCGATGCCCTTGCGGGCTTCTTCGCGGATACGCTCGTTGATGAGAATGTTCGCATCCACCGCAAAGCCGATGCCAAGGATGATGGCGGCGATGCCGGGCAGGGTGAGCGTGGCGCCGATAAGGCTGAGGACACCGAATGTCAGGATGACATTGAGCGCCAGCGCCAGGTTGGCGATGAAGCCCCACGTGCCGTAGAGCACGAAGATGAAGCCGACGACGAGGGCGAAGCCGACAAGACCGGTCAGGATGCCCATCTTGATGACGTCGCCGCCGAGATCAGGGCCAACCGTGCGTTCTTCGATGACCGTCAATGGCGCGGGCAGGGCACCGGCGCGCAGCAGGGCGGCGGTTGTCACCGTATCCTGCACCGTGAAATTGCCGGTGATCTGGCCGGAACCGCCGGTGATCGGCACCTGGATGACCGGCGCGGTCAGCACCTTGCCGTCGAGAACGATGGCGAAGGGACGGCCGACATTCTGGCTGGTGATTTCAGCAAACTGACGCGCACCGACATTGTCGAAGCGGAACGAGATGATCGGCTGGTTGGTCTGCGGGTCGAAGGCGGCGCGGGCATCGGTCAGGCGTTCGCCGCTGAGCGCAACACGGTCCTCGACGGGATAGGTCTGGCCGGGATTCTTGGCATCCGGCAGGATGGAAATGCCGGGCGGCGGTGTATCGCCGAAATTGCGGTCGGCGACCATGTGGAACGTCATCTTCGCCGTGCTGCCGAGCAGCGCGCGCAGCTGGGACGGATCCTGCAGGCCGGGAAGCTGGACGACGATACGGTCGGAGCCGACGCGCTGGATGGAGGGTTCGGCCACGCCGACCTGATCGACGCGGCGGCGAACGATTTCAAGGCTCTGCTGCAGGGCGTTGTCGAGCCTGTCCTTCATGCCGGCATCCGTCAGGGTGAGACGGATCGTGTTGTCGGCTGAGGTGATGTCGATGTCGCTGACCGGGGCGGCGAAGCCGACCTGCGCAACCTGGGCCGTCAGTTCCTTCAGAACCGTCACGGCGCGGTCGCGCTGTGCCTGGTCGGCAATGGTCACGATGACGGAATCCCCGGCGATGCGGACTGACTGCGCCTGAATGCGTTCGGTGCGCAGCTTGTTGCGCGCATCGTCCAGCATGGCGCGGACGCGGTCCTTCTTCAGGGCTGCGGCGTCCACTTCGAGAACGAGATAGGAACCGCCGCGAAGATCGAGACCAAGCGAAATCTGCTTCTTGGGCAGCCAGTTGGGCAAGGCATCAAGCTGTGCCTTGGTGAAAATATTGGGCAGTGCGAGGATGATGCCCGCAATAATGATGAAAATATAGGTTCCAAGAACCCATTTCGAAGTGCGCATATCAGTGTTCCGTCATGAATTGCGGCGAGGCTGCCGGGAAATGGTCGCGTCTGTTCCGGGCGGCTGCCGATGGTGTTGCGTTGGAACCGTTGCCGAGCAACGGATTGCCTCAGGCAAGCGCGGCGGGGGGAGCCCGGGCGCTGAAAACGCTGATGCGGTCAAGCGCCAGGCTTGAACCGGTTTCGGAGGGTGTGGCTGGCTGTGCGCCGGCCAGAATCAGGGCATTCCCGTCCGGAACGATGCCGTCATGGGAATTCGTATCCGCGCGCACGCCGCTCTTGATTTTCAGGTGCAGGGCTTCCAGCGCAGCGATGCGCATGGAGTTCTGCACGGGGGCGGAGCGATTGTCGCTCTCATGGGCGAGGCGGGCATCGTCGCGCACCGGTGCGCTGGCCCGGTTGTTGCGCAGGTCCGTTTCGGGAGCGGCGATATAGACGGCTCCCAGGGTGGCAATGAGCCAGAAGATAGAAATCAGCAGCGGAGCGGATCCACGCCTTTCTGATTTGCCATTTCTGTTCAAGCCCATATGCGTTTCCAACAGTTCCCGTTCGCGGTCTGCCAGACCCCGTTGCGACTCTATTTATGAAGTCCGGCAAGCCGAGTCACTTAAAATCGTCGTGTGCCCGGCCTCATGGACAAAAAAACCGTCGTTTTTGTGAAGCGCAGGCCCTTTCATCGTGCCCTGTGCAGGAAACGGGTGGTTGATCGGCTATAACTGCGGTTTCCTGTGCAGGAATTTCTGCGTGAGTAAGGATGCCGCAATGCCAGAGCTGAGCCCGATCGATTGGACCGCCGCACAAACGGAGATGGAGGCTTTCGGCTGCACCATCCTGCGCAATGTCCTGTCGCGCGCCGAATGTACGGCGCTGGCGGATAGCTATCCCGATGATACGATTTTCCGCAAGCGCATCGTCATGGCGCGGCACGGCTTCGGGCAGGGAGAGTACAAGTATCTCTCCTATCCGCTCCCCGAAATTGTCCATGGGTTGCGTGAAGCGCTCTATCCGCCGCTGGCCCGCATCGCCAACCGCTGGAACGAGCAGATGGGCATCGATATCCGCTATCCCGATGCGCACCCGGCATTCATCGAGCGTTGCCATGCCGCCGGGCAGGACCGGCCGACGCCGCTGCTGCTGGAATATGGCGCGGGCGACTACAACTGCCTGCATCAGGATATCTATGGTATTCACGTGTTCCCGCTGCAGGTGGCGTTTCTGCTGAAAGAGCCCGGAGCGGATTTCACCGGCGGCGAATTTGTCCTGACCGAGCAGCGTCCGCGCATGCAGTCGCGGGCGGAGGTGGTGCCGCTGCGGCAGGGCGACGGCGTGGTCTTTCCGGTCAGCCAGCGCCCCGTCAAGGGATCGCGCGGCTATTACCGGGTCAACATGCGCCATGGTGTGAGCCGCGTGCGCAGCGGCCGGCGCCATACACTCGGGATTATCTTTCACGATTCCAAATAGATGGCAGCATTGCATGATTTGGGGTGCGTGGTTCGACAGGCTCACCATGAGGGAACTGGGCGGGCTGCAACACCATCCTGGACGTTGCAGAATGGTGCTCCCTGCAATCCCCAACCTCCCTCATGGTGAGCCTGTCGAACCACGCATTGATCTTGCAGCCATCACCTTGCATCGGGCCGCGAACACACGCATTGTGATGCTTTGCATGAGGCCCCGATGGATTACCTTATTTTCTGGGAATGGCTCAGCTTTGCCGCCCGCTGGTTGCATGTGATCACTGCAATCGCCTGGATCGGCTCATCCTTCTATTTCATCGCGCTTGATCTGGGGCTGCGCCGCCATCAGGGCCTGCCGCAGGGGGTGAACGGCGAGGAGTGGCAGGTGCACGGCGGCGGCTTCTATCACATCCAGAAATACATGGTCGCGCCGCCGCACATGCCGGAACATCTGATCTGGTTCAAATGGGAGTCCTATGCCACCTGGCTCTCGGGCTTCGCGCTTCTGTGCATCGTCTACTACGCCGGTGCCGACCTTTATCTCATCGACCGCAATGTTCTTGACGTCTCGACACCGGTCGCCATCCTGATCTCGCTGACGTCGATCGGCCTCGGCTGGCTGATCTACGATCTCCTGTGCAAGTCGCCGCTGGCGAACAATGACACGGCGCTGATGCTCATTCTCTATGCGGTCATCGTCGTCATGGCGTGGGGCTATACGCATCTGTTCACCGGCCGCGCCGCCTTCCTGCATCTTGGCGCATTCACCGCCACGATCATGTCCGGCAACGTGTTCCTTTTGATCATTCCGAACCAGAAGAAGGTCGTGGCCGATCTGATTGCCGGCAAGACGCCCGATCCGAAGCTCGGCAAGCAGGCCAAGCAGCGCTCGACCCACAACAACTACCTGACGCTGCCCGTCATTTTCCTGATGCTGTCCAACCATTATCCGCTGGCGAGTTCGACGGAATTCAACTGGGTCATCGCCGCGCTGATTTTCATCATCGGCGTGCTCATCCGCCACTATTTCAACTCGAAACATGCCGGAACCGGCAATCCGCACTGGACATGGCTGGCCTCGGTCGTGCTGTTCATTGTCATCATCTGGCTGTCGACCGTGCCGAAGATCCTGCAGGGACCGGAAAAAGTTTCGAGCGCCGCCGCGCCCTTTCTCGCCGCGCAGAACTTTCAGGAGGTGCGCGACACTGTCATGGGACGCTGTTCCATGTGTCATGCGGCGGAGCCGTCCTTTGAGGGCATCATGCACGCGCCCAAGGGAATTCGCCTCGATACCGACGAACTGATTGCGACTCATGCCAGCCAGGTCTATCTGTTCGCCGGTGCCAGCCACGCCATGCCACCGGGAAACCTGACGCAGATGACAGATGCCGAGCGGTCCCGGATCGTGGCGTGGTATCGTTCTGCGGTATCGGGAAAATCCACGCAATGACCGAACTTCTGTTACGCGGACGTCTGCTGACGTTTCACGACGAGCCGCTGGCTAGCGACGCCAGCCCGGACGCTTTCACCTATATCGAGGATGGCGGACTGCTGATCCGCGACGGCAAGATCTGGGCCATTGACGACTATGCCCGCCTGCGCGCCGGCGAAGGCAGAAATGTCGAGGTCATCGACCATCGCCCGCATTTGATCATGCCGGGCTTCATCGATACCCACATCCATTACCCGCAGATGCAGGTTGTCGCCTCCTATGCGGGCGAACTGATGGAATGGCTGAACAAATACACGTTTGTCGAGGAACAGAAATTCTCCAATCAGGGGCATCCGCTGCGCATCGCCTCGGCCTTCTTCGATGAGCTGATCCGCCATGGCACCACCACGGCCGCCGCCTATTGCACCGTGCACAAGGCATCGGTCGAGGCATTCTTCACCGAGGCGGACCGGCGCAACATGCGCATGATCGCGGGCAAGGTGATGATGGACCGCAACGCGCCGCCCGGTCTTCTCGACACGGCCCAGTCGGGCTATGACGACAGCAAGGAGCTGATCGGCAAATGGCACGGAACCGGGCGCCAGCTCTATGCCATCACGCCGCGCTTTGCACCGACATCGACGCCGGAACAGCTGGAGATGAGCGGGGTGCTGGCCCGCGAATACCCCGATCTGCACGTGCAGACGCATCTGTGTGAAAACACCGCCGAAATTGCCTTCGTGGCGGAGCTGTTTCCGTGGAGCCGGGATTATACGCAGGTCTATGAGCATTACGGCCTGCTTGGCCCCAAGACGCTGCTTGGCCATTGCATCCACCTGACCGATGCGGAAATTGCCGCCATCGCCAACAGCGGGTCCGTCGCGGTTTTCTGCCCGACCTCGAACCTGTTCATCGGCAGCGGCCTGTTCAATCTGGCGCGCCTCAAGGCGTCCCATCCGCCGGTGCGCCATGCGATTGCCACGGACATCGGCGGCGGCACATCCTATTCCATGCTGCGCACGCTGGATGAGGGCTACAAGATCCTGAACATTCAGGGCCAGCGCTATCACCCGCTGCGCTCGTATTATCAGGCGACACTGGGCAATGCCCGTGCACTGTCGCTGCAGGGCATCATCGGCTCGTTCACGCCGGGCGCGGAGGCGGACTGCATCGTGCTCAATGCCCGCTCCACCCCGGCCATGCGCCTGCGCATGGAAACGGTGGAAACGCTCGTCGAAGAGCTGTTCCTGATGCAGACCATGGGCGACGACCGCACCATTGCGGAAGTCTATATCGCGGGAAAACCGGCGAAGAGCCTGCTCGCGTCATAGCAAGCGACAAGCCGGAAGCAGATCATTCGACGCGGTAGCCGACTTCCGCGGCCGCATGCCCCAGCGTCTGCCAGAACGAACGGGCAAAGGTGCGGAACACGTAGAGGTCGAAGGTCTCCGCGTCGATCCGCTGGATATTGGCGTGGATATCGTGGTGCAGCGTGGCGCGGCCAAAGCCGACGGGAAAGCCGTGTTCGGAAAAATCGATGGCAAACAGCTTCGACAGCACCCATTCCGACCACGGGCCCTTGACGCGGATGGCGGTGCGGCCATGGGTCAGATCGATGATCGTGCCGGTTTCCAGCGGTATGGCCTTGCGCAGGCGGTCTTCCAGATCAGCGGACGGGCTCACGACGAAATAGCGTCCGGGCGCGAAACCGAAGGCGGATTTTTCGCCCGCACTGCGCCCGGCGCCGGGTTTGTCCGCGACATTCAATCCGGTCACATCACCGATAGCGGTCAGGATTGCGGGAATGGTCCCGCGCCATGCGGTCACCTGCACGATGGAAACGTCGTTGCGCTCGGTCAGGACGAGGCCGATACCCCCGGCGGAGTTGCCATGGTCACCCGGAACAAAGACGTGGCCGAGGGGTGATTGTGGTTCAGCCATGCATCCGGCTCCCCTCTGGATCAAACATGTGGTGACTGACGATTTCGACCGCGCCGTGCTTGCCGCGCAGAAGGTCCGTCGCATAGGCGCGGTTGCCGATCATCGACGTGCCGTGCTTGACCAGCGCCAGCGCGATGTATTTGCCAAGCGCCGGGGAATAGCAGGCCGCAGTGACGTGGCCGAAACTGTCGGCGGGTTCGCGCGGCGCCGCATCGCTGACGATATGGCTGCCGCCATTGATCGACTGGTTGTCGAGCGAAATCAGCCCGACCAGCGACAGGCGGTTTTCATCGTTCAATCCCGCGCGGTCCTTCATGCCGGAGCCGATATAGGGCTTCTTCTTCGACAGCATCCAGTCGAGATGCAGATCGTGCGCGGTGGTGCGGCCATCGATTTCAGCGCCGGTGACGTGGCCCTTCTCGATGCGCAGCGTGCCCAGCGCTTCCAGCCCGTAGGGCATGATGTCAAAAGGCTTGCCGGCTTCGAGCAGCGCTTCCCAGACCTGTGTGCCGAAACCGGCGCCGCAATAGACTTCATAGGCCAGCTCGCCCGAGAAGGAGAGGCGGCAGATCATGACGGGCACATCGCCGATAAAGCCGTGCACGATGCCCATGAAAGGCAGGGTTGTGTTGTCGACGCCGGTTCCCGTGACGCAGGCTTCCAGAACGGCACGGGCTTTCGGGCCCGACACGGCCGTCCCGGCCCAGACATCGGTGACCGAGGTCAGGTGCACGCGCAGGTCCGGCCAGACGCAATCCAGATAGAACTCCAGATGCTGCATGACATTTCCGGCATTGGCCGTTGTGGTCGTCATCAGGAACTGTGTTTCACTGAGGCGCCAGGTGGTGCCGTCATCGTAGACAATGCCGTCCTCGCGCAGCATCAGGCCGTAGCGCGCCTTGCCGACCGGCAGGGTGGAAAACATGTTGGTGTAGACACGGTCGAGGAATGCAGCCGCGTCGGGGCCCTGAATGTCGATCTTCCCGAGCGTCGAGACATCGACAATCCCGACGCTCTGGCGTACCGCGCGCGCTTCACGCACATAGGCCTGTTCGACGGTTTCGCCGTGGCTGCCATAGATCATCGGGCGGTGCCACAGGCCTGCCTCGTAGGTCCTGGCGCTGTTGGCGAGATGCCAGTCATGCATCGGGGTCAGCCGGTGTGGCCGCAGGTCGCCATAGCGCTCACCGGCGATAGCACCGAAGGACACCGGGGTGAAGGGCGGGCGGAAGCGGGTGGTGCCTGCCTCCGGAATGGTGATGCCGCGCACATCGGCCATGATGGCAAGGCCGGGGATATTCGATGTCTTGCCCTGATCCGTCGCCATGCCGAGCGTGGTGTAGCGCTTCAGGTGCTCGACCGAATGGAAGCCTTCGCGGTAGGCGAGGCGGATATCGTCCGCGGTGACATCATGCTGGAAGTCGACGAATGCCTTCTGCGATTTGGCCGCTGGCTCGATTTCAAACACGGGGGCGGGCGATGCATCGAACATCGGAGCATCGACCGCAGGCAGCTTCGGCTTGGTCTTGGAGGAGGTGCCCTTGGTCGCGCCATCGGAGAACACGCTGACCGTATCCATGTACCCGGCTGCCGATCCTGCCGTTACCCAGTTCTGGTTGGCTTCCGGCGGCAGGAAGGCCTGCAAATCCTCGTCCCACTCCGGCTTGCCGCCCGCCTGGCTGGCGAGGTGGATCGCCGGGGACCAGCCGCCGGATACGCCGAGGCAATCGGTCTTGATTTCCCGCGCCGCGCCGGAGACATGGCCGGTCTGCGCATTGAAATGCTGCACGGTGATGGAGCTGAGCGTCTTGCCCGCATGGGTGCCGGTGACGGCGTGGCCGAGAACCAGTTCTGCCCCCGCCGCCGAGGCAATCTCGATGCAGGCGCCGGATACATCCGCGCGCACATCGACGATGGCAACGATATTGACGCCCGCCTGCGCCATGGCGCGGGCTGCCTCATAGGCGCTGTCATTGTTGGTGAACAGCGTCACATTGGTTCCCGCAGCCACACCATATTCGACCGCATAGCGCCTGACCGCATCGGCCAGCATGACGCCGGGGCAGTCATTGCCGGGAAACACGATCGGGCGCTCGAACGCACCCGTTGCCAGAATGGTCTTGCCGGTGCGGATGACCCAATGGCGCTGGCGCGGCTGCCCCTTGGTGCGGTTCGGCTTGAAATCAGAGACATGCTCGATGGCGGTCAGGACATTGCCGTCATAATAGCCCCAGACGGAGGTCCGGGTGAGAAAACGCACATTGGCGCGGCCCGCGAGCGCTGCCGCCTTTTCCCGCGCCCAGACGGCGGCGTTGCGCCCGTCGATCAGTTCCGCCGATGCAAGCAAAGCGCCGCCGGCAACCGGCCGTTCCTCGGCGATGATCACCTGCGCGCCGGTTTCTGCTGCGGCTTCCGCAGCCAATAGTCCGGCGGGGCCGGTGCCCACCACCAGCACGTCGCAGAAGGCGTTCATGCGCTCGTAATGGTCGGGATCGGCGGCAATGCCCGCCCTGCCGAGACCGGCGGCGCGGCGGATGAATTTTTCGAAGAACATCCAGACCTTGGTGCTGCGCAGCGGGCCGATGGCCGGGCCCATGAAGGTCTTGTAGTAGAAGCCCGCCGACAATATCGGCCCGGCCAGCTGGTTGATGGCCATGACATCGTGTTCGAGCGAGGGAAAGCGGTTCTGGCTTTCGGTGACGAGGCCGTCATGGATTTCCAGTTCCGTGGCGCGGACATTGGGTTCGCGCACATCGCCGTTGAGAACGGTGACGAGCGCATTGGGCTCGTCGCTGCCCGCCGCAAAGACACCGCGCGGCCGGTGATATTTGAACGAGCGGCCGAACAGCGTCACGCCATTGGCGAGGAGGGCCGAGGCCAGCGTGTCGCCGGGATGGCCGCTATAGGCCTTGCCGTCGAAGGTGAACCGCACCGTCCTGGCGCGGTCGATCCGTCCACCCTTGGGGAGCCGTGACGCGGTCATGGGCGATCACCGCCTTTCCCGGCGGCAACGGCATCCCGGGCAAAGCCCACGGACGAAATGACATGGGTCGCCATGTCGCGCGTGACGATCAGATGCTGGCGGCAGCCGCCGCTGTGCAGCCAGAACTCACGGTGCGCGCCCATGGGATTGGCCCGCTCATAGACATAGGCGTTCCATGCGGCCTGATCGGATGAGGCCGGGTCCGGGCGCTGGCGTGTCGCGTCGCCCTGATAGGTGAATTCGATGACGTCGCGCGGGCCGCAATAGGGGCATTTGATGATCATGGTCTTCTGGTCTCGAAAGCGAATCTGTTGCGGTTGGACGTTTGTTTCCCGATTGTGCCAGTCAACAGTGTGCATCTGTACTGGTCAAGATGAGCGCGAGGCGAAGGCGAGCAAAATTGTGACTTTGGCAAGTTTCCGGCCTGCCGCAGGTGTGACGATGCATGATTACCCCAACATTATGCTACTGTCGCATTGCTGGAATGGTCATCACGATAGCGGCGAGCACTGTCAACAAGCCGACCAGCCGCGAGAATGAAAGCAGAAAGTGCCTTGATTGTGCCGACATGAACGGGCAAATCGACGAAGCAAACTGTTCATAAATGGATCTGAACCCGTGATCTCATCTTTCCTTCGGCAGATTCTTCTGACGATTGCCGCCGTTCTGTTTCTGGCGGCCCCGGTGCAACTGGCTTTGGCGCAGACCCCGGCGCCAGCCCCGGCAGCCACATCGCCCGCGCCAGCCCCGGCACCGGAGCCTGCGCCCGCCGCAGCGGAGCCGGCACCCGTGGCGCCAGCGCCTGCGCCCGCCGTCAAGTCGAACATCGTCGCCGAACAGCGCCCGGCCATCGACGCGCTGAAGAAGCAGATCTCGGCCTATGAACAGAAATTCAAGCAGAAGGCCGATGCCGACGCGGCGCTTGCCAATCTGCGCCTCGATCTGGAAGCGAGCGCCAAGAAACTGCTGGATATCGGCGTTTCGTTCCGGCCGCGCATCACCGAGATCAATGCCCGCCTGGAACAGCTGGGCGCACCGCCCGCGCAGGGGCAGCCGGCCGAAGCGAAGATCGTCACGGATGAACGCACCCGCCTGACGACGGAAAAGGCGGAGATCAACGCGGTTCTCGGCGAAACCGAAGACCAGCTGCTCGAAGTCAACAAGATGATCGATGCGATCGGCGATGCCCGGCGCGAGCTTTTTGCCAATACGTTGTCGCAGCGCGTCGACATCAACTATTCCCTCGGCAGCGAAGTCATCGACGCCTATGGCCGGGAAATGGGCACGATGAACCAGCTCATTTCGTCCTGGTGGCGCTTCGTCATCACGTTCAAATGGCAGTCCCTGCTGGCTGCCGCCTTCTTTGCCGCGATAACCGCCCTGGTGCTTCTCATCGGCGGCCAGCGGTTGCTGGGGCATCTCTATCTGCGCGATCCGGCGGTTGAAGAACCCTCTTATCTGAGCCGCCTGGCGGTTGCCTTCTGGTCGACCCTGATGCGGTCGGTGACCGTCGGCGTATTCCTGGCCACGACCTACTTTTTCCTCGGCTATTTCAATGTGCTGCGCCCGGATATCGCGTCGCTGATCTACACGCTGTTTTCGGTGATCGGCATCGTCTATTTCGTGCATGCGCTGGCCCAGGCCGTCATTTGCCCGGGCGCGCCCAACTGGCGTCTGGTGCGCGTTGCACCGCGTCCGGGCCGCATTCTCATGGTTCTGGTCACGGCCACGGCGACGATCACCGGGCTCGATTATCTCGCCAACACGGTCAACCAGATTGCATCCTCACCCCTGTCGCTCACGGTGGCCAAGAGCCTGTTTGCAACGGTTCTGGTTGGGCTGCTGATCCTCGCCATGGCATTTCTCAACCCCCTGGAGAACGAGGAGACCGGAGAAGCCCGGCGCTGGCCAAGGCCGCTGCGGCTGTTCCTTTACGCCATCGGCCTCATTCCGATCATCGCCGCGCTGCTGGGCTATATCGGTTTTGCCCGTTTCGTCTCGCAGCAGATCGTCATCAATGGCGCCGTACTCGTGACGATGTATCTGGGCTTCCTCACGGCGCGCGCGGTGGCCGACGAGAATGCATTGGGCGGCACGGTGCTCGGCAGCACGGTGCAGAAGCGCTTCGGCATCGATGACTCGACACTCGATCAGCTTGGCCTGATCGCCAGCATCATCATCAATATTTTCGTGCTTCTCCTCGGTATTCCGGTGATCCTGCTGCTCTGGGGTTTCCAGTGGAGCGAGATGACGGTCTGGTTCCTCACCATAGCCACCGGTTTCCAGATCGGTTCGGTGACGATCTCGCTGGTGGCCATTGCCGTCGGCATCCTGTTGTTCGCGCTGTTCTACTTCTTCACCCGCTGGTTCCAGGGCTGGCTGGATGTGCGGGTGATGGCGCGCGGCAAGCTGGATTCGGGCGTGCGCAACTCGATCCGCACGGCGGTCGGCTATCTCGGCCTCGGCATGGCCGGGCTCATCGGCATCTCGGCGGCGGGCATCAATCTCTCCAGCCTCGCGCTGGTGGCCGGCGGTCTGTCGCTCGGTATCGGTTTCGGCATGCAGGCGATCGTCTCCAACTTCGTCTCCGGTCTGATCCTTCTGGCCGAGCGGCCCTTCAAGGTCGGCGACTGGATCGAAACCAGCGGCGTCGGCGGCATCGTCAAGAAGATCAGCGTGCGCGCGACCGAGGTGGAAACCTTCCAGCGCCAGTCGATCATCATTCCCAACTCGTCCTTCATCAACGGCAATGTCGGCAACTGGACCCACCGCAACAAGCTGGGGCGCGTCGAAATTCCGATTGGCGTTTCCTACAAGGTCGATCCGCGCCGCGTGCACGCCATCCTGATGGACATTGCCCGCAGCCATCCGCTTGTCCTGAAAAATCCGGAGCCTTTCGTGCAGTTCAAGGCGCTGGGCGATTCCAGAATGGATTTCGAGATGCGGGTGCATCTGGCTGACCTGTCGAATTCCGGTACGGTGCAGAATGAAATCCGCTTTGCGCTGGTCGACCGGTTTGCCGAGGAGGGGATCGAAATTCCATTCCCGCAGCGCGACGTCAATATCCACCTCGATGACGCGGATGCCATCGTGCAGATGATCACGGAGCGGGTGAAGGCGGAGCTGAAAGCACCGGTGAAGAAGACGGCCAAGACTTGAGGCGTTTTGGGACGGACCGGCCCTGTACTTTCGTCTAAATCACGGAAAAATAACGGGGCGTTCAGTTGCCGTTCAGTTTCACCCCGTTATAACTGGTGTCGAAAAGGGCCGGTTGAGCCCGAGGCAACAGGGGCGGTGGAAGCACCGGGGTGATATGAACAAGTTTGCAGTTGTCATTCTTACGAGCACTATTCTGGCCGGACCTGCATTTGCTGCCAGCCTGAAGAACAGCGATGCCAGCGCTCAGACCATCGTCGTGACCGAAGGGTCGAGCAAGACCCAGCTGCAGGTTGCGGCCGGAGACACGGTTGAATTTTGCAGCGGCGGCTGTTTCGTCACCTTTCCCAACGGTGACCGCGAAGCCCTGACCGGTGCGGAAACCATCGAAATCAAGGGCGGCAAGGTTTCGATCAAGTAACCCGGCCACCGCCGATTGCTGAGATAAAGGCCCGGACTGTGCAAAACAGTTCGGGCCTGTTCGTTTTCAGGGTGTCGCTCCCATGCGCGATGTCCCGCATCATTCCATTCCGCTGATCGGAAATTCGCACAAACCGCAGCCAGTTTGCCGCGCGTCGCGGCATGTTTTGGCCATGTCGCAAACAGGCCTTAGCAATGGACAGTGCGAACGGCATAGTGCAGAAAATGGCGCGTGCCGCCTGACCACCGATTGATATCAGAGGATAGAATGAAATGAAGACCCAAGCGCGTGTAGTTGTGATCGGCGGTGGTGTGGTGGGTGTGTCGACACTCTATCATCTGGCCAAGAAGGGCTGGAGCGATGTCGTGCTCATCGAGCGCAAGGAACTGACCTCCGGTTCGACATGGCATGCGGCCGGGCTGCTGCCGCTGTTCAACATGAGCTATTCCGTCGGTCAGATTCACAAATACTCCGTGAAATTCTATCAGGAGCTGCAAGAGGAAACCGGCATGAATGTCGGCTTCACCAATTGCAGCAACATCCGTCTCGCCCGCACCAAGGACCGCTGGGACGAATACATGTATTATGCCGGTGTCGCCGAGACGATCGGCGTGCCGGTCAAGCTTTTGACGCCGGAACAGGTCAAGGAAATCTGGCCGCTGGCGGAAATGGACGGCGTTCTCGGCGCCATCCAGCATCCGGAAGACGGCTATATCCAGCCGGCTGACCTGACGCAGGCGCTTGCCAAGGGCGCGCGCGATCGCGGTGCAACCATCTATCGCTACACCACGGTTCTCGGTATCGAGCAACTGCCCTCGGGCGAGTGGCTCGTCAAGACCGACAAGGGCGACATCACAGCCGAACACGTCGTCTCGGCAACCGGCAATTTTGCCCGCAAGACCGGCAAGATGGTCGGCCTCGACGTGCCGGTCATTCCGGTTGAACACCAGTACATCGTCACCGAGCCGCATCCGGCCATCCTCGAGCGCAAGGCCAAGGGCCTGCCGGAGATGGGCGTGCTGCGCGAAAGCGATTCCTCCTGGTACATGCGTGAGGAAAACGGCGGTCTGCTGCTCGGACCGTATGAAAAGGGCGCGCCTATCTGCTATGTCGACGGTCCGTCCGATGCCAGCGAATACGAGCTGTTCCAGGAGGACCTCGACCGGCTCGAACCCTATATCGAAACTGCCATTGCCCGCGTTCCCGCTTTTGGCGAAGTCGGCATCAAGAAGGTCTATAACGGCGCCATCGCCTATACGCCGGATGGCTCGCCCATCATCGGCCCGGCGCCGCGCCTGAAGAATTTCTGGCTCAATGAAGGCCATTCCTTCGGCGTCACCGCCGCTGGCGGCGCTGGATGGCAACTGGCCGAATGGATTGTCGAGGGCGAGCCCTCCATCGACATGATGGGCGTCGATCCGCGCCGCTTCGGCCCCTATGCGACCGAAGGCTACCTGAAGGAAAAGAACGAGGAAGCCTATGCCGAGGTGTTCTCGGTGCACTACCCGGATGAAGAGCGCGGCGCCGCCCGTCCGCTCAAGCGTTCGCCGTCCTATGACCGCCAGAAGGCACTCGGCGCCGTGTTCGGCACCGTTTATGGCTGGGAGCGTGCCAACTGGTTCGCGCCGCAGGGCTATGGCCTTGAGGTTGCAAAACTCGACAAGCCGGATGTGCTGCTCAACCACAACCATCCGAAGCCGGACAAGGACGGCAAGGTGAAGGAACTCTGGTCCTTCCATCGTTCGAACTACTTTGAACATGTCGGCAACGAGATCAAGAACGTCACCAGCAATGTCGGCCTGCTCGACATGTCGGCCTTCGCCAAGATGGAAGTAACGGGTCCCGGCGCGCGCGAATGGCTCGATTCCATTCTGGCCAACCGCATTCCCAAGAAGCAGGGCCGCATTGCGCTGTGCCACCTCCTGACCAAGCAGGGCGGGGTGCGCTCCGAATTCACGGTCTATGAATGGGCGCCCGGCAAGTTCTATCTGGTATCCGCCGGTGCCTACGAGAACCATGACCATGATTATCTCGTCAAGCTGTTGCCGACGGACGGCTCGGTAAGCCTTCGCCCGATCACGCAGATGTATGGCGTGCTGGTGCTGGCAGGCCCCAAGAGCCGCGACGTTCTGCAGAAGATCACCCGTGCGGACCTGTCCAACGAAGCCTTCCCCTGGCTGTCGGGCAAGGAAATCAGCGTCGGCACGGCAACGGCCCATGCGCTGCGTGTCAACTTTGTCGGTGAGCTCGGCTGGGAACTGCATCACCCCATTGAACAGCAGAACACCATCTATGACCTGCTGCTCGAAGCCGGTGCGGAATTCGGCATCAAGCCGTTCGGCATTCGTGCGATGACGGCGATGGCGGTGGAAAAATCCTATCGCCTGATCCCGCGCGAACTGTCGATCGAATACAATGCCTTCGAAAGCGGCCTCGACCGTTTCGTCCATCCCAACAAGGGTGATTTCATCGGCCGCGATGCCGTTGTG
The DNA here is from genome assembly GCF_055685835.1 of Phyllobacterium sp. RCAM01083. Classification (NCBI taxonomy): domain Bacteria; kingdom Pseudomonadati; phylum Pseudomonadota; class Alphaproteobacteria; order Hyphomicrobiales; family Phyllobacteriaceae; genus Phyllobacterium; species Phyllobacterium sp. RCAM01083. The sequence continues at coordinate 551,739 of NZ_JBVFZN010000005.1, forward strand.
AAGGCCCGCGAGGATGGCCTGAAGTGGAATTTCGTGACGCTCGAAGTCCATGTCCCCGGCGTGTCAGATGTCGATGCGCGCGGCAGCGAGCCGATCTACGCCAATGGCCAGCTCATCGGCCGTGCGACGCATGGCGGTTATGGCTGGCGCCTGGGCAAGAGCCTGGCGCTCGCCATGGTCAAGCCGGATTATTCGGCGCTGGGCACGCAGCTGGAGATCAAGATTCTCGGCAAGACGCACAAGGCGACGGTCATTCCAGAAGCGCCGTTCGATACGGAGAACGAGCGCCTGAGAGCATAAAGCAGTTCCGCTTGCATGCAGAAATGAAAATGGCGCCTGAACGGGCGCCATTTCTTTTGGGTGGTGCGTGGTTCGACAAGCTCACTATGAGGGAGGTGGTTTGGTGCAAGATCAATCACAAACCTTGCAGAATAGTGCTCACTGCAATCCTCCATTTTCCTCATGGTGAGCTTGTCGAACCACGCACCGCAGAGTTGCAGTCTATCCCGCTCCTAAGCGGCCATCAGCTGCTTGCGGTCGGCCCGTTCCTGCTGCGGCGAGCGGCCATAGAGCTCGCGGTAGCATTTGGAAAAATGCGAGGCCGAGACGAACCCGCAGGCGACCGCCACTTCAACGATGGGCATGGACGACTGGATCAGCAGGTGGCGGGCACGGTCGAGCCGGATCTCCAGATAGTAGCGCGCCGGGGAGCGGCCCATTTCCTGGCGGAACAGGCGCTCGATCTGGCGGCGCGACAGGCCGACATGGTCGGCAATCTCGATCAGCGACAGCGGTTCGGAAAGCCGGGCCTCCATCAGTTCGATGATGGTCAGGACCTTGGAATTCTGCACGCCGAGACGGGCGCGCAAGGGAAGGCGCTGGCGGTCATGCGGGCTGCGGACACGGTCGGTCAGCGCCTGTTCGCAGACGCGGTTGACGATGTTGTCGCCAAAATCGTCGCCGATCAGCTTCAGCATCATGTCCAGCGCTGCAGTGCCGCCGGCGCAGGTATAGATGTTGCCGTCGACCTCGAAGAGGTCGGCATAGACATCGGCCTTCGGAAACGCTTCGGCAAAACCGGGCAGGTTTTCCCAATGGATCGCACAGCGCTTGCCCGAGAGCAGCCCGGCGGCGGCGAGGATATGCGCGCCGGTGCACAGGCCGCCGACGGCCACGCCGCGGTTGAACTCTTCGCGCAGCCACGCATAGACGGACTTGTTCTGGAATTTTTCCACATGCACGCCGGAGCAGACGAACACCATGGACGGGCGGTCTTCGCCGGTCAGGAAGCGGCGTTCATCCTCAAGCGAGGAATTGGCGGCGCATTCGACGCCGTTGGATGCGGTGACGGGCTTGCCGTCCACCGACGCGAGGCGCCAGCGATAGGCCTCGTAGCCGAGCATGCGATTGGCAATGCGGAGCGGTTCGATGGCCGTCGCAAAAGCGATCATCGAAAAGTTCGGCACGAGGAAAAAAACAAAAGACCGCTTGTTGAGGCCCGTCTGGTTCATGATGTCTCTAGGTTCCCGTTTTTTACTACGAGGCCATGTCGCACCTGAAGTAGAGTCTTCAAATTACAGGCGTGGTCTCTTAAGCTTTTTTTCTGATAGAACCATAGAATTATTCTAAAGGGAAGGGTGCCTGCCTGTGTCGCAAAAGCGCAGGTAGGGCGCATGGGAAAGGGAGCAGACGTGGCCCGGTCTGCTCCCTTACACTTGTATTTTCATGATTTATTGGTGCGTACGGTTGATGTCATTGCCCGGCGCGATCTGACGTTCATACAGATCCGGCCAGCCAATATCGAAACGGATATTTTCCGGCAGGCTGTCCAGCGCGGCTTCCGTCGCCCGCAGACGCCGCTGCCGGACAATGGTGTTGCGCGAGGCTTCGGCGATTGATGCCACGGTTCCGGCCGTGCGGCTTACGGCGGCGAACAGACGTTCGCTCAAGCTGGCCCGATGTTCGATGTAATGGTCATTGCAGGCACTCATTTTGTTGCTCCTTTTGCTTCAGGCGGCTGTTTTCTGCGGCCTGCCCGTTCTGTGATCTTGACTATCTTCCCAAGTTGATGTTCAATCAAACGAAATTAGAGAACACTATAGTTCAGAAAAATTGATCAAGGAGACGCCGCAATGTCCGCACCGATGCAGCACCCCATTCCCATCCTCGATCTCGATGTCCTGCGCACCTTTGCCATGATTGCCGAAACCGGCAGCTTTTCCAGCGCCGCCAATGCGGTGTTCCGCACGCCCTCGGCGGTATCCATGCAGATCAAGAAACTGGAGGAGACGCTGGGTCACGTGCTGCTCGAGCGTGACGCGCGGTCGGTCAAGCTGACGCCGAGCGGCGAGCTTCTGCTGGGTTATGCCCGCCGCATGCTGGCGCTCAACCGCGAAACCGTTGCCAAGTTCATTACGCCGACGGTATCGGGCGTTGTCCGCCTCGGTGCGCCCGACGATATCGGCGAAAAGGTGCTGCCCTTCGTGCTCAAGCGCTTTGCCGAATCGCATCCGGATGTGACGGTGGATGTGGTCATCGACCAGAGCAACAGCCTGCGCAAGCGGCTCGACGAGCAGAGGCTCGATGTGACGCTGGTCAATGTCAATGAAACGCTGGCCAAGCTCGACGAGGTCGAAGTTCTGATGACCGAGGATATCATCTGGGCCGGGGCGAAATGCGGCACGGCGCATGAGCGCAATCCCTTGCCGCTGTCCATGTGGGAAGAAGGCTGCATCTGGCGCGCCAATGCCATCAGCGCGCTGGAAAGCGCGGGCAGGGACTATCGCGTTGCCTATATGAGCGCCCATACGATGGGGCAGCGCGCCGCCATCGTGGCCGATCTGGCCGTGGCACCGTTTTCAAAATTCCTGCTGGAGGACAACATGGTCGAACTCGGCGCTGAACACGGCCTGCCGCCGCTCGGCGAATCGAAGCTCGGCATGCTGGTGGCCAAGAATGCGGGCGCGCATGTCAAAGCCGTCGCCCAGCATCTCCGGGTGTATTTTGAAGGCTATGAGCGGACGGGCAAGCTTTAGGGCGTGGTTTGCATGATTGTGGTGCGTGGTTCGACAGGCTCACCATGAGGGAATCCAGTGTTTTGCAAAATGCAACTTCCCTCATGGTGAGCCTGTCGAACCACGCACTTTGCTAATGCAACACCTCAACGCGTCAGGCAAAATGCTTTCAACGCCCTGACCAGCTCCACGCTGGTGCGTTTTTGCGTGAGGGTTTCGAATCCGAGCCGCTGGGCGGCGGCGCTGACCGGTTCTGCCGGAACCGCGCAGGACGAATGGATTTCCCGGAACGGAATGCGCTGCAGGAGTGCGTCCGCATTGCCGATATTCACGCCGGAGCCGGGCATGATTTTGATCCGCCCGGCGGCGAAAGCGAAGGTCGTTTCCAGATCGCCGATCCCCTGCGCCGAGGTCGGCATCCGGCCGGATGTGAGAATGCGCTCGAAACCCAGTCCGACAGCGGTTTCAACGGCTTCGCCGAGGTCGGGCACGAGATCGAAGGCCCGGTGCAGCGTCACGCCCAGCCCGTCGCAATTGCGCATGAGGCGTTCCAGCGTGGCATGGTCGAGGCTGCCATTGGCGTGGTTCGCACCCAAGACGACACCGGCGAGGCCCGCACTGCGGATCATGTCGATTTCCCGCAGCATGGCATCGATATCGGCTTCACCGAAAACGAAATTGCCGGGGCGCGGGCGGATCATCGCATAGATCGGAATGGGTGAGGCAATCGCCTGGCCGATCAGGCCCGGTGTTGGCGTCAATCCGCCGAGTTCCAGCGCCGAACACAGTTCCACCCGGTCGGCGCCGCCCGTTATGGCAGCGGCAAGGCCGTTGGAATCATCGACGCAGACTTCCAGGAGAATGCCGCTCATCGTGTTTCGCCCATCAATCCGAGAACGCCGGCACCGATCAGGCCGGGTTCGATTTTCAATTCGCCGGGAATGACCAGCGGCTTGCCGGTCTTCCACAGGATGCGGTCACGCACCGCCCGGTCCAGCCGCTCGATCAGCGGAACGGCATTGGCGAGGCCGCCGCCGACGGGTACAACCGATGCGCCGACGACGTTGAGCGTCATGGCCAGCGGGCCGCTGACGATGTCGATGTAGCAGTCGATGGTGCGCTCGGCCGCCGCGTCGCCCTTGTTCCAGGCGGCGATGATTTCGGTGCTCGGCAGGTCGACGCCGTGGATATGGGCATGCAGCCGCTCCATGCCGCGCGCTGCGCCGACCGCGTCGACACAGCCCACCTGGCCGCAGCCGCAGGCATAGCGCGGAATGGCGATGGGCGGATTGCCGGCCCAGGTCGCGGAAATCGGGCCATGGCCCCATTCCCCGGCAAAACCGCCGGCACCTTCATGGATCTTGCCGTTGATGACCAGCCCGCCGCCGACGCCGGTGCCGAGAATGATGCCGAACACCACGCGGTGGCCGCGTCCCGCGCCGACAACGGCTTCCGACAGGGCAAAGCAGTCGGCATCATTGGCGACAAGCACCGGGCGGCCCAGTTTCTCGCTGAGGTCCTTTACCAGCGGACGGTTATGGATGCAGGGAATATTGGCGCAGGTGATCCGGCCGCTGTCGGCGTCGACCACCCCGGCGATGGAAATCGAGATCAGCGATGTCGGATCGGCGCCGCCATCCGCCGCGATTTTTTCGATGGCACCGGCAAAGGCGTCGAAATCATGCAGGGGCGTCGGCACTTTGGGCAGCGGCCGTATGTCTTCGGGCGCATAGGCCATTGCACCCTTGATGGCCGAGCCACCGATGTCAAAGCAGGCAATCATGGGAAAACAGGTCCGGAATCAATCATGGTGGACGTTGATAGCGGAATTTCCCCGCGCGGCAAACTCAAGTGAATGGATTTATTCACGCGACCGGCGGGCGGCCCTGTCCTCGCGTGAGCGGCGGCGCGGCGTAGCATCGCCCGCCTGGCCATCCTCGCCGACATTCTTGCGCGGCGGCAGGGTGACGGCCAGCGACAGCTTGGGGAAGGGGTCGATCTTGTTGGGCATGGCCATGGCATAGACGAAGTGCTCCTGGAATTTTGGCTCCAGCGCCGTCTCGATCTTTTCGATGCGGGTAACGGTGTCTTCAATCTCGCGGCGGTAGTCGCGGTTGAGCAGTGCCATACGCGCGCCCGTACCCGCCGCATTGCCGACGGCCTTCACCTTGTCGAGGTCGCAATCTGGGATGAGCCCGAGCACCATGGCGTATTTCGGATCGATGAAGGAGCCGAAGGCCCCGGCAAAGCGGATCTGGTCGACATGGTCGATGCCCTGCTTGTCCATCAGCAGCTTGACGCCGGCATAGAGCGCGGCCTTGGCCAGCTGGATCGCCCGCACATCGTTCTGCGTGATGATGATGGTCGGCGACCCCTCATGCAGCAGATAGGAGAAGGTACGGCCCGTTGGCCGGATGCGCGGTGATTTGGCGGCAAGGCTGCCATCCACCACGCCATCTTCGGAAATGATGCCGGAAAGGTACATTTCCGCAACGACTTCGATGATGGCCGAGCCGCAGATGCCGGTGATGCCGCTGGCCTGTACCGCTTCGGCAAAGCCTGCCTCATCGGACCATTGTTCCGTGCCGATGACGCGGAAGCGCGGCTCCAGCGTCAGGGGATCGATGCGCACGCGTTCGATGGCACCGGGCGCGGCGCGCTGGCCGCCGGAAATTTCGGCGCCTTCGAAGGCGGGGCCGGTCGGGGAGGAGGCGGCAACGGTGCGCTGGCGGTTGCCGAGCACGATTTCGGCATTGGTGCCGACATCGACGAGCAGCATCATCTCGTCCTGCCGGTGCGGGCCTTCCGCGAGCGTCGCTGCAGCGGCGTCGGCGCCGACATGGCCGGCGATGCACGGCAGCATGTAGACCCGCGAGCCGGGATTCATGGCAAGGCCGATTTCACTGGCTTTCAGATGCACCGCGCCGGACACGGCAAGCGCAAAGGGTGCGCCGCCCAGTTCGGTGGGGTCAATGCCGAGGAAGAGGTGGTGCATGATCGGATTGCCGACAAAGACCGCGTCGAGAATGTCTTCGCGCGCCACATTGCCCTCGGCGCAGACCCTGCCGATCAGTTCATTGATGGCTTCGCGCACCGCATTGGTCATGCCTTCGCGGCCGTCCGGGTTCATCATGACGTAGGAGACGCGGCTCATCAGGTCTTCGCCGAAGCGGATCTGCGGGTTGGACGTTCCGGCCGAGGCAATGGTGCGCACCGACAACAGGGACGACAGGTGCATGGCGATGGTGGTGGAACCGATATCGCAGGCGATGCCATAGGCTTCGTTCTTCAGGCCCGGCCACAGGCCGATCATCACCGGCCGCGATGTTTCCTCGTCGTGGTGGATGGCGGCGGTAACCGACCATTCGCCCTTGCGCAGGATCTTTTGGATCTGCGGCAGGAGATAGGCGTCCACGTCGAGATTGCGGATACCCCATTCCTTTTCCAGCGCCGCCTTCAGGCGATCGAGATCGCCGAGCGGCTTGTGCATGTCGGGCTCTTCCACCTCGACATAGCACATGTGCACGGCGGGATTGCGCTCGATGATGCGCGTATCGGCATCCTTGCGCACGACCTGCGCATTGACCTGCACGTCCTGCGGCACGTCGACGACGAGATCGCCCAGAATGGTCGCCGAGCAGGAAAGGCGGCGTCCGTCCTTCAGGTCGCGCTTTTCGGCATAGCGCTTTTCCTTCGGGCCGAATTCGGAGATGTGGTCGTTGGAGGAGGTGATGCCGTGCTTGGCGAAGCGGCCTTCCTGCACGTCGATCTGGCAGCGGCCGCAGATGCCGCGCCCGCCGCACACGCTTTCCACATAGACACCCAGGGTCCGCGCCGCTTCCAGCACGGTCGTGCCGACGGGAAAATGCCCGCGCTTGCCCGACGGCATGAACAGGACAAGTGCGTCCTTTGCCGATGCTTCACTGTCTTTCACGGGTGCGTCCACGATCAATGCTCCAAGACTTCAAGGCGAGGGGCATTCACGCCCGCCGCCTTTCTATGCCGAGCGGTTGGCCCGGTGCAAACAGTCAGCCTGCGGCGCCGCGCCGCGCTTCACGGCCACCACGCCGCCGCGCGCCGCCATTGGCATCGGCTGGCACCGAAACAGCAGGCGATGCCCCGGCCGCGGCCGGCTGGTGGTCGCGATATTTCTTGATCCAGTAGGTGCAGTTGGCGTCGGTGCCGTTGAGGACGTTGGCGGCGTGCACCGCTTCCATTTCCTGCGGACGGCAGGGATTCATGATCGCCGATGTCATGCCGGCGCCGATCACCATGGGAATGAACCCGGCATTGATGCCGTGGCGATGCGGCAGGCCGAAGGAGATGTTGGAAAGGCCGCAGGTGGTGTTGACCTTCAGTTCCTCGCGCAGGCGGCGCAGCAATGCGAAAACCTGACGGCCCGCATCGCCGAGAGCGCCGATGGGCATGACCAGTGGATCGACAACGATGTCATGCGCCGGAATGCCGAAATCGGCGGCGCGCTGCACGATCTTCTTGGCAACGGCGAAACGTACGTCCGGGTCCATGGAAATGCCGGTCTCGTCGTTCGAGATGGCGACGACGGGAACGTTGTATTTCTTGATCAGCGGCAGGATGGCTTCAAGCTTTTCCTCTTCACCGGTGACGGAATTGACCAGCGGGCGGCCCTTGGCAACCTTCAGTGCAGCTTCAATGGCGGCGGTGACGGAACTGTCGATGGACAGGGGAACGTCGACGAGGTTCTGCACGATTTCCAGGGTCTTGACGAGAAGGCCCGGTTCCGTCGCATTGGGATCGACGGCGGTGACGCCCGCATTGACGTCGAGCATCGTTGCGCCGGCAGCAACCTGCTCCAGCGCGTCCTTGATGACCGTGTCGAAATTGCCTTCGATCATCTCGGCCGCGAGTTTCTTGCGGCCGGTCGGATTGATGCGCTCGCCGATCACGCAGAAAGGCTGATCAAATCCGATGATGATTTCTCTGGTCGCCGAGGCAACGATGGTGCGGGTCATTCAGGCAATCCTTAATTCGCTGCTGCGGATGCGTAGTGGCCGGTTGCGACGTTCCAGGAGCCGCGATCGACCAGCCATTCGGAGGACTTCTTCAGGCCGCCGAACGGGAAAATGTGGATCTGCTTGATGGCGGAGGCCGGGCTGTTGATGACATGCTGCTCGATCGGGCCGACCACGCCTTCCGGCGAATGGCTGGTGGCGAGCGCTGTCAGCGACAGGGCGTTCTTCTTCAGGAAGCTGATCGAGTTGCCGACGCCGCACATGGCGGCATATTTGATCAGCGTGGTGATCTTGGCGGGACCGGCAACGCCCAGATGCACCGGCAGATCAACGCCATGTTCGCGCAGGGATTCGGCATAGCGCATGAAACGCTCGGCGTCGAAACCGAACTGCGTGACGACGCGCAGACGGGCGCCGGTGCGCTCGCCGAAATTCTTCTTCAGGCGCAGGGCTTCCAGCGCCACGGCCTCGGAAAACTCCGGGCTGCCTTCGGGATGGCCGGCAACACCCATCTCGGTGATGCCGTATTTGTCGAAAAAGCCGGTTTCCAGCACTTCCATGGTGGAGGAGAACTCGCCGACCTGCCGTTCGAGGCCGCCGCCGATGACCAGCACGTCGGTCACGCCGGCTTCTTCAGCGGCGCGGCGGATGCGGGTTTCGAGGGCTGCCCGTGTTCCAAGGCGGCGGGAGGCGAAATGCGGCACGGGCTTGTAGCCGAGATCATGAATGCGCTTGGCGGCAGCGGTGAGCGTGTCCACGCCATCGGTGCCCATGTCGGTGATGTAAACACGCGTCCCTTCCGGAAACAGACCCGGCAGGTCCTGTGAGTCAATCGCCTGGCGCGCGGCCACTTCGATGGATGCTGCGATCTTTGTCATTGGCTTTGCTTTCAATTCATGAATTGTCATGTCCGCCTGCCTTTACCAGCGCTACAAGGCGCTCCCGATGATATTCGCTGTCGATACGGGCGAGGGCTGCATCAGCCTCCGCGTCCAGATCATCACTCACCGGCACCGGTGTTCCCCGGCGCCATTCTGCCAGATAGGCGTCCGAATCCTTGGCGCCTATGCGCATCGCACACATGTCGATGGCCTCAGTAAATCGAAGAGGAAGTTCACGTTTTGCGGCCTGGCGTCCCTTTTTGACGGTCACCTGAGCAGGAATGTCCCGCCAATAAACGACAATGAGATCGGCCATGCACTTTATCCTCCAACGAGGACCGTTTTGCCGGAAAATCAGGGGTTAAGCTTGCTATCTCACGACGTGCGCGCCCTCAAATGCGACGTGCACCATTGTTGCTTTTGCGACAGGGATTTTAGCGGGATATCTGTCTTCAACCCCGGTCCCCCATGGATGGCCGGGGTGACATTGCAATCACGCGTCGTCTTCAGCGCTTGAATTCCATGATGTTGAGCACGGATTCGTAGTAGGGCGCCGGGAATTCGATGCGGAAGGCGTTCTTGCCGGTGCGGTAGGCATAACCGGCTTCGTCGGTTTTCGGACCTGCGCCGTATTTCACCGGTTTCTGATCCGCGACATAGCCGGTGCCGAGATAGGTCAGGCGCGTGTCGCTTTCGGTGTAGAACCGGCCCTTGGTGCGCTGCGAGCCCGTCACCTTTTCCAGCGCCCAGCCCGAACCGTCATCGGTGACCTTGCACTTGAACCAGCCATAGACGACGAGCGCCGGGGCCGTGCCGCCAAGCTTGATCGTCCGGCACTGCCAGTTGCCGGTCATGTCGAAATCCTGGCTGAACGGCAGGCCGGGCCGCTTCAAGAGGTCATCGACTAGGCGCACATCCGCCGCAGTCCCGCTCACCCTGGCCTGCGTCAGGGCCCTGGCCTTTGTCTGCTCGTACTGTTCGAGACGCTTGCTGTCAGACGCGGTGATTATCCTGGTGATTGCGCCATCCGCATGGGCGGCAGTCAGCATGCTCAGGCCGATCATGACGGCAAAAAGGCTTCGAGACACCATGGAACTGTCCTTTGTATTCGATTCCGTTGGAGGCAACATGCCGATTTGGGGACAGAAAGGAAAGCGTCAAGGCGCGGCGGGTGCCGCCGCCCGTGTCAGGGCGGGGACCAGATCGCCAAAGGCGGTAAAGCGCCGCTCATAGGCGAGGCCGAGAAATTCCGCCGCCCGTTCCGCATTGGCATCGAGTTTGGGGTCGTCGGTCTGGGCGAGGTAGATCATCTTGGTGTAATTGCCGAAATACATGTCGCGCAGTTCCGGATGCCGGTCGAGGCCAAGCGGCTTGACCATGAAGGCCTGGAAATGCCGGGCGAGGAAGTCGGTCATGAAAAACGACGTCATGTCGTCCTCCCATCGGGAGGCAAAGGCGTCGTTGCCGACATAGAACGAGAAGCAATGCGGCCCTTCGATTCGCTCCACGCCATGCTTCGCGCAGACCTGATCGAGCAGGCCGCCGGTGCCGCAATCGGCATAGCCGACGAAGATGCGCTTGATGCCTTCAGCCTTGGCCCGTACAATGGCCCGGTCAACCGATGGGGCGATTTTCTGGGGGTAATGGTGATAAACGGCGGGCAGGCACTTCAGTTCGATATGATCGAGGCCGAATTGCTCGCGGATGGCCAGTATTTCGCGGGCAATCATGCCACAGGCGATCACCCGGACCTTTTCCGGCGTATTATTCGAGTTCCGGCTTATATTCATGGAACTGATTTCGCTCCATCGCGTTATGCGAACGTTGATTAAATTCTATCAGAACGGGAGACCCTGTCCATGAAACTATCACGCGTTGTACCAATTGCCGCTGTTCTTGCTGTCGTCGCTCTTGCCGGCTGCGCCAACACCATCCGCGGCATGGGTGCAGATACAGCCAATACCGTGAATGCGACCCAGTCCGCTGGTCACAGGGTTGTAAAAGCTGCCAACTGATCCCCAGGTCTGAGAAGGCCGATTTCAGCAAACCCATATTATGTTTGAAAAACGGCCGCATTTGGATGCGGCCGTTTTGTTCCGGTTCAGGCGCCGGACATCTGATTGTGCTTGCGCTTCATGTAGTCCTTGGCGGTTTCCACCGCGACGGCCGCATCGCGGCAATAGGCGTCGGCACCGACGGCCTTGCCGAATTCCTCGTTGAGCGGAGCACCGCCGACCAGCACGACGTAATCGTCGCGAATGCCCTTTTCCTTCATCGTGTCGATGACGACCTTCATGTAGGGCATCGTCGTCGTCAGCAGGGCGGACATGCCGAGAATGTCTGGCTTGTGCTCTTCGATGGCGGCGAGATAGTTCTCGACCGGGTTGTTGATGCCAAGGTCAATGACGTCGAAGCCCGCGCCTTCCATCATCATGCCGACGAGATTCTTGCCGATGTCGTGGATGTCGCCTTTGACGGTGCCGATGACGAGCTTGCCCTGTTTCGGCGCGCCGGTGGCGGCAAGGAGAGGGCGCAGGATGAACATGCCGGCTTTCATCGCATTGGCCGACAACAGGACTTCCGGCACGAAGAGGATGCCGTCGCGGAAATCCTCGCCGACGATGCGCATGCCTTCGACGAGCGCTTCGGTCAAAACCCTGTAGGGGACCCAGCCGCGCTCGAGCAGGATATTGGTGCCTTCCTCGATTTCTTCCTTCAATCCGTCGTACAGATCGTCGTGCATTTGTTCGACGAGTTCGTCGTCCGAAAGCTCCGAAAGAATGATTTCATCGTCGGCCATGGGTGTTCTTCCTCTCAAGCGTTATGCACAGCTTTGTACCGGTACTGGCATTCCCTTAACATATCGGGCAAGTTGCTGAAAACGCATTGCTTAAATGCGACCTCGTAAATGACGAAAACGACTGTCTGTTTGTCTTCCATGCGCCATTGTTTGACGCACACGGGAACGCCCCGATATGTGTCGCGGGTAGGATTTGGGTGTTGAGGTCATGACCGAAGAACCAATCCGCGCATCAAGCGCCTGGAGAGAGAAAATGAATCAGGAAACGCCAGCCGACGCACCCGTGGACACTGCAGAAAGCGGCGGACGCCGCGGGCGCGGTGCCGGTGCAGGCGCTGCTGCACGCCGTGCCGCCCGTTCCGGCGGCGGCCCGGGCAAGTCGCTCACCTTTATCACGCGCAAGATTCGCGAATATGAAGTGCTGGATGAGGAAGGGCTGGCGCTGATCGAAGCCAATGCCGATACCGTGCTTGAAGAAGTCGGCATCGAGTTCCGCGACGATGCGGAAGCCCTGCAGCTCTGGCGCGAAGCCGGTGCCGATGTCAAAGGCGAGCGGGTGCATTTCCCCAAGGGGCTTCCCCGGTCGCTTTTGAAAACCGCGCCTTCGGTCTACACGCAGTATGCGCGCAATCCCGAACGGTCCGTACAGATCGGCGGCAAGGCCACGGTGTTCGCACCGGTCTACGGTCCGCCCTTCGTGCGCGATCTCGACGGCAACCGCCGCTACGCGACCATCGAGGACTTCAACAATTTCGTGAAGCTCGCCTATATGGCGCCGTCGATCCACCATTCCGGCGGAACCGTGTGCGAGCCGGTGGATGTGCCCGTCAACAAGCGCCATCTCGACATGATCTATGCGCACATCAAATATTCCGACAAGCCGTTCATGGGTTCGGTCACCGCGCCCGAGCGCGCGGAAGACACGATTGCCATGTGCAAGCTGGTGTTCGGCGAGGACTATCTCGACCAGAACACGGTCCTGACCAGCCTGATCAATGCGAACTCGCCGATGGTCTTCGACGAGACGATGGTCGGTGCGCTGAAGGTCTATGCCCGCAACAACCAGGCCTGCATCGTCACGCCGTTCATTCTCGCCGGTGCGATGAGCCCGGTGACCGTCGCCGGCACGCTGACGCAGGTTCTGGCGGAGGTGCTGGCCGGTGCGTCCTTCACCCAGCTCATCCGTCCCGGCGCTCCGGTAATTTTCGGCACCTTTGCCTCGTCGATCTCGATGCAGTCGGGCGCGCCGACATTCGGCACGCCGGAACCCTCGCTCGTCTCCTACGGCGCGGCACAGCTGGCACGGCGTCTCGGACTGCCGTTCCGCACCGGCGGTTCGCTTTGCGCCTCGAAGGTTTCCGATGCGCAGGCGGCCTATGAAAGCGCCAATACGCTGAACTCGACACTGCTGGCCGGGACGAATTTCGTGCTGCATTCGGCCGGCTGGCTCGAAGGCGGTCTCGTGTCCTCCTATGAAAAGTTCATGATGGACATCGATCAGCTCGGCATGGCGCAGAAATTCGCCGAAGGCGTCGACCTCTCGGAGAACGGCCAGGCCATGGACGCGATCCGCCAGGTGGGCCCGGGCAGCCATTATCTCGGCTGCGACCACACGCAGGCGAATTTCCAGACGGCGTTCTACCGCTCGAACATTGCCGACAACAATTCCTACGAGCAGTGGCTGGCCGAAGGCGAAAAACGTGCCGACCAGCGCGGCAACGAGCTGGCACGGCGCTGGCTTGAAAGCTACGAGGCGCCGTATCTCGATCCGGCCATCGACGAATCGCTGAAGGAATTCATCGCCAAGAAGAAGGCGTCGATGCCCGACGCATTCACCTGAAAGAAGCCCGAGGACGGCCGGGCTAAAGTGGCCAATCTGATCCATCAGGAAGTCTGGGCCTCTGCTGTCAAAGGTCCGGGCCCCGGATGATCTTTGCCGATCCGTTCCTTGACCAGATCACCGCCGCGCTGGAACCGCATGGTCTCGTTCCGCGCGGCGGTTTCGTGTTTGGACCCGATGAGGCAGCGCCCGGCCTGCACCACGGCGCTGCAGCGCGCAGTGTGGTGCTCATCGGCCATTTCGGCTCATCGATCTGGCCGCATTTTACACGGTGGCGGCAGTCGCACGGCGATCAGCCCGCTCCGCTGGATGCATGGTCCAAGGCGGTGCTGACGCATGTTGCGGTCGAACTGGACGGGCAGGCGGTGTTTCCGTCGGACAGGCCTTATCTGCCCTTCCAGCAATGGGCGAAGCGGGCGGAAGGTCTGTCTGCTTCGCCGCTGGGGCTGCTGATCCATCCCGGATATGGGCTCTGGCAAGCGTTTCGCGGGGCGCTGCTATTTGACAGGGCAATCGGTTTTCCCGCTGTCCCGTTGAACAACCATCCCTGCGATACCTGCATCGAAAAGCCCTGCCTGCATGCCTGTCCGGTCGATGCTTTCGACGGTGCGCGCTTCGCCGTGGACCGCTGCCGCAGTCATCTGGCAGTCCCGGAAGGCGCGCTTTGCATGGACGGCGGGTGTCTTGCCCGGCTGGCCTGTCCCGTGGGCCGTGCACACGCCTATACGGCGGACCAGCAGCGCTTTCACATGGCGGCATTTGCAGCGGCCTAACGTCAGCCAAAAAATATTTTGATTGATTGCATTTTTTCACCCAAGGATTGACGCCGTCGCATCGTCAAAGCTGCGATGAACAGGGTGACAGGCATTTTGGATATTTCCGGTTTGACGGATGACACGGCGGATAGTTCAACCCTTGTGGCGCAGGCGCGGGCAGGGAACCGCAGCGCATTCGGGCTCCTGATCGAGCAGAACTACGATTTCATCCACCGCATCGCCTGGCGCTGGTCGGGCAACCGCAACGATGCGGAGGATATTGCGCAGGATGTCTGCATCAAGCTCGGCAGCGCCATCCGGCAATGGCGCGGCGAGGGGCACTTGCGCACCTGGCTCTACCGGATGACGCTGAATGCCGCGCGTGATCACCTGCGCCGCCATGCGCGCGAGAAGCGCAAGGCCGAGGCCTATCACCGCGAATTGCTGAGTGACGCTCCGCCTCCCGATGCCGGGGATGATGACGTCACCGCCCTGTGGGCGGCGGTCAAGACATTGCCTGACAAGACCGCGGATGCCGTCCTGCTGGTCTATGGGGAGGGCTTGAATCATGCGCACGCAGCCGAAGTGCTCGATTGCGCCGAAGCCACGGTTTCGTGGCACATCCACGATGCCAAGAAACGGCTGAAGCGCATCCTGCGCGCGCCGGAGGGCTTTTGACATGACCGACGATCAGGACCTGAACCAGCTCGGCCGCATGACGCCGCCAACGCCATCCGATGCGGCCAGGCGCGCCGCCCTGCAGGCGGCCATGCAGGCGTTCGACAATGCCGATGCAAAGAAAACCGCAGTGCAGACCCAAGGAAGCGGATTCGTCCGGCGTCTCAGTTCCATCGCAACCCAATTGTGGAGTGAAACGATGGAAAAGAAATTGCTGCTGACGACATCGGCCCTCGGCGGCCTGCTGATCCTGCCGGTCGCGGGTTATGTCTCCTGGACCATGATGCACGACCCGCGCATGCTGGCGGGGGATCAGCAGGCTCCCGTCACGATAGAGGCGCAGCCGCCGCAGGTCGACGAGCCGAAACCCGTGCAGCCGCAACCCCTGCCAATGGTCGAGCCGGCGGCGCGAAGCCAGCCAGCCGTCAAGCAGGCGCCGCTTGCCAGGCAGATCGAGGCACTCAGCAGTTCGAAAACCGTGGGGCAGGCAAGTCCGGCCGCCGAAAAGCCGGTGGCGATGGTGCCCATGCCCGCGCCCGCCGTGGAAATGGCGCAGGACAGCATTGCCCCGCTACAACCCTCGGGCGACCGGGTCCAGCGGTTCGACGCCAATCCGGTCAAGCGCGTGGCCGATGATCCGGTATCGACATTTTCGATCGACGTGGACACGGCATCCTACGCCATGGTGCGCCGCGCGCTGAAGGACGGCGCCTTGCCCGATCCCGACAGCGTGCGCGTCGAGGAGATGATCAATTATTTCCCCTATGACTGGAAAGGGCCGCAGAGCCGCGAGACGCCGTTCAACACCACGATCACCGTGACGCCGACGCCGTGGAACCAGAACACCAAGCTGATGCATATCGGCATCAAGGGCTATGATGTCGTCCCGGCGGAAAAGCCGCGCGCCAACCTGGTGTTCCTGATCGATGTCTCGGGATCGATGGATGAGCCGGACAAGCTGCCGCTGCTGAAATCCGCCTTCCACATGCTGGTGGGCAAGCTCGATCCCAAGGACAAGGTGTCCATCGTCACCTATGCGGGCAATGCCGGGACCGTGCTGGAACCGACGGAGGTAAAGGACAAGGCAAAAATCTTTGATGCATTGAACCGGCTGGAGGCGGGCGGATCGACGGCGGGCGAAGCGGGTATCAAGGAGGCTTATCGCCTCGCCAAGGCCAATTTCGTCAAGGACAGCGTCAACCGCGTGATGCTGGCCACCGATGGCGATTTCAACGTCGGCCAGTCCAGCGACGATGAACTGAAGACACTGATCGAGGACGAGCGCAAATCCGGCGTGTTCCTGTCGGTCTTCGGGTTCGGCGAGGGCAATTACAACGACCGGATGATGCAGGTCCTGGCGCAGAACGGCAACGGTACTGCCGCCTATATCGATACGCTGGCCGAAGCGGAGAAGACGCTGGTGCAGGAAGCAACCTCGACGCTGTTTCCGATTGCCAAGGATGTGAAAATCCAGGTCGAGTTCAATCCGGCGACCGTCGCGGAATACCGGCTGATCGGCTATGAAACCCGTGCTCTCAAGCGCGAGGATTTCAACAATGACCGCATCGATGCCGGTGAAATCGGCTCGGGGCATACGGTGACGGCCATCTACGAGATCACGCCGAAGAACAGTCCGGCAGTGCTGACCGACGACCTGCGCTACGCCAAGCCGAATGCAGCGGCTGCCGATGCGAAAGCGGGATCGGACGAATATGCCTTCTTCAAGATCCGCTACAAGCTGCCGAACGGGGACGTCAGCAAGCTGATCACGACGCCCGTGACCAAGGCCAATGAGGTTTCGGCAGCCGCATCGGACGATGTGCGGTTCTCCACGGCTGTTGCCGCCTTCGGTCAGAAGCTGCGCGGGACGGACAGCCTGGCGAGCTACAGCTATGCCGATATCGCCAGGCTCGGCGCGGGATCGCGCGGCGATGACGCCTTCGGCTATCGCAGCGAGTTCCTGTCGCTGGTGCGGCTGGCCGATGCGCTGGAAGCTAAGAAATAGGTTTGTTGCATTGTTGAAAAGCAAATGGCCGGGATTTCCCGGCCATTTTTGTCTCGAAGGATTGCAGGATCACCGTGCGTGGTTCGACAAGCTCACCATGAGGGGAGGTGAGGATTGCAGGGAGCCATATTGTGCAACGCTTGCGATTGGCATTGCGACCAAACCACTCCCCTCATGGTGAGCTTGTCGAACCACGCACCACGACATTGCCTCAAATGGCGCGATTTCAGCCCCGGCGGCCGCGGCGCTCGCGCTTGGGCAGGTCATCGGCATGGGCGGACAGCTTGTTGCGCATCGGCCCGATGGTTTCGATGATGGTCTCTACCGTCGGCCTGATGCCGCTGACATGGTTGTCGAGCGCCTTGCGCATGGCGGCCAGATGCACGAACGAGGTGCCGCAGCAGCCGCCGATGATTTTTGCGCCGCCGTCAATTGCCATATGGGCATAATTGGCCATGAGCTCCGGCGTGCCGGAATAGAAAATCTCCGCGCCGCGGAATTCCGGAATGCCGCAATTGCCCTTGATGACGATGGTGGCCTGCGGATCGGCCTCCGACATGTCGAGTAGCGACGCAAGAATATCCGAGGCGCCGACACCGCAATTGGCGCCGACGGCGACAGGGCGCGCGGCAAGTCCATCGACGACGGCGTGAATATCCTTCGGCGGCAGGCCCATCATGGTCTTCCCCGCCGTATCGAACGAGCCGGTATAGACATAGGGCAGGCCGACCTTGACGGCCGCTTCGGCAGCGGCACGGATTTCACCGGGCGCGGACATGGTTTCGATCCAGGCCACATCGACGCCGCCGGCCTTCAGGCCTTCCAGCTGTTCGGTGAAGGCGGCAACGGCGTCCTCTTCGGTCAGTGCGCCAAGCGGCACCAGCAGTTCGCCCGTCGGCCCGACCGATCCGGCGACGATCACCTTGCGCCCGGCCTTGTCGGCGATGGCGCGCGCGAGTTCAGCGGCCTTTTTGTTCAGCTCGAACACACGATCCTGCGCGTGATGCAGTTTCAGGCGATGCCGCGTGCCGCCGAAGGAATTGGTGAGGATGATGTCAGCGCCGGCATCGACAAAGCCCTGATGCAGGGCAAGAATCTTTTCCGGCTGGGCTTCATTCCACAGTTCCGGGGCTTCACCAGCCTCAAGACCCGATGCGAACAGGTTCGTGCCCGTCGCGCCATCAGCCAAAAGGACACCTTTTTCAGCAAGAAGTTCGGCAAGCGGATTGGCTGTGGTCATGGCGCGTTCCTATGGTGCTATTTAGATAACGATATAAGGAAGTCTTTATATGTGGTCAATCTTCATTTGCGACAAGTGCTGCCGCATCATTCGGCCTTGAGCGTGGAAATATAGGCGGCGACCTCGTGCGCGTTGATCTTTGCCACACGGATCAGCCCGTCGAAATGCCGCTGCATGGTCAGGACCGCTTCCGTGGTGTTGAGGACAAGATACATCTCGCCGACGAAGATCGCGGCGCGGTAGGGGCCGAAGACCGTATAGGGCACCGAGAAGCGCTCGCGCCCGTCGAACAGATAGAGCCGGAAGGACGGGTAGAGCTCGTCGATCAGCACGCTCATCCGTTGCAGCTGTTCTTCCCGGATATCGCGGGACAGGTCGCCCCAGATGCCGCCGCCCTTGGCGAAATCGCGCAGGGTCTGGTAGGGCATGCACACTTCCATGTCCGTGCCGGGCTGGCGGTTGTAGTCCAGCCGGAACGCGGTTTCGGCGATCTGGGTGACGGGGTCGCGGTGCACCAGCGATGTCTCGTAGGCGATCACCGCCTGGGTGCGCAGAAGATCGGGAATGCGGGCCGGGACGTAGCGGATCTTGCTGCCCGAGGCCTCCGCATGCCAGCGCACCAGCAGTGTCCGCTCAAAGCCGTCGACACCCTCTTCGATCTCCATGCTGGCGCGCAGTTCGCCGATGATGCCCTCGTCCTGGCTGAGGCCCAGCAGCCAGTCCAGCGAAACGGCATAACGTTCGGCAATGTTGAGCAGCGTTTCCACGCGCGGCAGGCGGGTGGACTGGCCGGACAGGAGCTGGGAGAGGGCGGAGCGGTCGATGCCGACCGCCGCTGCGAAGGACGACTGGTTGTCGCCGCTGCGGTTGAGCAGGCTCCTGATCCGCTCCTGAAACAGGCGCGACAGATCGCGTTTGTCCATTTTTCGGCCTCTTTGTTTACTGAGTACAACAAATGCAAGATTTGGTGCGCAAAATCAACGGTTTCTCACAATAATATCATTGCTGACAGTTTTGGACAGTGAGACCATGAAAATCATGGAATCAGAAGCACATACAGCAGAACCAACTGACAAAACCGTCCGGGAACGCAAACACCCCGGCATCGAATGGCCAACCATTGGCTTGATGCTCGTCTGCTACGGACTGTGGTTCGTAGCCGGAGCATACCTCTATCCCGCCATGCCGTTCGCGGCCCTGGCGCTGATGGCGGTGGCGGTGGCGTTTCACTCCTCGCTGCAGCACGAAGCCCTGCACGGACATCCCACACGCAGCGGTTGGCTGAACGAGCTTCTCGTCTCCCTGCCGCTCGGCCTGTTCTATCCCTATCGCCGCTACAAGCATCTGCACCTGAAGCACCATGCGGATGAACGGCTGACCGATCCCTATGACGATCCGGAGAGCTATTACCGGGCGCTGGGCGACTGGGATAAACTGCCGGGTGCTCTGAAAACCCTGCTGCGCTGGAACAATACGCTCATTGGCCGGGTTGTCATCGGGCCGGTCCTCATGGTGATCGGCTTTCTTATCAGCGAGGCCAGGCTGATTTCGGGCGGCGACCGCAAGGTCCGCAATGCATGGTTGTCGCACGCCGCCGGGCTGGCCGTTCTGGTTGCGCTGTTGCTGGCGTTCGGCATTCCGCTCTGGCTCTATGCCGTGACATCGGCCTATGCGGGGTTGTCGATCATCGCCATCCGCACCTATTGCGAGCATCAATGGTCCGAGCGTCCGGATGGCCGCACGATCATTGTCGAGAAATCGCCGCTGGCGCTGCTGTTCCTCAACAACAACCTGCATTTCGTCCATCACAAGCGGCCGACCGTTCCGTGGTATAAGCTGCCGAAGCTCTACAGCGAGCAGCGTGAAGAGTGGAAAGCCATGAATGGCGGCTACGTCTTCCGCAACTATTTCGAGATCCTGCGCGCCTATGCCTTCCGCAGCAAGGAGGAGGTTGCGCACCCGGTGCTGCGCCGCGAACCGGCAACGGCCCGGGCTTTCCATCCGCGCCGCCACGGCATTTCCCTGCAGGGCGGCACCAGCGTGCCTATTCCCGCCGAGCCTCCGACAGAGTAACATTTCCGCATGATCCCTATTGCAGCTTTGCCGATGTATGATTGGCCGGAACGCCGCGCCGAAGTGGATGCGCAGTGGCTTGTCCTGCGCGACAGGCTGCGGGCCAAAGGTTTTGACGCACCGGATTACCTGACGCGGCGCAATGGCGACCTGCCGCCCGTTCCCGGCGGTATCCGCGATGCCTCGGGCGCGGTGATTGCGCCCGATCCCGCGACGCTGCCGCCCGATGAACTCGATCTGCCGACGCTGTGGCGCCATCCGGCGCTCCTGCTCGCCCAGACGTGCTGGGGACCGATGGAACTCGGCCTTGCCGCCCATGTGCATGTGGCGGGGCAGGACGACTATTCCGGCGTGGCGGGCGGCGACGAGGCGCTTTATTCCAGCGCGCTTGTCATGCGCCGGGGCGAAGGGCTGGCGGTTCCGGCACCGCGCGGCGGCGAACCCATCCTGCCGGTGGATCGCCTGCGCGGCAAGCGTCTTGCCTTCAACAGCCCTGATTCCATGTCGGGCTATCTCGCCATCGAGCGCGACCTGGCGCTGCGGGGCGAGGGGTTCAACCTGTTCGCGCGGCTTGTCGAGACCGGCGGCCACCGCCTGTCCATCGGGGCGGTGGCGTCAGGCCGGGCCGACGTCGCAGCGATCGACTGCAAATCGTGGGCGCTCGCCCAGCGTCACCATGAGGCCGCCAGTGCTCTCATCGTCGTGGGCTGGACGGGCAGGCGCAAGGGCCTGCCCTTTGTCTCGGCGTTTGAGGGTGTGGCTGTTTAGATCCACATTGCATGTCTATCGTGCGTGGTTCGACAAGCTCACCATGAGGGAACTGGGTGGGCTGCAATCCTCAACCTCCCTCATGGTGAGCTTGTCGAACCACGCACCACACATTCTCCAGCGATCCGATCACCCGCGCATTTTGGCACCGGATGGATCGAAGGGCGGCTCGATGTTGATGCGGGCGGCGCGGCGAAGACCCAAAATCTCGACCTCGAACAGCCCGGCATTCTCGTTGTCGGCAAGCTCGGCGGGCACATAGCCCTGCGCCATGGAATGGCCGACATGATGGGCATAGCCACCCGACGTGACCCAGCCGACCACGCGCCATTCACCCTGCACCGCACCCTTGTCGCCCTCGAAGGACACGACCGCGCCCGCATCGTTGAAGCGCGGTGCGCCGATGCCATGCCCGGCCTCGACGACGCCGTAATCCTTGTTGACCCTGGCCCAGATCGGCTCGTCGCCCATGACATCGGCAGCGCCATTGCCATGCGGCACGTCGATGATCAGCGAGACGCGCCGCAGCTTCCTGCTGGTCCCGGCATCGAATTCGGCCTTTTCCTGCGCTGCCGCCTCGCGGCCGATGAAGTCGTTTTTGCCAAGCTTGATAAAACGATCCATCGAGCCTTCATAAACGCCGTAGATCGGGCGCAGTTCGCGGAACCAGGTCGGGAAATTCTTCTCAAGCCGCATGGAGAGCAGCGCACGCATGCCGAAATCGACGATGCCGAATTCTTCGCCCGCAGCCTTGATGGCGGTATAGACCAGCCGCTGATAGGCCGGCTCCATCCAGATTTCGTAGCCGAGATCGCCGGTATAGGAAATGCGGTTGACCTTGCAGGGCGCACCGCCGACGGCCATTTCGCGGAAATCCATGAACCGGAAGGCAGCGTTCGACACGTCCTCGTCGACGAGTTTGGCGAGAAGGTCACGTGCTTTCGGTCCGGCGATGGACAGGCCGACCAGCGTCTGGTCGAAGCGGTGGATATGCACCGACCCGTCTTTCGGCTGGTGCCGCTGGAACCAGCGCATGTGATAGCGCTGGGCGGCGGACGAACCCCAGATGAGGAAACGGTCTTCGGCTGCCTTGGCGATGGTGAAATCGCCGATCAGCTTGCCCTTCTCGTTCAGCATGGGGGTGAGGACCAGACGCCCGGCTTTCGGCATCGTGTTGGTCATCAGGCGCGACAGGAAGGCTTCCGCACCGCTGCCGGTGACTTCGTATTTGGCGAAGTTGGCGATTTCGGTGACGCCGACCCGCTCACGCGTGGCGCGGACCTCATTGCCGATATGCTCGAAATCGTTGGAGCGGTGATAGGAGACGATATCTTTGGCTTCGGTGCCCTTGGGTGCGAACCAGAGCGGGGTTTCAAGACCCCAGGAATCGCCCATGACGGCGTTCTGGGCCAGCATTGTGTCATAGAGCGGCGTGGTCTGCTGCGGCCGTGCGGCGGGCAGTTCCTCGTTGGGGAAGCGGATGGAGAAGCGGCGCGAATAGTTTTCACGCACTTTTGCGTTGGTATAGCGCAGCGTGGCCCATTCGCCGAAGCGCGCGACATCCATGCCCCAGACGTCGAAGCCGGGTTCGCCGTGCACCATCCAGTTGGAAAGGGCAAGGCCGACGCCGCCGCCCTGGCTGAACCCGGCCATGACGGCGCAGGCGGTCCAGTAATTGGTCAGGCCGGGGACGGGGCCGACGAGCGGATTGCCATCCGGCGCGAAGGTGAAGGGGCCGTTGATGATCTGCTTGATGCCGGCCTTTTCGATGCCAGGGAAATGCTTGAAACCGACTTCGAGGGAAGGGGCGATACGGTCGATATCCGGAGCCAGCAGTTCATGGCCGAAATCCCACGGCGTGTTGACCGGCGACCACGGCTTGGCCGCCTTCTCATAGGTGCCGAGCAGGATGCCGTTGCGTTCCTGCCGCGTGTAGATCTCGCCCTTGAAATCCATGACGCCGATCAGCTCGCGTCCGGTCGACTGGTTGAACTCCATCACTTCCGGAACGTCTTCCGTGAGGAGATACATGTGCTCCATCGCCAGAACCGGCAGTTCGAGGCCGACCATGCGCCCGACTTCGCGCGCCCACAGGCCGCCGCAATTGACCACATGTTCGGCCTTCACTGTTCCCTGTTCGGTGACGACGTTCCAGGTGCCGTCGACCTCCTGCGTCAGTTCGACGACGCGGTTGCGCAGGGAGATTTCAGCACCCAGCTTGCGGGCGGCCTTGGCATAGGCGTGGGTGGTGCCGGATGGATCGAGGTGGCCTTCGACCGGGTCCCACATGGCGCCGACGAAATTGGTTTCGTCCATCAGCGGGAACATGGCCTTGGCTTCGGAAGGGGTGATCAGCTCCGTATCCATGCCGAGATAGCGGCCCCGCGCATGGGCAAGGCGCAGGAAGTCCATGCGCTCTGGACTGTCGGCCATCATCACGCCGCCGGTCAGGTGCAGGCCGCAGGACTGGCCGGAGAGTTCCTCGATTTCCTTGTAGAGGCTGACCGTATAGGCCTGCAGCTTGGCGACGTTCGGATCGCCGTTCAGCGTGTGGAAACCGCCCGCCGCGTGCCAGGACGATCCCGATGTCAGCTCCGAGCGTTCGATCAGCAGGACATCGGTCCAGCCGGCGCGGGCGAGATGGTAAAGGACCGAACATCCGACTACGCCGCCGCCAATGACTACTGCTTTAACGTGCGATTTCATTCACTTATGCCTCTTGTATGGAAATGTGATTCAACGTGTTGTGCGTTTGATTCCGGTGCGGCGGTCAGAAGTCGGTCGGCGCGCCGCCCTCGGCCTTGCGCCGGGCAACGAAGGCATTGATCTCTTCTTCGATGGCCGGGTCGATGGCTGGCTTCTCATAGGTGGCCAGCCGCTCCTTCCAGACCCGGTTGGCGCGTTCGATGGCCGTGGGTGAACCCGCCTCCTGCCACGTCTCGTAATTGCGCCAGTCGGAAATGATCGGGGCGTAGAAGGCCGTCTTGTAGCGCGATTGGGTGTGGGCGGTGCCGAAGAAATGGCCGCCCGGTCCGACATCGCGCATGGCTTCGATGCCGAGCGCGTCGTCCGACAGGTCGAGCGGGGTCAAAAATTCCGCTACCATCTGCAGCAGGTCGAAATCGAGGATCATCTTTTCGTAGGAGCAGCAGAGGCCACCCTCCAGCCAGCCGGCGGAATGCAGCATGAAATTGCCGCCGCCCTGGATCGCGCCCCACAGCGAGAAGACGGATTCGTAGGCCGCCTGCGCATCGACCGTATTGGCGGCGCAGACATTGGAGGTGCGGTAGGGGATCTTGTAGCGGCGGGCAAGCTGGCCGCCGACCATCTGCGCCTTCATGTATTCCGGCGTGCCGAAGGCGGGTGCCCCGGATTTCATGTCGACATTGGAGGTGAAGCCGCCATAGCCGACCGGCGCACCCTTCCTGACCATCTGGGTGAAGGAGATGCCGGCGAGCGCTTCGGCATTCTGCTGCACCAGCGCCCCGGCAATGGTCACCGGCGCCATGGCGCCCGCCAGCGTGAACGGCGTGACGATGACGATCTGGCCGTTGCCCGACATATGGATGATGCCCTCCATCATCGGCACGTCGAGCTTCAGCGGCGAATTGGTGTTGATGATGGTGTAGCAGGAGGCCTCGTTCTGCAGCTGCTCCTGGCTGATGCCGCGGGCAAGACGGGCGATCTCGATGCCATCCAGATTGCGCTCCTTGCCGAGCGAATAGATGTGGAAGGCCTTGTCGGACAGAGTCGCGAGATCGCGGATGCATTCGAGGTGGCGCACCGAGGGATGGATGTCGATCGGCTCGACGGGATAACCGCCCGTGGTGTTGATGATGTTGTGCATCTGCGCCAGTTTGACGAAGTTGCGGAAATCCGCCTGGTTGCCGGAGCGGCGGCCATTGTCCGTGTCGGAGCAATTGGGCGCCGAACCCATCTGCGCGAAAATCAGGTTGTTGCCGCCGAAGCGCACATTGTGCGCGGGATTGCGGGCATGCAGGGTGAATTCCGACGGCGCATAGCCGACATATTCAAGAATCATGTCCTTGTCGAAATGCACGCGCTGCGAGCCGGGGCGCACATCGGCGCCTGCCGTCTTCATGATCTCGCGCGCACCGTCATGCAGCACGTCGACGCCGATCTCCTGCAGGACGCGCAGCGAGGCATTGTGGATCGATTCCAGCTCGTCGTCGGAGATGATCTTGGTCGGCGTGAACGGGATTTTCAGCTGCCGGAACGGCGGCTGGTCGAAAGCGCCGCTCTCAACGCTGCGGGGGCGGGAGCGTCCGCCACGCCGGCCATGATCGCGTGCCGTTGCGGGGATTTCGATGTCTGCTGCCGGTTCACTCATAGCTCATGCCCTTCACTTGCGATGGTGCCACTATCGCCAGAGACGGGGCAATCGTGCGCGGCCTGAGCGACGCCGAGCGCAAGGGAAGCGACATGGGTGGTGGAGGGGTGAAATGGGCGGGTTGCGTGGTTTACAGTGCGTGGTGCGTGGTTCGACAGGCTCACCATGAGTGCGGTGGGTTGGCTGCATGCCAATCGCAAAAGTTGCGAGAATAGTGCTCCTTGCAATCCTCAACTTTCCTCATGGTGAGCCTGTCGAACCACGCAGGATTGTTCTGCAACGCTCTTCTCCCTTGCCACGCCCGCAATCGCGTCTGGCTGTTGAAAGGTGGGAAAGACGGGCGGTCCCTGGAACGCGGGTCTTGGGGTATGTGGTATGCAATGCTTGCGATCCTGGGGACCACCCGCCCCGGCGTTTTCAGGCCTCACCCAATGCGCATCCATTGAGCCAAACCTCCCCGGCCGCACAGGTTTTTCCCTCGTGAAGCCGAAGCGCCGATCCTTTCCCGACTTTCGAAAGTTTCCGGAAGCATTCCCGCCGGAAAGGACAGGGATGAGAATAACGTGGGTTGGGAAGTGGTGGATAAGTTGGCGTGGTTTTTATTTGGGGCGGCAAAACTGCGGTGCGTGGTTCGACAGGCTCACCATGAGGCAGGTTGCATTTTGCAGAGCACTGGATTCCCTCATGGTGAGCCTGTCGAACCACGCACGACTATTCCTGCAGCCACTTCTGGAACAAGAGGGCAAAACCTACCCGCCAGCCTACTCCGCCGCCTGATGGGTCAGATGGCTGATGGGTGTGACCATCGCCTGGATCAGGTTGTTCATGCTGATGACGCCGAGCGGCTTGCCGGCCTCATCAACAACCGTTGCGTGCTGCTGGTTGGCGTCGGTCATGGTCTTGGCCGCTTCCTCGAGGATCGTCCCGGTCATAACCGTCACGCCGCCCGCATTGGTCGAACCGTCGCCCTTGGTCGAGATGGTGTCGACCATGATCACCCGGCCGCGGTTCACTTCCTTGACGAAGCTCGAGATGTATTCGTCGGCCGGTTTCAGCACGATATCCTGTCCCGTGCCCTGCTGGACCACCTCGCCATCGCGCAGGATGGCGATCCGGTCGCCGAGCCGCAGTGCTTCGTCGAGATCGTGGGTGATGAACACCACGGTCTTCTTGATTTCCTTCTGCAGGTCGAGCAGCACGGACTGCATGTCCATGCGGATGAGCGGATCCAGAGCGGAAAAGGCTTCGTCCATGAGCAGGATCGGTGCGTCATTGGTCAGCGCACGGGCAAGACCCACACGCTGCTGCATGCCGCCCGAAAGCTGATTGGGATAATTCTCCTCAAAGCCTTTCAGGCCGACGCGCTCGATCCAGCGGCGGGCCTGTTCTTCCTGCTTTGCCCGGCTCAGGCCCTGGATTTCCAGGCCATAGACCGTGTTGTCGAGCACCGTGCGGTGGGGAAGCAGCGCAAACTTCTGGAAAACCATCGCTGTCTTGTGGCGGCGAAACTCGCGAAGGTCGTTCTGGTTCATCTTGCACACATCGGCGTTGCCGATGATGACCTCGCCGACCGTCGGATCGATCAGCCGGTTGATATGGCGGATCAGCGTCGATTTGCCCGAACCCGAGAGGCCCATGACCACCTGGATGCAGCCGGCGGGCATATCGATATTGATATCGCGCAGGCCGAGCACGTGGTTGTATTTTTCGTTGAGCTCGGTCTTGGTCATGCCTTTCTTGACGGCATCGACGTAAGCTCCCGGTTTCTGGCCGAAAATCTTGTAGAGATTCTTGATCTGGATACCGGCGCCCTGAACGGAACGATCAGCCATGAACCACCTCCTGGTGCTTTTGAAGGCGCATGCCATAGGCCTGGCTGACGCGGTCAAAAATGATGGCAATGCCGACAATGGCAAGACCGTTGAAAAGTCCGAGCGAGAAGAACTGGCCGTTGACCGAACGCAGAACCGGCTGGCCGAGGCCCTGGACGCCGATCATCGAGGCGATGACCACCATGGCGAGCGCCATCATGATCGTCTGGTTGATACCGGCCATGATGGTGGGCAGGGCGAGGGGGATCTGCACGTTCTTCAGGCGTTGCCAGCTCGATGAGCCGAAGGCATCGGCCGCCTCGAGCACATCCTTGTCGACGAGCCGGATGCCGAGATTGGTCAGGCGGATCATCGGCGGAATGGCGTAGATCACCACGGCGATGAGGCCGGGCACCTTGCCGATGCCGAGCAGCATGACCACCGGAATGAGGTAGACGAAGCTCGGCATGGTCTGCATGACGTCAAGGATGGGGTTGACGATGCGCTGGAAACCGTCGGAACGGGCCATGATGATGCCGATGGGAATGCCGACGACGACCGAAACGACGGTGCCGACGAAAATCATCGCGATGGTCTTCATCGCATCGCTCCACATGTCGAAATAGCCGATCAGGAGCAGGGTGATGACCGTTCCGGCCACGATCTTCCAGTTGCGGCTGGCGAGCCAGGCAATGCCGGCGATCAGCAGGACCATGATCGGCCAGGGCGTCGTCGTCATGAATTTTTCGGCCTGGATCAGGAAGTATTGCAGCGGCTGGAAAAATGACTCGATCACATCGCCGTAACTGCGGGTGAAGGCCTTGAAGCCCTCATCCATGGTTTTTTTCAAATTGCGGAGTGTCTCGTCATTCATTTTCGGGAATGAGTAGAACCAATCCATATGGTGCGTCCCCTTCTTTGTGGGTCATCAAATGACCATCGCGACCGGACGCGGCAACGTTCGGCCCATTCGGGATGGTGCGATGCGGCGGAGAAGATCTCCGCCGCATCCATCGGTTACTTGACCGCGGCCTTGATCTTTTCAGCGGCTTCCGGAGAAACCCACTTCGACCACGTGGCTTCGTTGTTCTTCAGGTAATACTTGGCACCGTCTTCGCCGGTCGCCTGATTGTCGACCATCCAGGCGAGGAGCTTGTTGGCTTCCTCGTTGGAAATCTGGCGCTTCTTCAGGTACTCGAAGGCCGGACCCGCTGCGTCAGCAAATTTCTTGGTGACGATCGTGTAGATGTCCGCCTTCGGCCAGCCGTTCGGCTTCGGATCGGGGCAATCGGCAACGACGTTGCAGCGCTTCCATTCCTTTTCTTCCCACGGCACGCCATTGTCGAGCTTGACCATGGGGTACTTGCCGAGAATGGCCGTCGGACCCCAGTAATAACCGAGCCAGGCTTCCTTGCGCTCATAGGCCTTGGCAATCGAGCCATCGAGACCTGCGGCCGATCCCGTATCGACGAGGGTAAAGCCGTGTTTCTCGGCTTCATAGGCCTTGAAGAAATTGCCGGTGGTGATCTGGCACGCCCAGCCCGACGGGCAGTTGAACACGGCGCCCTTCTTGGGGTCTTCCGGCGAAGGGAAGAGTTCGGGGTGCTTCATGGCATCGGCGATCGTCTTGATATCCGGATGCGCATCGGCAAAGTATTTGGGTACCCACCAGCTTTCCGTACCGCCTTCGGTGATGGCAGGCGCTGCATAGACCAGCTTGCCTTCCTTGACCGCCTTGTCCAGCGGTTCCTTGACGGCGTTGAGCCAGCCTTCCGGCGCGATATCAGGCTGTCCCTTTTCGATCATCGACGTGAAGGTTGGAACCGTATCGCCTGCGACCAGTTCGGCATCGCAGCCATAGCCTACACTGAGTATAAGCTTGTCGAGATTAGCCAGCGCTTCCGCTGACTGCCAGTTCATGTTGGCGATGGTGACGGACCCGCACCCCGCCGCCGAAGCAGCTCCGGCAAAGCCGAAAAGCCCTGCGGCCAGTAAAGTTGAAGCAAGCAGCTTCTTCATCAGTTTTGTCTCCCACTCGTTTTGACAGTTCACCCGGTACGAATCTTAACTTGGTACTGCCTTACCCAGTCGTTCGCTTATGTGCCATTTGGCATCCTTATCGCATCAGAATGCAATGGTTTCATTGAATTAATGAGGTATATCGCGACAGCACCTGTCGATATAACGACGCGGGAAAACCTATTGTGAAGCCGAATGTCACAATGTTCATGGGGGTAGTGTAACAAGCCGGATGATGAAAGATCAATGCTTTAGGCGATTTTTCTTCATTAATTCATTCACTGCGGTGCGGTTTTTCCCGGTTTTACTGGCTCTAAGCGCCGGATTTTCCCGTGAAGGAATTCCAATGGACTTTCCCCGGTTTTCCGCCGCAATCTGGGTTTCAACCGCCCGCCATCCGGCGTTTCCGGATGGCTGTTTGCCAGGCTCCAACGCACGGGAAAGCACGATGACCGACCCAACCATTGTTCCGATGATCGAGTATGAACAGGCCGATGCCGCCGTGCGGGCGGTCTATGACGACATCATGCACACGCGCGGGACGGACTGGATCAACAATTTCTGGAAGGTGCTGGCCAATGACCCGAAACTGCTCAAGCGCACGTGGGAGAGCCTGAAGGAAGTCATGGCGCCCGGTGCGCTCGATCCGCTGGTCAAGGAGATGATCTATATCGCCGTTTCCGCCACCAACAATTGCGACTATTGCAGCTGGTCGCACACGGCCTCCGCCCGCGCCAAGGGCATGACGGATCCGCAGCTGATGGAACTTCTTGCGGTTGTCGGCATGGCCAATGAAACCAATCGGCTCGCCAATGGTTTAAAACCACCGGTCGATGCCGCGTTCAAACCAAAAGGGTCCAAAGCATGAAATCTCCGACGAAGCGCCGTACACCCGTTCACGACATGCAGATGGCATCCATGGTCATCGCCATGCGCCTGCCGATGATGATGCTGGAGGGGATGACAGAGACGTCTTCCAAGCCGGAATCCACCCGGGCCGTGTCCGAAAAAATGGCGGCGGTGACGGACGGTGTCGTCGCGGCGCAGCTGTCGGTGATCAATTCGGCAGCGACCTTCTGGCTGGATGTGTGGAGCGGCAAGTCGCCCGCCGCCATCGCCAAGGCCACCGTCGATAAAGCGACACAGGCGGCGCTCCGGCCAGGCCGCAAAACACTGCGGGCCAATTACAAGCGTTTGAGCGGCACAGGCTGAATTAAGGCAGGTTTTCGGCTTTTCTATCCGCGCCATCGTTGATTTTGCTGGTGTTTCCGTGAGAACACCAGCAATTGCGGCAACAGGGATGCGGTTTCAGCATGGCTGCCATGCAAATTTGCACGGGTCGTTGCTGTAAATGCGACACGCCATGGCGAAAAAACGTGATCAAACTTTAGGCAAAAAGCGCATTTGAGCGGCAACAAATGTTTTTACCCTCAGGTGCCCAAATGCTTTACATCTTCAATCGCAACAATCGCGTCCACATTGCCTGGAATGCCACGGAAAAGCGCAATGCGCCATCCGGCAATGCCAAGAGCGGCATCGCGTCGGCGGTTTCGTTCATCTGGACCCGTTCGGCCGGCTGATCGTCCACGCATCGGACTATTCCGGAAACCGCTGTCCTGTCGGGGCGGCGGTTTTTCTTTGTGCTGTTCTCTGATGAAGACCCAAGTCAAAAACCGCCCTGTCCGTGAGGAACAGTGCGGTTTTTTGCCAAGTGACGCATGGCTTTCTGCCGTACGATACGCTGGCAGAAATTACAGCTCCGGTACGCAGTACCTGATCCGGAGCATGGAGCAGGGTCTTGTCCGCTCCATGCAAAGTTTTAACCGGACATCGTTACCGCGAGGTTAGCGAGACCTTAAGCAAATCTAAATTTTGAAAATTTCCCGGCTTTTCCCGGCGCGGTCAGCCTTCACGCGTGGCCTCGCGCAGATAATTGATGATGCCGGAGAAGTCAGAACCTTCGTTCCCGGCGGCGCCGAAGGCCGCATAGATTTCTTCCGCGTGCTGCCCGAGCGGTGTCGCGGCACCGACACTTTTGGCGGCTTCCTGTGACAGCTTCAGATCCTTCAGCATCAGGGCGGCGGCAAAGCCCGGCTTGTAGCTGTTGTTGGCTGGCGATGTCGGCACGGGGCCGGGGACCGGGCAATAGGTGGTCAGCGACCAGCACTGGCCCGACGAGGTCGAGGCGACGTCGAACAGCGCCTGATGCGACAGCCCCAGTTTTTCAGCGAGCGTGAAGGCTTCGCTGACGCCGATCATGGAAATGCCGAGGATCATGTTGTTGCAGATCTTGGCGGCCTGACCGGCGCCGGGCTCGCCGCAATGGACGATGCGGCCGGCCATGGGTTTCAGGATTGGCTCGGCGACAGCAAAGGCGTCGCTGGCGCCGCCCACCATGAACGTCAGGGTTCCCGCCGCCGCACCGCCGATGCCGCCGGAGACCGGAGCGTCGACCGAGAGCAGGCCATGGGCCTTGGCGATGCCGTGCGCCTTGCGGGCGGAATCCACATCGATGGTCGAGGAATCGATGAGCAGCGCACCCGGTTTGGCTTTTCCGGCAATCTCCGCATAGACGGACAGGACGTGCTTGCCTGCTGGCAGCATGGTGATGACGACATCGGCATCCGCAACGGCGGCAAGCGCGCTCTCAGCAATGGTCACGCCATTGATTTTGGCGGTTGCCAGATTGTCCGGCAGGAGGTCAAAACCCAGTACCCCATGGCCTGCCTTGACCAGATTGGCGGCCATGGGGTTGCCCATATGGCCAAGACCGATAAAAGCGACTGTCGTCATCGCAGCATTCTCCCTGATAGTGTTCCCGTGTGTCGGATGCGGTGTGGTTCAGCGGCCCATCATCGAGCGGGAAATGATCACCCGCATGATTTCATTGGTGCCTTCCAGAATCTGATGGACGCGCAGGTCGCGCACCAGCTTCTCCACGCCGTAATCGTGCAGGTAGCCGTAGCCGCCATGAATCTGCAACGCATCATTGGCGACGTTGAAGCCGGTATCGGTGACGAAGCGCTTGGCCATGGCCGACCATTTCGACGCATCATGCGCCTTGCGGTCGAGTTTTGACGCGGCGGTGTAAAGCAGGACGCGGGCGGCGGACAGTTCCGTTTCCATATCCGCCAGCTTGAACTGAAGGGCCTGGAACTGGTTGATCGCCTTGCCGAACGCCTTGCGCTCGGACGCATAGCCGACCGCCTTGTCGAGGGCGGACTGGGCACCGCCGAGCGAGCAGGCGGCAATGTTGAGGCGTCCGCCATCAAGCCCGCCCATGGCGATCTTGAAGCCATCGCCTTCCGCCCCGAGGCGGTTTTCCACGGGAACGCGGCAATTGTCGAAAATCACCTGCCGGGTGGACTGGGCATTCCAGCCCATCTTGTGTTCATTGGCACCGAAGGACAGGCCGGGCGCATCCTTCGGGATGATCAGGGTCGAAATGCCCTTCGGGCCATCTTCGCCGGTACGCACCATGGTGACGTAAAGGTCGGTATCGCCTGCGCCTGATATGAACTGCTTGGCGCCGTTGAGGACATAGTGGTCGCCGTCCCGGACCGCGCGGGTCTTGAGGGCGGCGGCATCCGAGCCGGAATTGGGCTCGGTCAGGCAATAGCTCGCCAGCCATTCCATCGAGGTCAGCTGCGGCACGAAGCGCTGGCGCTGTTCGTCATTGCCGTAGAGATCGATCATCCATGTCGCCATGTTATGGATCGAGATGAAGGCGGAGAAGGCCGGGCAGGCGGCAGACAGGGCTTCGAAGATCAGCACCGCATCAAGGCGTTTCAATCCCGAACCGCCGAATTCTTCCTTGGTGTAGATGCCGCCCATGCCGAGCGGGCCGGTCTCGCGAATCACGTCGGCGGGGAAATGCTTGTCCCGGTCCCAGGCCAGCGCGTTCGGTGCCACGCGGTCCGCCGCGAAGGCGCGCGCCATGTCCTGAATCGCCAGCTGATCCTCGTTGAGTTCGAACTGGCCGGACGCCGTATCAACGACCGCATCCATGATAACCTCCCTGTATTCCTCTTGATTTCCACTCTATCGCAAGCGCGGGGCCGCGCAACGATTCAGATAGGTTTTGCCGGGGGCTAGGAAGAGAAAGACATATCCGCTACTCAAAGCCCATGACGCACGCAATCATGTTGCAGGGAACAGGGTCAGATGTTGGTAAATCCGTCCTGGTGGCCGGACTTTGCCGGCTTGCGCGCAACCGCGGATTAAAGGTTCGGCCGTTCAAACCGCAGAACATGTCGAACAATGCGGCGGTCAGCGACGATGGCGGCGAGATCGGGCGGGCGCAGTGGCTGCAGGCCGTCGCCTGCGGCGTACCATCCTCGGTACATATGAACCCGGTGCTCTTGAAACCGCAATCGGAGACCGGCAGCCAGATCATCGTGCAGGGCAAAGTCTGGGGCCAGGCCAAGGGGCGCGACTACCAGACATTCAAGGCGCAGCTGCTCGATGCGGTCATGGCGTCGTGGGACATTGTCCGTGAGGGCGCCGATCTGGTCATCGTCGAGGGGGCGGGGTCTCCCGCCGAAATCAACCTGCGGGCGGGCGATATCGCCAATATGGGCTTTGCCATCCGCGCCAATGTGCCTGTCGTTCTGGTTGGCGATATCGATCGCGGCGGAGTGATCGCCTCGCTCGTCGGCACCCATGCGATCCTGCAGCGGGAAGACCGCGAGATGATCGCCGGCTATATCATCAACAAGTTTCGCGGCGACGTCTCGCTGTTCGATGACGGTCTGAAAGCCATAACGCAGTTCACCGGCTGGCCGTCATTCGGCGTGGTGCCGTGGCTGAAGGACGCGGCGCGGCTGCCGGCCGAGGATTCCGTCGTGCTGGAGCGTCTGGTGAAGGGCGAGGGCCGGGCGCTGAAGATCGCCGTGCCGGTGCTCGACCGCATCGCCAATTTCGATGATTTCGACCCGCTGATGGCCGAACCGCAGGTGGATGTGGTGATGGTGCGCAGCGGCGAGCGGCTGCCTGCCGATGCGGGACTGGTCATCATTCCGGGGTCCAAATCCACCATCGGCGACCTCCTGCGCTTCCGCGAGAACGGCTGGGACAGGGATCTCGACCTGCACCGGCGGCGCGGCGGCCACATCATCGGCATATGTGGCGGTTTCCAGATGCTTGGCCGGACCGTTCGCGATCCCGACGGCATCGAGGGCAGCGTGACGGAGACGGCAGGGCTCGGGCATCTCGATATCGACACGGTGATGGAGCCGGAAAAGACCGTGCGCAACGTGGCGGCGCAGTCGCTGCCGTTCGACCTGCCGCTCGATGGCTACGAGATTCATCTGGGCCGGACGACCGGCCCGGACTGTTCGCGCCCGGCCGTGCGCATCAATGGCGTCAACGACGGCGCCATATCGGCGGACGGCAAGGTTTTCGGCACCTATCTGCACGGGCTTTTCGGGGCGGACCGGTTTCGCGCCGCGCTGCTGGGCACGATGGGCATTGCCGCTGAAGCATTCGACTACAAGGCCGGGGTGGACGCCGCGCTGGATAGTATCGCCGCCGAGCTTGAAACAGTGCTGGATGTGGACGCGCTGCTCGCATGTGCCGCTGCCTGAGCAAACCGCGCAGATTCCATTGACATTTCCCGTGGGGGGTGAATAACGTCCCAGCCATGATTGGTTCCCATATTGGCCAAAGGCCAAGGGATCAAAAGGGAATGCGACGGTTGTACCCTCAAGGGCGACCCCACCGCAGCCGACCCCGCGACTGTAGAGCGGCGAGGATCAATGCAAAGCCTGACGCATATGCAGAAGGCAGCCACTGGGAAACCGGGAAGGCGGCATTCATCCTGTGACCCGCGAGCCAGGAGACCTGCCAGTCATAGAGCGTTTCCCAGGAAACGCTCGGGGCAATCCTGCCCAAGAACCGAAGGGTCGTGTCCCTTCAGGCCCAGCACGGAGGTTGTTATGGCTGCTCGCATTGTATACGCGCTCGTTTCCCCGCCCGCATTCCGCTTGATCGTACCTGACGGATCATCGCGATTGCAGTGACGGCGATGCCCCAGCTGAATCACGGTGTAACGTTCATTCTCGGCGGTGCCCGCTCGGGCAAGTCCAGCTTTGCCGAAGGCCTGATCATGGCTTCCGGCCTTGACCCCGTCTATCTCGCAACCGGCAGGTCCTGGGATGAGGAAATGTCAGTCCGCATCGACCTGCACAAGGCGCAGCGCGGTTCATCCTGGCACACCATCGAAGAGCCGCTCGATCTGGTGGACACCCTGCAGGGGGTTGCTGCCGAGGGAAAAGCGATCCTCGTCGATTGCCTGACGCTCTGGCTGACCAATCTGATGATGGCCGAGCGCGATATCACCGCCGAGACACGGCAGCTCGTGCAAGTGCTGCCGAAACTTCCGGGCTCGATCGTTCTGGTTTCGAACGAAGTGGGTCTCGGCATTGTACCGGAGAACCGCATGGCGCGCGATTTTCGCGACCATGCCGGACGTCTCCATCAGGCCGTGGCACAGGCCGCGGCAACAGTCTATTTCGTGGCAGCCGGGCTGCCGCTCACCATGAAGGGATAGGAATATGCAGGGTCAGAAGATTCCAGCAACGGTCATCACCGGTTTTCTCGGTTCGGGTAAAACCACGATGATCCGCAATCTGCTCGAAAATGCCAATGGCAAGCGCATCGCGCTCATCATCAACGAGTTCGGCGATCTCGGTGTCGATGGCGGCCTGCTGAAGGGCTGCGGCATCGAAGCCTGCCGGGACGAGGATGTGATCGAGCTGAACAATGGCTGCATCTGCTGCACCGTCGCCGATGATTTCATCCCGACCATGACCAAGCTGCTCGACCGTCCCGACCGTCCGGATCATATCGTCATCGAGACTTCGGGCCTCGCGCTGCCGCAGCCTCTGGTTGCAGCCTTCAACTGGCCGGAGATCAAGACGCAGGTGACGGTTGACGGTGTCGTCACCGTGATCGACGCTTCCGCCGTGTCCGAAGGCCGTTTTGCCGATGACCACGACAAGGTCGATGCCCAGCGCATCCAGGACGAATCGCTCGACCATGACAGCCCGCTTGAAGAACTGTTCGAGGACCAGATCCGTGCCGCCGACCTGATCGTGCTGAACAAGAGCGACCTGATCAGCGACAAGCAGCTCGACGGCGTGCGCGGCGATGTGCAGAGCCGCTCGTCGCGCTCGCTCAACATGGTATCGGCCAGCTTCGGCAAGCTCAGCAATGAACTGCTGCTCGGTCTCGGCGTCGGCACCGAAGAGGACATTGCCAACCGCAAGTCGCACCATGAAATGGACCATGAAGCGGGCGAAGAGCACGACCATGACGAGTTCGAAAGCTTTGTTGTCGGGCTTGGTCCGGTGGCCGAACCCAAAAACTTTGTCGAGAAGCTGAAGGCCGTGATTGCCGATCACGACATCCTGCGCCTGAAAGGCTTTGCCGATGTTCCCGGCAAGCCCATGCGGCTGGTGGTGCAGGCCGTCGGCACGCGCATCGAGCATTACTTCGACCGCGCGTGGAACCCGGGCGAGGAACGGCAGACCCGTCTCGTCGTCATCGGACTGCACGATATCGACAACGATGCCATCACATCGGCGGTCACCGCCGCTGCCGCTGCCTGACGATAGGATATTGAATGCATCTCCTGCTTGCCCAGAAAGGCACCATCGCTGAAGGCACCGAGGCCATCGACCTCGGCCAGACGCCGGGAGATGTGCTGTTCCTGTCCGCCGCCGATACGGAACTGGCGAGCCTTGCCGCCGCACGGCGGCAGGGCGACGGCGCGGTTTCGCTGCGCCTTGCCAATATGATGAGCCTGTCGCACCCGATGTCCGTCGATGCCTATGTCGAGCGGACGGCGCGCCATGCCAGGCTGATCGTCGTCCGGGTGATCGGCGGCGAGAGCTACTGGCCCTATGGCCTCGAAGCGCTGCATGCCTGCGCGGTCAATCACAAGGTGCAGCTTGCGGTGCTGCCGGGGGATGACAAGCCCGATCCGGGGCTCGACCGGTTTTCGACCGTCGCCCGGCATGATCGCGATGCGCTCTGGCATTATCTGCTGGAGGGTGGGGCGCAGAATGCCCAGCGCTTCCTCGACTATTGCGCGGCGTTGATGTCTTCCGGCGAGAAGCCGCAGGAGGCTGCGCCCCTGCTCAAGGCCGGGTTATGGTGGCCCGGCAATTCAGCACCCTCGCTGGACGCGATGCGCCGTGACTGGACGGACGGCGCGCCTGTCATTGCCATCTGCTTCTACCGGGCGCTGGTGCAGAGCGGCCAGACCCAGCCTGTGGCGGCTTTGCTTGATGCGTTGCGCGCTAAGGGGCTCAATCCGCTGCCGGTGTTCGTCTCCAGCCTGAAGGATCCGGTTTCCATCGCCACGCTGGAGAGCATCTTTGACGAAGCGCCGCCCGCCGTGGTGTTGAATGCCACGGGGTTTGCCGTGTCTGCACCCGGTTCCGCGCGCAAGCCGACCGTGCTTGAACATGACGGCGCGATGGTGCTGCAGGTCATCTTCTCCGGCTCCAGCGCCGAGCAGTGGCGCCAGTCGGATCAGGGGCTTTCCGCCCGCGATCTGGCGATGAATGTTGCCCTGCCTGAGGTGGATGGCCGGGTGCTGTCGCGTGCGGTCTCATTCAAGTCGGCGCAGCATTTCGACGAGGCGGTGCAGGCCAATATCGTCATGCATGAACCGCAGGCCGACCGTGTCGCCTTCGTTGCCGATCTCGCGGCGAACTGGGCACGCCTGCGCACGGGCAAACCGGACGAGCGCCGCGTTGCGCTCGTCATGGCCAACTATCCCAACCGGGACGGGCGGCTTGGCAATGGCGTCGGGCTCGACACCCCTGCGGGTACATGGCAGGTGCTGAAATCCATGCGCGATGCCGGATACGATATCGCCGATATGCCCGCCGATGGCGAAGCGCTGATCAACCATCTGATGGCGGGCCCGACCAATGCGGCCAGCGACGGGCGCGCCATCCGTGAGACGATTTCGCTGAATCAATACAACAGCTTCTTTCAATCGCTTCCCCAAGTGATTCAGGAAAAGGTGACGGCGCGCTGGGGTGCGCCGGATGCTGATCCGTTCTTCCTCGATGCGGCGCGCGGCTTTGCGCTGCCGCTCAGCCGGTTCGGCGCGGTGCTGGTCGGCATCCAGCCGGCACGCGGCTACAATATCGATCCGAAGGACACCTATCATTCGCCCGATCTGGTGCCG
Organism: Phyllobacterium sp. RCAM01083; assembly: GCF_055685835.1. Classification (NCBI taxonomy): domain Bacteria; kingdom Pseudomonadati; phylum Pseudomonadota; class Alphaproteobacteria; order Hyphomicrobiales; family Phyllobacteriaceae; genus Phyllobacterium; species Phyllobacterium sp. RCAM01083. The sequence goes on from NZ_JBVFZN010000005.1 coordinate 590,170, forward strand.
CCGCATGGCTATCTCGCCTTCTATGCCTATCTGCGCGGTGTCTACGATGCGCATGCCATCGTGCATGTGGGCAAGCACGGCAATCTCGAATGGCTGCCGGGCAAGGCGCTGGCGCTGTCGGAAACCTGTTTCCCCGAGGCGGTGCTGGGGCCGGTGCCGCATATCTATCCGTTCATCGTCAACGATCCGGGCGAGGGCACGCAGGCAAAACGCCGCTCCGCCGCCGTCATCATCGATCATCTGACGCCGCCGCTGACCCGGGCCGAGAGCTACGGGCCGCTGAAGGACCTCGAAGCGCTGGTCGACGAATATTACGAAGCCTCCGGCGTCGATCCGCGCCGCCTTGTGCGCCTCAAGGTGCAGATTCTTGATCTCGTCCGCGATATCGGTCTCGACAGCGATGCGGGCATTCACGATCACGATCCTGACGATCTCGCCCTGCAGAAACTCGACGCCTATCTCTGCGACCTCAAGGAAATGCAGATCCGCGACGGCCTGCATATTTTCGGTCTGTCGCCGGAGGGGCGCCTGCTCACCGATTTGGTGGTCGCGCTGGCGCGCGTGCCGCGCGGTTCGGGTGTTGGCGCCGATCAGAGCCTGCAGCGCGCCATCGCCGCTGATCTCGGCTTTGCCGGTTTCGATCCGCTGGATTGCGACATGGCCGCGCCCTGGAGTGCGGAACGGCCCGAAATTCTGAACGCCGTCACCAGCGAGCCATGGCGCATTGCGGGCGATACGGTGGAGCGCATCGAGTTGCTGGCGGCCCGGCTGGTGGCCGGTGAAACCGCTTGCCCCAGGGATTGGCAGGCAACGCAAACGGTTCTGGACGGTATCCGCACGACCCTGCATCCGGCTGTGATGGCCTGCGGCGCAGCCGAAATGGCAGGGCTCATGACGGCGCTGAACGGACGCTTTGTGGCGCCGGGACCCTCCGGCGCGCCGACACGCGGCCGCCCGGACGTTCTGCCGACCGGTCGCAATTTCTTTTCCGTCGACAGCCGCGCCGTACCGACACCCGCCGCATGGGAACTCGGGCAGAAATCGGCTGAACTGCTGATCCGCCGCTACACGCAGGATCATGGCGAATGGCCGACCTCGCTGGGGCTGACCGCGTGGGGCACATCGAACATGCGCACCGGCGGCGATGACATTGCACAGGCGCTGGCCCTGATCGGCGTCAAGCCGGTCTGGGACATGGCTTCGCGGCGCGTCACCGGATATGAGATCATCCCGCCCGCCGTGCTTGGCCGTCCGCGTGTCGACGTGACCTTGCGCATCTCCGGCTTTTTCCGCGATGCTTTTCCCGACCAGATTGCACTGTTCGACACGGCGGTGCGGGCGGTCGGCGCTTTGCCCGAAGACGCGGAAGACAATCCCATTGCCCTGCGCATGCGCAGCGAGCAGGCGCGGCTTGTGGCGGAGGGTGCCGACGAGAAGACGGCAAAGCAGCGGGCGGGTTTTCGTGTGTTCGGGTCGAAGCCGGGTGCCTATGGTGCCGGCCTGCAGACGCTGATCGACGAAAAAGCCTGGGACAAGCGCGACGACCTTGCCGAGGCGTGGCTGGTCTGGGGCGGTTATGCCTATGGCGCGGGTGAGGAGGGCAAGGCCGAGCGCGGCCTGCTCGAAGAGCGCCTGCGCACCGTCGAGGCCGTGGTGCAGAATCAGGACAACCGCGAGCACGATCTGCTCGACTCCGACGATTACTACCAGTTCGAGGGCGGGATGTCGGCGGCAGTCGAGCAATTGTCGGGCGACCGTCCGACCATCTACCACAATGATCATTCGCGTCCCGAAAAGCCTGTGATCCGCACGCTCGAAGAAGAGATCGGGCGAACCGTGCGCGGCCGCGTGACCAACCCGAAATGGATCGCCGGGGTGATGCGCCATGGCTATAAGGGCGCCTTCGAGATGGCGGCAACGGTCGACTATCTCTTCGCCTTCGCCGCCACGACGGGTGCCGTGCGCACGCACCATTTCGAGGCGGTCTATCAGGCGTTCCTGATGGACGAGGATGTGCGGACATTCCTGAAAGACAAGAACCCGCATGCGCTGCGGGATATCGCCGAAAAGCTGGAGGAGGCCGTGCAACGCGGCTTCTGGACCCCGCGGTCGAACTCGGCGCGCTATGAACTCGGCATGCTTGCCGCCTGAGACAATGATTCGGAAGGAGACGCCAAATGGCTGAAAAATCACAGAAACTGTTGAACCTGACCGAAGAGGAAGTCAACGCGCGCCACGCCGACAAGATGCGCAAGAAGAAGGCCGTGCGCGACAAGATCCTTGCCACCAAGACCGATGAAAAGGGCCTGGTCATCGTCAATACCGGCAAGGGCAAGGGCAAGTCGACCGCCGGTTTCGGCGTCGTCTTCCGCGCACTCGGCCACGGCATGAAGATCGGCGTGATCCAGTTCGTCAAGGGTTCGTGGGATACCGGCGAGCGCTGGGTTCTGGAGAAATTTCCCGAACAGGTGACCATCTCGGCCATGGGCGAGGGGTTCACCTGGGAAACCCAGGACCGTGCCCGCGATATCGCCATGGCCCGGGATGCCTGGGAACAGGCGAAGACAATGATCCTCGATGACGAAACCGATCTTGTCCTGTGCGATGAGCTGAACATCGCGCTGCGCTACGACTATCTGCCGGTGGAGGAAATCATCGATGTGCTCAAGCAGAAGCCGCATATGAAGCATGTCATCATCACCGGGCGCAATGCCAAGGACGAACTGATCGAGTTTGCCGATCTCGTCACCGAAATGGAAATGATCAAGCATCCGTTCCGTTCCGGTATCAAGGCGCAGAAGGGCATCGAGTTTTAGAGGGGATGTTCATGCCACGCTGCTAAAACAGCGTGGCGAGCCACAGGCGGATCGGATTGCTCGGGTCCAGAAGCAGCTTTGTCGCCAGCGCCAGGCAGACGATCACCAGCAGCGGCTTGATGATTTTTGCGCCGTTCTTCATCGCCAGCCCCGCGCCGACCCGCGCGCCGATGAACTGGGCGACACCCATGCACAGGCCGACCTTCCAGTTGATGACGCCGAGAAAGGCGAAGGTGGTGAAGCCGCCGAGATTGGAGGCAAGGTTGAGCAGTTTCGTGTGGGCCGTTGCCTTCAGCAGGCCGTAACCGGCCAGCGAGACAAAACTGAGCATGAAGAACGAACCGGCGCCAGGTCCGAACACGCCGTCGTAAAATCCGATTAAGGGAACGATGGCCAGGCCGAACAGGAACGGCGTCATCCGGTGGGCGCGGTCGATATCGCCCATGTTGGGCTTCAGGGCAAAATACAGCGCGATGGTGATCAATAGGACCGGCAGGAAGGCGCGCAGGAGATCGCCGGGCAGAAAGCCGGCGAGGAGGGCACCCGCCACCGCACCGAGGAATGACATGAACGCCGATGGAAGCTGCTTCTTCAGGTTCACGTGGCCCTTTTGGGCATAGGCTATGGTTGCCGAGGTGGAACCGAACAGCGATTGCAGCTTGTTGGTCCCCAGCGATTCCACCGGCGAGAGGCCGGCCAGAAGCAGGGCCGGAACGGTGATCAGGCCGCCGCCTCCGGCAATGGAATCGATGAAACCGGCGGCAAAGCCGGCAAGGATCAGAAGTACGGGAACATTGTCGAAGAAGGCGGGCATGGCGGGAGACTCTTTGAGAATGCGCCGGACCATAGAGGGAATTTCGGCTTTGGCGAGAGCATTTGTGCGCGCAGTCAATCGATGTGTGCGAATAGCACCGTAGTGTGTTGTTTGCGCACTTGAATTCAGCCGCCGGGGCTGCGATCTATCGCGTGAAGACAGTTTGGGGGTACAATGAGCGAGAGCATCTTTGATCGCATCACCGCATTTCTTGGTGCAAAGAGTGCCGTGCAGAAGGTTGCCGATGACCCGGTCCTGACGGCGGAACTCCTGCTTCTGATGCATGTGGCGCTGGCTGACGGCAAGACCGAAAAGTCGGAATATGCGGCGATCCTGCGCATTGCCTCCAATGATTTTGGCATTGCTCCCGAAGAATTCGGCGAAGTGGCCGACTATCTGAAGGATTTCGGCTACGAGACCTCCAGCGAGCAGGCGGCGCTGGCTTTTGCCGATGTGCCGTTCGAGCGCAAGGTCATGCTGCTGCGGCACCTGCTGACGATCGCCAATGCCGATGACGATCTCGATCCGAAGGAAGCCAATCTCATCCGCCGCACGGCCGATCTGTTGGGCGTGACGCCGGAAGAGCTTCACAAGCACCATTGATGGTTGATAGGCCGGAGAGCGCAGCCCGTTACACGCTGGGCCTTGGATGCGAGCGGGGATGCGATCCGGCGGAATTGCGCGGCCTTGCCGAGTCCGTGCTGCATGCGGGCGGAGTAAAACCCGGCGATCTTGCGGGCATCTATTCCCTCGATGCGCGCGCGGGTGAACCGGCAATGGTTGCGCTTGCCGTGCTTTGGCAATTGCCGTTCCTGTGCTTCGATGCGGCAACCCTGGAGCGGGAAACGCCCCGCCTTGCCAACCCCTCCCGGCGCGTCTTCGAACTGACAGGCAGCCACGGCGTCGCGGAAGCGGCAGCGCTCGCCGCTGCAGGACCGGACGGCGCGCTGGTGATCGGTAAGACAAAATCCGCCCATGCAACGGCTGCATTGGCAAGAAAGAGATAGACAATGACGGTTCATTTTATTGGTGCCGGGCCCGGCGCCCCCGATCTCATCACCGTGCGCGGCCTGAAACTGATCCAGTCCTGCCCGGTCTGCCTCTATGCGGGGTCGCTGGTGCCGCCGGAAATGGTGGCCGAAGTGCCGGAGGGCGCGCGCGTTGTCGATACCTCGTCGCTGACGCTGGACGAGATCATCGCCGAATTCGAGCGGGCGCATGCGGAAGGCAAGGATGTGGCGCGGGTGCATTCCGGCGATCCCTCCATCTATGGCGCGGTGGCCGAGCAGATGCGCCGCCTCGATGCGCTCGGCATCGACTATGACGTGACGCCGGGGGTTCCGGCCTTTGCCGCCGCCGCCGCTGCGCTGAAAAAGGAACTGACGGTTCCCGAAGTGTGCCAGACCATCATTCTCACCCGCACCTCGATGAAGTCCTCGGCCATGCCGGAAGGCGAGGATCTCGTGACATTGGGCAAATCCGGCGCGACGCTTGTCATTCACCTCTCCATCCGCAATCTCCAGCGGATCGAGACCGATCTTGTGCCGCTCTACGGCGCCGATTGTCCTGTTATCGTGGCCTACCGTGTCGGCTGGCCGGACGAGCAGTTCATTCACGGCACGCTGGCGGATATTGCCGGGAAAGTGCGGGAGTCGGGCCTGACGCGCTCGGCCATGATCTTTGTCGGCAAGGGCCTGTCGGCGGATGCGTTCCGCGATTCCGCGCTTTACCACAAGGATCACAACCACACTTTGCGGTCACGCTCGGAATAGTTGGCTTTCCGGTGGGTGCGTGGTTCGACAAGCTCACCATGAGGGAGATGGTTGCCTGCAAGGCGAATCGCAGACTTTGCAGAACATGGCTCCCTGCAGCCCACTCCATCCCTCATGGTGAGCTTGTCGAACCACGCACCACAAGCCATGCCCAACACCTTTGCCGCTAGCCCAGCGTTTCCTCAATAAACCGCAGAACGCCTGATGTGTCGGGCAGGGTGTGACCGGCGGGGCGGTGCGGCCGCTCGATCATGATGACCGGCAAGCCAAGTTCGCGCGCCGCGGCGATCTTGGCATAGGATGCCGCGCCGCCGGAGTTGCGGCAGACGATATGGGTGAGGCGCTTGCGGGTGAGAAACGCGGCTTCCTCATCCTTCTTGCCCGGCTTGGACAGTTCCAGCTCGAAATCATGCAGGTCGAGCGGCGTTTCCGGCGGATCGATCATGCGCACGACGAAGTACACGTCGCTTCGTCTGGAGAAGGGTGCGATGTGCTGGCGGCCGAGCGCCAGCAATATCCGGGCCTTGGCGGGAATGGCGGAAACCGCTTCTTCAAGGCTTGTGACGCTGGTCCAGGCATCCCCAGGCTTGCGCTGCCAGTCCGGCCGCTCCAACCGGACGAAGGGAACGCCCGTGGCATCCGCCGCCGCGCGTGCATTGTCCGATATCTGCGTGGCGAAGGGGTGGGTCGCATCGACGAGCAGGGCTATGTTTTCCCTGCGGATATGGGCGGCAAGGCCGTCCGCGCCGCCAAAGCCGCCGGTGCGCACGTCGCCGTCGATCCTGCCGGGATTGCTGGTGCGGCCGGCGAGCGATGAGATTGTCCGATAGCCAAGGGCGACAAGCGCGGCAGCAAGCTTGACCGCTTCCGCCGTGCCGCCAAGGATGAGCACAGGACGATCAGAGGCGGGCAAGGATTGTCCCCTTGCGGTCGGTTACGATTATTTCCACCTCGACAGGCGCACCCCTGAGGGTGGCAAGCGCCACGGCCTTGGCTTTTCCGGCGATGGATTTCGGCAGGTCGATGCCCAGCCCTTGAGTCATTTCAAGCACTTCCTGCGCGGTGTTGGCATTCAGAATCCGCTCCCTCATATCCTTGTCGAAACCAAGCTTTTCCGCTTCATCGGCCAGAAATGCCATGCTGACCTGGCTGCGGGCGGAGTGCAGGTCGAGCGCGCCCTGTGCCAGCTTGGTCAGCTTGGCGAAGCCGCCCGCGATGGTCAGCCGGTCGATGGGGTGGACCCGCAGATATTTGAGGAGCCCCCCGGCGAAATCGCCCATGTCGAGCAGCGCGATATCAGGCAGATTGTAGATCGCCTGCGCCGCATCCTCCGAGGTCGAACCGGTTGCCGCCAGCACATGGGTGAGCCCGGCCGCGCGGGATACGTCGATGCCGCGATGGATCGAGTGTATCCATGCCGCGCAGGAAAACGGGTGGACGATGCCTGTGGTGCCGAGAATGGAGATGCCGCCGACAATGCCGAGACGCGGGTTCCAGGTTTTCTTGGCCAGTTCCTCGCCTTCCGGTACGGAGATGGTCACGACAAGATCGGCGGGCAGGTCGTACTGGGCGCAGATTTCCTCGCAGATGGCGGTCATCATGGCGCGCGGCACGGGGTTGATGGCCGCTTCACCCGGCGGAATCGGCAGGCCCGCCAGGGTGACGGTGCCAACGCCTTCGCCTGCGACAAACTGGATACCGCTGCCGGGAGCGGCGGGATGGACCGTGGAGATGATGGTGGCGCCGTGGGTGACATCGGGGTCATCGCCGGCATCCTTGACGATCCCGGCGATGGCATAGCCGTCGCCGATTGATTCGAGCGCCAGCGGAAAATGCGGGACCTCGCCCTTCGGCAGGATAATGGCGACCGGATCGGGAAATTCACCCGTGATCAGGGCAATCAGCGCGGCCTTGGTTGCGGCGGTCGCACAGGCGCCCGTGGTCCAGCCCCGGCGCAGGGGAGCAGGTTTGGCATCGTCTGGTTTTCGCAATCCGGCATCGGGTTCGTCGCTCATGCGCGTCTTATAGACCAGCTTGGGATAGAGTTGCATGATTTTTCCGATAAGTTCATGCTTGCGATGCGGAAAATTATGCTATGCGCGATGCAACAGATACGGGGAGCGCGATGAGCGCAGTGACGTCAAAATTGCCGAAGTTCGAAACGGGTCATGTCTGGCTTGTCGGGGCCGGGCCGGGTGATCCCGGGCTCTTGACGCTGCATGCGGTCAATGCGCTCGAACAGGCCGATGCCATTGTCTATGACGCGCTGGTCAACGAGGAATGCCTTTCCTTTGCCCGGGCGGACGCGGAACTCGAATATGCCGGAAAGCGCGGCGGCAAGCCTTCGCCGCAGCAGCGCGATATCTCATTGCGTCTGGTGGAACTGGCCAAGGCCGGCAAGCGGGTGTTGCGCCTGAAGGGCGGTGATCCCTTCGTCTTCGGCCGGGGCGGCGAGGAAGCGCTGACGCTGGTCGAACACGGCATTCCCTTCCGAATCGTGCCGGGAATCACCGCCGGTATCGGCGGGCTCGCCTATGCGGGCATTCCGGTGACCCACCGCGAGACCAACCAGAGCGTGACCTTCCTGACCGGCCACGACGCAACCGGCCTCATTCCCGATACGATGGACTGGGCGAGCATCGCCAAGGGTTCCTCCGTCATCGTCATGTACATGGCGATGAAGCATATCGGCGTCATCGCCGCCAAGCTGATGGCGGCGGGCCGCGCGAAGGACGAACCCATGGCCTTTGTCTGCAATGCCACGACGGGCGCGCAGACAGTGCTGGAAACAACCCTTGTGCAGGCCGAGAACGCTGTGGAACAGGCGGGACTGCGCCCGCCCGCCATCGTTGTCATCGGCGAGGTGGTGCGCCTGCGCAATGCGCTCGACTGGCTGGGGGCGCTGGACGGGCGTGTGCTGCAGGTCGATCCGCTGGGAACACGCCGCGAAAAGGATGCGGGATGAAGGGCTTTGTCATCGCCGCCCCGGCATCGGGAAGCGGCAAGACCACGGTAACGCTGGGTTTGCTGCGCGCGCTGCGCGATGACGGCGTGAAAATCGCGCCGGCCAAGGCGGGTCCCGACTATATCGATCCGGCCTATCACAGCGTGGCCAGCGGTGTGCCCTGCATCAATCTTGATCCCTGGGCCATGCGGCCCGACCTGATCAGCGCCCTGGCATCGCGTCATGCGGAAGGCGGCAAGACGCTGGTGGTCGAGGGCATGATGGGGCTTTTCGACGGTGCGCTGGACGGCAAGGGATCCGCTGCCGATCTCGCCGTGCGTCTGTCGCTGCCGGTCATTCTGGTGCTCGACTGCGCAAAGCAGTCGCATTCGATTGCCGCCGTGGTCAGCGGCTTCCGGGATTTCCGCCGCACGCTGATGATCGCCGGGCTGGTGCTCAACCGCGTCGGCAGCGCCCGGCACGAGGCCATGCTGCGCGCCGCGTTGCAGCCGGTCGGCATTCCGGTTCTCGGCGCCATTGCGCGCGACCCGAGGCTGCATCTGCCGGAGCGTCACCTCGGGCTGGTGCAGGCGGGGGAGCATTGCGCGCTCGATGCGTTCATGGCCCATGCGGGTGAGGTCATGGGGAGGCAGATCGACCTTGCCGCGCTGCAGCAGATCGCCGGGCGTCTGGGTCCCGTCGCCTCCATGGCCAATATTGCGCGCGTGCCGCCGCTCGGCCAGCACATTGCCGTGGCGCGCGACAATGCCTTTGCCTTTTCCTACCTGCATCTGCTCGATGGCTGGCGCCGCCGCGGTGCGCAGATCAGTTTCTTTTCGCCGCTGAACGACGAAACCCCGGCAGCGGACAGCGATGCGGTCTATCTGCCCGGCGGCTATCCCGAACTTTATGCGGAACAGCTGGCTGCGGCTGCCAATTTTACCGCCGGTATCCGCCAGGCGGCGCAGCGCGGCATCCCGGTCTACGGGGAATGCGGCGGCTACATGGTGCTGGGCGAAAGCATCGAGGATGCCGCCGGAAAAGCCCATGGCATGCTCGGCCTGCTGCCGCTGCAGACCAGCTTTGCCGAGCGCCGGATGCATCTGGGCTACCGGCGGATCGAGCCGCTGGCCGCTTCGCCGTTTCCGTTTCCCTTCACCGCGCATGAATTCCACTATGCCAGCATTGTGCGCGAAGGGGACGCCGCGCGGCTGTTTCGCGTCCGCGATGCGCTGGGCGAGGATCTGGGCGAGGCGGGCCTGCGGGTCGGCTCGGTATCGGGTTCCTACATGCACATGATCGATATGGCCGGATGATGCAGATTGAGCATGGCGGCGCGCTTGATCGTGCCATAAGCCGGTTTGGCGGGCGGCGCGAAGACTGGATCGACCTGTCCACCGGCATCAACCCGGAGGTCTTTCCGCTGCCGTCCATTCATCCGGACGCGTGGAACCGTTTGCCCGATGAAAACCTGCTGGCAGCGGCGCTCGGGGCAGCCCGTGTTTACTACGGCGCCTCGGCGGGTGCAGGCATTGCCGCGGCGCCGGGCACGCAGGCGCTGATCCAGATCATGCCGGATCTGACGGATCGCGGCGAGGTAGCGATCGTCGGTCCGACCTATCAGGAACACCAGTCCTCGTTCGAGCGCGCAGGCTGGATGGTGACACCGTGCGCCGACGTCTCCGGCATTCCGCATTCCGCCAAGGTCGCCGTCATCGTCAATCCCAACAATCCGGATGGCCGCATTGTTGCGAAGGACACGCTGATTGCGCTTGCCGGGGCATTGCAGGCGCGCGGCGGTTTCCTGATCGTCGATGAAGCCTTTGCCGACCCGCATCCCGAAACGAGCATTGCCGCGCAGTGCGGGCGCGATGGCCTGATCGTGCTCAAATCCTTCGGCAAGTTCTTCGGCCTTGCCGGCCTGCGGCTCGGTTTTGCCCTGACCAGCCCGCCGCTTGCGGCGAAGCTGACGGAGCGCATGGGGCCGTGGGCCGTCTCCGGTCCGGCGCTGGCGATTGCCCGGCACGCCTTTGCCGACGCGTCAGCGCTTGCCGCTTTCAGCGCCCGGCTGACCCGGCGGCGCAAGGTCCTCTCGGCGGTTTTTTCGGGGGTCGGCCTGAAGGAAATCGCCGGTACCGATCTGTTTGCGCTGGTCGAGCACGGGCGCGCCCATGCCCTGTTCGAGGCCTTGTGCGCGCAGCACGTGCTGGTGCGCAAATTCGCCTATGCGCCGCAGTGGTTGCGCTTTGGCCTGCCACTGGATGAGAATGACGCAGAGACATTCCGGCAGCGTGCCGTTATAGCCATGGACGCTGTGCGAAGCTGAGATTTTGAATCAACGGGATCGAATCATCCATGGAAATCAACCTTTTGATTCTGTTTCTTGCCCTCCTGGCGGACCGTTATGTCGGCGATCCCGACTGGCTGTGGCAGCGGGTGCCGCATCCCGTCGTGCTGTTCGGCAACGCCATCGCCTTCATCGACAAGCGTTTCAACAGGGCTGGATATACCGAGGCGGAAAAGCGCCGCAACGGTTTTCTTTCCATGCTCGTCCTCCTGCTTGCCGCCGCTGGTATCGGCGTGCTGATCCATTGGGCGCTGACGATGATTCCGCCGTTCGGCGGGCTGATCGAAGCCCTGATCGTCGCGGTATTCCTGGCACAGAAGAGCCTGGGCGAGCACGTCGCACGGGTTGCCGATGCGCTGCGCAATGACGGGCTGGTGGGTGCGCGCCGCGCCGTGTCGATGATTGTCGGGCGCGATCCGCAGGTGCTCGACGAGGCGGCCATCACGCGCGCTGCGATTGAAAGCCTTGCCGAAAACACGTCAGACGGGATCATTGCCCCGGCCTTCTGGTTTGCGCTGCTCGGCCTGCCGGGGCTTCTCGCCTACAAGATGCTGAACACGGCGGATTCGATGATCGGCCATCTCAATGACCGGCATCGCGACTTTGGCCGGTTCGCCGCCAAGCTGGATGATGTCGCCAACTGGATTCCGGCACGCCTGACCGGATTGCTGATCGCCGCGGCCGCGTGGATCGTGCATGGCGGAAAAGCCGCAGCCCGTTCGTTCGACGTGATGATGCGCGATGCGCGGCTGCATCGCTCGCCCAATGCCGGTTGGCCAGAGGCGGCCATGGCCGGGGCCATCGATGTCGCGCTTGCCGGACCGCGCATCTACGGCGGCGTGGTTGCCAACGAGCCGATGCTCAACGGATCAGGCCATCGCGATGCCGGTGCCGCGCACATCGATGCGGCGCTGCGCGTCTACAGCGCCGCGACAGCGCTTTTCATGGGCGTGCTGCTGGTCCTGTTTTTCCTTGGACTGTTTTAGCCCTGTTCGGTGATCCGGCGGGCGAGGGCCTTGTGCAGGTCGGGTGAGGCGCGGACCAGTGCCCGGCCGGCTTCCGACAGCGGCTGGCGCAGGATTTCCTCGGTCTTGCCGCGCTCGACAATCTTGCCCTCGGACATCACCATGACCGTATCGGTAATGGCCCGCGCCACGGCAAGATCGTGGGTGATGAACAGATAGGCGATGCCCAGCCGGTCGTTGAGGTCGGCGAAGAGATCGAGAATCTGCGCGCGGATCGACACGTCGAGAGCGGATACCGGCTCGTCGGCGACGATGAGTTTCGGCTCGGTGATGATGGCGCGGGCAATGGCGAGCCGCTGCCGCTGGCCGCCGGAAAACTCGTGCGGATATTTGTCCTTGTCGGCGCGCGGGATGCCGACTCGCTCCAGCGCGCGGTGCACCCGGTCGCGCCGCTCGCCGTCGGACAATTCACGGTCGAGCAGATAGAGCGGCTCCGCGATCAGACGCTCGGCCTTGTGGCGCGGATTGAAGGAGCCGTAGGGGTCCTGAAACACCACCTGCATGTTGCGCCGCACCGGGCGCAGATCGTCCGGCGTCAGCTTGTCGATGCGTCGCCCGGCGAAATGAATCTGGCCGTCGGTCGGCCGGTCAAGCGCCAGAACCATGCGGGCGAGGGTGGACTTGCCGCAGCCGGACCGCCCGACAAGGGCCGTGGACTGCCCCGGCTTGATATCGAAGGTGACGTCGTCCACCGCCCGGAAATCCGGATCGCGGCCGAACAGTCCCTTGCGGCGGCCCGGATAGGTGCGCGTGAGGTTGCGGATCGCCAGCAACGGGCCATCCGGGGTTGCCAGGGTGAGGTGATGCGCCGTGCGCTCCGGTACATGCATCGAGGCCTGTGCCAGCTGGCGCGTGTAGGGATGCGTCTGCTCGCTCAGGATCTGCGTGGTTTCGCCGGTGTCCATGACCTCGCCATGCCGCAGCACGGTGATCGAATGGGCCATGCCCGCGACCACGGCGAGGTCGTGGCTGATCAGCAGCAGACCCATCCGTTCCTCGTCGACGAGGCTCTGCAGGAGGTCGAGAATCTGCGCCTGCAGGACGACGTCGAGCGCGGTGGTGGGTTCGTCGGCAATCAGCAGGCGCGGTTTGAGTGCGCAGGCAATGGCGATCACCACGCGCTGGCGCTGGCCGCCGGACAGTTCGTGCGGATAGCGGCTGAGCGGGAATTGGGTTGAGGGAAGACCGACACGATCCAGAATAGCACGCGTCTGTTCCTCGGCGATGGCGCGGGTTGCGCCGGTGTGCAGCCTGATGCCTTCGGCCACCTGTTCGCCGATTGTCTTGACCGGGTTGAGGGCGGTCATCGGCTCCTGAAACACCATGCCGATCTCGTTGCCGCGCAGGCGGCACATCTCCGCTTCGCTGGCTGTGAGCAGATCCTTGCCGCCGAAGTTGATTTGCCCGCCGGTCCGCGCGCCGCCCGGCAGCAGCTTCATGATGCTCAGCGCCGTCATGGATTTGCCCGAACCGGATTCGCCGACAAGCGCGCGGATTTCGCCTGTCCTCACCGAAAGGTCGATGCCTTTCAGGGCTTCGAACGCGCCGATGCGCAGGGTCAGCTTGCTGATTTCAAGTAGGTTCATGACCGCTCCCGCCGCATTTTCGGGTCGAGAACATCGCGCAGGCCATCGCCGAGAAGATTGAGCCCGAGCACGGTGATGACGATGGCGAGGCCGGGATAGAGCGCCATGTGCGGCGCCAGGCCGATCATGGTCTGCGCCTCGAACAGCATCCGCCCCCAGCTCGGCATGGGCGGCTGCGAGCCGAGGCCGACATAGGACAGGCCCGCTTCCGCCAGAATGCCGAGGGAGAACTGGATGGTGCCCTGCACCACAAGAATGTTCATCATGTTGGGCAGGATGTGCTCGACGGTGATGAGCAGGCTGCTCTTGCCCGCTGCGCGGGCAGCCAGAATATATTCGCGCGGCCACAGCGACAGCGCCGCACCACGGGCGACGCGGGCGAAGACCGGAATGTTGAAGATACCGATGGCGATGATGGCGTTGATCGCGCCGGGGCCGAACACGGCCGTGATCATGACGGCAGAGAGGAGGGCCGGAAAGGCGAAGACGAGATCGTTGAAGCGCATCAGGGCTTCATCGATCATGCCGCCGCGGGCCGCTGCCCACAGGCCGAGCGGCACGCCGATGCCTGCGCCGATGACGACGGAGACAAAGGCAACGGCGATGGAATTGCGGCTGCCGACCATGATCATCGACAGGATATCGCGGCCGAAATGGTCCGTGCCGAGCCAATGGGCCGAGGACGACGGTTTCAGCTTGCCGAGAATGTCGAAGGAGCCGACGGCATAGGGTGTCCAGACGAAGGACAGCGCCGCCATCAATGCCAGCAGGACCGTGATCGTCAGGCCGATGACGAAGGACCGGTTGGAAAAGGCCTTCGAGATGTTGGCCTGCCATTCCGTGGGCGCGCTCATGAGCGGCCCCGCAGGCGTGGATCGACCAGCGCATAGGAGAGATCGACCAGAAGATTGACGACGATGACGGTGGCGACCAGCAGCATGACGACGCCCTGGACCACGATGAGATCGCGCTGGGTGATCGCCTGGAACACCAGACGGCCGAGGCCGGGCAGATAGAAGACATTCTCGATGATGATCGTACCGGCCAGCAGAAAGGCGAACTGCAGGCCGAGAATGGTCAGAACCGGGATCAGGGCGTTGCGCAGGGCGTGCCGGTACAGCACCTTGCGGCGGGTCAGGCCCTTGGCCCGCGCCGTGCGGATGTAATCCTCGCCAAGCACGTCGAGCAGCGCGGAACGGGTGACGCGGGCAAGGATGGCGGCCTGCGGCAGGCCAAGCGCGATGGAGGGCAGGATCAGTGATTTGAACCCGGCCCAGACACCGGCATTCCAGCCGGGAAAGCCACCGGCGGGAACGAGGCGCAGGCTGACGGCGAAAACATAGACCAGCAGCAGCGCGAACCAGAAATTGGGAATGGCAACGCCGACCTGCGCAATCGCCATCGTGCCGCTGTCAGCCATCGTGCCGCGCCGCGACGCGGAAAACAGGCCGACGGGAATGGCAATGATTGTCGACAGGAACAGCGAAATCAGCGCCAGCGGCAGGGAAACGGCGATGCGTTCGGTGATGAGGTTCAGGACGGGAACCGAATAGGTATAGGATTTGCCGAAATCGCCGACGAGGAGCCCGCCGATCCAGCTGGCATAGCGGACGAGCAGGGGCTGGTCGAGCCCCATCTGCTGCTGCAAGGCCCGCACGGCTTCCTCGGTGGCGTTCATGCCGAGCATCAGCCGCGCCGGATCGCCCGGCACGACGTCCAGCACGATGAACACGACGACGGAAGCGGCCAGCAGCGTCAGGATGCCGATCAGAATCCGCTTCGACACGTAGTTCAGCATGGAAGTACTGATGTGGTTTTTTGATGGATCATTCCGCCCATTTCACTGCCGTCAGGTCATTGGCCGGGATGGGGCCGTTTTCCCACAGTCCTTCGATCTTGGCATCCCAGATGCCGGTTTTCGGCAGCTGGAAAAGAAAGGCGACCGGGGCGTCGGCAGCCAGAATTTTTTGCGCCTGCTGGTAGAGTTCGGTGCGCTTGGCCGTATCGGAGGTCGCCTCGATCTGCTTGATCACCTCGCGGAAGGCCGGGCTGGTGTAGTTGAAATAGTAATTGTCGCGGGCGAAGATGTTGAGGTCGTTCGGCTCGGTGTGCGACACGATGGTCATGTCGTAATCCCTGCCTTTGAACACTTGCTCCAGCCACTGCGCCCATTCCACCGGAATGATTTCCGCTTCGATGCCGATTTCGCGCAATTCCGCGGCAATGATCTCGCCGCCGCGGCGGGCATAGACGGGAGGCGGCAGTTTCAGCGTGGTCTTGAAGCCGTCGGGATGACCGGCCTCCGCCAGCAGTTTCTTTGACAGTGCCGGATCGTAGGCGGACTCGGCCGTCAGGTCGATATAGGCGGGATGGTGCGGCGGGAAAAACGAGCCGATGGGCGTTCCCAGGCCGAACATGGCGCCGTCGATCAGGGTCTTGCGGTCGATGGCGTGGCCGATCGCCTGCCGGACCTTGAGATTGTCGAAGGGCGGCTTCTGGTTGTTCATGCCAAGGACGGTCTCGCCCTCCGTGGTGCCGATGACCACCTTGAAGCGCGGATCGGCCTGGAACTGCGGCACGGCCTCATAACTCGGGAACACAGGGAACGCCTGCACGTCGCCGGCAAGCAGCGCTGCCGTTGCGGCGGCCGGATCGGGGATGATGCGGAACGTCGCCTTGTCAAGGGCAGCGGGTGTGCCCCAGTAGGCGGGGTTTTTCGAAATGACGATCTGCGAGCCCTTGGCCCAGGTATCGAACTTGAAAGGCCCGGTGCCGACGGGCTTTTCCTTGTTGGTATCGGCGCTTTCCGGCGCGACGATGACTGCGGCGGCCCAACCCATATTGTAGAGGAAATCGCCATTGGGCTGTTTGAGCGTGACCTTGACGGTCAGCGGATCGACGACCTCCACCGTGTCGATGGCCGCGAACAGCGGCTTTTGCGGGTTGACGGATTTTTCATCGCGCGCCCGGTCGAGCGAGAATTTGACATCCTGAGCGTCAAAGGCCGTGCCATCGTGAAATTTCACGTCCTTGTGCAGCTTGAAGGTGTAGATCTTGCCGTCGTCCGACACGGTCCAGCTCTCGGCGAGGGCGGGCAGAACCGCGCCCTTGGCATTGATGCGTGTCAGCCCCTCGAACACATTGGCGTAGACCACTTCACCAATCGCCGTGGCTGCACCGGCGGTCGGATCGAGGTGCGGCGGTTCCAGGACGACGCCCAGCACGAGGTCGGTTTTGGCGGCAAGGGATGCGGTGGCGGAAAGCAGGACAAGCGCGCTGGCCGCAAGGGCCGACTTCCAGAATTTGTTCATTCAACGTCTCCCAAGGACTTTGCCGTAAACCCCGTGCAGATCAGCACATTTTTGTTTTGAGAACCATGCCTAGATTGAGCCGGACAGCAGAACTTTCAGGCCGAGCGCCATGACCTTTGCCGACTCGACCATGTCCTCGATGCCCACATATTCGTCGGGCCGGTGGGCGAGGTCGAGAATACCCGGCCCGTAGGCGATACAGTCATGCAGCAGGCCGATGCGGGCGATGTGCTTCTGGTCATAGGTGCCCGGCGAAATGACATATTCCGGCTCCTTGCCGAAGACGTCGCGGATGCCCTGCGCCACGGCGGTGACCACGGGCGCATCGCGCTCGGTCATCAATGGCTGCACCTCCATGATGTCGCGGATGTTGTAGTGGAATTTCGGCCGCTCCCATTGCAGCCGGTCGAGGATCGACGTCACCTCGCGCTTCACCTCGGCCAGGTCTTCCTCAAGCAGGAAACGCCGGTCGATGGTCAGGCGGCAGGAATCCGGCACATTGGGCGAGGGCAGGCCGGAGTAATCATCGGTCTGGCCGCCATGGATGGAGTTGATGTTCATGGTGGAGCGTTTTGCGCCCTCGGGCACCACGGGCATGCGGGTCTGCTTCCTGTCGAGCGCCGGAAACAGTTCCTTTTCGAAGGCGTCGAGAATCGCGCCCATGTGGCGCACGGCGCAATCGCCGAGAAACGGCATGGAGCCATGGGCAATCTCGCCCTTGGTCTCGATCTCGGCCCACCAGACGCCGCGATGGCCGAGGCAGATGCGGTCCTTGTTCAGCGGCTCGGGAATGATGACGTGGTCGACGCGCGGTTTTGAGAAAAAGCCCTTGCTGGCGAGATAGGCGACGCCGCCGAAACCGCCGGATTCCTCGTCCACCGTGCCTGAAATCTCGATGGAACCGGCAAAGTCGGGGTAGACTTCAAGAAAGGCCTCGGCGGCGATGATCGAAGCGGCAAGCCCGCCCTTCATGTCGCAGGCGCCGCGCCCGTAGACTTTCCCGTCTTTTACCACGCCCTCGAACGGATCGACTGTCCAGCCTTCGCCCGCATCGACCACGTCGATATGCGAATTGAAATGCACGGTCTGGCCATGTGTCCGGCCGTCAAAGCGCGCGACGATATTGGTGCGCGGATAGCGGTCCGTATCGCCGGGTGTGCCTTCGCCGCGAATCAGCTGGGTCTCGAAACCGCTCTTCTTCAACCGTTGCGCGATAAATTCGGCGCAGGGCGTATAGGCTTCACCCGGCGGATTGACCGTGGGAAAGCGTATGAGATCACGGGTCAGCGCGACAAGATCGTCACGGCGTTTTTCAATGGCACGGGAGAGTTTTTCATCCATTGGTATATCAAATCAGGCCATGTCCTGATTTGGCAAGTAGCAACTTGTTGCAATCACAAATGCCGTTTTCCTTGTGCAATGTCGCTTGTGTGTTTGGTGGATTGGAATTGTTCTTATAAAACAGGGATTCTGTGACAAGCGAGGCAATCACCCCATGCAAACCGAACCGTACATTGCCCTGTCGGCGCCGGTGGGTGACACAATCGCCAAGACAACCTGCTACATGTGCGCCTGCCGCTGCGGCATCAATGTGCATCTGAAGGACGGCAAGGTCCGCTATATCGAAGGCAACCGCGATCACCCGATCAACAAGGGGGTGCTGTGCGCCAAGGGTTCGGCCGGAATCATGCAGCATTATTCGCCGGCGCGGCTGCGGGCGCCGCTGTTGCGGACCGGCCCGCGCGGATCGGGCGAATTCAAGGAAATCAGCTGGGAGGAGGCGCTGTCGCTTGCCGTCGACTGGCTGCAGCCGATTCGTCAGACCGCGCCGCAGAAGCTGGCCTTCTTCACCGGCCGCGACCAGTCGCAGGCCCTGACCAGTTTCTGGGCGCAGAATTTCGGCACGCCCAACTACGCCGCCCATGGCGGGTTCTGTTCGGTCAATATGGCGGCGGCGGGCATCTACACGATCGGTGGCGCGTTCTGGGAATTCGGGGCGCCCGACTGGGACAAGACAAAGCTGTTCGTGCTGTTCGGCGTGGCCGAGGATCATGATTCCAACCCGATCAAGATGGGTATTTCCAAGCTGAAACAGAACGGCGCGCGGTTCGTTTCGGTCAACCCGGTGCGCACGGGCTATTCCGCGGTGGCCGACAATTGGATCGGGATCCGTCCCGGTACGGACGGGCTGCTGATCCTGGCGATCATTCATGAACTGTTCCGCAACGGCCAGATCGATCTCGATTATCTCCAACGCTACACCAATGCGCCGTGGCTGGTGATTGACGACGAGGGCAAGGAGGATCACGGACTGTTCCTGCGTGACGATCTTGGCAAGGCGCTGGTACGCGACCGCAAGACGGGTGCGCTGGTGCGTTTTGACGAGCCGGGACATGTTGCCGATCTCAACGCCGATTTCACCACGGATGACGGCCGCAAGGTGCGCAGCGTCCTGCGGCTGATGGCGGAAAAGTACCTTGATCCGCAATATGCGCCCGATGCCGTCGCTGCTGAAACTGGCGTATCGGCAGCCACCATTCGCGGCCTTGCGGCGGAAATCGCGCGGGTGGCGTTCGAGGAGGAGATCATCCTCGAGCAGCCATGGACCGACATGAAGGGTGAGCAGCACGAGGTCATGATCGGCCGCCCGGTGACTTTTCATGCCATGCGCGGCATCTCGGCCCATTCCAACGGCTTTCAGTCGGCGCGGGCGCTGCATGTGCTGCAGACGATCATCGGCTCCATCGATTGCCCCGGCGGCTATCGTTACAAGCCGCCCTATCCGAAACCGGCCACGGCACATCCGCGCCCGCACGGCCGGGCGGAACATGTGACGCCGGGCAAGCCGCTGGCCGGGCCGCATCTCGGCTATCCCCTTGGGCCGGAAGACCTGCTGGTCGATGCGGATGGCAAGCCGCAGCGCATCGACAAGGCCTTTTCGTGGGAAGCGCCGCTGTCCGCGCATGGCATGATGCATATGGTGATCGCCAATGCCCATGCGGGCGATCCCTATCCGGTGGACGTGCTGTTCCTCTACATGGCGAACATGGCGTGGAATTCGTCGATGAACACGCGCGGCACCATCAAAATGCTGGAAGCACGCGACGAGGCGACGGGTGAGTACAAAATTCCGAAGATCATCTATTCCGACGCCTATTCCTCGGAGATGGTCGCCTATGCCGATCTGGTGCTGCCCGACACGACCTATCTTGAGCGGCACGACTGCATCTCGCTGCTCGACCGGCCGATTTCCGAGCCGGAAGCCGCCTGCGATGCCATCCGCTGGCCGGTGCTGGAGCCTGACCGCGATGTGCGCGGTTTCCAGTCGGTGCTGATCGATCTCGGTGCGCGGCTGAAATTGCCGGGTTTCGTCAATGAACAGGGCGGCGCGCTCTACAAGGATTACGCCGACTACATCGTCAATCACCAACGCAAGCCGGGCATCGGTCCGCTGTCGGGCTGGCGCGATGCGGATGGGGCGGGCGAGGGGCGCGGAACGCCGAACCCGGACCAGCTGAAGAACTATATCGGCAACGGCGCTTTCTGGATGAAGCACATCCCGGAGGAGGCGCTGTATTTCAAGCACCACAATGCCGCCTACCAGCAGTTCGCCATCGATACCGGCTTTTTCGATACGCCGCAGCCGGTGACGATTCAGCTCTATGTGGAGACGCTGCAAAAATTCCGCCTGTCGGCGCTGGGCACCCGCAAGCCGGTTGCGCCGGAACAATACCGGGAGAGGCTGCTCGAATGCTTCGATCCGCTGCCCCTGTGGTACCGGCCGTTCGAGGAACAGGGTGTCGATACCGAGGCTTTCCCGTACCACGCGATCACGCAGCGCCCCATGGCGATGTATCACTCCTGGGGCTCGCAGAATGCCTGGCTGCGGCAGATCCACACCAAGAACTCGCTCTATGTGCCCGGCGGCATTTGCGACGAACTGGGGCTGAAGGATGGTGACTGGGTGTGGGTAACGTCGCATCATGGCCGCATCAAATGTGAGATCGCGCGCACCGAGGCGGTGAACGGCAGGACCATGTGGACCTGGAATGCCATCGGCAAGCGCAGCGGCGCCTGGGCGCTCGACAAGAATGCGCCGGAGGCGACCAAGGGCTTTCTGCTCAACCATCTCATCCATGAACTGCTGCCGTCGAAAGCCGATGGCATGCGCTGGTCGAATTCCGATCCGATTACCGGGCAGGCGGCCTGGTACGATTTGCGCGTGCGCATCGAGAAGGCGGAGGCGGGTGAGGCGGTGAGCGAGCCGCATTTTTCAACGCTGCACCGGCCCGGCAGCCAGCCGGAACCGGTGGACCAGCTACGTTACGGACAGGAGTGGACGGCATGACCAGCCTGCCGCAAACCCGCAGTGCCAAGAAGCTTGGCCTTGTCATTGATCTCGATGTCTGTGTCGGCTGCCATGCCTGCGTCATCAGCTGCAAGGAATGGAACACCGGCGCTTATGGCAATGCGCTGTCGGACCAGCATCCCTATGGCGACGATGTTTCCGGCACCTTTCTTAACCGCATTCACAGCTTTGAGGTGGTGCCGGACGGCGGACAGGTGATCGGCGAGGCGGGCGATGCGCGAGTGGTGCATTTTCCGAAATCCTGCCTACATTGCGAAGATGCGCCCTGCGTCACCGTCTGTCCGACCGGTGCCTCCTACAAACGCGCCGAGGATGGCATCGTGCTTGTCGACGAGGACAAGTGCATCGGCTGCGGTCTGTGTGCCTGGTCCTGCGCCTATGGGGCACGCGAGATGGACCTGGCGGCAGGTGTCATGAAGAAATGCACGCTGTGCGTCGACCGCATCTACAATGAAACCCTGCAGCAGGAGGACCGGGTGCCGTCCTGCGTGCGCACGTGCCCGGCCAATGCCCGCCATTACGGCGATCTCGGCGATCCTACATCCGAGGTGTC
This sequence comes from Phyllobacterium sp. RCAM01083, assembly GCF_055685835.1. NCBI lineage: Bacteria > Pseudomonadati > Pseudomonadota > Alphaproteobacteria > Hyphomicrobiales > Phyllobacteriaceae > Phyllobacterium > Phyllobacterium sp. RCAM01083. Next base: position 611,707 of record NZ_JBVFZN010000005.1, read on the forward strand.
GGTGATGGTGGCGGAACGGGGCGGTTTTGACCTGATGCCGGAGCAGGAGACGCGGCCGACCAACAAATATCTGCCGCCACGCGCCCGCACATCGTTGGCCAGCGCCGCGCCGATGATCCCTTTGGCTGAAAACACTGACGGCGCGCGCGGCTTCTTTGCCTGGCTCGACAAAACGCTGGACCGGATTTGAACATGCATTTGTTTTTTGACACCCCGAGGATGCGCTGAATGCATCCGGCCTATTCGATCATCATCTTCACCACGCTGTCGGGCCTTGGCTATGGCCTTGCGGTCATGCTGGGGCTGGGGTTCCTCGACCCGTCGGCAGTGCCGACCAAGATTGCCTATCTCGCAGCCCTCGCGCTGATCAGCATCGGGCTCCTGGCATCGCTCCTGCATCTCGGCAACCCGCAGCGGGCATGGCGGGCGCTGAGCCAATGGCGGTCAAGCTGGCTGTCGCGCGAAGGCGTGATGGCGATTGCCACCTTCGTTCCGCTGACGTCGAATGCCGCTCTGTGTCTGTTCATGAACCGGCAGGATGGCATTCTCGGCCTGATCACGGTGCTCGGTGCGCTGATCACGGTCTATTGCACCTCGATGATCTATGCATCGCTGAAAACCGTGGAATCCTGGCACACCCGGCTGACACCGCTCTGCTTCATCCTGTTTTCCCTGGCGGGCGGGGCGCTGCTGGCGGCTTTTTTCGCTGGGCCGCGCGGATTACCGCTGCAACTCCTGGCATTGCTGCTTCTGCTATTGGCACTTGTGGCAAAGATGGTCTGGCGCACGCGGGCAAGGACGCTGGTTCCGCAGTCGACGCCGGAAAGCGCCACCGGGTTGGGCGGTATCGGCAAAGTGCGGCTGCTCGAACGCCCGCATGCGCTGGACAATTATCTCACCCGGGAAATGGGATTTCGCGTTGCGCGCAAACACGCTGAAAAACTCTGGGCCATCGCCTTTGTCAGCGGCATTCTGCTGCCGGTTTTGGCGCTGCTGACGGCAATGGCCGTTGGCGGTGTGCCTGGCCTGTTTCTGATGGTCTTTGCTGTTCTTGCGCACCTGCTCGGGCTGTTTGTTGAGCGCTGGCTGTTTTTCGCCGAGGCGAAACACGCGGTGATGAATTATTACTGATGGGTGCGAGCGGCGGGGGCCGTCCGCTTAGGCGTTCCAGCGCTTGTGGAACCACATCCATTGGCCGGGATATTCCCGCACCCAGGTCTCGACTTTGTCATTGACCAGCTGAACCGTGCGGGCGATATCGACCGCGCCGGTTTCATCGCGCGGCAGTTCCATCTTCTCTTCCAGTTCCAGCCGGAAACGGCCGCCGGGCAGGCGGACGCAGCGCGCCGGGTAGACATCGCAATCATACTGCCGTGCCAGCTTGGCCAGAAGCGGATTGGTCTTGCAGGGGCGGTTGAAGAAGGTCGAGGCAACACCGCGGTGGAATTTCTGGTCGACCAGCATGCCGACATTGCCGTTGGTGTTGAGAACGCTGGCCAGCGACCAGGCGGCACCGGCCTTGGACGGCACGAGGTGGCCCATATTGGTGCGGCGCGCGCTGAGGATTTTCTTCGCGACATAGGGATTGTTCGGCGGGCGGAACAGCGCGGTGACGTTGAGATCGAACGTCGCGGCGCAGATCGGCAGCAGTTCGAAATTGCCGGAATGGGCCGTGAAGAAGATATGCGGACGGTCGCTCTCGTCGCGGATGCGTTCAAAGATTTCGCGGCCCTGCACTTCGATCAGGCCCGGCGTGTCGCTGTGCGGGTCATAATCGAAGATTGCATCGAGAAAGACATATTCCGCGGTGAGGCGGGCCATGCTGCTCCACATGTCGCGGGCGATCAGCTGCAGTTCTTCTTCGGATTTTTCCGGATAGGCCATGCGCAGATTGGTCATGGCGACGCGATGACGCCCCATCAGCGGGCCTATGCGGCGTGCCGAAGCATCGATGAAATTCGTTGCCGCCTTTGCCGGCAGCAGCCGCAGGAGGAACAGCACGCCGAAAATCGCATGCGCCGACAGCCAGTAGTTGAATGTCTTCAACTTCTGGCCCCAGCGGAACAGGGCAAGTTTGAATTTCAGATTCATGCGCGGCTCAGTTGACGCGCAGGATGATCTTGCCGAAGACGTCCCGGCCTTCCATCCGCTTCAATGCCGTATCGATGTCGTCGAAACCGACTTCCGTGTCGATGACCGGATGGACCAGACCGCGCGCCATCTTCTGCATGGCATCGGCCATGTTTTCCATGCGGCAGCCGAAGGAGCCGAGCAGCTTCAGCTGCTGCTGGAACAGCATCATCAGGTTCATGCTGGTGGAAACGCCCGAAGTCGAGCCGCAGGTGACGAGCCTTCCGCCGCGCCGCAGCGACAGCATGGACCCGGCCCAGGTATCGGCACCGACATGTTCGAAGACGACGTCAACGCCCTTCTTCTTGGTCAGCTTGCGCACCACGCCTTCAAAGCGGTCTTCGCGGTAGTTGATGACATGATCGGCGCCGAGCGCCTTGGCCCTTTCGATCTTTTCGTCGGAACCGACGGTGGTGATGACCGTGCAGCCGATTTTTTTGGCCAGCTGGATCGCCGCCGAACCGATGCCGGAACCGCCCGCATGCACGAGAATGGTCTCGCCGGGCTCCAACTTGGCGTTGTCGAACAGCATGTGCTCGACCGTGCCGAACGTGACGGGGGCAACGGCCGCGCCGATCTCGTCGACACCGGGAGGGGCGGGAACCAGCAGGCGGGCCTTGAGGTTCACCTTTTCCTGGGCAAAGCCATCGAGATGGAAGCCGTGTACGCCGGAGACATGCTCGCAGAGATTGTCGCGGCCTTCGCGGCAGGGACGGCACAGTCCGCAGGTCTGCGCACCATAGATCGACACGAGCTGGCCGGGCAGGAGGTTGGCAACGCCGGGGCCGATGGCATCGACCACGCCGGATGCTTCGGCACCGATGGTCAGCGGCATCTTGCGCTTGGCGAAAGCCATGCCGCGCCAGCCCCAGACGTCGATGTGGTTGAGAGCGACAGCCCTGATATTGACCGTTACTTCACCGGGACCGGGCGGGGGCGGGGGTGCAATGTCGACAATCTCGAGCTTGCGGTCTTCGATCAGCTGTAATGCGCGCATATTATCCGTTTTCCTTTTCGGAGAGGGATTAGTGCGGTTCTGCCGTCATGACAAGACACGTATTTTGCCCGCCGAAGCCAAAAGAGCTGGAAAGCACGGCGGAGACGCTGGCTTCACGCTTCACATTGGGCACCACATCGAGCACGATGGCGGGATCCGGATTGTCATAGTTGATCGTCGGCGGGATGGTTCCTGTCCCGATGGTCAGCATCGAGAACACGGCTTCAATCGCACCGGCAGCCGTCAGCGTATGGCCGATCATCGACTTGTTGGACGAGAGCGGCAGCGTGGAAATGCGCTCGCCGAAGACCGTCGAGAGCGCGAGATATTCCATCTTGTCGTTCTCGGGCGTCGAGGTGCCATGCGCGTTGATGTAGTTGATCGCGTCTTCCTTGATACCCGCATCGTCAAGCGCGGCACGCACCGCGCCGATGGCCGGCGAGCCGTCGGGTTTCGACCGGGTGCGGTGGAAATCGTCGGCCTTTTCGCCGCAGCCGCGCATGATGCCGAGAATCTTGGCGCCGCGTGCGACGGCTGATTCCAGCGATTCCATCACCAGCGCGCCGGAGCCTTCGGCCATGACAAAACCATCACGATCCTTCGAGAAGGGTTTTGCCGCCTTGTGGGCCGGATTGTTCTGGGTGGACAGCGCCGACAGCAGGGAGAAGCGGACCAGCGCTTCGGCCGAAACCGAACCGTCCGTGCCGATGGACAGAACCCGGTCGCTTTCACCGCGCCGGATGGCCTCGACGCCGAGCTGAATGGCGGTGGCGCCCGATGCACAGGCGGTCGACAGGGTGATCGGCAGGCCGCGTGTGCCGAACGTGTCGGCAAGGCGCTCGGCGATGTAGCCGAATTCGGTTGTATGGAACATGGCCTCCTGCGTTCCGCGGCGGCAGGCGGCGAGAAGCAGGTCATAGCCCGGCTCGCCCTCGCTCTTCACCAGTGCGTCGAGCGCGAAGCGGTTGCGCCATTCGAGTTCCACTGGCGGCGCGGCGAGGAACAGCGGTCCGCCGAAATTCTCCGTGTCGAAACCGGCCTGCGCGATGGCTTCCTCGGCGGCAAGCGAGGCCAGTTTTTCCGACAGCGCCGACGCGCCTTCGTCGCTCTCCTTGAGGAAATCCACGGTACCGGCGATCTGCGTGCGCAGATTGTCGAGGGCAAAGCGGGTGATGGTGTGAATGCCCGATGTGCCCGAAGTCAGTGCAGCCCAGTTATCCTGCTTGCCCTGTCCGAGCGAGGAGACAACGCCAAGACCGGTGACGGCAACGAGGGGGCGGCCTAGATGGTCAGTATATTTGGACATGTGCCAGTCTCTCAAACTTTGACGAGGCGAGCGACGCCTTCGCCACGGGTTGCGCCGATCGAGGTCGCCAGCGCCGTATCGAGACCGCCGGAAGCGGCCTTTTCATGCTTTGCATCGATGGGCGGGAACGCCGCACCATGAAACAGGCTGAGGGCTGCGAGGCCGACGGCGAGCGGGAATTGTGCTTCGCGCAGATGCCCGATCCTGCCGGCAACGCCGCGCACAGCGGCGGAGGCGAACACATCGAGCGCGGCCTTTTCCGTTGCTGTGATGCCGTGCGCACCGGTTGCGCCGGATACAATCAGCCCGGCGGGCTTGTCGGCGCTGGCCGCGCCCACCAGCTTGGCGATGGTTTCCTTCAGGTCTTCGCGCTTGCGGCGGATCTGCGCGCTGTAGATGCCTTCGATGGCGGCATAGACGCGGGCGCCGCGCTTGGCCGCATGGTCGGCGCTTTCGAGAACAAGGAATGCGCCGCCGGAACCGGTGACAACGCCGCCGCCAGGCGTGCCTTCACGCTGCCAGAGCGGTGCCCAGCCATCGGTCTTCAGCATGCCGTTGAGCTCGTAGCCGAGCAGCATGTCGGGGTGTTCGGAATTGTACGAGCCGCCGACGAGCGCATGCGTGCTCTGGCCGGAGCGGATGCGCGCGGCAGCCGTATCGAGGGCGGAAATGCCGGCGCCTTCTTCGCCCATGAATGTGCGCGACGAGCCGGTCACTTTATGAACGATTGAAATATTGCCGGCGAGCAGGTTGGACAGCTGCGCCAGGAACAGCGTGGGGCGCAGTTCCGTCGTCAGCTTTTCATTGAGCATGGTGCCGAGATCGTTGCGCACGCGCGCTTCGGCCAGAATCTGGGTGTCGACGGTGACATCGCGCTCGCCGCCACCGGCGGCAACGACCATGTCCATGGTCGAGCAGAGCGCTTCGTTGTCCTTGATCCCGGCATCCTGCAGGGCGAGGCCGGCGGCATAGGTTCCCAGGCGCTGCCAGGTCTCCATCTGCCGCTGATCGCCACGCTTCGGGATCTGGTTGTTCCAGTCGACCTCACCGAGCGGGTGAACCGTATAGGGCTTGAACGTCTCGCTATCGACGCGCGGACCGGCGGAACCGTTCAGTGCCTGCCAATGGGCATCGGCGCCTTCACCCAGGGATGAAATCAGTCCGATGCCAGTGATAACGACGGTGTTGTTCTGCATTGTCTCGCAACACCGCTTATACGGTGCACCCGGTTAGGTGGATGGGATCAGTCTAGTGGAACGAAAATGTCAGAATCGGACCACCGGAATGGATATCCGGAAATCAGGCCTTCTTGGCGGCGACGAGTTCGTCGATCTTGGCGCACAGGTTCTTCAACACGAAATATTCCTCGGTAGGAACCTTGCCGTCATTGACTTCCTGCGTCCACTGTTCGAGCGGGATCTTGATACCGAAGGCCTTGTCGATGGCAAAAACGATGTCGAGGAAGTCAAGGCTATCGATGCCGAGATCATCAATCGTGTGGCTTTCCGGCGTGATGGAATCGCGGTCGATTTCACTGGTTTCAGCGATGATATCGGCGACCTTGTCGAATGTTGAGGTCAATTCAGTTTCCTTTTGCTTCCGGTGCCCTCGTAAAGGCACTGATGTCTGATGACGCGGTATCTAGCGTTTTTCACGGCCAAGGGAAAGACCGAATTGCCCTATCCCTTGTTACTCCAGCATATTCCGCCGTCAGTCGAAAATGATCCTGCCCGCAATATGAACCGTTTCACCCGCTTCGGGAGGCGAGACCACCACCGCTTCCGTCGGGCGCGGAACAATGCCGGTCAGTGCGGTTATATTGGCACGGTCGGTCATCATTACCAGATTGCCGGAACTTTTGAATTCCGCAATCATGGCGCGAATCTGGTCAATCTGCGATTGTTTCCCCGCGTCGTCATCCGCCAAAGGTCCAAGCGCGCTGACAATTTCCATTGGCGCTGCGCCGAAGGCCAGCCGGGCGGTTTCCTGCGCGTTGCAGACGGGGCTGCTCAGAACCTTGTCGATTCGCACCGACTTTGCGGCAAAGCGGGCGCCGAGCTTCTGCGCCAGCTGGTGACCGCGGTCGGACAGCGTGCGGACCTGCGTGCAGTCGGTGGAAGTGTCCGTGGAGGGGCTCAAACTGCCCGACGCATCGGCGCCCTGCAGCAGGACGGTATAGCCGCCGCGTGTCAGCCTGGCCCAGGCCGCATCGGTCGCCAATGCCGTTGGAATGGATAGGAATACGCCCAGAACGAGCGAGAGTGCCGGAAGGACGTAAAATCGCGAATGCTTCAACATTCAATCTCCTTAGCAGCGCAGATGGGGTTTTGGCCAAAAAAAATAAAGTGAAGAACTTCGATTGCCTTGCGCAGGCACTGCCGCGGGCCTATTGCGGAGACAATGGGTCTCGTTCAAACAATCATCGTGGTTTTTGGAGTGATTGCCGTGGCTTATGCCGCGGCCCACTTCAAGCTGCTCGATGAACGGGTGGGCGACGGGCTTTCCGAATTTGTTTTCATGATCGCCGCTCCCCTGCTGCTGTTCCGCACCATGGTGACGGCGGATTTTCACGGTTCGGCCCCGTGGGGCCTGTGGGCCGCCTATTTCATCGGGCTTGCCGTCGCCTGGGCGCTGTCCGATCTGGCGATTAAGGTGATCTTTGGCCGGGATAATCGCGCCGGTGTCGTTGCCGGGGTTTCCGGCGCCTTTTCCAATCTCGTATTCCTCGGCATGCCGCTCATGCTCGGGGTTTACGGTCAGGACGGGTTTGCCATCCTGTCGCTGATCGTTGCCGTTCACATGCCGAGTGTCATGGCCGCCTCGATCACCCTGCATGAGATCGCGCTGCGGCGGGACGGCGTGTTCCAGGGAGAGGGCAGCCTGCGCACGGTCATCGTGTCGTTTTTCCGCAGCCTCCTGCGCAATCCCTTTGTTCTCGGCATTCTGGCGGGGTGGCTGTGGCGCTCGACGGGCCTGCACCTGCCATCCGTCGTCGATTCCCTGGTGCAGCTCCTGGGGAGCGTCGCCGGACCTGTGGCGCTGTTCGCCATGGGCATGGGCTTGAAGAAGTTCGGCATATCCGGCCATCTCGCCGCGTCGCTGGTCATCGCGACGATCAAGCTCTTCGTCATGCCTGCGGTCGTGCTGGGGGTCGCGCTGGCCATCGGCCTGCCGCCGTTCACCGCCAAGATCGCCGTGGTGTCGGCAGCATTGCCGGCAGGCGTGAATTCGTACCTCATAGCAACAAAATTCCGGACCGCCGAGGCCCTGGCTTCCAACTCGATGGTCATTGCCACGGCACTGTCGGCGGTGACAATGGTGTTCTGGGTCACGATAGCGACGCACTTTTTCGGATAGGGGAAGGTTGTTGCAGCTTTGACGAAAAAGGAGCAGGGTGACGGCCACGGGCGCCACTCCGGGCCGCCGCTCACGGAACTCACAAAATCAGTGGACCAAACGCTCCGCCTTACATTTCAGGGAGAAACATGATGTTGCAGAAATCCAGCCAGTTCATGAAACAGGCCAATCTGATCAATGGCGAATGGGTGGCCGCAGATTCCGGCAAGACGATTGACGTCATCAACCCTGCAACCGGCCTGAAGATCGGCACCGTCCCCAATTCCGGCAAGGCGGAAACGCGACGCGCCATCGACGCCGCCGCCGAAGCCTTCAAGACATGGCGCAAGACATCCGTGCTCGAACGCTCCAAGCTGATGCGCAAGCTGCACGATGCCATTCTCGACAATCAGGATGCGCTGGCCGAGCTTCTGACGCTGGAGCAGGGCAAGTCGCTGACCGAAGCCAAGGGCGAGATCGGCATGTCGGCCGCCTATATCCTCTGGTATGCGGAAGAGGCACGGCGCACCTATGGCGACGTGGTGCCATCCCCGTGGGCCGACCGGCGCATTCTCGTGACGAAAGAACCGCTCGGCGTCATCGGCGCGATCACGCCGTGGAATTTCCCGTCCTCGATGCTTGCCCGCAAGATCGGTCCGGCGCTGGCGTCCGGCTGCACGGCCGTGGTCAAGCCGGCCACGCAGACACCCTATTCCGGCCTGGTCTGGGGCGCGCTGTGCGAAGAGGTCGGCATTCCCAAGGGTGTCGTGAACATTCTCACCGGTTCGGCCTCGGAAATCGGCGGCGAGATCACCAGCAATCCGCTGGTGCGCAAGATCACCTTCACCGGATCGACGGAAATCGGCAAGATCCTGATCAAGCAGGCGGCCGACACCGTGAAGAAGGTGTCGATGGAACTGGGCGGCAATGCGCCGTTCATCGTGTTCAACGATGCGGATCTGAACCGCGCCGTGGACGGTGCCATCGCGGCCAAATTCCGCAATTCCGGCCAGACCTGCGTGTGCACCAACCGGTTCCTCGTGCAGTCCGGCATCTACGATGCCTTCGTCGAGAAATTCGCGGCGGCCACGGACAAGCTGAAAGTCGGCAACGGTCTCGACGCGGGGACGCAGCAGGGACCGCTGATCGACGACAAGGCCGTTGCCAAGGTCGAGGAATTCATTGCCGACGCCAAGGAAAAGGGTGGCAGGATTGTCACCGGCGGCAAGCGCCATGCGCTCGGCGGCAGCTTCTTCGAACCGACGGTGATCGGCGATGCCACGCCCGACATGCTCTTCACCACGGAAGAGATTTTCGGCCCCGTCGCGCCGATCTACAAATTCGAGACGGAACAGGAAGCGATCGATCTGGCCAACAACACCCAGTTCGGCCTTGCCTCCTACTTCTACACGCAGGACCTTGGACGGGTGTTCCGGGTTTCGGAAGGCCTGAAATACGGCATGGTCGGCGTCAATGAAGGCATGATCACCACGGTGGAAGCACCGTTTGGCGGCCTGAAGGAATCCGGTCTCGGCAAGGAAGGCGGACATCAGGGTATCGAAGACTATCTCGACACCAAATATATCTGCGTCGGCGGTCTGGGGCTGTAAGTCTGATGCATACGGAAATTTTCGGCCATACGCCCGATGGCGAGGCAGTTCACCGCATCACTATCTCGGGCGGCGGGCTGACCGCCAAAATCCTGACCTGGGGCGCAGTCATCCAGGATTTGCGCCTCAAGGATCACGATCACCCGCTGGTTCTCGGCTATCAGGACTTTGCCGACTATCCCGCGCATTCGCCCTATCTCGGGGCGACCATCGGGCGGACGGTCAACCGCATCCGCGATGGCGAACTCGTCATTGACGGCCAGACCTTTGCCCTGCAGCGCAATTTCCATGGCATCCACAACATCCATGGCGGCGATGCCGGGGCGGGACGACGCACCTGGAACGTCGTGGCCGTCGGCCCCGATTATGTCACGCTGACGATCATGCTTGGCGACGGCGAGATGGGTTTTCCCGGCAATCTCACCATCACCTGCACCTATATGCTGGAATCCAAGGGGACGCTGGCCATCCGCCTCGATGCGGTGACCGACAAGCCGACGATCTGCAATCTGGCGCATCACAGCTATTTCAATCTCGACGATGGCGGCCTGACCGACGTGCTGGATCATCAGGTCAAGATCGGCGCCGAGGCTTACCTTGCCGTCAATGGCGATCTGCTTCCGGACGGGCGCGTCCTGCCTGTTGCGGGAACGGCGCATGATTTCCGCGAATACCGGACGATTCGGCGGGAAGAGGACGGCAAGCAGGTTGTCTATGACAACAATTTCTGCGTTTCCAGCCAGCGCCGCCCCCTGCAGTGGGTGGCATCCGCCAAGGGTGCGCGCAGCAACATCGAGATGCAGGTGCTGACCACGGAGCCGGGTGTGCAGTTCTACGCGGCCAATACGCTGGGCGGGCGACCGCCGCTCGGCCTGACGGGGCAGACCTATGCCGATTATGCCGGGTTCTGCTTTGAAGCGCAGAACTGGCCGGATTCGACGCATTTCCCTTACTTTCCGCAGTCGATCCTGCGTCCGGACGAGACATACAGCCAGATGACCCGCTACACCTTCAAGAAGCACAAGGTTTAGATCGTGGTGCGTGGTTCGACAAGCTCACCATGAGGGAGGGTGAGGATTGCAGGGAGCTAGATTCTGCAGCGTCTAAGATTAGCTTTGCAGCCCGCCCAGTCCCCTCATGGTGAGCTTGTCGAACCACGCGTGACAGTGCTGCCGCTTCTAGCGGCTGAAGGCCTTGCGCGCTTCCCCCATCGGCGCCAGTGCGCCATGGAACTCAACGACCCGCGCCGCGACCCGGTGGGCGCGGGCGGCGGCGTCAACGGGCTCAAGACCGGCCAGACGCGACGCAATGTAACCGCCGTTGAAACTGTCGCCGGCCCCCGTCGTGTCCACGGCGTTGGCGCGGACGGCGGGGACGCGGCTTTGCCGGTCGTCCACAACCACGAGCGCCGGGTCGGTGCCGTCCTTCACCACGATTTCCCGCACGCCGTAGCTGGCGATGCGCGCGGCGGTTTCTTCCGGCGTGGCATCGCCGAACAGGGCATTTTCATCGGGGAAGGTCGGCAGGGCGATGTCGGCGACGTGGTAGGCATCGATCAGCGCCTGCTTGGCCGTCTCGGCGTTTTCCCACAGGCGCGGCCGGTAATTGGCGTCGAAGGCGACGAGCGTGCCCTGACGGCGCGCATTGCTGACGGCGTTCAGCACGTTCTGGCGGCTCTTCGGGCTCAAGATGCCCATGGTGATGCCGGAGAAATAGATGATCTTGCGCCCATCGAGGCTGAGCGCCAGGGCTTGCGGATCGTCGCCGAGATGGCGGGCGGCGGAATCGTTGCGCCAATAGGTGAAGGAGCGTTCGACACCCGTCAGCGTGATGGCGTAAAGGCCGGGGCGTGCACCTGTTATAACCGGGCTATGGGCGGTGTTGATGCCGTTTTCCGCGAGGAACGCCCGCTGCTTGAGCGAGAACGGATCGTCGCCGAAGGCCGTGACGTAATCGACGGCAAAATCGGCGTCGGTGAGGGCGCGCACATACCAGCTGGTGTTGAGCGTATCGCCGGCAAATCCCATGCGCCACTGGTCGCCATTGGCTCCCGACAGCTCAATCATACACTCGCCGATGGCTGCAAACCCGCCCATGAAAACCTCCTCAACATGCATCCGGTGCGACTGATATACGAGTGCGATGCCGCTGTCATTTGTTAAAAATACCGGCTGTCATCAAGACTTAAACATGCGATGTTAGACGGCAAACGCATTTGCACGACACAGAAGGAGGTTGCGTTGTCCCGCGTTACGACAATTGATGAACTTGAGGTCATTTACGGCAATGGCGCGATAGCGGAAGCATCGACCGCCAAGGTGGCGGACCGCATCATTCCGGAATACCGGCAGCTGATCGAAGGTTCGCCCTTTGTGGCGCTAGCAACGAGCGGGCCGGAGGGGCTCGATTGCTCGCCGCGCGGCGATCTGGCCGGGTTCATCCGCATCCATGACGAGCGCACGCTGATGATGCCCGACCGGCGCGGCAACAACCGCATCGATTCGCTGCGCAATATCGTGCGCGATCCGCGCGTCGCCCTGCTGTTCCTCATTCCCGGTCTCAACACGACCTTCCGTGTGAACGGCCGTGCGTTTATCGATACGGATCAGGCGCTGCTGGACAGCTTCCTCATGGATGGCAAGGCGCCGCGCTCCGTGCTCGTCATGGAAGTCGAGGAAGCCTATTTCCAGTGCGCGCGGGCACTCATCCGCTCGGAATTGTGGAACCCGGAGAAATTCCGCTCGCCGAAGGAATTCCCGACGCCGGGCCAGATGCTGGCGGCGCTGAGCGAAAACCGCGTGGGCGGTGAAACCTACGACAATGAATGGGCCGCACGCGCGGCCAAAACCATGTGGTAGACTGCATCAATCCAATGGAGGCGTTCGGTGAAACAGGTGAGTGCTTCCAATCCGGTGACCGGAGGTAGGAACTGGCTGCCGTTCCGCTCGCTTGCGGGATGGAGGCTGTCGGATCTCAACGGCGATGTCATTGCCGGCCTGACGCTGGCGGCCATCGCCATCCCAGAACAGATGGCGACGGCACGCCTCGGCGGTTTTGCCCCCGAGATCGGATTTTTTGCCTTCATTGCGGGTTCGCTGGCCTTTGCCATCTTCGGCGCCAGCCGCCATCTCTCCGCCGGAGCCGATTCAACCATCACGCCGATCTTTGCCGGCAGCCTTGCACTGCTGGCCACCAGCGGCTCACCCGAATTCGGTCTGCTGGCGGCGGCGCTCGGCCTGATTGTGGGGCTGATCGTTGTGACAAGCGGCATCTTCCGGCTCGGCTGGATTGCCGATCTTCTGTCGGTGCCTGTCACGACGGGCTTTCTCGCCGGTATTTCCATCCACATCATCATCTCGCAATTGCCCGGCCTTCTGGGCATCGCCGCGCAGTCGGGCGATGTGTTTCAGCGTGTCTCTGCAACCATTGCCAGCGCCGGACAGATCAACGCGTACAGCGTTGCCATCGGGGCGGGTGTGTTCCTGATCGTGTTCCTGTCCGAGCGGATCAATGCGCGGATACCCGGCGCCCTGCTGGGGCTTGTCGTCTCCACCCTTGCAGTGGTGCTGCTCGGCCTGCAAAGCCGCGGCGTGACGGTTCTCGGCCCGCTTCCCAACAGCCTGCCGCATGCTGCCCTGCCGCAGATCGGTTTTGAGCAATTGCGCAGCCTGCTGCCCCTCGCATTGCTGGTCGCCGTGGTGGTGATGGTGCAAACGGCCGCCACGACACGGTCTTTCGTGTCCAAGAATGGCGCCGCGCCCGACGTCAACCGCGATTTTGTCGGCGTGGGGGCAGGCAGCATCCTGTCGGGGCTGTTTGGCGCCTTTCCGGTCAATGCCAGCCCGCCGCGCACGGCGATTGTCACCGAGACCGGCGGGACGTCGCAGATCAGCGGCCTGATCGCAGCGGCGATTGTCCTGGCGCTGGTGGCGTTCGGCGGCCAGCTGCTGGCGAGCGTGCCGCACGCTGCCCTGGCGGGCATCCTGCTCTTTGTCGCCCAGAGGATCATCCGCTGGCCGACGATTATTGCCGTTTACCGCGAGGCGCGGGGCGAATTCGGCCTGATCCTCATCACCATGGCGGCCATCGTCGCCTTGCCCATCGAATCGGGGGTGACCATCGGCATCGGGCTGTCGCTGCTGCATGGCCTGTGGGCCGTAATGCGCGCCCGCCCCATCGAGTTCGAAAAAGTGCCCGGCAGTTCGATCTGGTGGCCGCCGAGCGCCGCCAAGGACGGCGAGAAGATACCCGGTGTCCTGGTCGTGGCGTTCCAGGCGCCGCTTTCCTTTGTCAACGCCGATGATTTCAAGCGCGGTCTGTGCAGCACCATCGATGCGAGCGGGCCGGCGCTCAACCTTGTTGTCCTCGAAGCCAGCAGCATTATCGAGATCGATTACACGGCATCGCAGGCCCTGACGGACGTGATAAACTACTGCCGGAACGCCGATGTGAAATTCGCCATAGCCCGGCTGGAATCGGTCCGGGCGCAGAATGCCCTGTCCCGGTTCGGGCTTATCGCCTCGCTCGGGCCGGACAACATCTTTCACAGTGTCGATGATGCCATCCGAAAACTGGCACCAAAACGAGGGGAATGATCATGCAGATATCCGGAACAAGAGAACCCATTGTAACGCCGGTTGCGATCAAGGATCTGCGGCCGACCCAGATCACCGTCGGCATGCGCGAAGTGGACGAAAAGCGCAAGAAATGGCGCCAGCAGAAGGGCGCGAAGGGCGGCAAGTTTCTCGGCGAACATATGATCCCGGTGGTGCTTGGACCGAACAGGCGCAATTACGTCATCGACCATCACCATCTTGCGCGCGCGCTGCACGAGGAGGGGGTAAAACACATTCTTGTCACTGTCGTCAGCGACCTGTCATCGCTGGAGAAGGATGCGTTCATGGTGGTTCTCGACAATCGCGGCTGGATGCATCCCTTTGATGCCGAGGGCAAACGCCGTGACTATGCGGCCATTCCCAAGGCGATCAAGGATCTCGACGACGATCCGTTCCGCAGCCTTGCGGGCGAACTGCGCCGTGCCGGCGGCTATGCCAAGGATACCACGCCGTTCAGCGAATTCCTCTGGGCGGATTTTCTGCGGCGCCGGATAGGCCGCAAGGCCGTGGAATCTGATTTTGATGCCGCTCTCAACCGCGCCCTCAAGGAAGCCAAGGGCGATGCCGCCGGTTATCTGCCGGGCTGGTGCGGGTCGGTGACGGATTAGGAATGAATTGACGCTTGGCATTCCCATCGTGCGTGGTTCGACAAGCTCGCCATGAGGGAGGTGGTTTGGCTGCATGCCAATCGCGAACGTCGCAGAATAAGGCTCCCTGCAACTCTCGGCCTCCCTCATGGTGAGCTTGTCGAACCACGCACCACGCGCGATGCAATCGACTGCCGATAACTAGACCATCGACTTGCCGTCGATTGCGATCTCTATCCGGTCGGCGGCAAAGCGGCTTCTGGCGTATTCAATGGGATGGCCGTCCATATCGACATTGATCGCCGTGGAGACGAGAACGATGGCGCCCGGCGATAGGCGCAGGTGCCGCAAATCCTCCGCATCCGCGTGGCGCGCGGCGATGATGGTCGATTTGCGCAGATAATCGTCAATGCCGGCCGCCTTCAGGGCGGCGGTGATGGAACCTGACACCCGGTAATCCTCGACCACGTTGGGCACGCGCGCCGCATCGAACCATGCGGTGGCGCAGGAAACGGGATTGCCGTCCGCCGTGTGCATGGAATCGATCCTGATCACCTGACCGCCCGTCATGCCGAGGGCTGCAGCGACTTCTCCCGCCGCGTCCTCGATACGGTGACCCAGCAATATGCCTCTGGTCTCGCGCACCTGCGTCGCCAGGATTTCGGAAAACCGCGTCCGTTCGCCGATGCGGTAGGTCAGCTTCTTGCTGTTGGCGACGAAGGTGCCGCGGCCCTGTTCGGCGCGCAGCACGCCTTCCTTGGTCAGGGCGGCAATGGCGCTGCGGATGGTGTGGCGGTTGACCGCGAAGCGTTCGGCCAGGGTTACCTCCGGCGGCAGCCTGGCGCCGCTCGGCATTTTCCCCGCCGTGATGTCGCCGCGGATCTGGTCGGCAATCTGCCGCCAGATGGCAACGCCGCTGTTGCGGGTGATGAATCGCGCGGATTTCACGTTTTGTCATGCTCCTGTCATTGACGGGATTTATAGGTGTGTTTATTGTCTAGTTGTATAGATAAATAGACAAATCTGAGCGAGATGTCAATGATCAAAGAAAATATACAGTCCACGGAAACCGGCGGCGCGCCGGATCTGCAGCGCAAGGCCGCCATGGCCCTGCTGGCGCAGGCGACCGCGCCTGAAATAGCGGCCCTGTGGGCCGGATGGGGCGACAAGCCCGAGATAGAGACCCTGCGCGGCCCGGAAACCGGCCTCGTCATGCTGCGCGGCCGCATCGGCGGCGGCGGCGCGCCGTTCAACCTGGGGGAGGCGACCGTGACGCGCGCAACGGTGCGGCTCGGCAATGGTGCCGTCGGCCATGCCTATGCGCTCGGCCGGCACCGCGAGAAGGTGCGGCTTGCCGCCGTCTTCGATGCGCTGTGGCAGCAGCCGGAGTGCCGCGATGCGGTGGAGCGCGCGGTGCTTGCGCCGATTGCCGATCGTCTCGAACGCGACCGCACGTCGAAGCGCGCCGAGACCGCTGCGACCAAGGTCGATTTTTTCACAATGGTACGGGGTGACGACTGATGCATTCGGACACACAAATCTTCGAGGGCGGTTTCAGCGACAGCGTGCTGAACGCGCAAACCGTTTTCCGGGCACTCATGGACGCCATGGCCAATCCCGGCAGGATCGTGGACGTGAGCGATCTCGCCGTGCCGCCTGCGCCGCTGACGTCTCTGGCCGCGTCGATTGCTGCAACCCTGTTCGATCACGACGCAACCGTGTGGTGCGACAGGGCGATCTCCGGTTCGGCGGCATGCACGGGATGGCTGAAATTCCATACCGGCCTCGAATTGACGGATGAAACGGCGGAAGCCGATTTTGCCCTGATCAGCGATGTGGCAACGATGCCCTCGCTTGAATCCTTCTGCCGCGGCACGTCGGAATACCCTGATCGTTCGACGACGCTGATCCTGCAGATCGATGGTTTCGACGGTGCGGATGCGCTCGTTCTCGAGGGGCCGGGGATCAAGGATTCCATGGCGTTCTCACCCAGCCAGCTGCCGAAAATGTTTATCGATCAATGGATCGCCAACCGCGCCGCCTTCCCGCGCGGTGTCGACCTGATCTTCGCCGGCAAGGGTGCGCTTGCCGCGCTGCCCCGCACCACGCGCATCAAGAAGACGGAGGCCTGAACCATGTATGTTGCAGTCAAGGGCGGTGAAGCCGCCATCCGCAATGCGCACAAGCTTCTGGCCGACCGGCGCCGCGGCGACCGGGATGTGGCGCCCATCCAGCTCGATCAGATCGTCGAGCAGATGTCGCTGGCCGTCGACCGGGTCATGGCCGAGGGCTCGCTCTACGATCCCGAACTTGCGGCGCTCGCCATCAAGCAGGCGCGCGGCGATCTGATCGAGGCAATTTTTCTCGTGCGTGCCTACCGCACCACATTGCCCCGTTTCGGCTATACCAAGGCGCTGGAAACGGCGCAGATGCAGATCGAGCGGCGCATTTCCGCCACGTTCAAGGATCTTCCCGGCGGGCAGCTTTTGGGCCCGACATTCGATTACACGCACCGTCTGCTCGATCCTGAGCTTGCCGTGGATGCACCGATTGAAGCGCCGGACCGGCGCGACGAGCCGGAGGTTTTCACACCGCGGGTCACCGACATCCTCGGCCATGACGGCATGATCGAGGAAGATGGCGACCTGCCGGAAGGTGCAGTTGCGGGCGATTTGACCCGCGAACCGCTGACCTTTCCGCTGGAACGCGATCTGCGCCTGCAGGCGCTGGCACGCGGCGATGAAGGTTTCCTGCTCGGGCTCGCCTATTCGACGCAGCGCGGTTATGCCCGCAGCCATCCCTTTGTCGGTGAAATCCGTATCGGCGAGGTCGAGGTTGAACTTGAGGTGGCAGAGCTGGATTTCCCGCTGACGCTCGGCACCATCCGGGTCACCGAATGCCAGATGGTCAACCAGTTCAAGGGATCGGCAAAGCAGCCGCCGCAGTTCACGCGCGGCTATGGCCTGGTGTTCGGCC
Organism: Phyllobacterium sp. RCAM01083; assembly: GCF_055685835.1. NCBI lineage: Bacteria > Pseudomonadati > Pseudomonadota > Alphaproteobacteria > Hyphomicrobiales > Phyllobacteriaceae > Phyllobacterium > Phyllobacterium sp. RCAM01083. The sequence goes on from NZ_JBVFZN010000005.1 coordinate 629,265, forward strand.
AGAGCGAGCGCAAGGCCATGTCGATGTCGCTGTGCGACCGTGCCCTGCGGGCAAGGGAGCTGGGCGAAGATATCACCGCCACGGCGCAGGACGAGGAATTCGTCATTTCCCACAGTGACAATGTGCAGTCGACGGGCTTCGTCGAGCACCTGAAATTGCCGCACTACGTGGATTTTCAGGCCGAACTCGATCTGATCCGGCGCATGCGCGCCGAGCATGAGCGCAACCGGCTGGACGGCGTCGAAACCAAAGAGGCAGCAGAATGACCGATCTAGCGACCTATAATTTCGCCTATCTGGATGAACAGACCAAGCGGATGATCCGCCGCGCCATCCTGAAAGCCATTGCGATTCCGGGTTATCAGGTGCCGTTCGCCTCGCGCGAAATGCCGATGCCCTATGGCTGGGGCACCGGCGGCGTGCAGGTGACCGCCGCCGTTCTTGGACCGGACGATACGTTGAAAGTGATCGACCAGGGCGCCGATGACACGACCAATGCCGTGTCGATCCGGGCTTTCTTCCAGAAAGTCGCCAATGTCCGCGTGACCACGAAAACCGCGGATGCCACGATCATCCAGACGCGCCACCGCATTCCCGAAGCACAGCTGCAGGCCGGGCAAATCCTCGTCTATCAGGTGCCGATCCCCGAGCCGTTGCGGTTCCTGGAGCCGCGCGAGACCGAAACACGCAAGATGCATGCGCTCGAAGAATACGGCCTGATGCACGTCAAGCTCTATGAGGACATTGCCCGCCACGGCCATATCGCCACCACCTATGCCTATCCGGTGAAGGTCGAGGGGCGTTATGTGATGGACCCGTCGCCGACGCCGAAGTTTGACAATCCGAAGATGCATATGTCCCCGGCATTGCAGCTTTTCGGGGCAGGGCGCGAAAAGCGCATCTATGCGGTTCCGCCCTATACGGAAGTCGTCAGTCTCGATTTCGAGGATCATCCCTTTGAAATCCAGACATTTTCCCAGCCTTGCGCCCTGTGCGGGGCGAAGGGCAGCTATCTGGACGAGGTCATCCTCGACGACAAGGGCGGCAGCATGTTCGTCTGTTCGGATACGGATTTTTGTGAAGACCGGCAGGCCAAGGGGCACCGCGGTGCGCTGGCGGCAGATACGGCAGAGGCAGCGGAATAATCATGAGCGATACACCTCTCTTGAAGGTCAAGGACCTCTCCAAATTCTACGGCAGCCGCATTGGCTGCCAGAATGTCTCGTTCGAGCTGTGGCCGGGTGAAGTGCTGGCGATTGTCGGCGAATCCGGCTCCGGCAAGACGACATTGCTCAACTGCCTGGCGACACGTCTTGCCCCGTCGGCGGGCTCGGTGGAATACCGCATGCGCGACGGCCAGTTCCGCGATCTCTACCGGCTGAGCGAGGCGGAACGCCGCTTTCTCATGCGCACCGATTGGGGTTTCGTGCATCAGAATCCGGCCGATGGGCTGCGGATGACCGTTTCCGCCGGTGCCAATGTCGGCGAGAGGCTGATGGCCATCGGCGACCGGCATTATGGCAATATCCGCGCGACGGCCACCGACTGGCTGGGCCGGGTGGAAATCGCCTCCGACCGTATCGACGACCAGCCGCGCGCCTTTTCCGGCGGCATGCGCCAGCGTCTGCAGATTGCCCGCAACCTCGTCACCAATCCCCGGCTTGTCTTCATGGATGAGCCGACAGGCGGTCTCGACGTGTCGGTGCAGGCGCGTCTGCTCGATCTGTTGCGCGGGCTGGTGAGCGATCTCGGGCTTGCGGCCATCGTCGTGACCCACGATCTCGCCGTCGCCCGGCTGCTGTCGCACCGGATGATGGTGATGAAGGATGGCCATATCGTTGAAACCGGTCTGACCGACCGGGTGCTTGACGATCCGCAGGCGCCTTACACCCAGCTTCTCGTTTCCTCCATCCTGCAGGTCTAGCATCATGCCAACACCTCTCGTTGTTTCCGATGTCGCCAAAAGCTTCACCATGCATCTGCGCGACGGCATCCGTCTGCCCGTGGTGGCGAACGTCTCGTTTTCCATCAAGGCGGGTGAATGCGCCGTGCTCGGCGGTCCATCCGGCGCGGGCAAAAGCTCGATCCTCAAAATGGTCTATGGCAATTATGCCGTCGACCGCGGCCAGATCATCGTGCCCTATGGCGACCGGCTGGTCGATCTTGCCAGCGCCGATCCGCGCACGGTTCTGGGCGTGCGCCGCGACATGATCGGCTATGTCAGCCAGTTCCTGCGCACCGTGCCGCGCGTGTCGGCGCTCGATGTTGTTGCCGAACCGCTGGTGGCGCGCGGCATCGACCGCACCGAAGCGCGCGACAAGGCCGCAGCCCTGCTTGCCGGGCTCAATCTGCCCGAGCGGCTCTGGTCACTGCCGCCTGCTACCTTCTCTGGCGGTGAACAGCAGCGCGTCAATATTGCGCGCGGTTTCATCACCGATCACCCGATCCTGCTTCTGGATGAGCCCACGGCTTCGCTCGATGCGAAAAACCGCGAAGTGGTCGTTTCGATGATCCGCAGCAAAAAGGAAGCGGGTATCGCCATGCTCGGGATCTTCCACGACGAGGATGTGCGCGAGGCCGTGGCCGACCGCATCATCGACGTGACCGCATTTGCCGTGCAGAGCGAGGCAGCATGACCCGGCTTTCCCCAACACCGCTCATTCACGCGACAGCGCATGTCGAGGACAGCGAACTCGGCCGCTACACGGAGATTTCCGAGCGCTGCCGCATCAGTGAAACCAAACTCGACGATTATTCCTACATCATGCAGGACGGTGCGGTCTGGTGCGCCACGATCGGCAAGTTCGCCAACATCGCGGCGAGCGTGCGGATCAACGCGACCAACCATCCGACCTGGCGGCCAACGCTGCATCACTTCACCTATCGCGCCGGTGACTACTGGGACGATGCGGGTCCGGAAGAGTCGTTTTTCGAATGGCGCCGGACCAATCAGGTGCGTATCGGCCATGACGTCTGGATTGGCCATGGCGCGACGGTTCTGCCCGGCGTTACGGTCGGCGATGGCGCCGTGATCGGGGCAGGGGCGGTGGTCTCACGCGATGTTGATCCCTATACGATTGTCGGCGGTGTTCCCGCCCGCAAAATCCGCGACCGTTTCGACAAAAAGACGGCGGAACGCCTGCAAACACTGGCGTGGTGGGACTGGGACCATGCCCGCCTGCGTGGTGCTCTGGATGATTTTCGCGCCCTCGATATCGAGGCATTTCTGGAAAAACATTCAGGCTGACTTCTGCTATCCCCAGTTGTCACGTAAGTGCAATAAAAGTGCCATCGCACCTTCACACTAGGGCTTTAGGACAGGGCAATACCAACAAGGATTGGCCTATGCTGAAGATTGAAAACGTGACGCGTCGTTTTGGCAGCAATATTGCCATCGACAATGTCAATGTTGAAATTCCGCAGGGGCAGATGGTCGGAGTCATCGGTCGCTCGGGTGCAGGCAAGTCGACGCTGCTGCGCATGATCAACCGCCTGATCGACCCGTCCGAAGGGTCGATCATCTTCGACGGCAAGGATGTGGCCAAGCTCAACGGCTCGGCGCTGCGAACCTGGCAACGCGATTGCGCGATGATCTTTCAGCAATTCAACCTTGTTCCCCGCCTCGATGTCCTGACCAATGTCCTCCTTGGACGCCTGAACCACCGATCCACCATCAAAAGCCTTCTCGGCATATTCTCACGCGAAGAACGTGCCATGGCAATTGCCGCCCTCGAGCGGCTCGATATTGCCAAAACCGCCCTGCAGCGGGCCGGAACACTCTCCGGCGGACAGCAGCAGCGGGTCGCCATCGCCCGGGCGCTGATGCAGAACCCCAAAGTCATTCTCGCCGACGAACCCATCGCTTCGCTTGATCCGCGCAATGCGCAGGTGGTGATGGAATCCTTGCGTGACATCAATGAAAAAGAGGGCCTCACCGTCATCACCAACCTGCATACGCTCGATACCGCGCGGCATTTCTGCGAGCGCATCATCGGCATGCAGGGTGGCAAGGTGGTTTTCGATGGTACGCCCGACGATCTGACCGAGGCTGCCGCCCGCCGCATCTATGGTGCGGATGGCCTGAAGGATGCTTTCTCGGAAGCCATCACATCGACAAGCATTGCGCGTCATGCGCCGACACCAATCCCCGAATTAGAGGCCATACTGGCCGCGCGTTGAGCGCAAACGGATCGGCTTGCCCACGTAACGGGCTCAAGTCCACATAAAAAACTCTGGAAGCTTTGACAGGAGAGATAGTCATGTTGCTTAAGAAAGCCCTTATGGGTGCGATTGCAATCAGCGCCGTGTTTGCAGGCTCGATGGCTCGTGCCGAAAACCTTGAGACCTTTCGCGTCGGTATCATCGGCGGTGAAAACGAAGCAGACCGCCTGCGCAACTACCAGTGCATCGTCGACAAGCTGCCAAAGGTTCTCGGCGTCAAGGACGTCAAGCTGTTCCCGGCGACGGATTATGATGGCGTCATCCAGGGCCTGCTCGGCGGCACCCTCGACTATGCGGAACTGGGCGCTTCTGGCTTTGCCAAGATCTATCTGACCAATCCGAAGGCTGTCGAGCCGATCCTGACCACCGTCCAGACCGACGGTGCGACCGGTTACTACTCGATCATGGTTGCCCGCAAGGACAGCGGCATCAAGACACTGGCCGACATGAAGGGCAAGAAGCTCGGCTTTGCCGATCCAGACTCCACATCCGGTTACCTGATCCCCGTTACCTCGCTGCCGAAGGACATCAAGACCTCGGTCAAGGAATACTTCTCCGAAACCGGTTTCGGCGGCGGTCATGAAAACCTCGTTCTGGCCGTCAAGGACGGCAAGTTCGATGCCGGCACGACATTCGGCTCCGGCGTCGGCAAGTTCGACGAAGGCTACACCTCCGGCAATCTGCGCAAGATGGTCGACAAGGGCCTGATCGACATGAAGGATTTCGTCGAACTCTGGAAGTCGCCGCTGATCCCGAACGGCCCGATCGTTATCCGCACCTCGCTGGATGCCGACCTGAAGAACAAGTTCAAGGCCTTCATGCTCGATCTGCCGAAGAGCGATCCTGCCTGCTTCGCAGCCACCATGGGCGGCGATTTCAAGAGCTATACTGAGGTCAACACCCAGTTCTATCAGCCCATCATCGACGCCCGCAAAGCGCAGATCGGCGGATAAGCCAGACACACATCATCACGGCCAGTTCTGCGGATCTGGCCGTGATTTTGTTTGCGGCACCTTGAAGGATGTTTGCAATGAGCAGAACCGCTTCCCCTGAGTTGTCGTCCGACGGCATCCAGATCGAACGGCACTGGCAGGAGCTTGCCGGACGCCGCCGTGCCTATAGCTGGATCATCGCCATAGGACTGCTGGTCACCATTGCCGGATCCCTGTGGTTTGCCAATGAATCCAATGCGGGCAAGTTCTTCGACCGTTTGCCGCATCTCTTCGATTTTGCCGGTGATCTGGTTCCGCGCGACGGATGGGAAGTGTGGCGCGCCATGTTCGATCTGCCGTCGCCCTATTTCGACGGAAGCCTGAAATATGACTACCCCGAAGGGCGGGTCTATCTCTTCGGCGGGTTCTACATGCCCGAATATTTCTACAAGATGCTGGAAACGCTCAATATCGCGATCCTGGCGACACTCGCCGGTTTCATTTTCGGTTTCATGATCTGCTTTCTCGCGGCCAAGAATCTCGTGAAGAACCGGTTCATCCGGTTTGCCGCCCGCCGTTACATGGAAATCCTGCGTGCCTTTCCGGAAATCGTCATTGCCGGTTTCTTCGCGGCCATCCTGTCGCTGGGGCCGATCCCCGCCATGTTCGCCGTCGGCATCCACACGATCGGCGCTCTGGGCAAATTGTTCTTCGAAGTCGTCGAGAATGCCGATATGAAGGCAGACGAGGGGTTGCGCGCTGTCGGTGCCAACTGGTTCGAGCGCGTCGGCTTCGGCATCGTGCCGCAGGTCATGCCGAATTTCATGTCCTATGCGCTGCTGCGGCTTGAGATCAACGTGCGCGCCTCGACCATCATCGGCGCCGTTGGCGGCGGCGGTATCGGCGAGGAGCTGCGCCTGTCCATCGGACGCGGGCATCAGGCCAAGACGCTGGCGATCATCCTGCTTCTCTTCGTTACGATCATTGCCGTGGATCAGTTTTCCGCATGGCTGCGCCGCCGCCTCGTGGGCGAGCAGGCCTTCACTGTCGGTGGTTAGGATACTATCATGAGCGCTATCACAGCCGACACCATTGCCGATTTCGAGACGCGGTATCCCGCCGTTTTCAATCCGCCGTTCTGGCGCCGTTTCATGCCTGTGCTGATTGCCGCGGGCATCGTGGCCTATGTGTTCTATTGCTGGTGGTTCTTTTCCATCGGCACCGTGCTTGCCGGCGGCCAGTGGCAGCGTGCCGAACTCTATGCCCGCGATTGGGTGTCCTATGCCATCAAGACCACGGTTCGGCCGGGGCCAACGGGCGCGACCGTCAGCTATCCCCGGTTTTCCGAGCTGGGCGACAATCCGAACCCGAGCTGGGTGGTGAAGGACGGCAACAATGTCGCCATCCTCTTCGGTTCGGACAAGAAGCTCGACATCAACGATCAGCGCGTGATCGTCACGCGGGGCGGCGAGACCCTGACGGTGCTGCTGGCGGCAGACGGCGCCAAGCCGCAGGGGCCGCTGCCGGGCTGGGCAACCCTGAAGGAAGACCAGGTGACGGTGAGTTTCGGCTTTGCCGGGCAGGCCGACATCATTCCGCAGCGGGTCGTGGTGAGCCGCCGGTTCCTCGGCTGGGCGAATTTCGTCTTCGATACGAGTTCGCCGTTCTGGGGCAAGTCCTTTGGCGAGGTGGCCTCGCTGATCGTCAGCGGCGAGCGCATCAAGCCTGAGATGTCGAATGCGTCGCTTGCCTTCGACAATATCTGGTTCAACTCCTCATGGCAGCACGGCGATGTCTGGACAAAACTGCTGCAGACCATCGTCATGGCCTTCATGGGCACGCTGATGGCGTCGCTGCTGTCGTTTCCGCTGGCCTTCATTGCCGCGCGCAACATCACGCCGAATGTCTTTGCCAACCAGATCACCAAGCGCTTCTTCGACTTCCTGCGCTCGGTTGATATGCTGATCTGGGCGCTGTTCTTCACCCGCGCCTTCGGCCCGGGACCGCTGGCGGGTATTTCGGCGATCTTCTTCACCGACACCGGCACGCTGGGCAAGGTCTATTCGGAAACGCTTGAAAACATCGACGACAAGCAGCGCGAGGGCGTCAAGTCCGTCGGCGCGTCGCCGGCCAATGTGCAGCGCTATGGTGTCCTGCCGCAGGTGCTGCCGGTTTTCGCCAGCCAGGCGCTGTATTTCTGGGAATCCAACACCCGCTCGGCCACCATCATCGGTGCCATGGGGGCGGGCGGCATCGGCCTGAAATTGTGGGAAGCGATGCGCACCAACACCAACTGGCACAATGTCGCCTATATGGTCGTCCTCATCCTCGTTGTGATATTCATTTTTGACGGCATATCCAACGCCCTGCGCTCCCGTTTGAGCGGGAAGACACAACATTAAGTCTCGACGTTCAAAGGCTTGTCATATTTGAAGCGTAACGCGAGACTGTTCCAGAGGAATCATCCATGCGCTATGCAATCTATTTCACGCCGCCATCGGCCGACCCGCTATTGAAAGTGGCGGCAAACTGGCTTGGCCGCAACGCCTTCACCGGCCAGCCGGTGCGGCCGCCGCAGATCCGCGATCTGGCGCACGAGGATTTTGCCCAGCTGACCGAGTCGGCGCGCCGCTACGGTTTCCATGCGACGCTGAAGGCGCCGTTCCATCTGGCTGACGGGATCGAAGAGCGCGAGCTTCTCTCGGCCCTCATGCATTTTGCCTCCTCCATCGAACCCGTCGAAATTCCCAAGCTGACGATCGCCAATCTTGACGGGTTTTTCGCCCTCGTGCCGGAGGAACCGGTGGACAGGCTGAACCAGCTGGCCAATGACGTGACCGTGGCCTTCGACCGTTTCCGCGCGCCGCCGAGCGAAGCGGAGATCAAGCGGCGCAACCCGGAAAACCTGTCGCCGGCCCAGCGCCGCAATCTGGAACAATGGGGCTATCCCTATGTTTTTGAGGATTTCCGCTTCCATATGACCCTGACAGGTCCGGTTCCCGAGCGTGACCGGCCCAAAATCGAACGTATTCTGAGTGAATTCCTGGAGCCAGTCCTCGAAGAGCCAGTCGAAATCAACAATCTCGCTTTGTTTACGGAAGCCGAGCCGGGCTTCCCCTTTGAAATTCACTCGCTGCATCCGCTGGCCGGAACCAACCGTAGAAAGACTGCCTGATCATGTCCGCCGAATTGATCCTGAACAACGCGCAAATCGTTCTCGAAGATGACGTCATCAAGGGATCTGTCCTGATCCGTGACGGCAAGATTGCCGATATTTCAACCGGGACAGCATCGGGCGGCGAGGATTTTGACGGCGACTATCTCATTCCGGGGCTTGTCGAACTGCACACGGACCATCTGGAAGGCCACTATGCGCCGCGTCCGCGCGTGCGCTGGAACCCGATTGCAGCCGTGCTTGCGCATGATGCGCAGATTGCCTCATCCGGTATCACCACGGTTCTCGATGCGCTGCGCATCGGCCTTGACCGCGATGCGGATATGTCCGCCCAGGAAATCCGCAAGCTGGCCGACGCCATCGAAGACAGCGTGCAGCAGGATCGCCTGCGTGCAGATCACTATTTCCATCTGCGCTGCGAAGTGTCGGTCGCCGACTGCCTCGACGGGTTCCATTATTTCGACAATGACAGCCGCGTGCGCCTGGCCTCGCTGATGGATCATGCGCCGGGCCAGCGTCAGTTCGTCGATCTCGAAACCTATGCCTATTACTACCAGCGCAAGCTGAAGCTGTCCGACCTCGAATTCAACGTGTTCTGCGAGCAGCGCATGGAGGAATCAGCCCGCCATTCCGCACCGCACCGGAAGGCCATTTCCGATCTGTGCCGCGAGCGCGGTATCGTGCTGGCCAGCCATGACGACGCGACGACAGCCCATGTGGATGAAGCTGTGGAGCAGGGCATCCACGTGGCGGAATTCCCGACCACGCTGGAAGCGGCAGCGGCCTCGAAGCAGGCGGGCCTTGCCGTGCTGATGGGCGCGCCGAACGTCGTTCGCGGCGGTTCGCATTCCGGCAATGTTTCGGCGCGTGAGCTGGTCGAACATGGCCACCTCGACATCCTGTCCTCCGATTATATTCCGTTCAGCCTGATCCAGTCGACCTTCTTCCTGAGCGACGTGGTCGAGGGGATCACCCTGCCGGATGCGGTGCGGCTGGTGACCAAGAACCCGGCTGAGGCGGTCGGTTTCGACGACCGCGGTGTCATCGAAGTCGGCAAGCGCGCCGATCTGGTGCGGGTCCGGGTTGACGAGCACATTCCGGTCGTCCGTACGGTGTGGCGCGAAGGCCGCCGGGTGGTCTGATGGCAGCGGCAACGATCGAACGCGCACTCAATCCGGCATCGGCGCCGTTGCGCAACGGTGTGTTTGTCGCCGTTGTCGGCCCGAGCGGGGCGGGCAAGGACACGATCATGGATTTTGCCCGCGACGCATTGCGCGGCCAGCCGGATTTCCATTTCGTGCGCCGGGTGGTGACACGGCCATCGACGGTCGATGCGGAAGACCATGACAGCCTGGGTGAGGAAGAGTTTCTGGCCGCGCAGCGGGCAGGGGCGTTCTGCCATTGCTGGGAGGCCCACGGTTTGCGCTACGGCTTGCCCGTCTCGGTGGACCAGCAGGTTGAGCAGGGCGCGGTGGCCATTGCCAATGTGTCGCGCGGTGTCCTGCCGGCGTTGCGCCAGTCCTATGCCAATTTCATTGTCGTGCACATTACCGCGTCGCCCGAGGTCCTGGCGCAGCGACTGGCCGCACGCGGCCGCGAGGATGCCGAGGAGATCAAACGCCGCCTGATGCGGGCAGCGCCAAACCCGTGCGATCCCTCCGATGCCGTCATGATCGACAATTCCGGCGAGGTTGCGATCGCAGGCCGTGCTTTTGTCGCTGTTCTCAGGAAATCATCGGCCTTTGCCGCCGTTTCCGAGCAGATATGAACCAGCCTTATCCGGACATGCAAAAACCGGGGGCAAGCCCCCGGTTTTGTTTATTCTTCAGTCGTTTTAGAAATTGCGCTGGAAGCGGATCGTACCGCCGAAAGCATCGTCGTTGCCGCCATTGGCAAGCGAGGTGTCCTTCCGGTCGCCGTCAAACTTGGTGTAGTTCACTTCCGGCGTGATGGTGAAGCCGGGGACGAGCTCGTAAGCAACGTTCAAAGCCGCAGCAACGGTACCTTCCGATTCATAGCCGACGAGACCGTTGATGGTTGCCTTGTCGGAAACCTTGGCGGCCAGTCCGCCCCAGGCCGCCCAGTCGCCATGCCATGGCGCGAGGAAGTTGCGGTTGACGCGGGTGGTGTCGTAGCCGGACTGATAGCCGCCCATGACGAAAGCGGAGAACGTATCGGTGAACTTCAGGTCGAAGCGCAACTTGCCGGCGAATTCTTCGACGTTGGAGTCATAACCGCCGATTGCACTGACACCGCCCCAACCCTGCTCGAACTTCACGCCGCCCATCAGGTGCGGCAGGTAGCTGTCGATGACATAGCCGGAATAGCCGTCATTGGTCGAACCCTGTTCGGCAGCGACGATGACCGAGAAGCCATTGCCCGCGGCATAGGTATAGCTGACCTGATTGCTTGCCCAGCTGTTGTAGTTGATCACATCGTCATTGATGATGTTGCCGGCGTAATTGGTCCATGAGCCGAAGATTTCGTCGGCAACACCGATGCGGAAGCCGCCAAGCTCAATGAAGGCCTGCGGAATGGTGCCGCCGCTGTTTACGCCATTGGTGTATTCGAAGCGGGTCTGGATGTAGGAACGCAACGTGCCGAGTTCGGTTTCCGACCGGGCATCGAAGCGGATTTCCGTGCGCAGATGCTTGTTCCAGGTGCCGAACTCGCCGCCGCGGTAGACATTGTCACCCGCGCCGACATCGTAGCGCAGATAGCCGCCGATCTTCAGGCAGGTTTCAGTACCGGGGATATAGAAGAAGCCCTTGCCATAAGCATCGCAGACGCGAACATACTCAACCGGTTCCGGCTGCGCCACCACGATAGCATCCGCTGCGCGGGCGCCAGTAACGGCAACCAACGCCGCCGCCGAGCCAAGAAGAATAGCTTTGATGTTCATCGGGAACCTCCATGCAAATCGATGAATCTGTTTTAGGCCGGTTTTTATGACGGTGTAAAACTGAAAAATGCCGAACCGGCGGTTCGATAGACTTTGTTGCGGTTTTATCACGCTACTGAATGTATCATGTCAGGCCGGGGCATTGCGGCGCGAAAGCCATGCTCCGGTGGACAAAACGGCCGCCGCGCATTATGAGGAGCGGCGCAATCTGTGGCGAAGGCCGGGCAAATTCGGCCGTTTGACCGTCACGTTGCCGATCACGAATTGTGCAAACGCGCCAACATCAATCGAAAGCATCCGGACGTGGCAATGACGGCTGAACAGAACAATGGCTACACGCACAACCGCTTTGCGGTTGCGCCGATGATCGATTGGACCGATCGCCATTGCCGGACGCTGCACCGCCAGTTCACGCGCCATGCCTTGCTCTACACGGAAATGATCGTGGCGGATGCGGCCATCCACGGCAATCGCGACCGCCTGCTGGGTTTTTCCAGCGCCGAGCACCCCGTTGCCCTGCAGCTCGGCGGCTCCGATCCGGCCAAGCTCGCCGAAGCGGCGCGGGTAGGGGAAACCTTCGGTTACCGCGAGATCAACCTGAATGTCGGCTGCCCGTCGGACCGCGTGCAGTCCGGCACGTTCGGTGCCTGCCTGATGAAAACGCCCGGCCTGGTGGCCGACTGCGTCGCGGCGATGAAGCGGTCGGTGTCGATCCCCGTCACGGTCAAATGCCGGATCGGCGTCGATGATCAGGATATCGAACCGGCGCTCGACGATCTCGCTGGCGGCGTGTTCGCGGCGGGGGCCGATGCGTTGTGGGTGCATGCGCGCAAAGCCTGGCTCAAGGGGCTTTCACCGAAGGAGAACCGGGATATTCCGCCGCTGGATTATGACCGCGTCTACCGGCTCAAGCGGCAAAACCCGAGTCAATTCATCGGGATCAATGGCGGTATTCAGACGCTCGATGAAGCGCTTCAGCATTTGAATCATGTGGATGGTGTCATGCTCGGCCGCGCCGCCTACAACAATCCCATGTTGCTCGCCGATGTGGACAGGGCGATCTATGGCGATGCCCGTCCGGCAGCATCGGTCGATGCGATCATCGACCATATGTGCGCCTATGCGGATGAGCATGTGCGGCAGGGCGGGCGCGTCTCGCACATAGCCCGCCACATGGTCGGCATGTTCCACGGTGCAGCCGGTGCGCGGCGCTGGCGCCAGATTCTGTCCACGGAAGCCAACAGGCCGGATGCGGACAGCAGCGTCATCCGCCGTGCCTACCAAGCCGTGCAGGCCGGATCGGCCGACCAGGCTGCCTGAACCGTCTAATCCGACAGGATCAGGCGATCGCCGCGCACGGAAAAACCGCTGAGGGTGTTGAGGAAATTCATGCCGAGCAGGCTGCCGTCCATGCGGCCCTCCTGCGCGACCATGGCACGGATATTGCGCCGGAGGATGGCGCCGATCCTGATTTCGTCCAGCATCACGATCGCGGCAGTGGCTGCGCCGTTCGCCGTCATGATCGGCGTCCTGTAGGCCAGCTTGTCCGGATTGAGGCCCGCCCGCCGTGCATCGTCATAGGAGAGCACGATGGACGATGCGCCGGTATCGACCATGAAGCCGATCGAGGCATTGTTGACCGAGCCCTTGACCTCGAAATGACCGTTTTCGGCCTTGGCCAGCGTTACTGTCACGCCGCCATCGCCATCCCTTGCGGAAATCGGGCTGCCGGGAACGAGCCCCGCCGTGACGCGATGACCGATGTCCTGCAGCTCATAGCGATACTGGTAACCGGCAACCAGAGCCATCAGAATAACCAGCCACATCGCCATGTTGCGCAGGAAGTGGCTGAGCGGGATGCCGGAGCCGAGCAGGCCTGCCGCAATCACGATGCCCCAGATGCTCATATAGGCAAGGCGGGCGAACTGGTCATTGGCCAGACCCAGCGTCGTGCCGCTGCCATTGTTGGCGATGAGGAGGAGGGTTGTTCCGGCGATGAGGGCGACGATGATCCAGAACAGGCGGGGCATCAGATCTCCTGTTCCTTTTCACGGGCCATGCGGGTGCGCCGGGTTTCGCGGCGCGGGCGGCGTTCGATGCTGTCGAGACGGGCGGCAAGGCCGGCCATGATCGTCCGGCGATTGTCCGGCGTCATCGTCAGCCACGCACCGATTTCCTCGCGCGTGCGCCCGCAGCCGAAACAATAGCCGGTCTTCATATCGATGGCGCAGACGAGGATGCAGGGTGACTCGATGATGCTCATATCCCAGATTTGGTACAGTTAGACCGCAATCACAAGCCCGAGCAAAAGCGAAATCGTTGCCAGTTGCTGCATGGCGCCCAATGTATCGCCGGTCTGTCCGCCGATTTTGTCGCGGCAGAGGGCTGCAAAGCCATAAAACACCAATCCCGCCAGACAGGCGGGTACGATCACGGCAAAAGGTCCCCCGGCTGCGCCATAGCCGATCACGAGGATGACCGCACCGATGATCAGGCTGAAATTCGCGGCGTCTTCCGTCGGCGTGCCCGCGCTGTCGGCAACGCCGCCGGAGCGGGCGGAGGGGAGCATCTGCCAGAATTTGACCAGGATGGCCCGGCTTGCCGCCTCCGTCGCCACGAGAACGGCGATGGAGGCAATGGGGCTGAGATCGCTGAGAATGTCCATGTAGAAGGCAATGCGCAGCAGCACGGAGAGGATCAGCGCCAGCGTTCCGTAGGAGCCGATGGCCGAATCCTTCATGATCTCAAGCCGCCGCGCGCTGGTTTTCCCGCCGTAGAAGCCATCGGCAGCGTCGGCAAGGCCGTCCTCGTGCAGGGCGCCGGTGACAATGATCGAGGTGGTGACCAGCAGCAGCGCGGTCACGAATTCCGGCAGGTCGAGGGTGTGTCCGACAAGGATGACCACCGCGGCGGGCACGGCGATCAGGATGCCCGCGAGCGGAAAGCCGCGCACCGTGTCGTGCAGCGAGCCCTGATAATCCTCGAACCATTGCGGCGATACCGGCCAGCGCGACAGAAAGGCCAGCGCGCGCATCGTTTCCTTCAGCAGTTCCATGACCTGTTCCCGTTCAGCAAAGCCGGCGGCCGGGGCGCGACATTCAATGCCGCCCGATGGCCTTTGCGTTTTGTCTGCCAAAGCTTATAGGACGTGCATCGATAATTTGCCATGAAGACTTGGTTCAAGGAACATCATGACCACTGGCCTGCCATTTGACGATTTTCGCACTCTCATCGAAACCCTGCCCGGACCGGACGAGACCGCTGTCGCCGCCGTGCGCAAGCGCGATTCGACCCTGACCAAGCCGCCGGGCGCGCTCGGCCGCATGGAAGAGATCGTCGAGTGGCTGGCCGCCTGGACAGGCCGTTCGCGTCCGCAGGTGACGCGGCCTCTGGTCGCGGTTTTCGCCGGCAATCACGGCGTCACCGCCAAGGGTGTTTCGCCCTATCCGTCATCGGTGACGGCGCAGATGGTGGAAAATTTCGCGGCGGGCGGCGCGGCGATCAACCAGATCTGCATCGCCAATGATCTCGGCCTGAAAATCTTCGATCTGGCGCTGGAATATCCCACCGCCGATATCACCGAAGAAGCGGCCATGGACGAAAAGACCTGCGCCGCCACCATGGCTTTCGGCATGGAGTCCATCGCGGGTGGTACGGATCTTCTGTGCATCGGCGAGATGGGTATCGGCAACACCACCATTGCGGCGGCGATTTTCCATGCCCTCTATGGCGGAACGGCGGAGGAATGGGTCGGACCCGGCACGGGCGCGACCAGTGACGGCATGAAGCGCAAGGCCGATGCGGTGCGCACCGCTGTGGCGCTGCATGGCTCACACCTGAAGGATCCGCTGGAAGTATTGCGCCGTCTGGGCGGGCGTGAGATCGCGGCGATGGCCGGCGCCATCCTGGCGACCCGCGTTGAACGCATTCCCGTCATCATCGACGGCTATGTCGCCACCTCTGCCGCCGCAATCCTGCATGCGGCAAACCCGGAAGCCATCGATCATTGCCTGTTCGGCCATGTCTCGGCGGAACCCGGCCACCGCAAGGTTCTGGAACGGCTGGGCAAGAAGCCATTGCTCGACCTTGGCATGCGGCTGGGCGAGGGCACCGGTGCGGCGCTCGCCGCCGGTATCGTCAAAGCTGCAGCGCTCTGCCACAGCGGCATGGCGACATTCGACCAGGCAGGCGTCAGCAACCGGGACTAAGATTCTTGCGCAGCAGCCCCCGGCCAATCATCCGGGGGCCGGATTGGCGTTGCCGCCAGCCGCTCCAGCAAATCCCGCACCATGTCCAGCTCCGCTTCCGTAAAGCCGGAACGCAGTCGCGCGTCGTAGGCCATGGCGACACGCCGCAGGCGATGAAACATTGCGCGCCCGCCATCGGTCAGCTCGATCCGGTGGATACGCCGGTTGTCCGGTTCCCTTTTGCGCAGCAAAAGACCTGCATCCTCCATGCCATTCAAGTGATGCGTCAGCGTCGGGCCCTGGATGCCGACCTCATCGGCCAGCTCCGATTGCATCCGGTGGCCGCCACGCATCAGCGCCAGCAGGATAAGCCAGACCGATACGGAGCCGCCCTCGACGGCCAGAGCATCATCGAAGGCACGGCTGACAGCTTTGGCCGTGCGCGCGAGCAGCAATCCGATGGGTGGGTGTACGGGTTCCATCATATTCCTTTGACATCGAACAGTTAGATATCTATGTATTATCCGATCGTATCGATCAAGATACCAATTCGCGTCAATACGCCAACAGGGAGGTTCATCATGCCAGTCTTTCTGATGATTTTGCTCGCCATTCACGTCTTGTCATCAATATTCTGGGCGGGATCGACGTTTACGCTTGCCCGGACGGGCGGTGCGGGAAGCCAGCAGTTCTTCCGGCCGCAAATGGGGGCTGCGACTGTGGCCTTTCTGAGCGGTGCCACGCTGATGGGGCTTTACCACGGCAGCTGGCTGTCGGGCTCCGAGACGGTTCTCGGGATCGGCATAGTCACCGCCATCGCCGCAGCGGGGGTGCAGGGTGCGTTGCGGAAAAAACCGGAAATATCCCACCGCATCGCAGCGGGTCTGCTGGCGGTCACCGCCGTCTGCATGGTGATCGCCCGATTTGCTGCCTGAGCGGGCAGGTGATACCACCGGCACGCGGGGCGCGTGCCGGTGGTGCAATGCTGGCTAGAATTCCTTGCCGATTTTTGCGTCGATCGAATGGTTGCTGGCGCCGCGGATGACAAAGAAGAACAGGATCGCCGCCCACAGGATGGATTTTTCCGAACCTGCCCAGCCCTGACCCTGCGCGATCCAGTGGAAATAGATCGTCACGGCCAGCACGATGGTGGTGGCAAAGGCTGCCGGGCGCGTCAGGAAGCCGAGCGCCAGCAGGATGCCGCCGAAAAACTCCGTTGCCGCCAACAGCGGCGACCAGAACACGCCGGGATAAAAGCCCAGGCCCTCGACCATTTCGATGGCGCCGAACGGATTGGCGATCTTGCCCGCGCCGTGCACGACCAGTGCACCGCCGGCAATGACGCGCAGAAGCGTTTCCGAAAATTGTGCGAGGCCGGTGTAGATGCCGCCAAGGGCCGGAATGATCAGAGGACGGTTGTTTCCATTTGCGTTCATGAAGCTTCCCCATATGAACCTGTTGCAATGGGCCAGCAATGGCGGGGTGCCGCATAACGCGCAAATGACAATAAATTGAACCTGAGTATTCTAGGCAACTTTTTTGGCGGTGGCGGATTTCGTGGCGGAATCCATATTTTGCAGGACCCGCGCCCGCGGGAAAACCGCAAGCGCTTCCGTGCCTTCGCGCAATTTGGAGAAGAGGTGGAACTCGCCGTCATGCATGTGCACGAGGGCCTGCACGATGGGCAGGCCAAGGCCCGTGCCCTGTTCGGCATTCTTGATGGCGATGGAGCCTTGGCCGAAGGCGGACAGGACCACCGGGATTTCCTCCGGCGGGATGCCCGGGCCATTGTCGCGCACCGAGACATACTGCCCGCCGCCCGCCGTCCAGCCGACCTTGATGTCGATGCGGCCGTTCTGCGGCGTGAATTTCACCGCATTGGCCAGAAGGTTGAGGACGATCTGCCGTATGGAGCGCTCGTCGGCCTGCATCGGCCACATGCCGGTTTCGAACTGGGGCAGCAGCCGTATCCCCTTGTTGCGGGCCTTCAGATCCATCATGTGGATGCATTCTTCGGCGATGTCGGTCAGCAGCAGCGGCTCTTCGTTGATGGAGTAGCGCCCGGCTTCGATCCGGCTCAGATCGAGGATCTCGTTGATGAGGTTGAGCAGATGGACGCCGGAGGCATGGATATCCCCGGCATATTCGCGATAGGTGCTGTTCTGTATCGGCCCGAGCACTTCCTTGGCCATGACTTCGGAAAAGCCGAGGATGGCGTTGAGCGGCGTGCGCAGTTCGTGGCTCATGGAGGCGAGAAAACGGGATTTGGCCAGATTGGCTTCCTCGGCGCGGCGGCGGCCTTCGTCGGACATGGCGTTGGCCGTTTCCAGCTCGGCGATCAAGGCATCCTTCTCCGCCTGCAGGGCAAGGGAGACGGATACCGAACGGTTGAGCCGCGTCGCCACAAGATAGAAGAAGGCCAGCCCCGCAAACAGCATGATGACCATCGTCGCCTGTATCGGGCTCTGCAGATGGCTGGTGGCGAGGATCGTGTAGGTGATGACCGGCACGGTGAATGCCGCGAGGATGGCCGCGCGCAGGGCCGAACAGATGATGGCGGTAATCGCCATGGCCAGGATCAGGACAACCGCCTGAATGACCGGGAACAGGCTGATGCCGCAGGTGGCGCAGCTCAGAAAGGAAAAATACGCCCATCCCATGCTGGTGAGAAAATGGCCGCCGAGATAGATGATCTGCCAGTTCTTGACCTGTTCGTTGGTGATGCCGATTTTTTCCAGGCGGCGGGCGAGAAGGCCGAGCACCATATAGAGGCCGATCGTGATGCCGGCCCAGACGACCATGTCCCGGCCAAATCCGGCGAGGACGCCGGCCACGGCGATCAGGGCGATGAACAGCGGCAGCATTGCCGCGTTGACGATCAGCGCGCGGGTGTGCATGAACAGCAGTTCGCGTTCGAAGTGCCTGATGCCGGCATGTTCCATCAGGCGGTCGCGGGCGCGGCGAACCACAACGGACAAATCCTTGTTGCGCGGCAGTTTTCGCCGGTCAACAATGTTTTTGTCTGCACTGATTGCGTCGAGTAATGCCATGCGCCCCGTTCCAGATCGCCGTTTTGTCTGCACTCCGGCAGCATTGCATCGCAAGCCTATTCATAAATGATTAAAAGACTTTCAAATCTGCCCAATCGGCGAGGAGAATCAACCGGCATGGACGGGACGTCGCAATGAACGGGCGGTTTGGCCGCTATCGCCGGCGCTGGCAGCGTCCCGCGGCGGCGCCGCGTTCGCTCGCAGGGAAACTGGCCGACTATCTGCTGATGCTGGTGTTCTTCGCTCTGGTTGCGCTGCTGGCGGCACGGTTGTCGGTGCCGCGCGAGGTGCGGGAGATAACGGGCAAGGCCTATGTCATCGATGGCGATACGGTGGTCGTGACGGGGCAGCATGTCCGCCTCAAGGGGATCGATGCGCCGGAACTCGCCCAGCGTTGCGGCGAAGGGCAGGGCGACTATGCCTGCGGGCAGGAGGCGCGGCAGGCGCTGGTCAGGCTGATCGGTGGCCGGCCGGTCCGCTGTGAAACGAGCGGGCGGGACAAGTACAAGCGCGATCTCGGTACCTGTTTTACAGGCGATGCCGATCTCAACCGCGCCATGGTCGAGACCGGACAGGCCGTCGCCTATGGCGACTACCGCGACGCGGAAATGCAGGCGCGGACGGAACGAAAGGGGCTGTGGAAAAGTTCTTTCGACAGGCCGCAGGATTGGCGGAAGCTGCACCAGCAGGACGCTGAAACAGCGCCGGAGGCGCGGAACCGGCTGGCCGATATCGTCAATGGCGTCTATGACTGGGTGCGTCAGAAACTGGGAGAGAGCTGGTGAAACTATATGATGGAGGACGGGCGCCAAACCCGCGGCGCGTGCGCATATTTTTGGCGGAGAAGGGTGTCGAGGTGCCGCTCGTGCCTGTCGACATGGGGGCAATGGGGCATCGCTCGGCCGAAGTGACCGCGCTCAATCCCATGCAGCGCCTGCCCGTGCTTGAACTCAATGACGGAA
Source organism: Phyllobacterium sp. RCAM01083 (assembly GCF_055685835.1). Taxonomy (NCBI): domain Bacteria; kingdom Pseudomonadati; phylum Pseudomonadota; class Alphaproteobacteria; order Hyphomicrobiales; family Phyllobacteriaceae; genus Phyllobacterium; species Phyllobacterium sp. RCAM01083. The sequence goes on from NZ_JBVFZN010000005.1 coordinate 648,693, forward strand.
CTGTGATCACCGAGTCCGTGGCGATCTCCCGCTATTTCGAGGAAATCTACCCCGAACCCGCCCTGTTCGGCCGGGGTGCGGTTGGCAAGGCGCTGGTGGAAATGTGGCAGCGGCGGGTCGAACTGCACCTGTTTGCATGTGTGGCTGCTGCCTTCCGCCATATCCACCCGGCGATGATCGAATGGGAGGTGCCGCAAATTCCCGCATGGGGCGAGGCAAACAAGCCAAAGGCCGTGGCATTCCTGGATATTCTCGACACGCAGCTTGCAACCAACGCCTTCATCGCGGGCGACGACTATTCCATCGCCGATATTACCGGGCTTGTGGCCATCGACTTCTTCAAGCCTGCCCGGATCGAGATGCCCGGCCATGTCACGCATGTGAAGCGCTGGTACGACGCCGTCGCAAGCCGGCCGAGTGCCAAGGCATGAGGCGCTGACCATGCCAGCCCCGGCGCTTGACGTCCTGGCCGCGCAGATCAAGGCATGCCGCCTGTGCCGGGACGCGCCACATTATCTGCCGCCTTTGCCGCATGAGCCCAATCCGGTCTGCGTGCTGTCGCAGACCGCGCGCATCGTCATCTGCGGGCAGGCGCCCGGCATCCGCGTTCACAACAGCGGCCTGCCGTTCAACGACCCGTCTGGCGACCGGCTGCGCGACTGGCTCGGGGTTGATCGCACAGCATTTTACGATCCGGACAAGTTTGCCATCGTGCCGATGGGATTCTGTTTCCCCGGCTATGATGCGCATGGCGGCGATCTGCCGCCGCGCAGGGAGTGCCGTCACATCTGGCACGACCAGGTTTTCGCCGCCATGCGCCAAGTCGAGCTTATCCTGACAATCGGCCAGTATGCGCAGGCCTACCATCTGGGAAAGCGCCGCCGTGCCAGCATGACCGATACGGTCTTTCACTGGCAGGATTATTTCGATGCGGCGTCCGGACCCTCGATTCTGCCCCTGCCGCACCCGTCCTGGCGCAACAGCGGCTGGCTGCGCCGGAATCCATGGTTCGAGCAGAACGTTCTCCCTGTGCTCCGGCAGAAGGTCAGGATTCTAATTTGACCGGTTTACGGATGAAATTTTTTTCAGATTTATAAAGTTTAGAATATTTTTCTTGTACGGTGGGGGAATTACGGACCATAAAGTATCCCATTCCAAAGGGACAAGAGATCATGGACAGACTCGACCGAAAAATTCTTCGCCTCCTGCAGGAGGATGCAACACTTGCGGTGGCTGATGTCGCCAAGAAGGTAGGGTTGTCGACGACGCCGTGCTGGCGCCGTATCCAGAAACTGGAAGAGGATGGCGTGATCCAGCGCCGCGTTGCCATCCTTGATCCTGTCCGCGTCAATACGCGTGTCACGGTGTTCGTGTCGATCCGCACCGGGGCGCACAACAATGAATGGCTGAAGCGTTTTTCCGAAGTGGTGCAGGAATTTCCCGAAGTGGTCGAGTTCTACCGCATGAGCGGCGATGTCGATTATCTCCTGCGGGTCGTCGTGCCTGATATTGCCGCCTATGATGCCGTGTACAAACGCCTGATCGCCAAGATCGACATTCGCGACGTGTCCTCGGCCTTCGCCATGGAGCAGATCAAGTACACGACGGAACTGCCGCTTGATTACATGAGCATCGAAAAGGAAACGGCCTGATCGCCTCGGGCGTTCAGACCCGCCATGGCGCCTACGGCGCGGTGGTCGCGCCTGCGGCTTTGAGGATCAGTGCAATACTATTGCGCGCGATGCGCTCAAGGTCAGTCCGGGCCGTACCGGCGCGGGCGCGCTGCGCAAGGCTGTGCTGCAGGGCGGCAAGCATGTCGGCGACGGCATCGATGTCGGTCGCGGGCGGCAGTTGGGCGTCATCGCGCGCCGCAGCGATCCGCTCGCGGAAGCGCGCGTCCGTGCGTCCGAGAGCGGCAAACAGTTCGGCGCCGATCAATGGGTCGGCTGTCGCCTCCCCGGTGATGACGCTGAGCACGGGGCAGCCGAGCGGGCGGTCGTCCCCTTCCGAATAGATGGCAACAATCATCAAAAAATAGTCATTGAGCGCCTTTGCCAGCGAGGGTTCGCCAAACAGGGCGCGGTTCCAGCGCTCGGCACTGTCCTCGGCGTAATGGGCGACGGCCTGCAGGTAGATCGCGCGCTTGTTGCCGAAGGCGGCATAAAGGCTCGGCCGTGCCATTTTCGTCGCCTCCGACAGGTGGTCGAGCGATGTGGCGGTATAGCCGCGACGCCGGAATTCGAGGAGTGCGGCACCGAGCGCAGCCTTGGCATCGTATTGGCGCGGACGGCCGCGGGTGGGTTGTTCTTTCATTTTTGTACCGTATCGCAATAAATTCGTTGCAAAAATTTTTATGCGAAGTAGTCTAAAATTCAGCGGCACGGAAAGCAATCCCTCTCGAAGAAGAGGCGCGCCATTTCTCCGCCTGGACAAAAAGGACAATCGATGACTGACAAAATCCGTATCGGCATCAACGGGTTCGGCCGCATTGGCCGGACGGTTCTGCGGGCCGCGATGGCGCGCAACGACGTCGAGATCGTGGCGATCAACGACCTGCTGCCAACCGATCATCTCGCTTATCTTCTCAAATATGACAGCGTGCATGGCGGTTTCCGGGGCAGCGTTGGTGCCTCAGACAGCGCGCTCGATATCAATGATCGCAGGGTCAGTGCCTTCAGCGAACGGGAGCCGGACGCAATCGGTTGGGGCGAGGCGGGTGTCGATGTGGTCATCGAGGCGACCGGCCGGTTTCTGACGCAGGCTGCCGCGGAAGGACACCTTTCCGCCGGCGCCGGCAAGGTTCTGCTCTCGGCGCCGCCGGAGGACGACACGCCCGTCTTCGTCATGGGCGTCAACGCGACCGGCTATGCCGGCCAGAGCATTGTCTCGAACGCCTCGTGCACGACCAATTGTGTCGCGCCGCTCGCCAAGGCGGTGAACGACGCTTTCGGCCTCGAAGAAGCGCTGATGCTGACGGTTCACGCCACGACATCGAGCCAGAACACGGTCGACGGCGTGGCGCGCAAGGACTGGCGTTTCGGGCGCGGTATCCTCGAGAACATCATCCCGGCGACAACAGGCGCGGCGCGCATGGTCGGCAAGGTGGTGCCCGAATTGAATGGGCGGATCAACGGCATGGCGGTGCGCGTGCCGGTCTCTGACGTATCGATGATCGATCTCACATGCCGTCTCAGGGAAAACGTGTCCTACAAGGACATCTGCGCGATGATCCGCACGCAGGCGGCGAACGCGATGGCCGGAATTCTCGCCTATTGCGACGAACCCGTCGTCTCGACCGACATGCGCGGCAATCCGCATTCGTCGATCTTCGACGCGCTCGCCGGCATGCAGATTGAAGGCGGGTTGACCAAGCTTGTTGCCTGGTACGACAACGAATGGGGCTATGCCTGCCGTTGTCTTGACCTGGCGGCGCACATTTCGCGCGCCCGGTAGGCGTTGCTGGGACATCGGCCTGATCGTCTCAGGCCGATGTCCCGGTCCGGTTATTTCTCCAGCCGTGCCAGCAGGGATGACGTATCCCAGCGGTTCCCGCCCATGGTCTGCACCTGCTTGTAGAACTGGTCGACCAATGCCGTGACGGGCAGCTGTGCGCCGTTGCGGTCGGCCTCGTCGAGGCAGATACCCAGATCCTTGCGCATCCAGTCGACGGCAAAGCCGAAATCGTATTTTCCGGCGTTCATGGTCTTGTGGCGGTTTTCCATCTGCCACGAGCCTGCGGCGCCCTTGGAAATGACCTCGATGACCTTCTCGATATCAAGGCCAGCCTTCTTGCCGAAGTGAATGCCTTCGGCCAGCCCCTGCACCAGACCGGCAATGCAGATCTGGTTGATCATCTTGGTGAGTTGGCCCGCACCGGCGGGGCCCATGAGGCCGACCATTTTGGCAAAGGATTCGATGACCGGCTTTGCCCGGTCGAAGGCTTCCGATTCGCCGCCGACCATGACGGTGAGGACACCATTTTCGGCACCGGCCTGGCCGCCGGAAACCGGCGCATCGAGAAAATGGAAGCCGCGCTTCCGCGCTTCCGCATCGAGTTCACGCGCCACTTCCGCCGACGCGGTGGTGTGATCGACGAAAATCGCGCCTTTCTTCATCGTATGAAAAGCGCCGTTTTCGCCGATGGTGACAGCCCGCAGATCGTCATCATTTCCGACGCAGCAGAAGACAAAATCCTTATCCGCAGCGGCTTCTCCGGGGGTCGGTGCATGCTTGCCGTGAAACGCATCAGCCCACTTTTTCGCCTTTTCGCCATTGCGGTTGAAGACAGTGACGTCATGGCCCCCACGAGTCTTCAGGTGACCCGCCATCGGATAACCCATTACACCAAGACCGATAAATGTGACTGTTGCCATTCCGTAATTTCCTCTGTCAGATAGGCTATGTGTTCGAAGGATTGCGGGAGAGGTTAGGACAATGCGGCGGATCATCAAAGGCCTATTGTGGATTGTTTTTTCCCTCATTCCGCTCGCTCTGATCGCAGGAGGCGCCGGTTACGTCTGGCTGGCCCGCTCGGTGGCCCCGGCCACCGGCGAGATGGTGCTGGCGGACCTTGCGGCGCCCGTCACGGTGACGCGGGACAAGAACGCGGTGCCGCATATCGTCGGCAGCAATGTCGAGGATGTCCTGACCGCTCTCGGTTTTGTCCACGCGCAGGAACGCCTGTGGCAGATGGAGGTCACCCGCATGGCCGGGCAGGGGCGCCTGTCCGAAATGTTCGGCGACAAGACGGTTTCCACGGACCGGTTTCTGCGCTCGCTCGGTGTTTATGAATCCGCCGTCGCGTCGGCCGCTTCGCTCGATCCGGCGGACCGCAAGCGCATCGATGCCTATGTGCGCGGCATCAACGCCTTCATCAACAGCAAAGGACGCCCCTTCGCATCGAAATATTCGCCTGAATTTGTCGTCCTCGGCTACAAGCCGGATGAATGGACGGCCGCCGATGTGATCGTGACGCTGAAGATGATGTCCGTGACCTTGGCGGCCAATATCGATCAGGAAGTGTTGCGTCTCAAATTTGCCCGGCTGGGAATGACGGATGCGGAAATCGCCGATCTCCTGCCGCCCGTGGCCGATGACACACCGCCGCCGCTGCCGGACCTGAAGCAGCTTCTGGGCTTGCCAAGCGGACCGATCAGGACCGGTGCGTTGCAAGCCGAACAGCGGTTTGCCGCGCTCAATGCCGTCATGTCGACCGGCGCATCGAACAACTGGGTGGTGGGCGGGGCGAAAACCGAAACGGGCAAGCCCATCCTGGAGAACGATCCGCACCTCGGGCTGACGGCGCCTGCCGTCTGGTACCTGGCGCATCTGGAAGTGAAGAACGCCGATGGCAGCAGCAAGAATCTCGTCGGGGTGACGCTTCCGGGCGTGCCTTTGGTGCTGCTCGGGCGCAATGATCGCATTGCCTGGGGTTTCACCAATACCGGCTCTGACGTTCAGGATATTTTTGTCGAACGGATCAATCCGGCCAATCGGAATGAATATCAGACGCCAGAGGGCTTTGCGCCGTTCCGCAAGCAGCCTGTCACCATCAAGGTCAAGGGCGGCAGTGACGTGACCTTTGACCGGCTGGTCACGCGGCATGGGCCGGTGCTGCCTGCGGACTATCGTGGTCTTGATCATTATCTGCCTGACAACACGGTTGCAGCGCTGGCATGGACCGCACTTGCCGGTGACGACAGAACCATATCGGCTGGCCTGAAACTCTGGGATTTTGCCAGTGTGGCGGATTTCCAGAACGGGATGCGCGATTTCGTCACGCCCATGCAATCGATTGTGATTGCCGATGTCGACGGCAATATCGGGCTGATTGCACCGGGCAGGGTGCCGGTCCGCGATCCGGCCAACCGGATCATGGGACGTGCACCGTCGCCGGGCTGGGATGCAACCTACGATTGGAAGGGCACCATTCCCTATGAGGAACTGCCCCGCAGCTATAACCCTCCGGAAAATGTCATCGGCACGGCCAACACCAAGATGGTGGATGCGGCCTATCCGCATTTCCTGACATTCGACTGGGACGAGACATGGCGGTTGGACCGGATCAAGGCGCTGATCTATGGCGCGGACCGGCAATCGATGGAGAGCAACCGCAAGGCGCAGGGCGATGCCTATTCCAACGCCTATGCGGTGCTGGGACCGGTGATGCTCAAGCTGATCGAAGGACGAAAAGACATCGATCAGGCCGCGTTCAAGCAGTTGAGCCAATGGGATTATGTGGAAGACCGCAACCGCATCGAGCCCTTGCTGTTCAATGCCTGGCTGCGCGCGGCCACCAAACGGATCGTCGAGGATGATCTCGGCGAGGCGTTCCCAACCTACTGGCAGGTCCGTGTGTCGGCGATGCTGCGCTGGCTCGGACCCAATCCGGCGCGCGACTGGTGTGATGACCGACGGACACCGGAGAAGGAAAGCTGCGGCGACGTGCTTGCCCTGGCGCTGGCCGATGCCCTGAAGGATCTCGACGGGCGCCTCGGGGCGGACCGCTCGAAATGGAACTGGGGCGCGCTGCATTATGCCTATGGGGCGCACCGACCGTTCGCGCAGGTCAGCCCGCTCGACCGCATCTTCAATGTGGATGTACCGGCCTCCGGCGGAGCTTTCACGCTCGACCGGGCCAAATCGCAGCTCACGGATGAAAGCAATCCGTACCGTGCCACGCACGGCAGCAGCTATCGCGGCCTGTTCGATCTGGCCGATCTCAACCGGTCGATCTATATCCAGACGACCGGCCAGTCCGGCAATGTGTTTTCAGCCAATTATCGCGATTTTGCGCAGAAATGGGCCGATACGCAGGGAATTACCATCCCGACGGACGAAAAGGCCTATCAGGACGGCTTGTTGGGGGTCTGGCGGTTGAAGCCGCAGTAAGTCTGTCAGGTGAGCGGCGTCATCACGGCCTTCCGGTAGGCCGGGCGGCTCTTGAGGCGTTCATACCATGCGAGCAGATGCGGGTGGTCGGGGCGCTTGATCGGCATCTCGAACCACGCATAGGCAAAGCAGCCAAGCGGGATGTCGCCGACACCGAAGTCTGCACCGGAGAGATAGGGCTGGGAGGCCAGCGCCGCATCGGCAATGGCAAACATCGCGCCGCATTCCGCCAGACCCTTGTCCCTGGCGGCGTGATCCTGCTGGTCCGGTGCGAGGCGCACCGTGTTCCAGAACACGTCGCGGAAGGGGATGGCGATGCTTGACGTTGCCCAATCCATCCATTTTTCCGCGCTGGCACGCGCCGCGGCATCTTCGATATGCAAGGTCGACTTGCCGTATTTCGCCGCGAGATAGCGCACGATCGTGTTGCTCTCCCAGAGCGCGAAGCCGTCGTCTTCAATGGCGGGCACGCGGCTGTTGGGGTTGATGGCGCGATATTCCGGGCTGGCAACGATGCCATAGGCACCGCCGGCGGGAATATTTTCATAGGGAATGGACAGTTCTTCGGCCGCCCAAAGTGCCTTCTTGACATTGGTCGAGTTACCGCGACCCCAGATTTTCAGCATCGTTTGTTTCTTTTCGGTCAGTTGAATCAGCGTATCAGATGCCGGGTGATGCGGCGTTCCATCCAGTCCCAGATGTGACGCAGTATTTCCACCAGCAGCAGATAGATGATAGCGGCCCAGAGATAGGCCTGGAAATCGAAAGTCCGTGAATAGGCGAGTTTGGTGTAGCCCATGAGATCGTAGACGGTGATCAGGGCGACGATGGCCGACCCCTTGATCATCAGGATGACCTCGTTGCCGTAGGGGCGCAGGGCAACGATCAGCGCCTGCGGCAGGATGACCTTGCGGAATGTGACGAATTTGGAGATGCCGAGGGAGGCTGCGCCTTCCCATTGCCCGAGCGACACGCTCTGGATGGCACCCCGCAATATTTCCGCCTGATAGGCCGCCGTATTGAGCGCGAAGGCCAGGAAGCCGCAATACCAGGCTTCACGGAAGAACCACCACAGCCCGATTGTTTCGAGGAAGCCGCGAAACTCGCTGACGCCGTAATACATCAGGAAGACCTGGGCGATCAGCGGCGTGCCGCGGAAGAAATAGACGTAGCCATAGGCGATCGCCGCGCCGATCTTGTTCTTGGTCATTCGGCCATAGGCTACGGGGACCGACAGGATGGCCCCGAAAATAATGGAGCTGAATACCAGCGTCAGGGTGGTGACCAGGCCCTGCCAGTATTTCGGGCCATAGGTCTGGATGAGAACGATATCCCAGGCGGCATAGAGATCGAGCAGGAGCCCGATGATCAGGGCGGCCCAGAACGCGACGAGCACATGGCCGATAATCCGCGTCCTGGTCCAGCGTTTCGCCGGTGCGGGCGGACGGCTTATCGCGGCTGTACGGGCATTGAGGAAGCTTTCGGTCATCGCCGCACTCCGCTGGCTGTCGTGCGCCGTTCAATGGCATGGATCACGAAGGACGAGAGAATGGCGAGCACCAGATAGATCAGGCAGGCCGTACCGTAGAACAGAAAGGCATGTTTGGTGACGCGCGCCGCAACGCCGGTCTGGCGCAGGATATCCGCCAGCCCGATCGCGGACACCAGCGCCGTATCCTTGAGCAGGATCATCCACAGATTGGAAAGGCCGGGCAGGGCGACGCGGATCAGTTGCGGCAGGACCACTTTCCACATTGTCTGGCCGTAGGAGAGGCCGATGGCATAGCCGCCCTCATACTGGCCGCGCGGGATGGCGCGGAATGCGGAGAGAAAGACTTCGCTGGCGTAGGACGAAAACACGGCGCCCATGGCGAACATGCCGGCCAGAAACGAGTTGATTTCGATGGTTCCGGAAAAACCCAGCAGGACGCCGAGCTTCTGGATGCCGATCTGTGCACCGAAATAGACGAGAAACAGGGTGAGCAGCTCGGGCAAGCCACGAAAGATCGTGGTGTACATATTGGCAGCAAGCCGGATGGACGGTTCTTCGGCCTGTTTGCCGAGAGCGACGAAAAATCCGATGAGCAGTCCGACAGGCAATGTCGCAAGCGCAAGAGTGACAGTCACAAGAATGCCGCTTGCTATGCTCAGGCCCCAGCCGCCTTCACCAAATCCCAATAACGCAATTGAGCCCATAGGCTTCTTTCATTCTTTTGCAGGCCATTCCCCAGTGCCCGATTTTTCGGGCCGGCCCGTCATTTTTGAATTTAAAGTTCAGGTTCGAATTTGGAGTTCAGGAAGGGATGGCGGAACAGATCCGCCATCCCCCTTGGTCAATTCACAAGGCTAAAATCAATTTTCGGCGCCATAAACGTCAAGCTTGAAGTACTTGTCGTTGATCTGCTTGTATTTGCCGTTCTTGCGGATCGCAGCGATGGCAGCGGAGAACTTGTCAGCCAGGGCCGTGTTGCCCTTCTTGACAGTGACGCCAGCGCCCGGACCGTGGATGACCGGATCCGGCGTGATGGTGCCGAGGAGCTTGCAGCACTTGCCGGCATCGCTGTCGAGCCACTGGCCCAAAACGACGGAGTCGTCCATGGCAGCGTCGATGCGGCCATTGGCCAGATCGAGCTTATATTCGTCGGCGGTCGGATACATCTTGATGTCGGCGCCGCTGTATTTGGCTTCGGCAAAGTTGGAGTGGCTGGTCGATGCCTGCACGCCCAGTGTCTTGCCCTTCAGGGATTCCGGCGTGACGTCCTTCAGCTTGGAATCCTTCGGTACGGCAATGCCCGGAGGCGTGTTGTAGTACTTCTTGGAGAAATCGACCTTCTTCAGGCGCTCATCCGTGATGGACATGGATGCGATGATGGCATCGAACTTGCCGGCCTGCAGGGCGGGAATCATGCCATCCCAATCCTGGGTAACGAAGGTGCACTGCGCCTTCATCTCTTCGCAAAGCGCCTTGCCGATATCGATGTCAAAGCCTTCCAGCTTGCCGTCCGGCGTCAGGTTGTTGAAGGGCGGGTAGGCTCCCTCTGAAGCGATGGTCAGCTTCAGGGCGTCCTCTGCATGGGCCGCTCCCATGGACAATGCAAAGGCAACGGCAGCAACGCCGAGTGCGAGACGCTTGGTGATACGCATTATTCAACCTCTCTTTTGTGGCCCGGCTGTTCCCCTGTTCTTTTGGACAGCCTTCCGGGCAAGGTCGCAGTTTTTTCACTGCTCCTGACCGGCGATATTCCCACTAGTTTTCTGATAAAAGCAACCGGGAATCTTTTACCGGGCGGCGATTCAGGACGGCAAAACCACATAATTGTTTGAGGATTATATTTTTCTTGCGCAGCGTCCGCGCGAAACGTCATTTCCTGACCCGCCTAGCGGGCAAGCCCCATCTCATGCTCGATAAAGTCGGCCAATCCTGTCGTGTTATCCAGGTCGAAGACGGGAATCTGCTCGTCCGTCACTGGAAAATCGCTGGCGATGGCGACGATGCCGGGATCATTTTGCGCCAGGCTCCCGCCGGGCCGTCCCTCCAGCCGCCGCGTCTCGATCTTCTTGTGGCCTTCGCGCTTGTAGCCCTCGACCAGAACGAGATCGCACGGGGCGAGCCGCGCGACAATCTCTTCGAGGGAAGGTTCCGCCTCATCCGCCAGTTCATGCATGAGCGCCCAGCGGCGGTCGGAAACAATGGCCACTTCTCCGGCGCCCGCTTTGCGGTGGCGGAAGGAATCCGTGCCTTCCTTGTCGATGTCGAAATCATGATGGGCGTGTTTGACGGTTGAAATCCTCCAGCCGCGCCGCGTCAGTTCCGTTACGAGCTTGACCGTCAGCGTTGTTTTGCCCGAGTTCTTCCAGCCGGTGATGCCAAAGATGCGGTGGGTCATGACCATGTCTTCCAATTGCGTGATTCTGCAATCATCGACCGGGCCCGGCCGAGATCGTCCGGGCGATTGATATTGAAGAACGGATCGAATGAATCGCCTGATTGCGCCGTCATCAGCGGAAAATCCACCGTGCGGTGCGCGTGGTCTCCGATCCAGGTACGGACCCGCCGGTTATGCGGATCGCGCAGCCATTGCTTCAGGGCGTCTTTCATCGCAACCGGCCAGAGCCCGAACACCGGGTGCCATGTCCCATCGGAGACAGCGACGGCGATGTGATCCGGGGCATCGGCGATGGCCCCGCCAAGTCTGGAGGCGAGATCCTGGGGAAAGAAGGGCGTGTCCGTGGCGACGGTCAGGATATGGGTGAGGGGAAGCGCGCTGCCTGCGGCCCATTCCATGCCGGCAACGATACCGGCGAGAGGGCCGGCGAATCCCGAGATGCTGTCGGCGACAACGGGCAGGTGCAGATCGGCGAGGGGCGCAGGATCGCCATTGCTGTTGATGGCCAGGGTTTCCAGCTGAAGCGACAGGCGCGCGACGATGAAATCGATCAGCCGCGCCGTACCGAACGGCAACAGCGCCTTGTCATGCCCGTCCATGCGGCTCGACCGGCCGCCGGCCAGAATGATCCCTGCAATGCGCACCGCTTACACTCCATCGGGCGAAGAACCGGCCGCCACAGCCGTTGCGGCGGGCAGCCTCCGTCCCACAATCCGCTCACGGTAAAGCGTATAGAGGCCGCTGCCAATAACGATCATCGCGCCGATGATCATGGGAAGATCGGGCAGGTCGCCGAAGAACAGGAAGCCCAGAAGAATGGCCCAGACGAGGCTTGTGTAGCGGAACGGTGCGACGAAGGAAATCTCGCCCTCGCGCATGGCGAGAATGATGAAATGGTAGGCGACGATCACGCAGCAGGAGGCGAAGAACAGGAGGCCGGTGTTCAGCCAGGTCATCGGCGTCCAGCCGCCCAGCGGGCCGATCAGGCCGATGCCGGCCAGCGATACGCCCGCCGATGTCAGGGCGGATATCATCAGCACCGGGATGGTTTTGGGCACGCGCCGCGTGGCGAGATCGCGCATCGCGGCGAAGATCACGGTTACGGCGATCAGCAGGACGTAGGGACTGACGCCCTCGTAACCCGGGCGAACAATGATGAGGACACCGCAGAAGCCGACGGCGATGGCGATCCAGCGCCGCCAACCCACGGGTTCGCCGAGGAACATCGCCGCACCCAGCGTGACGGCCAGCGGCAGGGCCTGCAGAATGGCCGAGGTGAGGGCGAGGGGAACATGAACAAGCGCGATCAGAAAACTCACGGTTCCCACGACTTCGCCGACGGCGCGCAGGATGGTCATGCGGTGCAGGGCGTGGCGCAGCGGTATCAGCATGCCCTGCCGCCAGGCGAGCAGCAGGATGAGCGTGGTCGCCATCACGCCGCGCACCAGCATCACCTGACCCATGTTCATATGCGCACCAACCAGTTTGACCGTCGCGTCATTGAAGGTGAAACTGGCCATGCCGATGGCCATGTACAGGCTGCCGCGAAGATTGGGCGTAAGCGCCAAGGCGTTCATCCGAATGAGAGCAGGCGATTCTCCCCCGGAATCGCTCCGTTTGATATATCAAGCGGCGAGGCTTCGTGCATCCGGAATATTGGAAAATGCTCTAGCCGCCGGTCACGCTCATATGGCGCGAGACCGCAGGGCGGTTGTGGCGGCGATCGATGATGAAATCATGGCCCTTCGGCTTGCGGCCGATGGCTTCGTCGATGGCCTCGTTCAAGAGGTCATTGCCTTCCGAGGCGCGCAGCGGCGCGCGCAGGTCGGCGGCGTCTTCCTGTCCAAGGCACATATAGAGTGTGCCGGTGCAGGTCAGGCGAACGCGATTGCAGCTTTCGCAGAAATTGTGCGTCATCGGCGTGATGAAGCCGATGCGCCCGCCCGTTTCGCGAATATGCGCATAACGTGCCGGGCCGCCGGTCTTGTAGGGAATGTCATCCAGCGTGAATTGCCGGGCAAGGTCGGCCCTGACCATGGACAGCGGCAGGTACTGATCGGTCCGGTCCAGATCGATTTCGCCCATCGGCATGGTTTCGATCAGCGTCAGGTCCATGTCGCGGCCATGGGCCCAGCGGATCATCTCCGGGATTTCCAGGTCGTTGAACCCCTTGAGGGCAACGGCATTCAGCTTGACCCGGATGCCGGCAGCCTGCGCCGCGTCGATGCCTTCCATCACCCGCGCCAGATCGCCCCAGCGGGTGATCGCGTGGAATTTTTCCGGATCGAGCGTATCGAGCGATACATTGATGCGTTTGACGCCGTGCTCGGCCAGTTCCGCCGCATGGCGGGCGAGCTGCGAGCCATTCGTGGTCAAGGTCAATTCTTCGAGAGCACCGCTGCGCAAATGGCGCGACAGCTCACCGATCAGATGCATGATGTTCTTGCGCACCAGCGGTTCGCCGCCGGTCAGCCGCAGTTTTTTGACGCCTTTTCCGATGAAGGCGGTGCACAGGCGGTCCAGCTCTTCCAGCGTCAGAAGGTCTTTTTTGGGCAGGAAGGTCATGTGCTCGGACATGCAGTAGGTGCAACGGAAGTCGCAGCGGTCGGTGACGGACACACGCAAATAGCTGATCGTCCTGCCGAAAGGGTCAACCATCGGTGTTTGTACAGCCGTTTTCTCGAGCAATGCGACGTGGTCCAAGCAAGCCTCCTTGAGAAGAGATAGGGTGGCGGCCCCGGCTTGTCCAGTCTCTATAGGATTCCGCATGCGGACGATTGTTCACTTGCGACCAAATGTCGGGGCGCATAGAGAAGAGTGCGCATAAAGGAGCATCTGCCATGACCACTGCCTGGCCCAAGGAACTGCGGGTAAGCAAGGATCGCCGTTCCCTGACGATCGCATTCGATACCGGCGAAACCTACATGTTGAGTGCGGAACTGCTGCGCGTGGCTTCGCCATCGGCGGAAGTGCAGGGGCATTCGCCGGAACAGCGTGTGACGGTTCCGGGCAAGATGAATGTCGAAATCGCCAAGATGGACCCCGTCGGCAATTATGCGGTGCGCATCACCTTCGACGACATGCACGATACCGGCCTTTTCAGCTGGGATTACCTGATCGACCTCGGCCGCAACCGCGACGAGCGCTGGCAGGCCTATCTCGATGAACTGGCGGCGAAAGGTTTGAGCCGCGAGCCCGTCGTGACCCGTCACCGCCACTGATCCCTGCCGCGGAGCAATAGTACCGCTATCCGCGCGGGCTTTCCCCTGAGAAATATTTTCTTCAGAAGACTATAACCTGCTTAGGCGGGCGTTCTCAAAGTACTTATCAATGCTATAATGAACAACAGTAAGGTTACTTGGAAATATTTGTGCGCCGAAGAGCGCAATTCAAGTTTCGCGTCACTTGAGCTGTGACATTATTGCATGTTCTGCAAAAGAATTGATTGGGTCAGGGGCGTGATGCGCGAATCGTTGTGAAAGCTGCGGTGAATTGCGTTAAATGAGCCGATAGCCATCATCACGGTGCTCGAGCGGTGCGCGCGAATATAAATCGAAGGGGCGGGTTATTGTTAAAAGATTGTAAATAGGATGCGGCGAAACTGGCTGTGAATCACCATTCGTGGCCTGCATCCGTTGCGGGCGTGACTGTACCATCTGGGCGAGCATTATGAATTCCAATTCGAAAAAGCATGCGATTTTTGTAGCTGCCATGTTGTCGGCCACAGCCATTTCCATGTCTCCGGCACTGGCCGCCGACAATTTGATGGATTTCCTGTTTGGCAGCCGCCGCGTCCAGGCACAGCCGGTCTATGCGCCGAAGCCTGAACTGCCGCGGCAGCAGCCCGTTGCCCGGGCAGCGCCCGTCAAGCGCGTGACGGTGACCGCGCCGAAGAATTACGATTACAAACCCGATGGGCTGGTGCGGGTGGATTTTTCCAAGATCGACCTGCAACTGACGGCATCGGCCAATCAGAACCGGGATGCCGCACCGCAGATTCCACTGGAACAGTTCGGCCTGAAGTTCGAGCAGATCAGGGAAGCCCATATTCTGGCGGAAAAGGACATAGCGGACGCTATCGTTGCCTATTATGCCCTGAAGCAGCAGCCCATCTGGACGTCCTCCTATGATGTTTCCGCCAAGGCCAAGGCGGTTGCGGCGGTGTTCAACGCGGCGGGCGCCGACGGGCTTGATCCAAAGGATTATGCGGTCAAGCTGCCGAGCGATGATTATGACCGGGCCAACATTCCGGCGCGGCTGAAGGAACTGGCGGATTTCGAACTGACCATGTCGGCGCGGGCGCTGCGCTATGCGATGGACCAGGGTGACGGGCGCATCAATCCGAACCGGCTGAGCGGGTTCCATGATTTCGCCGTTGACCGGGTCAAGCCGCGTGCGGTGATCGAGCAGCTTGCGTCGACCAATGATGCCGCTGCGCTGCTCAAGAGTTTTGAACCGCAGAACAAATGGTATGCGGAGCTGAAGCAGAATCTGCATGAGCTTGGCGGGACCAGCGCCGAGCCGACGGTGCGCGTTGCGCCCGGCACCATGATCCGTCCCGGCGAGGAAAACCCGGAAATCCGCAACGTGGTCGCCTTGATCAAGGCGAAGGCGCCGAAGGATTTTCTCGCCAAGCATGAAGCCGTGCTGCAGGAACATGAGAATGCGACGGTTTACGACCCGAGCCTGGTCGAGGCGATCAAGGATTTCCAGACCAGCCAGGGCAAGAAGCCCGATGGCGTGATCGGGCGCGGCACCATCAGTTCGCTGCAGGGCGAGACCAATAGTTCCAAGCGCGACCGCATTCTCTACTCCATGGAGCGCCTGCGCTGGCTGCCGCACGATTTCGGCAAGCGCTACGTCTTCATCAACCAGCCTGCCTATCGCGCGCAGTATTTTGACGACAACGCGGAAAAGCTGGCGATGAACATCGTGGTGGGTTCGCCGACCAACCAGACCTACTTTTTCGACAACACGATTCAGACCGTGGTGTTCAACCCGTCCTGGGGCGTGCCGCGGTCGATCATTCTCAATGAGATGATGCCGAAAATTCTCAATAACCCCTCTTATCTCGAGAACAGCGGTTACGAGGTCTACGACAAGTCCGGCCGTGTGATTCCATCAAGTGCGGTGGACTGGGCGCAGGTCGCATCCAGCGGCGGCGGTGTCGGCATCCGCCAGAAGCCAAGCCTCGACAATGCGCTGGGCGAGCTGAAGATCCTGTTCCCCAACAGCCATGACATCTACATGCACGACACGCCGGCAAAGTCCTACTTCAAGCGGGATATGCGGGCGCTCAGCCACGGCTGCATCCGTCTGGAACGTCCGCGCGACATGGCTGCTGCCGTGCTCGGCGTGCCGGTCGAGGAGCTGAACCAGTATTTCGGCAAGAACGAGCGCAGCGTCCGGGTCAAGGACCCGCTGCCGGTCTACGTCTCGTATTTCACCGCGTGGCCGGATGCCAGGACCGGCGCCATCCAGTATTTCGACGACGTCTATCAGCGCGATCTCTACATGGAGAAGGCCATCGTCAAGACGACGGCGGTGCGCCAGGCGGACGTTCCGCAGACGACGGCAAAGCTGTAAGCTACCGGTTTGCGGGTGGTGGTGCGTGGTTCGTGGTTCGCCCTTCGACAAGCTCAGGAAGCTCACCATGAGGGACGTGGCGGGTTGCAATGCCAATCGCAATGGTTGCAGAAATAGCTCCATACAACCCGCCACGTCCCTCATGGTGAGCTTCCTGAGCTTGTCGAAGGGCGAACCACGCACCCAAGATTTTGCAGCTAATCGATCCTGAATGTCGGCAGGCTCTGGAACGCCAGTTTGAGAGCCTGCGACCAACCGTCGGAAATGGCCTCGTAATAGGGGTCATTGCGCTCGATGCGCTTTTCAAAGCCCAGTTTGAGGCTGTCCGCCGCGTAAAACTGCATGTCCAGGGGCAGGCCGACCGACAGGTTGGATTTCAGGGTGGAATCGAAGGACACCAGCAGCAGTTTGGTTGCTTCCTCGAATGTCATGGCCGGATCGTAGGAACGCACGATGATCGGCTTGCCGTATTTGTGCTCGCCGATCTGGAAGAACGGCGTGTCGGGTGAGGATTCAATGAAGTTGCCTTCGGGATAGATCAGGAACAGGCGCGGCTCGCCGCCCTTGATCTGCCCGCCCAGAATGATCGAGGCGCCGAAGGAATCCGCACGCTGGCCATTGGAATCCACATCGTGGATCACATTCTTGATCGTATCGCCCACCAGCTTCGCCGTCTGGAACATCGAGGGCATGTCGAAGATCGACGGCGCCCGCTCGGATGGAATCTTGGTGCGTTCGTTGAGAATGCTGATGACGGTCTGCGTCGTGGCAAGATTGCCTGCGGACAGAAGCGTGATGACACGGTCACCGGGCTTTGCCCATGTGTACATCTTCTTGAACGTGGAGATGTTGTCGACGCCGGCATTTGTTCTGGTGTCCGACATGAACACAAGACCACGATCCAATTTAAGCCCGACGCAATAGGTCATAGCGAATCCCGAATTTAAAAAATCCCGGCGATTACTGCTCTACATTGAGGTCCACGGCAAGCGATTCCATGCCCGGGCCGAAGCGCATGCCGGAAATGGGCGACGCTTCATTGTAGTCAAGGCCGCAGGCGATGCGCACATAATGCTCGTTCGGGCAGATGTTGTTGGCGGCATCGAAACCAACCCAGCCGAGCCCGTCAATATGGGCTTCCGCCCAGGCATGGGTGGCGGTCTGTTCGATACTGTCGAGCATCATGAGATAGCCCGAGACATAGCGGGCAGGAATTTTCAGGACACGGGCGACGGCGAGGAAAACATGGGTGTGGTCCTGGCAGACACCCGTTCCCAGTGTCAGCGCCTCTTCGGCTGTCGTGGCGATGTCGGTGGTGCCCGGCGTATAGGCGACGGCATTGTGCAGCGTGTCCATCAGCTCATGCATGAGCGCCAGCTTGTCGTCCTTGACGTTCAGGCTGGCTGCAAGCTGGCGGACGGCATCCCCCGGCTTCGTCAGTGCGGTTTCACGCTCATAGAGCCAGATCGGCATGAAATTATAGACCTTGCCGAGCACGCCGGAGCGGTCTTCCGTCTCCACCTGGCCCGCAGCCTCGATGACCAGTTCCCTCGCATCGCGGTCAAGCCGCACGAGCTGCGTCCGGTTGCCGTAACCGTCGCGGTAATTCGCTTCCTGCTCGGCGCCGTGAACAGTCACGGTCCAGTCGATGACCTTCTGGCCGGGCGAGCTTGAGGGGTGCAGGCGCAAACGCTGGACAGCATACTGCACCGGGAAATCATACTGGTAGCGCGAGGTGTGTTTGATGGTCAGGAGCATGGCGTTCAATCGAAATTGTAGGCTTCGGCAATTTTGCTGCCCAGGCCGTATGTCTGATAGATCAGGTCACTGAGAAACTCATGCAGGCCGTTGTCGAAGATGGTGCGGATGTCGTTGTTTTCGAGCCGTGTCATGATGCTTTCCGCCATGTCGTGGCACTCGTGCCGCTTGCCGTAATCATTGGCGAGAAACGTGAGATTGTCGACGATATTCGAGTAACAGAAATTCAGCGAGCGCGGCATGCGCGAATTGAGGATCAGGTAATCGGCGATGTTCACCGGATTGTATTCGACATCGTAGACCCAGCGATAGGAGCGGTGGGCCGAGACCGAGCGCAGGATCGACTCCCACTGAAAATTGTCGAGTGTCGTGCCGACATAGGAAATCGACGGCAGCAGCACGTAATATTTCACGTCGAGAATGCGCGCCGTGTTGTCGGCCCGTTCGATGAACGTGCCGATGCGGGCGAAATTGAAAATCTCGTTGCGCAGCATCGTGCCGTGGAAGGCACCGCGGATGATGGCGGTTTCACGCTTGATCTGGTCGAGGACGCGCGGAAGATCCGTTTCGGGAACCGCGTCGGCGAGTGTCGATTTGAGGATCATCCAGGTTTCATTGACGCTTTCCCAGGCTTCGCGGGTGAGGGCCGTGCGCACCATGCGGGCATTGGAGCGGGCTGTTTCGATGCAGGACATCACGCTGGACGGATTGCCGAGGTCGCGCAGCAGAAAATCCGAGACCAGGCTGGCGTTGTATTCGCCGTATTTCGCGTCGTAGCCGATTTTCACCCCGGCGCTCATCAGCACGGAGGACCATTCCTCCGGCGCATCGGAGGTTTTCGTCAAAGCCATCCGCAAACCGGCATCGATCAGGCGTGCCATATTCTCTGCCCGCTCGATATAGCGGAACATCCAGTAGAGACCATTCGCGGTGCGACCAAGAAGCATGTTTTGGTTGTATCCCTCTTTTATTTCTTGATGGGGCCGTCTGTGGCAGCCCTCATTCCCCATTCAGAGTGGTCAGTCGTCGAGAACCCAGGTGTCCTTTGTCCCGCCTCCCTGGCTGGAATTGACAACGAGCGAGCCTTCCTTCAGCGCCACGCGGGTCAGGCCGCCCGGCGTGATGCGGATGCGGTCGGATACGAGAACGAAAGGGCGCAGATCGACGTGGCGTGGCGCCAGGCCCTTTTCCGTCATAATCGGCGTCGTCGACAGGGCAAGCGTCGGCTGGGCGATGTAGTTTTTCGGATTGGCCTTGAGTTTCAGCGCGAAATCCTCGCGTTCCTGCTTGGTGGCCGCCGGCCCGACCAGCATGCCGTAGCCGCCGGAGCCGTGAACCTCCTTGACGACAAGATCGGCAAGGTTTTCCAGGACATATTTCAGCGTATCCGGTTCCGAACAGCGGTGCGTCGGCACATTCTCTAGGATTGCCTTGCGTCCGGTATAGAACTCGACGATCTCCGGCATATAGGAATAGAGCGCCTTGTCGTCGGCGATGCCTGTGCCGGGGGCATTGGCGATGGTGATGTTGCCGGAGCGGTAGACATCCATGATGCCGGCAACACCGAGCGCGGAATCGCGGCGGAAGGTGAGGGGATCGAGGAAGGAGTCATCGACACGCCGGTACAGCACGTCGATGGCGCGGTTGCCTTCCGTGGTCCGCATCACCACCTTGCCATTCTCGATCTTGAGGTCGCTGCCCTCGACGAGCTCGACCCCCATCTGGTCGGCCAGGAAGGCGTGTTCGAAATAGGCTGAGTTGTAGATGCCGGGGGTCAGGACGGCGATGGTCGGCGTGCCGTTGCAGCCGGGCGGCGCGACGGCCGCCAGGGACTGGCGCAACTGCTTGGGATAGGTTTCGACGGGCCGTACCTTGATCTGCTGGAACAGCTCCGGAAACAGCTGCATCATCGTTTCGCGGTTTTCCAGCATGTAGGAAACGCCTGATGGCGTGCGGGCATTGTCTTCGAGAACGTAGAACTGGTTTTCTTCGGTCCGGACGATGTCGACGCCGATAATGTGGGTATAGACATTGCCGGGCGGGCGGAAGCCGACCATCTCCGGCAGGAAGGCATCGTTGTGGGTGAACAATTCCCGCGGGATGCGGCCCGCGCGGATGATCTCCTGGCGGTGGTAGATGTCGTCGAGAAAGGCGTTGAGGGCCATCACACGCTGTTCGATGCCCTGCGACAGGCGGCGCCATTCATTGCCGGTGATGATGCGCGGGATGATATCGAAGGGGATCAGGCGTTCTGCCGCTTCCTCATCGCCGTAGACGGCGAAGGTGATCCCGGTTTTGCGGAAGACATTTTCTGCATCGCGCGCCTTCTGCGCAAACCTTTCCGGGTTCTGGGTATTAAGCCAGCATTGCAGTTGTTCATATGGCGGGCGTACCTGACCGCCGGTTTTGATCATCTCATCAAATGGCTTCACTCATAATCCCCTTCACACACGATCATTCAAGCGCGTTGGGAAAAAAATGCAAGCACATTCCGCTATTTACGCTGCAACGCGGATAATCGCCCAAAAAATGGGCAATGGTTGCGAATTTGAGGCAAATTGGCTGCTACTTCCGTCTAAAGCATAGGCGGCAATGCATCAGTACGACCCCGGTCACAACGGTGACCGGGGTCGTGAATCAAGCGCGTTCTGTTCCGCCTTATGGCGAAACACACTGGCGGCGCGGGCCATTGTTGGGCTGGTATGTATTGTCATACGCCCGGTAGGACCGGTAGCGATTGTAGCACCAGCGTGTGTGATAGCTCGAGCCGCGTCTGACAACGCGGTCATTGTTGACGGCGTTGCCGATGATCACACCGCCCGCAAAGGCAGCCAGCGGGAACCATGCGCCGTTATAGTACCGATAGCCGGGACGGTAGTCGCGATATCCGCGATGGCCTCTGTACCAGTAGCGGTCGCCGCGATATCCCCGGTTGCCGTGCCAGCCGCGATTACCATGCCAGCCGCGATTGCCGCGCCAATGACCGCCGCCGCGCCAGCCATGGCGCTTATGCCAGTTGCCGCGATCCCGTACTTCCTTGACGGGACTCGAGCCTTCGATGGACAAGGGCACCATCGGGGCGGAATAACTGGCCACGGAGCTTGCGGAAACCATGCCGATCGACATGACGGCCGCAGTGAACAACGAAACAAGCTTTCTCATATTTCCTCCTGAAATCCCGAAGATGCACATCTTCGTTGTCATGAATGCGCGAATACGCTGCGGATACTACACCCATGGGCGTGGTATCGACCAAAATATGCAACGCATGATTGCAGACTTTGTTCCATCCCGGATCTTCGGGCACGTGCCGTCGGGAAAGCTAAGCCTTTCCGATTCAAGCCAAATCAGGCATTGACCGCGTTGATCAGACGTTCGGCGAGGTCGAGGTTCAATTCACGATAGTGTGAAATGACCTTGCTTGGTTCGTAGCTCGACACGTGCAGGTCGGAATAACCGAAATCCACCGCAATCACGGGAATGCCCGCGGCTTTGGCCGTGTCGATGTCCGTCCGGCTGTCGCCGATCATCAGGGCGCGGTCGCGGTCGCCGCCCGCCTTGGCGATGGTCTCGAAGAGATGGCGGGGATCGGGTTTGCGGAACGCGAACGTATCGGATCCGCATATGGCGGCAAAGCGCTGCTGCTGGCCGAGCGCCGTCAGCAGGCTGACGGACAGGCCCTCGAACTTGTTCGTGCACACGGCAAGGAGGTAGCCGGCCTTGGCAAGATTGTTCATCACATCTTCCACGCCGTCGTAAAGCGCGGAGTGGCCGGGCATGTTCTTGCCGTAGTGCTCAAGGAAAAGACCGACCAGCCAGTCGAGCTGTTCCGGGCTGAGAATTTTCTGCTGTGCCTCGAACGCCCGTTCGATCATCACGCGGCCGCCTTGCCCGACATAACGGCGCAGCGCAACCGGGTCTACTTTCTGCATGCCGGCCGCTTCGAGGCAGTGGTTGAGACTGTCGAGCAAGTCCGGGGCGGTATCGACCAGGGTGCCATCGAGATCGAAAACAACAATAGGTTTGGACATTCTGTGCACCTGCGATTTTAAGGTTCGGATGAGGAGTTCCGCGATTTATGCATTTCAGGCGTGGTACGATCCGCTTATGTATAGGGCGAAATCATGTATCGAGCCTTGACCCGTCTGTCTGACGTGTTAGGGAGCCAAGTGGAACGAATGTGACATTCGCATCCCATTTGACATCACGCGCCATATGCGAATGTCAGAATAGGACCACTAGTGTCAAGTCAAAGCAGGGAGAGGGCGCCAAGGATGGATGCCAGGACACTGAAGATCAAGGCGGCTGCCGAAGCGCTGACCTATGTCAAAGATGGCATGCGCCTGGGCATCGGCACCGGCTCCACGGCCGAAGAATTTGTGCGCCTTCTGGCGGAAAAAGTCGCCGCGGGCCTTGATGTCATCGGTGTGCCGACGTCGGAACGCACGGCTGCGCTGTGCCAGGAGCTTGGCGTCAGGCTGACCACACTGGAAGAAACGCCGGAGCTGGACCTGACCATTGACGGCGCCGACGAGATCGGCCCGGAACTTGCCTTGATCAAGGGCGGCGGCGGCGCACTGCTGCGTGAAAAGATCGTGGCTGCCGCGTCGGCGCAAATGCTGGTGATTGCGGATGAGTCGAAGAATGTCGAGGTGCTCGGCAGGTTCCCGTTGCCGATTGAAGTGAACCGTTTCGGCCTTGCGGCAACGCAGATCGCCATCGAAAAAGCTGCTGCGGCGCTTGATCTGTCCGGTTCCGTTACATTGAGGATGACGGGAGGCGAAGCATTTGTTACAGACGGCGGGCATTTGATCCTGGATGCATCTTTTGGCCGCATTCCGGATACAAGAGCGTTATCAAACGCTCTGCACGCCATACCGGGCGTTGTGGAGCATGGACTATTTCTAGGGCTGGCGCGCGTGGCTATTCTGGCCGGTGCTGACGGCATACGAACACGAACACAGCCTTGACAGGCAAAGTCTTGAGAAAAACGGAGCAATAAATCCATGAACCGAGCAACTGGCTTTCGCCGTTTGATTGCACCTCTGTCTATCGCGATCATGCTGGGCAGTCTTTGTACCGCGCAGGCGCAGGAAATCACCGCATCACATCTTGCTGCCGCTCGCGCTGCAATTGCAGCGATGAAGAAGACGGATATGTTTGACGGGATTTTGCCAGATGCGGCACAGAACTTGAAAGTTCAGCTGATCGATAAGGATCCCAATCTTGAGTCCATCATCAGCTCCACCGTGGACGAGCAGGCATTGGCCCTGGCGGCGCGTCGCGCTGATCTCGAAAACGAAGCTGCCCGTGCTTATGCCGTGTCGTTTTCGGAAGAAGAGCTGAACGCCATCACCGGCTTTTACAATTCTCCTGCCGGCAAGAAATTCCTGTCTGAAGACCCAATCGCAATGCGCGAAGTGTTGAAGGCCGCCAGCATCTGGCGCGCCGGTATTGCCCGCGATCTCGCGCAGGCTGTGGCCGAAAAGGTCGTTGCGGCCGCCGCGGCGACAGCACCGGTAACGCCGGCACCCGCGCCTGAAGCACCGGCTGCGCCGGAAGCGCCTGCCAAAGCCCCGGCAAAGGCTCCGGCCAAGCCGGCAGCGCCTGCCAAGCCGAAGCCCTGATCCTTTCCGCTTCCTGACTGTTTGCAAAGCCCGGTGTCCAAGCCGGGCTTTGTTCTTTTAAAGCGACGCTATAAACCCATATAAGGTGATCAGCAGCGGAACAGATTCGGAGTGAGTGCAAATGGCGACCTATGACTATGACCTCTTTGTCATCGGCGGCGGGTCCGGCGGCGTGCGCGCGGGACGCCTGGCGGGTGCCATGGGCAAGCGGGTCGGGCTGGCGGAGGAATACCGCATGGGCGGCACATGCGTCATTCGCGGCTGCGTGCCCAAAAAGCTCTTCGTCTATGCCTCGCAATTCCAGGAACATTTCGATGCGGCGGCGGGCTATGGCTGGACCGTTGGCAAGAGCACCTTTGACTGGCCGACGCTGATCGCCAACAAGGACCGCGAGATCGCCCGTCTGGAAGGGCTTTATCGCAAGGGGCTGGAAAACTCCGACGTGGAGATTTTCGAGAGCCGCGCCCTGCTGATCGACGATCATACGATCGAAATTCTCAAGACCGGCAAGCGGGTGACCGCTGACCAGATCCTGATCGCCGTCGGCGGTCACCCAAGCCCGCATCCCTCGCTGCCGGGCAATGAATTCTGCATCAGCTCGAATGAAGCGTTTCATCTGGATACGCTGCCGAAAGCCATTGTCATCGAAGGCGGCGGCTATATCGCGGTGGAATTCGCCAATATTTTCCATGGCCTTGGCGTCGACACCACGCTTGTCTATCGCGGCAAGGAGATATTGTCGCGCTTCGATCAGGATCTGCGCCACATGCTGCATGCGGCCATGGCGGAAAAGGGCATTCATATCCGTTGCGCGGAAATCATCACCAGGGTCGAACGCCAGGATGATGGCCGCAAACGGGTGCATCTGTCCGGCGGCGATGCGATTGTTGCCGATCAGGTGATGCTGGCCATCGGCCGCGTACCGAACACGGCATCGCTCGGTCTCGAAGCGGCCGGTGTTGCCGTGGATGAGACGGGTGCGATCAAGGTGGATGGCTATTCCCGCACGAGCAGGGAAAACATCTGGGCGGTCGGCGATGTCACCAACCGGGTGCAATTGACGCCTGTCGCCATTCACGAAGCCATGTGCTTCCTTGAGACCGCCTTCAAGAACAATCCGACGAAGCCGGACCACGCGCTGATTGCAACGGCGGTGTTTTCGCAGCCGGAGATCGGTACTGTCGGCCTGACCGAGCAGGATGCGGCGCGCACATTCAAAGCGGTCGAGGTGTACCGGGCGGTGTTCCGCCCGATGCGCAATACGCTGTCCGGCAGCACGGAAAAGATGCTGATGAAGCTGATTGTCGATGCAGACAGCCGGAAAGTTGTCGGCGCGCACATTCTCGGGCCCGATGCGGGCGAAATGGCACAGCTCCTGGCCATTCCCATGAAGGCTGGATGCACCAAGGAAGATTTCGACAGGACGATGGCTGTGCATCCGACTGCCGCCGAGGAACTTGTGACGATGTACAAGCCGACATACCGGATCGTCGACGGCGTGCGCATCGACTGATATCGAGCCTTTGCTGCTGTAAAGGCTCGAACCGGGCGGGATCACGGTAGCGATGGCGCGAACCAGCGCCGGAGTGCCTGCTCCAAACCGTCCGTGCTGTCGTCGTCACCCGCCCAGGCAATGCAGGCATCCGGACGGATCAGCAGGGAAGGTCCTGCATCGACGGCGACGCACCGCACCCTTCCTGTGCGGGCGGCAACGAAGCTGGAAGCCTTCCCTCCGGCGGAGGCATCGAGAAGAACACCCATGCCATCCTGCATCAGATCGTAGAGCGAGGTCCCGGCATCGCCGGGGCCGACCGGCCGGTCGCCCGTCAGACGGCCAACCGCGTCCCGTTCCGAGCCGAGATCGTAGCGGATGGAGAGGCCGCTCATCATCTCGCCAATGAAGCGGTTGACGTCATCGAACTGCATGAGGTTGACGATGATGTCCCGCATCGCGCCCGCCTGCGGATCGGGCCGCATGATGGCCATCTGGGCAAGCGTGTTTGCCAGAACGGCTTCGGCAACGGGGCGCCGCTCGTCCGTATAGGTATCGAGCAGGCTTTCCGGCATCTCGCCGCGAATGACGGCGGCGAGCTTCCAGCCGAGATTGGTGGCATCCATGAGCCCGAGGCTCAAACCCTGGCCGCCGAACGGCGTATGGATATGCGCCGCATCGCCGGCCAGCAGCACCCGGCCTTTGCGGTAGGTGTCGACAAGCCGCGTGTTGTCAGTCCACCGGCTGCCGCTTTCGAGCGCCTTGACGCGGACATCGGCGCCGCTGACACGGCGCAGAACCGCTTCGATCTCCTCCGGTGTGACCGGCGCCTGCCGGTCCTGCGGCGTACCGGTGAATTCGATCATCACCAGCCGGCCGGGGAACGGCCCGTAGGAGAAGATACCGCCCGATGTGCGCCGCCAACCCATCGGTGCGAGGCGGTCGGGATGATCGATATCGGCAACGGCCTGGTAGAAGGTTGATGAGGGCGGCGTGCCGGGGAAATCGAAACCGGCCATCTTGCGGATCGAACTGCGTCCCCCGTCGCAACCGACGAGATAGGCGCAGCGAACACGATCCGTGCCTGCCGGAGATGTCCATTCCACGTCAATGTCATGCGTCTGCGAGGTGAAGCCGGTGACATCGCAGCCGCGGCGGACCTCGATCCCAAGCGCGCGTGCGCGGTCGGCCAGCATGGCTTCGAGGGCCTGCTGGTCCACGGGGCGGGCGCGCCGTTCCGGCTCTGTCTGCGCATCCTTCCGGATCAGGGAGAGGCCGGCGAAATGGCCGCTGTATTTCGATCCTTTGGCCCGCGGGTCCCGGCCGAACTGCGCCATCGCCGCGAAACTGCTCGCCTCAGCTGCGGCGACGGCGGCCGTCATGCCGCGCCGCTGCAACGTCTCAAGCCCCAATGGTCCGAGCCCGCCGGCCTTCATTTCCAGGCTCGGCGCGGCGAGGCGCTCCAGCACCAGAACGCGCGCACCGCCCAAAGTCAGTTCAATGGCGGTGAGGAGCCCGACGGGGCCGGCTCCCACGACCACGATATCAATGTCATTTATCATATACTTGATCCTAATATGTACTCAGTACATTTATATGGGATTATCCGGCACTTCGTGTCAATACAAAATTGTACTCAGTATATAAATCGTGCTATCAGCGATGACATGACAGTGCCATCCGACCGCCGATCCCGTAAGCGCCTCGCCACCCGGCAAAGCATCTCCATCGCCGCCACCCGGCTTTTCATGCAGCGTGGCTTCGATCATGTGACGGTGGACGAGATTGCGTCCGCCGCCGATGTCGGGCGGATGACGGTGTTCAATCATTTTCCCCGCAAGGAGGACATGTTCTTCGATCGCGAGGAAGAGGGACGCGAGATGCTGCGCGACGCGTTGCAGCGGCGCGAGCCCGGCGTCACCCCGGTCGAGACATTGCGCCTGCTGGCACACCGGCTGGCTGCGGAGGACGTTCCCTATCTCAGGTTTTCGGTCAGGAGCCAGGCCTTCATGGCGACGATCGAGGGCAGTGAAACCCTGAAAGCCCGGGCGAGAGCGATCCGTGACGAGCTTGCGCAGACCATCAGTCTGGCCCTGTCCGAAAGCGCGGGGCGGGAACCAGCCGATCCTGATGCCGATCTGGCCGCCGGGCTGCTTCTGGCGACATGGACGACGGCCTTTATCCAGGCGCACCGCTCCTTCCGGCTGAAACAGGATGCACGGGAAGCGACAGCCGTCTTTCTCAGGCTTGTTGACCAGGGAACCCTCGGCCTGAAAGCCGCGATGGCGGGCACGCCCTACGCCTGAGACATCAAGGCATTCCTTCAGGCAACGCGTTGTTCGGCGCGGTGCGTTGCGCCGTGCGGCACCTTCCCGTGCAGCAGCCAGTCGATGACGGGCGGCCACAGCGTGGCCGTATGGTGTTTGCGGAAAAAGCCGAGGTGGCCGATTGCGCCGCCTGTCGATTGTTGCGGGGATAGCCACAGCTGGTTTGTCGGCGCATTGCAGTAATGGGTCAAAAGGTGATCGATTGCCTTCGGCGTACCCCAGGGATCATCGGTCAATCCGACGGCGAGGAGGGGCGTGCGCACCGACTGAAAATGCTTCGACTCCGGTGTTTTGGCGTCCCCGAAAAGGAAATTGGGATTGCGGCACCAGCGTGCCCAGTCCTGGAAGACACTGCCGGGAAGTTCCTCGCCGATACCGCTCCATTTGGGCACGCGTCCGAGCGAGAGCGCCAGGGGCAGGGCAAGGAAGTTCATCTTGGCAAAGACGGAAAACGGTTCGGCCGTATAGCGGTAATAGCCGGAGAGCGAGGCAAGCGATGTATAGCGGGCAAAGTCGGAAGACCGGTTGCTGAGGCCAAGCGCCAGGCCGCCATAGGAATGGCCGATGCCCACCAGCGGCCTGTCACCCGCCGCGCGCCGGAGAATATCGACTGCCGCGGGAAAATCAAGCACGCCCCAGTCTTTCATGCCGAGGCGCGTGGTCCATCCCTTCGGCGTTCCGGATTTCGCGACGCCGCGATAATCGTAGGTGAGCACCGTGGAGGCGCCGCAATCGAGCAGCTGACGGGCAAAGTGCCGGTAGAATGTGTTGGGAACGGCGGCGGCGGAGGAGATCAGGACCGCCGGCCCGGTGCCTTTTCCGTCAAACATGGTGCCATGCAGGGGAAAGCCATCAGAGGCTTGAAAAGCAATGTCGCGCATCGGCCGCTCCAACTTTGACTTTAACGTTAACGTAAATCAAAATGCCGCCTGCGACAATCTCGATTTCGTGTTTCCGCCACAAACCTTAACGGGACTGGTATAATAGGGATATTTCCACTATATGAGCGCCTTCCGGAGCAACCGGAAAACGCAAACCACCGCTACCCAGTGCGGACAATAGAAAACAGGTGCAATAATGACGAAGAACTGGACACCGACTTCCTGGAGAGGCAAGCCAATCAAGCAGGCGCCTTTTTATCCGGACGCTCAGGCTGTGAGCGATGTCGAGGGCCGTCTTCGTACCTATCCACCGCTGGTTTTTGCAGGTGAGGCGCGAAAGCTGAAGCGCCAGCTCGCAGCCGTGTCCAAAGGGCAGGGTTTTCTGTTGCAGGGCGGCGACTGTGCCGAGAGCTTTGCCGAGCATGGCGCGGACAACATCCGCGACTTTTTCCGCGTGTTCCTGCAGATGGCGGTTGTCCTGACCTTCGGCGCATCGCAGCCGGTCGTGAAAATCGGCCGCATTGCCGGTCAGTTCGCCAAGCCGCGCTCTGCCGATACGGAAACCAAGGACGGTATCGAGCTGCCGGTCTACCGCGGTGACATCATCAATGGCATGGAGTTCACCGAGGCTGCCCGCATCCCCGATCCGAACCGCCAGGAAATGGTCTATCGCCAGTCGGCCGCAACGCTGAACCTTCTGCGCGCTTTTGCCCAGGGCGGCTATGCCAACCTCGAGAACGTGCACCAGTGGATGCTCGGTTTCGTGTCGGACAGCCCGCAGGGCGAGCGCTATGAGTCACTCGCCCGTACGATTTCCGATACGATGGACTTCATGCGTGCCGTCGGCATCACGTCGGAAACCAACCACACGCTGCGCGAGACGGATTTCTACACCAGCCACGAGGCCTTGCTGCTTGGCTATGAGGAAGCTTTGACCCGCGTGGATTCCACCTCCGGTGACTGGTATGGCACGTCGGGCCACATGATCTGGATCGGCGACCGTACGCGCCAGCCGGACCATGCCCATGTGGAATACTGCCGTGGCATCAAGAACCCGCTTGGCCTCAAGTGCGGCCCATCGCTGGAGCCCGATGGTCTGATCAGGCTGATCGACCTGCTCAACCCGGAAAACGAACCCGGCCGCCTGACCCTCATTGCCCGTTTCGGCCATGACAAGGTGGGCGACCATCTGCCCAAGCTGATCCGCGCCGTGCAGAAGGAAGGCCGCGATGTGGTCTGGTCCTGTGACCCGATGCATGGTAACACGATCACGGCCAATGGCTACAAGACACGGCCCTTCGACCGCATCCTGAAGGAAGTCGAAGGCTTCTTTGCCGTTCATCATGCGGAAGGCACCTATCCCGGTGGCATCCACATCGAAATGACCGGCAAGAACGTGACGGAATGCACGGGCGGTGCACGGGCGATTTCGGCGGAAGATCTGTCGGACCGCTACCACACCCATTGCGATCCGCGCCTCAACGCCGACCAGGCGCTGGAGCTGGCGTTCCTCGTTGCAGAACTTCTCAAGAAGGAGCGCAACGCGCATCCGCAGAAGATCGCCGTCAACGGCTGATCCGTCTGAACAACAGGCATGAACGGCAAGGGCGGCCCTTTCGAGGCCGCCCTTTGTTTTGGTCGATCAGGGTAACAGCCCTGACCTGATCACGCATCTGTCAGAACGCCGGGCCGTTTTGGCTGGAAATTTATGTCTTTGGATTCTATCAAGGTTCCATGACAATAAAACCTTCGCGCCGAATCCGCCTGACAGCGTCTTTCCGTTCCTTCATCGAGAGCGAAGCCTCCGGTGGCATCATCCTGATGGTGGTGGCCGCGCTGGCGCTGATCATTGCCAATTCACCGCTCAGTGACGGTTATTTCGGCCTTCTGAAGACCTATGTCGGCGGCCTGAGTATTCTTCACTGGGTGAATGATGCGCTGATGGCGATCTTCTTCCTGCTGGTCGGGCTGGAAATCAAACGTGAAATGATCAGCGGCCAGTTGTCCAGCTGGTCGCGGCGCGCATTGCCGGGCTTCGCCGCCGTCGGCGGCATGGTCGTTCCGGCGGCCATCTTCCTTGCCTTCAATGCCGGCACCGAAACGGCGCGGGGCTGGGCCATCCCGTCGGCAACGGATATCGCCTTCTCGCTCGGTGTCTTGTCCCTGCTTGGTTCGCGCGTGCCTTTGTCCCTGAAGGTTTTCCTGACGGCGCTTGCCATTATCGACGATCTGGGCGCGGTCCTCATCATCGCGCTGTTCTATTCGGACGGGCTGAATATTCCCGCCGTTGCCGGTGCCGCCGGTGTTTTCGTCATCCTGATGGCCATGAACCGTCTCGGCATGGTGCGGCTCTGGGCCTACCTCGTCCTCGGCGTCATTCTGTGGATTCTTGTGCTCAAATCGGGCGTGCATGCCACGGTGGCCGGTGTCCTTTTGGCGCTGACCATTCCGATGCGCGGGGCCAAGGACGGGCAGGGGGCAACCGAATCGCCGCTGCTCAAGCTGGAGCATGCCATCCAGCCCTGGGTCGGCTTTGCCATCGTGCCGATCTTCGGTTTTGCCAATGCGGGGGTGTCCTTCAGTGGCGTCTCGCTGTCCAACCTTGCCGACCCCGTCCCCCTTGGCGTGGCGGCCGGCCTGTTCGTCGGCAAGCAGATCGGCGTGTTTGCCTTTGCACTGCTGGCGATAAAGTTGCGGCTGGCGGAACGCCCGGCGGGAGCAAGCTGGTTCCAGATCTATGGGGTTTCGATGTTGTGCGGCATCGGCTTCACCATGAGCCTGTTCATTGGCCTTCTCGCCTACGCGAATTCGCCCCTGCTGCAGGATGAAACAAAGCTGGGCGTGCTGCTCGGATCGCTCCTGTCGGCGGTGATTGGCGCCGCGCTTCTGCGCGTGTCGCTGGTGCGGGCGCCGAAGACGTGATTGCGCAAGGCACCGCCCGGCGCCGGGCCTAGGGTCCGGACCCTGATCTTTTTCTGTGTTGAGCGGAGGCTGTCCTGATGTCGGAATTGCATAGTGGATCGTGTCTGTGCGGAGGCATCCGCTTCAAGGCGCATGGCAAGCTGCGCGGGATCGTCTATTGCCATTGCTCGCAGTGCCGCAAGCAATCCGGCCATTTCTATGCGGCGACGAATGTCCAGAAGGATGCCATCACCATCACCGGTGAGGAAAACATCAAATGGTATGCCGCCAGCGAATATGCGGCGCGCGGTTTCTGCCGCAATTGCGGATCGGTGATGTTCTGGAAACACCATGATCTCGACTACATCTCGGTGATGGCCGGATCGTTCGACAAGCCGACCAGTCTCAAGGGCGAAGTGCATATTTTTGTCGGCGACAAGGGCGACTATTACGAAATCGGCGACGATCTGCCGAAATATGTGGCGAGCGGCGGCGGTATCGTCGTGGCAGTCGACTGAGGGGCCGGGAACGCGTGAAGGATTGACGCCGCCCGATCTGGCTTTATAGCTGCCGTTACGGACGGACGGGAGCAAACCATGCAGCGGCTAATACTGGCATTCGTCAATTCCATGCGCGCGCTCAGGCACCTGGCGGTGCATGAAAAGGCGGTTCAGCAGGAACTCATCCTTTTCATCCTGTCGATTCCCGTCGCGGCGGCGATCGCGCCATCCGTGCTGGTTTTCCTGGTTCTGACCGGCTCGGTGCTTATCCTGATCATGATCGAGGTGCTGAACACCGGTATTGAAGCTGCGTGCAATGCCGTGTCGCGGGATTTCCAGCGCGATATCCAGATCGCCAAGGATTGCGGATCTCTGGCCGTGCTGATCTCGGTTGTTCTCGTCGCCATCGTCTGGTTCTATACGCTCTGGCACGTATTTTTTTCCTGAAACCGCGTGTGAGTCGCATTGTTTAATCTCCAGCGAAATGATATATGTTCAATATGAGCAAAAATCCCGACATCCTCCGTATCGCCATCGCCCAGCTCAATCCTGTCCTGGGTGACATCAAGGGTAATCTGGCAAAAGCGCGTGAAGCACGGGCCGACGCCGCGCGGCAGGGCGCCGATCTCATCCTGTTCACGGAGCTGTTTATCTCAGGCTATCCGCCGGAAGATCTGGTGCTGAAGACAGCCTTCATCGAAGCCTGCGAAAAGGCGGCAATAGAATTTGCGGCCGATACATCCGACGGCGGACCGGGGGTGATTATCGGCACGCCGCTGCGGCGCGACAGCGGCCTGCACAATTCGGTCATGGTGCTGGACGGCGGCAAGGTGATTGCGGAACGCTTCAAGGTCGACCTGCCCAACTATGGCGAGTTTGACGAGAAGCGGGTGTTCCAGCAGGGGCCGATGCCCGGACCGGTGAATTTCCGCGGTATCCGCATCGGCATTCCGATCTGCGAGGATATCTGGGGCGACCTTGGCGTGTGTGAAACGCTGGCGGAGAGCGGCGCGGAGATACTCTGCGTGCCCAATGGCTCGCCCTATTACAACGGCAAGGTGGATGTGCGCCATCAGGTGGTGCTGCGCCAGGTGATTGAAACCGGTTTGCCGCTGATTTTCGCCAACCAGCTCGGCGGTCAGGACGATCTGATTTTTGACGGCGCGTCGTTTGCGTTCAATCCGGACAAAAACATCGCGTTCCAGATGTCGCAGTTCGAGGAACAGCTTGTTGTCACCACGTGGCGGCGCGGCGCGGGCGGATGGTCCTGCTCGGAAGGCCCCATGTCGAAAATCCCCGAAGGCGAGGAGGCGCAGTATCGCGCCTGCATGCTGGGCCTGCGCGACTACGTCAACAAGAACGGCTTCAAGGATGTGGTGCTCGGTCTTTCCGGCGGCATTGACTCGGCGATCTGTGCGGCGCTGGCTGTCGACGCGCTGGGCGAGGAGCGGCTGCGCGCCGTGATGATGCCGTATACCTATACATCGAAGGACTCACTGAAGGATGCGGAAGACTGCGCCAAGGCGCTGGGGTGCCGCTACGACATCGTGCCGATCTTCGAGCCGGTGGAAGGCTTTCTGAAAGCGCTCGGGCCGACATTCGAAGGTACGAAAGAGGGCATCACCGAAGAAAACCTGCAAAGCCGGGCCCGTGGCACGATCCTGATGGCAATCTCCAACAAGTTCGGCTCGATGGTGGTCACGACGGGCAACAAGTCGGAAATGTCGGTGGGCTATGCCACGCTCTATGGCGACATGAACGGCGGCTACAATCCGATCAAGGACATCTACAAGATGCAGGTCTACGCCATGTCGGAATGGCGCAACAGGAACGTGCCCGCCGGCGGCCTCGGTCCATCGGGTATCGTCATCCCGGAAAACATCATCAGCAAGGCGCCTTCCGCCGAATTGCGTGAGAACCAGACGGATCAGGATTCGCTGCCTCCCTATCCGGTGCTCGATGACATTCTCGAATGCCTCGTCGAGAACGAGATGGGCGTGGACGAGATCGTCGAGCGCGGCCATGAGCGCAAGACGGTCGAGCGGATCGAACACCTGCTCTATCTCGCTGAATACAAGCGCCGGCAGTCGGCGCCGGGTGTGAAGGTGACGCGGAAGAATTTCGGCCGCGACCGGCGCTATCCCATCACCAACAAGTTCCGCGATCGGGGGTAGGACCGATTGCATGTGCCGGGTGCGTGGTTCGACAAGCTCACCATGAGGGAGGTGATCTGGCTGCAATGCCAATCGCAAAGGTTGCAGAATATAACACGCTGCAATCCTCACTCTCCCTCATGGTGAGCTTGTCGAACCACGCACTGATCGCCCTGCAACCGTCGTTTTTGACTACGACTAAAGTCTAGTGTTGCAATCGCGCCTCACTTTATTTCGAAAAGCGGCTGCACAAAAAATAGGCGCTTGGCGCGTGATTGCGATTCACCTATAAGCCATCTCTCCGGCAATCAAGCCCGGGAGGTTTAGAATGGCAGCTGTTTCAATGTCCCCTCGGGGCGGCGTCCGTTCCTGACATGTGATGATGAAAAGCCCCAGGGCTTTTCAATTGACTTCACCGGTCAAGAACACTCATCGCCGATATTGGCCTTTCCTGTATTCAGGCAAGTCGCCAAGCCAATTGTGCCGCATTGATTCCCTCGTTCTGTTGCGCGGCATTCTCGTCTGAAATTCATATTTGAGGCCGGTGCGTTTTGGCACCGGACGATCGTCATGGCATTTTTACGTAACGCCTTGCGCGGCGGAGCCTTCCGCAGCGTTCTCGGATTCACCTGGATTCACTGGCAGAAGCAGCCGGTGCGTCTGGCTATCATTCTTGGTGCAGTGCTGCTCTCGACACTGGCCGACGTGCTGACGCCGCTCTATTCGGGGCGGCTGGTCGACGCGGTGGTCAACGGCGCGGCAACGGATGCCATCGCCTGGGATGCGGCGATGGCTGCGTTCTGGACCCTGATGGCCCTGTCGCTCGGCGCTATCATCCTGCGGCACGTCACCTTCATGACGATCGTCAAGCTGACGCTGAAAATGATGTCGGAGATTGCTTCCGGCGCCTTTTTCCGTGTCCAGCGTTTCTCGACGGACTGGCATGCGAACAGCTTTGCCGGCTCGACGGTGCGCAAGATCACGCGCGGCATGTGGGCGCTTGACCTGCTGAACGATACGCTGCTGGTGGCCCTGTTTCCGTCCATGGTCATGCTTGTCGGCTCGACCGTGCTGATGGCCTGGTACTGGCCCATGATGGGCGTCATCATCGGCCTGGGATCCCTCGTGTTCGTCGGCGTGACGGTGGCGATGTCGCTCGGCTATGTCGCGCCGATGGCGAGCCTTGCCAATCGCTGGGATACCAAGCTCGGCGGTTCGCTGGCCGATGCGGTCAGCTGCAACATGGTGGTGAAGGGTTTCGGCGCGGAAAAGCGCGAGGACGCACGACTGCTGAAAGTTCTTGCCAAGTGGCAGGACCGGACGCGGCGCACGTGGATCCGCGGTACCCGCAACGGCACGACGCAGGGCTCGCTGCTGCTCATCCTGCGGGCATCGGTCATCGGCTTTGCCCTGTGGCTGTGGTCCAGGGGGCAGGCGAGTGCGGGTGACATCACCTTCGTGCTGACGTCGTTCTTCATCCTGCAGGGGTACCTGCGGGAAGTCGGCATGCACATCCGCAATTTGCAGCGTTCGATCAACGATATGGAAGAGCTTGTTGACATCCAGAGTCAGCCGCTCGGCATTGATGACCGGCCCGGTGCCAAGCCGATCCAGATCACCAATGGCAAGATCGTGTTCGACAATGTGACGTTCCACTATGGGGCGCACCGGGCACCGCTCTATGACCGGTTCTCGGTGGCGATCCGGGCGGGTGAGCGCGTCGGCCTTGTCGGCCACTCCGGTTCGGGCAAGACGACGTTCGTCAAGCTGATCCAGCGCCTGCACGACGTGAAGGCGGGGCACATCCTGATCGACGGTCAGGATATTTCCACCGTCACCCAGGCATCGCTGCGCCAGCAGATTGCCATCGTGCAGCAGGAGCCCATCCTGTTCCACCGGACGCTGGCCGAGAACATCGCCTATGCGCGGCCGACAGCCACGCAGGGCGAGGTCGAGGAAGCGGCCCGGCAGGCCAGCGCGCATGACTTCATCATGGCCCTGCCGAAGGGCTATGGCACGCTGGTGGGTGAACGCGGTGTGAAGCTGTCCGGCGGCGAGCGTCAGCGCGTCGCCATTGCCCGGGCTTTCCTCGCGGATGCGCCGGTTCTGATCCTGGACGAGGCAACGTCGAGCCTCGATTCGGAATCGGAAGTGCTGATCCAGCAGGCCATGGAACGGCTGATGCTGGGCCGGACGACCCTGGTGATCGCGCACCGGCTGTCGACGGTGCGGGCCCTCGACCGGCTGCTGGTCTTCGACCATGGCCGGATCGCGGAAGAGGGCAACCACGAAGCCCTGATCCGCCTGAACGGCGGCATCTACCGCAGCCTGTTCGAACGGCAGGCGCTGGAACTGACCAAGGGTCTTGTTCTCAATGACGGCTAGAATGCCGGCGTGATCATTGTGCGTGGTTCGACAGGCTCACCATGAGGGAGGCTGGAGATTTGCAGGGAGCGGAGGTTTTGTGACTTTCGTCAATTGCCTTGCAACCCTTCCGTCTCCCTCATCCTGAGCTTGTCGAAGGACGCATGACGGTCTTGCAACGTACCTCCTCATGGTCCGCATATTGATCTTCACGCGTCGTTCCGATATGCCCGACGCATGACCATCACCGTCCGTTTTGCACCATCTCCGACCGGCTATATCCACATCGGCAACACGCGCACAGCCCTGTTCAACTGGCTGTTCGCGCTGAAACACAATGGCCAACTGATCCTGCGCTTCGATGACACCGACGTGGAGCGCTCGAAGACCGAATATGCCGAAGCGACCGCCGCTGATATTGATTGGCTTGGCATCAAGCCGGTGCGGGTCGAATACCAGTCGAAACGCTTTGCCTTCTACGATGCCGCCGTTGAAAAGCTGAAAGCCGCCGGCGTGCTTTATCCCTGCTACGAGACCCCGGAAGAGCTCGAACGCAAGCGCAAGCTGCGGCTCGCGCGCCGCCTGCCGCCGGTCTATGGCCGCGATGCGCTGAAACTGACGGCAGGGGATCGCGCCAAGCTCGAAGCCGAGGGTCATCGCCCGCACTGGCGTTTCCTGCTGCCGAACTTCAAGGACGATCCGTTCGCGCCCGCGCGCACGATTGTCCACTGGGATGATATCGTGCGCGGCGAAGAGACCGTCGATCTCGCTTCGCTTTCCGATCCGGTGCTGGTGCGCGAAGACGGCACCTATCTCTACACGCTGACCTCCGTGGTCGACGATATCGACATGGGCATCACGCACATCATCCGCGGCGATGATCACGTCACCAACAGCGGCGTGCAGATTTCCATTTTCGAAGCGCTGGGTGCGAAGGCGCCGGCGCTTGGCCATCACAACCTGCTGACGACGGTGTCGGGCGAGGGCTTGTCCAAGCGCACCGGCGCCCTGTCCGTCGGCAGCCTGCGCCGCGACGGTTATGAGCCGATGGCCGTGGTCAGCCTCGCCGTGCTGACGGGAACGTCGGAGAATGTGGTCGCCATGCCTGACATGGCATCGCTCGCCGCAATCTTCGATCCGAAGGCAACATCGAAATCATCCTCGAAATTCGATCCGGCGGAACTCGATACGCTGAACCGCACGCTGATCCACGCCATGCCGTTCGACGTGGCTGAAGAACGCCTGCGCGACATGGGGATCACCGGCGACAAGGCCGAAGCCTTCTGGCTTGCCGTGCGCGGCAATCTCACGCGCGTGGCCGATGCGGCGCTGTGGTGGAAGATCGTTCAGGACGGTCCCGTCAGTGACGAAGTCCTTGCTGAAGAGGACCGCGATTTCGTAGCGGCGGCTTTTGACGTGTTGCCGCAGGAGCCGTGGAGCCGCGAGACCTGGAAGCAGTGGACGGAAGCGGTGAAGGTTCAGAGCGGACGCAAGGGCAAGCCGTTGTTCATGCCCCTGCGCATTGCCCTTACCGGGTTGGCTTCTGGTCCGGAGCTCGCAGATTTACTGCCCCTTCTTGGTCGGGAAGGAACGTTGGCCCGACGACCCTGACCTTGCGGTTGGGATCGATCGGCTTGTCTGGCGACAGCGGTTTCGGTTGTTCCGCTTCGACTTTCGGCACGGCGGGTGTCCCCAGCTGAATAATCGATGACGGTTTTTTCTCCGGCTCTACCACAGGCGCAGCCGGTTCGGGGTTTTTCGCCGGCTCTGCCGATGGCAATGGCTCGGCCTTGACAGGCTCGACAGGTTTGATCGGTTCCGCCGGTTTGAGTGCTGGCTGTGTTTGTGCTGGCGCCGGTTTCGTCGCGGGTGCAGTCGCCGCCGGTTGCCGGGCTATTTCCTTGGGATTTCCAAGCGTGGTGTAATTGCCCGCCGTGCGCTGGCAGGAACATTGCGGCGTGCCATTGGCGCCGACTTTCCTGAATTTGAACGCGTTGGGCATATCCGTATAGGCCTGGCCGCGCAGGGAAATCATCTGATCCACGGTTTCACCGTTGGTCGAATGATAGAACAGTTTCGCGCCCGGGCATTGCGCCTGGCACTGCGCTTCGTCGCGGTGGAAATTCTCCGCGCCGGTCGCGTAGGAAATGGGGAAATAATAGCCGTCGCAGGTGCGCACGCAGAGCGTCTGATATTGTCCGCCGTAAACCGGCGCGGTGCTTTCCAGCGGCTCGTTGTCAACGGGCCGCTGGCCTCCGAGGACTTCATAGGGGCGGCGCCGGGGCTCCCCGTCGCGCGGTTCGATTTCGCGCGGCAAGACTTCGCGGTCTGGCTCATAGGATGCCGAGCAATTGTTGGCGTCCATGGCAGCTTCCACCCGGTCGCGGCGCAGGTTCAGCTCATACTCATCCGTGACGAAATCATTGTCGAGTTCGCGCAGGCGTTGTTCCATGCGGCTGCAAACGTCCGACTGGGCCGCTGCCAGCTGGGTTGACAACAGCAGCGTGCCCATGGCGAGTGCCGCGAAGTGTATGAACCGTTTCATATGGTCTAGTCCTGCAAAGTCACGCGCAGCCCACCTGGCTGACTGCGCCTGAACCATCCATGAACGTGCGGCAGCAATAAGACGGCAGCGCGCTATTCCAGGCGCTGTGACGCCTCAACCACTGCCAGAGCTGTCATGTTGACGATACCGCGCGATGTCACCGACGGCGTCAGAATATGCACAGGCTTGGCGGCGCCGAGCAGAATGGGCCCGACATGCAGTGCATCGGTGACCGTCTTGACGACGTTGAGCGTGATGTTGGCTGCGTCGAGATTGGGGAAGACCAGAAGGTTGGCTTCGCCGCTCAGGCGGGAATGCGGCAGCACACGCTCACGCAGGATTTCCGACAGGGCGGAATCGCCATGCATTTCGCCATCCTGCTCCAAATCTGGTGCCTTGGAGCGCAGGATTTCCGAAGCGGCGCGCATCTTGGCCGCACTTTCGGAATCGCGCGAACCGAAGTTGGAATGCGAAAGCAGGGCTGCCTTGGGTTCGATGCCGAAGCGGCGGATTTCGTTGGCGGCCAGAACCGTCTTTTCCGCAATCTCTTCGGCTGTCGGATCGATGCTGACATAGGTATCGGTCAGGAACAGCACGCCGCGCTGTGAAATCAGCAGGCTGAGTGCGGAAAAATTGCGGATGCCCTCAAGCTTGCCGATGATCTGGTCGACATTGCGCAGATGACGCTCGAAACGGCCTTCCAGGCCGCAGATCATGGCATCGGCTTCGCCGCGCATGATGGCCAGCGCCGCAATCACCGTGCCGCTGGCGCGGACCATGGTGCGTGCCACCTCCGGCGTGGTGCCGCGCCGGCCGGTAAGGTTCACCAAAAGGTCGACATAGTCGCGGTAGCGCGGATCGTCTTCCGGGTTGATGATGTCAAAATCAGTGCCGAGCTTGATCTTCAGGCCGTAGCGCTTGAGACGCGTCTCGATGACCTGCGGGCGGCCGATCAGCGTCGGGATCGCCGTGCCTTCCTCAAGCACCACCTGTGCCGCGCGCAGGACGCGCTCGTCTTCGCCGTCGGAATAGATCACCCGCTTCTTCTCGGCAGTCCGCGCTGCGGTGAAGATCGGCTTCATGATCAGGCCGGAGCGGAAGACAAAGCGGTTCAGCTTGTCGAGATAGACCTCGAAATCCTCGATGGGGCGGTCGGCGACGCCGGTTTCCATGGCCGCCTTGGCCACAGCTGGGGCGATGCGCAGGATCAGGCGCGGATCGAACGGCGAAGGAATGAGATAATTGGGGCCGAAGGTCGGCGTTTCGCCGGAATAGGCGCGGGCCGCCACATCCGATGGCTCCTCGCGGGCAAGTGCCGCGATGGCCTTGACCGCCGCCATCTTCATTTCCTCATTGATCGCCCGTGCGCCGCAATCCAGCGCGCCGCGGAAAATATAGGGGAAGCAGAGGACGTTGTTGACCTGGTTGGGGAAATCGGAGCGTCCGGTGCAGATCATGGCGTCGGGGCGTGCGGCACGTGCTTCCTCCGGCATGATTTCCGGATTGGGATTGGCCAGCGCCATGATCAGCGGGTTCGGCGCCATCTGCTTCAAAAGTTCCGGCTTCAGGACACCTGCGGCGGACAGGCCGAGGAACACGTCGGCACCGCCGATGACATCGGCCAGCACGCGTGCGTCAGTCTTCTGGGCATAGACGGATTTCCAGCGGTCCATCAACGTGTTGCGGCCGTCATAGACGACGCCGTCGAGATCGCAGACCCAGATGTTCTTGCGGTTGGCGCCGAGCTTGACCAGGAGGTTGAGGCAGGCGAGCGCTGCAGCACCGGCGCCGGACGCCACGATCTTGACCTTGGACAGATCCTTGCCGGCCAGCTCCATGCCGTTGAGGATGGCTGCGGCGACGATGATCGCCGTGCCGTGCTGGTCGTCATGGAACACGGGAATGTTCATCCTGGCACGGAGGATTTCCTCCACGTCAAAGCATTCCGGCGCCTTGATGTCCTCAAGGTTGATGCCGCCAAAGGTGGGTTCGAGCGCGGCAACGACATCGACGATCTTGTTGATCTCCTGCGCGTCGATCTCGATGTCGAAGACGTCGATGTCGGCGAATTTCTTGAAGAGAACCGCCTTGCCTTCCATCACCGGCTTGGAGGCGAGGGGGCCGATATTGCCAAGGCCAAGGACGGCGGTGCCATTGGAGATGACCGCTACAAGATTGGCACGGCTGGTATAATCGGCTGCTGTGGCGGGGTTTTCATGAATGGCCAGGCAGGGTGCGGCGACACCGGGGGAATAGGCAAGGGCAAGGTCGCGCTGATTTCCAAGCGGCTTCGTCGCCTGGATTTCCAGTTTACCCGGCTGAGGAAAGCGGTGGTAAAACAGGGCGCTTTCTTCGAGGTCGGACTGGTTGGGCGAATTGTCCTTGGCCATGGATAATATCCTCCGGAAAT
The DNA here is from genome assembly GCF_055685835.1 of Phyllobacterium sp. RCAM01083. Lineage (NCBI taxonomy): Bacteria > Pseudomonadati > Pseudomonadota > Alphaproteobacteria > Hyphomicrobiales > Phyllobacteriaceae > Phyllobacterium > Phyllobacterium sp. RCAM01083. The sequence continues at coordinate 690,015 of NZ_JBVFZN010000005.1, forward strand.
TGGCTGGTCGCAACTTGGGATTTGCGATTCAATCTTTTTAGCATGCATAAATGACACGAAGAGCCATAAATGAAGTCCATTTTGTTACAAGTGTTTATCGCAGGAAACCATAGACTTTTTAGCGGCGTCATAAGACTGTGACATGAATCAGGTTTCTGTCAGACCAGAGGTACCGATGCGTACCGGCGCTGAACGGAGATCAGCCTCATGGTTGAGCCAGAGACACGTAAGTTTCGCACGCTCTTTTTGTCCGATGTGCATCTTGGTTCCAAAGGCGCCAAGGCGACCTTCCTCCTGGACTTTCTAAAGTATCACGATGCGGATACGATCTATCTGGTCGGCGATATCGTCGATGGATGGCGTCTGCGCCGCAGCTGGCACTGGCCGCAGGAGCACAACGACATCGTGCAGAAACTCCTGCGCAAGAGCCGCAAGGGCGCGCGCATCCTCTACATCGCCGGCAACCACGATGAATTCCTGCGCGATTTCCAGGGCACGCATTTCGGCGGCATCGAGGTCATGGACCGCACGATGCACGAAACCGCTGACGGCCGCAAATTCCTCGTGATCCATGGCGACCAGTTCGACGTCGTCGTGCGCAATGCCCGCCACATCGCCTATCTCGGCGACTGGGCCTATGATGCGGCGCTGGCCATCAACACCATCATGAACAAGGTGCGGCGCATGCTCGGGCTGCGCTACTGGTCATTCTCCGCCTGGGCGAAATTCCGGGTGAAGAAGGCCGTTAACTTCATCGGTTCCTTCCAGACCGTCGTCTCCGACGAGGCCCGGCGCATCGGCGCCGACGGCGTCATCTGCGGCCATATCCACCACGCCACCATCGAAGAAATCGACGGCATCGAATACATCAACACCGGCGACTGGGTTGAAAGCTGCACAGCCATCGTCGAGCATCACGACGGCAAGATGGAACTCATCTCCTGGACGCATCTGATCGGGGAGAAGGCAGGCTTTGCGCCTGTCGTCAAACTCGAGGACAAGCGTCCCAAGGCGGCGAATGCGGCCTGAATGGCTTCTCCTGCAGAGATCGATCCGATGAAGCGGCTGGTCATCGTCTCCGATGCCTGGCATCCGCAGGTCAATGGCGTGGTGCGCACCCTGACCCAATTGCGCGAGCAGATGGAGGCGCGGGGCGTCGAGGTGACGATCATCTCGCCCGCGGACTATCCCTCGGCGCCATGTCCCACCTATCCGGAAATCCGGCTGGCACTGACCTATCCCGCGGCGGTGAAAGCCCGGATCGAGGCGTTGCAGCCCGCCTTCGTGCATATCGCCACGGAAGGCCCGCTCGGCATCATGGCGCGGCGTGCCTGCCTGAAAAACAAGTGGCGCTTCACCACCAGCTTTCATACGCGTTTTCCCGAATATCTGCGCGAGCGTCTGCCCATTCCGTTGGCCTGGACCTATGGCTTTCTGCGCCGGTTCCACAATGCTGCCGAGACCTGCCTTGTCCCGACGCAGTCCATCTACGAGGAATTGAGCGAGCGCGGCTTCGACACGTTGCGCGTGTGGACGCGCGGTGTCGACCGCGATCTGTTCCGCCCGCAGGCGGATGTCGATCTCGGCCTCGCGCATCCCGTCTTTCTCTGCGTCGGCCGCGTTGCGCCGGAAAAGAATCTTGAAGCCTTTCTGGCGCTTGATCTGCCGGGAACAAAACTTGTCGTCGGCGACGGGCCGGATATGGATGAGCTGAAGCGCAAATTCCCTGACGCCGTGTTCGCCGGCAAGAAGGAGGGCGAGGAACTCGCCCGCCACTATGCGGGTGCCGATGTGTTTGTTTTTCCCAGCCGCACCGACACGTTCGGCCTGGTGCTGCTGGAGGCGATTGCCTGCGGGCTTCCGGTCGCGGCCTATCCGGTGGCCGGCCCGAAGGATGTCATCGGTGCGACGGGCGCTGGCGTTCTGTCAACCGACCTGCAGGAGGCTGCGCTGGGCGCACTTGCCATGGGGCGCGTCGATCCCGATGCCACCCTGCAGGGATTCAGCTGGGAAGCCTGCGCCGATATATTCGAGGATATTCTCACGGCGATTGCCGGTGCCAAGCCGCAGCTCGGCCACGAAGCGAACGCGGCGCGGGCGGTGTCGGCGAGCTAGATGGTTCCTGGCTATGGCTATATCCGTACCACTGCTGTTCCCACCAGTCGGTCGTAGATCGGGTCATTTTTTTGCGAAGCTGAAATTATGATCCACAGTACCCACGCCAATTGGATTATGCTGCCAATTACAAGCCATGGTACCAGATCCGAAACGCTGGGTTCTGGCCGCATGCTTCTAACAATCAAGATTAGCCCAATCACAATGCCCGGTACGGACCCGATCCACATCGCCAAATTGCGCAACAGTGCCTTGCGAAAGGGCAATCCAGTTCTTGGTATTTCATTGCTATCGACAGCGCGAATTTTTACAGCACGTTTTCCAAGGGTAGCGCCGTGCCAATATTCCATCAAAACGAGGTACACCAATAGGATTAATATTGCTGGACCATCTGCAGGGAATCCGGAACGCGGAACTCCATCTGGGCCGAGCCCATAGGCACGAAATTCTGTCGTCGTTACAGCGCCGTCCTTTGTGCTTTTGCTGGCAAGAAGCCACCGGGACATGTCAAAGCCAAGTAGTCCACGGTGGCAATCGGCAAACGAGTTGAAATCTGCTGGCGGTGGAGGATCAAGTTTGAAGCCCTCCGGCAGTGCTGATACTTCATAACAACTTGTGGTGGTGAAACCAAACGTTCCCTGAACAGCACCGTTCGTTTGTGCGAAGAGGACTATCACTATTATCTGCAACGGGATCAATATAATGATGGCGTCCAGCAAAAGTGCGCCGAAACGACGCCAGAAACCGGCGCGATTCATGAGAGAGTCATAATAGACAGGCACCATTTTCGATCTTGCCCCCGCTTGATCAGACTGAGGCGATCTTGATGGGGTTGATGACGAAGTACAACTTGGGTTTTAAAATAAGCTGTGGACTGTTGTTGTTAGCGCGTCAGCTTATTGTGGTTTGTCTCGGAAACAATTTGATGCGAAAAAACCTTCAGCGTTTCTAGGCAGTTGGGCCAAATCATGGTATTTCGGAATACGGCTATTCATATATTCGTGCGCCGTTCCTCGATCCTCCGAAAGTTCCTCCATGACAGCCGCCACTGCGGACACTTTTCACGACAAGCCATCTCGGTTCGAGTTTCGGCTGGCTCTGGCTTATTTCGCGATTTTCATCTCAAGCGGCCTGCATCTGCCCTATTTTCCCCTGTGGCTGGAATTCCGTTCGCTGTCGCCGACGGAAATATCGATCGTCCTGTCCATGCCGCTGTTCGTGCGCGTCATCGCCGCGCCGCTGGTTTCCATTCTGGCTGATCAATCCAGCGACCGTGCGCATATCCTGACCATTGCCACCATTCTGGCGGTGATCGTCGCGGCCTTCTACTTTCTGCCGTTCAATTTCTTCGGCATTCTGGTTGTGTCGCTGGTGCTTGCCGCACCGTGGACATCGCAGGTTCCGCTGGCCGATACGATTGCGCTTTCGGGCGTGCGCCGCTACGGGGCGGATTTTGCCAGGATGCGCGTCTGGGGGTCCATCGCGTTCCTGCTGGCCTCCTTTGCCGGCGGCGTGCTGATCCAGCACACGGGTGAATGGATCATCCCGACGGTGCTGCTAGGGGCGCTGGTAGCCGCATGCGGTATGAGTTTCGTGGTGCCGCGCATCGGCAAGCCGCGCCGCCTGTCGCCGCTGTCGGATATCGACATGGCGGATGCGGGCAGGGCGCTGCGCCGCCCGGCCTTCGTGACCTTCCTGATCGCCACGGGGATCACGCAGGCAAGCCACGCCTATGGCTACAGTTTTTCAGCCATCTACTGGAAGTCCATCGGCATTGAAGAGACGGTGATCGGGGCGCTCTGGTCCATCGCCGTGGTGGCCGAGGTGATCATGTTCACCTGCTTTCGCCGGGTTTTCGGACGCCTGCATCCGGCCAGGGTGCTGATGATCGGCTCAGCCGTCGCCATATTCCGCTGGACCGTCTTCCCGCTGATCGTGCCCGCCGGTCTCGGCGTGGCTGGCTTTTTCGTCGTGCAGAGCCTGCATGCCTTCTCCTTCGCCCTGTCCTTCCTCGGCATGCAGAAAATGATCGCCATGACCATTCCCGAGGAGAAGGGTGGAACGGCGCAGGGCATATCCACCTTCTTCATCGGCACGTCGCTGGCCATCGTCACCATGGTGTCCGGACCGCTCTACAGCGCCACCGGCATCTATGGCTTCTATGCCATGGTGGCGCTGGCGGCAGTCGGGCTTGTCCTGGCCAATGTTTCGCTTCGATTGGAGCAGCGCGAGCGCTAGCCCCAAAGCTCCGATTGCGGCGGCGAGACGCGGCTGCCTTCAAAGACGAGGCCGGGCTGGCGGTCTTCCCTGAGGATCAGCGGACCGTCGAGATCGACGAAGTCGGCGTCCTGCGCGACGAGGATGGCAGGCGCCATGGCCAGGGACGTGCCCACCATGCAGCCGACCATGATGCCGAACCCGAGTTCGCGCGCCCGTTTCTGCATGCGCAGGGCCTCGGTCAGCCCGCCCGTCTTGTCGAGCTTGATGTTGATGCTGTCGTAGCGGCCAAGGAGCGTATGCAGATCGTCCGTACCGTGGGCGCTCTCGTCGGCACACAGGGGGACGGGGTGGGGGATTGTCGAGAGAATGCCGTCCTTGCCAGCCGGGAGCGGCTGCTCGATGAGCACGACCCCGGCCTTTGCGGCGGCCAGCATGTGCCGGACGATGTTCCGGTCGGTCCAGCCCTCATTGGCATCGAGAATGATGCGGCTGTCGGGTGCAGCTTCCGCTACGGCCCGAATGCGATCTTCGTCATCCTCGCCGCCCACCTTGACCTTGATGACCGGACGATCGGACAGGGCACGGGCCGAGGCAGCCATGGTCTGTGCGTCGCCGAAGGAAACGGTGACGGCCGTGGTGAGGGCGTTGAGCGGCGGCAAGCCGATGATATCGGCAACGCGCCGGCCGGCCCGTTTGGCTTCGAGATCCCAGAGCGCGCAATCGACGGCATTGCGGGCCGCGCCGGCGCCGATGAGGCCGGGCAAATCCTGCCGGTTGGCCCCTGCGGCGAGCACGCTGCGCAGTTTTTCGATTTCGGCACAGACGGAATCGAGACTTTCGCCATAGCGGGCATAGGGAACGCATTCGCCGCGCCCCGTGTGCAGTCCGTCGCGCAGGGTACAAACCACCACGGCTGCTTCCGTCTTGGAACCCCGCGAGATTGTAAACGTTCCGGCAATGGGCCAGCGTTCAACGGTAATCTCCATATTAACAGTCATTATGTGCGCCTTAATTGCTACAGTGACATCAAGTCCGAGACTCGATATGTGTGGGGGATGTTGACCGATAGAGCAAACAATTCAAGTGCTTCTGCTGTCACGGGACGCCATTTCTATGCGGCATGGATGGCAACAAGGCCCGCAGAGCTTTATGTACTGATTTTCAGACCCAGGGACGCCCGAGGCGAATGAATTCGACAGACAACGGCCAGAGCAGAGAGCAGGAGCCCAGCGATATCATCCTTTCGGTCAAGGATGTCAGCGTGTCCTTCGGCCGTTCATCGGTGCTGGAGCACCTGAATCTCGACGTCTATCGCGGCGAGATACTGGGATTTGTCGGCGCATCGGGGACGGGCAAGTCCGTCCTCATGCGGACGATCCTCGGGCTCAATCAGAAACAGCACGGCAATATCAGCATTTTCGGCCATGACATCGATCATGCGACGGAACAGGAAAAACTCAGCGTCGACATGCGCATGGGTGTCCTGTTCCAGCACGGTGCGTTGTTCTCGTCGCTGACGGTTCTGGAGAACATTCAGGTGCCGATGCGCGAATATCTCGACATTCCGCACAGCCTGATGGACGAACTGGCGCGCCTCAAGATCGATCTGGTCGGATTGAAACCGGATACGGCGGAGAAATTTCCGTCGGAACTGTCCGGCGGCATGATCAAGCGTGCGGCGCTCGCCCGCGCTTTATCACTCGACCCGGACATCGTCTTTCTCGATGAGCCGACATCGGGGCTCGATCCCATCGGTGCCGCGGATTTCGATGAACTGATCGCAAATCTGCGCGATACCATGGGTTTGACGGTCTATATGGTCACGCACGATCTCGACAGCCTGTTCGCCGTTTGCGACCGAATCGCGGTATTGGGTAAGAAAAGGGTTCTTGTGGAAGGAACCATCGACGACATGCTGACGTTTGATGACCCGTGGGTTCAGGAATATTTTCATGGCAAGCGCGCGCGTCAGATCGTGCCGAACGGCAGCAGCAGGCGAAAGTCTGATCGTGTGCAAAGCGCCCGGCAATCCGGGCCGTTGCTGAAGGAACAGGGTTAGGTGGAATAATCGATGGAGACCAAAGCCAACTACGTTCTGGTCGGGATTTTCACGCTTGCGGTTTGCGTCGCGGCGTTCGTCTTCGTGTACTGGATCGCCCGTTATGGCGACCGGCAGGAAATGACGACGCTGGAAATCCGCATCGCCGGTTCGGTCACCGGCCTGGCCGAGGGCAGCCAGGTGCTGTTCAACGGCATCAAGGTCGGCACCGTGCGGCGCCTGAATATCGACAAGACCAATCCTGACGCGGTGATCGCCACCGCGGAAATTGACAGCACGACACCGATCACCCGCTCGACCCAGGCAACCCTCGGCTTTACTGGCCTGACCGGTCTGGCCTTCGTGGAGCTCAAGGGCGGCAAGGTCTATGAGCCCAATCTGCTTGAAGAAGCCGACAAGGATGGCGCCGTCGCGCGTATCGATGCCGACCCGTCGGTGGTCAACAACCTTCTGCAGAAGGCGCAGGACATTCTCGAACGCGTCAACACGGCGATGAGCTCCATCGAGAGTTTCATCACCGAAGTGAAGGGGCCGCTGGTCGATACGGTCAACAACACGAAGAAGTTCACCGATGCGCTGGCCAAGAACTCCGATGTGATCGACAAGTTCAGCCAGAGCGCCGAAGACGTGCAGTCGGTGGTGCGCGAGGCGCGTGAAATGATGACGCGCCTGAATGCCGCTTCCGCCCGGGTCGATGGCGTCCTGGCCAAGGTCGACAATCTGGTGTCCGACGGGGATGGCAGCGTTGTGGCCGAAGCGCGGAACACGCTCAAATCCTATCGTGCGGTTGCCGACAATCTGAACACCAAGCTCGGCCCGATCACGGACAACCTCAACCGCTTCTCCGGACAGGGCCTGCGCGACGTGCAGGCGCTCGTCACCGAGAGCCGCCAGTCGGTCCAGCGCATCGAGCGGGCGATCAGCGATCTTGAGAAGAATCCGCAGCGGGTGATTTTCGGCGGCAGCGGCAATGTGCCGGAGTATGACGGCCGCACGCGCCGTTGACTTTGACAAAGCTGCATCGCATGAAGGTTAATGAATCGTGAAGCTTTGCGTGACAGGGATGATACCATTGGTGAATTCAAGAACGACAATTGCCGCTCTGCTGATGGCTTTGTCCGTTTCCGCCTGCGCCGGAACCAAGAAGCTTGATACATTCGATCTGTCCGGCCCGTCGCTGTCCGACCCTTCATCCAGAAAACATGGCAGCCGCCAGATCCTGATCGCCGCGCCATCGGCCCTCAAAGCGCTTGACGGCGAGAATGTCGTTGTCCGCTCCGGACCGAACGCCATTTCGTTCCTGAAGGGCGCGCAGTGGTCCGACCGCCTGCCGAACATCGTGCAGACGCGGCTTGTGCAGGCCTTCGAGAGTTCGGGCCGCTTCGGCGGTGTCGGCCGTCCCGGCGAAGGCCTTGCCATCGATTATCAGGTGATCAGCAATATCCGCACGTTCGATATCGATGCCTCGGGCAAGGAAACGGCCGTCGTCGAAATCGCCATCAAGATCCTCAATGACAAGAACGGCACCGTGCGCGCCACCCGCGTGTTCCGCTCGACATCGCCGGTCAGCGGCCAGGGCAATGCGGCCTATGTCACCGCGCTGAACCATGCGTTTGACAGCGCCGCAGGCGATATCGTCACCTGGACGCTGTCCGTTATCTAAACCGGAAACTCAGGCGACCTTTTTCAGTTCGCCCGCTGCCGGACCGGTGGCGAAGGGGAGTTCTTCGTCGGCCCAGCCGGTGATGCCGCCGATCATGATCTTGACCGGACGTCCCAGTCTTGCGAGCTTCAGTGCCGCCTGATCGGCGCCATTGCAGTGAGGGCCGGCGCAATAGGCGACGAACAGCGTATCGTCCGGCCAGCCCGCCATCCGCTCGGCGGTGATCTCGCGATGCGGCAGATGGATGGCTCCCGGCACGTGACGGCGTTCATAGGCCGCCGGTGTTCCCACCACGTGCAGGAGGACAAAGTCCTGTTCGCCCGCCTTCAGCGATGCAGCCACATCGGCACAATCGGTCTCAAGCGCGAGACGCCGGGAAAAATGCTCGATGACAATCTGCGGTGCGGCGGCAGGGGTTTCGGTAACGTAGCTCATGGGGTTCTCCTGTGTTGCTGCCCAATTCGTAAGGCAAGCAACAAGGCACTGGTAGTTGGCAAGATTGCCATATATCGTCGATATCATGTCAAACGCATCCCTTGCCCCCCGCTTTGAGAATCCGCTGGTTGTTGCCGTTGCCTATGACGGGCTCTGCACGTTCGAGTTCGGCCTTGTCGTCGAAATGTTCGGACTGCCGCGCCCGGAAATGGGCGATGACTGGTACAAATTTGCCGTCGCCAGTATCGAGGTGGGCGAGCTGCGCGCTACGGGCGGCGTGCGCATTCTGGCCGATGGCGGGCTTGACCTGTTCGAACAGGCGGGCACCATCATCATGCCGGGCTGGCGCGGCGTCGAGCATGCAGTGCCGGACGCTTTGGCACAGGCCCTTCGGCGGGCACATGCCAATGGCGCCCGGATTCTCTCCATCTGCTCCGGCGTGTTCGTCCTGGCGGCCGCCGGTCTCCTGGCCGGTCGCAGGGCGACGACGCACTGGCGTTATGCCGATCTCCTGGCAGAGCGCTATCCGGATATCGCGGTTGAGCCCAACGTGCTTTACGTGGATGAAGGCAGCGTCCTGACCTCTGCCGGGAGCGCGGCGGGCATTGACCTCTGCCTGCATCTGATCCGCCGGGATTTTGGTACCGAGGCCGCCAACAAGGTGGCGCGCCGGCTTGTGGTGGCGCCGCACCGTGAAGGCGGGCAGGCGCAGTTCGTCGAACGGGCCGTGCCGCCCCCGCATGAGGGGATACGCCTGTCGCCGCTGCTCGAGCGGATGCGCACCGAGCTCAGGCAGGATTTTTCCATTGCAACGCTGGCCAAGGCGGCGGGCATGAGCCCGCGCACCTTCTTGCGCCGCTTCGAGGCCGCGACGGGCACGACACCGGCCAAATGGCTGCTGTCGGAACGGCTGGCCAAGGCACGGGAACTGCTCGAGCAGTCCGCGCTTTCGGTCGAGATCATCGCCGAGACCACCGGGTTCGGCACGGCTGCCACCCTGCGGCATCATTTTCGCCAGCAGCTGGCAACCACGCCCACCGCCTACCGCGAGATGTTCGGCGGAGAGAAGGCCTTGCAGACGGCGTGAGGACAACGGCAGGGAACATCGTGCGTGGTTCGACAAGCTCACCATGAGGGATGACGTGGGCTGCAGGGAGTCATGTTCTGCAACGCCTGTGACTGGCTTTGCAACCAAACCACTTTCCTCATGGTGAGCTTGTCGAACCACGCACCACGTATCGTTCACCTACCTATTCAGGCTCGTCGAACCATTGCGCCGCGATCTGCGCAAGGTCCTCCATGTCAGAGGCGTTTGCACCGGCCCAGGCGACGATGCCATCCGGGCGTATGAGCACCGCGCGCAGGCCAAGCCGGTTTCTGGCATCCCGTGCGAGATAGCCGATCCGGCCGCCCCAGCGGCGTGCCAGCGCCTGAAGCGGTGCCGTGGCGTCAAAGTCCAGGAGGAGGCCTTTCCCGCTTCCAAGATGCCCGCCAAGGAACGTCCCGTCGGCCAGCTCGAAGTCGGGCGCACTGCGGCCGACCAGCGGGTGGCTGCCCCCAAGATCGTAGCGGAGAGACACGCCCCAGACGCGTTCGGCGAAGTAGGTTGCACCATCGCGTGTGCTGATGAGATCGCGCATAATGGCTTCGAGCGCACGGGAACTGCGGCTCGGCCGCATGAGCGCAACCTGGGCGCGCGACCAGTCAAGCACCTGCGCTCCGACCGGATGCCGTTCCCTCTCATAACTGTCGAGCAGGCCGGACGGCGCGGTGCCGCGGATCGTTGATGCAAGCTTCCATCCCAGGTTCATCGCGTCGCCAAGCCCGAGATTCAATCCCTGTCCGCCGAGCGGGGAATGGATGTGTGCGGCGTCACCGGCGAGCAGCACCCGTCCGTTGCGGTAGGCGGTGGCCTGACAGGCGCGATCCGTCCACGTGGTGGCAAGCGTGAGCGCCGTCACCGTGATGCCGGTGCCGGAGACGCGGCGCAGCACCGCCTGCACGTGGTCGAGCGTGATCGGCCGGGTCCGGTGGTAAACGCCGCCGTCGAAATCGACCATCGCGATGGTTCCGGGCTTCTGGTAGGTGTACATGCCCGTCGGCGTATAGTGACGGCCGGGGGCAAGCATGTCCGGATCGGTCATCTCGACCTCAACGGAATAGCCGGTGAATTCGGGATCGGTGCCGGCGAACGTAAAACCGCCAGCCTTGCGCACGGTGCTGCGCCCGCCGTCGCAGCCGACGAGCCAGCGTCCGTGAAAGGCGGTACCGCCGGCATGAACGGTCACGCCATCATCCGACTGCTCGAAACCTTCCACGCCGAGGCCGCGCCTGATCTCGACGCCCATCGCGTCAGCCCGGGCGGCAAGAACGGATTCCACCTGCTGCATGGTGGTGGCCAGGTTGGCGGCGGCAGGGCCGGGCAGGCGATAGGGCCATTTTGAGGTGTCGATCGTGTCCTGGAAAAACTGGATGCCGGCGAAATGGCCGCCCGGGCGGCGCGGCTGTTGCACCCAATGCGCGGCAGCCGGTGTCCTATCCGATGGTTCTTTTTGCTGGGCCGAGATGTCATCCAGCAGGCCGCGGCGGTAAAAGGCTTCGACGGTGGGGGCGGAAAGGCCGCGCATGCCGAACGGCAGCCCTTTCAGGGGGGAGTGCGGGTTTTCGGCTTGCTCCAGCACCAGGACCGAGAGGCCGGCGAGGCGCAGCTCGCAGGCGAGAAACAGGCCGACAGGACCTGCACCGGCAATCACAACATCATAAATCCTGGGAAAATCGGGCATGAACTACTCCTTTGTGGTCGTTCGACCGGAGCGGTTCATCGTTCTGCGAACCACACGGACGAACAAGAAACGCTTGGACAGCGTTGGCTGTTCGTCGAGGGGAACACATGCGCGAGGCAGGGACAGAGCTTCCGTTTCCGAAAGGACTTGGGCTTACCAAACCAAGTCTGCCTTTTCCGACGCGGCATATATAGCGCCGGAGCAACCGGCCTGCAACGGGCGATGTTCCATTTGCTGCAGGCCTGTGTCCGGCGCTGATGCGCGGGCAACAAAAAACGCGGCCCCGAGGCCGCGTTTTTCAGTTCTGACAGGACACCGCCTTAGCGCAGGCGGTTACTCGCATGGGCCAGCATGGTGTAGACCTTGCCGGTATCCGACGTCAGGTAGTTCTGGGTCAGGACATTGTCGCGATCGTTGCGGGCAACGTCTTCCAGCAGGCGTTCGAAGTCGTCCATGTAGCGGTCGACGGCACGGCGAAATTCGCTGTCTGCCTGGTACTTGCGCTTGATCTCGTCAAACGTCTGCTGACCCTTCAGCGTATAGAGGCGACGGGTGAACACATTGCGCTCACCGGCGCGGTAACGCTGCCACAGTTCAACCGAAGCCTCGTGGTCGATGGCGCGCGTGATATCGACCGAAAGCGAGTTCAGAGATTCAACCACCTGACCGGGCGAACGTGCCTCGGGCGCCTTTGCCTTTGGCTCGGCCGGAGCTTCATCGCTGGATGCACGACGGAGCAGGTCGGAAACCCAGCCATTGCCCTGCTTGGGCTGTTCCGGGTTGCCGCGCACGTCGAGGCTGCCGCGCATGGCCGGAGCCGGAGCAGTGGGTGCCGCAGCAACGGCGCGTGGTGCTGCAACCGGTTCGCTGCGCTGCGGTTGCGGAGCCTGTGCAACGGCTGCTGCCGTACGGGCAGGAGCAGGGGCGCGGGCTGCCCGGGCTTCGCCGACGTCGGTCAGGCGTCCGGACTTCTGCACGATTTCCGACAGTTCCTTCAGCGCATTGATCTGCTCGGAAACAGCCTTGCGCATCTGCGCTGTCGACTGCTTGGCTTCTTCCGGCATGTCCATGACGCCGCGCTGCAGTTCGGAGCGGGTCTCTTCGAGTTCCGCACGGATGGCAGCGGAGGAGCGGCGGATTTCGTCCGTCGCATTGGCGAACTTCTGCGATGCCTGTTCGACAACTTCCGCGATCGAATTGCGGATCTGTTCGGTTGTCTGCGTGGCACGGCCTTCGGCCCGGTCGAAGGCGGAGGAGACGAGGGATTCGAACGACCGCATGGTCTTTTCGATGTGCTCGGATTTCTCCACCAGACCGGTTGCCAGATTCTGCAGGGCGGCCTGACGTTCGTCGAAGGTCGAAGCGAGGTTCGACTGCGACGAGTTGATCAGTTCCGATGCAGCACCCAGCATCTTGCCATGCTCGTCGAAACGCTTGGCGATGGAAGCAATGTCGACGAGTGTCGTGTTCGACAGCTGCGAGAGTTTGCCGATATTGCCGTCGATCAGGCGTGTCGAGGACTGGAAGGACTCGGCAGCACGCGTTGCATTTTCAGCAAAGGTGGTTGTCGTGTCGAGCAGGCGGCCGTCGATGTCGCCAAGGTTCTTGGTGGCCATGTCGATCAGCTCGCCCAGCTTCGCATTGGAAGAGGAGAGGCGGTCGATCAGGTTGCTGACGTCGTCGGTCAGGCCTGCCTTGGCTTCCTGGACTGCGGTGATGGTTTCCGCAGTGCGGCTGGCGATGGCATTGATCAGGGCCGCATTTTCCACGCGCAGGCGTTCTGTCGCCGCCGTGGTGGCTTCGACAAGCTGCGAAGCGAGCGTACGGCCATTGTCAGCAAGGCTCTCGACGAGCGGCTGCGCCGTGTTGTCGAGGATGCTGATGATTTCCTGCGAGCGGGCTGCCAGCACTTCGTTGAGTTCGCGGGTGCTTTCCGCCAGCTTGGAGGCGGTGGAATCCGTGGCCGCGGTGAAGCGGGCTTCCAGTGCTTCCAGATTGGCGGCGGCTTCCGTTGCCCGCTGACCAAGACGCTTCTCGGTTTCAGCCAGGCTTTCGTTCATGCGCTGGCTGAATGCCTCGCCGTGACCGTCGAGCGCTTCACCGGCCTTCTGTGCTTCACCGGTGAGGGTGGAAGCGGCTTCGGTGATCTTGTCGCGCAGGGTGCGGGCAACGACCGAGGCGCTCTGTTCAAGCGACTTGCGGACATTATCGACACCCATGGCAAGCGCGCTCTGCATGGTCGTCGTGCGTTCGTCGATGGTGCCGCCATGGGTTTCGAAGGCCTTGGCGAGCACTTCGGCGCTGTCGTGCAGAACGGCCTGCAGGGCAACGGTACGATCGCTGATGGCGCTGGCCTGACCGTCGAGGGTCTGGCTGAGCGTTGTATTGCCATGTTCCATCGCCGCGCGAATACCGCTGATACGGTCGTCGAGCACGCTGGCATGGGTGTTGAGTGTCTCACCAATGCGGGCATCGCTGTCGGCGAGGCTTGCCGCGATGGCCGCGGCCCGCTCGTCGATCGTACCAACATGGGCGGCAAGCGTATCGCTGATACCGGCATTGCTGTTGGCAAGCGTTGCCTGGATGGCTGCCGCGCGCTCATCGAGCGTGTTGACGTGCGAGGCAAGTGTGCTGCCGATCTTGGCGGTGCTGTTGGCAAGCGTCGACGTGATCGTCGCAGCCCGCTCGTCAATGGCGCCGACATGCGAGGCGAGCGTATCATCGATGCGTGCACTGCTGTTCGAAAGCGCTGCCGAGATTGCGGCTGCCCGTTCGTCAATCGCATTGACATGCGAGGCAAGCGTATCGCCGAACTGGGCGTTGCTGTCGTTGAGCGTTGCCCGGATTCCGGCGGCACGTTCGTCGATGGCGGTAACGTGCGAGGTGAGCACATTGCCGATCTGGGCATTGCTGCTGTCGAGAACAGAGCGGATGCCGGCAGTGCGTTCGTCGATGATCGATGCATGACCGGCCAGGGTCTGGCCGATTTGCGCATGGGTGTTTTCAAGCGCCGCCTGGATGGCCGCCGTGCGCTCATCCAATGCCGAGGCATGGGAAGAAAGCGTGTTGCCGATGCGTGTATCGCTGTTGGCGAGCGCCTGTTCGATACCGGCGGTGCGGTCCTCAATGGCGCTGGCATGCGACGCCAGAACATTGCTGATGCGCTCGTCACTGCTGGTCAGGGCGCTTTCAATGCGGCTTGTACGGCCATCAACGGATTCAATGAAGCCGCTGAGCGTGCCGTCGATGCGCGCACCGCTGTTGAGCAGGGTCGACTGGATCTCCGCGTTGCGGGCGTCAATGGCCTGCGTGTGGGCGGCCAGCGTCTCGTCAAGCTTGGCGTCGCTGCCAGCCAGAGCGAGCTGGATGTCCTGATTGCGTTCGTCCAGGCTCTTGGCGTGATGGTCAAGAGTCTGGGCAATCTTGGCGTGCGTGTCGACAAAGGCGGCGCGCATACCGGACGTGCGGTCGTCCATGATCTTGGCATGGGCTTCGAGCGTCTGGCCGATGCGGGCATCGCCAGCCAGGATCGCGGCTTCAACGCCGGCACTGCGGGCATCGATGCTGCGCGCATGTTCGTCCAGGGTCTGGCGGATCTTTTCATCCGTGTCGGAGAATGCAGCGTGCATGCCCGACGTACGGTCCTCGATGGCCTTGGCATGGGAATCGAGCGTCGCGCCGATGCGGGCATCATTGTCAGCCAGTGCTGCACGCAGACCGGAGGTGCGGTCATCGATCGATGCGGTGTGACCGTCGATGATCTGGCCGATGGCTGCCGTGCTGGTTTCGAGAACGGAACGCAGGGTCGACGTATGGTCGCCAAGCTGTCCGGCCTGATCGCGAATGATCGAGGCAGCCCGTTCTGTTTCGCCGGAAAGGGTCGCAGCGAGGGCTTCGCGGCTTTCGGCCAGCCTGTCGGCAAAGAGCGTCGTATTGGTGGATAGCAGGCTTCCAACCGATTCGGAAAGGCTCGACAGGTCGTTGCCGATCTTTGCCTTCGTCTCGTCGACGATACCGTCAATCGAAGCGCGGCCGTCAGTGAAGGTCTTGGCGATGTCGCGGGTACGTTCGATCAACTGTTCATTGATCTGGCGCGCACGGGCTTCCAGCGCGGAATTCAGGCGTTCGGTGCTGGCATCCAGCGACTGGGCGCGGGTTTCGAATTCAGCGAGCAGGGAGCGGCCGCGCTCGTTGATTGTCGTGTCGAGCCCGGCGAGACGCGTATCGAATTCGCCGACCAGGGTCTGGGTGGCGTTGCCCAGCAGCGACAGCATGCTGTTGGTGCGGCCATCCAGCGTATCGGCCAGCTTCATCGTCACCGAATCGGTCTGTTCGGACAGCGCTGCAATCCGCATTTCCAGAAGATTTGCAAAGGCTTCGCCCGAAGTGGTGATCTTGGCCGAGATGTCGTCGGAGCGTGAGCCGATCGATTCGGCAATTGTGTGCCCGCTCTGGGTCAGGCGATCGATGAGCGTATCGCCGGACTGGTTGATCGACATGGTCAGGTTGGTCGAGGCATTGAGCAGATTGTCGCGCAGCGAATCGCCAGCCAGGGACAGTTCATCCTTCAGCTGTTCATGTGCGCTGGATATCGAAGCACGAACCCGTTCGGCATGGCCGATGACCGATTCGCGTTCACCGCCAAGACGGTCGACCAGCGTGCGGATGCGGTGTTCGTTGTCCGTATAGACGCGTTCCAGCTGGTTGACCTCGGTCTGCACCAGGGTTTCCAGCTCAACGGCACGGGCGAGGGTGCGTTCGACACCTTCGCTCATCGCGGCGACTTCACGGCGAACGGCCTGGCCCAGCGAGGCCACGCGGTCGGACGAGAGCATTTCCGGCTCGGAAAGACGCATGGCGGCTTCGGCCATGGAGCGGGCGGCATACTGCATTTCCTGCGCGCGGCGCACCATCAGGGCAAAGGCCCAGAACAGCATGATCGGAACGATGATCGCGACGGCGAGGGCAATCGCATAGGGCGCAGCGGCAAAATCGGCGAAGGACCGAATCGACCACAGGGACGAGCCGTAGAGCGCCTGACCAAGCGCAAGAACGCCGGCGGCCCAGAGCACGCTGACGATTGCGGTGACCAGTCCATAGGAGCGCGGCGCCTGGTTTGAAACCGGCGAACGGGTCGTTTGGGTATTCTGCAGCAAATCGTCATTTGCCGGCTTGAATGTCTGCGGCGGCACGGCGGGCGCCTTTGGCGGCGCGGGCGGAGCAGCGGGAATCGGGTTGGCAGCCTGGATCTGCGGCTTGGGCGCCGGCAGCGGAATCGTGTTCTCCGCGGCAAGGCTTTCCTTGATTTCCACGGGCTTTACGGGTTCCGGAATGACGGGCGGATTGTGTTTTTCCGCTGCCAGTTCCTGCGCTGCCTGGGAAATCTGCGCTTCGAGATCGTTGAAAGAGATCAGATCGTCATCGACTGGCGAAAGATCCATATCCATGCCGAGTGTCGACTCATCGAAATCAATTTCTAGAGCCTTTTCAAGAGCTTCACCAAGTTCATCCTCGGCTTTCGCTGCTTTGTTCTTCGGGGCTGTGGCCATGTTTACCTCGCAATATTGGGCAGTGACCACATGTGGAGTCGACTGCGCCATACTCTTTACGCCTTAAGTCTATCGTACTGGCACATGGATTGGAAAGAAACAATGGATTCGGGAAATGCTTAAAAGTTTAAACACAAGGTTAATTTTTTTGGCCCGAACCAAATTTTGCCGGAATGCCTGAATTAACCCTTCGTTCACCACATCGGGCCAATTCGGGGGGTAGCGGCCACGCTTTAACCCAGAATATCCGGCATTTGATTAAACTTGTGCATTCATTTGAGTCTGAGTTCAGGAGAGTATCATGGCACTGCCACAACAAGCGTCAATGGCTTTTGCGCTGCCGGGCGGCGAAACGTCCAAACCATCGCGCAAACGGCCGATCGATCTTGTGCATCTTACCCGCGAGACATTCGGCAACCGGGCACTCGAGACCGAAATCCTCAGCCTGTTCTCCCGGCAGATCTCCGGAATCGTCAACCGGCTGAGCCAGGCGAACGCGGATGAACGGGTTCGTCTCGCCAAATCGCTCAAGGGTTCGGCGCGCGCCGTCGGTGCCTTTCGTGTGGCCGATCTGGCCGAATCGATTGAACAGTCGCCCGGCAACACGAAGCTGTTGAGTGAACTTCATCCAGAAATCGACGATGTGCGTGATTATATAGCGGCGATCACGCGCTAGGGCCTCAGTCCGGGGGCGGCCCCTCAGGCTGCGTCAGGGAGTGCAATTGACTTCCCTGCCCAAATCCCTATCTCAGCGGTAACTTTTCTGCTTGGGGCTTTTTTCATGGCAAAGATCACGTTTGTCACTTTCGATGGCGTCCGGATTGAAACGGAAGCCGAGAACGGCTCGACCGTGATGGAAAGTGCCATCCGCAACGCCGTGCCGGGCATCGACGCGGAATGCGGCGGTGCCTGCGCCTGCGCGACCTGCCATGTCTATGTCGACGGCGCATGGAAGGACGCGGCCGGAGAGCCGGAAGCCATGGAAGAAGACATGCTGGACTTCGCCTATGACGTGCGTCCGAGCTCGCGCCTGTCCTGCCAGATTCGCGTTTCCGATGAACTGGACGGGCTTGTCGTGCATGTTCCGGAACGTCAGGCCTGACATTCCGCATATTTTGCCTGATATTTTCTCACCGACCGATTAGAATTGCTCCATTCCAGACCGCGGGCGGGTATGAAATACTGCACTGGTTTGTCATGAGGAATTGTCGATGAGTGAAATAACCAAAACGGACGTTGTGATCATTGGTGCCGGGCCTGTCGGCCTCTTTGCCGTGTTCGAACTCGGCCTTTACGATCTCAAATGCCATCTGATCGATATTCTCGACCGTCCCGGCGGCCAATGCGCCGAGCTCTACCCGGAAAAGCCGATCTATGACATTCCCGCCTGGCCCGAGATCAGCGGGCAGGGTCTGACGGACAAGCTGTTGGAGCAGATCAAGCCGTTCGCGCCGCAATTTCATTTCAACCGCATGGTCACCCGGCTGGAACGCCAGCCCGATGGCCAGTTCCACGTGGAAACGGACGAAGGCGAGATTTTTGAGACCAAAGTGGTGGTGATCGCCGCCGGCGGCGGCTCCTTCCAGCCAAAGCGCCCACCGGTTCCCGGCATCGAAGCCTTCGAGGGCAAGAGCGTCTTTTATTCGGTGCGCCGCATGGAAGAGTTCCGTGACGAAGACGTGCTGATTGTCGGCGGCGGCGATTCGGCGCTGGACTGGGCGCTGAACCTGCAGCCCATCGCCCGCAGTTTGACCGTGGTGCATCGCCGTGCCGAATTCCGCGCGGCACCCGACAGCGTCAAGAAAATGTTCGAACTGGTCGAGCGTGGCAGCGTGCGGTTCGAGCTTGGACAGGTTTCCGGCCTGACGGGTACCGACGGGCAGCTGTCCAGCGCCACGATCAAGGCTGCGGAGGGAGAGACGGAGATTCCGGTCACCCGCCTGCTGCCGTTCTTCGGTTTGACGATGAAACTCGGCCCGATTGCCGATTGGGGGCTGAACCTGCATGAGAATCTCATACCGGTGAATGTCGAAACCTTCGAAACCTCTGAACCGGGGATTTTCGCCATCGGCGACATCAACTGGTATCCCGGCAAGCTGAAGCTGATCCTGTCCGGTTTCCACGAGGCCGCGCTGATGACCCAGGCGGCCAAGCGCATCGTCAGCCCCGGCGAGCGGGTGGTGTTCCAGTATACGACCTCATCGACCAGCCTGCAGAAGAAGCTGGGCGTCGCTTGAAAGATGAACCGGCGCGTCAGCGCCGGTCACACTATCCCTTTTTCTTTTCCATCTCACGCTGGATGCGGAATATGAGCAGCCGTTCGAAGCGGCGCTCAAAATTCTTTCCCTCCACGCGGTCAAACTGAATCTGCGCAGCGTCCTGCTCCTTCATCAGCTTGACCATGAGCTTGGCCGCATCGGCTTTCATCTCTTCGCAATTGCTGCGCCAGGGCAGGGCCTTCATCGCCCGTTCCATATCGCCGGCGGCGGTGCGGGCGATCACGATATGGCTCTCTTCATGACGTTTGATATCGGCCGACAGCGTATCCCAGATCATGGCGAGATCGGGCTTGGCCGAAGCGCGCTGTTTCCAGCGCGGCAGGTGGACCTGGGCGTGAATGGTGATGTTTGCCTCGACAACCCGGCAGCTCTTGCCGTCGGAGCCGTATTTGACCTTGGTGTTGAACCGCATCTGTGTCGCGCCGGGATGGCGAGGCCCGGTCTTGTGCAGTTGCGGCCCACGCCGGCTCAACTCGCGGTCGAGATCGGCGGCGGTCGTGCCGGACAGGGTGAAATACTTGTAATTGCGCAGGACCACGGCCGCATTGGCGCTTTCTGTCGCGAGCAGGCATGCGAGTGCGAGAGCCGCCGTTCTGACAATCGTTTTCATGGGGACTGGTCCTTCATTTCGGCCAAAGCCTGCCTGTGCTCCCGATACTGTAGCGCCAAAAACGTTGCGGATGAATTGACGTGACGGCCGTTCTGTTCAAAAACAACTGCAGCAGTACAGTCTTGAAAGGAGCATCCCATGCAAAGAGAGTGGCGTCTGGCGCATGGGCGATCCCTCACCCTCGGGCCGGTGTCTGTCATCATGGGTGTTCTCAATGTCACGCCGGATTCGTTTTCCGATGGCGGCGTGCATCTGGCGCTGGACAAGGCCATCGAGGGGGCGAGGGCGATGATTGCCGAGGGGGCAACCATCATCGATGTCGGCGGCGAGTCGACCCGTCCCGGCGCAACCCGCGTCGATCCCCGGACCGAACAAGCGCGGGTACTTCCGGTGATTGAAGCCCTGGCCGGGCAAACCGATGTGCTCATTTCCGTCGATACCTATCGCGAGGAAACCGCGCGGCTGGCCGTTGCCGCCGGTGCGCATATCGTCAATGACGTGTGGGGTGTCCAGCGCGAACCGGCGATTGCCGATCTTGCGGCGGAAACCGGTGCAGGGCTTGTCATCATGCATACGGGCCGGGAGCGGGAGCGCGATCCGGATGTCATCGTTGACCAATTCGCTTTCCTCAACCGGTCGCTGGAGATCGCCAGGCTGGCCGGCGTGGCGCGCGAGCAGATCGTGCTCGATCCGGGATTCGGCTTTGCCAAGGAAACCGAGGAGAACCTTGCTTTGATGCGGCGGTTCGGCGAGCTGCAGGCCTTTGGCTATCCTTTCCTGGCGGGTACGTCGCGCAAGCGTTTCCTCGGCGCGGTGACGGAGCGCGATGCGGACCAGCGCGACGTGGTCACGGCCGCGACATCCGCGATCCTGCGGCTGGCCGGTGCGGATGTGTTTCGCGTGCATGATGTCAGGATGAACCGGGATGCGCTGGCCATTGCCGATGCCATGCTTGCAACCCGGAGTGCCGGGACATGAGCCCCGTGCACAAGGCGTGGCTGGGACTGGGCGGCAATATCGGCGAACCCGTGCAGTCGATGGCGGAAGCCCTGCAGGCCCTCGACCGCCGCGATGATACGCGGGTTGCTGCCGTTTCGCCGGTTTACCGGACGCCGCCGTGGGGAAAGATCGATCAGGCGTGGTTTCACAATGCCTGTGCCTGTGTCGAAACATCCCTCGAACCGGAAGCTTTGCTGGCGGCCACGCTGGATATCGAGCGCCGGATGAAACGGGAGCGGATCGAACGCTGGGGACCGCGCATCATCGACATCGACCTTTTGGCCTATGAGGGCACGGAGCGCTTTGAAAGCCCGACGCTGACACTGCCGCATCCGCGCATGACGGAACGGGCCTTCGTGCTGGTGCCGCTCGGCGATATCGCGCCGGACCTTGTGGTCAGCGGCAAAAGCATTGCCGGATGGGCTGTCCTGTGTGACCGTTCCGGCATAGAAAAAGCCCGCGACGAGGCGGGCTGGTGGCGCGACAACCGAACGGATTGATCAGTTCTTGGCGATGCTGCTGACCGCGGTGTTGTCCACCCGCTTCAGGGTCATGCCGACAACCGGGATCAGCGTATCTTCCAGCCGCACGGATATGGTGACGTTCAGCGTGTTGTCGCCGGTAAACTTGGCCAGCATTGCGCCGGTCAGCTGTTTGCGGGTGATGTTCAGGACAACCCGGTCGCCGGCAACGCTGCCGCCGGTGATATCAAGGCCCTTGCCCGCCGCACCGTCGAGGAACGTGCCCTTGTAGGTGCCGCCGGAACGGGCGATGGTTGCCTTCATCGGCTGGTTGAAAATGCCGACACGGCAATTGCCGTCCAGTGTCATGCCTGCGGTCTCATCGGGCGTTGAACCGTCGAGCGTGCAGGTGAATTTCGTGCCTTTGTACTTGCCGGCAACGATCTCGCCGGGACCAACCCACTGGCCTTCGACGGTCTGAAAGAACTCGGTGTCCTTGTCTTTGTCCTTGGCTTGTGCGGAAAACGCGAAGAGCGCGCATGCGAACAAAGATATGGTAGCGGCAGCTGCGCGTGTTTTCATTGGGGTTACTCAACACAAATCATTGAAATGACGATGACCGATCATCGGTTGGAATGGTTAACGGATGGTTGCCATTCCTGCCGAAATTGCAACCCCGTCCACAGGATTATTGTTTTTTCCCGCCGCCGATACGGGCAAGATCCCCAATAAAATCGCTGATCCCCGGGCGTTTTTCCGCATTGAACGGAAACGGGCGGACCAGATCCATTGCGGAAATGCCGATGCGCGCGGTCATCAGGCCGTTGATGACGCCTTCGCCCAGCCGCGCCGAGAGCTTTGCGGCGAGCCCGTGGCCGACAAGCTGCTGGACGATGCTGTCGCCCATGGCCACGGTGCCGGTGACGGTGAGATGGGCGATCACGTTGCGGGTCAGCTTGAGGAAGCCCAGCGTGCCGGGGCGTCCGCCATAGAGTTCCGACAGGCGGCGGATCAGCCGGGCCGACTCGAAAATCACGTAGCCGATATCGACGAGGGCGCGCGGACTGACGGCGGTGACAACCGAAACGCGCTTTGCAGCGGCGAGAATGAGTTCGCGCGCCTGCCGATCGAGTGGGCGCAGCAATTCGGTTTCCGTCAGGCGGATGAGATCGCGTCCGTCGATCACGTCGTCGCGCAGGTCGTGCAGCAGGGCACGGCCCTTGGCGGTCGCCGGCATGGTCTCGGCGATGGTAACCAGCCGCGCGACGGCGGTCTTGGCCTGCCGTGCGTCATTATCGGCCGCCGCCTTGGCCGCTTCGTCGCGCAGCGATTGTACGGACGCGAGGCGGCGCAGGGCAAGGGTTTCGCGGATGACGATGGCCAGTAGCGAAAGGGCGGCGACGATGCCGACGGCAAGCGCCGCCCAGCCAAGCCAGGGCGCGCGCTCGAACAGGGTACGGATGAGATTGTCGGCCCATAGCCCGACGGCGAGCGATACCAATACGCCGAGGGAGCCGGTCAGCACGGACGCAAAGGAGAACCGTTTCTTGCGCGGCAGGGCTGGGGGCGGGGTCAAGGCATCCAGTTCATCTGCCGTTGCGGCATCGAGGTCGAACACATCAACGGGTGCCGGTGTGATCACCGCGATATCCCTGATTGCGGTGGGCCTGCGGGCTTCGGCGGGTTTGTGCGTCGTTTCCGTCCTGGCGCGCGCGGTTGCCTCTGGCGGGGCCATGCGGAAGGCTGCAGGTTTGCGTGGGGTGCTGTCGGTCATGCGAGGCGGTCTCCGATCAGGAACTGAAGCGCGCGATCAAGCCGGATATGCGGCAGTGAGAGTGTAAACCCTTCTGCGGTCTTTTCGAGTACCGGCGGACGGAAACGGACGAAGCGAATGGCCGGATCTTCAGAAACCGATTCCGGTCCTTCGAAAATTGAATCCGGTCTTTCCGGTAAGTCACCGGGAAATATGGCTGTTTCCGTCTTGCCGTCGAAGTGTTCGCCGTCGATCGCTTCGCCCTTCAGCGGCGTTCCGACGATGACGGGGAGGATTTCCTTGCCCTGGGTGACGGTTGCCTCGCGCGTGGTGCGCACCGCGGCCATGGCCAGCACGTCGACATTCGCGCCGGAAAAGTCAGCACGGCCGACGGCCCGGTCCACCAAGCGGCGGACGATGGCCTGCAGCCGGTCATGGCTTTCATGGTGCAGATGATCGGCCTTGGTTGCGGCTATGAGAATACGGCCGATGCGCCGCTGGACAAGCCCGGTGAGGAAATTGGTGCTGCCGGGACGAAAGCAGGAGAGGATTTCCGTCAGGGCACGCTCGAGATCGGCAATGGCGGACGATCCAGCATTCATCGCCTGCATGGCATCGACCAGCACGATCTGCCGGTCGAGCCGGGCAATGTGCTCGCGGAAAAACGGTTTGACCACATGGGTCTTGTAGGCCTCGTAGCGGCGCTCCATCATGGCGGCCAGCGAGCCGGGGCGGAACTTGCCGGATTTGAGATTGGGCAGAGGGGCGAAGGTGAGGGCGGGCGAGCCGTCGAGATCGCCGGGCATCAGAAAACGGCCGGGCGGCAGCGTCGACAATGCGCGCTCGTCTGCCTTTCCCGCTTTGAGGTAGCCGGTGAAACTGCGCGCAAGTCGCTGCGCCGTTACTTCGTCGGCCTGCGCATCGGCATCAATGGCATCCGCCACGGCAAGCCACTCGCTTGCGAGCTCGCGGCGGCTTTCAAGGCGCGCCAGATCGAAGGAGTCGCTGGAGAATTCGGCAAAGGACTTGTTGAGGAGCGGCAGGTCGAGCAGCCATTCGCCGGGATAATCGACAATATCGAGGGAAAGCTTGCCGCCGGAAAACACGCGGTTCCACATCGACGCGGATTCGTATTCGATGGTCAGCCGCAGTTCCGAAATGGCCCGGGTGGAATCCGGCCAGATACGGTCCTCGATGAGCGCCTTGAGGTGGTCCTCATACTGGAAGCGCGGTACGGCGTCGTCCGGCTGCTCCTCCAGATAGGCCTTGGCGATCCGGCCGGATTTCTGCGCTTCGAACATCGGCAGCCTGCCGCCGTGGATGAGGTTGTGCACCAGCGCAGTGATGAAAACGGTCTTGCCCGCCCGGGAAAGGCCGGTCACACCAAGCCGGAGCGAGGGCGAAACCAGTCCCGCGGTCCGATCCGCCAGGGTATCGAGGGCGATCTTTGCCTCGTCGGTCAGTGTTGTCAGTGTTCCCAAGTCAATCGTCCTGCACTTTCGCCCGTTCTCGGCCCGGATATAGGGGTGACACGTCTAATGACAAGACGTTGGCTTTTTTCAGAGGTGCTCGGACGGCGACAGGAACGTGCTCAGCGTCCCGGTTCCATGGCGGATTTCCGCCAGGGGAGCGGCAAAATCAATGACGGCGAGCCCCGCCGTGGGAAAACCGGCTGCGAAGGTGGGGTGAGCGGGCGGATCGCCGCGCCCGGCAAGGGCAATGGCCACATCCTCCATCATCGGATTATGGCCGACCAGCATGACGGAATGGGCATTTTCATGCTCAAGCCCCGCCATGCGGATGGCTGTCAGATAGTTGTCGGCGCTGCCGGAATAGAGTTTTTCCAGATCTTCCAGAATGAAGGAGGGTTGCAGGGCGATATGCTCCAGTGTCTGCCTTGCCCGAACGGCGGTCGAGCAGAGGACGATGTCCGGCCGCAGCCCGAACCGCTTCATCTCTTCGCCGAGAACGGTTGCCGATTGAATCCCGACGGAATCCAAAGTCCGGTCAAAGTCTTTTTGCCCGGGAGATGGCCAGACTGCTTTGGCATGGCGGAGTAAATAGACCTGGCTCATCTTTAGGGTCCGGACCCGTTAATCTGGTCGAAATGGTATGAGGCTTTTCGTTCGGATACAAGGAGCAAAGGCGATGGCAATGTGGTTCATTTTCAAGCCTTTGCGACGACGTAGCCGGGCGAAAAGACCATATCCTCCGGACGCCGAAACGGCTGCAAGCTGCAGTGTCGAGCCGCTCGGTCGGGGGAAAGGCCTCGCCCTTCACGCCTCTCCTCGCATCTTCTTGCCGTTTCAGGCGCCCTTTCGATCAGATTAATGGGTCTGGACCCTTAACCCCACAGTGTTTTGGTTCTTTTAGGACACAATGAATGGATAAACCTCCGCGGCAAATGACACAATTCTCAAATAATTGTGCAAAACCGGCCTGTCCTATTTATGGGCGGCCTGCATTTCTGCGAGGCATTGGTTAAACAGCGCCAGCGGATACTGGCGGCCAAAACCGGGATTTTGCCGTATTTTCGGCTGGAATATCGCATTTTATGTCGAGATGACCCGCATTTGGCGGATTGTTTGCCGATTATTTAAGCAAAATCGCTTTGTTCGAATCCCTTAACAGCCTGTCGTTTTGCAGTTGTGCGGCTTTGTGACACGACCTATATAGGCCTCCTCGCGTCTCATAGGTGCAGGGTGATTCAAAGATGAATAAACTTATCGATCTTGACTATAAGCCCACGGATGACGAGCCTTTCATGAGTGATCGGCAGAAATCCTATTTTCGTGAAAAACTAATCAACTGGAAGAACGACATTCTGCGGGAAGCGCGTGAAACGCTTGAGATCCTGCAGCAGGAAAATGCGAACCTGCCAGATATCGCTGATCGTGCATCGTCCGAAACGGACCGTGCGATCGAGTTGCGGGCGCGTGACCGGCAGCGCAAACTGATCTCAAAGATCGATGCAGCCTTGCAGCGCATTGATGACGGAACATACGGGTTTTGCGAGGAGACCGGTGATCCGATCAGCTTGAAGCGTCTGGATGCACGGCCGATAGCTACACTTTCCATTGAGGCGCAGGAACGTCACGAACGACGCGAGAAAGTCTACCGCGACGATTGATGCGACCTTGATGAACCAATAAAAAAGCCCGGATCGTTCCGGGCTTTTTTATTGGAGAAGTCTCTCTGAAGACTAACGCTTTTCCGGCCTGGACAGATCGCCGAGCAGGCGCTCCATTTCGTCCTCGATGCTGCCGGTCTCCTTGCGCACTTCCTCATCGGGCGTGATGTGGAGTTCGCCTTCGAGATCCGACTCGAACGCATCGCCGAAATCAAGGTCCGCCAGATTGATGTCCGGTTCCTTCGCCTTGGCCGGGCCGAGAATTTCCAGCGACGAATCTTCGTGGATGGACCTTACGCCTTCACTCTGCACGGCGAAGGGGAACGCCGCCGCCGTGGTGGTTCTGGTTTCCACAGGCGTCTTGGTTTCCGGATGTGTCTCGTCAAAATGCGGCAGGGCATCGATGTGCGGTTCACTGCGCTGGCTTGCACCAAAGGACGGCGAGGCCGTCCGCTGCCAGCCATTGTCCCTATGCGGCGCCTCGATATGGGGTGTCCCGGCAGGCTGCTGCGCGGCTGCGGGTGGCGATACGGCATCGGGCGCACTGGCGATCGGAGGAATGGGCGCCATGGGTGGAACGGGCGGCAGCGGCGTTGCTGCCGTGATGGGGCGCTGTGGTTCGGGCTGCACCGTTTCGCGTTGCGCAGCCGCCGCTTGAACCGGAGCGGCCGGACGAACCGGCGCGGGCGGTGTTGCGGGCTGCACCGGCGCTGCAGGCCGGCTGACCGGAGTGACGGGCGGTGAAACGCGCGCCGGAGCCACGGGCTGCGGGCGGGGTGCCTCAACCGGCCGCGCCTCGGCTTTCGGCTCGGCATCCGCCGGAGCGATGGTGGCCGCGGGTTCGACGCGGGACTGCGGCTTGGCAAACTGACGGATATTCTGCTCGATCACCAAATCGCTGGGACCGCCGATCAGGATCAGGTGTTCCACGTCGTCGCGCCGCACCAGAACCAGGCGGCGGCGATTATCGACAGCGGCGGCATCGGTCACCGACAGGCGGACCTGACGGTTGCGCCCGCCGGCGACGAAGGTTCCGCCGGTGACGCGCCGCAGAACGGCAAAGACGAGCAGCAGGAGGACAATGACCAGTGCGAAAAGAAGGATGAACCCGACAATCGGGGCAGCGGTTTCGCCGACGACAGCGACCAGCCAATTATGCATGACGAACTCTCCTATACATTCTCCGGGTCAAAACGCACGTCCCCCGACATGGAACCCGGAGCAATAATCTGTGTGACACTAGTGCGAGCCTTTGCCTGCTGCAACCCTGACGCATCGTCTGGCCTGTGGCTATCGGCTGGTCCCGCCGATCTTGTGCCGCAATTGCCGTGCGAAACCGTGGAATAATGGCTGGTTCTGCACGCTTGGGGTTTATACGGCATCAAAGATATGATCCAAACGATTCGGAACCAGCATTGGTCATACGGACCTCAGCCGGTTCAAAATATTGTGGCCTGCCCGGGCAGCTTCCGCGATGAAAAGAAGGGGTTTGAGACGGATGTCTCAAGAGACGAACAACGATCTTTATCCAGAACCGATCATTGCCAACACAAAGTCGATCAAGGCGGCCTTGCGTCTTGTCATTCTCGGCATTGTGCTGGTCGGCGTTTCCATCCTTTATTTCATCTACCGCGACCAGCTGGGGCAGCAGTTTCTGCTGGGACTGCTCGGCACGCTGGCCATGACCGGCGTGTTCTATCTCTTCGGTTCGGCCATCAATGTCATCCAGTTCACACCGCGCGGCACCAGCGATGAACTGACGCGCGCCTTTGTCGATACGTTTCCCGAGGGCACCGTTGTCACCGACCAGAAGGGCCGTATCGTCTACGCCAACCGGGCCTATGCCCAGTTGACGGGCGTGACCAATTCCAGCGATGTCCGGGCGATAGAGCACATACTTTCCAGTGAAAGCGCCGCTTCCGATCCGATCTACCGGCTGGCCAATGCGGTGCGGGACGGTATTTCCGGCCAGGAGGAGCTGCGCCTGTCGCGGCCGCTCGACCCCGCGCGCGCGCCGATACCGACCTGGTATCGCGTCAAGGCCCGTGCCGTTGCGGGTATTCCCGGTCAGACGGCGCCGGTTTTTGCGTGGCAGATTGCCGATATTTCCGCCGAGCGCGCCGAGCAGGAGCGCTA
Source organism: Phyllobacterium sp. RCAM01083 (assembly GCF_055685835.1). Classification (NCBI taxonomy): domain Bacteria; kingdom Pseudomonadati; phylum Pseudomonadota; class Alphaproteobacteria; order Hyphomicrobiales; family Phyllobacteriaceae; genus Phyllobacterium; species Phyllobacterium sp. RCAM01083. The sequence continues at coordinate 718,207 of NZ_JBVFZN010000005.1, forward strand.
TTTCCAGGATATTCAGGAGGCCATCGATCACCTCGACCATGCCCCGGCGGGCTTTTTCTCCGCCGACCCTGACGGGCGCATCACCTATATCAATGCGACACTGGCCGAATGGCTCGGGATTGACCTGACCAAGTTCACGCCGGGTTCCATGACGGTCCGCGATATCGTCGCGGGCAACGGCATGGCGCTGATCAATGCCGTGAAGACAGAACCGGGTACCAGCCGCAACACGGTGATCGATCTCGATCTGGCCAAGGCGAACGGCCAGAGCCTCGCCGTGCGCTTCTATCACCGCGTGCAGGCGCAGCGCGACGGCAAGAGGGGCCCGACCCGCACAATCGTGCTCAACCGTGCCGAAGGCGAAGACAATTCCGCCGCCCTGCGCGCCGCCGAAGTGCGGTTCACCCGCTTCTTCAACTCGGCGTCCATGGCGATTGCCGCCGTCGACGCGTCCGGCAAGATTTTGCGCACCAATGCGCGGTTCCTCGGCCTGTTCTCGCCCGTGGTGGACCGCGATGCCATCGACCGGCGCGCGCCGCTGGAAACCGTCGTGCATGAGCGCGACAGGGAAGCTTTCGACCGGGCGCTGGCCGCTGCCTTTGCCGGCAAGGCGGAGATTTCGCCGGTCGATACGGTCATTCCCGGGCATGAGGAGCGCCATCTGCGCTTCTACATCAGTCCGGTCTTCGATGCCGGCTCGGAAGAGGGCGCCGAGGAGGCGGCCATCGTTTCCGTCGTGGAAACCACGGAGCAAAAGGCGCTGGAAGCCACCATGGCGCAGAGCCAGAAGATGCAGGCCGTCGGCCAGCTCGCGGGCGGTATCGCCCACGACTTCAACAATGTGCTGACGGCAATCATCATGTCGTCCGATCTGCTGCTCACCAATCACCGGGCGTCCGATCCGTCCTTTGCCGACATCATGAACATCAAGCAGAACGCCAACCGCGCGGCATCGCTGGTGCGGCAGCTCCTGGCATTCTCGCGGCGCCAGACCCTGCGTCCGGAAGTGCTTGACCTGACCGATGTCATCGCTGATGTGCGCATGCTGCTGACGCGGCTTGCGGGAACGCAGGTCAACCTCAAGATCGAACACGGCCGCGACCTGTGGCCGGTGCGCGCCGATCTCGGCCAGTTCGAGCAGGTGGTGGTCAATCTGACCGTCAATGCGCGCGATGCCATGCCGGAAGGCGGCGATCTGACCATCCGCACCCGCAATATCGGCGAGAGCGAAAGCGCGGCGCTGAACTACCGCGATCTCCTGCCGGGCGACTATGTCCTGGTCGAGGTGCAGGACAGCGGCACGGGCATGCCGCCCGAGGTCATCGAGAAGATTTTCGAACCGTTCTTCACCACCAAGGAAGTCGGCAAGGGCACCGGTCTCGGGCTTTCCATGGTCTACGGCATCATCAAGCAGACCGGCGGTTCGATCCATTGCGAGTCCGAACTTGGCAAGGGCACCACATTCCGCATCTTCCTGCCGCGCCATGTGGAGGCTCCGGTCCTCAACGCGGCGGGTGAAGTGATTGCGGTTGAAGCGCCGAAGAAGGAAAAGAAGGTCGAGAAGGCCACCGATCTTTCCGGCTCCGCAACGGTTCTCCTGGTCGAGGACGAGGATGCGGTGCGCATGGGCGGTGTCCGGGCCCTGCAGTCGCGCGGTTATACGGTGCACGAGGCGTCCAGCGGTGTCGAAGCGCTTGAAGTGATGAAGGAACTGGGCGGCAAGGTCGATATCATCGTGTCCGACGTGGTGATGCCGGAGATGGACGGCCCGACACTGCTGCGCGAACTGCGCAAGGAATACGGGGATATCAAGTTCATCTTCGTGTCCGGCTATGCGGAAGACGCCTTTGCCCGCAACCTGCCGGAAGATGCCAAATTCGGCTTCCTGCCAAAACCCTTCTCGCTGAAGCAGCTGGCGACGTCGGTCAAGGAAATGCTGGAAAGCGAATAGAGGACGCACTTGATACTTCGAGCGTTTTCGAAGCATCCTTGCCGTGGATAGGCCAGTATCGGCCCGGAAGCAGCCACGGAAGAATGCCATGTCGAACACCGCCAGATTTGCCGAAATCGCCGCGCTGGCCGGAGATCCCGGCCGCGCCAGCATGCTCACGGGCCTGATGGATGGACGGGCGCTGACCGCGGGCGAACTGGCGCAGCTTGCCGGGATTACGGCGCAGACGGCCAGCAGCCATCTCACGCGCATGACGGAGGCCGGGCTTCTGCAGGTGGAAAAGCAGGGCAGGCACCGCTATCACCGGCTGGCATCACCAGCGGTTGCGCAAATGATCGAAAGCATCATGCAGATTGCAACACCCGGCACACCCAGCAAGACCGTGCGCACCGGGCCGCGCGATGCCGCATTGCGGGCCGGGCGCACCTGCTATGACCATCTGGCGGGAAAGCTCGGCGTGTCGATCACCGATGCGCTCGTCGGGGCCGGGCATCTGGAACTCGGGCTCGATGCGGGTGAACTGACGGATAGCGGCCTGTCGCTTTTCGACAGGCTGGGCATGGATGTCGGTGCGATCCATCAGAAGAAGGGCCGTGTCCTGTGCCGCCCCTGTCTCGACTGGAGCGAGCGGCGCCCGCATCTGGCCGGTGCCATCGGTGCCGCATTGTGCAGCCACTGCTTCGACAAGGGGTGGATCCGGCGCGTCGACGGCACGCGCGCCGTATCCGTGACGCCGAATGGCCAGCGGCATCTGCGTGAAGCCCTCGGCGTCAACCTGGTGTAGATCGGGATTAAGAGGTGCGTGGTTCGACAAGCTCACCATGAGGGAAGTGGTTTGGCTGCAAGGCTACTAGGAAACATTACAGGATTAGCTCCCTGCAACCTACTCCATCCCTCATGGTGAGCTTGTCGAACCACGCACCATATGGCAGGGCAGCCTTCGATGTGCTGCCCTTAACGCTGTCTAGACGTGTTTGGTGATCCCGCCATCCACGCGAATGTTCTGCCCCGTGATGTAGCCCGCATCGTCCGACAGCAGGAACGCGGTTGTCTTGGCGATCTCGTTCATGGTGCCGACGCGTTTCATCGGGATGCCGCTCTCGGTGCCCGGCTTGTGATCGAGACTGTCGATAAAGCCGGGAAGCACCGCATTCATGCGGATATTGTCGGCGGCGTAGCGATCCGCGTAAAGTTTTGTATAGGCGCCGACGGCGGCGCGATAGGCGCAGGACACCGGGAAGACGAGGCTGGGCTCGAAAGCGGCGAAGGTGGTGATGTTCACCCAGGCGCCTTTGCCCTGCTTGAGCATATAGGGTGTGACGAGCCGCGCCATGCGCACGACGCTCAGCACCATCAGATCATTGCCAAGCGCCCATTTCTCGTCGGTGATGTCGATGAGGTCACCCTTCGGCGGATGGCCCGTATGGTTGACCACGGCGTCGATGTGCCCATAGGCTTCCGCTGTCTTGGCGACGAGCGTTTCCAGATCCTTGGCTTCTCCGGCCGAACCCTTGATGCCGATTGCACCCAATTCCGCCGCCAGCTCGATGGCGCTGCCGGACGGCGACATCAGGCCGAGCCGGTAGCCTCTGGCGTGCAGCTCGCGCGCGATGCCTGCGCCCATGCCGCGTCCGCCGCCGGTGATGATTGCTACGGGTGATTGTGAGGTCTCAGTCATGCGAAATCCTGTCGGTGTCGTTTGGGTGCGTCGGAGCATGTTGGAATAAGACCGGCGGCGCAAACGAATTCCGCCCGGCATATCGGTCAAAATTTTTGAACCGGGATCAGGTTTTGAATCAGAAACTCTCTTGAAATCACTGATATTGTGGTGAAAGATGGCGGCATGATCCGTCGTTCGAATATCGTGATGCTGTACACCGCACTCCTTTTCAGGGGTGGTGGAGAGCTGTTGCGCTGACGTCGACGCGATCTTTCACCAGACCCTGCCACGAGGCGAGCAGGGTCTGACCTTCGCTCTCCTCGAACAAACGGAGAGCAAGATGCAAGACCAACCTTTATCACCACCCCACGATAGCGCATTCTCGATCCGGGCGGCGCGTGTCGCCGATTTTGAACAGATCAACGCATTGACCAATTTACCCGGTTTTCGTGCCGGTACTTTACGCCTGCCCTTTCAAAGTGCGGAGCAGACCCGCAAATGGCTCGAAAGTCTGGGCGCGGGGACGACAAGCATCGTTGCCGAGATCGATCAGCAGATCGTTGGCCACGCGGGCCTGCATCGCTCCGATGGCAGGCGGGCCCATACGGCGCATCTCGGGCTCGGCGTGCATGACGATTTCACCGGGCGCGGCATCGGCAAGGCGCTGCTGCTTGCCCTGATCGATGCGGCGGACAACTGGCTCAACATCCGGCGCCTGGAATTGACGGTCCATGCCGACAACATCAAAGCCATCGGTCTCTACGAAAAATGCGGCTTCGAGCGGGAAGGCGTGCACCGGGATTATGCCTTCAAGAACGGGCGGTTTGTCGATGCCCTGGCCATGGCGCGGCTACGGCTGATTTAGCCGTTTGCTTTCCATATTTTGCCGTATTCGATGCTACATTTCGCAACATTTCCAACGGGGACCTGATTCCATGATCAAGAAGTTTGCCATCGGCTGTCTTGCCGCGACGTTTTTGGCCGGTTGCACCACCACCGATCCCTATACCGGCGAGCAAAAAATATCGAATACGGCCGGTGGCGCGGCAATTGGCGCAGCGGTTGGTGCGCTGGGTGGCCTCGCCGTTGGCGGCGGTGGCAAATCCGGCCGCAACGCGGCGCTGATCGGTGCCGGTATCGGCGCCTTGGCCGGCGGTGCCGTCGGCAATTACATGGACCGCCAGGAATCGGAACTTCGGGCCCAGCTGCAGGGCACGGGCGTATCGGTGACCCGTAACGGCGACCAGATCATCCTGAACATGCCGTCGAACATCACGTTCGCTACCGACCAGGATGCGGTGAAGCCGCAGTTCTTTGCAACGCTGAATTCGGTTGCAGTGGTGCTGCGCAAGTTCGACCGGAGCATCATCGATGTCTATGGCCATACGGACAATGTCGGCGGCCAGCAGTACAACCAGCTCCTGTCCGAGCGCCGCGCGCTGTCCGTTTCGAACTACCTGACCCAGCAGGGCATCGACAACCGGCGTTTCTCCGTTCGCGGCTTGGGCATGGACCGGCCGATTGCTTCCAACAATTCGGAAGCCGGCCGGTCGCAGAATCGCCGCGTCGAACTGCAGATTTCGCCGCTTACCTGACCAGTGTCAGCGCGACAGCAATGCGCGCTGCAAGGCGTGCATTGTTTTCCACCAGGGCGATATTCGCCTTCAGGCTTTCGCCCTTGGTGATGTCGAGAATTTCCGAAAGAAGATATGGCGTTACGGCCTTGCCCGTGATGCCATTTTTTGTGGCGCGCGCCAGGGCTTCACGGATGTATCCGCCCATGATGTCGGCCGGAATTTCGCTTTCCAGCGGAATCGGGTTGGCGATCAGCATGCCGCCGTTGACGCCGATGGCGCTGCGCGTTGCCTGGAACCTGGCGATGGCTTCCGGCGTGTCGAGACGCAACGGGGCCTTGAGATGCGACTGGCGCGACCAGAAGGCCGGCAGAACGTCCGCCCCATGCACCACAACGGGTACGCCTTTGGTTTCAAGCACTTCCAGCGTCTTTTCAATATCCAGAATCGCCTTGGCGCCCGCCGAGACGACGATCACCGGGGTGCGGCCCAATTCTTCCAGATCGGCCGATATGTCGAAACTGGTCTCCGCGCCCATGTGCACGCCGCCGATGCCGCCCGTGGCAAACACCTTGATGCCGGCCATGTGTGCGGCCAGCATGGTGGCGGCAACGGTGGTGCCGCCGGTGCGGCCTTCCGACAGCGCAAACGCCAGATCGGCGCGCGACAGCTTCATGGCGCCCTTGACCTGCGCCAGCGCCTCGCGTTCCTCGGCCGAAATGCCGATCTTCAGGCGGCCATCGATAATGGCGATGGTCGCCGGGACAGCACCGCCATCGCGGATGATCGTCTCGACATCGGCGGCCATGCGGCTGTTGTCCGGGTAGGGCATGCCGTGGGTGATGATCGTGCTTTCCAGCGCCACCAACGGCTGCCCGGCGGCAAGTGCTTTCTGCACCTCCGGTGCAATGTCGGTGAACGGGTTGAGGGCTGTTGTGGTCATGGTTCTTTCCTTTGTCGTATCAGGCCGTTGGCTCATGCGAGCGGGATGGCCTCCGGTATGGTCGCGAGGGCCGCGTCGAAAATCCTGGATGTGAAGATCGGCGTTGCCGAATGGGTTTGCAGTGTCAGCGCCGAGGCGGCAAAGCCTTCGCGCACGGCTTGCGCGAGGGGAAGGCCGCGCATCAGCGCCGATATGGTGCCGCCGGCCAGCGCATCGCCCGCGCCGGTCACATCGGCAATACCGGTCAGCGCGGGCGGAAGCAGGGAGAATGCACCGCCGCTGGAATAGACCAGCGCAGCCTGCCCGCCATTGCTGACAACGGCAGTGTGCAGACCCTCTGCCGTCAGGGCGCGGTGCAGATCGGGCAGGCTGGCATCGGCGCCCAGTCCCGTCAGCGCAAAGGCTTCACGCCGGTTGAGGAACAGGCAAGCGAGATCGCCGAGAACCGGCCGCAACCGCACTGCCTTGGCCGGGGAAATCGCCAGCGCATAGAGCGGTTTGCCGCCGGCAAGCTCGGCCAGTTTCTGCAACGCTTCCGACGGCAGATTGGCATCGCCGAAAACCGCATCGGCGGCATCGATGGAATCGCGCACCTTGCGCCGCCTGAGCTGCCGGGGCAGGGCAATTTCATACAGCGCCATGTCGGCGATGGCCGCAACCACATCGCCCTGTTCATCGAGGATCGCCGTATAGCTCGGGGTTGCCCGGTCGATGAACACGGCGGAACTGTCCTTGATTCCGGCGGCCTCGAAGGCGGCGCCGATGACATCGCCAACCCGGTCGCCGCCGCGCACCGACAGCATTTCAGCCCGCACGCCGCGCCGCACGGCAAGGCGCAATGCATTGAACACGCCGCCACCGGGCTCTTCGCGCATGATGCCGGGGTTGGACGCGCCGGGAATGAAGGGAACGCTGCTCTGGCCGCGCCGGTCCATATGGGCGCCGCCGACAGCAAACAGCAGCGGTGTGTAATCCTGAGTCATGATTGGTGGCTTTTGCTGAACAAAATGATCGGTTGCAAGACACTTGGTCTTTTTCTTCTCTAGATGGCCTGCGGCCCTGACGCAATCGCCGCAACGATTCGAATCTGGCGGCCGCCGTTTTCCCGTTCCCGCTGTCCAGGCACGAGGAACATGTGGACAAGCGCAGGCGGGTCAATTGCGGAACATTTTAAGAACATTTTTGTGTTATTGTTGTTTTTCAATGGTTTGTGCATATTGCCAAATGAGAACAAAACAGATACAAATATCTTCAAAGGCCGGAGCATCCGGGCTTCATGGATAGCACAGGGGTAGTGTAACATGGCTCAAAATTCTTTGCGGTTAGTTGAGGGTAATTCGGTGGATAAAACGAAAGCGCTGGATGCGGCATTGTCACAGATCGAGAGAGCCTTTGGTAAGGGTTCGATCATGCGGCTTGGACGCAATGAGCAGGTGGTGGAAATCGAGACGGTGTCGACCGGCTCGCTTTCCCTGGATATAGCCCTTGGCGTTGGCGGTCTGCCGAAAGGCCGCATTGTCGAGATTTACGGGCCGGAAAGCTCCGGTAAGACAACCCTGGCGCTGCATACGATTGCCGAAGCCCAGAAGAAGGGCGGCATCTGCGCCTTTGTCGACGCCGAGCATGCGCTGGATCCGGTCTATGCCCGCAAGCTGGGCGTGGATCTGGAGAACCTTCTGATCTCGCAGCCCGATACCGGCGAGCAGGCGCTGGAGATCACCGATACGCTGGTGCGTTCCGGTGCGATCGATGTTCTGGTGGTCGATTCCGTTGCCGCCTTGACCCCGCGTGCGGAAATCGAAGGCGAGATGGGCGATTCTCTCCCCGGCCTGCAGGCCCGCCTGATGAGCCAGGCGCTGCGCAAGCTGACCGCATCCATTTCCCGCTCCAACTGCATGGTCATCTTCATCAACCAGATCCGCATGAAGATCGGCGTGATGTTCGGTTCGCCTGAAACCACGACGGGCGGCAATGCGCTGAAATTCTATGCTTCGGTGCGTCTCGATATCCGCCGCATTGGTGCGCTGAAGGAACGTGACGAGGTGGTCGGCAACCAGACCCGCGTCAAGGTGGTCAAGAACAAGCTTGCGCCCCCCTTCAAGCAGGTCGAATTCGACATCATGTATGGCGAAGGCGTATCCAAGACCGGTGAACTGGTCGATCTCGGCGTCAAGGCGGGTATCGTTGAAAAGTCGGGTTCGTGGTTCTCCTACAATTCCCAGCGTCTGGGGCAGGGCCGCGACAATGCAAAACTCTTCCTCAAGGACAATCCCGAAGTTGCCAATGAGATTGAGCTGGTCCTGCGCCAGAATGCCGGTCTGATTGCCGAGCAGATGCTGGACAAGGGCCCGGACGATGTCGAGGACAATGACGGACCCGAGGCCGCCGAAGGCTGATCTCCCAGGACGGACCGTTCCGGTCTGCAATTCAAACCCGCATCCGGCCGCCGGATGCGGGTTTTTCTTTAAAATGCTCTCACGCGGTAAGACCGTCTTTCATATTGGGGCTAACTTCCCTCATGCTGAGCTTGTCGAAGCACGCACAACCGCTCTGCGTGCTTCGACAAGCTCAGCATGAGGGAGAGTGCACGCTTTCGAAGACTGTGCTGTTCATAAGCGGAGCCTATTATCACAGGGATTTTCTGGACAGGCCGCGGTCGCATCGCTACAAGCGTTGCGTTCCGCCCTTTGTTGCAGAAAGGGGCTATTTCGCTTTGGTTAGAGACAAGTCAGAAGGCAATGCACATGAGTGGCGTCAACGAAATCCGGTCGACATTTCTGAACTATTTCAAGAAGAACGGCCATGAGATCGTGGCGTCGAGCCCGCTGGTGCCGCGCAACGACCCGACGCTGATGTTCACCAATGCCGGCATGGTGCAGTTCAAGAACGTTTTCACCGGTCTGGAGCAGCGGCCCTACAGCCGCGCCACGACATCGCAGAAATGCGTGCGCGCCGGCGGCAAGCACAATGACCTGGACAATGTCGGCTATACCGCCCGGCACCATACGTTTTTTGAAATGCTCGGCAATTTCTCCTTTGGCGATTACTTCAAGGAAGAAGCGATCAGCCTGGCCTGGAACCTGATCACCAAGGAATATGGCCTCGACAGGAACAAGCTGCTCGTCACCGTCTACCACACGGACGATGCGGCTGCCGGATTCTGGAAGAAGATTGCCGGTCTGTCCGATGACCGCATCATCCGCATCGCCACCAGCGACAATTTCTGGGCGATGGGTGATACCGGCCCATGCGGCCCGTGCTCGGAAATTTTCTATGACCATGGCGAAGACATCTGGGGCGGCCCTCCCGGCAGCGCCAACGAGGATGGCGACCGCTTCATCGAGATCTGGAACCTCGTCTTCATGCAGTTCGAGCAGATCACCAAGGAACAGCGCATCGAGTTGCCGCGCCCGTCGATCGATACCGGCATGGGGCTGGAGCGCCTGGCTGCTGTGCTGCAGGGCGAACATGACAATTACGATATCGACCTGTTCCGGGCGCTTATCCGCGCGTCGGAAGATGCGACCGGCATCAAGGCGGAAGGAAAATTCCGCGCCAGCCACCGGGTGATCGCCGATCACCTGCGCTCGTCGAGCTTCCTGATTGCCGATGGCGTGCTGCCATCGAATGAGGGCCGCGGCTACGTGCTGCGCCGCATCATGCGCCGCGCCATGCGCCATGCGCAGCTGCTGGGTGCCAAGGAGCCGCTGATGTGGCGCCTGCTGCCGGCCCTGATCCGCGAGATGGGCCAGGCCTATCCGGAACTGATCCGTGCGGAGTCGCTGATTTCCGAAACGCTGAAGCTCGAGGAAACCCGCTTCCGCAAGACACTGGACCGCGGCCTTGGCCTGCTGAGCGATGCCACGGAAGGTCTTGGCGAAGGCGATCGTCTCGATGGCGAAACCGCGTTCAAGCTCTATGACACCTTCGGTTTCCCGCTGGATCTCACCCAGGATGCGCTGCGCCAGCGCGGTATCGCTGTCGATACCGATGCCTTTGCGGCAGCCATGGAGCGGCAGAAGGCGGAAGCCCGCGCCCATTGGTCCGGTTCCGGCGATGCAGCGACCGAAACGGTCTGGTTCGCGGTGCGCGACAGGGTCGGCGCCACCGAATTTCTCGGCTACGAGACGGAAAAGGCCGAAGGCGTCATCACCGCGCTGGTGCAGGACGGTGCGCAGGTGGACAGCGCCGGGGAAGGCGAGGCCATTGCCCTCGTGGTCAACCAGACGCCGTTCTATGCCGAGTCCGGCGGCCAGCAGGGCGATACCGGCATCATCTCCGGTGACGGCTTCACCGTTGTTGTCACCGACACGCAGAAGAAGAATGACGGCGTGTTCGTGCATCTGGGCAAGGTGCTCAAGGGCACGGTAAAGCTGGATGTCCCGGTGGAGCTGACGGTCGACAGCGGGCGCCGCACGCGTATCCGCTCCAACCATTCGGCGACGCACCTGCTGCATGAGGCGCTGCGCGAAACCCTTGGCACCCATGTCGCGCAGAAGGGCTCGCTCGTTGCGCCGGACCGGCTGCGTTTCGATTTTTCCCATCCGAAGCCGATTTCGGACAAGGAACTGGCCGTCATCGAAGACCTCGCCAACGAAATCGTCCTGCAGAACGCACCGGTCAGCACCCGCCTGATGGCGGTCGACGATGCCATCGCGGAAGGCGCCATGGCGCTGTTCGGTGAGAAGTATGGCGATGAAGTGCGCGTGGTTTCCATGGGAACGGCGCTGCATGGCGAGAAATCGGGCAAGAGCTATTCGACGGAATTGTGCGGCGGCACGCATGTGCGCGCCACCGGCGATATCGGCCTGATCCGCATTGTCTCGGAAAGCGCCGTGGCGGCGGGCGTGCGCCGCATGGAGGCGCTGACCGGCGAAGCCGCGCGCCGCTACCTCGAAGAACAGGACGACCGGGTCAAGGCGATTGCCGGTGCGTTGAAGTCCACGCCCGCCGACGCGCTGGCGCGCGTGACGGCGCTGCTGGATGAGCGCCGCAAACTGGAACGCGAACTCACCGAGGCGCGCAAGCAATTGGCGCTTGGCGGCTCCGGCAATGGCGCCGCGCAGTCCGAAACGGTCAATGGTGTCGGCTTCATCGGCAAGGTGGTCACCGGCGTCAATCCGCGTGACCTGAAGCCGCTGGCCGACGATGCCAAGAAGACCGTCGGCTCCGGCATCGTGACGTTCATCGGCGTTTCGGAAGACGGCAAGGCCAGCGCGGTCGTCGGCGTCACCGACGATCTCGTCGGCACGTTCAGCGCCGTCGATCTGGTCAAGATCGCGTCCGCCGCGCTCGGCGGCGCCGGCGGCGGCGGCCGTCCCGATATGGCGCAGGCCGGCGGTCCCGATGGCTCCAAGGCCGAGGCAGCCGTGGCTGCCGTGCGCGACGCGCTCGCCGGCTGACACCAGGCATCGTATTTCCGGCCGCAGCGTCATGCGGCCGGAAATGCCACCCGCTCATACTAATTGCTGGGTGGGCAAGAGATTGATTTTCCGGTATTTTTGCTACGTCGCAATTTTGTTTCGCATTTTCAAAAACTGTTTTTAGCAATTCATTTCGAGAACTGTCGTGAAGACAATATTGGCTCTTCTGTTCGCCGCGGTGCTGCTTGTTTCCTGCCAGACCTCGAGGGTCGTCAAGGATGTTCATATGCGCAGCGATACGGCCTTCGGGCCGGATGTCCTGGCCTATTTGGATCTGTTCATGTCGCTGAACGCGCAGCCCTACTATTCGACCACCGTGGGATATGGCTTCAAGACGCTTTATACCGGCCAGGGCAAAAGTCACCTCTCCCAGGCCTGGAGCTATGGCCGGCAGATGCGGTTCGAAAAGGGAGTGAGCAGACGGGCGGCCTGTTTCTTTCGGCCTTGCCTGCCCACACGCGAGGAAACCGGCGTGGTGGCCATGGATGAGGCCGATTTTGTTGCCGCCGCCACCAAGGGGCTCGACTTCGAACTGGCGGGCAAGGCCGGGAAAATTGTCGGCAGGATTCCGGCCCATGCCTTCCGCCGGGTATTGGATCTCAAATCGAGCATGAAGCTGCCGCCCACGGCCGCAAACAAGGCGCCACCGGCAAAAGCGCAGGCGCCTGCCGAAGAGGACGCGAATATTGACGACGTCTAGTGCTGCGTAAATCTCGGCTTGCGGTATCGCTTGGGGCAGTAAACAGAAGGCGATTTCGGCGGATGGGCGGCGAGGGCTGGGGAGATAAGGAGGCCGGCTGATCAGGATACCGGTGAAAGAAATTGCGGGATAACCGGATGATCGGATGATCGGATGATCGGATGATCGGATGAGGAATCTGGCAAGCCGGAGGGCCCGTGACAAGGGCTGCCGGATCGGCAAACCGCAGGAGAGGGCCCCGCCGGGAAAGCTGCCGGGGAAATGATCGGCCAGGAATCGAGGCCGGGAAGCCCCGCGGGGAAGGCCAGGCGATCAAAGAAAAGCCCCGGCGAACCGGGGCTTGTGTTGTTCGATGGCGATGCCTGATCAGGCAGCCCCAGATCAGACAGCCATGGCCTTGCGCAGGTTCTCGTCGATCTTGTCGAGGAAACCCGTGGTGGACAGCCAAGGCTGGTCCGGACCGATCAGCAGCGCCAGATCCTTGGTCATGTAACCGGATTCAACCGTATCGACGCAGACTTTTTCCAGCGTGTTGGCAAAGCGGTCGAGTTCGGTATTGCCGTCGAGCTTGGCGCGGTGGGCAAGGCCACGCGTCCAGGCGAAGATCGAGGCGATGGAGTTGGTCGAGGTTTCCTCGCCCTTCTGGTGCTGGCGGTAGTGGCGTGTCACGGTGCCGTGGGCGGCTTCCGCTTCCACCGTCTGGCCATCCGGTGTCATCAGCACGGAGGTCATCAGGCCGAGCGAGCCAAAGCCCTGTGCCACGATGTCGGACTGCACGTCGCCGTCATAGTTCTTGCAGGCCCAGACATAGCCGCCGGACCACTTCAGCGCCGAGGCAACCATGTCATCGATCAGGCGATGCTCATAGGTGATCTTCTTCTCGGCGAACTTGTCCTTGAACTCGGCGTCGAACACATCCTGGAAAATGTCCTTGAAGCGGCCGTCATAGGCCTTGAGGATGGTGTTCTTGGTCGAGAGATAGCAGGGGACGCCGCGGTTATAGGCATAGTTCAGCGAGGCGCGGGCAAAGTCGCGGATGGAATCATCCAGATTGTACATGGCCATGGCAACGCCGGCGCTTGGCGCATCATAGACATCGTGTTCGATGGTCTTGCCGTCTTCGCCGACAAACTTGATCGACAGCTTGCCCTTGCCGGGGAACCGGAAATCGGTGGCGCGGTACTGATCGCCGAAGGCATGGCGGCCGACGATGATCGGCTGGGTCCAGCCGGGAACCAGACGGGGAACGTTCTTGGCAATGATCGGTTCGCGGAAGATAACGCCGCCGAGAATGTTGCGGATCGTGCCGTTGGGCGACTTCCACATCTTCTTCAGGCCGAATTCCTCAACGCGCTGCTCGTCCGGGGTGATGGTGGCGCACTTGACGCCGACGCCATACTGCTTGATTGCATTGGCCGCATCGATGGTCACCTGATCGTCGGTCGCATCGCGATGTTCGATGCCCAGATCGTAATATTTCAGGTCGATGTCGAGATAGGGATGGATCAGCTTGTCTTTGATATACTGCCAGATGATGCGGGTCATCTCGTCGCCGTCAAGTTCGACGACCGGGTTTGCAACCTTGATCTTTGCCATGAATAGTCAGCCTCTTTATTACTGGTCTGGGAATGCCAGCATCGGTTTTCATTGAGGGTTCGCGCCCCTATAGCACTCGCAAACCAGAACGCAAAGACTGGCTTTAAGTGTTTAATCGCAATCTTGGCGGAATATGAGCCGGGCACAGGCCCGATGCACGATTGCCCGCTGAAAAAACGCGTTGTATGAGGGCGGCATTCACAATGGATTGATCATGGCAGGTACAGACAGACAGCGCACACTCATTGCCGAAGGGCCGGCGATCATCCTGGTCGAGCCGCAATTGCCGGAGAATATCGGCATGGTGGCGCGGGCCATGGCCAATTTCGGGCTGGCGGAACTGCGCCTCGTCAAGCCGCGCGAGGAGTTTCCCAACGACAAGGCACGCTCCGCCGCAAGCCGTGCCGACCACATCATCGACGGGGCGAAGGTCTATGACGATCTGCCGTCGGCTATCGAGGATCTGCATTTCGTCTACGCGACGACGGCGCGGGAACGCGATGCCTTCAAGCAGGTGCGCGGACCCGTCGAGGCGGGGCAGACACTGCGCCAGCGCTTCAACCGGGGCGAGAAAACCGGGATTCTTTTCGGGCGTGAGCGCTTCGGCCTCAATAATGACGAAGTCAGCCTCGCCGATGAGCTGGTGACATTTCCGGTCAACCCGGCATTTTCGTCGCTGAACATCGCACAGGCGGTTTTGCTCATGTCCTATGAGTGGATGAAGTCAGGGTTGGAGAAGGAAACGGACACGGCTTTCCGCGGTCCAGAACTCGAGCCCGCGCCAAAGGAACAGCTGCAGGGCTTTTTCAACCATCTGGAAGACGCGCTGCAGGCGCGCGGCTATTTCCGGCCCATGGCCCGCAAGGAAATCATGGTCAACAATCTGCGCGGCGTTTTGACCCGTGCCGGTTTTTCCGACTCGGAACTGAGGCTCCTGCGCGGTGTCGTTGTCTCGCTGGATTATTTCAGCCCGAAGACGCCGCGCGGCTCCGGTGCACCGGAAGGGCGCAAGCGGGAAAAACCGGCGGCCAGGAAAACGGCCGCCAAGCCAGCGGGGCGCGAGGACATACCAGGCGATGAATGACACAGCGGACCGGCCGATCATTGCGTTTGACAGCGGCATTGGCGGCTTGACCGTCCTGCGCGAGGCGCGGGTGCTCATCCCGGACCGGCGCTTTGTCTATATCGCCGACGATGCCGGTTTCCCCTATGGCGACTGGGATGAAGAGCCGCTGCGCGCCCGCATTCTCGGCCTGTTCGAGGGCTTCATTGCCACATACGATCCGGAGATCGTGATCATTCCCTGCAATACGGCGTCGACGCTGGTGCTGGATGATCTGCGCCGGGCCTTTCCGGCGGTGCCTTTTGTCGGCACTGTTCCCGCCATCAAACCGGCGGCAGAGCGCACCTCGTCCGGCCTCATCACCGTTCTGGCAACGCCGGGCACCGTCAAGCGCGCCTATACGCGCGATCTCATCCAGTCGTTTGCCACGAAATGCCATGTGCGGCTCGTCGGCAGCCAGAACCTGGCGCGCATGGCGGAAGCGCATATCCGCGGCGATCATCTCGACGATGCGGCGATAGAGGCGGAAATCGCGCCATGCTTTGTCGAAATGGATGGCAAGCGCACCGATATCGTCGTTCTGGCCTGCACGCATTATCCGTTTCTGGCCAATGTGTTCCGCCGCCTTGCGCCGTGGCCGGTGGATTGGCTCGATCCGGCCGAAGCGATCGCCCGCCGCGCCTTGTCGCTGCTCAAGCCGAACGGTGCGGGCAGCGAACCGGAGCATGGCGACGACATCGCCGTGTTCACCTCGGGCAATCCCGACTTTTCCACCCGGCGCCTGATGCAGGGTTTCGGGCTCGCCATGGCTTGATTTTCAGTGAACGGCGGGACCGGAAGCCCCGCCGTCATTGGCTCTAAGCCAATGCCGTTTCTTCCGCCTTCACGGGCTGGCCAAGCTCCTTGCGGATGGCCGGGGCAACCTTTGTTCCGAACAGCTCGATGGCCTTCAGCGTGTTCCTGTGCGGCAGGCTGCCCAGATCGATCTGCAGCAGGAAGCGATCATGCTTGAAGTAGCTGTGCTGCAGCATGATCTTGTCGATGACCTCCTGCGGCGAGCCGACCAGAAGGGCACCGCGCGGCGTGCGGCCTGCTTCGAACTGCGCCCGGTTGCTTGGCGGCCAGCCGCGTTCGCGGCCGATCTTGTTCATCACCACCTCATAGGACGGCCAGTAGCCATCCGCTGCGGTCTGCGATGTCTCGGCGACGTAGCCATGCGAGTTGATGCTGACCTTCAGCGTCTCCTGCGCATGACCGGCCTTAGCCCCGGCTTCACGGTAGAGATCGACCAGCGGAGCAAAGCGATGCGGTTCGCCGCCGATGATGGCAATGGCGAGCGGCAGGCCGAGCGTGCCCGCACGGATGACCGAAGCAGGGGTGCCGCCAACGGCAATCCATACGGGCAGCGGGTTCTGCAGCGGGCGCGGATAAACGCCGAGATTGCTGATCGGCGCACGCAGATTGCCTTTCCAGGTCACGCGTTCGCTGGCGCGCAGTTTCAACAGGAGATCGAGCTTTTCCGTGAACAGATCGTCGTAGTCGTTGAGGTCATAGCCGAACAGGGGGAAGGACTCGATGAACGAGCCGCGCCCCGCCATGATTTCCGCACGGCCCGAGGAGATCAGGTCGAGCGTCGCATATTCCTGGAACACGCGAACGGGGTCTTCCGAGCTCAAGACGGTCACGGCGCTGGTCAGCCGGATATTCCTGGTGCGTGCAGCACCCGCCGCCAGAACCACGGCCGGCGTGGAAATGACGAAATCCGGGCGGTGATGCTCGCCGATGCCGAACACGTCGAGGCCAACCTGATCCGCCAGCTCCATCTCTTCCAGCAGGTTCTGCATGCGCTGGTGCGCATCGATGGCAACGCCGCTCGTCGGGTCAGGGCTCATGCCCGCAAATGTATAGATGCCGAGTTCCATGATCTTCACCTTCATGTCTTGTGTTGCTGCTTAGGTAAGCACAGCCCGGTTGCTTGTGAAGAACGCACATTGGGGTTGCCGAGGCACCAAAAGGAAACCGCCCCGGATGGGGCGGTCTGCATAATGTTACGGTGCGTGGTTCGACAAGCTCACCATGAGGGAGTGGGAGGATTGCAGGGAGCCAGATTCTGCAACGTTCATGATTGTCATTCCAGCCAAATCACCTCCCTCATGGTGAGCTTGTCGAACCACGCACCATGATCGTGCAATCGATATCAGTATCCGACGGTGAAACGCTGCCTGACGTGTTTTGGCGTCCCGGCTTCATCGAGAATGGCGACGGCAAGGTCAGCCACGCTGACGGTGCTGTGGCCTTCGGCGTTGACTACGGGATTGTCCTTGCCAAGCCGGTAGGCGCCGGTGCGTGGGCCGGGCACGAGAGCGAATGGCGGAGAGACAAAGCTCCAGTCCAGACCGTTTTCCGTCTTCAGGTCGTTCAGGGCCTGCCGGGCACCGAGGGCGCCTTCACGATATTCGGCAGGAAAATCAGGGCCATCGACAAATTGCTTGCCTTCCTGATTCAACAGGCTGCCAGCGCCGCCAACGACGATCAGGCGCTTGACGCCCGCCTGCTTGGCGGCTTCGGTGATTGCCTTGCTCGCCTTGATATGAATGGCCTGAATATCAGGCTCGCCCCAGCCCGGATTGTAGGCCGAGAGTACGATGTCGTGGCCCTTCAGCTTTTCAGTGAGGTCAGCGACATCGAGCACATCCGCCTTGACGGCCTTGACGCCCTCGCGCTTCTCAACCTTGTCGGCATTGCGAACGAGCGCTGTCACGCTATGGCCGCGCGAGACAGCTTCCGGCAGAAGTTCCTTGCCAATGAAGCCGGTGGCGCCGATCAGTGCGATTTTCATTTTGATCTCCTGGGTGCTTGGGTACGGTTTGTTTTCTGGTTACTATTGATAACCATCTATGCTAGAAGTTGCTTCCTGTGAAGAACGCACTTTTTCCGTTTCAGGGAACACGGAAGTAACCTGCCTGGAGACACTGGAGATTTTATCCGATGAGTATACATGCGAAACCCGATGGCGATGTGCCTCTGCTGTCAACCTCGGCCGCGATGGTCGCCGACAGTGCAGGCAGATGTCCGATGCGGGAAGTGCTCGACATTGTCGGCGACAGCTGGAGCCTTCTGGTGATCATCAATCTTCAGGACGGTCCGCGCCGCTTCAATGTGCTGCGCCGCATGGTAGAGGGGATTTCGCAGCGCATGCTGACGGTCACGCTGCGTTCGCTGGAGCGTGACGGTCTGGTATTGCGCACCGTCAAGCCGACGTCGCCGCCGGAGGTCACCTATGCGCTGACCCCGATCGGCCATTCGATTGCCGTTCCCATCGGTGCGCTGGGCGACTGGGCGGTGAAAAATCGTGATCATTTGCGGCAAGCCCGCACGGTTTTCGACGAGGCGCAGCAGAGCTAGAGGGGCAGTTAAACCCGTGCGTGGTTCGACAAGCTCACCATGAGGGAGAGTGTGGATTGCAGGGAGTTATTTCTGCAATGTTCGCGATTGGCGTTGCAACGCACTCTTTCCCTCATGGTGAGCTTGTCGAACCACGCATAGTATTTTTGCAGATTGCCATCCCCAAACCCTCCCGCCTCTACTGGCAGATGCGCGCCTTGCATGCCTTGCCGTGGCAGCCGAGATCAAGATGCAGATTGCCCTGATGCGCGGCGTCACCCTCCGGTCCGATCACGGTCATGAACCGCTCGCAACTCGTCTTGTGGATCGAGCGCCAGAAGTCCTGCTCCTCCGGCGTGCCTTTCCAGCCGGAGCCGAGTTCCGTGGTTTTGCCGTTGGTGAACTTGAATGACACGATATCGAGCGCATTGGCAAAAGCGTGTTCCGATACGCGGCCCTTATTGCCGTTGTTGACCTTGCGGCACTGGTAGTCGGAACCGGTTGCAATGCTTGCGATCCCCGCGCCGAAGGATGCCTGCGCGGCTTTCTCCACATCGCCGATCCAGCCGGCGAGCGTTCCGGCCATGGTGCAGTTGGTGGTGATGGGCGCGGCAAACTTTACAGGATTGTCCTTGCCGATGGCGGTGATCCTGAGCGGCGAGCGTTCGCCGCAGGTGCCTTCGGCAAGCGGCGGGACGATTTCGCCCTGGACATCGCCGTTCATCAGCGCGGGACAGGCATTCTGGTATACCCGGTCGGGAGATGTTGCGGGATCGGCTTTCTCCGCCGTGTCCTCGTCATCCGGCTTTGAATCAGCCTTGGCATCCGCCGGACGATCCGGGCCGAACTGTTCCGCCGGTTTTACCTCGGGTTTTTCTTCCGGTTTGGGCGTTTCTTGCGCAGGTTCGCTGCCCGGTTTGCTTTGCGGGACCGGTGGTACAACGGGTAGCGCGGGCCGGCTGGTCGCATTGTGATGCCGCCGCTGGCGCGCATCGGCAATGTCAGCCGTGCCGAGCAAAGCCGTTGTTGCAAAACATGCGATGAGGGATAAAAGGATCAATGTCGAGCAGCGCGACTGCTGTAAGGATAGGGTCATTTCCGGCTCCACTCCTGTTAAGCGTCTAGCCTAACGTCTGATGCGCCGGATCGGTTTCAAACTTTATAAACCCGTGAAATGCGCCGTCTCGCTTGACATCGCGAAACCTTCACACTAGAAGCCACCCCAGCGCAGGGCTTAACAGCTCTGCGTTTCATTTGACGTGTCCCGTGAGTGATTTCGCAAAGCGTGCGTGAATCATTCTGTCAGTCTTCAAAAACAGGAGGCAGAGGAGGGCGCGTTTCCTTGAATCGGGGCGCAAGCTTCGATTTGTGTTTGGTTGAAAGGAAATGCGATGAGCAAGCGCGAATCGTCCAAGTATAAAATTGATCGCCGTATGGGCGAAAACATCTGGGGCCGTCCGAAGTCCCCGGTTAACCGTCGTGAATATGGTCCCGGCCAGCACGGCCAGCGCCGCAAGAGCAAGCTTTCCGATTTCGGCGTACAGCTGCGCGCCAAGCAGAAGCTCAAGGGCTTCTACGGCGACATCTCGGAAAAGCAGTTCCGCAAGACCTACGAAGAAGCCGCCCGCCGCAAGGGCGATACCGGCGAACAGCTGATCGGCCTGCTCGAGTCGCGCCTGGATGCAGTGGTGTACCGCGCCAAGTTCGTTCCGACGATCTTCGCTGCGCGCCAGTTCGTCAACCACGGCCACGTCAACGTCAACGGCCGCCGCGTCAACATCCAGTCCTACATCTGCAAGGCAGGTGACGTGATTGAAGTGCGCGAAAAGTCGAAGCAGCTCGTGATCGTTCTGGAAGCCGTTCAGCTTGCTGAGCGTGACGTTCCTGAATATCTCGAAGTTGATCACAACAAGATGGTTGCCAAGTACACCCGCGTTCCGGCCTTCTCCGATGTGCCATACGCCGTACAGATGGAACCGAACCTGGTTGTCGAATTCTATTCGCGTTAATCAGTTCTGAGTTTAAGAAAAGCCGCCCCGAGAAATCCGGGCGGCTTTTTTTGTCTTATCCCTTGCCGGAGCGCGCATGACCGATCTTCAGGATGTCGTCGACAGTGTCTACCAGGATCTTGCCAGCCGCATCGGCGAGGGCAAGCTGGCGGATTATATTCCGGAACTGGCCACGGTCGATCCGAAACAGTTCGGGCTGGCCCTGTGCACCGTCGATGGTCAGGTGCATACAGCAGGCGATGCGGATACGTCCTTTTCCATCCAGAGTATTTCCAAGGTGTTCACGCTGACGCTGGCGCTCGGCAAGATCGGCGACGGGTTGTGGAAGCGCGTTGGCCGCGAGCCCTCGGGCAATGCCTTCAATTCCATCGTCCAGCTGGAGCAGGAGAAGGGCAAGCCGCGCAATCCGTTCATCAATGCCGGGGCGATCGCCGTGGCCGATGTCGTCCTGGCCGGACACCTGCCGAAGGAGGCAATCGGTGAAATCGTCCAGTTCATCCGCTATCTCGCCGATGACGAGACCATCGCCATCGATCACGATGTCGCGCGGTCGGAGACCAATACGGGTTACCGCAATGTGGCGCTGGCCAATTTCATGCGCTCCTTCGGCAATCTCAACCATCCGGCCGAACACGTGCTTGGCGTCTACTTCCATCACTGCGCCATCGCCATGTCCTGCCGGCAACTGGCCCATGCGGGGCTGTATCTGGCCTCGGCTGGCCGCAATCCGCTGAGCGGCGGCAGTGTGGTGTCATCCGGCCGGGCACGCCGCATCAATGCGCTGATGCTGATGTGCGGGCACTATGACGGCTCGGGCGATTTCGCCTATCGCGTCGGCCTGCCCGGCAAGAGCGGCGTTGGCGGCGGAATTCTCGCCATTGCGCCGGGCAAAGCATCGATTGCCGTCTGGTCGCCGGGGCTGAACGAGAACGGCAATTCGCTGCTTGGTTCGGCTGCACTGGAACTGCTGGCGCAAAGGACGGGCTGGTCGGTGTTCGGGCATTAGGGTGGTTTTCACCCCCTCTGTCCTGCCGGACATCTCTCCCACAAGGGGGGAGATCACATCGGCATTGGGGATATCGCGTCATTTTCAGCGTTGAAGATTAACTGAAACAGCAATGAAGGCTGATCTCCCCCCTTGTGGGGGAGATGGGTGGCAACCCAGAGGGGGGTGATTGAGCCGCAATCATCCCTTGCCTTCGCCTTCAAGCCAAGGCAATGAAGGCGCCAGAGGTGTTACGATGACCATTCACGATCAGGAATTGACCGATGCCGCCGGTTGCCACCCGATGTTTCTCGGGGTGCCGTCCAGCGTCGAGTTCAACAAGCTGCGCAAGCGCCTGTTGCGCAATACGCGGCAGGCCATCGACGATTTCGCCATGGTCAAGCCCGGCGAACGCTGGCTGATCGGGCTTTCCGGCGGCAAGGATTCGTACGGGCTCCTCGCATTGCTGCTCGATCTGAAATGGCGGGGCCTGCTGCCGGTGGAACTGCTGGCCTGCAACCTCGATCAGGGACAGCCGAATTTCCCCAAGCATATCCTGCCTGAATTCCTTGAAAAGAACGGCATTGAACACCGCATCGAGTACAAGGACACCTATTCGATCGTCACGGACAAGGTGCAGGAAAACCAGACCTATTGCTCGCTTTGTTCGCGTCTGCGGCGCGGCCATCTCTACCGTGTGGCGCGGGAAGAGGGCTGTTCGGCGCTGGTGCTCGGCCATCACCGCGAGGATATTCTCGAAACCTTCTTCATGAACCTCTTCCATGGCGGCAGGCTGGCAGCGATGCCGCCGAAACTTTTGAATGACGAGGGTGATGTCATGGTGCTGCGGCCGCTCAGCTACTGCGCCGAGGACGACCTGGAAAAATTTGCCGCGGCGATGCAGTTTCCGATCATCCCCTGCGATCTCTGCGGTAGTCAGGACGGCCTGCAGCGCAACATGATGAAGGCAATGCTGAGCGATATCGAAAAGCGCATGCCGGGCCGCAAGGAAATCATGATCCGCGCGCTTGCCAATACGCGACCGAGCCATCTTCTCGACCGGAGCATCTTTGACTTTGCCGGTCTTGCCACACACGGAGCCGAAGCCAGTGCAGTTTAATGACAATGACATCGATTGGTTGAGTGATCTGCTTGCCGCCGTTGCGGTTCAGGAAATCATGCCGCGCTTTCGCCAGCTCGGCACCGGCGATATCAAGCAGAAGACCTCGGCGCTTGATCTGGTGACCGAAGCCGACACCAGCGCCGAACGGGTGATCACGGCGCGGCTGCGCGAGCGTTATCCCGATGCCTTCGTGCTGGGGGAGGAAGCCTGCGAACTCGATGCATCGCTGCTCGGCAAGCTGAAGGACGCGCCGCTGGCTTTCATCATCGACCCCGTCGACGGCACCTATAATTTTGCCACCGGCGTGCCGCTGTTTGGCGTGATGCTTGCGGTCGTGGTCAATGGCGAGACGGTGGCCGGGATCATTCACGATCCCGTCGGCAAGGACTGGATCATCGGCGTCAAAGGGGCGGGCAGCCACATCCGCTCGGCCTTTGATATCAGGCAGAAAGTGTCTGTCGCGCCGCCAGCAGCGGTCAACGAGATGCTGGGTGCGATTTCATGGCAGTTCCTGGCCGATCCCCTGCGGTCGATGCTGGCGCGCAACCATGCCAAGTGCAAGGCATCGTTCGGTTTCCGCTGTGCCGCGCATGAATACCGGCTGATCGCCTCGGGCAATGCGCACTTCGCTGTCTTCAACAAGCTGATGCCGTGGGATCATCTGGCCGGTGTTCTCATCCATCAGGAAGCGGGCGGCCATGCGGCCCGCTTCGATGGTTCTGCCTATCTTCCAAGGCATCTGGACGGCGGCCTGCTGATTGCGCCCGACAAGGCGAACTGGCAGGATTTGCGCCGGACTCTTTGGTCTGAATAATCCGCGGATCTAAACCCGCGGATTGTGGGGATGGAAGAGCTTGCCCTTCTCGGCAATCAGCACGAACATCAGGCCGATCACCGAAACAACGAAGAAACCCATGACCAGCGGCAGGGTTGTCCCGTCATAGGACTGGCCGATGATGGCGCCGATGGCGCCGCCGCCTGCCGTTCCCATAAACCCAAGCACTGACGACGCCGTCCCGGCGACGTGGCCGAGCGGCTCCATGGCAAGCGCATTGAAGTTGGAGCCGATCCAGCCGAACTGGAACATCGCCATGGCAAAGAGCAGGAGATAGATCGGGAACGGTGTCGGATGCGGACCGAATATGGTCAAGAGCAGCCAGACCGTGTTGATCGTCAGGAAGCCCATCAGCGCACCGTGCGACAGGCGGCGCATGCCGAACCGGCCGACAAAGCGCGAGTTCACGAAGGACGAAAACGCCATCATGATCGCGATGGATGAAAACGCCACCGGGAACCAGATGCCGAGATCATAGATGCCGATATAGATCTGCTGGGCCGAGTTGATGAAACCGAACAGCGAACCGAACAGGAAGGCGCTGGCCAGCGTATAGCAAAGCGCCACCCGGTTGGTCAGAACGATCTTGAAGCCCTGCGCAACCGATGCCAGCGTAAATGGACGCCGGTCGGCGGGATCAAAGGTTTCCGGCAGGCGGAAATACATCCAGACGGTCACAGCAGCCGCCACGACAGCCATGAACATGAAGATTAGGTGCCAGTCGCCGAACAGCATGACGGCCTGACCCGTGCCCGGTGCGATAACCGGTACGATCATGAACACCATCATGATCAGCGACATGACTTCGGCCATCTGCCGCCCGCCATAGACGTCACGGACGATGGAAATGGTGATGACGCGGGTGGCGGCCGAACCGATACCCTGGATCAGGCGGAAGAGGAGCAGGGAGGCAAAGCTTGGCACGAAGGCCGCGCTGGCTGCGGCGATGACGTAGACAACCAGACCGAACAGAAGCGGCTTGCGGCGGCCGAAGCGATCGGACAGCGGACCATAGAACAGCTGCGATACCGAGAAGCCCAGCAGATAGGCTGAAATCACGTATTGCCGGTGGTTTTCATTCGTTACGCCAAGGCTTGCGCCGATCTGCTGCAAGCCGGGCAGCATGATGTCGATGGCAAGCGCGTTGATCGCCATGAGCATGGCCATCATTCCGATGAATTCGACCTTGCCCATGCCCATCAGGCGCGGCGCTGTCGTTTGTGTGGTGGTATCCATTATGAGACCTGTAAAACAAAGACAAAGGCGTCGGAATAGCCGACGCCTTGAGAAAATGATTCCGGATTTCCCCGGAACCGATTGAAACTGTTGCGTAGTCAGGCCGCCTTGGTGGCGATGCCTTTTTCGCTGAGCAGGGTTTGTAGCTCGCCTGCCTGGAACATTTCACGGATGATATCACAACCGCCGACGAATTCGCCCTTCACATAAAGCTGCGGGATGGTCGGCCAGTTGGAATAATCCTTGATACCCTGACGCAGTTCATTGGATGTCAGAATATTCACGCCTTTGTAATCGACGCCGATGTAGTCAAGAATTTGCACGACCTGGCCCGAAAAGCCGCACTGCGGAAAGCCCGGCGTTCCCTTCATGAAAAGGACGACGTCGTTGCTCTTGACCTCATTGTCGATAAATTCATTGATACCGCTCATTTCGGCAACCTTTCATACCAAATGACAACGAATCGTCATCAATGGTCCAAATTGATCTCGTTTAAACAAATAGCGCTTCAAATCTGGCAAAACAAGGCTGGTCACTGTGTCATCTCGTATCATTATAGCGGTCAGCTTCGTCGTTCTGGCAATTTTGGGAGGAATTTTCTGGTTCATGCGCCCGGTATCACCGCCCAAGCCTGCCCCCAACCCGCCGATCAATATCTCCGATGGCGATCTGCCCGACATTTGCCGGAAGATGACCTTCGAGGATGTCGATTCCATCGTCTGCGAGATCGACCTGCGCTCGCATCGCATCGATCTGGTGCGCACGGGAACCGACGGCGAACCCTACGGATCGCTGAAGACGTTCATGGAATCCCGTCTGCTGGACACACGCCCGATCCTGGCGATGAATGCAGGCATGTATGAAAAGGACCTTTCTCCGGTCGGCCTCTATGTCGAGGATGGCAAGGAGACATCGGAACTGCAGACCGATGACGGCGACGGCAATTTCTACATGAAACCGAACGGGGTTTTCTTCATCGGGAAGGACGGTTCCGCCGGGATTCTGGAAACAGCGGCGTTTGATGCCGCAAAGCCCGATGTCCGCATAGCCACCCAGTCGGGGCCAATGCTGGTCATCAACGGGCAGGTGCATCCGCGGTTCGAGCCGAACGGAACATCACGCCTGATCCGCAACGCCGTCGGCGTTCGCGACGCCAACACGGTCATTCTGGCAATATCCATCGAGCCGGTGAGTCTGGGAAGTTTCGCCCGTCTGTTCAGGGACGGGCTGAATTGCGCCAACGCGCTCTTTCTCGACGGTACGATCTCGGCAGTCGCCAATAACCGCAAGACCCTGATTGGCGGGATCGACCCCGTGGGGCCGATTCTCGCCGTGTTCGCAAAGAAGTGATTATTCGAAGTGATTATTCCGGGGCGCTGGTCTGCAGGGCGAGGGCGTGCAGGACGCCCCCCATATTGCCCTTGAGCGCATCGTAGACCATCTGGTGCTGCTGAACGCGCGACTTGCCGCGAAAACTCTCGGCGACGACTTCCGCGGCATAGTGATCACCATCGCCTGCCAGATCGCGAATGGTCACCTGCGCGTCAGGAATCGCGTCCTTGATCATTTTCTCGATGTCGCGCGCGTCCATAGCCATGTTCTGTCTCCCAAACTTTCGCCTGTCCTTTATCGGGACAGGATCATGCGGCCTGTGTTTCTTCGCCGTCCTGACCGCTCATGTAGTCAGGGAACCACGATTCGTGTGCTTTTGTCAGGTCTGCTACTGATATGGAGGCGAGGCCCTCGATCGTCAATGTGCTGCCGCCGACCGTGCCCAGCTTGCGGAACGGAACGCCCGACCCCTCGGCATTGAGCGTGACGAAGTTGGCCATGTCAGGCGCAACGGCAATGAGATAACGCGCCTGATCTTCACCAAAAAGCAGGGCATGTGCCGGGCCTTCACCGACGGTGACCTTGGCGCCCTTGGCCGCAGCCATGCACATCTCGGCGAGCGCAATGCCAAGCCCGCCATCGGACAGGTCATGGCAGGCGGTGATCTGGCCGTTGCGGATGGCCGAGCGGACAAAATTGCCGTTGCGCTTCTCGATGTTGAGGTCGACCGGCGGGGGCGGGCCGTCGGCACGGCCATGCAGGTCGCGCAGGTAGACCGACTGGCCGAGATGCGTGCCGTCGCCGCCGATGAGGATCAGCACGTCACGCTCGTGCATGCCGCCGATCTTGGCTGTCTTGGACCAGTCAGGGATCAGTCCGACACCGGCAATGGTGGGTGTCGGCAGGATCGCCTGGCCGTTGGTTTCGTTATAGAGCGACACGTTGCCGGAAACGATGGGGAAGGCAAGCGCGCGGCAGGCATCGCCGATGCCGCCAATGGCCTTGACCAGCTGTCCCATGATTTCAGGACGTTCCGGATTGCCGAAATTGAGATTGTCGGTGGCAGCGAGCGGTTCAGCGCCGACAGCCGTCAGGTTGCGCCAGCATTCGGCGACAGCCTGCTTGCCGCCCTCATAGGGATCGGCTTCGCAGTAGCGCGGGGTGACGTCGGAGGAGAAGGCAAGCGCCTTGCTGCGGTGACCTTCGACACGCACCACACCGGCATCGCCGCCGGGAACCTGCAGCGAATTGCCCTGAATCAGCGTGTCGTACTGTTCGTAGACCCAGCGGCGCGACGACAGGTCGGGTGAGCCGATCAGCTTCAGCAGTGCGGCGGCGTAATCGTCGACATCGGGAACGCTGGCGGCGGGCAGCGGTGCATGCTTGCCGGGTTCCATCCATGGACGGTCATATTCGGGCGCCTGATCGCCAAGATCCTTGATCGGCAGATTGGCGACTTCCTCACCCTGATGGATGACGCGGAAGCGCAGATCGTCCGTGGTGTAGCCGACGATGGCGAAATCCAGGCCCCACTTCTTGAAGATGGCCTCGGCTTCCGCTTCCTTTTCCGGGCGCAGAACCATGAGCATGCGCTCCTGGCTTTCCGACAGCATCATTTCATAGGCGGTCATGCGCTCTTCGCGCACCGGCACGTCATCGAGGTTGAGCCGGATGCCGAGATTGCCCTTGGCGCCCATTTCCACTGCGGAGCAGGTGAGACCCGCAGCGCCCATGTCCTGAATGGCGATGACGGCACCCGATGCCATCAGTTCCAGCGAGGCTTCGAGCAGGCATTTTTCCGTGAAGGGATCGCCGACCTGAACGGTCGGGCGCTTCTCTTCGATCGATTCATCGAATTCCGCCGATGCCATCGTGGCACCGCCAACGCCATCGCGGCCGGTCTTGGCACCGAGATAGACAACGGGAAGGCCGACGCCCTTGGCTTCGGACAGGAAGATCGCATTGGTCTTGGCAAGGCCGGCGGCAAAAGCGTTGACCAGGATGTTGCCGTTGTAGCGGGCATCGAAATTGACTTCACCGCCCACGGTCGGAACGCCGAAGGAATTGCCGTAACCGCCGACGCCTTCGACCACGCCCGATACGAGGTGGCGCGTCTTCGGGTGCGATGGAGCGCCGAAGCGCAGCGCGTTCATGGCCGCGATGGGCCGGGCACCCATGGTGAACACATCGCGCAGGATACCGCCGACACCGGTCGCCGCACCCTGATAGGGCTCGATATAGGACGGGTGGTTGTGGCTCTCCATCTTGAAGACAACGCAGTCGCCATCGCCGATATCGACAACACCGGCGTTTTCGCCGGGACCCTGAATGACCTGCGGTCCGGTTGTCGGCAGGGTACGCAGCCATTTCTTCGAGGATTTGTAGGAGCAATGCTCGTTCCACATGGCCGAGAAGATGCCGAGCTCGGTAAAGCTGGGTTCACGTCCGATCAGGTCGAGAATGCGTTGATATTCGTCCGGCTTGAGCCCGTGCGAAGCAACGAGTTCCGGCGTGATCTGGATTGTGTTGGAGAGAACCATCGGTAATACCAATTCCATTGCGCTTTTCTTGGGTTCTCTTAGAGCAATTTGCGAGGGGAATACACCGTCTAACGCGGAAAAATTGTCGCTTGCCGCGTTTCGTCAACAGGTGGTGTCAGATGGTAAATCGTATCAGCCTTGCATGGCGCTTGGTACGTGGTTCGACAAGCTCACCATGAGGGGAGTGGTTTGGCTGCAATGCCAATCGCAAAGGTTGCAGAATATAACTCCTTGCAATCCTGACCCTCCCTCATGGTGAGCTTGTCGAACCACGCACAATGCTTACGCAATAGCCTTCAGAGCACTCACGAATAGCTGTCATAGCTCGCATTGTCGGTTTCCATCAGACGGCGCAGGATGGACAGGCCGTTTTCCACTTCACCGCGCGTTGCAGGCACCGAATAGCCAAACCGCACCCGGTGGAAGGTCTTTTCCGTCCGGCCTGGCTTGAATTCGTCCTCGTCGTCAATGAGGACACCCTCATTGAGCGCCGCGCTCTTGAAGGTCGCCGACAGCCATGGTTCCGGCAGTTTCACCCAGATAAACGGCGAATAGGGATGCGAGTTGATATCGAAACCGGCAAAGATCGATCGCGCCAGTGCTTCCCGCTCGGTGGTTTCTTCCCGGACCTTGACCCGGATAGCGTCGGCCTCGCCGGAATTAACCAGTTGCGCCCCGAGTTCCGCCATGAGGAACGGCATGCCGCCGGTGACCATCTTGTGGGCCGTCAGCACGCGCGATGCCAGATGCGGCGGGCAGGCAACCCAGCCACCGCGCACACCCGCCGCAACGGATTTCGACAGGCCGCCAATGTGGAAGGTTCGCTCCGGCGCCAGTTCGGCAAGCTTGACGTGATCAAGGCAGAGCAGCGATCCGTAAATCTCGTCCTCGATGATCCAGACATTGTAACGCCGGGCAATCTCTACAACGGCGCGGCGGTGTTCCTCGGAGAGGGTTGTGGCCGTCGGATTCTGCAGCGACGGCATCAGAAACACGAGTTTCGGGTGCTGCTGGGCGCAGAGCCGTTCAAAGTCATCCGGTGTGGCGCTGCCGTTCTCGGTGTTCATGATGATGCTGCGCCGCCCCATCAGATTGACGCTGCGCGCGGCGGAACAATAGGTCAAATCCTCGAAGGCGATACGGTCACCCGGTGTGGTAACCGCTGCAATGATCGCCAGAATGGCGGAATGCGCCCCGAGCGTCGGTACAATCGAAGCGGCATCGGGCCGCCATTCCGCCGACCCGAGCCAGCGGCTTCCCGCCAATTGCCATGACGGGGGCAGGGTGCGGGAATAGCTGGCGATTTCGCCGGGATAGGACCGGGTGATATCCCGCAGAAAGCGGTCCATCACAACCGATTGCCCGACGTCGATTGCCGCCGTGCTGTCGAGCCGGATATTGCCGGGCGCAATGACGGCGCTGCGCGTACCGCCGAAGGGTTCGGAGTGCTGGGCGGGTGGAAGCTGGATCAGCTTCGTCTCCTTGTGGTCAATGACATAGGTGCCCCGACCCACTTCGCCGCTGACAAGACCGCGCTCGCGGATGAGATTGTACGCCCGACCGACTGTGCCGATTGTCACCCCGATATCGAAGGCGAGATTGCGCTGCGGAGGCAATTTCGTGCCCGGTGCAAGCACGCCGCCGGCAATGTCCGATTCAATCCGCTCCGCCAGCTGCAGATAAAGCGGGCCTTTGCCGTGTTTCAGTTCCGGAAGCCAATTTGTCATGGTGACAATTATGTATATTGCGATTCCAATTGAGTCAATCCATTACAATTAGCGATACAATTCGAGTCAATTCGGCTTGATAGGATGGTTATGATGAGTACAATTGGTGCAATCAGAAGAAAATCCGCCGGTGTAAGCAATGCGCGCGGTATTGCTTTGCCCAAATTGTCCCGGAGTAGGGCGGTAGTCCTGCGTCAAATTCTGGGCTGGATGTTGCATGCTACCGCCAAACGGCGCAGCCGCGTGCATTTGAGCGAACTCAGCGATGAGCAATTGCTGGATATCGGTGTATCGCCAGCGCAGGCACGGCAGGAATCCAAGCGATTTTTCTGGGATTGAACATCCGGTATGGCCGACTGCTTCTTGAATTAAGCAACCGCCGTCGCTGCCAATGAGAATTACTGATACCCGCCCTCAGTAATATTGAATGAATCTTTTGTGATTTACCTATATATTGCATATTCAATCGTTTCAGGGAGGCGCATATGGGTACGACTTTTGTAGAACCTAACCGTCCCGCTATCCGGGGGCTGACCTATGCTTCACAGCCGGACTTCCTGTCACAGTTTGCCGGCTGGGTGGAAAGCGCCCTGATGAAACGGCGCACGCGGCTTCAGCTCGGCAAGCTGAGCGACGAAGGGCTCAAGGATCTTGCCTTGACCCGCGATCACGTCGAAGCCGATCTCGACCGTTATCTGTCGATGTGATGCCTCAAGCCGGCGCGTGACCGCACCGGCTTGCGTTTCCATTTATCAGCCGCGCGCGGTGCAGGACGGTTGCCCTGCTGCCCAGCGGCGTATGTCGGATTCAATGCGATTTCCCATGGAATGTCCCATCAGCGGGCCGAAGGCCTCGACCTTGGCCGGGTTGCCTTCAGCGTGAACAACCAGCAGCGGACGGCCGCCGGGATTGCCCGCCGGGACGACCAGGATGCGCGGGCGGCCGGAATAGGAATTCAGCTCCGGCGCGAGATGGTAGGGCTTGAACGCCGAATCCTTCGACTTGAACCAGCAATTATTGGCGGCAAGGGCCACCCTCTCCATGGTAGCGAGGGCGGCCTTGTCCGAACCGAAGGCCAGAGAGCCAGGCCCCGGCTTGCTGGGTGATTGGCATCCGGCGAGCGCCACGAGCGAAGTCATCATGGCAACGCCAATCGTCTGCATTTTCATCCAGCTATCTCCAATGATACAAGGGCGGTTGATCAGCTTGCCTCAAGTTCCCCGAGGAACACTTTCAAGGCATCCGTCATCTCGAACCAGACCAGCGATAGCACCGGATCCTGAACAATCAGTTGCTCATAGGCATCGAATTTCGGAAATGGCTCGAGCAGGCGCGAGCGGCGCGTCATCACCCGGAAATGGTTGAACAGGAAGCGGATCGGCGTCAGCCAGGCATCCGCCATGGTCATCTGCTTGCCCAGCGCATAGGGGCCATCTCCCATGCGGTGTTCGATTTCACGCAAACCGGCTTCCAGCCGGGCAAAAAGCTTGGTGATCCGCGTATCGTCCTTGGATTTGGTGTGAACGAGCTCAAAAAGTTCCATGACGGGAACGAGGATTTCCAGCTCGGCGATACGGGCAGCCATGCGCACCACGGCGCGGTCACGCGAATCCGCCGGCAGCAGAACCGGTTCGGGAAAATGTTCTTCGAGATATTCGGAGATAACCGTGGCTTCGATGATGGTCAGGCCCGAGCCTGTAATCAGCACCGGAATACGGTTGAACGGGGAAATGCTGCGGAACTCTTCGGGTATCGGAAAACCCGGCGGCGGCGCTACGACCTTGATGGGTGCCTTCTTGTAGTAGGCGATGCAACGAACAATCGAGGAGTAGGGGGAGAGCGGCCGCGAATACAGTTTCATTCTCAATTCCTCCGTTTGAGTGCCGTTCCGGCCCATGGCGGGCCGGAACGGCATTGCTCAAGCGTATAGAATTTTACTCAGGCGGCAATCCCAAGAATGCCCGCAAACAGGGCGCGGCCATCGGAGCCGCCATGGGCAGCCTCAATCAGGTTCTCCGGATGCGGCATCATACCGAGAACATTGCCTTTTTCACTGATGATACCGGCGATGTCATTCATCGCGCCGTTCGGGTTTGTACCCTCCGCATAGCGGAAAACCACCTGGCCTTCGCCTTCGATGCGGGCCAAAGTCGTTTCGTCAGCGAAGAAATTGCCGTCATGATGGGCAACCGGGCAGCGGACGATCTGGCCATGCGAATAACCGCGGGTGAAGGCGGTGTTGGCATTGGTCACTTCCAGCTTCACTTCACGGCAGACGAATTTCAGCGACGCGTTGCGCATCAGGGCGCCGGGCAGCAGGCCCGCTTCCTGCAAAATCTGGAAGCCGTTGCACACGCCCATGACCATGACACCCTTGTCGGCCTTCTCGCGGATCGCCTGCATGACGGGCATGCGCGCGGCAATGGCTCCGCAGCGCAGATAGTCGCCATAGGAGAACCCGCCGGGAATGACGATCAGATCGACATCAGGAATTTCGGTGTCCGTCTGCCAGACCGTCTGCGGTGCATGGCCGGAGATTTTCGTCAGCGCCGCAATCATGTCACGGTCGCGATTGAGGCCCGGGAGAAGAACGACAGCTGATTTCATTTTTTAAACGAGCTCCACCGCGTAATCTTCGATGACCGTATTGGCGAGCAGCTTTTCGCACATCGCCTTGACGTTGGCTTCGGCAACGGCGCGGTCCTTGGTGTCGATCTCCACATCAAAGATCTTGCCCTGGCGTACGGATGCAACGCCATCGAAACCAAGACTGCCCAGCGCGCCGACAATTGCCTTGCCCTGGGGGTCAAGAACGCCATTCTTCAAGGTTACAGTGACACGTGCCTTCATCGATCGTCTTCTCCGAGATTGTTCAATCAGCGATTATTTAACGAGAACCGGCCCGGTTGGCCGCAACTGTTCATTTTCATTCATGATGCCCAGGCGGCGGGCGACTTCCTGATAGGCCTCGATCAGACCGCCCATATCACGACGGAACCGGTCCTTGTCCAGCTTTTCGCTGGTCTGGCTGTCCCACAGGCGGGCGGAATCGGGGGAAAACTCGTCGGCGACGACAATACGCATCATGTCGCCTTCCCACAAACGGCCGCATTCGATCTTGAAATCGACGAGCTGGATACCGACGCCGAGGAACAGGCCGCTGAGGAAGTCGTTGACGCGAATGGCCAGTGCCATGATGTCATCGATTTCCTGAGGCGCAGCCCAGCCAAAGGCCGTGATGTGCTCTTCGGAGACCATAGGATCGTCCAGAACGTCGTTTTTGTAGTAAAATTCGATGATCGAGCGCGGCAGAACCGTGCCCTCTTCGATTCCAAGACGTTTTGCCAGCGAACCCGCCGCAATGTTGCGGACGACCACCTGCAGGGGAATGATTTCGACTTCCTTGATCAGCTGCTCACGCATGTTGAGGCGGCGGATGAAGTGCGTCGGAATACCCATGCGGTTGAGCTGGGTGAAAATGTACTCGGAAATCCGGTTGTTCAAAACACCTTTGCCATCAATGACTTCGTGCTTCTTTGGATGCAGCACGGTGGTGTCGTCTTTGAAATGTTGGACAAGCGTTCCTGGCTCGGGTCCTTCGTAAAGGATTTTGGCTTTGCCTT
The DNA here is from genome assembly GCF_055685835.1 of Phyllobacterium sp. RCAM01083. Taxonomy (NCBI): domain Bacteria; kingdom Pseudomonadati; phylum Pseudomonadota; class Alphaproteobacteria; order Hyphomicrobiales; family Phyllobacteriaceae; genus Phyllobacterium; species Phyllobacterium sp. RCAM01083. Next base: position 751,911 of record NZ_JBVFZN010000005.1, read on the forward strand.
CGTAGACACGGCGGCGACGGTTCATTGCAGGTCTCTGGTATTGGAGTTATCGGTCGGCCTTGGTCACAGCCGTCATGTTGGCGCGCTAACTATCGTAAAAGCAAGCATTCTACAATGATACTTTAGGGATCGGCACCATTAATATGATCGAAATGGCGCCAGAAACGGCAAGAAGATGCGAGGAGAGGTGCGAAGGGCGGGGTCTTTCCCCCGGCCGAGCGGCTCGACACTGCAGCTTGCAGCCGTTTCGGCGTCCGAAGGATATGGTCCATTTGCCCGGCTCCATCGTCGCAAAGGACTTGAGAATGGATAAACATTCCCATCGCCTTTGCTCCTCGGATCCGAACAAATGGCCGCGTACCATTTCGACCAGATTAATGGTGCCGATCCCTTAGTAGGTCCCCGGATTTACGGGTTATATGGGCTTTTTACGACAATGTGACCCATGTTTGCCTGAAGAGTTTCATTTCAGACTTCCGATTTCGTGCAGAATGGTTATATGAACCTAAGAAACAATGCCTATCAGGGACTTGCCCTAAAAACGCCAAGACCGGGGAGGCATCTTTCACCGGAATGACCAATTCATTTTGCGGGAGCAAGAGAGGATGACAATGGAAGATCGCGAAAATGCCTTTGAAAGCAAATATGCGCATGACGCGGAGGTTCGCTTTCGGGCAGAGGCACGGCGCAACAAGCTGATTGGCCTTTGGGCAGCGGAAAAGCTGGGCAAGACCGGCGAAGAAGCGGAAGCCTATGCGCTTGAAGTCATCAAGGCGGATTTCCAGGAAGCCGGTGATGACGACGTTTTCCGCAAGATCCGCGCCGATTTCGATGCGGCAGGTGTCGACAAATCCGACCACCGCATCCGCCGTACAATGGATGAAATGCTGGAAGAAGCCATCCGCCAGATCCAGGGATCCTGATCTGTCCGGATCGGTCTTCGTAAAAACCGCCCTTCCAGGGCGGTTTTTTGTTGGCACTATCCCGTTGTTTTTGCTTCGCCCCCAATGGTCCTTTGATTCTGACATTTGCCTGAGCGGCTTGTATCAAAAGGGGGCAAATGTCAGAATCGGACTACAAGCCGAGTCGGCCATCAGCAACAATTTCCGGGAGAGATCATGTCGCTAGCATCACGTCTGAGGGCGGGAGAAACGGTTTTTTCCGCCTGGTGCAACCTGCCTCATCCGCTGGTCATGGAAACCCTGTGCCGGACGGATTTCACCGCCTTCATGCTCGACATGCAGCACGGCCCGTTCGATACGGAATCGGTTCTGCAAAGCATCGGTATCATCCAGAGCGCAGGCAAGCATACGGTGGTGCGCATTCCCGTCGACCGGTTCGACATGGCAAGCCGGGCACTGGACTTCGGCGCCGAGGGCATTATCGCCCCGATGATCAATTCGGTTGAAGACGCGCGGCGTTTTGCTGCTTCCATGAAATACCCGCCGGTCGGTGAGCGGTCGTGGGGGCAGTTGCGCGGGCGTCCGGCAAGCTATGGCGCCAGCGGTTCCGGCGGCTATCTGACTGAGGTCAATGCCAAGACGCTGGCTTTCGCCATGATCGAGACACGTGCCGCCTTTGCCGCGCTGGACGGTATTCTGGCCATCGATGGTATCGACGGCGTTTTTGTCGGCCCTGCGGATTTCTCAATCGGCTGGAGCAACGGAGCCGAGGTGGATGCCGGATCGCAGGCGATCATTGAGCCGCTGCGGGAAATCGCCACCAAGGCACGCGCCGCAGGCAAACTCTGCGGCATCTACGCGCCCAATGCCGAACTGGCAAAACGGTTCACCGGTCTCGGTTTCACCTATGTGCCGATCTCCGTCGACACGGCCTATCTGCAACTGGGCGTGCAGACATTGCTGGCAGCGATTAAATCATAGTTGCGAAATAAATTTCGCAAAGACCATCGTGCCTTCCGGCCAGGGTCCATGGCCGGATTCGGCATTGAGGTGGCCTGATTCACCGGCATCGATGAACAGGGATCCCCAGGCCGCCGCCAGGTCTTCTGCAACGGCATATTCGCAATAGTGATCATTGCGGCTGGCAACGACGATGGATGGAAATGTGAACGGCTCGCGCGGGTAGGGGCCGAATGTCATCAGGTGCTTCGGCCGGATTTTCGGGTTTGACACATCAGGCGGCGTCACCAGGAAAGCGCCTTTGATCTTGCTGCCGATCTGCGGCAATGCGTGCACAAAGGTCGGCACCCCCAGGGAATGCGCGACAACGACAACGGGCAGAGTCGCTTCGTTGACGGACTTGACCACTTCCGCCACCCAGTCCGCAAGCACAGGCTTCGACCATTCCTTCTGCTCGACGCGCCGTGCCGTGGAAAGCTTGGCCTCCCAGCGTGTCTGCCAGTGATCGGGACCGGAATTGGTGTAACCGGGAATGATGAGGATATCAGCGTCTTTGACTTTCATGCTCCCCATTTAGGAAAAATATCGGGGAACCGCAACGCCACAAGATTGTAAACAATCCGGATTTGATGGTTCGCGAATGGTGAACATGCTGTTCGCCGCTGCGCGGCTTGTATCTGTTGATGTAACGACCGACTTTAGATGCAATGTAACAGGTGGATCGCCGGGAGTGCACATGAAGGTCACACGCAGAGATGTCGCCGGCGGTGCCGGTATGCTGGCTTTCCAGGCGATTGCGGGATCAGCCCGCGCGGAGACAGATATGAACAGTGTTCCCTTTGCAGCAACGGCCCCGACCCATGTGTCAAAAGTTGGCATCAAGGCGAGGGATGCCGATCAGCTGGCGAAATATTACAGCGAGGTTGTCGGCTTGCGGGAACTCTCCCGCAAGGGGCAGACGATCATCCTTGGAGCAGGTGAGACGCCTTTGCTCGAAATCGAGCAGGCGGCGGCGATCCGTGCCGACGATCCGCACAGCGCTGGCCTTTATCACACGGCTTTTCTGCTGCCGCGCCGGGTCGATCTTGCCCGGTGGGCGCGGCGCGCCATCGACCAGCGCACGCCGATTGTCGGCGCATCGGACCATATTGTCAGCGAGGCCATCTATCTGACGGACCCGGAAGGCAATGGCATCGAGATTTACGCGGATCGCCCGCATGAGAACTGGAAATGGAACGGTTCATCCGTCGAGATGGGCACCGCTGCGCTGGATGTCGGTAATCTGCTTGGCGCGCTGAAGCCGGATACGGCGGAATGGAATGGCGCGCCCGATGGCGCCATGGTTGGCCATCTGCATCTGCGGGTCGGCAATGCCGGGGACGCGGAGGCATGGTGGCATCGTGAGCTCGGCATGCAGACTGTTGCCGGTTTCGGCGGCAGTGCCGTGTTCCTGTCCACCGGCGGCTACCATCACCATGTTGCTGCCAATTCCTGGCAGAGCAAGGGTGCGGGCAAGCGGGACAATGACCGTTCCGGTCTCGCCTGGGCCGAATTCGTGTCGAGCGATGCCCGGGACGAGCGGGAAATCGTCGATCCCTGGGGCAATGTCATGCGCATCGTACCGGCAAAGGCCTGACCGCTTTCTGCCAATAAAAAGCCCGCGAAACCGCGGGCTTTTCTTTTGATCAATGCGACGCGTTCAAGCTTCGCCGAACACGCGCCTGAAAATCGTGTCGACATGCTTGGTATGATAGCCAAGGTCGAATTTCTCGCGGATGGTCTGTTCCGGCAGCGCGGCGCGGACGTCCGCGTCGGCCAGCAGCTCCTCGAGGAAATCCTTGCCCTGTTCCCAGACCTTCATCGCGTTGCGCTGAACGAGGCGGTAGGAATCCTCGCGGGACACACCGGCCTGCGTGAGGGCAAGCAGAACGCGCTGGGAGTGGATCAGGCCACGGAACTTGTTCATGTTTTTCAGCATGTTGTCGGGATAGACCAGCAGCTTGTCGATGACGCCGGTCATGCGGGCAAGGGCGAAATCAAGCGTGATCGTCGCGTCCGGGCCGATCATGCGCTCGACGGATGAATGCGAAATGTCGCGTTCGTGCCAGAGCGCCACATTTTCCATGGCGGGCAGGGCAAAGGCGCGCACCATGCGGGCGAGGCCGGTCATGTTTTCCGTCAGCACCGGATTGCGTTTGTGCGGCATGGCGGACGAACCCTTCTGGCCGGGGGAGAAATATTCCTCCGCTTCCAGAACTTCCGTGCGCTGCAGGTGGCGAATTTCAACGGAAAGGCGCTCGATGGACGAGGCGATGACGCCGAGCGTGGCGAAGTACATGGCGTGGCGGTCACGCGGGATGACCTGCGTGGAGACCGGTTCCGGCTCCATGCCCAGCGACTTGGCCACATGCTCTTCGACATAGGGATCGATATTGGCGAATGTGCCGACAGCGCCGGAAATGGCGCAGGTGGCGATCTCGGCGCGTGCGGCCACGAGACGGGTGCGGCAGCGCTCGAATTCGGCATAGGCCTGTGCCAGCTTGACGCCGAACGTGGTCGGCTCGGCATGGATACCGTGGCTGCGGCCGATGGTGACCGTGTCCTTGTGCTCGAAGGCACGCTTCTTGAGTGCTGCCAGCAGCTTGTCGAGGTCAGCCAGCAGGATGTCGCTGGCCCGCATCAGCTGGACGTTGAAACAGGTATCGAGCACGTCGGACGAGGTCATGCCCTGATGGACAAAGCGCGCGTCGGGGCCGACGATCTCAGCCAGATGCGTCAGGAAGGCGATGACGTCGTGCTTGGTCTCACGCTCGATCTCGTCGATGCGGTCGATATCGAATGTCGCGGCGCCGCCTTTTTCCCAGATTGTCGCAGCAGCTTCCTTGGGAATGACGCCGAGTTCCGCCAGCGCATCGCAGGCATAGGCCTCGATTTCGAACCAGATGCGGAATTTCGTTTCCGGGGACCAGATGGCGACCATTTCGGGCCGCGAATAACGCGGGATCATTGTGTGTTCCTATAGGCAATCGATGGGCGGATGAGTGTGAGACCTGCTCTAACAGACCAAGCCGCCGTACTCAACGTGGCTTTTCAGCCTGCACAGCTATATGGCCGTGAATCACTGTTGCGTGGTGACCGCCAGCCAGCGGTAATCGGGGCCTTCAAAGCCGATTGAACGGACTGCGATCAGAATGGCAAGGGCAGGTTTGCCATCCGGCAGATAGAAGGTCTGGACGGCGCCGATGCTGTAGCCTTGCGGGCAATTGCGGCTCGACGGAATGGATTTGTCTTCGTGCAGCGTCCTGATATCGGTGGATGCGCCCTGCTGGATCGTCAGGCGAAACCCTTTGTACATCTCCGGTTCCGGGCATTTGTCCGGGCGCGGGACATCGATTTCCTGCAGTTGCACCGTCAGCGGCTCGTCCATGGGAGGGAAAACCGGGCGCGGATTGAACGTTGTCTTGAACTTGTCGGCCGACAGTTCGGTGATCGGGTTGGCTGCGACCGTATCGCCTGCATTGGCGCGCAGTTCCGTGTCGGCAAGCCCGGTCAGCCCCTGCGCATCCCGGCCAGCCTTTTCGCGGGCATCGGTGAGAGAGGCCTTTTCATCGTCGAGGCGCACCCGCACCGGTGTCTTGGGAAGAAAGGCGTCGGTTGCCGTGTCGATATAATAGCGGTTGGCGTAGGGAAAACCGGAACCATCCTGGACGCCGTATTCCTCGAAGGCAAAAACCTTGCCGTCTTTGGAAAAGCCAAGAATGTCAAGTTTTGCAACATCTCCTGCCCGTGCCGCCACTGGCGAAAAACCCACGACCAGAACGGTGAGGGCGGCGCGAAGCAGGAGGGAAAGGCGCATCACGAGCCCTTGATGGTTGCGTTGCGGATCAGCTCGATATTGGCGCGGTAGCTTGCTTCCGATCCGCCCTTGAACACGGCAGAACCGGCAACCAGCGCATTGGCGCCTGCCTGTGTTGCCAATCCGGCGGTGTCGGCGGTAATTCCGCCATCCACTTCCAGATCGATCGGGCGGTCGCCGATCATCGTCTTGACCTTGCGGATCTTCTCAAGAGTCTCGGAAATGAATTTCTGGCCGCCAAAGCCGGGATTGACGGTCATGACCAGCACCAGATCCACGTCGCTCAGGACATATTCGATGGCAGATTCCGGCGTCCCCGGATTGATGGCGATGCCGGCCTTCTTGCCAAGGGCGCGAATGGCCTGCAGCGAGCGGTGGACGTGCGGTCCGGCCTCGGCATGAATGGTGATGATGTCCGATCCCGCCTTGGCAAAGGCTTCGAGATAGGGATCGCACGGCGCAATCATCAGATGGGTGTCGAAAACCGCGGAGGTCAGCGGGCGGATTGCCTTGACCACTTCGGGGCCGAAGGTGATGTTCGGCACGAAATGGCCGTCCATGACGTCGATATGCACCCAGTCAGCACCCGCCTTGAGCACGGTGGTGACTTCCGAACCGAGCTTCGAAAAGTCGGAAGCGAGAATGGACGGGGCGATGACAAGCGGGCGGCTCATGGCGTTCTCCGGTAGAAATGTTGTGCGCGCCCGTTACCACGCGCGTCCGGACCGCACAATGAAAACCGTCAGGGCCGGGTGTTCCACACAGGAAACAGGTCGTTTGGAGCCGCTGTTGCCGCAAACACGCCGCGCGCGACGGCCCGTGCCATGGTGGAAGCCGCTGCTGCGCACAATTCGATGAATTCGTCGATCTCGGGCGCGCGGCCGGCGGTGCCGGTTGCAAGGGCAAACACCAGATCGCCGTCGAATGGCGTATGCGAGGGCCATATGGCGCGGGCAAAGCCGTCATGCGCCGCAATGGCGAGACGTTTGGCCTGTGCCTTGGTCAATTGCAGGTCCGTGGCGATGACACCGATGGTCGTGTTGGTGTCCGTTGCCGCTTCCTTGAATTTTGTCTTGATCTCCGCCGCGTCGGCGGGAAGCGGATGCGGCAGGCCAAGTCCGCCGAACTCGTCACCAATCTCGAAGGGAGCGGCCCAGAAGTGGCGGCTGCGCCCGACTGTGACCGATCCCAGCGCATTGACGGCCACCAGCGCGCCCATTGTCGCGCCATTCGGCAGGATGGATGAGGCCGAACCGAGCCCGCCCTTCAGGCCGGTCACCAGCGCGCCCGTACCGGCGCCGGTGCTGCCGAGGGCAAAATCGCGCGATGCGGATTGCACGGCCTGATAGCCAAGCTCGCGATAGGGCGGATAAAGGCCCCAATCCTTGTCGCCGCCATTGATCAGGTCAAACAGGATGGCGGCAGGGACGATCGGAATGCGCTGGCCGCCAACCTTGAATCCGATGCGCTTTTCGCGCAGCGCCGCCTGCACGCCCGATGCGGCATCGAGGCCAAAGGCGGAACCGCCTGACAGAACCAGTGCATTGATGGTTTCAACCGTGTTGTGCGGCTCGAGCAGATCGGTTTCCCGGGTGCCGGGCGCGCCGCCAAGAACCTGTACGGCGGCCGTCGCGGGTTCATCGCAGAGGATGACGGTGGTTCCCGATTTGATGGTTGCATCCGCGGCATTGCCGATGCTCAGACCAGCGACATCGGTGATGAGATTGCGCGGCCCCGTCTTCAGCGGCATCAGTTGGTCTCCTGCACGAACTGTTTTCCATCATAGCGCTGCAGGCGAAACGTATCGGCAATGCGCTCGCCGCGGGCGTCGAACTGCACGGGGCCGATGGCGGTTTCAAAGACGTTTTTCCTGAGAAGATCGGATAGGGAAGCGGCCTGGGCCTGCGCGGTTGTCAGCAGCTGGACGGCAACTTCCGCTGCGGCGTAGGCGGGAATGGCATAACCTTCGGGCACTTTGCCGGCGAGTTCCATGGCGTTGCTGGCATTGCGGGCGCTTTCGAGGGTCTCCGGATCGCGCGGTGCAATCATCAGCGTTCCCACGGACAGATCGCCGCCGCTGGCGGTCGCTTTCAGCGATTCACCACCGATGATCGTCAGGGGATAGTTGAGCACGACGGCGCTGCGGCCGATGGCAGCGACGTCATCCCGTTCGCCGCCGACGAAAACCTGTGTCGCTCCGGCCCGCTTCAGGCGCCCGACCAGCGCGTTCTGATTGTCGAGGCCGGGGCGATAGGTATCGGCAAACACAGGCTTCAGTCCCTTTTCCTCGAGGCGCCCCCGCACCGTGGCGGCGATCTCACGGCCGAAAATCGTGCCGTCGTCGATGATGGCGAAGGGTGTTGCCCGCCAGAGGTTCACCAGTATGTCGCCGGTCTCACGGGCGGCATTGCGTTCGGAGGAGGCAATGCGGAACACCGGATAGGGCGTATCTGCGCGCATTTCGGTCAGGGTCAAATCCCGAACCCCGGGTGTAATGACGGCAATGCCTTTCTGCCCGAGGATGGGCAGGGCGGCTTCAAGCGATTCCGTGCAGAGAAAGCCGACCACAATCGTCGCATTGGCCAGCACCATTTCCCGGGCGGCGGCGGCCCCGCCTGCCGCATCGCATTTGTCGTCGGCGGTCACAACGCTGATGTCCTGCCCCTGCTTGTTGCCGGCAACCGCGGCATTGGCACCGTCGACCAACTGATTGCCAAGCCGCGCAAAGGAACCGGAGAGCGGTGCAACGACGCCGATCTTGTCCTGTGCATAGGCGACGCTGCCGAACAACAGGCACAGACCAAGCGTCGCGGCTCGTATCATGGGATTCATTGCGATATTGCCGTACCTTCGAGATGGCGGATGACGAAACTTTCGATTTGGGTAACTGTTTCCTTCACTCTGTGCAATCCGGCTCTATATAAAAGGGTAAGCATAGCGCGATAATATTGGCTCGTTCCGCCGGAAAGAGTCCAAGCCGCAGAAAAAATATTCTACAGCTATAGTTCGGGCGCGTGTTGCGTTAGTGATGATTTGGACAACGGAAATAAAACTGTGCTCATCGCCAAGGACCAGAAAATAGAACCTCTCGCATTCCGCAATGCCATGAGTCATTTTGCGGAAGCAGTCCACGTCATTACCACCGATGGACCGGCGGGCAGACGCGGGGTGACCATTTCTGCCGCATGTTCCGTGTCCGACAATCCGGCCACCATTCTTGTCTGTTTGAACCGGCAGCACGAATTCAATCATCTCTTCATCGAAAACCAGGTTTTCGCGCTGAACGTGCTTTCGGCGGACCAGCGGGCGATTTCCGAGGCCTTTTCCGGCAAGGGGGATTTGCCGCAGGAAGACCGGTTCGCCCTCGGGCAGTGGCAAACGCTGCAGACCGGCGCACCGGTGCTGATGAATGCACTTGCCAGTTTTGATTGCCGCATCATTGCCACCCATGAGGTTGCCACGCATTATGTCATCTATGGCAAGGTCACCGCGCTCAACACCGGGGAGCGCGGCCAGTCGCTTGTCTATCTCAACCGCTCCTATCATGGTGTAGGGGAATAGGTCCAAAACGGAGATTTCATGGCCGACCAGACTGTTTCATCATTGCCGCAATCGATCGACGCGACGCTGGCACTGCTTGAAACCGGCGGCTATGTGGCGGACCGGGCGCTGGCGACGGTGCTGTTTCTCAGCCTGCGGATGAAACGGCCGTTGTTTCTCGAAGGCGAAGCCGGTGTCGGCAAGACCGAGATTGCCAAGGTTCTTGCGTCGACGCTGGATCGGCCGCTGATCCGCCTGCAATGCTATGAAGGCCTCGATATCTCCTCGGCCGTGTATGAATGGAATTACGCCGCACAGATGATCGAGATCAGGCTGGATGAGGCGACAGGCATAGCCGACAAGGCAGCCATCGAACGCAATGTCTTTTCCGAGAAATTCCTGATCCGGCGGCCGGTTCTGCAGGCGCTTTCGGGCCAACCTGGCCGGGCGCCGGTGTTTCTGATCGATGAGCTGGACCGGACCGATGAGGCCTTCGAGGCTTTTCTGCTGGAAGTTCTGTCGGACTATCAGGTGACGGTGCCGGAACTCGGCACCATTGTCGCCGCCGAACCGCCGATTGTCATCATCACCACCAACCGCACGCGGGAAATCCACGACGCCCTGAAGCGCCGCTGTCTCTATCACTGGGTGGATTATCCCTCGGCGGAACGGGAGCTGGAAATCGTCCGGCGCAAGGTGCCTGCCGCCAATGAGCGGCTGTCGGCGGAAATTGTCCGCTACGTGCAGAAATTGCGCGACATGGACCTTTTCAAGCTGCCCGGCGTCGCCGAAACCATCGACTGGGCGGGTGCCTTGACCGAAATGGACAAGCTGGCGCTCGATCCGGAAACCATCTCCGACACCATCGGTGTGCTGCTAAAATATCAGGACGATATTGCGCGCATCGCAACGGGCGAAGGGCGGCGCATTCTCGATGAGGTCAAGGCAGAATTGAACGCGGCTTGATATGGAGACATTCGCTTCTTCCCCACAAACGCCCCGGCAGGACAGCCGGCTGGCGGACAATATCGTCTATTTTGCCAGGACCCTGCGCAAGGCAGGTTTGCGGGTCGGCCCGGCAGCGGTCAAGGATGCCATCGAGGCGGTGCTTGCCGGCGGCATCGGTTCGCGCGACGATTTTTACTGGACGCTGCACAGCGTGCTTGTCACCAGGCGCGAGGATCACGCCACCTTTGACGAGGCATTCCGGCTGTACTGGCGCTCGCGCGAACTGATCGAGAAAATGCTGGCAATGTTCTCGCCGGTTGCCGTGGCACGGGAACGGCCGAAGCCGAAGGCGGCGGAAGCGCGTGTTGCCGAAGCGCTGTTCAAGGGCACGGCCCGCAATGCGCCGCAAGAGCGGCCGCCGGACATCGATATCGATGCGCGTTTCACCTTTTCCGGCAGGGAAGTGCTGCGGTCGAAGGATTTCGCCCAGATGACCGCCGATGAACTGGCGCAGGCGCGGCGTGCCATGGATCAGCTCCGCCTGCCGGTCGATGAAGTGCCGACGCGTCGTTTCCGGGCTGATCCGAAGGGCCCACGCATCGATCCCAGGGCGATGATGCGATCGAGCCTGAAAACCGGCGGCGACCTCATCCTGCCGAAATTCCGGTCGCGGCGGGAAATTCACCCGCCCTTGGTGGTTCTTGCGGATATTTCCGGCTCGATGAGCCAGTATACCCGCATTTTCCTGCATTTCATGCATGCGATGATGGCCAAGCGCCGCCGCGTGCATTGTTTTGTCTTCGGAACGCGCCTCAGCAACATCACCCGCCCGCTGCGTTACCGCGACCCGGACGATGCGATTGCGCACTGCACCGGCGCCGTGCACGACTGGTCGGGCGGAACGCGCATCGGCGAGACGCTGCGTGTGTTCAATCGCCAATGGTCGCGCCGGGTGCTTGGGCAGGGGGCGGTGGTTCTGCTGATTACCGATGGCCTTGAGCGCGAGGAAACCAGCGGGCTTGAAGCGGAGATGGAACGGCTGGCAAAATCCTGCCGCCGCCTGATCTGGCTGAACCCGCTGCTGCGCTTTGAAGGTTTCGAGCCGCGCGCCCGCGGCGTCAGGGCCATGCTGCCCTATGTCGATGATTTTCGCGCCGTGCACAATCTCGATGCGCTGGAGGATTTGTGCGAGATATTGAGCCGCCCATCGGAAAAGCGCGATGATCCCAAGCGCTGGTTGCAAAGTTCTTCCCAGCAACCCAGCTTATACGCATAATGGTGCGGGAGGCATGGTCATGACACAACAAAGCACAAGTGAACACGATCCGCTGCTCGTTGCCGAGCACTGGATGTCCGGCGGGCGTGACGTTGCTATTGCCACGGTCATCGAAACCTGGGGATCGGCGCCGCGTCCGGTCGGCAGTCACCTTGTCATTGACGAAAAGGGCAATTTTGAAGGCTCGGTTTCCGGCGGCTGTGTCGAGGGTTCGGTGATCGCCGAGGCCATGGACGTGATCACCACGGGCGAACCCCGGCTGCTGGAGTTTGGTGTTGCCGATGAAACGGCCTGGCAGGTCGGGCTGTCCTGCGGCGGCCGCATCAAAGTCTATGTTGAACGGCTTGGCTGAGATCGCATCATGGATCCCTATTGCCTCAAGAAACTGAATATTGAACGCCGGGCCCGCAGGGCGGCGCTGCTGTTGACCGACCTCGGCGACGGCCGCGACCGGGTCATCAGGGAGGGCGATCCCGTCGCCGGGCAACTCGGCGAAGTGATCGCGAAGGCATTCCTGTCCGGACAGTCCGGTGTCGCCGCGGTGGACGGCCGGTCGTTCTTTCTCAACGTTCACCTGCCGCCGCCGCGTCTCGTGGTGATCGGTGCCGTGCATATCAGCCAGGCGCTGGCGCCGATGGCACGGCTGGCGGGCTACGACATGGAGATCATCGATCCGCGCACGGCCTTCGCCACGCCGGACCGTTTTCCCGATGTGCGGCTTCTGGCCGAATGGCCGCAGGATGCGCTGAAAGCCCGCCCGCTTGATGCCTATACGGCTGTTGCCGTGGTGACCCACGACCCGAAGATTGACGATTATGCGCTGGAACATGCCGTGAAGGCCGGATGCTTCTATATCGGTGCGCTCGGCAGCCGCAAAACCCATGCCAAGCGGGTGGAGCGGTTGCAGGCACTCGGCCTGGACGAGCAAAGCATTGCCGCCATCCATGCGCCGATCGGCCTCGACATCGGTGCGGCAAGTCCGGCGGAAATTGCCGTCGCTGTGCTGGCTGAAGTCATCAAGGCCTTCCGGGCACGCCGGCTGCGTACGGCCCAAACACTGGAAAAGACCGCATGATTTTCGGCGATATACCTCTCGATCAGGCCATCGGTGCCATTCTCGCCCATTCCACCCATGCGGGCGCGGTGAAGCTGAAGAAGGGCCATGTCCTTACGGGGGACGATATCGCGCAATTGCGCGGTGCCGGTGTTACCCATGTCACGGCGGCGCGCCTTGATGCCGGTGACGTCGAGGAAAATGCCGCCGCCCGGCAGATAACCGCTGCCCTGCAGTGCTTCGGCATTCAGGCCGGCCCTGCCTCCACCGGACGGGTGAACTGCTACGCGCAGACCGCCGGGCTTTTTACGGTGGATGCCGACCTGATCAATGCGATCAATTCGGTGGATGCGTCGGTCACGATAGCCACGCTCAAACCATTCGAGCGGGTGGAGCCGGGGCAGATGGTTGTCACCATCAAGATCATCCCGTTTGCCGTATCGAGGGCCGTTCTCGATGAAATCGCCACGCTTGCACACCAGCGTGATGCTTTTGGTGTTCATGCCTTTTCCGGTGTCCGCGTCGGCCTGATCCAGACGACGCTTGCGTCGGTGAAACCCTCCGTGCTCGACAAGACCATGCGGGTTGTCGATGCGCGCGTGAGCGCCAGCGGCGGGAGCCTGATCGGAGAATTGCGCCCGGTCCACGAGACAGGGGCGCTAGCGGCATCCATCCGGCAGATGCACCGCAACAGCGATATGGTGATCATTTTCGGCGCGTCCGCCGTGGTCGACAGGGATGACGTGGTTCCCGCAGCCATTCGGGACGTGGGGGGCATTGTTCATCATGTCGGCATGCCCGTCGATCCCGGCAACCTGCTGGTGCTGGGCGAACTCGGCGGCAAGCCGGTTATCGGCGCGCCCGGCTGTGCCCGAAGCCCGAAGGAAAATGGATTTGACTGGGTGATCGACCGGCTCCTGGCCGATATTCCGGTCACCAAGGCGGATATTGTCGGTATGGGCGTTGGCGGCCTGCTGATGGAAATTCCGACCCGACCACAGCCAAGAGACCCCAGGCCGCCGCTGCCAAGGCCGGCGGTCGCCATAGCCGTTCTCGCCGCCGGGCGGTCGAGCCGCATGGGCGGCGCCAACAAATTGTTGGCCACGTTCGACGGCGTGCCGCTGATCCGCCGGTCGGCGGAACTGGCAGTCCAGGCCGGAGGCGAGCCGGTGATTGCCGTACTCGGCTACATGGCGCAGGAATGCAGCGCCGCGCTGGACGGGCTACCCGTGAACATCGTGCTCAACACAGATCATGCCAGCGGGCTTGCCTCGTCATTGCACGCGGCCATCCGTCACGCTCCGGCATCCTCGGACGGCGTCATGATCATGCTTGCGGATATGCCTGCCTTGTCCGCATCCGATCTGCAAACCATGATCCGGCAATTCCAGGGTGTCGGCGGGCAAACGGTCGTCCGCGCAACCTTCAAGGGCAAACGCGGCAATCCCGTCATCCTGCCGCGCTTCCTCTTCGACGAGGTTTTTACGCTGGCCGGCGATGTCGGCGCACGGCATCTGGTGGAGCGTGGCGATATTCCGGTCATTGATGTAGAGCTTGGCGAAGCGGCGGCCATTGACGTCGACACGCCCGATATGCTTCGGCTGGCCGGCGGCACCATCGTGGCAGCGGCACGATAATCAGAGGATTTGCATTTGTTCAGGACTATTTTTCTTGGCGCGCTGGCTGCCATCGGTCTTTCCAGCGCGACACTTGCCGCGCAGCTTGCGCCTTTCAAGGATGACTTGTTTGCCTATCCCGGCATCATGAAGACAGCCGATGGCGGCGACTATACCGTGGTCGATTACAATGAGATGCGCGATATCAATGGCCGCGACGATGTGCCGGAACTGCGGGTGAAGCGCCGGTATATCGATCTTGCCGCCAAGCGGATGCAGAAGGATCTGGTGGTGACCACCGCCAGCGGGCCGGTCAAGGTGATGGCTGCCGGGAAAATCGACCCCGGCGCATCCGTGATCACGATCTATCTGCACGGGCAGGGCGGCAACCGCCAGCAGGGCATGAATGATTTTACCTTCGGCGGTAATTTCAACCGCATCAAGAACCTGATGGTTCTCAATGGCGGGCTCTATCTCACGCCCGATTTCCGCGACTTTGGCGACAAAGGTGTGGCGCAGGTTGCCGGGCTTATTGCCTACTTCAAGTCGCAATCGCCGCAGGCAAAGCTGTTCGTTGCCTGCGGTTCCATGGGCGGCTCGCTGTGCTGGGGACTGGCGCAGGATGCGGAAGCAGCGAAAAACATTGCCGGATTGGTGATGCTGGGTTCCCTGTGGGAGGACAAGTTCATCGGTTCGCCCGCCTATAAGCGGCGCATACCGGTTTTCTTCGGTCACGGCAGCCGCGATCCGGTGTTCGCGATCGACAATCAGGAAGCGTTTTACCAGAAAATACGCAGTACCACGAAAGGTTATCCGGTGCGGTTCGTCCGTTTCGAGACAGGCAACCACGGAACGCCCATCCGCATGTCGGATTGGCGCGGCGTTCTGAACTGGATGCTTAACGTTTCACCTTAGGGAGCGATCTGGGGATTGTGGCAATAAAGTCCCATTGTGGCGATTGTGCCACTAGACAAATGGGTAAAAGCGAATAGTTTCCGGCCTAAACAGACATCATCCTGCGACGAGACTTTGCGGAGAAAGCCATGCGCCTGCCTACCTCTATTCTAAGCCGGATTGCCCCCCTGGCAGTTCTCATTCCCCTTGCCGCATGTTCCACAACCGGCGAGCCGAGTGCAGGCCCGACATTCGCAACATTCTCTCCCGTCCGCCCGCCCGTCAGTTCGGAACTCGCAGCGCCGTGCATTGCTGCCGCGGCGAGCAAATATGTGCTTTCGGCGAGCAATATCAAGGCCGTCGATGAACGCGCTGTCGGTGGTGGCGTCAACGAAGTCTCCCTGAAAGTCGATATCCGCAATGCGCTGTGCACCGTCACCGACAAGGGCAAAGTCCGCTCCGTCGTCGACACCATGCCGAAGAGCGCCGACCAGGTTGCCGCGGAAGAGGCGGCTGCTGCCAAGAAAGCCGCTGGCGGCACGGCAGCTCCAACCAAGAAGTCGAAGAAGAAGCAGGCACAGCAGCAGGAAGGCTGATTGCCTCCAGCTTTCGTTCAAACGGCGTGGCGAGAGTCACGCCGTTTTCATTTGGGCGAAGGCTCTGCCGGAACCAGCACCCGCAACGCGCCCGCATGCACCTTGATGACGACGTCGCGTTCCAGCGGGACGAGCTCGCCATCAATGGTGGCTCTTTTACGGCCATGAAGATGCGGAAAGTGCAGATCGACTTCCCCGGCCAATATCTCGTCCACGTCGTTGTTGTTGCGCCATGACCCCATCAGGACGGTGGCAGCCAATTTGGCGAGGGATGAAAGCGATATCCGGTCGGCGATGTACACACCGAGCTTCCCCTGATCCAGGCTGTCGGCGATCGGCAGCAAGCCCCGGCCATAGGGGTTGTTGGAGACGGAAATCGCCGAGACTGTCCGTTCGGTTGGTACGCCGTCGATGGTCAGCCGGACGGCGAAGCGGGGCGGGCGCCCTATCACCTTGGCAAATGCCCGCATGCTGGCCAGGCGCTTTCCCCACTGGGAACTGTATTCCAGCGTGTTGCGCAGCTTGATCATCCGCGGTTGAAAGCCGATGGCGAACTGGTGCACGAAAGCGCGCTCATTGGCGGTCGAGATATCGGCTGCGGTTATCACACCGCTGGCGAGGCTCTCGAGCGCCGCATTCAACTCAAGCGGTATTTTCAGCGACCGGGCGAAGAGGTTCATGGTTCCGGCGGGCAGCACTGCCAGTGGAATTCCGGTCTTCCAGGCGACCGCTGCAGCGGCGGAGATGGTTCCATCGCCGCCACCGGCCATCAGCACACCGTCCCGATCCCTCGCGGCCGCATTCTCGAGCGCCTTCACGATATCCTTGCCGGCCACGATATCGCTTTGGAAGGCATGCCCGTGCTGTTCGAAGATTTCTTTCGCCTTCAGGGCGAATGCCGCAATGTCGAGGGTGCGAAAGGTGCCGCCATCGCGGTTGAAAACGGCATGAACCTGCATGAATACTCCCCGATGGCTGCCGCGATCCGGCAGAATGTGGCCGCCCGCTCCGCTTGTGGCAATGCACAATCAGCCCAATGGTTCCAAAATTTCCTGCCGGGCAGCGGCGAGATGCGGGCTGGAAAAACCGAGTTTGCGCAACCCGTCCTGAATTTCCGGGGCGCTCATGAACAGGTTCCACAACAGGCCGGTGCGATGGTTCTCGATCATGGCGACCACGGGTCCCTGATCGATACCGAGATAGGTACGAGCAAACCATCCGCTGGTCTGTGAAAACGCATCGACAAAGCCAAAGCGCCCCCACATCTTTGCCCGGGGAAGCTGAAAAAAGTGCCGCAAGGCATTCATGGCCTCCTCGGGCAGATAGGGCAGGCTGCAAAGGGCGGCCGTGGGCGCGATCAGGCCGAAATCCGAGGCCGGAGAGCTGACGACATAGCCGGTGGGGCCGTGGCTCGAGGTCAGGCCCCAGCTGTCCGGGCCATAACCGCGATACCCATGCGGGTTCTCGACGCAGTGCTGGTAATTGATGCGGGCATGGTTGCAGTTCTGCTGCCAGTAATCGGCATAGCGGTCGGAAAGCCCGCGCGGATCGAGGCCGCAGAACGAATAATGGGCGAAGAACAGCGGCCCGCCATAGTCGGGGCCGAGCGGCAGGGTGATGCCGTAATAATCCTGCCCGTTGATGAACTGGCTGCCGGTGGCAAAGCCCTCATGATAGATATCGGCATCAATGCCGTGCCTGGGGGCACCTGCCGCCAGGACATAGGCGATCAGCGCTTCATTCCAGCCGCGGATCGGTACATTGCGGGCGAAGTGATAGCGGGGGCTGTGATGCCAGTACAGGACCTTTTCGTCATGCTTGATGTGCGCTGTCCACTCGACGGCGTGCCAGAGATGGTTGATCCGGTCGCGCAGCGCCGTCTCTTCCGGGGCCGGCGCGGCAAAATACTGCCGCACGCAGATCAGACCCTGCAGCAGGAATGCGGTTTCGACCAGATCGCCGCCATCATCGCGCATGGAAAAGGGGATGGTGGACCCGTCGCCGCCATGGAAGAAATGCGGAAACACGCCGTGATAGCGTTTGGTCTGTTCCAGCGCCGTCAGCATTGTGGCGATCCGGCCGATAGCCGCCTGCCGCTCGATCCAGCCGCGTTCGATGGCCACCAGAATGGCCATGAAACCAAACCCGCTCGCCCCTGCGGCAACGAGATCGTTGTTCGGGTCGGCAGTTTTACCGGTGCGGTCGCGGGCCAGCCCGCTTCGGGGATGAGCACCGTCCCAGAAATACTGGAAGCTCGCGTGCTGGACCCGGTCCAGCAACCCCGCGTCATCGTCGGTGACGCCTGTTCTTTCATGCACGAATCTTTGATCCATAAAGGCTGAACATTCCTGCTACAGGGCACAATGACGCTGCATTTGCCGGATTGCATTGGACGATTGTCTGACTTCTATACCATGTGTAGCGTGCCAAACAGCTTGCCAAGATCGAATCCGATCACGGTCATCAATCTCATGTGAAGGGCCCATAATGCCGAACGATCAATTTGTTTTCCAGCCCGTTTCCCAGCCGGTTTTGCAGGTGACCGGTTCGGAAAAGCTGTTCCCCGTGCACCGGATTTACTGTGTCGGGCGAAACTACGCCGATCACGCCATCGAAATGGGTCATGATCCGAACCGCGAGCCGCCGTTCTTCTTCCAGAAGAATCCGGATGCGCTGGTCACCGGCAATGGCGATTTTCCCTATCCCAGCGGCTCAAGCGATGTTCACTATGAGATGGAAATGGTCATCGCACTGGGGAAGGGCGGAACCGACATCGCCGTCGACAGCGCACTCGATCACGTCTTCGGCTACGCGGTCGGCCTCGATATGACCCGGCGCGACTTGCAGGGGGAAGCCAAGAAACTGGGGCGCCCGTGGGACGTGGCCAAGGCATTCGAGGCTTCCGCACCCTGTTCCGCCATCGTTCCGGCTGCAAACATCGGCCATCCGTCGTCCGGTGCCATCTGGCTCAAGGTGAACGGTCAGGAACGCCAGCGTGGCGATCTCAGGCAACTGATCTGGAACGTCCCGGAAACCATCGCCTATCTCTCGACATTGTTCACGCTTAAGGCGGGCGACCTGATCTTTTCCGGAACGCCTGCCGGTGTGGGCGCCATCGTCCGCGGCGATGAAATGCATGGCGGCGTCGATGGCATCGGCGAGATTCGGGCGCGGGTCGTCTGATCTCAAGAGCCGTTGCGCTGAATTTTGCCAGCGAAGGGAAGTGTTTTCGCCATGTCAGCAGCGAAAACGTGAAAAATAAATTTTGACGCTGGTCTGCGGGGATGTCTCGATCCGTTTTATGCGGGTCAGCGTCAAACCGGTCCAAAATGGACCGGCAGGCGCTCAAGTTTGACAGTTTTGTGTCTATACGCTGATGGTGTTCCGGCTAAACAAATCCGTATAACATTTTTGTTAGAAACGCGCCTGTTGTCTTTGAAATCAAATGGTCTATTGAAGATTCTGATTTCCTCGAACCAGAACTCCAGAGCACCCGTTTATGAACCACCGCATTCTCTTTGGCTCCTATCCGATCCCGCGCTTTGCCGGGATTGCGAGCCATAATTTTGTGGTGTGGACCGACGAGACGGGCAGGCCGCTTTATGAGATCAACGGCGGCGCAGCCAATGCGGACGGCAGTTTCAACTACTGCGCCATTCGCGGCCGGTTGACAGCTGTGGTAACCGACTATTCCAAGCGCGACCTGATCTACTGCCCCGAGTTCTATGTGCGCCCGACATCGCGCACCACACTGCTGCTCGAAGGAAATTATACGGCCATCGCCACAAAATGGCGTGCAGCGGTGGATGTGGCGTCGCGCATCCGCGCATCCGGTCTGGGCTATTCGTTTCTGATCCAGAACAGCAACTCGGTGGCAACGGCCATTGCCGAAGGGATGGGGCTTGCTCCGCCATCCGCAGCTGTCGGAAGAGTACGGGCTCCGGGCTCGTACCGCCACCTTGCACTGGATCAGGCGGCCTAGCGCAGCAAATCCGACTCCCAGTAGCGCAATTCATCAGAATGCAATAACTAGCACACAATAGTGCACTCGATTTTGGCCCGGCCAAAATCGAGCGTTTGTGTTGTGGCATACTGCCGCCATTATTACATAGCTTATCACGCCTGGCCAAAGTCATGGGGATTTTGGCGCCATTGGAAAGACGACGCATTGATTTCTGACCCCGCCACGTCTCCGGTTCATAGCAACGAGAAAGCGCTGCAGCGAATTAACGCGCGCTCGCAGCTCAAATTGCCGTGGGGAAAACGGACGAAATCGGCGATGTTCGCCTTCTTCGGCGTCGGCGTGGCTGTCCTCAGCCTGCTGGTCCTGACGCATTTGTCCAGCGAGATTTCGTTCAAGGCCGTCAAGCATTCGATCCATGCGATACCGAACAGCACATTGCTGCTGGCGCTGTTCTTTACCTTTGTCAGTTTTGCCGCGGTTGCGCTCTATGATGTGGTGGCGGTGGAAACCATCGCGCCCAAGCGTGTGCCCTACTATATCTCCGCCATGGCCGGCGGCGCCGGATATGCCATTTCCAACGCGCTCGGATTCTCGCTGCTGACCGGCGGCGCGCTGCGTTACCGGGTCTATGCCGCCGAAGGCATCAATGTGGCCGATATCGGCCGGATCATCGGCACGTCATGGCTGGCGATCTGGTTTGCCTTCACCATCATGATTGCCGTTGCGCTGGTGATCGACCCCACGCGCATTCCCTGGATTGTGTCGTTCGGTCCGGCGATCGACCAGATGATCGGTGCGTCCGTTCTTCTCGCGGTCGCGGTGCTACTCTTCTGGCTGTCGCGCCGCGAGCGGACGCTGCGTATCGGCCGTGTTTCCGTGCGCCTGCCGTCGTCGCAGGGCGCCATGCTGCAGATCATTGCGGGATTGATCGACGTGGCCGCAGCGGCGGCAACCCTCTATGTCCTGATGCCCCACGGGGCCGTGCCCAGCATCGCCGCCTTTGCGCTGATCTACGTGGTCGCCGTGGCCCTCGGCATCATCAGCCATGCGCCGGGCGGTATCGGCGCGTTTGAAGCCACGATGATTGCCGGTCTGGGGATTGGCACAAATCCCGACGCGATTGCTGCGTTGCTGGCGTACCGGGCGATCTATACCCTCATTCCGTTCCTTGTCGCCATCATCGGCTTTGTCATCTCGGAAATACTGCGCCGCCGTCACCTTATTGCCGGGCCGACCATGCTGGCCGTGCGGGTGTTCGAAACGCTGATACCGCCGCTTTCCGCCGGTATCGCCTTTCTCGGCGGCATTGTCCTGCTGATTTCCTCGGTCACGCCGGACTTCACCCGCCGCCTGGAGGTGCTCTCCGATTTCGTGCCGATGCCGTTCCTGGAAATGTCGCATCTCGGTGCGAGCTTCGTCGGTCTGGCGCTGCTCATCGTGGCGCGGGGACTGGCGCGGCGGCTCTGGCGCGCCTGGGTGATGGCCGTTGTTCTCTTCAGCCTTGGAGCGGTGTTCTCCCTGGCAAAGGGGCTCGACTGGGAAGAAGCACTGGCCCTGACCCTGATGGCAGGTGTCCTCCTGCTGTTCGGCGATTCCTTTTACCGCAAGCCTATGGGGGAAAGCTTCAAGCTGACCTGGGGCTGGCTCGCCAGTATCGGCACGACGGCATTCGCCGTGCTGTGGCTCGGCTTCTTCGCCTATCGCCATGTGGAATATGCCAACCAGCTCTGGTGGGAATTTGCCTGGGATGCGCAGGCATCCCGCTTCCTGCGCGGCAGCGTGCTTCTGCTGACCCTGCTGGCGGCGATCACCATCAACACCGTGATCAATGGTGTCGGGCGCGGTAAATTGCGTGCCCAACCCATTCCGGAAGATGTGCCCGATCTGGTGGCGCAGTCACCGCGTGCCTCCGATGCGCTGGCGCTTCTGGGCGACAAACGGTTTTTGATGGACGGCAAGGGGCGTGGCTTTGTGATGTTCGCCCGCTCCGGTGGCAGCCTGGTATCGATGGGCGAACCGGTTGGCGGGGATGACGGGGTCGTCGGGGGGCTTGCCTGGGCATTTCGCGACATGGCGGACCGCACCGGCGCCCGTACGGTCTTCTATGGCGTTGGACCGGAACGCCTGCCATTGTTCCTCGACATGGGCCTGACGGCGCTCAAGCTGGGCGAAGTTGCGCGCGTCGAACTGCGCGATTTTTCGCTGGAGGGTTCAAAACGCCAGCCGCTGCGCTATGCGGCGAGACGGCTGGAAAAGGAAGGCATTTCCTTTGAAATCCTGCCCAAGGAGCAGACACCGGCGGTCATGGATGAATTGCGCGAGGTGTCCGATGCCTGGCTGGAAATGAAATCAGGTTCCGAAAAGCGTTTCTCGCTCGGCTCGTTCGAAGTGGCGTACCTCTCGCATTTCGACATTGCGGTCCTGCGCAAGGACGGCGCGATTGTCGCCTTTGCCAATGTCTGGCGCGGTGCTGGGCAGAAGGAAATTGCGGTTGACCTGATGCGGCACCGGCCCGATGCGTCGAGCGTGATCATGGATGGCCTGTTTGCCAATCTGCTGATGGCGGCGAAGGCAGAGGGCTATGAGTGGTTCAATCTTGGTGCGGCGCCCTTGTCCGGCCTTTCCGACAGCCATCTTGCGTCCCGCTGGAACCGCATCGGTTCGTTCATCTACCGGCGCGGTGCTGAATTTTATCGATTTGACGGATTGCGCGCGTTCAAGGATAAGTTCGGTCCGAAATGGACACCCTATTATCTGATTTGCCCCCCAGGCCTTGCCACACCACGTTCCCTGATCGATGCAACCAATTTGGTGAGCGGCAGCCCCTTCGAGGTCTTTAAACGATGAAATTTCTACGCAGGCCTTATCTGTATCTTGTTGCTGCGCTTGTGATCATCAGCATCATTCTTTCCGTCACCTATCGCTATGTGCCAAGGCTTACTTTCTGGACATCCGGACGCATTCTGGTCACGTCCGAACGCCTGAGCGAAGTCCCGCTGCTGCAGCCGAGCATGAAACCAACCGGTATTGCCATCCTCGTGTCGCAGACCGGCGGTATCCGTGCCGATGACGAGGCGCTGTCCAAGCTGCTGCTTGATCGCGGTTTCCTCGTCCTGACGGTCGATCTGGAAAGATGGCGTCAGCAACTCAATCAGGATACGGGCGAATGCACCTATTTCGTCTCCGATCTTGAGGGCCTTGCGAAGGAAGCTCAGCGCATGATTTCTCTTGATACCTATATGCATCCTGTGATGATCGGCATTGGTGAAGGCGGCGTGATGTCCTACGCCTCGGTCGCCAATTCACCGGCGGCAACCCTTGCGGGGGCTGTCGCGCTCGATCCGACCGTTGCGCTCAACACCAAGCTGCCATCCTGCGAAGGTGCGGATTTCGAGCCTGTTGCCGGACAAGGCTACAGCTATTCCTATGATGCTGACCTGCCCAATCCAGCGGTCATCGTGCGGGAAAAGGCCGATCCGGCGCCGTCCGGCCCGCCGACCCCCGGTTATTTCAAGGCGCAGGAGAAGCTGGCCGCAGGCAAGCCTGAGCGCATGCAGATGGCGGCTGATGCGGCGGTGGAAATTGCCAAGGAAGATGCCTCCGCCGACACCCTGCCGATCGTCGATATTCCGAGCAGCAACGGTCCGGCGAAATATCTCGCCGTGTTCTTCTCGGGCGATGGCGGCTGGCGCGATATCGACAAATCCGTCGGCGATATCATCGCCAAGGAGGGCGTGCACGTCGTCGGCGTCGATTCCCTGCGCTATTACTGGTCGGTGCGCAAGCCGGAAGACATCGCCAAGGATATCGGCCGCATCATCAAGAAAGCCGATCCGACAGGCAAGCTGCCCGTGGTCCTTCTCGGCTATTCCTTCGGGGCGAACACGGTGCCTTTCGCCTGGCCGTTCATTCCCGAGCATCTGCAGCAGCGCATCGCCATGGTCGGTCTGATCGGCACGGAGGAAACCACGCCGTTCCAGGTTTCGGTCGGTGCGTGGCTCGGTCTCGGCGGCGACAACGAGGTGGCACCCGCCGTTGCCAAACTGCCGCCGGCAAAGGTGCTGTGCGTCTATGGCACGCAGGAGGATGACACCGCCTGCAACGACCCGTCGCTCAGCACGGTGCAAAAGATACAGCTGCAGGGCGATCATCATTACGATGAAAAATATGACACCCTGGCTGCCAAGCTGATGGAAGCCATTGCGTCCCGCGTGCAGGCACAGCCGGCCGCGCAGTAATAGGCGGGCCGGGCTGGACGAAACAGGGGCTGCACGGTGTGCGGCCCCTTTGTTTTGTCTGCCGTCCGGAAATTTAGGCCCCGCGCGGCTTGGCAATATGTGTAATCTGGCAAAGCTGTTGCCGAATCCTTGCTGAGAGATTGTTTATGACGCTGGACCAGTTGCGCATCTTCATCGCGGTTGCCGAGCGCGAGCACATCACCCATGCGGCGGCGGCTCTCAACATGACGCAGTCGGCGGTGAGTGCAGCCATTACCGCGCTTGAGACCAGACATGGCGTCACCCTGTTCGACCGGATCGGACGTTCCATCGTTCTCAACCAGACCGGGCGTGTGTTTCTGAAGGAAGCTGTCGCCGTGGTTGCGCGGGCCAAGGCGGCGGAAACCGCATTGACCGACCTGGCCGGTCTGATGCGCGGTGAGCTCTCGATCATGGCAAGCCAGACGATTGCCGGATACTGGCTGCCGGACATGCTTGCCGCCTACAGGAAACGTTATCCCGGCATTACGCTCGATATCCGCATCGGCAACACCCGGCAGGTTGCGGCGGCTGTGGAAGCGGGCGAGGCGGAACTGGGGCTGGTGGAGGGCAGGGTCGAGCATGCGCTGCTGTCGACCAGGGTCGTGGCGACGGATGACATGGTGATCGTGGTTGCTGCCGGTCAGCCCTGGGCTGCGCACCGCACTGTCGACGTAAGGGATTTCCGCGATGTCGCCTGGGTCCTGCGCGAAAAAGGCTCCGGCACCCGCTCGGCTTTTGAACAGTTGCTTGGCGCAGTGAACATGGACGTGACCATGCTTGATATCGCGATGGTGCTGCCGGGCAACGAGGCAGTGATCGGAGCGGTCGAGGCCGGTGCGGGGGCGACGCTGATATCGCGCAGCGTTGCCTCATCCAAGCTTCGCGCCAAGCTGTTGCGGGAAATTGCCTATCCGACCATGCCGCGGCCGTTCTATCTCCTGCATCACCGCGAGCGCTATCGCAGCAAGGCTGCGGATGCCTTTGTTTCCCTTGCGGAAGAGCGGGCATAAGCGATCATTCGATTTTATCGATTTGTTTGACAAGTTTAATGCGTTGGAATTGATGAGTTAGCGCTTGCTAAGGATGTTCTGCCAATGACGCAGAGATTCATCATGACCACGCTCGATACATCCACACGCTCCGTTCCCCGTTCGATTGCGCCTAAAAGACTGGGTATTGTCCGCCAGTTCACGCCCAACTGGTTTGCAACGACGATGGGGACGGGCATTCTTTCCATTGCCTTGGGGCAATTCCCCGGCCAGCCCGCGATCTTTGCCTTGGGTGAGGCGCTGTGGCTGGGCAATATGCTGCTCTTCGCTGCCTGCAGCCTGGCCTATGTCACCCGTTGGCTCCGCTATCGCCAAGAGGCGAAGCGGGTGTTCGATCATCCCGTCATGTCGATGTTCTTCGGCTGCATTCCCATGGGGCTTGCGACCATCGTCAACGGTTTTCTGGTCTTCGGTATTGCCCGGCTGGGTGAAAGTGCCGTTGCCATTGCCTATGCGCTCTGGTGGCTTGACGTGATCCTTTCCGTGGGAATCGGGCTTGCCATACCGTTCATGATGTTCACCCGGCAATCCCACGCGATGGAGCAGATGACGTCCGTCTGGCTTCTGCCGGTGGTTGCCAGCGAAGTGGCGGCGGTCAGTGGCGGCCTGCTCCTGCCGCACATTGCCGATGCTTCCACGCAGCTCTCCGTCCTTCTTGCCAGCTATGTGCTCTGGGCCCTGTCCGTGCCGCTGGCGATGTGCATTCTCGTTGTGCTGTTCCTGCGCATGGCGCTGCACAAGCTGCCGGCGCCGAACATGGCCGCATCGAGCTGGCTTGCCCTCGGACCGATCGGGACCGGCGCGCTCGGCATGTTCGTGCTCAGCACCAATGCGCCCGACATCCTCACCGCCCATGGATTGGGTGCTGTCGCCAGTGCTGTCTCCGGCGCGAGCCTGCTTGCCGGCGTGTTCCTCTGGGGCTACGGCCTGTGGTGGCTGGTCATGGCCGTGATGATCACCATCCGGTATTTCCGTGACGGCATTCCATTCAACATGGGCTGGTGGGGCTATACATTCCCGCTGGGCGTCTATGCCGTGGCAACCCTGCGTCTGAGCCATATTTTACCGGTTGCCAGCATCGGCCTGTTTGCGGAAGTGCTGGTCATCACCCTTGCCATGGTCTGGCTCGTTGTCAGTGCGCGCACGCTTCGCGGCGTCTGGCTCGGTCAGGTCTTTGCCGATCCGAGCCTGGAAACCCGCGCTGCCTAACCGGCAGCGCTGGTTGCAGCCTTTTTATCCCCGGCGGATTGGACCGCGGATGCCTGCTTCTTGCGGGCATCCGCATAGCGCTGGGCAATGACGGCACAGGCCATCAGCTGGATCTGGTGAAAGAGCATCAGCGGCAGCACGATGCTGCCGATGTTCTGTCCGGCGAAGATCACCGTGGCGATGGGTACGCCGCTGGCAAGGCTCTTCTTCGAACCGCAGAAGGTGATGGCGATCTCGTCCTCCTTGGAGAAACCCAGCCAGCGGCTGCCATACATGGTCGTGAGCAGCACAAGCGCCAGAAGCACGATGTTGACGGCAATGACCACGCCGAGATCGCGCAGCGACATGGTCTTCCACAGGCCTTCATTCACCGACTCGCTGAAGGCGAGATAGACCACCATCAGAATGGAGCCGCGATCCACCGGCATCAGGATTTTCTTCTTGCTGCGGATGAAATCGCCGATCCATGGCTGCAGCACCTGTCCGAGAATGAAGGGCGCCAGCAATTGCAGCAAAATGGATTGCAGCGCATCCAGCGAAAACCCGGCGTGGCCACTGGCGGAAAACAATACGCCGGCCAGAAGCGGCGTCAGGAACATGCCGAAAATATTCGAGGCGGATGCCGAGCAGATGGCGGCCGGTACATTGCCTCCGGCAATCGATGTAAAGGCGATGGACGACTGCACCGTCGAAGGCAGCACGCACAGAAACAGGATGCCCGTGTAGAAGGCAGGCGGCAGGATTGTCGGAACAAGCACACCGGCAGCCAGGCCGAAAATCGGGAACAGCACGAAGGTGGCAGCGAGAATCGTCAGATGCAGCTTCCAGTGCAGAAACCCGGCAATGACCACATCCCGCGACAGGCGCGCGCCGTGCAGGAAGAACAGAAGCCCGATGGCCACTTTCGTCGCCAGACCGAAATAATCGGCGGCGACGCCGCTGACAGGAAAAAACGATGCCAGCACGACGGTCGCAACAAGCATCAGGGTGAAATTGTCAGGCAAAAAACGGGACATGGCTGTTATTCCGGTACGATAGATTTGCGGCAGCATCCACTATCATGATATAGGATGCAAGGAATAACACTTATCATGATTCAGGATTTCAAATGCTTGATCTCATGCAATTGCGCAGTTTCGTCGCCCTGGAGCAGATGGGCAGCTTTTCCATGGCGGCGAAAAAGCTGGGGCTGGGGCAGTCCACGGTCAGCCAGCACATCCAAAGGTTGGAGACGCAGCTCGGCCGCAGTCTGGTGCAGCGCGATACGCATCGTCTTGCCCTGACGCCGGATGGCGAGGCGCTGCTTGCCCACGCGCGGACCATGCTGACGATCAATGGCGAAGTGCAGGCGCTTTTCGCCGAGAACAGCTTGCGCGGCCATCTGCGCCTTGGCGTCTCCGAGGATTTTGTCACCAGCCGTTTGCCTGACGTGCTGGAGGATTTCGGCCGGGCGCACCCGTCCGTCGACCTGGAACTCACGGTATCCTTGAGCGGTGTCCTCTACGAGATGCTGGACCGGGGCGAGATCGACCTGGTGCTGGCCAAGCGCCGCCTTGGCGATCCGCGTGGTGAGCTGGTCTATCGCGAGCCGCTGGTCTGGCTGGCGCGCGATCCGGCGCGTCTTGGCGGAAAGCAGAAGGCGCTGCCGCTGATCGCCTTTCCGCCGCCGAGCATCACCCGCCGCGTGGCGCTGGAAACCCTGGAAAAGCACCAGATTCCCTGGCGCATCGTCTGCACCTGCGGCAGCCTCAGCGGGCTGATTGCGGCAGCGAGAGCCGGCATGGGTGTTCTGGTGCAACCGCGCAGCATGGTTCCGGCAGGCTTGCAGGAGCTTCCCGCGGGCCGGTTGCCCACACTCGAGGACGTGGAATTCGTGCTGGTTCCGCGCAAGGGCGCCGACGGCGAACTGATCGCGGCGCTGTCGAAGGAAATCCTGTCAAATGTCCGCAATTTCCAGAATGCCGGCTAAACCTCGGTAAGGCTGCTGAACACCAGTCCCGACGGATTGGCCTTGGCTGAAGCCTTGATCGCCGCGATGGATGCGCTGACCCGATTGACATCCGCATGCATGAGGCCTTCGGCGATCTCCAGCACGGCAATGCTGCAGCGCATGAGCGGGAAGTGGCGCTCGCCGCCGGATCGGTCGTGGGCGCGGATCGCACCGGCGGCGCGGTCTTCCGGCGTATAGAGATCGAGCACATTGGTCTGGAAATCGCTCAAGAGCGCGGTCAGCCGTTCCTCGATTTCCGCTCGGCTGCCGCCGCTCATGCCGATGAAGAAGTCGTCACCGCCGACATGGCCGAGGAACTTGTCTTCCCCGACAAAATGATGGCGGAGCAGTGAGGCAAACAGGCCGATGGCCAGATCGCCCTTCTGGAAGCCGTAATGGTCGTTGAACGGCTTGAAATTGTCGAAGTCGCAATAGCAGAAGAAGCGGGTCACCGAACTGTCCCGCATGATGTCCTGCACGTAGTCGCGGATGGAGCGATTGCCCGGCAGGCCGGTCAGAGGGTTCTGGTCCTGTGCCGTCTTCAGCTGCTTTTCGTTGATGATTTTCAGCAGGGAGGAGGCGGAGAGTACACCGGCATAGCGCAGATTCTCGGTGAGGATCACGCAGTCGCTGCCGTCGATCCCGGCAAAAATCTTGAGCATCTGCTCGGCGGGCGTATCGAGATCGGCGATGGGGGTGCCGGTGACGAAATGCGAGATGCCGCGCTGATAAATGCGGTTCTTCAGGAGATCGCGGCCGAAGGGATGATAGATCATCGCCTTGACGTGGTATTCGTGCAAAACACCGCGCGGCTCGTCATTGGCGCTGAGCACCGGAAAAAAGCTCTGCTGCGGGTTTTTGCGGAACAGTTCGAAGACATTGTCGAGATCGTCGTTCTCGCGCACGGCGGGAAGGCGCTGCACCTGCGCCCGGATGAGAATGCTGTCGAGCGTCGTGGTTTGGCGGCGCCCGCTACCGGCCTGTTCCAGATGGGGATAGATATCCTGCAGCTCCCCGACATTGGTGGTGGGGCGCGCGATGTAATATCCCTGGACGAGATCGCAGCCGAGATCGCGGCAGACAATATATTCCGCTTCGGTCTCCACGCCTTCAGCGATGACGCGTGCACCAAGCATATGCCCCATCTGGACAATCTGCTTGACGATGTGGCGTTTGCGCGGGCTGGCATCGAGGCCCGAGATGAAGTGGCGGTCGATCTTCACATAGTCGGTCGGATAATCGCAAAGCAGTTTCAGCCCGTTGAACCCGACGCCGAAATCATCGATGGCAAGCTTGAAGCCGCCATGGCGCAGCTTGTTGATCAGCGCGGTGAACGCCGCATCCTTGGTGTTGTCGAAGCGCTCGGACAGTTCGAAACAGATGGAGGAGGGGCGGATGCCGGCCTTGATCAGCTGCTGGGTCAGACGTTCGATGAAATTGGTGCCCAGGCTGATCAGGCGTGCATCGATGTTGATGAACAGCATGCGGTGGGTGAAGCCGGGCAGGCCGGAAAACCCGGCAAAGGCCCGGCCATTGATCATCTGTTCCAGTTCGGCCAGCTGGCCGACATCATGCGCCTTGTCGAGCAGTTCAGGCGGCGAACCGAAACCCAGCCGGTCAAACCCGCGCATGAGCGATTCATAGCCGAAGGTCGCTCCCGTTGCCGCCTCGACGATGGGCTGGAAAGCGGTTTCTATGGCCAGCTTGGCGAGGGTCACGAGCTGATCGTCACCAAAACGGCGCAGGACCAGCATTTCGGCAGGTTGGAAGGACATGAGGTACTCCGGCATGGATGCAAATTGCCGCCGGATAATTTCCGCCTATCCTTGAATATTCCGTTTCTGCCAGATGACAGTTTTATGAAGTTTGCCGCAGGTATCGGGCCGGGGCGTGCCGGTGGTGGTTTCAGCGCGTTTCCGGCCTCACAGTTCACCCGAAATCTCCCGCCGCCGCTGGTCGAGTTCTTCGCTGTAGCGGCGCAGCGTATGGCTTTCCGTAAGAAGCCCGACGACGTTGCGTTCGATGAGGTTGTCGATGACGGCCAGCGCTTCGCTTTCCGTCTTGTCGAAGATGCCGACCGCCTGCTTGGCATTCATCTGCGGATGCAGATAATCGCTCTGGTATTTCATCAGGCTGCCGATTTCCTGGGTACGGGCCGATTCATCGACAATTTCCGAATGGGCTTCGGGTACGAGAACAATACCGGCATATTTGCCCGCATCGTCGAGAACCACGACTCGCTGGGTGGAGCCGAGGGGAAAATCGTGGCGGAAATCGGCGATGGTCATATGCGTCGATGCGGTGCGCACATCCCGGCGCATCAGACGGTCGACGGTGAGATTGCGGATCCAGCCGACATCGTGTGCGCTGCGGATGCTTTCCCCGCGCAGATGAAAGCGCCACGTGGCGAAGGAATAACCAAAAGTATTGCGCACGGTCAGCGATGCGGTGATGACGGCGGCAAGAACCAGCGCGGTGATCGGAAAATCCCCGGTGATTTCCAGAGCCAGGAAGGTCATGGTCAATGGTCCGCCGATGACGGCGACCGCAAGGGAACTCATGCCGACCACGGCGTAGATCACCGGTGTCAGCGTGGCATGGGCGAAAATGAAGGGCGCGGAATAGGCGAATATCTTGCCGAGCAATGCCCCCATGAACAGCGACGCGAAAAACAGACCGCCGCGAAAGCCAGAACCGATGGACACTGCCGAAGCCGTCGATTTGAGCAGGAGGATGCCAAGCAGCGAGGCAATGGTTGCGGTATGACCGAGATTGAGGTGCAGGGCGCCATGGCCGCCGGACAGAACCTGCGGTGAAATCAATGCAAGCGCGCCCACCACAGCCCCGCCGATCGCCGGACGTATGGACGAGGGAACCGAGCTTTTGCGGGCGAGTTCCTCGACAAAGGAGACGCCCTTCATCAGCAGGATGCCTGCACCGGCACAGAGAATGCCGAGCAGCAGGGCCGGCACATAATCGGCGGGAACGACGGTGCCGAAACTGCCGACGTCAATCATGAAATCGCTGCCGACGAGGGCGCGCGCGACAATGGTCGAGACGAGGGCGGACACGACAACTGGCGCGAGGCTGGTGATGGTGTAGGAGCCGATGATCAGCTCGAAGGCGTAGAACGATCCGGTCAGCGGCGCGTTGAAGGCGGCGGAAATGGCGCCCGCTGCGCCGCATCCAACGAGAATGCGCAGTTCAGCCCGGCGCAGCTGCAGCGACAGGCCAAGTTTCGAGGCCAGGCCCGATGCCAGCTGGGTATAGCCGGCTTCCAATCCCACGGATGCGCCAAAACCATTGGAAATGACATTCTGCACGGCGACAATGATGCTGTCGTTGAGGGAAAGGCGGCCGCCATGCAAGGCATTGGCTTCGATGGGATCGACCATGGGGCGCTTGCGCCAGCGGGCCAGGATCAGCACCAGAATTCCGAGCAGAATGCCTCCAGCGAGCGGAGCGGAAAAAACGATCATCTGATCCAGCGCGCTCATGGAACTCAGGCGTTCGCCTTCTTCGATCTTGAAAATGAGCTGATGCATTTCCTGGGTGATCAGGCTCATGCCCGTGACCACGACACCCGCAATCAGGCCGATCAGCGCTGCGGCCAGAACAAGCCCGAGCTCGCTGCCGCGCGCAAAGGCCCGGAGCCGGCTGGGTGCCAGAAGAATGGAAAGGACACCGAGGCGGCGAATGTTGAATTTTCGGAGCATTTTAGACTGCAGGGATGAGGAAAGTTGCCCGTGCAGGTTTATACCCAAGGCGCTGCCACGTCAAAACAAGAGGCACGCCAAGCGACCGGATTTTGGCTTCAGCCGCGTGTGTAGCCGGGCCGGTACGGCGCGCTGGGCCCCGGCTTCGGCAGGGCAGCCTTGCGTGCCGCCGCCTCGGCCTGTTCGCGGCGCAGCTGATGGGCTCTTGCAGCATCGAGCGTCAGGCGCAGTTCAAAATTCTTGCGGACCGCACGGTCAAGCGAAAGCGCGGCAAGCCGCGTCACATCCGATACACCTGACGTATAGATCTGCAGGATGATGAGAGAGATTTCCTGCGCATAGACCTTTGAGCGCGGGCCAAGATCCAGCGTGCGGAAAGCTTCAGCATAAGCCTTTCGCATGATTGCCAGGTCTTGCGGCGAGTAGACCGGTCCCGCTGAATCGCAAAAAATCATTTTTACCCCCGAAACGGCACGCAAAGCATGCCGTCACAACCCAATCAGCCCGTCACCAAACTATTGGTAATAGGCGCGGAGAACAACTGGAAATTGCGCTGAGGCATGCAGCCCATTGCAACGACCGGTGATGGGCTGATGCGATGGCGTGAATTCGACGCCTGTGCCGTCAGTGCGGGCAGGTCTGCGGCTGTCCGTTCAAACCCTGATGCTTGATTTCGAACGTCGATTTTGACGTTTCGCCGTTTCGGGTGATCGTGACGACATAGATGCTGTCAAAATCATCTTTCTGCCATTTCGGCACAGCTCCGGCGTCGCCATTGTTGGCTTCGAGAAGGTCGCTGACGATATTGTCGATTTTCTTGTGTTCCCAGGCGACCAGAATGCGGGCATTGCGCAATTTTTGCTTGCTCAGGGCCTTGGTAAGGTCCTTGCGCTCCGACACGCCGATGCTTGCGTTGACCGGCAGGCCGAACGAGATGGCCGTCGGCTCGATCGTGGCCAGAGGGCGGATGTAGTCATAGTTCTCGCCGCCATCTTCCTTCTGATCGGAGGGGTTCGGTGCGAAAATATAATCGGGTTTGCCCAGTGTCCTGGCAATCACCGGGGGAAGGGCGAGGGCGCGATTCAATCCCTGGCAATTGAGCTGGCCCAGGCCTTTTTCCGGCTTTTCACCATGCCTGATAAAGGCAATCGTCTGGACGCTGTCGCTGCTCCAGGCGGGCGCCGTGCCGGCTGTCAAAGCCAGCATGGCAATTGCGGTGAGTGATCCGAATAAGCGTAGAGCCATGGTTGATTCCTTCCTTTGCCAATTCCTATTCCGGCTAACATGGAAGCGCTACAGGATTCTTCGAGCGGCAACCCGTCAGGGGCATGCAGGCTGGGACATGGGCCAACGCCATGATCCGGATGGATGAATGGCGTAGCGCCAGCCTGGAGATATCCCCATTGCGGTCCGCAATTGAACAAATGTGATGATTTGAAGCAGAAAAGTGCGTTTTTATGTTGGAAATGACCGTATAAGGATTGATAAAAGTTCTTTGTTGGGAAAAAGTACAATTATTATTACAAGGGGTATTGGAACTTGACCAAGCACACACCACTTCAGACACGGATTCGCGATCAATTGCAACGACGGTTCGGTGAGGACCTGCATGTCGGCGACCGGGTGAACGAGGCGGAAATTGCCGATGCCCTGGGGATTTCACGCACGCCCGTGCGCAAGGTGCTCTGGCAGCTGCAGAATGAAGGTGTCGTCAGCTACGAGCAGCACCGCGGGTTTCGCCTCGCGGATGCAAGCGCCGACGTGTTTGATACGGATGCCGAGAAGAATGAGCTGTTGGATGAGAGGGTGATGCGCGACATGGCGCTCGGTCAGCTCGGCAGCGTGATCAGCGAGCGGGCGCTGATGCAGAAATATGCGGTCCCGCACGGCATTCTTATGTCGACCCTGCGCCGCCTGATGCGCGACCAGCTGGTCGAGCCTTCTGTCGGTCACGGATGGATTTTTGCCGACGTCAGTGCCACCGCCCTGGAGAGCGGATACAAGTTCCGCCAGATTCTTGAACCGGCCACCATTCTGGCCGATCCCTACTTTGTTGATGTCGAGGCCTTTCAGGCGATTGACCGCGACCATGCCAATACAATCGCCAATATCGAAAAGGTTGATCAGCGCCGGCTTTTCGATCTGGATGCCAAATTTCACCGGCTGATCGCGCTCGGCGCCAAGTCTGCGCATCTGGTTGACGCCATCGAGCGCCAGAACAATATCCGGCGGGTCAACGAATATATCGGATTTGTCCGGCTCGACCGCATCCGTGACTCCCTCGGTGAGCACCGCAACATCATCGCAGCCCTGCTGCGCGGCGAGAGGCAGGTGGCTGCGGCCCTGATGCGGCTGCATCTGCAAATTTCCAGGGATGAGACATTCAAGTACATCGAGGACGATCTGGAGCGGGTCCGGGCAGGCGCTCGAACGCTGGCATCCGGTGGTCCCGGCTAATGCACAAAGCCCATATGGCGCGGCAGCGACAATGTGATGTCCGGGATGAACGCGATCAGCAGGAGGCATATGAACAGGATCGCCAGATATTTGGCGATTGGCTTGACCGTCGCTTCCAGGGACACGCCGCCCACCGCACAACTCGTGTAGAGCCCGAGCCCCAATGGCGGCGCGAACAGGCCGAGCCCCATCGCGACGATGAGCACAATGCCGTAGTGCAGGGGATGGATGCCAAAACTCTGCGCCACCGGAATGAGCAGCGGGCCGAAGATGATCAGGGCCGGAGCGCCTTCCAGTGCCGCCCCCATGACGATGAGGATCAGGATGGAGGCGACGATGAACGCCCAGGAGCCCGCGCCGTGGCTGAGGTTGATCATGGCTTCCGCCAGCATGTGGGGGACCTGGTCGATGGTCAGCGAGAAGGCAACAGTCTGGGACGCCGCCACCACGAACAGGATCATGCCGGCAAGCGTCGCGGAGCGGATGAACAGGTGTACCGTGCTGCGCCATGTCAGCTCCCGGAACACGAGGCGCCCGACCAGCAGCGCATAGGCCACGGCGAAGGCGCCGATTTCAGTCGCCGTTGCAAAGCCGGAGCGGTAGCCGCCGAAAATGATGACGATGACACCAAGGCTGACGGCACCGCTCCACAGGAGATTGTTGAGGCTGCGGCCCGATGTTTCCACCGGGGCGGGTGGCGCTTTCTTGGAGAAGATGATGACGCCAAGGATCAGGGCGCCGGCCATCAGGATCGCCGGATAAATGCCTGCGGCAAACAGGCCGCCGATGGACAGGTTGGCCACATAGCCGAGAATGATCAGGTTGATGCAGGGCGGGATGGTTTCCGCCATGACGGCGCTGGCCGCCAGGAGGGCCACGCCTTCCGACGGATCATGGCCCGATCGGCGCATGGCCGGGATCATGACCGTACCGACGGCGGTCACATCCGCCAGCTTCGAGCCGGAAATGCCTGAAAACAACACCATGCTGAGAATGGTGACGATGTTGAGCCCGCCCTTGCGCTCGCCGACACCCCGGCGCAGCAACTCGATCAGCCGCACCGACATGCCGTTCACTTCCATGGCAAGGCCGGTCAGGACAAAGAACGGTACGGCAAGCAGCACGAAATTGTCGATACCGCTGGATGCCTGCTGGGCAAAGACCGCGAATGGAATGAAGCCATCGCCGAGAATATAGAGCAGGGCGCCGACGCACAGTGAAAAGGCAATGGGAATGCCGCTGGACAGGCAAATGGCAAACCCGCCGAGCATGAGAACGAGCGGGCTGGGCGCATGATCAGGCAGAAGCGTAGTCCAGAGCGTCACCACACCCGCCAGAACAAGAAGCCCGGCCAGGCCCATTGCGATATCCGCCCTGGGATAGGCCAGCAGCCGTGCTGCGGTGAAAATGGCCATGCAGAAGCCGCCGACAATGAGCGGATACATGAAGAGGTTTTGCGGCAGCCCGGTTGAGGTGACCTGCGTGGAGGCAGACTCGCAATACTCGATGGCGAAAACCGCCACGGCGAGCGTCACGCCGAGTTCGATCCACAAGCCGGCCGCTTCCACGCGGGATGCATGCTGCGGCGCCAGCTTGTCCCGCAGGATACGGATACCGACATGATTGCCCTTGGCGACCGCTGCAGCGCCACCCAGGAAGGCGACGGTGATAAGCAGCATGCGTGCGACTTCATCGGCCCACAGAATGGTGTCGTTGAAGACAAAGCGCCAGAGGACGGCGATGATGACCAGCGCGAGATCGGCGGCCAGGGCGATGGCAGCAAGAATTTCGACGATGCGCAGGAGAGCGCCGACAAACGGCGCCCCCCTGACAGCTGGCTCGTGGGCGGTGGGCAAGGCGGCCTCGACTGACATGGGCGACCTCAGGCCTTGGTGATGGATTCAAGCACGGGCTTGGTGCTTGGGTAGGCCTTGGCGAACTCGTCCCAGAGCGGCATGACGAGCTGCTTGAAGGCGGCACGGTCGACCTCGTGCGTCGTCACGCCATTGCCGCGCAGTTTTGCCAGCGCGCTGGCTTCGATCTCGTTTGCCTTGCTGCGCTGGAAGGCGGAGGCTTCCGCCGCGGCCTCGCGGAAGGCGGGCAGGTGCTCCGCCGGTATTTTGGACAGGGCGCGCCTGCCGATGACGATGGTCTGCGGATTGCAGATATGCTGGGTGAGGGAAATGTGCTTGGCCACCTCGTAGCACTTCAGCGCCAGGACGGTCGGCGCATCGTGCTCCAGTCCGTCAATGACGCCCGTCTGCAGGGCGGTGTAGACCTCGCCCAGCGACATTGGCGTGGGTGAAGCCCCCATCGCCTTCAGCGTCGCGACGAAATTGGCGACCGGAAGGACGCGAATCTTCTGTCCCTTCAGCAGTTCGGGCGTGTTGGCGGGCTGGCGCGCCGTCACATTGCGCCCGCCAAGACTATAGGCCCAGCTGACCACCTCGACGCCAATCTTGTCGGCAAAAATGCCGTTCAGCACCTTGCCCGCGCTGCCGTCGAGTACCGGTCCGGCCGCGTCCATCGAATTGAAGAGATAGCCGAGATCGAGAACACCGATTTCCGGCGCGAGCGTGCCCCAGATGGAGGAGCCGGAGATCATCATGTCGACAATGCCGAGCTTCACCTGGCCGACAATGTCGGCTTCTTTGCCAAGCTGATTGTCGGGGAAATATTTGATCTCGACGGCATCGCCGACCTTGTTCTTCAGGCTGCTCTGGAAGCGGTCATACCACAGCCAGTGCGCCGAGTTCGGATCGGCGGGCAGGGACGACGACATGCGCAGGCTCACCGGGGCGGCTTCGGCGCGTGTTGCGCGGCCAAGAATGGCAAATGTTCCGGCACCGGCAAGGCCAAAGCCAAATGCACGGCGTGTCAGGCGAAAATCCTTCATAGTCTCTCCTCCACATCGGCCACTCCCCGTGGCCTTGATTGTTCCCGACGCCAGACATGATCGGCGTCACCCCATGCTGCCGTTCTTCCTCAGGACGGCTTCGGACACGATGGCGGACTCCTCAATCCGCCTGCCGTGTTGCAGGCTCTATGCAGGCTTTGCTTGGTTCAGGCGGATTCCTGTGCGAAACAGCATGGGTGCCATGTTTATCCGGCACCGGATTCTGGTTCACAAACAGGCCGTCGCTTGACCGCGGCTGGCACGGCATATACTAGTATGGTAGTATGATATGGTAATCGATGCAATGCAAGCGGATTGGAGGAGCAGGTTTGACGATTGATCTCAGCCGTGGTGGCTCAACGGCGCACCGGCTCGAAAAGGAGCTGCTCAGGGCCATTGTTTCGCTGGAGTTATATCCCGGCGTGCGCTTGTCGGAGCAGGAGATTGCCGAGCGCTACGGCGTTTCGCGCCAGCCCGTGCGCGAAGCCCTGATCGCGCTCAGCAAACAGCAGTTTGTCGAAGTGCTGCCGCAGCGGGGCACGATGGTGGTCAAGATTTCCATTGCCAAGATGCGCGAGGCACGGTTTCTGCGCGAGGTGATCGAAAGCGCCGTCGTGCGCCGCGCCTGTGAAGCGTTTGATCCGGCAAGCCGGGAAAAGATCGACGAGGCGCTTGAAGCGCAGGCGCGTGCGGCCGCCCGCACCGACCACAGCGCTTTCCAGAGATTTGACGAGCAGTTCCACATTGCGCTTGCGGAAGGCGCGGGCTGTCCGATGGCGTGGTCGGTTGTCGGCAACCTCAAGGCGCATATGGATCGGGCCTGTCAGCTTACCCTGCTGAATGCGGCAGCCATGCAGCTTCTCATCCAGCAGCATCAGGCAATCGTCACCGCCATCGATGCGGCCGATCCGGAAGCGGCGGAAGCGGCCATGCGCCACCACCTCACCGAAATATTGCGGGCTCTGCCGGAGGTGGAGAAAAACCATCCGGATCTGTTCGAATAAGGGTCAGCTTATCGCATCGTGCCGGCTCGACTTCAGCTCCCGGCCGAGAAACAGGACCATGACTGCCGCTGCCGCAAGGCAGCAGGCAAGCACGCCCATACCGATCTGGAAACTGCCGGTGCTCTGCTTGATCCAGCCGACGAGATAGGGGCCGACGAAACCGCCGAGATTGCCGACAGAATTGATCAGCGCGATGCCGCCGGCCGCCGCCGTTCCCTGCAGGAAAACCGGCGGCATGGCCCAGAAGGGTCCGAGGCTCGCATAGATGCCGACGGAGGCGATGCCAAGACAGAGCAGGGCCACCAGATTGGACTGGAGATAGACGCTGCCGATGAAACCGATGGCGCTGACCGCCGCGGCAATGGCGACATGCCAGACCCGCTCGCCGGTTTTGTCGCTGTGCCTGCCCCAGAGCAGCATGGCGATGGCGCTGACGAGATAGGGGAGCGCGGTGATGAAGCCGACCTGCGTGTTGGTAAAACCCATTGCCTTGATCATTTGCGGCAGCCACAGGCCGATGCCGTAGAGCCCGATCACGATGCCGAAATAGACAAGGCCGAGGAGCAGCACCCGCCTGTCGACCAGGGCAGGCCAGAGCCTGTGCTGGGCGCGGCCGGAATGGGCAAGGTGATCCTTGTCCAGTCTCTCCTGGACGATGCGGCGTTCGGTCAGTGTCAGCCATGGCGCCTGCGCCGGGCCGTTGGGCAGCAGGCGCAGCACCGCAAGGCCGAGCAGGCAGGACGGGATGCCCTCGATGATGAACAGCCACTGCCAGCCTTTCAGCCCCCAGGCGTGCTCGATCCCGATGATCAGGCTGGAAAGCGGTGCGCCGACGGCGCTGGCCAGCGGCACCGCCGCCATGAACAGGCCGATGAATTTCGCCCGCTGCGCCGCCGGAAACCAGTAGGTGAGGTAAAGGATCATGCCGGGAAGAAAGCCTGCCTCGGCAAGGCCGAGCAGAAAGCGCAGGATGAAGAAACTCCATGGCCCCTGCACAAACGCCATGGCGGCGGAAACAAGCCCCCAGGTGATCATGATGCGGGCGATCCACAGCCGCGCCCCGACCTTTTCGAGAATGACGTTGCTGGGCACTTCAAACAGGAAATAGCCGAGAAAGAAGATGCCCGCACCCCATCCATAGACATAGGGTGTCAGGCCGACATCGTCGTTCATGGTGAGGGCAGCAAAGCTGATATTCACCCGGTCGAGAAATGCGACGAGATAGAGCACCATCATGAAAGGAATGATGCGCAGGCTTATTTTACGGTACGGATCTACCGTTTCGTTCAGTGACATGCGTGCCTCCCAACCCACTGTCGTGATCTGCCGCTTCTTTGTCAGGCCAGATCGATCGTCTTGTTCTTGAATTCCTGCAGAATCATCTCATTGATATCAGAAATGATGGCGATCCGGCCATTGTTAGGATCACCGATCCAGAACTGCGCCAGACGCGCGATGCTCATGCGGGCAGCGCTGGCGCATCGTGGTGGCAAACACAGATTTTGTTGCCGTCCGGATCGCGGAAATAGGCGCCGTAATAATGCGCGTGGTAATGCGGCCGAACGCCGGGCGGGCCCTCGCAACGGCCGCCGCTGGCCAGAGCCAGGGCATGGATGCAGTCGACACTTGCCCGGTCCGGCGCAAGAAATGCCGTCATCTGGCCGTTGCCGGATTGGGCAGGTTCCCCGTCAAAAGGCGTTCCGATGAGAAAGAGCGGGCGCCCGCCATTCCGCGGCTGCCAGCCCGCCCACGGTTTCTGCGGATCGGAAAAGCGCAGCCGATTGCCCAATATCTCCATGATCGGGGTGTAGAAGGCGACCGCGCGCGCGAAATCATTGGTGCCGACGTAAACATGCGAAAACATGGATGTCCCCCTTGGTCGCCCTGCGCTCCGGTTGTGGGGCTGCACAGCACCCTCAGATTCGGATTTGCGCCGGAAATTAGCACGGCGGGCGTTGCGGGCAAGCGCTGCAATTGTGTATCGGTGGTTTTGCCCATGAAAGGAAATTCAAATTGTCTCCAACCACTTCCGCCGTTTTCAGCAAGCCATTTGCGGCACTGCTTTTCGACATGGATGGCACGATCCTCAATTCGCTGGCTTCCGCCGAGCGCATATGGGGCAACTGGGCACGCCGCCGGGGCCTTGATGTGGAAACGTTCCTGCCAACCATGCACGGCGTTCGCGGTGTCGACACGATCCGCCGGCTGGCTTTGCCGGGGGTGGACCCGGAAGCGGAGGCAGCGGAGATCGAGCGGGAGGAAATCGACGATGTCGAAGGCATCGTCGCGATTGCCGGGGCCGTGGCTTTTCTGAACTCCCTGCCGCCGCAGAGCTGGGCGATCGTGACCTCAGCGCCCCTTGCACTGGCACAGCGGCGGCTGGAGGCTGCAGGCATTGCCGTACCCCGGACCATGGTGACGGCCGAGGATGTGTCGGTCGGCAAGCCGAATCCGGAATGCTATCTGCTCGGTGCCGAAAAACTCGGGGTGGATATTGCGGACTGCCTGGTTTTTGAAGACGCGCCAGCCGGTATTCAAGCCGGTGAGGCGGCCGGTGCCGAGGTCATCGTGGTGACGGCGACACAGGTGCACGCGATTGCGACCGCTCACCCGACAATCGCCAGCTACGACACCATCGCCGCCAGTGTCGGCGCTGACGGAAAAATCTCCATCGTCAGCCGGTAGGGCGAACGGGACCGGGCGTTCAGGCGTTCGCCCGGCTAGTGGAACGAATTTGACATTCGCATCCCATTTCACATGACGCGCAGCATGCGAATGTCAAATTCAAAGTTCCACTAGAATCTTATCGCTGCTAGTGGTCCTTTGATTCTGACATTTGCCTGAACGGCCTGTATCAACGGGATGCAAATGTCAGAATCGGACCACTTGCATAGAGATTGCCATACTGTTCGCGCAGCACGTTCTTCTGCACCTTGCCCATGGTGTTGCGCGGCAGGTCATCGACGAAAATGATCCGTTTGGGCTGCTTGTAGCGCGCAAGGCGATCCTGCAGCGCGTCGAGAATGGCTTTCTCATCGATGTCGGCGCCGGGGTGCCTGACCACGACGGCGGTCACGCCCTCGCCGAAATCCGGATGGGCAACGCCGATCACCGCGCTTTCCACGACGCCCGGCAGTTGATCGATTTCGGTTTCCACTTCCTTGGGATAGATGTTGTAGCCGCCCGATATCACCAGATCCTTGCCGCGGCCGACAATGTGCACATAGCCACCCGCATCGATCTTGCCGAGATCGCCGGTGATGAAGAAGCCGTCATCGCGGAACTCCGCCTTGGTCTTCTCCGGCATGCGCCAGTACCCCTTGAACACATTCGGCCCCTTGACCTCGATCATGCCGGTTGCATCGGCCGGGAGCATCGCGCCGGTTTCCGGATGGGTGATACGCACGGCAACGCCTGGAAGCGGGAAGCCGACCGTTCCGGCAATCCGCTCGCCGTCATAGGGATTGGAGGTATTCATATTGGTTTCCGTCATGCCGTAACGTTCCAGAATGGCATGGCCGGTGCGCTGCTGGAATGCGCGGTGCGTATCGGCAAGCAGAGGCGCCGAGCCGGAGATGAACAGCCGCATTCCCCGGACGGCATCGCGGGTCAGTCCCTCATTCTGCAAAAGCCTGACATAAAAGGTGGGAACGCCCATCATGGTGGTGGCGCGCGGCATCAGCGATAGGATTTCCGCCGGGTCAAACTTCGGCAAGAGGAACATTGATGCGCCGGACATCAGGATGACGTTGGTGGCGACGAAAAGCCCGTGGGTGTGAAAGATCGGCAGGGCATGGATCAGGCGATCCTTGGCTGTAAACTGCCAGTAGGCCCGCAATGTCAGGGCATTCGACAGGAGATTGTCATGGGTCAGCATCGCGCCTTTGGAACGGCCTGTGGTGCCCGATGTGTAGAGGATGGCGGCGAGGTCGTCCGGTGCTCTTGGACTGTCGGGAAAATCCGCCGGTTGACCGCTTGCGATATGCATGAGCGAGCCGCCGCCGTGGTCATCGAGCGTCTCAACCAATGCTCCATATTTCGATGCCACGGCCTTGATGCCATCGGCTGCCTGCGGCGTTGCCACGACGAGACGCGGTTCGGCGTCACCGATGAAGTAGTCAAGTTCAGCGAGGGTGTAGGCGGTGTTCAACGGCAGATAGACCGCACCGCAGCGGATGCAGGCGAGATAGAGCATCAACGCTTCGGCGCTTTTTTCCACCTGAACGGCCACCCGGTCGCCGGGCACAACGCCCAGGTCGCTGAGGGCGCCCGCAAACTGGCCGGAGCAGCGCAGCATGTCGCCATAGGTCCATGTGCGGCCGTTGCCTGTTTCAATGAACACCGTGTTGCCGGCGGGAATGGTATGCCGGATGGCGTCAAACAGGTGGTTGCTCATGAACTCAGTTCCTCGTCGTTTGCTGTGTTTTTGCCGCGGCGCAAACGACTGTAGCAGAACGCAAACGATACCGCCCAAGCGATATCGGGCTGAAAGCCTGACAGGCGGGTATAAATTGGCGGGAGGCGGATTTGCCGCTCCCGCCAGCAGAGAGATCAGGCGTTAGCTCTTGCCGCCGTTCTTCTTGCATTCGGCGCGGAACTTGTGGCGTTCCTTGCCGTGCAGGCCCTTGGCATCAGCCTGAGCCGAGCAAGCCTTTGAGATGGCTGTCTTGGCCGGAGTGGTGGTTGCTGTGGCAGCCGGGGCAGTAGCGGGCTTCTTGGCCATGGAATTGGCCGGCGGCTTCATCGTGGTTGCCGGTGCGGTTGTGGTCGCTGGCGCTGTCGTTGCGGGGGCTGCAGTCTGTGCCATTGCGCTTGTGCCGACAAAGGCAAGGATCGCGGTGGCGGTAAGGGTGGCAACTAGTCTCATGGTCGTTTCCTTTGAGTTACAAACCCGTTTTGTAGCGCGTCATGACGCGAAGTTTTCTCGCGCTACGGTTGCACCTGAGCACTGCTTGCATTTCGCCAAGCCCTTGCAAATCAATGAGATGCGCGGCGCTATACGTCATGCCAACATTGCTCGAGTCACAGAATATTGATCGACCGTGTTTTCTTTGTGTGCATCAACATTAATTTTTTTCCATGAAACGGCCATGTTTGCGGTTGCTTGACGCTCGAACATCACGGCTCTATATCGGCGCTTCAACCGAGAGCTGCACCGACGATGAAAGCCACCACGCTCGCAACCCGCTAGGCCGTAACAACCGTTTTCAACCGTTGTTGCGGCATTCAAAGCTCTCACCATGCTTCTTGCGTTGGGATCAATGATCGCCGCCGAA
The DNA here is from genome assembly GCF_055685835.1 of Phyllobacterium sp. RCAM01083. Classification (NCBI taxonomy): domain Bacteria; kingdom Pseudomonadati; phylum Pseudomonadota; class Alphaproteobacteria; order Hyphomicrobiales; family Phyllobacteriaceae; genus Phyllobacterium; species Phyllobacterium sp. RCAM01083. The sequence continues at coordinate 795,373 of NZ_JBVFZN010000005.1, forward strand.
CTTTCCTGTTCGCGTGGGATTTTTTGTTATGCTTTACCCCAAAATTTGGACTTATTCGCTGCCGGCGGCCTTGCTGCTGATGGCTCCCTTTGACCTGCTCGCTTCGCTGGGCATGGACATCTATCTGCCCGTCGTCGTCCGCATGCCCGCGGTTCTTCGAACCACACCGGCAACAATCCAGCTTACACTCAGCCTGTACATGATCGTTCTTGGCTGCGGGCAATTGCTGTTCGGCCCGCTGGCCGACCGAATCGGGCGCAGGCCCGTCCTGCTCGGCGGGGCGCTTCTGTTCGCACTTGCCTCCGCCGGATTGGCCATGACCAGTTCGGCCGGCGTTTTCATAGCGCTGCGTGTTCTCCAGTCGGCGGGCGGGGCGGCGGCCCTGGTGGCAACCTTTGCCACTGTCCGCGACGTCTATGCGGCGCGGCCGGAAGGCGCCATCATCTATGGCCTGTTCGGCTCCATGCTGGCCTTCGTCCCGGCTTTCGCACCCATGATCGGCGCGCTGGTTGACCATATGTTCGGTTGGCGGGCCGTTTTCTGGCTGCTCGCCGGCCTTGCTGTTATGTCCGGGCTGCATGCGTTTCTGCGTTGGCCCGAAACATGTCCGGTACAGACACATCCCGCGACACTCCAAGGCAGTTTTGGCAGGGTGTTCTCCAGCGTCACGTTCTGGACCTATACAATGGGTTTCAGCACGGCCATGGGGACATTCTTCACCTATTTCTCGACGGCGCCGCGCATTCTCATGCAGGCGCTTGGCCTGTCCTCGACCATGTTCAGCCTCGTCTTTGCAACCGTTGCCCTTGTCATGATCGTGTGCAGCCGCTTCGGCGGTGCATTCGTCCGGCGTTGGGGGCAGCAGGGATGTCTGGTCAGGGGCATGGCATTGTTCCTGGCCGGCGCGGTGTTGCTGATTGCGGGGCAGATGGTCCTGCCAATCTCCGTTGCGGCGTTCATGGTGCCGATGTGGATCATGGCGTGCGCCATATCATTGACATCTGCCGTTGCGGCAAACGGGGCCTTGCACGACTTTGGCGATATAGCGGGAACGGCGACAGCCATCTACTATTTCATCCAAAGTGTGATTGTCGGGGCTGCTGGGACGCTGGCTGTGGTCCTGCTTCCAGAGGCGAGCTTTTGGCCTGTTGCGGTGTTTGCAGCCGTCGCGGCCGTTGCCACGCTTGGCCTGGCAGGCCTGTGCGGACCTGATGAAAAGCATGTAACCCTTTAATCGCACTGCATCATTTGCGATCCCGACCAGATGACGGCCGGGGTCGCGGATATGGCAATCCGCTCATGCCCTGTAGGAATGCAGTTCCGGATCGAGCTCCACCTCCACCACATTGGTGAAGACCGCCGTGGCGATCATGATGCCGGCAAAGGCGACCAGGTTGACCAGCGTCGGCTCGTCATAACGCGCGGCCAATTTGCTCCACAGCCTCTCGGGTACCGCATTGGCATCGGCAACGACGGCCTTGCCGAAGTCCATCAGCACCGTTTCATCCGCATCCGGGACGATGGCCTCGGGCTGCAGGCCGGAATCGATCAGGGCGCGGCGGAAAAAGGTAACGGGCACATCCGCATGGCTTGCCTGCGCGATGGCGAGCGACAGAAGCCAGATGGCGCGATCCGGCAGGGCCGGGCGCAGCAGATCCCGCAAGGTGAACCATTCGGCATAGATGCGGTGGGCGACGGGTGAATGCAGCATGATGCGCTTCATATTGGTCATGCGTCCGCGCAACTGCAGCTCCCGGTCATGCTCCGCGCGAACATCCGGTGCAGCGTGTTCATAAACGATCGGGGAAATGCGGCTCATGGGAAATATCCCTCTGTAATAGGTTTGCGGGGGGTAGCGGGGCAGGATGCTCAAAGGCATATATTTTCTGGCGGCGGTGCGCCATGCAAAACCCGCTGGCAGATTCATTTCGCGGCAAAACCCGGATGTATTCCACATTGTGGAAAATTCTAGCTCCGGTTGCGGCAATTGTTGAAAGGTTTTTCGCCTGCTGCTCTGCACAAAAGATAGCCATCCCTCGCTCAATCCGTGTGCATTCGCGAATATCCGGGACGAAACAAGACGTTTCTCTTTTCGCTATTCACACTGCCTACGGGGGCCAGCACATGACAAAAACCATAGAAAATCTCGGAAACAACGGGAAAATCACGCGGCGCGCCGGCCTGTTTGCGCTGGTGGCTTCGGCCATCGCCATTGCCAGCTTCATCGCGCCACAGCCATCCCAGGCGGCTGACAAGGCCATCAAGGTCGGCATCATCAGCGGTGAGGACGAAGATGTCTGGAAAGTCGTGACGGCGGAAGCCGCCAAGAACGGCCTGAAAATCCAGACAGTCGTTTTCAATGACTATACCCAGCCGAACGAAGCGCTGGAACGTGGCGATCTCGATGCCAATGCATTCCAGCACAAGCCCTATCTCGACAATCAGATCAAGACGCAGGGCTACCACATTGTTCCGGTCGGCTATACCGGCGTCTGGCCCATCGGCCTTTATTCCAAGAAGTTCAGCAAAATCGCCGAACTGCCGCAAGGCGCCGTGATCGGTGTGCCGAATGATCCATCGAATGAAGGCCGCGCCCTGCGGGTGCTGGAAGACCAGGGCGTCATCAAGCTCAAGCCCGGCACGGGCATTCTCGCTACCATCGCCGACATTGCCGAGAATCCGAAGAAGGTGAAAATCAAGGAACTCGACGCCGGTATCGTCGGCCGTTCGGTCGAAGATCTCGACGCAGCCGTGGTCAATACGGATTGGGCGCTGAAGAGCGGTCTGACACCGGCAAACCGTATCGCCCAGGAAAAGATTGCCGACAATCCTTACCGCAACTTCATTGCCGTGAAGGCCGGGCAGGAGAAGGAGCCTTGGGTGAAAACCCTCGTGTCCTCCTATCAGAACGACAAGGTCAAGGCTGAATTCGACAAGGTGTACAAGGGAACAGGTATCAGCGCTTACTGATAACCGGTTGATCTTACAAGCAATCACGACAAAGCGGTTCGCAGCATCGATATATGCCGCGGGCCGCTTTCCCGGTTGAGGCGGGTGTCGTTGCGGCATCCCTCCAAGAGGAAAACAGATGAACTCGCATGTCTCCGTTCCCGGCCAGACGGGTGCAATCATGGCCGACACGCCGCTTGCCGACGCTGTCGTGCGGCTTGAGAATGTCAGACGGCATTTTGGGGACACACCGGCTTTGGACGGTGTGTCGCTGACCGTCCGCAAAGGTGAAATCCTCGGCATCATCGGCCGCAGCGGCGCGGGGAAGTCGACGCTGATCCGCTGCCTCAACGGGCTGGAACGGCCGGAATCCGGCGCCATTTTCGTCGAAGGCAGGCAGATCACCGGGCTCAGCGAGCGGGAGCTGCAGCCCTTCCGCCGCCGTATCGGCATGATCTTCCAGCACTTCAACCTGCTGTCGGCCAAGACGGTGGAAGAAAATGTGGCGCTGCCGCTGAAGATCGAGGGCCGGCCGAGGGCGGAACGTCTCAACCGGGCGCGCGCGCTGCTCGATCTTGTCGGCCTTTCCGACAAGGCAAAGGCCTATCCATCCTCCCTGTCCGGCGGGCAAAAGCAGCGCGTCGGCATTGCGCGGGCGCTGGCGGCACGCCCGGCGTTGCTGCTTTCGGACGAAGCGACATCCGCGCTTGATCCCGAGACAACCCGTTCGATTCTTGCGCTGCTGAAGGATATCAACCGCAAGCTTGGCCTCACCATTCTGCTGATTACGCATGAGATGGAAGTGGTCCGCTCCATCGGGGACCGCGTGGCGGTCATCGACGCCGGAAAGATCGTTGAGGAGGGACCCGTCTGGTCGGTGTTCGCCGATCCGCAGACGGATATCACCAAAAGCCTGCTGGCGGGTATTCGCCCGCAGCTTCCGGCGCATATCGCCGATGCCCTATCGCCGGAACCCGGCGGCGAAGCCGTGCTGGGCGTCGATCTCGCCGGTGCGGCGGCGCAGGGCACCTTGCTGGCCGAGCTGCCACGGCCGTTCCGCCTGCTGCACGGCGGTGTCGATCATGTGCAGGACCAGGCGGTCGCCCGGCTTTATCTTGCGGTTCCGGCAGCGCCCGCCGGTGCCGTCCAGACATTCATTCAATTTCTCGAGGCCCGTTCGGCCCGTGTGGAGGTGCTCGGCTATGTCACCGGTCATGCTTGATCTTCTCGTTCAATCCATCTGGGAAACGCTTGTCACGACCGGCGCCTCCGGTCTGATCTCGCTGGCCGCCGGTTTGCCGCTGGGCCTCGCTCTCGTGGCAACGGACCGTGGCGGCATTGCACCCAATCCCTGGGTCAACAGCGTGCTCGGTGCTGTCGTCAACGCCTTCCGGTCCGTGCCCTTCATCATCCTGCTGGTGGCGCTGATCCCGGTGACGCGGCTCATCGTCGGAACGTCCATCGGCACGTGGGCGGCCATCGTGCCGCTGTCCATCGGCGCGACGCCCTATTATGCCCGCATTGCCGAGGTGTCGCTGCGGGAAGTCGATCGCGGGCTGATCGAGGCGGCACGCGCCATGGGCGGCAACCGCTGGACGATCATCCGCGAAGTGCTGGTGCCCGAAGCGCTGCCGGGCATCGTTGCCGGGTTCACGGTAACGCTGGTCACCCTGATCGGCGCATCGGCCATGGCCGGTGCCATCGGTGCCGGTGGTCTAGGTGATCTGGCCATCCGCTACGGTTACCAGCGCTTTGAAACCTCGATCATGATTGCCGTGGTGATCGTGCTGATTGTCCTTGTCTGCGGCATCCAGTGGGTGGGCGACAGGCTGGTCAAGCGGCTCGATCACCGCATTTAGAAAAAGCGGTTGGCGGGGCGCTGCAGGCCAAGATTGTCGCGCAGCGTCCTGCCTTCATACTCAGTGCGGAAAATGCCGCGCCGCTGCAGTTCCGGCACGACCTTTTCGACGAAATCATCAAGACCTTCCGGCAGATAGGGAAACATGACGTTGAAACCGTCGGAGCCTTCCTCCTCAAGCCATTGCTGCATCTCGTCGGCGATGGTTTCCGGCGTGCCGACAAAGGCGAGACCGGCATAGCCGCCCAGCCGCTGCGCCAGCTGGCGCACCGTCAGGTTCTCCCGCCGCGCCAGATTGACCGCGCGTTCGAGGCTGCTCTTGCTGGCATTGGTGTCGATGATCTCGGGCAACGGCCCATCGGGATCGAAACCTGAGGCATCATGGCCAAGCGCAATCGACAGGGAGCCGACGGCATTGGCATAGTGCACGAGGCTGTCGAGATGCGCGCGCTTTGCCTTGGCTTCCTCAACCGTATCGCCCACCACGACAAAGGCAGCGGGGAGAATTTTCAACTGATCGCGCGGGCGTCCGATTTTATCCATGCGGGCCCTGATATCGGCATAGAGGCTTTGACCATCGGCAAGACGGGCTGGCGCGGCAAAGACCAGTTCGGCGGTTTCGGCCGCAAGCTGGCGCCCCGGCTCCGATGAGCCCGCCTGCACGATGACCGGCCAGCCCTGCACAGGACGGGCGATGTTGAGCGGGCCGCGCACCGACAGGAATTCGCCCTTGTGGTCGAGCACATGCATGCGCTCCGGGTCGAAATAGATGCCGCTCTCCGCATCGCGGATAAAGGCATCATCGGCAAAACTGTCCCACAGCCCCGTAACCACATCGAAGAATTCCCGGGCGCGGCGGTAGCGCTCATCATGCTCCATGTGATCCTCCAGCCCGAAATTGAGCGCGGCATCGGGATTGGAGGTGGTGACGATGTTCCAGCCAGCACGTCCGCCGCTGATATGGTCGAGCGAGGCGAAGCGGCGGGCGATGTGATAGGGCTCGTCAAAGGTCGTCGAAGCGGTGGCGATCAGCCCGATATGCTCGGTGGCGCCCGCCAACGCGGACAGCAGGGTGAACGGTTCGAAGGATGTCACGGTGTGGCTGCGCTTCAGCGCTTCCACCGGCATGTTCAAGACGGCCAGATGGTCGGCCATGAAGAAGGCGTCGAACTTGCCGCGCTCCAAGGTCTGGGCGAAACGTTTGAGGTGGGTGAAATTGAAGTTGGCATCGGCATAGGCACCGGGATACCGCCATGCGCCGGTATGGATGCTGACGGGCCGCATGAAGGCGCCAAGATGCAGCTTGCGTGTCGTGCTCATCGCATGTCCTTTTACAATCCTGCCTGTGAGGGGAACAGTCTGTGGCTCGTTTGCATATGGGGTGGTCAGCTTTGCTGGAGAAGGCCCATGCGCCGCGAAATGAAACGTTCCATCGCCGACAATCCGTCATAGATCATGACGGCGAGAACACCGACGATCAGGCCGCCCTGCAGGACAAAGGAAAGGTTGTTGGATTGCAGCCCGGCAATGATCACTTCGCCCAGCGTTTTGGCGGCAACCGTTGAGCCGATGGTGGCCGTCGCCAGATTGATCGTCACGGAGAGGCGTATGCCGGCAAGAATGATCGGCATCGCCAGCGGCAGCTCTACTTTGACAAGCCGCTGCCAGCCGGTCATGCCGACGCCGCGCGCCGCATCGGTGACGGTCGGCGGCAGGGTGGTCAGGCCGGTCAGCGAATTTTCGAAGATCGGCAGTAATCCATAGAGAAACAGCGCGATCAGCGTGGGCTTTTCACCAAAGCCGACGGCGGGGACGGCAAGCGCGAGCACGGCCACAGGCGGAAATGTCTGGCCGATGTTCACCAGACTGCGGGACAGCGGCAGAAACTCCGCGCCGAAAGGGCGCGTGACCAGAATGGCCAACGCGACGGCCACAATGGTCGCGCCCGTCGTTGCAATGGCAACGGTGCGCAGGTGGAGCAGCGTCAGGGTCAGCAGGCTGCCCTGATTGTAGATCACCGGAGCGTTGTTCTGCGTCAGCGGGCGAAAGATGGGTTCAAACCAATCGGGCCGCAGGAGAAACACGATCAGCAGCACCAGAATGCCGATGCGCAGAATGGTGGGCAGGCGCAGTTTCATGCGGCGGGCCTTGATGCCCGCTTGACCAGGCCATCGACGGTGACCCGGCCGATGGCTTTTCCGGCCTCGTTGACGACAGGCAAAGCGGGGCGGCCCGACCAGAGAAGCTCGGCCAGGGCATCGCGCTGGGTGGCGGAGGCCGGAATGGCTTCGCCCTCGGCTGTGCCGGGTTCCACCGCATCACCCGCAGGGCTTAGAGACAGAAAGCGGAACGGCCGGTCGCCGGTGCCGACCAGCGTCGCGACGAAATCCGTTGCGGGATTGGCGAGAATTTCGGCTGGCGTCGCATATTGCAGCAGATTGCCGCCATCCATCACCGCGATCCTGTGGCCGAGATGGATCGCTTCCTCCATGTCATGCGTGACGAGAATGATCGTGGTGCCGAAGCGCTTCTGGATGGCGAGCAGGTCCTCCTGCGCCTTCGATCGTATGACGGGATCGAGCGCGCCGAAGGGCTCGTCCATCAGCAGGACATTGGGTTCGGCTGCCAGCGCCCGGGCAACGCCGATGCGCTGCTGCTGGCCGCCGGAGAGTTCATGCGGATAGCGCGGGCCGAATGTTTCCGGGTCGAGCTGGAACAGGGCAAGCAGTTCACGCACGCGGGCATCGATCCTGGCCTTGTCCCAGCCGAGAAGCTCGGGAACGACGGCGATGTTCTGCGCCACGGTGCGGTGCGGGAAAAGGCCATGCCCCTGAATGGCGTAACCGATGCGGCGGCGCAGTTCGTATCCGGGGAGGGTGCGGTTGTCCTCGCCATCGAGCTTGATCACCCCCGCTGTCGGTTCGACCAGCCTGTTGATCATGCGCATCAGCGTTGTCTTGCCCGAGCCCGACGTGCCGACGATAACGGTGATCGTTCGCGGCTGGACGACCAGCGAGACGTCGTTGACGACCGTTGCAGCACCATAGCGCTTGGTGATGTTCTCGATTTCAATCATGCGGATGTCCTCGAGTGAAAGGGGGAACTGAGTTCGACCGCCGCGTCGAGAATGATGGCTGCGGCAAAGGCGAGAAGCACGGTGGGAACGGCCCCGAGCAGAACCAGGTCCATGGCGGTCTGGCCGATGCCCTGAAACACGAAGACGCCGAAACCGCCGCCGCCAATCAGCGCGGCGATGGTGGCAAGGCCGATGTTCTGCACAAGGACGATGCGCACTCCGGTCAGGATGACGGGAAAGGCCAGGGGAAATTCCACCCGGAACAGGCGCTGCCATTCCGTCATGCCGACACCACGCGCGGCATCATTGGCCTGTGGCGGCACGCCGGCCAGACCGACCACGGTGTTGGCCACCACCGGCAGCAGGGAATAGAGAAACAGCGCGACGAAGGCGGGCGCCATGCCGATGCCCTTGATGCCGATTTCCGCTGCACCCGGCACGTGTGCAGCGATCCAGCCGAGCGGGGCGATCAAAATGCCGAACAGAGCGATGGACGGGATCGTCTGGACGATATTGAGAACGTTCAAAACGACAGCGCGCAGCTTCTGCACCCGGTGACACAGGACGCCAAGCGGTATGCCGACGATCACGGCAGCGGCGAGCGAGCCGAGTGCCAGCGTCACGTGCTTGCTGGCCTCCGCCCAGAAACTGTCGGCGCGGGCGCTGTATTCCTTGAGAATCGACAACTTGTCCCAGCTGCCGGTGAACAGGACAAAACCGAGGAAGGCTCCGGCCAGGACCAGGACGAGGATGCGGAACGGCGGTGTCGGGCGCAGACGCGTCAGGGCATCCGCCGCAAGCAGGGCGAAGGCAAAGAGCAGCAGCCAGAAGCCCGATGCGGGAGACACGCGCGCATAGGTGTTGCCGGGCGGTGTCAGGTGGTCGGCCGCCGTGCCGATCAACAGGAGGAGGGCGGCCAAGGCGGCAAAGCTGGCTGCCAGCCGCAGTGTCGAGGGCGTGCGGAACAATCCAACGAGAACGGCTGCTGCAATGACCGCCAGAAGCGTGGGGCCCGCCCAGGAGGGCAAGGCCGCCAACAGCGTTTGCGGTTCACCGGCGACGATCCGGTTGGCACGGAACGTGGCGAAGGGTGCCGCCGCCACGGCATATCCGGCGATCAGGGCAATCGCGACACCGAGTTTGTCCAGACGCACCGCATGGCCTCCTTTTCACCGGAACAGGGTGAGATTCCGATTGGCGCACCCTCTTCCGGCAAAGAGCGGATTTACTTGAGGAAGCCGTTTTTCTTCAGAAAGTCTTCCGCAACGGCCTTTGCCGGTTCACCGCCGACCTGTACGCGGCCGTTGAGTTCCTGCAGCGTGACAAGATCGAGCTTTTCGAACACCGGCTTCAGCAGGGCTTCGATCTGCGGATGTTCCTTCAGAACCGCTTCGCGAATGATCGGCGCCGGCTGGTAGACCGGTTGAACACCCTTGTCATCCTGAAGAACCACCAGCCCGGACGGCGCAATGCCGCCATCGGTGCCGTAAACCATTGCCGCATTGGCACCGTTGGTCTTGTTGGCCGCAGCGGCAATGGTCGCGGCGGTATCGCCTCCGGAGAGAGTGATCAATTGTTCGGGTTTCAGTTTGAAGCCATAGGTTGTCTGGAACGCCGGCAGGGCTGCAGCCGAATTGACGAATTCGGAGGAGGCGGCAAGCACCACCGTTCCGCCCTTGGTGACATATTTGCCGAAGTCGGAAAGGGTTGCCAACTTTTCCGCGTCCGCCACTTCCTTGCGCAGGGCAATGGCCCAGGTATTGTTGGCGGGCGAGGGTGTCAGCCAGACGATCTTGTTGGCATCGTAGTCGAGTTTCTTGGCGGTCTGATAGGCCTTGGCCGCGTCTTTCCAGGCTGGATCATCGGCCTTCTCGAAGAAGAACGCGGCATTGCCGGTATATTCGGGATAGATGTCGATTTCCTTGGCCGTGATCGCCTTGCGCACGATCGGGGTGGCGCCCAGTTGGATGCGATCGGTGGTTGGAATCTTATTTGCGTTGAGAACGGCCAGGATAATGTTGCCGAGGACACCGCCTTCGGTATCGATCTTGGAAGAAACAACGACCTGCGCACTGGCAGATCCGAGAGAAAGCGCCAGAGCAAGCGCCACGCCGAGAAAGGTTTTGCTGGTAGACATTCTTTTCGTTCCCTTTGCATATCCCGAGTTGAGGCGACCTTTTAATCACGATTACAGTGATCGGTCCGGGCATTTATTTTCGCGAAAAGATCATGCAACGAAAAATTTGCAGCTTTTCGTTCGCCCGTGAGCTTGTCCTATTTCAGGCGATGTCTCAAGCCTGATATGTCAGCATTTATCGCCGGAATGGCAGGAGTGTGCCGGGCGGATTCAGGCGACCGCCGTGCATATGGCGGCAAAGTGAATGCTTGCCGCCGTCAGAACGAAGCCGTGCCATATCGCATTGTGAAAGGGCAGCCGTTCCAGCACATGAAAGATGACGCCGAAGGAGTAGACGAGGCCGCCGGCGAGGATCAGCCACAAGACCGTGGCGGACAGGGCAATCGTCAGTTCCTGATAGGCGGCAACGCCGCTCCATCCCAGGGCGAGATAGAGAACAATGGAAAGCCTGTCGAACCTGTTGGGCATCAACAGCTTCAACAGGACGCCGGCTATGGCAATCGACCAGACGATGGACAGGAGCCACCATGTGCCGCTCTTGGCCATGAGAGGGGTATAGGTACCGGCGATCAGCAGATAGATGGCCGAATGGTCAAAGCGCCGCAGAAACCCCTTGGTCGGGGAAATCGGCCATATGTTGTACATCGCCGACAGAGCCATGGAGAGAACAAGCGTCGCCAGATAGATGGCGGTCGCCGCATAGGCGCCGGCGGTTGCTTCCTCCGGAACAAAGGCAAGCAGTAGAATCGATCCGACGATTGCCAGCGTGACACCCGCTATGTGGACGACGCCATCGGCCCACAATTCTGCCACGCTATAGTTGCGGAAGGTGAAAACCGGCAGCGGGCGGGGCGAGGTGGTGGGCAATGCGGCGTCCTTGATGAAACAGTTTTTCCGGAGATTAGGCGTTTATCCCATATAACAACGAAAGACCGTGCTGCGTAAATGCCGCATAAATGTGTCTTGGCGGCAAGGATCCATTCAGCAACTGCAGATTGATCTGCGCACCTGCGGACGGTTATTCGCAGGCGATTCTTTCGATCTGGTCCGATTGCTTTTTCTCCGGCCATTTTCTTGTTATTTGCCGGACATGTTTGATAAAGTAGTATTTTAACAAAACTCGTTCGTAATCATTTGAAATCTTGTAATAATTTGTCATGTTTGGTGAATATTTTCCCCGAACGATTCTGGTTGGTTACTTCTCCAATTTAAGCCATAATCATTTCATCACATGGGAAGACTATGGGTTCTGGGGAAACCTGTAGTTGGTGACAGTTTCTGAATCTGCACTGTTGAAATTGAGGGAGTTCAAAAATGACTATCACTCGGAATCTCATACTCGCCGGAATTATTGGCGCGGCATCATTTACGGTTGTGCCAGCCTACGCACTGACCGCAAAGGAATGCAGTGTCAAATATCAGGCGGCCAAAACAGCCGGTACGCTCGGCAACGTGAAGTGGAACGACTTCCGTAAGACCCAGTGCGCCGATGCTTCACCGGCCGCTGCAGCAGCGCCGGCGGCTCCTGCTGCCACGACCAAGCCCGCTGCCAAGGCGACAGCCGCAGCACCCAAGGCCGCCGCGCCAGCCGCTGCAGCCGCACCGGCTGCGACAGCCACGGGCCTGAGCATGAAGGACTGCAGTGCCAAGTATCAGGCTGCGAAAACCGCCGGTACACTTGGCGGCATGAAGTGGAATGATTTCCGCAAGGCACAGTGCGCCGCCGGTGCAACAGCTGCCGCTGCTCCTGCTGCTGCCGATGAGACGGCACCAACACCGCAGACGGCGACCTACAAGGATGAACCGCCGGCAGCCACGACCGCTGCTCCAAAGGGCGTTGTTTTCCCGAGCGCCGTTTCCAGCAAATATTCCACCGAAAGCGCCGGCAAGGCCCGTATGCAGACGTGCCTTGAACAGTATTACGCCAACAAGCAGAACAACACGCTTGGCGGCCTCAAGTGGATCCAGAAGGGCGGCGGCTATTACAGCCTCTGCAATTCCCGCCTGAAGGGCTGATTACGGCAAACCAAAACAAAAAGCGGGATGAATATCCCGCTTTTTCCTTTTGAGCGCTATCGGGTGAAGTCTTTCGCTTTTTCCGTGCCTGCCGGATCGGGCAGGAGCAGTGCGGGACTTTCCCCCGCGCCCGGACCATGCCGGAGAATGTGAACGCGGTTATCCGCATCGCGGTGGATGGAATAGACAAGCTCGCCGTCAAAACGTCTTTCCACCTTCCTGCTCTCAATCCGGAAGCGCAGCGTCAAGGCGACGAGCGCCAGCACGAAGGCGGGCGGAACGATCAGCCACAGAATTTTGAGCCAGTCGGATAGCGACTGGTACGTATCGAACAAATCCTGCCAGAAATTGTAATTGTCCATGTTCACTCCCTTGTCTCGCGAGGAAAGTGGTCACCCGAGGTTTGGCCTCTGGTGACCGGGAGGTTCGTAAGCCGCCGCAAGACGACCGCCACGGCCTTTAAGCCGAAGCTCTGGACATACGCCGGGGCCCCCCCGGCCATAGGGCTGAGGAGGTGCCTTTGCGGTCGACACCGACCGCTTGCGGAGGGGTTACGAGCCCCAAGACCGATCCGTTTCGACCGGTCTCATCGCGGACCATAGTGGGAAAGTTCTGCAGGTGAAAGGGGTTAGGGTGCCAGTTTGTGTTGATGGCTGCAAAACCTCTGGTGCGTGGTTCGACAAGCTCACCATGAGGGAGTTGGGTGGGCTGCAATGCCAATCGCAAAGGTTGCAGAGTATAACTCCCTGCAATCCTCACCCTCCCTCATGGTGAGCTTGTCGAACCACGAACCACGCACCAAAAAATGTGCAACGGGAACACCTGAACCGGACGAAAATGCCCTAGCCGTAAACCACGCGGTTGCGGCCCTGATGCTTGGCTGAATAGAGATATTTGTCCGCCACCGCCAAGGTTTCCTCGAGCGATTGTCCGGGTTCATGCAGGGCAATGCCGATGCTGACGGTGGTTGACGTTCTGTCGAGTTCCAGTTCCCGGCCGATGGTGCGGGCGGCTATGAGGATTTTATGCGAGATCCAGTTGGCCCGGCCAAGATCCGCATCGGTCAGAAATACGGTAAATTCCTCGCCGCCGATCCGCGCCGCCAAATCCCGTCCGCCGATGTTCGCCTTGATCACCTGGCCGATCTCATGGATGACCTCGTCGCCGGTGGCATGGCCAAACCGGTCGTTGATTGCCTTGAAATGATCGGCGTCGATGTAGAGGAGGGCCCCGGCACTGTCCATGGGCCTTGACGCGAGAAACAAGCGCTGCGTCTGCAGATAGAATTCCGCCCGGTTGAGAAGCCCGGTCAGATCGTCACGGCGGGATTCCAGATCAAGCTGCGCGGCCAGCTGCTTCAGCTTGAAGTTCAGGCCGATAAGGAATGCGCCAAGCGGGAGGCTGACCAGCACAACGATGACGGTGGTGACGCCGACAACGCGATAGGGCGTCTGCAGGCCAATCACGAAAAAGGCCAGGGCAGCCAGAATATCTGATGATATGGTGGCCATGCCAACCATGATCGCGACCTGTCTCAAGGGCGAGAGCGCGCCGAATTTGGTCATCCATAGAGTGTAGATGTTCATCTGATTTGCCGGGCCGGTTGAAAGCACCGGTATTCAAGCCCGAAACAAATGAAGAAAGCCATGCCCGCTTGTGTTTAATTCGAATTATTCTGTTCGGAAATGGCCAGCACCCTAACTGTCCAGGGCGTAACTGATGCGCACGGTGGTTCCGACATCGGGCGTCGAGGTGATTTTGAACTTGCCGGCCATGGTTTTCACCAGTTCCATGCAGTTGGTCAGTCCGAGACCAAGATGAACGCCTGCCTTGGTTGAAAAGAACGGCTCCTTGGCCTTGGCAAGCGTCGACGGGCTCATGCCGATGCCGTTGTCGGCAACGACCAGTATCAGCCGCGGGCGCTGCAGAAAGCGCCGGTGGATACTGGCCTTGATGGCAATGACGGGGGTGGCGCGGGTGGCGACGGCGTTGATCGCATTGCGGACAAGTTCGTCGATGATCAGGTGGAACTGCGACGCCGGAATAAGCGAATTGCGCGCGGCCTGATCGATGTCCAGCTGCAGGTTGACCGCGCTCTTCGACACGATGTCCGCAAGCAATTCGCCCAATGGCACCTTGCGGAACTGCGTCTTGGAATGCCCGATCATCATCAATCCCTCATTGATGCTTTCAAGCTCGGCAATGGTGTTGCGGGCCGCCGCGGTCATTTCAGAGGACGGAATGGCGTTGTTGCCGACATAGCCGAGAAAAAGGCGCAGGGCGGCAATCCGCGTCCGGGTCATGTGGGCAAACAGGGTGGAGAAAGAGCGGATATGCTGATCCTTGCGCCGCGCCAGAAGGCTGCGCTGATGCATGAGCAATCCCACCAGGATAAGTGCGCCGGCGGCGCCCAGGAGCTTGTTTCTGGCGACGTCCGCGGCAATTGTCGCGGTTCCCTGAAGGGTGATGCTGTGAGCCAGCGTCGAACCGGCAGTGCGAAAAATGTCCGTTTCGATTGTCTGTATGGTTTTCAGCGCCTTGTCGAACTGGTTTCCCGCCTTGATCTGCGGAACCAGTACGGTATCCACCGTCGAGATCGTCTTTTGCAGAGCCGCAATATCGGGTGCATCGAGGAACCGGTCGGCATAGTCCAGCTGCTGCAGCGATTTGAGGTTGAAGTTCATGAGCGTGACCTCCGACAGCAGGCGCGGCTCGACTTCACCTGTCCGGGTTGCCAGCGTCAGGTAACCCTTGATGCTGGCAATCTTTTCGCGCGCCTGCGAAGCCCGGACCTGGACCTCGAAGCTCTGGCTCATGATTTCGTTTGACTGGATACGATACGTGTCCGCCCGGATGAATGACCAGCAACACACCAAAGCTGCGCTGATCAGAATGATGTAGAAGAGCGGATTGAGGTACTTATCCAGCTTCATGTTCAGTCAACCGGACGGATCGAGGTAACAAACCAAACCCATATGGTGTTGCGTGCGGGGACGTAAGCTTTCGGAAGCTTGGAGAGTGGCCAGACAATATAAAACGGGCCGCCATCATCGAGCGACAACGGTCTGAAATCCTGATCCTTGGTACAGGCCCCGCTTTGCTTGTCGGCATCGGTACAAGCTCTCTCGATTGCGATGATGGGCGCAAATTCAACAACTTCTTCCATCGTGACTTTTACAATGAAATTGTCGAATGCAGCAACTTCGAGATTGGCTTTGTCGCCGATTTTGTATTTCGCAATCATTTCCTGCAGGGAAGGGCCGCGAAAATGCACCTTTGCCCCGTTGGTCCAAGGCGTTTCCGTGACCAGATCATGCATGGGAAACTGCTGCCTCAGCTGCTCCTGGGTAAAGGTCCCCAGAGGCTTGCCTGACGTATCCTGCATTTGAATGACCGCAGGGTCGTCATTGGCGGATGCCGTGCCGTACCAGAGCGGCGAACCGATCCACAGTGCCGCGAAAAAGAATGCAAGATATTTCCAGGCGCGCGATGCGCCTTTGTCTTCGTTGGAGATGGCGGCAGGGAAGGGTTCTTCCGACACTGCCTTTGCCATCGATTCTTCAGTTTTTTTAATGTCCAGAGCCAACCCCATTATAACCCCTTTGGTAGGAGCCCGGTTTTTAAAAGCTTTGCGCGTGCTCGCTTGTAGTATTTTTCTGCGGATGCCGCGTCTATATCAAAGCGTTCCCCAAGCTGTTCGTATATTTCCTTGCGGCTGATCCCCGACGGTCTTTGTCGCATCCAGCCGAGTATTTCCTGTTCACGCGGCGTGAGGCCAGAATGGTAAAATTCCGGTGGAGCCGTTGTTTCGTTGGACAACCTCACGCTGTAGCCCCGTTCTGCAACCTCCTGCAGAACGTCTACGAGGGCTCCGGGCCTTATATTGTTCTTGGCGAGGTAGCCAACCACGCCAAGTTTCTGACAATGCTCCCATTCTTCATCCGTATCGGAACCCGTGACGACAAAATGGATTGCGTCCGGTGAAAGATCGAGGATGACTTGTACAACGTCCAAGCGGTCGTCCTGCGATTTGGGGTCATAGCCGGGCATGCCGGGGTCAATGACCACAAGGTCGAACTGATGCGACTCCAGCAGGTCCAGTGCAATGGTGACATTGGCCGCGCCGTGAACAATGGATGCCGGCAATGCTGCCTGCAATTCATGGATCAGGGCCAGCCTCATGAGGTGTTGATCTTCAATGACCAGCACATGTGTATGCTTGGACGTTTGTTCCGACATCGCTCTCACGCGTACCAACAGTTGCGCGCCACTCTGTTCAAATTACAGCAGTTGCGTCTACAGAGTAGTGCGATTTATGCAAAGCGCAAAATAGGGACAGGGTTGTCCCTATTTTTCTGGACATAACCGCATAGTGTTCCGACCGAAACGCGAAACGGTGCATTGAGTTGCATTGAGAGGGTATGCGGCGTGACTTTGGCTATCATTACCATCGATGGTGTCCGGGTTGATCCGACCGAACGCGTTGCTTCGATTGCAACTGTGCTTGAATGGCACAGGCATTCCAGACGTGAATTGCAATGGATTGTCCGGACATGCACCGATCGTGCGGACTCCGAACAGGACAACGCATCGTCAGACCGGCGCCTGGCGGCGGCAACCGACGCGGAACATCGCGCGCGCGTTGCCATGTTGCGGTATCCGGCAAAAACGCTGGAAGAATTTGCGGCGAAGGCACAGCATATCTGTTCTCTTCTGCTGGAGGACGATGACAGTTTGGACAAGTACGAACTGTTTTCAATCCTGCAGAGGCTGATCGCACAACCACAGTCGGAATGCCAGTAAATCGAACCGGTACATGCGGTGAAATTCTGGTCCTGCACGCGTGACAGGACTTCGCATCGCATAGGAAAACGCCTCCTCAAGTGCCTCCATTTTCGAGGGAATCGACCACTATGCCGAGCAATTGGGATAAATCCCAACCTATAGATGCCCATCCGGAAACCGCAAAACTGATCCAGGGTGCGGAAGCGGTCATTCAACAGGAGATCGGACCGCTGGCCGCGCTCTGCGATGCGTTGCGCCTGCGTCTGGATTCGTACCACAGTGCCGCCAATGCGGCTGAGCGTCTCGAGCGATGGCGGCTAGCGGTCGCCCTGCACAGCGAGATCATGGAAGTCTGGAAATCGGCGTTTCTGAATGCGCGGGCCGCCGTGGACGCCTATCTCGCCAACTGTGATCTGGGCACTTTTTTCTCCTGCCGCGAAATTCTGGTGGCATCCCTGCATGGGCGCTGCAAACCCTCCGTCGGCATTGCATTGTCGGTGATGCAATTTGAAAGCGAGCGCAACCTGCGCAGATTGGCAGATGCTTCGCCCGACACGGTGACGCACAGCGAGCCTGTCGACCGGCGGTTCCTTCGGGCGGCGGCTGCGGGCCGGCATCGGTAATTTTCGCCCCGTTTTCCACGAGGGGTGCACAAGGCCTGCCGTCCGGCAGGCCTTTTTGCTTTTATGCGCATCATCCGGGTGTTTGACTTTACTAGACGACTGGTCTATTCTGCCGGAATGGCAAAGACTGACACACGTACCGTGCTGATTGAGGAAGGGCTGAAAGCCCTGCTTTCGCATGGCTATGAAGGGGCGGGCATCGGCCCCGTGCTCAAATCGGCTGGGGTGCCGAAGGGCTCGTTCTATCATTTCTTCGCCAGCAAGGAGGAATTTGCCTCCGCGGTCCTCGGCTTTTATACCGAGGGCAACCAGATTGTCCGGACGCGGATCCTGGGCGATGAAAGCCAGACGCCGCTCAAACGCCTGCGTGCCTATTTCGAATATTACGAGCAGGAATTCGCCCGGGAGAATCCGATTGGCGGCTGCCTGCTCGGCAATCTCGCCCAATCGATTGCCGCCCACAGCGACGTTCTCAGGCAGGAACTGCACCGGGCTTTTGCCGCGTGGCAGCGCGATTTCCAGACGGTTCTGCGGCAGGCGCGCGCGCAGGGCGAATTGCCCGCGCATCTCGATCCCGACGAGACGGCAGCCTTTCTGATCGATGCCTATGAAGGGGCGCTGGTCCGCATGAAGACCGAAGGCAGCATCGCACCGCTCAAGCGGTTCACGACCATGACGCTCGATTGCTTGCTCACAAACCATCCATAGGAGATTTATCATGTCCCACATAGAGACGACTGGTCTACTAGAAGAGCGTAGCGGCAGAGGGTTTGCGGCATTCGTCAAAACCGCCACGACGGCTATCTGGAACATCCATCTGCGTTATCGCGGAGAGCGGGCGGGCGATCCGCGGGTCAGCAAGCTCAGCGATCATCTGCTCGACGATATCGGGATAACGCGGGAGCAAGCGCGGGAAATTGATCGTCGTCGCCGCTGATTGGGCCGCAGACGCATGTGTGTGACGCGGTCACCGATACGCCGCGGCACGCCTCTTCATCGGCTCAGGGGGCAAGTGGCACTACAACGTCGGTGATCGCTCCGCCCAAGCTTTGGTTGCTTGGCAGATATCCATCGCTCGGGCGTATGCCGGGCGTGCTGTCGTGCGGGCGAGATAGGCACGCTCGACTGAACCCGGGGTATAGTTGCCGGTGCGCAGACCAAGCAGGAGAGCGTAGCTCACTGAAATGTCAGCAGCGGTGAACTGGTCTCCGGCGAGAAACGGGCGATCTGCGAGACGCCGGATGACCAATCCCAGCCGGCTGTGAAAGGTCTCCAGGGCCCAGTTTGTGACCCTGGCATTTCGCTCCGCTTCGGGCGCGAGCGCACGACCTACGAAGACGGCGTTCATTGGTTCAGCGAGCCCAGCCTCTCCCAAATGGAGGAATTGCAGATAGGCGGCAAAGGCCGGATCATCCGGGGCAACGGCGAGCGGGCTCGGGCCATGGCGGGCGAGCAGGTATTCGAGGATCGCGATCGATTCGACCATGACCGTCTCGCCGTCCTGTAGCGCCGGGATAAAGCCGGCGGGGTTGATGGCAAGAAAATCGGGATCATTCCCGACCGTGAGCAGATCGACCGGGCGCAGCCGATACGCCACTCCCAATTCCTCAAGCAGCCAAACGACACGGAACCCACGACCTTCGCCATAGACAGTGAGCATACTTGAGCGTCCTTACGTTGGCTTAAGCGCTTCATTCGCAGGAGCGAGATTTCCGCATATACTGCTATCGCCCGGCCGCGATATGCGCAAGGCTCGTCACACACGCGCCATCATGCGGCGCCGGTCCTCCGTTCACGGCCTAGCCTGTTTTTGCGGTTTCCGGGCCATTTTGCCGGTTCGCACTGCAATTTTTTCCTCAGCACAATCATGCACGTAGCTCTTCCAACGGAGCAAACGCCCGATGCATATTGAAGTTTGTATTTACAGATAGGCTCAAAAGATATATCGTTTGTGCATGAAAGGAGAATTTGCAATGTTTGGAAATTGTCATCACGAACGGCACGAACGCGATGAGCGTTTTGTCATGTACGGCATGGGACGCGGCTTTGGCCGCCACGGCGGCGGTCACGATGGCCCCGGCGGCGGCGGACGTTTCGGCCGCAGGGGCGGCGGAGGCAGGGTGTTCGCATCGGGCGACCTGCGTCTGGTTCTGCTGGCACTGGTCGCCGAGCGGCCGCGCCATGGTTATGAGCTGATCAAGGACATCGAAGAGCTGTTCGGCGGCGCCTATGCGCCGAGCCCCGGTTCCGTCTATCCGTCCCTGACTTTCCTCGAGGAAATCGGACAGGTAACGGCTGCGGCGAGCGAAGGCTCGAAAAAGCTTTATACCATCACGGAGGAGGGGCTTGCCTATCTCGCCGAGAACAAGAACCTGGTGGATGCGGTCCGCACGCGGATGGGCATGGTTGCCCGTTCCATGGCCGGACAGCGCGCACCGGAGGCCATCGCCCACGCGATGGACACGCTGCGCACCGCGCTCCACCTGCACAGTCACGGCTGGGATGCGGAAGAGGCGGACCGGGTTCGCAAGATCCTCGAGCAGGCGGCGCTGGATATAGAATCAGGCAAGAAAAAAGACTGATGTCTAAACCCATACGGCGCCGGAAACGGCGCCGTATGGGAGTTCATGCAAGGGAATTCAGGCCTGGCGTCTTGTCATCGACAGGACGGAGCCGGGTGTACCTGCATCAGACAGTGCGGCAGCGCGGGCAACATCGATGCCGGTTGCAACCACCGATACCCGGAATACGCCTTCCAGCGCATCGTCAAACGTCGCACCGAGAATGATGTTGGCCTGATCGTCGACTTCTTCGCGGATACGGGTTGCGGCTTCGTCGACCTCGAACAGGGTCATGTCGCGTCCGCCGGAAATCGATACCAGGACGCCCTTGGCACCCTTCATCGATTCCACGTCGAGAAGCGGATTGGCGATTGCAGCTTCGGCGGCCGCCTGTGCGCGGCCTTCGCCGGTGCCTTCGCCCGTTCCCATCATGGCGCGGCCCATGTCGCGCATGACCGAGCGCACGTCGGCAAAATCCAGATTGATCAGGCCTTCGCGGACCATCAGATCCGTGATGCAGGCAACACCGGAATAGAGAACGCGGTCGGCCGTGGCAAAGGCATCGGCAAAGGTCGTGGACGCATTGGCGACGCGGAAAAGGTTCTGGTTGGGGATGACGATCAGCGTATCGGCGCTGTCGCGCAGTTCTTCCAGACCTTCTTCAGCCATGCGCATGCGGCGCGTGCCTTCGAACGAGAATGGTTTTGTGACGACGCCAACCGTCAGGATGCCGGCCGAGCGGGCTGCGCGGGCAATGACCGGCGCTGCGCCGGTTCCGGTGCCGCCGCCCATGCCTGCCGTCACGAAGCACATGTGTGTGCCGGCAAGGTGATCCATGATTTCGTCGATGCTTTCTTCCGCAGCAGCCCGTCCGATTTCCGGATGGGAGCCTGCGCCAAGCCCCTGCGTCACATTGGCGCCAAGCTGGATCAGCCGGCTTGCCTTGGACATGGCCAGTGCCTGGGCATCCGTATTGGCCACAATGAACTGCGTGCCCTGCAGGTTTTCACGGATCATGTTGTTAACCGCATTGCCGCCGCCGCCGCCGACACCGAACACGGTGATATTCGGCTTCATCTCGGAAATTTCCGGCTTCTTGAGGTTAATTGACATCGTGCAATCCTTATTCCCGGCCGATGGTCTGTATCGGCGTGCAGGTACGTAATGTTATGACGGAGCTCACTCGGAGAATCAAAGCCTCTCCGTACCCCAATGTCCGGCAAAGAATCAGACAGCGGGTTTCGGCGCAAGCCCTGAAATGGCATATCGCCCGGATGGGTTGTCAAAAGTATGTCCGGAACGACGGGCGAAAGGACATCGCGGATGCAATGTCCTTGAGATTGACGCAATAGTTCACGAAGGAACCATCCCGGCACTCTGATGTTTCCCACCCACAGTTTCTGATCAGGAGAATTGGCCCATGGAACTTGATCCCCAAAACGCTGTCACCGCCATACAGACCGGTATTCACCAGGCAAGCGCGCTTGTTGTCACCTATTCATTCTCGGTCCTTGGCGCCATATTGCTGCTGGTGATCGGCTACATCGTCGCCGGACTGGTGGAACGCTGGCTTTATGCCGGATTGGGGAAGGTCGGCGGCTTCGACCTGACACTGCGCCGCTTCTTTTCAAAAATCGCCCGCTATGCGGTTTTGGGACTGGTAGCGGTCATGGTACTCGGCCAGTTCGGCATTCAGACCGCGTCGGTCATTGCCGCCATCGGCGCTGTCGGCCTGGCCATCGGCCTTGCCCTGCAGGGGACCCTGCAGAATATTGCGGCCGGCATCATGCTCCTCGCCTTGCGGCCGCTGCGTATCGGGGAATATGTCGAAGTCGGCAGCATTTCCGGCACGGTGGAGGAAATCGGGCTGTTTGCCACCCGCTTGCGGGCTGCAGACGGCGTCTATGTCCTCGCGCCCAATTCAACCCTTTGGACCCAGCCTGTCAAAAACTACACGCGCAACGGTGTCCGCCGCAATGACATCACGCTCGGGGCCGATCATGGCGAGGATATCGACCGGATACGCAAGAGCCTGGTGGCGCTGACCGCCAATGACAAGCGCATTTTGCGGGATCCGGCGCCGCAGGTCTTCGCCTCGGATCTCACGGATGAATCCATGGCCATCACCCTGCGATACTGGACATCGGCCAGCGACTTTGCCGCGGTGAAAGCCGATTTGACCATGGGAACGGGAGAACTGTTCTACGACAAGAAGCCGGCAGATCAGCAAGCCTCGGGCATTTGAACGGAACAACATCCCTCGCTTGGCGTTTCCCTTGGTGACCATGCATTTCAACAATGTTCTTTGGGAGGCTATCATGTTTAAACATTTTGCTATTGCAGCCATTGCGGCGGCGACAGTCCTGTCGGCGGCCCCGTCTTTCGCGCAATCACTCGAAATCGGGCCGGGCGGTGTGCGTCTTGTCGAACCAGGTGCCGAGCGGCCCATGCGGCGCGGCATGGATATCAGCGAGCGTGAAGCAGTGCGGATCGCCCGCGCCGAAGGTTTGCGCAACGTGGACAATATAGACCGGACGAGGTCCCGTTTCATCGTGGAGGGGACAGACCGGCGCGGCAATGATGTTCGCGTCAGCGTCGACCGGCGCACGGGCGAAGTGATTTCCGTCGACTAGCCGGCCCTTCGATCCGTATCTGACGATTTGTTGACTTGAATTGTTGCCGGTTGGCGGCTAGGACAGCCATGCACAGGACGACCTGTGTCATGGTTGCGCATGGGGACGGCCCCGTTATCTCGATTGAAGGAGATGATGGTGTCCCACACCGGACTGAATTTTTCCTATTTGACTGTCGCCGTTCCAGCCAGCTCCCATCGTCAGACCGGGCGAGGTCTGTAATGGCTGGCCCTATCGAACAATTCGAAATCAAGCCGCTGGTCCGCCTGGCCGAGATCGCGGGCCATGAGATCAGCTTCACCAACGCGTCCGCCTATATGGTCCTGACCGTCGCTGTCTCCAGTGCGTTCCTGATGATGTCCATACGCAAACGCAGGCTCAATCCGGGGCGTCTGCAGTCCACGACGGAGATGCTGTACGAGTTCGTCGCCGGCCTGCTCCGGCAGAATGCGGGCGAACAGGGGATGCGGTTCTTTCCGTTTGTCTTCTCGCTGTTCGTGTTCATCCTCGTGGCAAACCTGATCGGCATGTTTCCCTATGCCTTTACGGTGACCAGCCAGATCATTGTCACCTTTGCCCTGGCAATCCTCGTTTTCCTCACGGTCACCATTTGCGGCTTCCGGCGGCATGGCTTGAAATTCCTGCGGCTGTTCATGCCGGCTGGCGTGCCGGTTGTGCTCGCACCGGTGATTATCCCCATCGAGATCATCTCCTACCTGTCACGCCCGCTCAGTCATTCGGTGCGCCTGTTTGCGGTGATGCTGGCAGGACACATCACCCTGAAAGTGTTTTCCGGCTTTGTGGCTGATCTGGTTGATGCGGGCGGCGTCGGACTTCTGGCCGCCGTTCTGCCGCTGGCCATGGCCGTCGCCCTGACCGGTCTTGAACTGCTGATGTCTTTCATCCAGGCCTACGTCTTCGCCATGCTGACATGCATGTATCTGAACGACGCGCTTCATCCCGGCCACTGAAACCAACACCCCTGTGAAAGGAACGATCATGGCATGGATCTATCTTGCCCTTGCTGGCCTGTTTGAGGTGATTTGGGCTTCCACAATGAAACAGTCCGATGGTTTCACGCGGCTTGTGCCGAGTGTCATCACCATCGTCACGATGATCATCAGCTTCGGCTTGCTCGCCGTGGCGATGAAATCCCTGCCGCTCGGCACCGCCTATGCCATCTGGACCGGTATCGGAGCGGTTGGCGCATTCCTCGTCGGCATATTCTTCCTCGGTGAAGCGGTCACGCTTTTCCGGCTTGCAAGCGTCGGCTTCATCGTTGCGGGACTGATTGGTCTGAAACTATCGACGCTGTAGGCAATGTTGCGGTATCGGTCGCCGGCGTTTCGGTGCGGACCTCAACCGGTGTCTGCACCGTCTTGCCGCGCATGTTCACGATCACAACCCCGGCCAGGATGAGCATGCCGCCAAGGACCGTGCTCATTTTCGGCGGTTCGCCGGCAATGAGCCAGGCGATCAGCATGGCGATGGGGGCAATGAGGTAGAGAAAGTTTCCGGCCCGGGCGACGCCGAACGTGCCGAGCGCATATGCCCAGCAAACCAGACCGATTGCCGTGGGAAAAATGCCGAGGAAGCCGATCCAGCCCCGCACGGCAAGCGATGCATTGCCGGTTTGCGCGATGGCCTGCGACAGCCACGGCGAAAGCGCGAGCGCAGCTGATATAAACATGATGGCCGCCACATGCAGGGCACCATAACGCGAAACCAGCTGGCGCTGCACCGTGAAGCCCGTTGCCGAGCACAACGCAGCGCCGAGCACAAAGGCGGCACCTGAGTTCAGGGTCAGCCCGCCAGCCTGTGCGCTGGCTATCAAGCCAATGCCGATAATGCACAACAGGGTTCCGCCCCAGGCAATGGGCGGAAACCGCTCCTTCAGGAGCACGACGGCGAATGTCGCCATCCAGAGCGATTCAGTCTTGATGAGGAAACTTGCTGCGCCCGCCGCTACGGTTTGCTGTCCGATATTCAGGAGAACGCTGTAACCGGCGCCGCCCACAATGCCACAGCCGGCACAGAGCAGGAGATGCGGCAGCGGCATGCGGGCAGGGCGCTTCCAGACCAGCCATATCGCCGCCAGCAGTGCGGCGATGGCATAGCGGATCGATGCGAGTGGCAAGGGCTCCAGCTGTGTGAGCGCAAGCTTGATTGCGGGAAAAGCTGTCGCCCAGACGAGAATGGTCGTGGAGATAGCCAGGATCGGTAAAAGTGTGGGGCGGGATGAGGTCATGGGGAGACTGTAAAACAGGTTCCAGACTTGACATAGAGTACTGATGTGGCGTGAGCTGTGAGAATGAAGCACAGCTCAGATCTTCCTTCCTTCGATGCCATACAGGCGGTTCTATCGTCCAATCGCACCGGCTCGTTCTCCGGCGCCGCCGATGAACTCGATTTGACGCATGGGGCTATCAGCCGGCGCGTCGCCATTGTCGAGGCATGGGCCGGGACGGCATTGTTCGAACGGCATGGGCGCGGGGTTCGCCTGACGATCGAAGGGCAACGGCTTGTGCGGCTGTTCGAACAGGCGCTTGACCTGATCGATAGCGGGGCGGCCGAATGGCGGGAGAACCGCCAGCCCGAAACCGTCAGGATCAGTGTCCTGCCGTCCTTCGCGCGGCTGTGGATTTTGCCGAACCTTGGCAAACTGGAAGGCTCTCCACCCGATCTGCGGATCGAACTGGAGCTTGACCGCCGGTATGCGCCGCTCGGCGAGGTCGACGTGGCGATACGCTATGGCCGCGGTGACTGGAGCGATGGTGTGGCCATGCCGCTCTTCGATGAAGTCCTCCTTCCCGTCGTATCGCCCGAACTGGCCCTCGTCTTGGGACATGAACCTGAGCCAGCCGATATTCTCCGCCATCCCCTTATTCACGACGCTTATCCCGATGCGTGGCGTATCTGGCTGGCCGAGCGTGGGCACCGGTATCGCCCGCGTCCGCAGGATCGCCGCTATCCGGACTATGATCTGGGTTTGCATGCGGCGGCTGCGGGAAGCGGTGTGGCCCTCCTGCGCGCGCCCTATGGCGAGATATTTATCCAAAACGGCAGCCTTGTGCCGATTTCCAGCGCTCCGGTAGCCAGCCAATTGAAATTCCATGCCATCACGGAACGGGGGAGCCAACGGCGTGCCGTCCGCACGCTGCTGGAGCGCATCCGGCGGCTTTCGGCGTCATGATTGCGCCGTTGACAATCGAACGGTGCTTGGCGAGGCTTGGCCGGAGTGTTCAGATCATGCAAGGACGAACCCATGCCGACAACCATCGCCATCATCGGAGCCGGGGCCATGGGCAGCGCCGTCGGGCAACGCCTGATACAGGGCGGAGCCCGCGTCCTTTCCTTCACCGAAGGGCGAAGCCAGCGGACACTGGACCGCGTCCGGGCGGCGGGCATTGAACCGGCAGCCATCGCCGATATCGCCGGGGCCGAGCTGATATTTTCCATTGTTCCACCGGCGGAGGCGGTCGGCGTCGCGCACGGGTTCGCACCGGTTTTGTCGGCAGCGGGTGCCAAAGGCACCTTCATCGATTTCAACGCGATCAATCCGCATTCGATGCGCGAAGTCGCATCAGTTCTGTCCGGGACGGGGTGGGATATACTCGACGGCGCCATTATCGGCCCGCCGCCGAAACCCGATAATGCAGGACCGAAATTCTATGTGAGCGGCGGTGACGATGGGATTGTCAACCGTCTCAAGGCGCTCGGCCTGCGGACGCACCGCGTCGACGGTTCGATCGGTGCCGCCTCCGCCCTGAAGATGGTCTATGCCGGCATCAACAAGGGACTGGTCGGGCTTGGAACGACCATGCTGCTGGCCGCAGCCGGATCGGGTTCCGCGGCAAGCCTGCACGCCGAGATGGCGGAGAGCATGCCGGAGCTTCTCGCCCGTTTTCAACGCTCAATACCCGATATGTATCCCAAGGCCTATCGATGGGTTGCCGAGATGGAAGAGATTGCCGAGTTCCTTGGGCCTGACGAACCCGGCGCGGCGCTTTTTCAGGCCATGGCTGAGGTTTTTGCCAGGATCGCCGGCGATCAGAACGGCGATGGACGTCTCGCTTCAACGCTGGATGGTGTGCTTGCCGGGAAGTAAGCCGCAAGGCGAATGACACCTGACGGACAGGTGGTCAAGCATTTCAACCATATCGACAATTTAACACGCCGCACGCCCCATGATGGGTGACAAACGGAAATCCCGATACCATATCTTGAGAAGGACATGGTTCAAGGAGTATTCCGATGCTTTCCGTGTGGCGTGATATCGTCGTTTTCCTGGATGCCTCTCTCCCCGGCGAGAAAGTTGGTGCGCACGCGGCGCGCCTCGCCAAGAAGCATGGGGCTTATCTCGTCGGTGTTTACGGTTTGACGCGGGCCGCCTACGGCTCGGCATCCGAAAATTTTGCGCGCGGGTCGGAAGCAATCCGACAGGTGATCGTTCGCCAAAGAAGCGCTGACGAGAACAAACTGATCAGGTCGGGCCGGCACTTCGCCCGGATAACCGAAGCCGAGGGCGTCGGTTCCGAGTTTCGCGTTGCATGGCAGGACAGGCTTGATGACCAGAACATGGTCCGCGGCCTGAATGCGGACCTGATCGTTGCCGCACAACCGCCGCTGGGTGATCTTCCGATGAGCTGGTCGGCCGAACAATTGCTCCTTGCAACGGGAATTCCCGTTCTAGTTGTTCCGCGGGAGTGGGATGGAGGGACTATCGGTGACAAGGTGGTCATTGCCTGGAATGGCAGCCGGGAAGCGCGCCGGGCCGTTTACGATGCCATGCCATTTATCGTGACGGCAAAGCAGGTCACGATACTGGTCATCGAAAACGGTCGCGCTGCGGCCGATTACAATCATGAGCCGGGCGCGGATCTCCTGAGTCATCTGGCTAAGCACGATGTGCCGGCAACCGTTCTCGTCGTTTCGTCAAATGAACCGGTTGCCCACACGATTGTGCGGGAAGCGCGTGGGGTAGGGGCAAATCTGCTGGTCATCGGCGCCTATAGTCACCCGCGCTCCACCGAAATCCTGTTTGGCGGCGTGACGCGATCGCTGTTGTCCAACACCGAACTGCCGATGCTCATATCGCGGTGAGCATTGCGTCAAAGCAATGGCGCTGAAGATGCCATTCTCCTATTTCGGCGTCAGCCGCAGCAGGCGGCCGTTGCTTTCGTCTTCGATCAGCCAGAGCGCGCCGTCCGGTGCCACGGCGACATCGCGGATGCGATGGCCAAGCACCCATCGGTCCGCTTCCCTGGCGCCGCCATTGGCGTCGAAGCTGATCCGCACGAAGCCCTTCTCGACCAATCCGCCGATAAAGGCCGAGCCTTTCCATTGCGGGAAGAGGTCGCCCTGGTAAAATGCAAGACCGGCGGGAGCGATGACCGGCGTCCAGTAGACAAGAGGAGCTTCGAATTCCGGGCGGGTATCATGGCGCGGGATGGGCGTTCCATTGTAATTGTCGCCATTGGAGACAATCGGCCAGCCATAATTCCGTCCCGGCTTCAGGAGGTTGAGTTCATCGCCGCCCTTCGGACCCATTTCATCCAGCCAGAGCCTGCCCTTGGCATCAAAGGCAAGGCCGTAGGGGTTGCGATGCCCCAGGGTCCAGATCTGTGCTCTGATACCGCCTTGCTTGGCCCAGGGATTGTCGGGAGGGGTCGATCCGTCGAGATTGAGCCGCAGCACTTTTCCCAGCGCCTGATCGGGGTCTTGGGCGGTGTCTGGCCGCATGCGATCCCCCGATGTGAGGAACAGGTGCCGACCGTCAGGGGAGAACGCGATGATTCCGCCCGGCTGGCCACCGCTGCCCTTCGGCATCTGCCGCCAGATGACGTCGAGCCCCTTCAATGCGGCGGTCTTTCCGGCCAGCGAGAGTTCGGCGCGGGCGAGGGCGAGACTGCTGCCGCCGGCGCCCGGTTCCACATAGGTCAGGTAAATGACGGGTTTCTTTGCAAAATCCGGCGCGACCGCCACGTCGAGCAGGCCGTTCTGGCCGCTATAGGCCACTTTGGGAACGCCGCTAATCTCTGTCTTGCTTCCCTCGCGGCTAACCAGAAAAAGCCGGCCGGGCTTTTCCGTAACAAGCATGCGGCTATCGGGGAGGAAGGCTATGGCCCACGGCGTATCAAAATGCGCGACGGTCGTTGCCGTAAATGGGGTTGTGGTGCTCGGCGCATTCCTGCCCGCATTGACCGATGGGGCAGCCCATGCAATCGAGCTTGAACCGGCAATGCCAAGGATTGCAAGGACGACAGCTGCAGCACGACGACTCATGAAAGCCCTCCAGGAATGCCGGTTAATGCCTCACGTTGCACATAGGTGTGCTGTCGGCGGCATGCAAGCGCTGGCCAGCGGATAGAGGTTGGCGGCGGCTCAATCGGCGCGGCGCCAGACCGAGACCTTGCAGATCAATCCGCCAAGGACGCAGCCGGACAGTTCTATGCCCTGGTCCGAAACCTTTGCCTTGCCCGTATAGGTCTGGCCATTTTCGGTGTTGTAGAGGGTTCCGGAATAGGTTCCTTCGCCGTTTGGCTTCAACGTTACGGCCTGAATGCCGACAACAGGCCGGTTGCGCTTGGACGCATCGGGATTTTTCACGTCGTTGACGGGCGCGCTCATCCAGACGACCGTGCCGCAAATCCCGGCGCCGCAGTCGCTGAGCCGAACCTTCGTGCGGCCGGTATCATTGACATAGGTTCCGGCGATATCCTGTGTCTCGGCGACGGACTGGCCAGTCAGCGCCGCAAGAAAAAGACACGAGAAAACAGCGTTTCGCACAGTCATCAATGGGTATCTCCTGGCCATCACGGGCCGTTGGGTTTGCAAGCCGGTTAATAACCGTAACCTGCGCACCCTTACAGGACAAGTATGGCATTCCTGTGCACACAGGGCGCGCGGCCGCCGCCACGCGGAGAACAAAAACAATCAGGCGTGCTCTCCGGTCATCCCGGGAGCGCCGCCTGAAAATATATTCTGTATCAATGGGTTAGAACTGGTCCTTTACCAGGAATCATATCAGGCGTTGTATCGTCCAGCGCATAATCCTTTTTGCCCGAACCGCCGAGCGCCAGATATATGACAGGCGTCGTAAAGAGCGTGAGGATCTGCGAGACCACAAGTCCGCCGACGATGGCAATGCCAAGCGGCGTGCGCAGTTCCGCGCCGGGGCCGGTGCCGAGCGCCAGGGGCAATGCGCCGAGGAGAGCGGCCATGGTCGTCATCATGATCGGCCGGAAGCGCAGCAGGCAGGCCTGATGGATCGCCTCGGCCGGGGCCAGACCCTGATGGCGCTCGGCTTCCAGGGCAAAGTCGATCATCATGATCGCATTCTTCTTCACGATCCCGATCAGGAGAATGATGCCGATCATCCCGACGATGGACAGGTCCTGGCCGAACAGCAGCAGGGCCAGCAAGGCGCCGAGACCGGCCGAGGGCAGGGTGGATATGATCGTCAGCGGGTGAATGGCACTTTCATAGAGAACGCCGAGCACGATGTAGACCGCTATGACCGCCGCCAGGATGAGCCATGGCTGGGTGCTCAGGGAACTCTGGAAGGCCTGTGCCGTACCCTGGAACGTGCCGGTGACGGTGATCGGGAGCCCCGCCTTCAACTCCGCGGTGTGGATGGCCGTCACCGCGTCGCCGAGGGCTATGTTGGGCTTCAGATTGAAGGAGAGTGTTGTTGCGGGCATCGACCCCTGATGATTGATCGTCACCGGCGACACGGTTGTTTTCACCGATGCCAGCAGGCTCAGCGGAACGAGCTGGTTCAGCGTCGACGAGCGCACGAACAGATGATTGAGTGCATCGGTGGACAGGCTGTAGCGCGGGTCGACCTCGAGCACGATGTGGTTCTGGCTGACCTGCGTGAACTGGGTTGCGACCTGACGTTGTCCGAAGGCATCGTAGAGCGTGTCATCGATGGCCTGAACACTCACGCCGAGACGCGATGCGGTGGCACGGTCGATGTTCAGTGTTGCGCTCGTGGCTTCGTTCTGCTTGTCGGAGATCACGTCCTGGACCTCGGGCAATGAACTGAGGGCCTTGGACATGACGGCGGCCCATTTGGTCAGTTCGTCCGTGTCCTGAGCCTGAAGCGTATACTGGTATTGCGATGCCGATGAGCGGCCGCCGACCTGAATATCCTGACGTATCCGCATGCCGAGGGTCAGCCCCTCCATGCCCGCGACGGCTTTCTTGAGGCGCGCCATGACCGCCTGGGCGGTGCTGCGCTGGCCGAACGGCTTCAGATTGATCTGGACCTGTCCCACGGCGGTGGAAGGGCTGGGGTTGATCCAGTAAGCCACATTGTCGACCGCCGGATCACGCATGATGATGTCGCCAAGATCCTGCATTTTAACAGACATCGCATCGAAGGAAATATCTGTTGCGGCCTGTGCCTGCGCCTGAATGAAACCCGTATCCTGTTCGGGCAGGAATCCCTTGGGGACGATAACGTAGAGCCACACCGTCAATACGAGGGTGATGCAGGTGACGACGAGCGTGATGTTGTGATGCCGGAGAACGAAATCCAGTCCACGGCCATAGGCGCGCGTGATCGAATTGAACAGTCGTTCGGACCAGTTGAAGATGCGCCCGTGCGATGTGTGTTTCTCGTCGCGGATCAGCCAGGCGCACAACATCGGCGTGACGGTCAGGGATATCAGGCCGGACATCAGGATCGCGACGCTGACGGTAACGGCAAATTCGCGGAACAGGCGCCCGACAATACCACCCATCAGCAGGATGGGGATGAAAACGGCGACAAGCGATATGGTCATCGAGATGATCGTGAAATTGACTTCACGCGCGCCTTCGATGGCAGCCTGCAGCTTGGATTTTCCGTTTTCGAGGTGGCGCACAATGTTTTCGATGACGACGATGGCATCGTCCACGACAAAGCCGACGGCAATTGTCAGTCCCATCAGCGACAGATTATCCAGACTGTAGCCGAGAAGGTACATGACGCAAAACGTGCCGAGCAGCGACAGCGGGATCGTTATGCTCGGAATGAGCGTTGCCCAAAAGTTTCGCAGAAACGAAAAGATGACCATGACGACGAGCGCGACGGTGATCAGCATCGTGATCTGCACGTCGAACACCGATGCGTCGATGATCTGCGTGCGGTCGCCGACGACTGACAGTTTGACGCCAGCTGGCAGCCCGGCTTCCAGTGCGGGCAACCTGGCCTTTATGTTGCTGATGGTTTCGAGAATGTTCGATCCGGCCATTTTGTGAACGTCGATCATGACCGAGCGTTTCGTCTGCAGCCATGCGGCCTGCTTGTTGTCTTCAGGCCCCGCGATCACCTTGCCCACATCCTTGAGGTAGATCGGAGCGCCGTTGCGGTAGGCGATGATGGTGTTGCGGTAGGTCGGAACATCGACGATCTGGTCCGTGGCATCGAGAACCGTGGTGCGGCCGTCGCCGCTGATCGAGCCTTTGGGTGTATTCACTGTCTGGCTGCCAACGATGCTGCGGACATCCTCCAGAGTGAGCCCACGTGCGGCCAGTCTGTCCGGGTCGATCTGAATGCGCACAGAGGGACGCTGCGGTCCGTGAAAATCCACGAGCCCCACGCCGTTCATCTGCGATACCTGCTGGGCAACGATGTCTTCAGCGTAGTGGTCGAGTTCGGTGAGCGGAAGGCGGTCGGAGGTCAAGGCCAGCGTGAGCACCGTGGCTTCGGCGGGATTGGATTTGTGATAGGTGGGGGGGCTTGGCAGGCTCTTGGGCAGGCTGCCAGCCGCCGCGCCGATGGCCGCCTGGATATCCTGCGCTGCGGCGTTGATGTCCCGCGACAGATCGAATTCAATCGTGATGTTGGTTCGGCCGGAAGAACTGGTCGAGGTCATCTGATTGACCCCGGAAACATTGGAGAGCTGGTTTTCCAGTGGCGTGGCGACCGACGTGGCCATGGTGTTGGCACTGGCGCCGGGAAGGGTGGCTTCCACCTGAATGGTTGGAAAGTCCACCTGGGGCAGCGAGGCGACGGGAAGCATGAAGTAGGCGACCGCG
Organism: Phyllobacterium sp. RCAM01083; assembly: GCF_055685835.1. Lineage (NCBI taxonomy): Bacteria > Pseudomonadati > Pseudomonadota > Alphaproteobacteria > Hyphomicrobiales > Phyllobacteriaceae > Phyllobacterium > Phyllobacterium sp. RCAM01083. Next base: position 828,040 of record NZ_JBVFZN010000005.1, read on the forward strand.
CCAAGAAGCATCATTCCCAGTGCAAGCAGACATGTTCCCACGCGGCGGCGGATGAATACCTCGGAGATGCTCATGGCTTTGTCTCCGCTGCGCTTGCAACATTCGGCTTGGCGTTCTTTGCCGAAATCGAAGCGCCGTCGCTCAGGCGGGATTGTCCGCTGACGACGATGTCCTGTTCCGGCCCGAGACCGGACTTCAAGGCGGTAAATCCGCCCGCAGTCACACCCGCTTCGACGGAAACGGTCGCCACCTTGTTGTCGGGCTTCACAACGAAGACGTACGGTCCGCTCTGCCCGTTCTGGATCGCCGAGGCGGGAGCGGCGACAACGTTGCGGTCCGTTCGTGTCACCACCCGCGCCGTCACCAGCTCGCCGGGCCACAGGCTCAGGTTTTCGTTGGGAAAGGTGGCCTTCAGCTTGATCATGCCGGTATTCTGGTCCACCTGGCTGTCAATGGCGGTGATCTTGCCGTCAGCAAGATGCTGCCGTCCGTCACGGCTGTCGACGGCGACCGTCAGCTCGCCGCTGTTCTGGCTGGCCAGGAGGTCGGGAAGGTCGTCCTGCTGCAGTGAGAACTGGACTGCAATCGGTTTCATCTTGGTGATGGTCACGAGACCCGCGGCGTCCGATACATGAAGCATCGAGCCTTCGTCGACCAGCTTCAGGCCGGTGCGGCCGCTCACCGGTGCAGTGATCGTCGCAAATTCCAGATTGAGTTTGGCGGCATCGATGGCGGCCTGATCGCCGGCAATCGTTGCTTCCAGAATAGCCACCTGACCTTTGGCGGTATCGGCGATCTGGACTGCACCATAGCCCGAACTCGATAGCTTGGACGCGCGGTCATAATCGGCCTTTGCAACGATCAGCTGGGCACTGTCCTTGGCCAGCGTGGATTGGGCACGGGCGAGTTCGGCTTCATAAGGGCGCGGATCAATCCGGGCCAGCACGTCGCCGGCTTTGACATCCTGACCTTCCTGAACGGCCAGATTGAGCAGCTGGCCGTCGACCTTGGTTCGCACCGTCACGGTGGACAGCGCTGTCACGGTGCCAAGGGCGGAACGCTCAATCGATAGATCGCGAATGTCGGTTTTCCCAGTGGTGACGGGGATAGCAGTCGGCGCGGAAGCTGATTTTACCGGGTGACCGTTCAGGGACGGCCAATAGTGCTGTCCGGCGAAACCGGCTGCGGCCAGCATGACAAGGCCGCCGATCACAAAAAACCGGCGGCTGCGGCCACCCGGCTTCGGCTCGGCGGGCTCGTTCAGATGACCATCGTCCTGACGGAATTCATTGGGGCCGCGGTTCAGCATGGGCACGCACCAAGATAGGCAACGGCGCAATCAACCGATAGCGAGCGTGCCGCGTGAGGAACAGATGACGGCCCATGGGGTCGTTTTCGGCCAGCGTGCCCGATAGGCCAGAACCGGCAAGGGTTCTGTACAGAAACAACAGCGTCTAATTCCATCTTTGGCACCACCGAGGCAAGAAAATGCGGCAATCAATTTTGCTGCTGCCCCGATAATGGATGCCTGGTCATGCTCTCGACTTCGCGCGAACATGAAATGTATTTTAGAAAGTGCGCACCGGGTACCGTGCGAGGTCAATCGCCGCCGAGCGCCTGGTCTTCCGGCATCCGCCCGATGAGATAACCGGCACCGGCGATGGTATGCAGAATGGACTCTTCGAAACCGGAGTTCAGCTTCTTCCGCAACCGGTGAATATGCATGTCGACGATGTTGCCCTTCGGCTCGAAATCATAATCCCACGCCGCCTCGAGCAGCATGGACCGGGTGACGACCGCATTGGCATGCTGCATGAGCGTGCGCAGAAGAAGAAATTCGCGGTTCTGCAGGTCAATGGGGGAACCGGCGCGCGCGGCCTGCCGCTTCTTCACGTCCAGCGTCAAATCTCCGACGCTCAGTATATCGGCCCCAGCGGTCCGGTCGTTTCGTCGCTGCAATGCCTGGACGCGGGCAAGAATTTCCGAAAATGCATAGGGCTTGCCGAGATAGTCATCGCAACCGCTGCGCAATCCCTCAATTCTGTCCTTGGCGGTGGCGATGCCGCTGAGCATCAGCACCGGCAGGTTGATCTTCAGCCGGCGCAGTTCCGCAACGACGGCCAGGCCGTCCAGGCCCGGAAGGATGCGGTCGATGATGGCAACGTCATAAATGCCCTCCATTGCAAGGGTCAGCCCGAGTTCGCCGCCCGCTGCATGATCGGCCACGTGGCCGCTTTCGTTCAGGCCGCGCGTCAGGAAGCGCGCCGTCTTTTTGTCATCTTCGACGATCAGTATTCGCATGGATGACGTTTCCATTTATAAAATGCATTTAATGTTTTGGCGAAGTCGCATCAGGGTCGCACCAATTATGGTGTATAGCAAAGGCCCGCCTCTCAGATTCAATCTCAATTGGGCGTTTTCATGGAGGTGACGTGTCGACAATTCTTGTAATCGAGGATGATGTCCGGACAGCGTCCGAAATCGAAGCGGCGCTGATCGACAATGGCTGTGCTGTCAAAATAGCCGCCGATGGCCGAGCGGGGCTGCTCGAAGCCGTGACAGGCAAATATGATGCCATCGTTCTTGACCGCATGCTGCCGGGAGAACTGGATGGGCTGGGCGTCCTGTCGACCCTGAGAGCTGCCGGCATCCACACGCCGGTGCTGATCCTGAGTGCGCTTTCCGCCGTGGACGAGCGGGTCAGGGGATTGAAGGCAGGGGGCGATGACTACCTGACCAAGCCGTTCGAGTTCCTGGAGTTGACGGCACGCATCGACGTGCTGGCACGGCGGCGGTCGGTCGCCATGCCGGAAACGTCGCTTCGCGCCGGTGATCTGGAAGCCGATCTCCTGACCCACACCGTGAAGCGGGCCGGAAAACTCATTGATCTTCTGCCAAGAGAGTACCGGTTGCTGGAATACATGATGCGCCATGCGGGCCAGATCGTGACCCGTACAATGCTGTTTGAAGAAGTCTGGCACTATCGTTATGACGAGCCGACGAATGTCATCGACGTCCATGTCAGCAAGCTTCGCAAGAAGATCGAAGCCACCGGAGCAGTGGCGGTGATCAGAACAGTCCGCGGCTCGGGATATGTGCTTGATGCGCCTGATTGAACTCGTACACACAACAAGTTTCCGGCTGGCTATCGCTTTTCTGGTTCTCTTCGCTGTCGCGTCGGGGGCGCTGTTTGCCTTTCTTTCATGGGAAACCCGCGACTTTCTGACAGACCGCACGGATGAGTGGCTGCTGCGGGAGGTCACTACCTTTTCCCCGCTCGACGATCAGGCCATCACGTCGCGATTGGCGACGAGGGAATCTGTCAACGCTGTCAAGGAACGCCCGATTTCCTTGTTCGACCCGCACGGTGTGCTTCTTGCAGGCAGCCCGATGACTTTGCCTGCAGCGGACAAGACCAAACCAGATCCCCACAATTTCGCGACATTGAGGGCTGGCAAACGTGCGCATTTCCGGGGGGTTATGAGGTCATTGCCATCCGGCAACACGCTTCTCATTGCGCAGGATGTCGGGGAGCTGCGCGAATTCAATGATGTCCTCACCAACGCCATGATCCTGGGCGCTGCCGTAACGGCAGCCCTGGGCTTGCTTGGCGCGGCGTTTATCGGTGCCGGTTCCGTCAGGCAGATCCACACGATTTCAGATGCGACCCGCACCATCATGAGCGGAGATCTGACACAGCGGCTGCCCGCCCTGGGCGGCAGCGGCGATGTCCGCCGGCTGGTGAAGGTCGTCAATTCGATGCTCGATGAGATCGAGCGGCTGATGCACGAAGTGAAAGGGGTTTGTGACAATATCGCGCACGATATGCGGACCCCGCTGACGCGCATGCTGGCGGGACTTGAGCGCGCCCGCCGCAGGGCGGTTACGGCGGATGAATATGCCGAATATGTCGATGGCGCGATTGTGGAAACGCAATCAATGTTGAAGACGTTCAGCGCGCTCCTGCGTATTTCGGAGATTGAAGACGGTGCGCGCCGGGCAGGGTTTGTGCCGGTGGATATGAAAACCGTCGTATCGGATGCGGTGGATCTGTACGAGCCGCTTGCCGAGGAGCGCGGGGTCGAACTGTCCGTTGATTTCGGTACGGTTCCCCTCAGCATTCTCGGCGATCCAAGCCTGCTGTTTGAAGCCGTGGGCAATCTTGTCGACAACGCCATCAAATTCACGCCGCGTGGCGGTGCCGTCAAAGTCACCCTCGACGGACATCTGAAGCGGCCACGGCTTTCAGTGGAAGACACCGGCCCCGGCATTCCCCCACAGGAAAAGGAACTGGTGCTGCAGCGGTTTCACCGGGGTGAAAGAAGCCGCCATGAACCGGGCAACGGGCTTGGCTTGAGCCTCGTGGCGGCGATCGCGCGCCTGCATGGCATCGACTTGAGCCTTGGGGAGCAGAAAACCGGCTGCAACGTCATACTGGAGTTCAACAGCCATGAGCAGGGGCGCACGCCAGGGCAGGTTCAGCCGGCGTCATAATCCTTGATCCGGCCAAAGCTATAACCCCGGACCTTCAGTCCTGTAATCAGCGCTTTCAGATTGTCCGCACCGTTGAACGTGTCCTGAAACATCTCGTCATGCATCAGAAGTATCAGCTTGTTGGGCTGGGCCAGTTTGCCGAAGCCGAAGAGGTGATCGATTTCACCAAGCAAATGATCGACGGTCTGGACGGGTTTGCCGCTGTTCTCATGCACCCATTCGTGGTCCCAACCGTAGAGAAAATAACCGCTCGCCGCGACAAATTCGAAGTCCGGTTCTTCACGCCGGTCTTCCGGCTTGCCAATGGATAGATCGTCCGATGACAGGTCGGGAAGGCGGAAGACATTGCGTCCCGGCAAGCGCGCATGGATTGGGTTGCCGGTCAGCCCCAGCGCCGTGTTGGCGCGCGCCAGATCGGCCAGCAACTCCTCAACGGAGGAATAGAAAAGGCGGTAGTGATTGTTCGCATGGGTGTAGCTGTGGTTGCCCACAGTGATGAAGGGTATCGACTTGGCCTTTGTCACCAATGCTGCCCGCTCGCTGCTCGCGTCGGCATGCAAGCCCACCATGAACATCGTGGCCGGAACGTTTTGCGCTTGAATGACGTCCAGGATGTTCGACGTTCCTTCAAGCGGGCCATCGTCGAAGGTAAGGTATATCGTTCGTTGTGCGAAAGCAGCGGACGAGAATATGCATAGGATCAGGCACAGAAATACGGTCCGCATGGGTTTCTCTGAAACGGCAGCAAAGTACAATGTGATTGCTTTCAGCAATCGGTACGCGGATTTGTTTCATGCGGGGCGGGAGACTGTCAAGCGAGACACCGGCGCATATCAAACGAGCCGTCAGAACTTGCTCGACATGTTGAAGCTGAAGTTCTGCACCTGGTCTCCATCGACTTTCAGCACCGGAATGGCGTAGTCAAACCGGAGGGGCCCGAATGGCGATGCCCACATGATACCGGCGCCAACGGAAGCACGCCATTGCATGTCCGTGTTGGTGGCATAGGCATTGTCGCTGCCGAACAGGGTGGCGACATCGGAAAAGACAGCGCCCCTGATTCCAACGCTTTCGGGTATCAAAGGCACGGGGAATTGGGTTTCGGCGGTTGCATTGACGTAGGTCGTGCCGCCGACGAAACTGCCGTCCGCATCGGTAACGCGGGAGTCGCGGGGGCCGATTCCGGCATAGCTGAAGCCGCGGATCATGTCGCTGCTGCTCTGGAACGTATCAAAGACGCTCAGCCCGTTGTTGCCGAGCTCCTTGATGTAACCGCCGCCGACGCGAACCAGGCCGACAATATCCTGTTGTGCCGACAGCGTCTTGTAGAAGCTGCTTTTGAAGGTGGTTTTGAGAAAGCTGGCATCGCCGCCAAGCCCGGCCGCCTCCTGTTCGAATTTCGCGTAGAGGCCGTCATGCGGGTTTTTTCCGTCATCGATGGTGTTGTAGACAAGTGACCAGCTGACCGACGACTTGATCCACGTTCCCTGACTGGCGGCATCGATATAGGCCTGCGACACCAGTGTCGGGTCAGGAACGCCGCTTGCGGTCAGGGCCGCATCGTCAATCGTTATTTTCTGCTGCGACAGGTTGTATGCCACGCCGGCGGTGAGATCCGTGCTGATCGGCAGGCCGAACCGGATCGATCCGCCCGTTGTGTCCGTCAGGTATTTGTCGGTTACACCCGATTGCCGCTTGTAGATATCAAAGCCGGCTGAAATGCGCTGGCCGAGGAAATAGGGCTCGGTGAAGGACAGGGCATAGGACTGATAATTCTGGCTGTTGAAGAGCGTTGTGCCAGCCGACAGACGCAGATACTGACCGCGCCCGAGAAAGTTCTTCTCGGTGATCGAGCCCTCAACCGAGGGACCGGACTGATCCCCGCTGGTGGTGTAGCCGCCGCCGATCGAAAAATCGCCGGATGATTTTTCGACGACATCGACGATGAGCACGACCTGATCGGGCTGTGAGCCGGGTGTCGTCGAGATATTGACGCTCTGGAAAAAGTCGAGCCGCTCCAGGCGCTTCTTGGCGCGCTGGATCAGAACCTGATTGAACGCGTCGCCTTCGCTCACATCGAATTCACGGCGGATGACGTAATCCCGGGTTTTCGCGTTACCGCGGATTTCGATACGTTCGAGATAGGCGCGCGGACCCTGGTCGATGTTGTAGACGACCGAAATCGTGTGGTTCTGGAAGTTGCGATCACCGCGAGGGTCGATCTTGGCAAAGGCATATCCCTGGCCGGCGACCTGCTCTGACAACTTGCTGACGGAATCCTCGACTTCCCTAGCGTTGTAGGTCTCACCCTCCGCTGTGCGTACCAAACCGCCAAGTTTCGATGTATCGACACCGTCGACCGAACTCTGGATCTCGACACCGCCGAACGTGTACTTCTCGCCTTCGTCGACCGTAACGGTGATCGTATATTCATTGGTTGCCGCATCGAGATTGGCCGTCGATGAAATCACGCGGAAATCCGCATAGCCGTGCTCGTAGTAGAACCGCTGCAGGATTTCTTCATCCGCCCGCATGCGCTCTTCGCTGTAGACGTCATTGCGCGTCAGCCAGGACAGGAAATTGGATCGGCGTGTCGTCATCAAATCGCGCAACCGGCGCGTGTTGAAAGCGCGGTTGCCGACAAACACGATGTTGGCGATCTTGGTGCGGTCGCCTTCGTTGATGTCGAAGACAACGTTGACGCGGCCGCCATCCAGATTCATGAGGCGTGAACTGACCGTCGCGTTATTGCGGCCGATAGTGTGATAAGCGGCGCGGACGGCCTCGGTGTCGGCATCGAGCGTCTGCTGATCAAACGGGCTGCGCGGCTTCAGCTTTACCGCTTGGGCAAGCTGCGTATCCTTGATTTTCTTGTTGCCCTGAAAAATGACCTGATTGACAATCTGGTGTTCAGACACCGTCACAATCAGCGCACCGCCGGACTGGGTGATGCGCACATCGCTGAACAGGCCGGTATTGAACAGCCGTTTGGTTGCCGCATCGATATCGGTGCTGGAGAATGGCTTGCCCGGCGTGATGCCGAGATTGTCTTTGACCGTTTGAGCATCCACCTGGGCATTCCCGCGCACGTCGATGCGGCTGACGGTTGCCGCCTGCGCCGCCGTCGTCCCCGCGACCGTCGCAACGATCGCTGCCGAATTTATCAGAACCGCTGAAATGGCGAGCGCCGACGCTGCACCAGTGAATTTTGAACTTGCCGCCATCAACTATCCAAACTCTGTCTTGTCATTCCGGGAAGGGCACTCAAGAATTGCGGCAACCGGATGCGCGCGTTGGGCTTGAGATTCCCTGCGGGCGATGTCCAAAATCAGTCCGTATTGTCTCGAACTTTTGCTGCGGGCGGCCGTTTTGTAATCGAACATTGCTGGTGGTCAGGCTGAACCGGAAACAGTGTTGGCGCGGTGCAGCGAAAATCCTATGGACGGATGGCCGCGCTCATCTTCTGGAATGCCGATTGAAACCCCTGCAGTGCGAACGGGAAATGCATGGCTTCGCCGGATCTGAGTATGATCGCGATGTCGACCTGTGCGCTGGTTTGCAGCAGCGCCAATTGCTGCTGGTTGAAACGGATATCGGCAACGCACCCTTCCGGTATGCACGACATCAGGGGAAACCGCAGGGATGCTGCGCCAATGCGGATGGTGATGCCTCCCTGCAGCAGGAAGCCGGATGGCAGCATCACGTGTCCGCGCACGCCGTTTTCATCGATGCCGTTGATCTGCAACAGTATTTTGCCGTCAGGCACCCGATTGTCCACAAGGGTCTGCGACAGGAAACAATCATTCCCGGCATCCATTGCCTGGCAAAGCAGCGACCAGTTCTGGAACGTTTCCTCCTGCGACGGCGACAACAACTTGACGGTAAGCGGATCCTGCGGGCTCGCGTGGGCCTGTCTGGGTCCCGATGCCTGCCTGCGCTCGCTGAGCACCTGATCAAGCAGGGGTTTGTTGTCGACACCCGCTTGAGCGGACATTGGCAACAGTCCGGCAAGGGCGAAGACGAGGCAGGCGCCGCGCATGAATCTCGCACTGTTCCGGCATGGATGATCTGGCGTCATGGCGTTCCGCAAATCGCTTTGCGCCGCATTCGAGCGGCCCGTTTAACCTGTACGGGCAACGGCTGGACCCTGTCGGTCCAACGGTGGCCTGCCGGTCAAAAGTTGCAGGATACGATGTTGAGAATGCGTTCAGCCGGTTTCAGAAGATTTCTGGCCATCGCGGTTTCGTTAACCAGTGTTTCCCGTGCCGCCGGCCAACCTAAGCCTACGGACGCGTTTCGACGGTGAACAGGATGGTCTGGAGAAGACCCGACGGTTCGCGGTTGGCAATGGTGACCGTACCGCCGAAACGCTCGATGATCTCCTTGGCGATCGCCAGCCCGAGACCGGCGCCAAGCACGGTCTTGCGCCGTGAACGGTCCGCACGGAAAAATGGTTCAAACACCTTGTCCAGGAGTTCGGACGGAATTCCGGGCCCATTGTCGCTGATGGTGATCACAGCCGCTTGCTGCCGCTGTTCCATGGCGATGTCAGCACCGTTGCCATGGGTTGCGCCGTTGATGATGAGATTGCGCAAGGCCCGCTTCAGCGCCAGCGGGCTCGCCGCAATCGACAGCGGCGCAAGGTTCTGGACATTCACCTTCATGTCCAGAGCGGAAAGTTCGTCGGCTATCTCCTGCAGGGTCAGATCGAGCCGCGTGCTTGCGAATGTATCCCGGACTGTTTCCTCGCGAACAAGACTGATCGCGCTGTCGGCGATATTGCTGAGTTCCTCCAGGTCATTCAGCCATTTCTGGCGATCGGGATCATCCGGCAGGAATTCGGCGCGCAGCCGCATGCGGGTCATCGGGGTGCGCATGTCGTGACCGGCCGCCGCAATCAGCCTCATGCGGCTTTCCGTGGCGGTTTTCAGCCTCTCCGACAAACGGTTGATCGTCTGTGCCGTGGCGCGGACTTCCTGCGAACCGGTCTCCGGAACATGGGGCAGGGTCCCGTCAGCGCTGACCGCCGTCACCGCATTGTCCAGGAGCAGAAGCGGCTTGGTGATTTTCGATGCGGCAAAGATGGATACGGCGGTGCTGCCCAGGGTGATGAGGGTTATCCATGCCGTCAGTATCCACCACATGCGCGGTGTCATATCCGGAACATCGACAACCAGCCACATGCCTGTCCGCAGCCTGACCGAAGCGGCAAGGCCCTGCTGCCCGGCATTGCGGGTGACGATGACTGTCCGGGTAAGCCCGGCTTGGGCAAGCTCGCGCATGAACATGCCGGACAACCGCCTGTCGTCAAAGCCGGGGGCCTGCATGGGTTGTATTGCAAATTCCTGCGACGCAGCACTGGCCGGATTTGCCTCGATCATGCGGATGACGGGACTGATCTTCTGGATGACCGGCGACAGCACGGCTTCGGGCGGAGGCCCGCGCAGCACGGTCACAGCTGTCAGCGTGGCCAGAAGCACCACGGTGACAATCGCCAGAAACAGCAGAAGGGCGATCCGGTTGCGCAGGGAGTTCATGGTTCGGCGGCAATGCGTTTGACGGGAACAGTCAGTTGATAACCGCCGTTGCGCACGGTCTTGAACAAGGGACGCTGCTCGCAGTCGCCAAGTTTCTTGCGCAGGCGGCTCATCAGGACATCGATGGACCGGTCGAGCGGATCGCGGTCACGTCCCTGCGTCAGATCAAGCAGCTGGTCGCGGGACAGCAGTTTTCCCGCTCTTTCCAGGAAAACCTTCAGGAGGTCGAATTCCGCGCCGGTCAGATCGACCGCACTATCCGACGGACCGAGCACCCGGCGCAATCGCGGCTCGACGACAAAGCCGGCAAATTCGAACGTGCTGATTTCTTCCGTGGCGGGCTTGTCACCGTTTGACCGGCGCAGCACTGCCTTGATCCGGGCGGTCAGCTCACGCGGGTTGAATGGTTTGCTCATGTAATCATCGGCACCGATTTCGAGACCGATGATCCGATCGACGTCTTCCTTGAGCGCGGTCAGCAGGATGATCGGAACCTGCTGCCTCTGGCTGCGCATGACCCGGCAGATATCGAGACCGGACCCATCCGGCAGCAGGACATCGAGCACAAGCAGGTCCGGGTTGCGCTCGGCGAAGAGCGCATCGAACTCGCGCCGGTTGGCGGCCACTGAGACGCGGAAACCCTGCTCCCTCAGATAGCGCCCGAGAAGCGAACGGATTTCGGCATCGTCATCGACGACCATGATATGGGCTGCAGTTTGCATCGCTCAACGCATTTCTAATCGCATCGCCGTTCCTAACGGCTTTTCCAAAGGCCCGGCAGAACAATTTTGTAACGAAACATTGCCGGGTATGCGCCCGTTTACGTTCGGTTACAAAAATAAGGCCGCGAGCAAGTTTCCGAAATGATTGAGACGGATTTCCGACGCCCGCACGTTTCATGTTCCAGCAGCAAGACTTTCCCCTGATGCGAGGTGACGAATGACACATACGGTTCTGACTGCGGGATTGGCCGCAGCGATGATACTTGGCCTTTCAACGGGCTCGAGCGGGGCGGGCCCGATGGCTCGTCCGGATAATGTGATCCCGGATAAAACCGTTGCCCGCATATCCTTCACACAGCTCGCCCGGTCCATTCTCGGCGACGATGACGATTACAACGGCGAGAACGCCTGCGGCGGGGAGCCGGCAGACAAGTCCGCTGCCCCTCAGCACAATCGCGAGCGGCATGTGGGGCCGCCGAAGGATGGCGCCTTTCCCCTGGCAAGCTGGCTGTCGGCCCAGGAGACCATCGTCGGCATCCAGAGTGCACAACTGGATGCCTGGAGACGCTATACGTCGATGCTCCTGGCGTTTGTCGATCGGCCGCCGTCTGGTCGCGGCACTGAATCCTCGCCGGAAAAACCAAGAGACGAACCCGGCAAGCCGCATGAAAGGCCACCATTGACGGCGGATCGCATGGCGGACCTTGCGATAGAGCGTGGTGCCAAAGCGCAAACGTTCAAGCAAGCCAGAACGGCGTTGCTCGAGGTGTTGACGCCGGATCAACAGGCGATGTTTCTCGATTCCGAGCGGAAATACCCGTGGGCGCCGCATTGTGTGCCGCCGCGGGCGCCATGAGCCGTTTTTCCCGGGGCAGCGCCCGATTTTCATAGGATGTTTGCAAATGGACGGCACAGATGGACGCTAATCTGATTTTGACGTTTTGCGGTCTGGCGATTGCCTTTCTTAAAACGGCGTGCGCGCCCTATGTCCGGTCGAGGCTGGTTGTCTTGCGCATCCGCAGCAAGCGCGCGGATGCGGAGCTCGGCACCGGGACATCCAAAGTCAGGACATAGGCGTCCTTGGCGGTCGCGTTGCAGCGTCAACCACGCCGCGCTGCCTCGATCGCCGCGACGTCGATTTTCTTCATGCCCATCATTGCGTCGAACGCGCGCTTTGCTTCGCCGCCGCCAGCCACCAGCGCGTCGGTCAGCACGCGCGGCGTAATCTGCCAGGAAATCCCCCACTTGTCTTTGCACCAGCCGCAGGCGCTTTCCTCGCCGCCATTGCCAACGATGGCATTCCAGTAGCGGTCGGTTTCCTCCTGATCGTCGGTGGCGATCTGGAACGAGAAGGCTTCGTTGTGCTTGAACACAGGGCCCCCGTTGAGACCGAGACAAGGAATGCCGGCCACCGTGAAATCGACCGTCAACACGTCGCCCTGTTTGCCGGATGGGTAGTCGCTGGGTGAACGAAACACGGCACGCACCGCGCTGTCGGGAAACACCCCGGCGTAGAAGCGGGCGGCTTCCTCGGCATCCTTATCGAACCAGAGACAAATCGTATTCTTTGCCATTGCGTGATCCTTTCGCTGTGGAACTAAGTTTCCGTCTTGTTTGAGCCTTCCATGCGCATAAAAGAGAAGCAGATTTCGTAACGCGGAGCCAAGGGCGCGAATAAAATGACCAATGAAGCTTTAGAGACCGCGTTGCAATCAGCCGGCTTGATCGAAAATCTGAGCTTCAATGGTGATGACGTGAGTGAATATCACATCGTAGAAGCGCAATTCCGCAATTGTCACTTCAAGAATTGCAATTTTGACCTGAGTAAAATCCATTCGTCCGAATTTATCAATTGCCGTTTTGTTCATTGTTCATTTCGCGAGGCCGAATTTCAAAACTGTTCATTCTACGATGAGGTCGACCAAACGGGATCCCAATGGTCGTTTTGCAATCTGACCGAGGCCAAGTTTTCACGCAGCAATTTAAGCCTGAACAAGCTTGATAAATGCGACGCTTATCTCCTCGAGTGCATGGAATGCGCAGCCAGCGGCATGTCATTGGAAATTGGGGTCCATCGAGAGGTCGGCAAACGGATACTGACCGGGGGCGTGCGCTTTTCCGATTGCAAAATGCAGTATGCGGTTTTTGTGCCTGGAAACTACGAGGAGAGCAGGTTTGAACATTGCGATCTCCGCGATGTCTCCCTCGCTGGAAGCAACCTGACCCGAACAAGTTTTATCGGTTCCAGCATCAACAATATCGATCTATCGGGGGCTACGCTCGACAATGCGGTTCTTGCAAACGCAACTTTCGATGAGATCGACCTCGCGTCGATGTTTTCCTATAAGGCAATGGTGGTGAGCCGCGACCAGCACGAGAATATTCTGGCGTCGATTGGCATCGTGACGCTCAACTGACACCGGGATTGCCGCTTCCTCGGGAAACCGGCCCCATGTCTGCGCATTGTCATCTCGCTTGTTGGCTTGTCGTCCCTATCACTGCGGCTTGTTGCCGGCACCCGGGCGGCTCTTCACGTGATCGATGAAAGCGCGCAGTTTCGGCAGCATTTGATGGCGGCTGGGATAGTAGAGATAGACACCGGGCATCATCGGCGCGAACCGCTCGAGCACCCCGATGAGTTTGCCCGCTTTCACCGCGCTGGAGGCGACGGGCCCGGGCACCTGCGCGAGCCCCAATCCTTCCACCGCCGCGCCGAGCACCGTCGGCATGTCGTTGGCGATAAAAGGTCCGGAAACCATGACGTCGACCGGCTCGTTGCCGCTGACAAAGGACCAGGGAGCGATCGACCCGTTCGAGCGGCGCATGCGTATGCAGGCATGATGGCGCAGATCATCGATGCGCTCCGGCCGTCCCCGCCGGTACAGATAGTCGGGGCTGCCGACCACGGCCAGCGGGAGCGATGGCGTCAGCTGCACCGCGATCATATCGGCCTGGATGAACTGGCCGAGCCGGATGCCGGCGTCAAATCCCTCCGCAGCGATGTCGACCAGCTCCGCGCCCGTGGCGATCTCCACCTCGACATCGGGATAGGCTTGGCAGAAGGAAGCGATCAGCGGCTCCAGCAGGATCGGCACCACGGCCCGGGGGGCCGCAAGCCGCAGCAGTCCGGCCGGCCGCCGCCCCAGATCGCGTGCAATCTCGCTTGCCGCGACAAGCTCCTCGAAGGCGGGTTTTGCGCGCGAGAGGAACCGTTCGCCGACTTCGGTCAAGCCGACACTGCGCGTCGTGCGGATGAAGAGTGCCGCGCCAAGACGCGACTCAAGCGTACGCACCGCCTGGCTGATCGCAGACGGCGTCACCGCAAGATCCGCAGCCGCCTTGCGGAAATTGCGGTGCTGCGCGACGCTCAGGAACGCCTCGACGCCGTCGAGTGCGCCCTGCCTGACTGTGAAGTTCCGTTTCATAACCCGTCAACATTATCGCGAATAGTCGATCGCGGGAAGCGATCCTATATCGGTATGCAGGTCAGGGCATCACGCAGCGGCCGGCCTTGGCCGCCATGTCACCTGACATCCGGCAGAATCGATAGGAACCCAAATGTCCCCGGCATTCATCTTCAATGTGCATCTGGTTCTCGGTTACATCCCGTGGCTGCTTTGCTTTGGCGCCTATGTCTGGCCCAGGCTCAAGTCCACGGACCAGGCCGAGGCGCAACGCGCCATCGCCACGCTGCACAGTTTTCGCTTCTTCGGTCTCGTCTTCATGATTCCGGGCGTTGTTGGCCCCAATCTGCCCTCCGACTTCGCAACAGTTGCCGCCTATGGCGACTTTGCCACCGGTTTGTTGGCCATGCTGGCTCTTCTCAGCGTCAGGACGCGCCCGCTCTTCCAGCTGTTTGTCGTTGCATTCAATTTGGTGGGGGCGGCCGACATCCTCATTGACTATTATCACGGCATCCAGCTCGGTCTTCCCGCGCTCGCGGGGCAGTTGGCCGGCGCGTACTGGATTCCGATCATCTATGTCCCCCTGCTGATGATCACACATGTCGCCGCACTGTACTTGCTGGTGCGTTCTCAGCTCAGCGTCGTCGGATATCCTGAGTCTCGCACTTGACCATATCCCCCCAGGGGGGATATGAATGGCGGATGAACATCGATCAAAAGCATTCCCACCACAGAGAAATAGCTCTTCGCCTGAAGCGGGCGGATGGCCATTTGAAGAAAGTCATCGAGATGATCGAGACGGGCCGAGCCTGTGTCGACATCGCCCAGCAGTTGCATGCTGTCGAAAAGGCCATCAGCCAGGCCAAAAAGACACTGATTCAGGACCACATCGATCATTGTCTGGAAGATGCCGTCAGTTCGATTTCGGCTGAACAGCGCGGTTCGATTGATGAGTTCAAGACCATCACCAAATATCTGTAAGGCGTGATCGACGATGCTTTTCGTTCTCTATAACCGGACATACCGGCATTTGTTCGCGGCACAGGTCATTGCCCTTATCGGTACGGGGCTGGCGACGGTTGCCCTCGGACTACTCGCTTATGACCTTGCTGGAAAAGACGCGGGCGCCGTTCTTGGTACCGCCCTGGCCATCAAGATGATTGCCTATGTGGGGGTTGCGCCGATTGCTGCCGCGTTTGCCGAGCGGTTGCCAAGACGTGCCATGCTTGTCAGTCTTGATCTGGTCCGCGCTGCCGTTGCGATGGCCTTGCCGTTTGTCAGCGAGATTTGGCAGGTCTATGTGCTGATTTTCGTGCTTCAGTCGGCGTCGGCCGCCTTCACGCCGACATTCCAGGCAACGATCCCCGATGTTCTGCCCGAAGAGAAGGACTACACCCGGGCACTCTCGCTGTCGCGGCTCGCCTATGACATGGAAAGTCTTGTCAGTCCGTTGCTGGCGGCGGCGCTTCTGACGGTCATCAGTTTCCATAGCCTGTTTGCCGGCACGGTTATCGGGTTTCTGTTTTCGGCTGCACTTGTTGTCTCCGTCACGCTGCCCAGCCCGAAACCATCTGAACGGCGTGGCATCTATGACCGTACAACACGCGGGATGCGCATTTACATGGCAACACCACGCTTGCGTGGACTGCTTGCCATGAATCTGGGTGTTGCTGCTGCCGGGGCGATGGTCATTGTCAACACGGTCGTCATCATCCAATCCGAGTTTGGTCTGACACAGCGGTCGACTGCGCTGGCGCTTGCAGCCTTTGGCGGCGGTTCCATGCTTGCCGCGCTTCTTCTGCCTCGTCTGCTTGAGACAGTTCCGGATCGCAGGGCGATGCTGGCGGGTGTTGTCGTCTTGTTCGCCGGGCTGCTTGCCGGTGTGGTGATGCCGTCATTTGTGCCACTATTGGTGTTGTGGTTTTTGCTCGGTCTTGGCTACTCGGTTGCGCAGACACCATCGGGCCGCCTGCTCAGGCGCTCCGCACATGCCGAGGACAGGCCAGCACTGTTTGCAGCGCAGTTTGCCCTTTCCCACGCGTGCTGGTTGATCACTTATCCCCTGGCAGGATGGCTTGGAGCGGAATTCGGGCTTTCATTCACATTCGTCGTACTGGCAGGCATCGCTGGCTTCTCTCTCCTGCTGGCCGCCCTGGTTTGGCCCGCAGGCGATCCCGATGTCGTTGAGCACAGTCATGCTGGTCTTGCGCATGATCATCCGCACTGGGAGGAGGGAACCGGCAGAAGGGGTTTCAAACACGCACATGCCTTTGTTATAGACCGTTATCATGATGTGTGGCCGCGTGATTTCTGAGCTTGCCACGGTGTGCCTATCCCCGAAACATATGTCCGTTCGGTTATACTTGACATAATTCCGGTTCGTGCCAATTTAATATGCATGGGGATTGCGATCTCCCCACGAGGCGTCAGCCCAAGTATCGCGTCCAAGAAACCCGATTTGACGGAAGGACGCGACATGTCTTCGACCACAACTATTACACATGATAAATTGGCACGGCTGATCGGAACACCCGGCAGCCCGGTTCTCATTGACGTGCGGATCGATGAGGACTTTGACCTTGACCCGCGATTGATCCCCGGCGCGCGCCGGCGATCCCACAGGAACGTCGACACCTGGGCCAATGAGCTTGAGGGCAAACGGTCAATCATCATCTGCCAGCAGGGCAAGAAACTGAGCGAGGGCACCGCAGCCCGCTTGCGGTATCACGGTGTCGCTGCGGAAAATCTGGTCGGCGGCCATGAAGCCTGGAGCAATGCCGGGCTTCCTCTCGTTCCCGTGGCAAAATTGCCTGCTCTCGACCCGAAGGGAAGGACGGTATGGGTGACGCGGGCACGGCCGAAGGTGGACAGGATTGCCTGCCCCTGGCTGATCCGGCGTTTTGTTGATCCGGATGCGGTTTTCCTTTTTGTCACGCCTGCGGAAGTGGAAGCGGTTGCCGACCGGTTCAACGCGGCACCCTTCGACATCGAGAATGTCTTCTGGAGCCATCGTGGCGCGCTGTGCACCTTCGATGTCATGATCGAAGAATTCGGATTGGACGCCGAGCCGCTGTCGCGGCTGGCGGCCATTGTGCGGGGTGCCGATACGGCCCGTCCCGATCTTGCACCGGAAGCACCGGGGCTGCTGGCAGCATCACTGGGTCTGTCGCGCATGTACTCCGACGATCTGGAGCAGCTTGAAGCCGGCATGATACTCTACGACGCGTTTTACCGATGGTGCCGGGATGCCACCGACGAAACACATAACTGGCCCAACAGAAGGCCGGGAGCGTGAGATGGTCCAGATTGTCGGCGCTGAAAGGGAGGTTGCTTCGGCAACCTCCGGGAACCACGATATTTCCTTTGCTGAAGCTGTCCGTGTCTGGGTGCGTATTGCCGCATTGAGCTTTGGCGGGCCAGCCGGGCAGATAGCGGTGATGCACCGCATCCTTGTCGATGAGAAACGATGGATCGGCGAGGGCCGGTTTCTGCATGCGCTCAACTACTGCATGCTGTTGCCCGGGCCTGAAGCCCATCAGCTTGCCATCTACATCGGATGGCTTCTGCACAAGACCAGGGGTGGCCTTGTCGCAGGCATTCTATTTGTGCTGCCGGGTTTCCTGTCGATACTTGCCCTAAGCTACGTCTATGTCCTCTTTGGCAGTGTCGGAGTCATCGAGGGATTGTTCTTCGGCCTGAAGGCAGCTGTCCTTGCCGTCGTGTTGCAGGCGGTCGCAAGGATCGGCAGGCGAGCGCTCAAGAATAGGGTGATGGTGCTTATTGCCGTCGCGGCGTTCTTGGCAATATTCGCATTCCGTGTGCCGTTCCCGCTCATCATTCTGACCGCTGCAATCATTGGATATTCTGGCGGGCGTGCGGGGTCGCCATTGTTTCAGGTGGGCGGCGGACATGGACGTTCGGGTCCCGGACTTGCGGATCGGGATTCTGCCCTTGGCGAGGAGACGCCGGCCCACGCGCGTCCAAACCTTCTCTGGTCGTTGCAGATATCGGCCGCCTTCCTGCTCCTGTGGCTCATCCCTGTGGCAGCCCTTCTACTGATCCTCGGGCCGGATAACGTGTTCAGCCAGATTGGTATCTTTTTCAGCAAGATGGCGATGGTGACCTTCGGCGGCGCTTATGCGGTGCTGTCCTATGTGGCACAGGAAGTCGTTCAGAATTACGGCTGGCTCAAGCCGGGCGAAATGCTCGACGGCCTTGGTATGGCTGAAACCACGCCGGGGCCTTTAATACAGGTTGTGCAATTTGTCGGTTTCATCGGCGCATTTCGTGATCCGGGTGTGCTGTCTCCGCTGACCGCTGCCACACTGGCGTCGATCCTGACGACCTGGGTGACCTTTGTTCCG
The DNA here is from genome assembly GCF_055685835.1 of Phyllobacterium sp. RCAM01083. Classification (NCBI taxonomy): domain Bacteria; kingdom Pseudomonadati; phylum Pseudomonadota; class Alphaproteobacteria; order Hyphomicrobiales; family Phyllobacteriaceae; genus Phyllobacterium; species Phyllobacterium sp. RCAM01083. The sequence goes on from NZ_JBVFZN010000005.1 coordinate 846,561, forward strand.
TGCTTTCTCTGGATATTTCTTGGAGCCCCCTTCATCGAAGGCTTGCGCAACAACAATGCGCTGACGGGAGCCATGTCGGCTATCACGGCGGCAGTTGTTGGTGTGATCATGAACCTGGCAATCTGGTTTGCCCTTCACCTGCTGTTCAGCGAAATCATCCACTAGCAGGCATATGGCATCAATCTGGATGTTCCCGTGGCGCGTTCAATCAATGTGCCATCGTTGCTGCTAACGCTTGCTTCCGTCGTTGCCATCTTCCGCTTCAAGCTTGGGATGATCCCGACGCTTCTGATTTCGTCAGCGGCGGGGATTGGGTGGTATTTTGTCATGGCTTATATTTGAGCACTGATAGGAAGATGGAAGACAAACGTCGGCTTGAATCGCAAAATGGCCGCCTTTCATTCCGTAGAGCAAAGTATTTACCACCACATACTGGAAGGTCTCCTTGTTAAAGGAAGTCAAATCGGCTTAATTGCCTTATCGATCATCGACCAGGCTTGAGCCTGGGACCGGATGGGAGTGTATCGCTTGCTGTTTTGGCTGGGCCAGAAATACCAGCATTTGACCCATGACGGGGGCTGCGCCTGCCACAGCCCGCGAGCGCAGCAGCTATTTGCACGCGTCGACAAGGGACTGTCGCGCCGCTCCGTTTTGAAAGGTGTCGCAGCGAGCCTTGCCGCTCCTGTGCTTGGAATGGTCAGCCCTGGCTTCGCGCAGACTCCTGCCAAACCGATCCTGCTCACCAATGTGAATATTTTCGACGGGACAAGCGGAAAACTTGTCGAAGGTCAGGGTGTCCTGGTCGAAGGTAAATTCATCAAGGCCCTGGTCACGTCCGCAGATACGGTTGCCGATGCCGACGTCGTTGACTGCGGCGGACGGACGCTGATGCCGGGCATGATCGACGCGCACTGGCATTCGATCCTGGCGGGCATTTCACAGATTGCGGCCATGACCGCCGATATCCCTTACGTCCATCTTGTCGCTGCACAAGAGGCAGGGCGCACGGTGCTGCGTGGCTTCACCACGGTCCGCGACGTGGGCGGTCCCTCATTCGCCCTGAAACGCGCCATCGACGAGGGGCGCATTGCGGGGCCGCGCATCTATCCTTCCGGCGCCATGATCTCGCAGACATCCGGGCACGGCGACTTTCGCATGCGCACGGATCTGCCGCGAACGGCGCAAAGCGATCTCAGCGTGGCCGAGCAGGCGGGCATTTCGGCTATCGCCGACGGAGAAGCGGAAGTGCTGCGCCGGGTGCGCGAGCAACTGATGCTGGGCGCCAGCCAGATCAAGATCATGGGCGGCGGCGGCGTTGCTTCTGCCTACGACCCGATTGATGCGCTCCAGTATACCGAAGCCGAGATGAGGGCGGCAGTGTCCGCGGCGACGGACTGGGGCACCTATGTGTGCATCCACGCCTACACGTCCGCCGCCGTTCAGCGCGCCCTCGCATGCGGTGTCCAATCCATCGAGCACGGCCAACTTGCCGACGAGGACACTGTCAGGCGCATTGCGGATGCGGGTGCATGGTGGAGCATCCAGCCATTTCTGGCCGATGAAGATGCCAACACCTACGCGTCGCCCGAACAGCGCGCACAGCAGCAGAGGATCGCAGACGGAACGGCCCGGGCGGTCGAACTGGGGCGCAAGCACAAGGTACGGATGGCGCTTGGCACCGACATATTGTTCAACCCGAAGGGCACCGCCACGCAGGGCAAGCAGCTTGCCAAGTTCGCCCGGTGGTATGACAATGCCGACGTGTTGCGGCTTCTGACCAGCGGCAATGCCGAGCTCGCGGGTCTTTCCGGACCGCGCAATCCCTATCCGGGAAAGCTCGGCCGGATCGAGCCCGGTGCCTATGCCGATATTCTCGTGATCAACGGCGATCCGCTCAAAGACATCGCCTTGATCGCCGATCCTGAGCGAACGATGCAGCTCATCATGAAGGACGGGCGCATCCACAAGAATACACTGTAAGCGTGGAGGGGGCCTTGAATAGATTTGCCGTTGCCATTGTCCTGGGTCTGTGCGGCGTTCAGGCTGCATTTGCCGCCGATGTGCTTCCGAGCCAACCAGAAGAAGCGGCGCCGATGCCCGTCGAACGTGCGAACTGGGCCTTGCAGATTTCTCCATATATGTGGGCGGCCGGTCTGAACGGAAACGTATCGCCGTTCCGTCGCGGCCCGACCATCGGCGTCGAGAAGTCATTCTCGGACGTTTTGGACAACTTCAACATCGGCGGCTTTGTCAATGTATGGGGGCGCTATGATCGGTTCGTCTTCTCCGGCGACATCATGTATGTCGATACGACCGACAGCCACGGTGCCGGGCCGTTGCCCTCGTTTCAGCTTCCCGGTGGCATTGTCGTGCCTGCCGGAACAAACATCGATGCGACGGTCGACACGAAGCAGTTCATGGCGACATTGCAGGGAGGCTACCGTGTCGTTGACAGGCCGAGCTTCACGCTTGACGCGCTCGCCGGCGCGCGTTTCTGGCACATCTCCAACGATGTGACGCTCACCGTAGGCCTTGGCGGCGGCAGTGTGACCCGCAGCTATGGCGAGAGTTTCGGCTGGGTGGATCCGGTGATCGGCGCGCGGGCATTCTTTCCGGTGACGGACAAGCTCTCCGTGCAGGCTCAGGCGGATATCGGCGGCTTTGGCGCAGGGTCGAAGCTCACATGGTCGGCGCTCGCGACGGTCAACTACCTCGTCAACGATCACCTGTCCGCATCGGCAGGCTATAAAGTGCTTGATGTCGACTACGAGCACGGCGGGCATGTCTATGACACGCGGTTGTCCGGGCCAGTTCTGGGCTTGACGTACCGGTTTTGAGACGAGGCCACGGCCCACGGCGGCTGCAAGGAGATGAATGGGATGCTGTCAGCCGCCGTGACAATTTTAACCGGGAAACGCTGACCATGCAGACTGCCATCATTTTCGATTGCGAGTTTCTTTGCCGCGAAGGATCCCAGCGTCGATTCTGGTGTGCGGCTGATGATCCTGATCCGGTAATTGCACAAATCGGGGCGGTGAAACTGGGGCTGGAGGGAGATTTCCCTCTTTTGGGCACGTACCGATCTCACGTTCTACCAGTCGACCGATTTGGCAACATGTATGCACTCGATCCGTTTTTCACCAAGCTGACGGGGATCACCGATGAAACCATGGAAGCGGAAGGCGTATCGTTGCAGGATGCACTGGCAGGCGTCGATCGCTTCTCAAATGGTGCGCGATTCTGGTCGTGGGGGAAGGATGAGTTGAACATGGTTGCCATCAGTTGCTATGTCGCCGGCATTCAGCCACCCATTCCGGCTGGCCGGTTCGACAATGCGGTAAAGCTGCTGATTGCGGCTGGGATGCCGCTTGAGGATTTGGCCAAGACACCCAGCAACAGGCTCGCTGATTACTATCGTGTGAAACATCCCCCGTTGCAGGGACACGATGCACTCGATGATGCCCTTTCCGTGGCATACACGCTCCAATATCTGTTGAAATCTGGGAAATTGCAGCCAGACTTTTTCGATCACAGCGAGCCTTGAAAGTCAGCCGCTTGGTGCCCAATCGCATGCGTCAGCTCACGATAGAGACAGGTGGGAGCGCGATCTGTTATGGACGGCCAAGGAATGACCGGATTGGCTGGGCATCACAGACCCGAGCCTCGATATAGCCGCCGCCACCGAGAGAGGTTTGCCTTGCGGGCAAGCCGTGGATAGCAACAATCCGTCTGATACCCGGCAGGGTGAAGACCTGGCCGCGGCATGGAGATTTGACACGTGAATTGCCATTCACCGGGATAGGCACACAGGTGGCATTCTCGAGACATTAGCAGTCACCGTCGATCGCTGCTAATATATTGTATTCTAATGGTTATTATGTGTATCCCATCGATTTTTCATTGAAGTCGGCGAACAAGTGCGGCATCATATTTCCAATGTGAGAACAACGGAGATTGCGATGCACTTTTCGTCAGAGATGGAACGCCAGCTGAAGGGCTACGGTATCACAACTGCTCATATTCTATACCGCATTCCCCATTTTCAATCCGTTCTGCAGACCTATATCTGGCAGGACTACGATCTTGCTCCGGAATTTCCCGAGATGAGGAAATTCCTGGACTTCTGGCAAAGAAAACTGGATGGCCCGCTGCATTCCGTTCGCTACTGCCATCGACGCCTCATTGGCCCCAGTGAGTGGCGTCATGTCGATGGTGAATTCAAGTTGAACTGAGTGACCTGACGATCTGCTGGGCACGGAACGGGGATGACGCAGTTCGATAGGCAGTCTGCGTGTTGGCGCTGGATCGCTCAAGCCTTTCGTCATCCCCGCCCAAATCAACCCGCGGTGCGCGGTACCGGCGTGTTGAGCAGCTGCTGCTCCCATAGATAAGCGATGCCGCTGCCGCCGGCGTGCTGCTTGAGAACTTCGGTCAGCTCTGCGGCGTGCTCCGTCCTGGCCCAGTCACGTTGCCACTCCGAGGCCACCGCCAACCACGTCATCATGTTCGCGCCCGCGCGGAGCATGCGCTGGATCGCCACCTCGTGGGCCTCAACCGAAGTGCCACCCGACGCATCCGTGACCACCGTCACATCCCAGCCTTCGCCCAGCGCCTGGATCGTCGGCATCGCAACACAGATCTCGGTCCACAGGCCGGCGATGATCAGTTGCTTGCGGCCCGTCGCCTTGACCGCATCGACGACCTTCCGATCCTCCCAGGTGTTGATGAAGGTCCGGTCAATCACCTCCTGGCCGGGGAACACGTCAGTGATGTGCGGAAAGATCAGACCGCCGCGCGCCGCGATCACGCTGGTCAGGATGGTGGGGACGCCGAAGGCCTTGGCGGCCTTCGCCAGGGCGGTCGTGTTGTTCACCACGGCCTGCGGGTCGTGGCTGTTCAGATTGGCGAGCTGGTAGGGCTGGTGGTCGATAAGAACGAGTACGGAATCTTCGGGACGTAGAAGAGAATCAAGGCCGTTACGAAAGGTCATTATTGCTTCCTTATGCTGCCGTTGTTGGTGAGGTTGGTTTGCGGGAAGACATGCGCCAGCGGCGACGTTGCCTGAAAGGGACATTGCCGTTCCCGGACGCGATGCGGTAGTGTCCCTTTAAGGCAAGCTGTGTCGCGAAATGGGGAACGCTGAATTGGATATCGAAGAGCTGGAGACATTCGTCGAAGTTGCTGACGCTGGGGGCGTTTCGCCCGCTGCGCTGCGTCTCGGCGTCTCCAAGTCGATTGTCAGTCGTCGGCTCGTCCGGCTTGAAGCGGAACTTGGTGTCCAGCTTCTTGCACGAACCACCCGCGGGGCTGCTCTGACAGAAGCCGGGGCCACGTTCCGAGACTATGCAGCAAGAGTGTGCGCCGAGGTCGACGCGGCCAAGGAAGCGATCCTACCCGCCGGTGACCTTCGCGGCCGCTTGCGGGTTGCTGTGCCGCTTTCTTTCGGATCGACGCATTTTGCTCCCATCCTTACGGAAATGGCGCGACGCCATCCCCAGCTCCAAATCCACACCTGCTACAGTGATCGCTTCGTCGATCTCATCACAGAAGGTTACGATTGTGCGATTCGGGTTGGCTATCTTCAGGACTCCAACTTGATCGCAAGACGCGTCGGACCGATCCATGGGAAGTTCGTCGCCAGCCCGGACTATATCAAGGCGCATGGGTCGCCGGAAACGCCGGAGGAACTCGTCGCCCACGAGGCCCTCATGCAGGGCACCGAAGCCTGGCAGCTCTTGGATGGCGACAAGATCATCACGGTTCGTCCGCAGGGGCGCTTTAAAGCCGACAACGGCATTGCTCTGGTCGCCGCCGCAGCGGCAGGACTCGGGATCGCTTACCTGCCCGATTGCCTTACCCATGAGTATATAGCCTCCGGCGCGCTTGTGCCGGTCATGACGCATTATCCGCCGCCTCCGGCAGGTGCCTATGTCATTCGCCCGCCAGGTCAGCATCCCGCACGGAAGATACGGGTCCTCACCGAATTGCTGATTGAGTATTGCGACCCTGCTCAGCAGCCCGCGGGTGAATGACACAGGCACCTGCCGGCGGGGTGCATCGACCATGGCGGTCTGGATTACGAAGGGGATGACGAATGCCGAGCAAGAAGCATTGGCTGTCTGGCCGCTTCCCGCCAGTTCAAATCATGTAGGCGGAAACTGGTTCCCCGATGGCAGAGGTCAGCGACTTAAGACAATTGGTGACAAGCTGTCCGCGCGCATTTCCTGCTCTTGGCTGCGGCGCTACCAGCCCCATGCCGCAATCGGCAAGCGTGTCGCAACGAGTTCAATTCATGGTGGTATTGCGCCGGGCCGTTTCACGGGCAAGGATTTCACGGGCGGCGTGGTCAGCAATTGGGATGTTGAGGTCTTGTGAGATTTCGCCAGCGGCGATCAGGGCATGGTAACGCGCACAGCATACGCGCAGGAACGATGTGAAGTTGCCGAGGTCGTGGTCAGCGTCCATCGCCTCATGCCAGAGCCGCGTGATGAGTTGCGCGACGGTCATGCCGTCGCGCTGGCCGATCTCGGTGAGCGTATCCCAGAAATGGTTTTCGATCCGGATCGACGTGGCGACCCCATCAATGCGCAGGCTGTGCGTACGGCTCTGCCATTGACTGGCATCGGCCTTGATGAAGAGCTCGCACATCGTAAGGGCCTCCCGTCTTCTGGATGTCAGAGGATCGCCAGAAACTGCTTCAGCCATGCCGGATGGGCAGGCCACGCAGGTGCTGTCACCAGATTGCCATCAGTGACAGCCTCTGTCACCGGGATATCGGCAAAGGTGCCGCCTGATGCCGTCACCTCGTACGCGCAGGCAGGATAGGCCGAGCAGGTCCGCCCCTTCAGAACGCCGGCAGCGGCGAGCAATTGCGCACCATGGCAGATGGCGGCAACGGGTTTCCCGGCTTCGAAGAAGTGCTGCACCATCTTGATGACGTCCGGGTTCATGCGCAGATATTCCGGCGCGCGGCCGCCGGGAACGACCAGCGCATCATAACTTGCGGGGTCGACGGCATCGAAATCCGCGTTCAGTGCGAAATTGTGGCCGGGTTTTTCCGAATAGGTCTGGTCACCCTCGAAGTCATGGATAGCGGTCTTGACCGTATCGCCGGCCTTCTTGCCGGGGCAAACCGCAGCAACGCTGTGGCCGGTTGCAAGCAGCGTCTGGAACGGAACCATGGTTTCATAGTCCTCGGTGAAATCGCCGGTGATCATCAGGATCTTCGCCATCGCATATCCTCCCTTGCTGATGGATGAGGCGGCAAGGATAGGCCGTAAGGTGAGAAGGCAGGTGTTAACCCGATACTACGGGAACACTCGACATGTCGCTCTCGGCCATTACTGTTGGGCCTCACTGGGCTGAACATGCGATTTTGGTCATTTGAAAGAACAGATGGCGCGCTCCCCGCTATTGGATCACGCGTCGCCAGCAGCGGTACATTTATCGCACCAAATTGAGCAGCAGTATGATGCGGTGGGTAATCCCTTCCTGTCCCGAAGTCACCATTCCTCGCGGTCTGATGTCTTGCCACATTGTACAATTCCACAATTTCAGGCCCGATGATTCGAAATTATGACTTGATGAGATGAAAGGTCGACACATGGACACCCATGCTGGTTCCACGGCCCTCGACAATGATCCGCATGTGCGGATTAAAACTCCGTCTCACGTCATCTGAAATGCCACAAAGACGGTCGAACATAAATGGCAGACCTTGGAGTTCAATCGGTGTTCGGCACCCCCTGTTGCTGTGACCGTCCGCTCGGACGACTTCGTACGGGAGTTCGATGTGACGACCTGCGACCATAGAGACGATCATTGGTGCGCCGACAGCTATAGGGGTACTCCCCAAAAAATACCCAATGAATGGCGCGAACAAAATTGCGCCGATCTTTCTCAGTTCTCCTTTGTTGGTGTCGATCGCCTTGATAGAAAATATCAAAAGTATGACAGCCATGCCTAGACCGATGGCAAGCCGATAGGGTTTGGTCGTATCCATCCAATCCGTGGACGGCAAATAATTGTAGCCAAACGTTTGGAAAAACATGGGCAGGAAAGCAAGCAAGATCCAAGTTATGCCTACAAGGGCGGTCACTCCAACGATCCATCGGACTGTTTTTGTTGCCTCGTTCATCAATCAATACCGTTTCAGTGCAGAAATGCTGCAGACATCATGCCGAGATATATCGCAACGTGTGCGACGGAGCCAAACGCCAGAGCAGTCTTAAGTATGTTTATCCATATACAGGTGTTGCAGATTGTGTAGCAATTATTATACCGGCATATGAGCAACACTGGGGGACAGAATGCTCAAATCACTCTTTTTGGTCAGCTACTTTCTCTTAGCACTCTATCTGTTTGTACCGATCTTACGGCGATCATGGAAGATTGGCGCAGAGCATCATTCTCCGTCAATCGGTCGGCTTGGGACGACCGATATTGTGACCTTCTTTGCTCTAATAAAGCCGTACAATCCGTAGCAAGGTAGAAGTTCGACCTCGACGTCAAGATCATCCTCCGGCATCGGATAGTAGGCTGAACGGCCTCGGTCTGTCGCACGTTGAAGGATGAGGCCCGCGACTACATTCTGAGCGCCAAAGCCATCTAGTTGAAGGTCCAAAATCCCTTCAAATTTGAAGGTGATGACGGCGTGCTTGTCGAGCACAATATGCCCATCCGGATCGACACTGTCGGTCATGATCCAGCCGTGTATCTGCAGTTCGCTTGCTCCAGCTCGGTTAAGCGACAAACTGACAATCTCAGCATCGTGGAAAGTTGGCACCTCTCCAAACCATGCCAATAACTCATCTCCTCCAGGCACCTCTGGATAGATCATACGTTGCCCCATGCAAAATTCGGCGGTTACTCACCATAGCAACCTGAAGGAGTTTAGCAACGCGCTCAACCATTCAAAAAGATCAGCTAAATCGCCGCCTGATCGTCAGGCACGCGTTACGCCACCGGGTAAGTTCCAAGGAAGGCGTTCGTCGATCCGGGCCGCTTCTATCCTTTAGGTCCGTCGGCATTCGATGGATTCTCCAAAGTCGCTATGTAGTGGACGCGGCTACAGCTGGAGTACATGGTGTGGCTCATATTGCCAAAGCGGTCGTTTTTGGTCGTTAGCGACGTAGTGTAGGGCGAGTAGTCCCTTATCGCTGGTATCTTGGGACTGGGTGGGCAGTGGCTCTTTGCCAAATTACCAAGGAGCATCATCAGATCCCCTATCGTCACCTGGTTCTCAGGGATGATTTTTTCCCAAGGTTCCTCTGAGCCGTGCCGAACAATCTTCCAAACTCGCGGCATCTTGCCCCCTATGCGTGCCGGAAAAGATAAATGAGTTCGGCGGCTGATGCATTCATCCACACATCCAGTTCTCTGTCGTTCGTAGGATGAGTGACATTGCCTGAAAGCCGGTGGTCATTCCGAAAGGGGTACATGCACTTGTCCACGCCGTTCATTTCCTAGGGGGCCAGACTTGCTGCGCGTACTTCCCGGGCTACCATTTGTTGTTCGGACATCATCGTTTCGATCAACTCAAGGAATTCACCAACTTCATAGTTGGAACTATATGAGATTTCGCCGTCTCTCCATTTAACGTTGACATATCTGTACGATGTATTGGTCTGCTGTAGAAGGGTCGCTGTTATATTGCCAGTGAACAAGCCCGTAAGGCTAAACCGCAGAACAATTTTAGATTCCGTCAATGCTAGTTTTATCGATCTCCAAACACTAACTGGCAATCTGAACTCCTAAGGCAACTTGCATGTTTGTTTGATGATAGTTGATCGTCCCGCGTTCACAAGATAGCTGCTACGAGCAGGTCGTAACCTAGAATTTGGGAATTCGTTCGCATGAGCGTGTTTCTTCAAAGCGCATTCTCTGGCGGAAGGGGAATTTCCTCCACAACATCCGGCGTATTGTTCCTTGGCTTGCCGACTTTTGAGGACACCGGCCACATGGTCATCAGCTTCGCGGGGAGTGGCTCCAACAGGTCACTCGGATCAGGTTCGATGTTTGCGATCCAGCGCTGATAATCTTCGGGATGCAGGATAACGGTGTCGCGTCAGCCGCTCTTATCGCGGCCGATCGTCTGGATCTTGTCCCAGATATTTGCGGGCTTGGGAACGTCCAGGCTGAAAATCGTTTCGAACGTGTCAGCAAGATGATCCGCGCTCGTGATGCGCTGTTCGCTGACGCCCTCTGCCGTCACGCGGCACAGGCAATCGTTCTTCAGGGCGAGATAGCCATCCGCGGTATGCCGCAGGATCGCCAGCGCGTTCGTGAACGGCGAGCCGGGATCTTGCGTCAGCCAGCCAAGCGTGGCGGCGATGGCGGCCTCGTCGCTGTGATCGGGCCGGAAATCGAAGCTGTGCGCCATGCCGCGCGCATGGTTCCTGAAACGCAGCCAGCCGTCGTTTGTCGGCATGATCGAAAAATCGAAGCCGCGCTGGCTGATCGGCCCGATGGCAAGCGGTACAGGCTCGACGATGGCGTCCGCCAGGCCGACCTCGGCAAGGTACGGGCGGTCGAGATCGACACGCAGTGTCAGATGGTTGCCGACGGCGTTGTCGCCCAGCGTTTCACGATTGACGCCGCCACACAGGCGGGTCACGCGGAATCCGAGCGCGGCGAGCGCCGCACCGAACAGGCCATTCATCTCGTAGCACCAGCCGCCGCGCTTGCCCTCCACCATCTTGGCGAAGGCGGCGGCCGGGACGAGCGAGGACGGCCATCCCATGAAAGCATCCAGTGCCTCCCAGGTGAAGGCCAAGAGATGGGCGCGGTGAAGTTTCGACAGGCTGGCGACGTCGGGAGAAGACGGCCGTTCGACCCCGATCCTTGTAAGATAGGCGTCCAGTTGGCCGGACGTCAGGATCATTCCACTTTCGCTTGAAGAGGCGTGCGTCATGCTTCAGTTTCCTTCCTATGGACGGGTCGAGCTCTGTGTGAAGACCCCGCTGCGAAGTTCTCGATTTCTGCCACGAGACGTGCGGGTCCCGGGCCTTCCTCGGCGATGGCACGCCCAAGTGCCAACGCCCGCTCGGCAAAGCTCGGCTCGCAAAGGACGCGCCGTACGGCCTCGCCGAGCATTTGCGCAGGTGCCGAAGGGGCGAGGCGCAGGCCTGCGCCGTGATAGTCCACACGCGCGGCGTTGTCGTTCTGATCGCGCCCCATCGGAAGAACGACGAGGGGGACGCCATGGCGCAGCGATCGCATGATCGTGCCGTGTCCGCCGTGGGTGACGACGGCGCGGGCCTTGGTCAAAATGTCGTCATGCGCTGCATTGGCAAGAATGGTGACATTCGCCGGCGATTGAAGGCGAAGTCCCTCAAGTGCTTTGCCGAGGGTGAGGACCACCTCGACCGGCTCCCCGGCCAGACCGGATATCACCCGCTGGAGCACGTCGGCCTGCCCCTGATTGGTGGTGCTGAACGATACGAGCACGAGTGGCCGTATCTCGCCCGCTGATGGGGCCGTCCAGCGTTCGTGCGCCCAGCTCGGCATCTCCAGAAGCGGCCCCACATAGCGCACACGGTCCGGCAGGCGCTCGGTGGGGAAATCGAAGCTGGCGCTGGTGGCAAGGAGATGGCGGCCGGCGCTCAAGCGCTGTTCGTGGACATGGGCCAGCGGCGCGACGCCGAAATGAGCACGGGCAGCGTTGAGGCAAGGCAGGAAGCCGTCCCATACTTGCTCGACCCTTGCCGAAACCTCGGTGTCGCGCGCTCTGTCCGCCGCCGACCGGGCAGGCTGAAAGCCCGGACCGAACGGCGGATGTCCGGGGAGAGGCCAGAGCGAGATGTTGCTTGCGAGCAGAGCCGTCGGAACCTTCGCAACTTCGCCCGCGAGCATGCTGCCGAACAGCAGATCTGAGCCGAGAAGGATGTCGGATGGCTCCGTTGCCAGTGCTTCGAGAATATCCTCGGCATAGGATTGCGCTGGTCCGACGAAGATCCGTTCGCACCCTCTTTGGAAGCCGGCCAAGGGATCGGCGGTTTCCCAATCACGCACGAAGCAGCTCTCTGGTGAGCGATCAGGACGGTTCGGCGCGCGCGTCCATCGGAGGAAGCGAGCTCCCGCCTCGATCGCCTCCGCTCTCACCGTGTCGTCGGCGATGAGGCGCAAGTCGTGGCCCCGGCCAGCGAGCGCGCGTACGGCCCCGAGCGTCGGCGGCACGTTGCCGCCGCCTTCCCAGCAGACTGCAAGGATACGCAGATGGGCTTCCGCAACTGTCGTCTTCATCATTGCCTTGCTCCTTTCTCGATGAAGACCGGATCAGTTCGTCTTATCCTCACGCAGCAGGCGCTCGATCGCCTGCGTCATGAGCCGGTGTGTCTGCGCGGCCGAATGCCCTTGCGCCCGGCGCAGCAGATGCCAGATCCAAACATCGGTCAGGGCCAACAACTGCGCGAGCCGATCCGCGCGGGGCTGGCCGTCGAGCTTGTCGAGCCAGCCCTTGAACATGTCTTCGATCCACTCGCGATGACCTTTGCGTCCGCGATCGAGGACGGCGGCGAACTCGGGAGTGCGCGCTTCCTGCCCAAGCGTCCGCACGATTATGTCTCCCGTGCGTTCATAATCGTCCATCAGGAGTGCGACGATGTCCGCCTCGCTTTGGGCCGGCGTGCTCCAGCGTTGGTCCCGGATCGAGACATCCATCTGGGCCGCCATGGCGCTGAGCACGCCGGTCTTGCCGCCGAACCGCCGTATCACAGTTTGACGGGTGGTGCCTGCCGCGGCAGCGATGTCGTCGAGAGTGATCTCGTCGAACCAGCATTCTCCGAGGAGTGCAATCAAGGCGTCGACGATCTGTTGCTCGGTATCCTGAACAGCGTTGGCGCGCGCCGACTGGCGATAGGCTCGTGGAGACATGGTTGTCGCCCTCAATTTCATGTTACATAGAGTAACTCTAAATTAAAGGAGATGTCAACGGCGGTTGGCAACGCGCGCAGTTGCGACTTTGCGTGGTCTGTTGCCCGCCAGCACCACTTCGCCCTTCAGATGCATCGAGCGCGATGTTCGGCTCGGTCATCGCTGTAGTCCTCGACCTTGCATAAAGCATCTTGGTCAAGGTGTGAGCTGTCTTTGGCTGCACCTATCTGCAAATGAATATCACATGCATCTAACTAATTGATTTTACTTTGACTTTTTATTCATTGTCAACTAGATGGGTGCCATCGGGGAGTAGCTACCGTCCATTGGGCGGGGTCGCGTCAACACACTTGCGCAAAGGCGCGTGGTGCGATCAGCCGATCTGTCGGCCAAGCAAGACCGTGGCGAATGCACCAGACGAGCGGGGTGTGTCTTCGCCCGGTCCAAGGCTCGACTGGAGCAAATTCCATGTCCCGAAATCATAGCGATACTCAGATCTCCAACGACAATGCGGCACGCAAAGAACGCGTGGCCTTGTTATCGATCCTGGCCAGCGCCGCGATTGCGATTGGCAAGTTCGTCGCCGGTATTCTTTCCGGATCGCTTGCGCTGATATCGGAAGCAGCACACGCACTTGTCGATACGGGCGCGACGATCATTACCTATTTCGCCGTGCGCACAGCCAACAAGCCCGCCGACGAAGAACATCATTACGGGCATGGCAAGTTCGAAAGCCTTGCGGCGCTGGCCGAGACCGTCATCCTGTTCATCCTGGCGACGGTCGTCATCATGCATGCCTATGATCGCCTGATGCAGGGCGGCGGTGAATTTGAGCCGACCATTCTGGCCTTCTCCGTGCTGATCGTCTCGATCATTATCGATATCAACCGTGTCTATACGTTGCGCAAAGTGGCACGCGAAACCGGAAGTCAGGCACTTGCGGCCGATGCGCTGCATTTTGCATCCGATCTGGCCGGGTCGACACTGGTGCTTCTCGGACTCGTCGCTGCACTTTTCGGCTTCAAATATGGCGATGCGCTTGCCGCAATCGGTGTTGCGCTGTTCGTCGCCATTGCGGGTTGGCGTCTTGGCCGCAGCACGATCGACACCCTTCTCGATACCGCTCCGAAAGGCATGGCCGAACGGGTCCGGGCAATCGTGAATGACGTGCCAGGTGTTGTCGAGGTTGCCGGTGTCCGGTTGCGCCCGGGAGGAACCGGGAACTTCGGCGAGATTGCTGTAGCAATCTCACGGACACTGCCGCTGGAGAGGGTGGTCGCGATCAAGGAGCGCATTACCAAAGCGGTCCGGGACGAGTTCGCCGACACAACCCTGACGGTGACCACCGAACCAAGAGCCCTCGACGATGAAACGGTGCTTGATCGCGTCTTGATTGCGGCCGCCAAGCGGCGATTGCTGGTGCATCATATCACTGTTCAAGAGGTGGAAAACCGCCTGTCGATCAGTCTCGATCTGGAGGTCGACGGGCGATTGAGCCTTGGCGCGGCCCACATCGAAGCAACCAGGCTCGAAATCGCTATCCGGGACGAACTGGGGCCGGAGACGGAGGTCGAGACCCATATTGAACCCTTGGAAGTCTCACATCTCTCCGGTCTGGATGTGCCCCAAAGTGAAGCATCTGAAGTCAGCGGTATTTTGGAAGCGACCGCTGCCAAGATACCAGCCATCGAGAGTATTCATGATGTGCGTGTACGGCGTACCCCGGCCGGGCTCGTGGTCAACTATCATTGCTATTTCGATGACGCGCTTGACGTAGCCACCATGCACAAGAACGTCGACCTGCTCGAACGCCGTTTCAGAAGGCAGTATCCGGGAGTGGTCCGGGTGGTCGGTCATGCCGAGCCGCGCTTGGCGACAATCCTGTCCCAAGAGTCATGATCGCAACCGTTCGCATTTGATCTTGTCCTCCTGGGGAGGGTATCGGTAACCGATGAACAGCGATCAAAAGCATTCCCACCACAGAGAAATAGCTCTTCGCCTCAAACGGATGGACGGCCATTCGACGACCATCCGCTTTGCTTCGTTGCTGATTGCATCCTGATCGTAACGACGATGCCCGTGCGCCTCAATTCAATCGTCGTCTTCGTCGCGGTGCCTCCACTTGTGCTTGTACCAACCCTTGTGTCGGCCGTTGTCGTAACGCCAGTCATCCCAGCGATGCCACCGCGGGGGCGGGGGCCCCCAACCCCAGAAAGGCGGTGGGGGCGGGCGGTAGTAGCGGCGCACGCAGTAGCCCCTCTGTGACAAATACGCGCCCGGACCGCACCAATAATCGGCACGCTGCACCAAAACACCATGATCCGAGGGGTTTAGCGGGATGCGAGGAGAGGCTTCGGCACCAAAGGAAAAGGCAGACAATGCTGCTGCCAGGGATAGTACGAACGCTCTCATATCCGTCACTCCTTTCATATTGCTTGCTAACAATAGCCTTGCAACTTCAGGCGGAGAAAATACGCAACGGCAATTGCATGGCACAAAACTTGAGCCTCGAAGATGTCGAATTGCTCCAGTGTCCCGCCTGTGAGGCCTGTAATACAGACATCTCGATAACGAAAAATGGTGGTCTTTTCATGATTACCCCATTGCTTCAATTCTGTATTTCTCATTGGATGCCGGTCGTTTTCCCTGATGGGCATGCCGGCACGGCGTCGCTGCTCACGCTTCAACGCGGGCGTAGTCATATTCTGACGATCCGGAATGAGACGGCTTGGTGGCACCCGATGCATTGCCACGGACACACCCTCAAGGCGCTGAGCGAAATGGCTTGCCCGTCCCGCACCACCAATGGAGCGACACCATTCTGTTCGCTCCAAAGGGCACAGTCGAGTAAATCGTGTCGGGTTTCCTGAAAAATGTTTGGGATGAGCACTGATGGGAGAATGGGGCTCGCAAAAGTGTAATTCAGTCGAGTCCAAGACCAAGCTTGCTCCACCTGTTTTTAAGATCATCAAGCACAGGCACAATCGCCAATACGAGAAGGATGGCTGCAAGCGCAAGCGATGCGGCAAAACCGAGATGCTTGAAACCGATTGCGCCGGCGATACCGCCAACAAGAAACAGCGCGACAAGGGACGCCAGCAGCTTGAGCTTTTTGCGGTCAGCCTTGACGAAAGGCGTATCGGGGCTGCTGGGTGATGCATTCCGGTAGAAGAGCTTGCCCAATTCGATGCCCATGTCGGTCACAAGGCCCGTCACATGGGTTGTCCTTATGCGTGCGCCGGAGAGTTTGGTGATGATGGCGTTCTGCAGGCCCATGATAAAACACAAGAGCATGACTGTTGCCGGAACGAACAGCCATTCACGGTGCTCCAGGTTGCGGCCGAGCAGTCCAAAGCAGATCAGCAGTATGGCTTCAAACATAAGCGGCAGAGCGTATTCGCTCTGGAGTCTTTTCCGCCGCGCCCAATTGACCAGTATGGCTGAGCAGGCGGCTCCGGCCACAAAGGAGAGAAAGGCAGCGAGGCCTGCAAGCAGCAGACTTGTGTCACCGAGCACCAGATTATCGGCCATGGCAGAGACAATCCCTGACATATGAGAGGTGTATTGATGAACGGCCAGAAAGCCTCCGGCATTTGCAGCTCCAGCCACAAAAGTCAGGAACTGCGCAAGATGCCGATCGGTCTTTTCAAACCGTTCTCTCCCGGCAATCTTGCGCAAATAGGGGATCATCAATCAACAGCGACAGGAATTGAGTTGCACAGGTATGTTGTGAAAGTCTTGCCGCTGCACGGTGCATCCCACAGCATCGGCATTTAGTTGAACTTTTGCGACGGTTGACGGTACCTTACGCCTCTGCCACCCGTTTCGCTGCGCGCATGTTCGCCAATCAGCTCAATACCTGCGCGATCAAGGGCGTTGACGACCTTCATCAGGCTGTCGACGATGCCGCGCACATCGCCTTCACTGGCTTCCATCCGTTGAATGGTCGGCAGGGAAACACCCGACATTTCCGCGAGGGCTTTCTGATCGATACCGAGAAGTGCTCGCGCTGCCCGCATTTGGTTTGCAGTAATCAAAATCGTATCCACTTTTATCATTGAGTAGTTAGCTGCATCACCTTACCACTGATGTATAAAACATCAATATGAAGCGATAAAATATGCGCGCCCTCTTGGCAGGAATGAAAGTGGGCGTTATTCTCATCTTTATGACTCAACGTTACAAACCACAGCAAGATCTCAATGATACCTGGACGATCATCGACGCGCGCACGGCACGGGCGGCCGAGATGGGCAGCCGTACCATTATTGGCATGAACCGGCGGGATGCCGAGGAACTTGCCGAGCTTTTGAATAGGCTGGAAGCGCAAAAGCCGGTAACCCAGCGTGATCAAGGCAGCGGCTGCGACTGAAGGGGATGAACATGGCGATCAATGAAACGTCGGTCGAGATCAAAGCGTCCGCAGCCTCGTCCGTGGGCATCGTTGTGGCGACGGGTCTTCATTACGTGCAAGTCAATGACCGCGGCGTAAAGCATGAACTCATTGGGCCGTTTAGAACCCGTGAACAAGCGCAGGCTGAAGTCGCAAAATGGGTTGACCGCTTCAGAGCGGAACTGGAACCACAATCCTGTTGATCGCAATCGGCCGATGCGCGGTTACATCCGCAAGACGAAGAACACCAGCAAGGCAATTGGTGTCGCGATGCTCAATGCCAGAAGAGTGTCATAACCGATCGTTTCCCAGTCCCTCTGACGATCATCCCTGTCCAGATAGGCCATCTCCGTAACCTCCGGTGAAAGGCGCTGAATTTAGCACGGCGGCGCTCGAAAATCCCGTTGATCGGGAGGATTGCATCGACAATTCGGACGCGCCAATCTGACTATCATGCCGTTTTGATGCGCTTGCTCATGTTGATACCAGTCGTCCGGAATCCCCCGGCCTGGTAGACGTGCTGGGCGCGCGTGTTGTCCGCGGCGACGCGCAGCCGGATCTGCTCAAATCCTTCCCTGGCGAGCGCACTTTCCAGAGTATGTAACGCTTTCTTGCCATGGCCGTTACCCTGATAGGCAGGAAGGATATGAAAATCACTGATGAACACTATCTTGGAATCCGTATCGGCGCGGTACCAAAGATAACCAATGGTTTCGGCATTTTCTCTTTTGCCATCCGTTATGCAGAGCAAGACCTGTCCGAATGTATCGGGACCGTTGGGCAGGTCTTTGGCGATTTCGCGTTTCGCCTGCACCACTGCTTCTGGATTGGACAGGCCGTAATTTGCCGAGATCTCCGCAGCATAGTCAGGGATGAAATAATCGAGATAGCCTGAAAACTCGTCTTGGCGCATGGGTCTGAAGCCAATCATCGGCTGTATTCCTTTTGGGGCATCTGTATCATCTGGATGCGACATCATTCGGATTTTGCCGAGCGGTCGATCTGCCCTTCGGCCGCATTGTGCTTGTATTGGAGCGCAATGAGAATTCCCTTCATTGTGCGCAGCGCCGCGAGGCACAGAGCAAGCGCAAGGGGTATCCACAGAATGAAATGCAGCCACAGGGGCGGGGCGAGCGTTACTTCCATCCAAAGGGCAAGGCCGACAACAATGAAGCCGACGAGCAGCATCACCAGGACTGCGGGCCCTTCGCCCGTGTCGACAAAGGAATAATCAAGGCCACAATTCGTGCAGTGTTTGGGCAGCTTAATGAAGCCGTCAAACATTTTGCCCTGGCCGCAGCGTGGACAGCGGCCCTTGATCCCCGCGGAGACGGGATCAACTGGCGGATAGAGCGCTTTATCTTCACTCATGATTTGTCCTTGCTGTTTCTCAAACGGCACTGAGGTTTCTGCACCTATGCTACGCCCGTGCGGTTTATCGCGGATGGAAATTGATTTTTGCCAGTTGCAGCATATATAGGAACGTTTTATAGTCAATTAGTGATGTTTTATACATCATAATTGATTCCAAGTGCTGAGATCAGATTGTTTGCTGAATTGACGCATGCGCGGGGTCTCCGGCCGAGGCCGGTCGATGGCAAGATTATTGAGGTTGACGGCATAATGATCCGGCTGGCGAAGTTTCATTCCGAATTTGGCAAAATCGAAGTATTGCGAGCCAAGAACACCGGCTCGGTTATTTACCGCCAGGGCGGTTTCTACCAATCCGAAAGCGACATAAACGGAGTCAGTGTCGCGCCCTATATTCATGCGATTTTTGGCCTTCTTGCTCAAACACAGGCCAGGAATGTCCTGATGATCGGCTGTGGCGGCGGCAGCCTGGGTACGATGCTTGACAAGACGGGTGTTCGGGTGACGATCGTGGACATCAATCCCACCGCCTTCTTCATCGCCCGGAAATATTTCAACTTACCGCGCAACGTAGAATGTTATGTCGCGGATGGCTTGAACTTTCTGCATGCTGTTCGCCATCGCTATGATGCGATCATTTTGGATGCCTATACGGGAGGGGATATCCCTGATCACCTATGCACCGAAACCTTTTTTGAACTCGCGCATGCACGTCTTGACGAAACCAACGGTTGTTTGATCAGCAATATCTGGGCGCACAATGATCGCGACCTGTTTCCCAAACGGATGGCGGCAAAACTCAGCAATTTCTGGGCGGACGTGCGCCTTCTGGATACCCCTGGCCTGTGGGATCGTAACACCCTGCTCGTGGCGGGGCAGGTTGAGCATTTCGACGAGCCAACGCTTTTAATGCCGCCAACAGAGGTGGCAGATGATGTTGCACGTGATCTTGAGCGTTTCAGGTTTATCCCCTGGCAGCAACCTGAACAGTTGGTGTAGAAGTCTTTGGGCGGTTTCAACCGTCAACACAACAGCATTGCGTCGGCTGCAAACCTTGTTGCCTCATCCTTGTTGTCGGGT
The DNA here is from genome assembly GCF_055685835.1 of Phyllobacterium sp. RCAM01083. NCBI lineage: Bacteria > Pseudomonadati > Pseudomonadota > Alphaproteobacteria > Hyphomicrobiales > Phyllobacteriaceae > Phyllobacterium > Phyllobacterium sp. RCAM01083. The sequence continues at coordinate 866,278 of NZ_JBVFZN010000005.1, forward strand.
GCAATGGCGTTCTGGAGCTTGGCAACGAATTCCGCGTGGTCCTCGTGCGAGCCCAGCGGGAAAGTTCGGTGAGATAGCAACTCATAGAGCGACTATCCACCGCGTTCGGTTAGAATTTGCCGCTGATGTCGAAGAAGACCGCGTCGCCTTTCATCCGGTTCTCGACCTCGACCTCATGCGCCCAGCGCAGGCCGAAATCGACCTCTGTTGTCTTGCCGAATTTGGCTTTGTATTTCACGAATGGACCAATCGCGATGGAACGCCCGCGGAACCCGTCATGGGCGTCGGCGAAGGTGCCACGATCATCCTGGATCTGATGCAGAAAGCCGGCGAGGCCGCCCACCGAAAAATTCTCGCTCAGGCTTTTGGTGACCGCCAGGTCCAGATGGGCCACGGCCCCGCTATAGTAATCGGTGTCGTTGTTTTTGGTGTTGATGTCGACGCCGAGCTTGGCTGAGAGGTCCAGGCCGTATTCGGGCAGCAGCCGTGTGTACGCGACCGCTGGCGTGAACGTCCAATAATTGAGGCCGATGAAGGCAAGGTCGCCTTCCTTCCATTCGCCGGTTGGCGCGGTGACCGTCAGTGAAGCCGAGAAGAACGTGTTCAACGCATCATTATGCCAGCCGAGCACGACGGGAGCGAACGATATGTCGCCCAAGGCTCCGACCTCCTGCTCAGTCCCGAACCGCCCCAGTGTCGCCTGCGCCCTTGTCCAGCCGATCGGGATGACGGCTTGGACCGCATAGGTCCAGTTACCGGGAAGATGCAGGTCGGGAACATAGACCGCCGCCAAGGCGGTGGTCCAGATATCGGCCTCGAGCCCGACTGCGACCGAATTCCTGCCGATCGGCACGTCGCCGCCTGCCTTGCCATGATAATAGATGTTCGAAATGCCCCAATAGACGCCTGGAACGGGCGGGACGACACCTTCTCCAGGCCCGGCGTAGACGCCGGGAATGTAGCGGCCCGCCACGGCCTCGGTGGCACGCGCATCCCCTGCCCAAACAGTCGCCGCAGCGGCCATGGCTGCCATACCGAATATGCGTGACATCGCTCTTGAAATCATCCCCACGTTCCCCTGCTTAAAATTCACCAGCGTAATGCCTGACTCTATGTTTGCGCCGTAAGGCCGATCCGAACCCATCCCAATGCCCGGCCGTACATGGGTGTTGATTTCCTCTGAGAAATGACCCGGCATGTCCACCGAGATTTGACCCGCCTTGTATGATGTTTCGGGTCTGGTGTTGTGGTCTAGCACCTGCTTTTCTCCATTGCGTTTTTCGGCTGCGGGCTATTGTTCGGCAACGGGGAAAGTCCAGCTTCCATCGAGTATCGGCTGTTGGGGGCGATAAAGCCGGACCATGTAGTTCCACCCCTTCATGACCGGCAGGCAATTCGGCACTTTTCCGTCGCAACCGCCGAAATGAACGATGATGGACCCGTCGCCTTCCTTCTTCGCGGTGATGTCGTTAAGCGAGTAGGCGTCGTACTCGTTCTTAACGTAATAGCCGTTCTCGTCGTAAAGGCTGATCGACCAGAAGCCATCTACCGGAACGTGCTTGACCTGCAACGTGTAGTTTGTCTTCCCATCATTCTTTGGGGGGACGACGTTGAGATAGATTGCGTCGCGAGGCGGATTCGCGCCCCAAGCCGAAGCGGCACCGATCAGGTATTGCACCGGATCGACTTCCTCCCGCGTTCCAAAAGCCTTGCGGGTATCGGTGACGGTGCCGGCCAGAACCAGCAGTGCCTCTCTCACTTTTTTCTGGCTTTCCTTATCCCAGTTCGGAACCTCGAACTGTCCGGGGCCACCAGGCTGATCAACCTTTATGGCGTCCTGTAGCGCGTGGACCCGTCCGAGATCATCGGGATCGTTCGGATCGACGAGCGTCCGGACGCCGACCAGCGCGTACCGGGTGCCGATCTTCTCCCTGTCAAGCTTGTGCGCCCCAGCTCCGTATTCCGTGGTCGTGTATTGATCCTCGCTGATGATTTGCATCGACATAAAGCGCTTCCCGGCATCTGGAAGCGTCACCGTCACGGGCCCGGCGTCAAGATCGAACACCCGCGTCGAGTAGAGCGTGTCCCTGTTGCCGCGGATCACGGTCTGCTTGTCGATCGGCAGGAGTTCGCGGATGTGATGCCATCCTCCAAATCCTCCTCCTTTGACGGAGTTGGTGAAGTAGAGGTCTGTTTCTGCCCGAACGAAGTTGTCGACCGTGACGGGAACCGGCGTCTCCGCCAATACTGCCGGCGAGAACAGTAGTGCCGCCGCGAAGGCAATCAAGGTTCTGATTTGCATGGTCTCCCTCGCCACTACCTTGCTGACATTTTTTCGATGTCCGGGAGCCGCCATGTCTTCTCGAAGAGCGGCTTCTTCGGCCCGTAGAACCGGAAAATGATCTCCCAGCCGGAACCGTCCTTCGTCGGCACCCAGTTCATTTCCTTACCTTCCGGGGCTTTGGGCCCGAAATAGACGTCCACCGATCCGTCCGCATTCTTCTGGAGGCCGGGCGTGTTGGAGCCACGGCTCGACCAATTCTGGTCTCGGATGAGGCCGTGGGTCTCGCGATCGTAGACGGTGCCTGACCAGTAGAGCGATACGGGCGCGTCCGCAGGCACCGTCAGGCGATAAGTGCTGCCGCCATCAAGAGCGTTGCCATCCTTGTCCTTGATCGTCACCAGATAAAACTGCCCGGTGCCGAGATGCTTGATGCTGGAAAAGGCGAACGAGAAGAACGTGCCGCGGCTGTCGAGGGGATAGACGCCCGGCGTGCTGAACAGGTTGGACAGGCCCTCGCTCAGGTCGTGAGGGACCGGCAGCGCCCATTGAGCGCCTTCATAGAAGGGTGGCTGGAACAGGGCTTCGTACTGCTTCTCCAGCAGTCCGTGAGCCTCGACCGCTGACCGCTCCAAGGTTTTGCTGGCGTCTCCGTCCGGAGCGAACGGCTTTCCCTGCTCGATGCCGACCGATTTGAGTTGGTCGATCATCGCTTTGTCTCGTTCGAGCCAGGGTTCACGCTGCACGAAACGGTCAAGTGCCTGGAAGAAGCGCAGATCGTAGGGGATCGTGCTGTCGAAGACGGTGTCAGCGGCGTCCACGAACGTGGTTGCGGGAGGCTTCCCAGCCTGTGACAGCGGATAGAGCTTGATCTTGCGGGCATAGTCGACCGCCTTGGCGACATCGGCCGCGCTGCCGCTGCCAACATTGGAGCGCAAAAGCGCGTAGGCCATGTTGGTGTCGGAACGAAGTGGAATGTAGCCCTTCAAAACCTTGCCCGAGTAGCCCGGAGGCAGGATCAGGTATTTGCCGCCACGGCCCTTGTCGACACCCGCTGGTCCGACGTCTTCGAGCGCGGCCTGCCAGGCGTCCATGATCGTGCCGGTGATTTCGCCGTCCTTCGCTGCAGGAATCTCCAGAACCATTGGCCCGACGTTCTTCGTATCGATGAAAGGCATCAGATAGATGGTGCTGGGGTTCGGCGTGAGTGTCTGATTTCGCCAGTCCGGTATCCTTGACCAAAGAACGATCTGGTTCTCCTTGCCGCCCGCCTTTGTCATCGCCTGGAACATCAGGTTAAAGTTGACTGCGGGCATGCCCCAGACGACCGCTTCGATCGCCCGGCTTGCGCGCTGCTTGCCCTCTGAGCCTTCTGCTGCGATTCCCGAATGTGGAAGGAAAAATACGACGCCTGCCAGGAGCGCCACCGCAAACGCTTTCATCTTGTCCTCCGATAGGCCAGAAATGGAACACAAGTCCGAGGATCGGGCCATGCTTGACGATGCCGTTGGTCAGGCTGCCGTTGGAGTAGTTCACGCCAAGGGCGCGATAGCCGATCACAGCCGAAACCGTTTCCTTCCATTTGTACCCGACGCCTCCCACGAGCGTGCATCCTATGCCCAGCATAGCGGCAATCTTCGCTCCCCCCCGAAAGCATCTTGGTCAAGGTGCGACCGGGACACCGCGTACGGTTCACATCGAAGTGCTGGTGGTATGATTTGAATATGCAAACGGCCGAGGGAGGAAGTACGTAACTGTTACATACGTTGCAGGATCGTTGTTTGGGGGCTGTCCGTCAGGATCTGCCAACTCCACATGATAGAACGGGCCAGGGCGCGCCTGTACTCCTCTATATCTGCGCGATCATTCGAGCGTTTTCTTTGGCGTCGATCCTCAGGGTAACAATTTCGGTGTCATAGGGCCCGATGTCAAAACCAAGATCGCGGGCTTCCGGGTGGCCAGTGTACTCGACTGGAACATGCCCGCACCGGCAGGCCGTCCGCTTCCATCAGATTCAAACACGCGTAGTTGTGACAACACTTAACGAAGGAGACTAGAAATGAGAAATTCCATGCGTTTCCTCGGCCTGGCGATGGCCCTGACATTCAGCGTCGCCAACGTATCCCCCATTCTTGCTGCGCCCCATCCCGAAATGAACGGTTGATGGATGACCCTGGTCCGATGACGGCCTTTCTGCTGTCATCGGACAGCCGGCATCCTGTTGATAAATGAAAGGTTTTTGCGATGATGATGAACGGGATGTCTGAAGGAATGGGTTGGGCCATGGGAGCCCTTGGTGTCCTGTTTCTTGTCGTTTTGCTTCTCTTGGCCGCAGCCCTCGTCAAATATCTCCTGCGTCATTGAGAGGGCCGCGTCGAATTCTAGGTTTGGTATCAATGCCAAGTGCTTCACGGTGCATGGCAACAAGTGGGCGCTGGATGGTCCGTGCGGCAAATTACATCAACTTCCGGTGAGCACCTGTTCAGGTCGAGACGCTTGTGTCAGATAGAGATCAATGACGAGATATTCTGCCATCCGTATGCTCATGTTTGCTTTCGCTTTGCTGGGGCTTCTGCTCGGGCCGATGGCGGTTTTCGTGAGCGGTGCGGCTATGGCTGACCAGAACATGCCCATCACGATGGGCATGGGCGACAAGGTCGAAACGGCAAGCATGCCAGTCGACATGTCGTGCTGTCCGGAAAAGCAGGTCAAGATTCCCGACTGTTCCAAGGACTGCCCGCTGAATGTTCTGTGTGTCACCGGTTTCTCCAGCCTGTCGACAGTCGATGTCGATACCTTTTCGATCTTCGGGCAAAAGAACCTCTTTCATCTCGCTGTCTTTGAAGCATTGGCGTCACGCATAGGCGATCCGCCGCACCGACCCCCAAGCCTCTGATTGTCATCGACGCGTGAGCGTCGTTCCGCCGAGTGGTACCACCGCTCGTCACGTTGCGTAGCGTTTGCTGCGCTGACCGCCGTGCACACCACGGTTCATGACAATCGGAATTTGAAACTATGAAAATCAACCGTTCTGCTTTTGCGGGCCTCGCGCTCGCCTCTCTCTTCACGGCCGTAACTATGGCCCATGCCGCCCCGTCCGACTACGAGTTCAAGCTGGTCACCAGCGAAATCCAGAAGAACGACGCGGCCACTATTGCCGTCAAGCTGATCGACAAACGCTCGGGAAAACCTGTCGAAAATGCCGTCATTTCGGCAACCCGCATCGACATGCAGCCCGATGGCATGGAAATGATGACCACGCCGGCCAAGGCCATGCCAACGACGGAAGCGGGCGTCTATTCCTTCAAGACGAACCTGTCGATGGCGGGAAACTGGCGCTTCTCGGTCGCTGCCAAGGTGCAGGGTGAAGAGGGCACTGTCGAAAACAAGCTTGTTTTCAAAGTCGTGCAGTGAAACGCACAACGTCCGCACTCGTTCTGGTCGCCGTCGTCACGGCGGTCGGAATGGGCGGCTATTGGGTAGGCCAACATGGCCTGCCCACGGCCGTTGTTGCTCTCCTGCCGAAAACCGTCATGCCGGAAACCGCTCTGGCCGAAACTGCCGGGCCAATTCCGGCGTCCGGTCCGGTCATCTATTACCGTCATCCCGATGGATTGCCGGAATATTCCGGCACTCCGGCCAAAACACCGGATGGGCGGGCATTCCGCCCGGTCCTTGCCAGCGAAGATGTAAGTTTCGACGATGCAAAACCGGCCGCTGGGAAAATGCCGGATAAGCCCGGTGAACGCAAAGTGCTCTATTACCGCAATCCGATGGGACTGCCCGATACATCGCCGCTGCCGAAAAAGGACTCCATGGGAATGGACTACATTGCCGTTTTCGACGGCGAAGACACCAATGATGGTTCGGTAACGATATCGCCGGGTAAACTGCAACGATCGGGCGTGAGAACGGCGGTTGCCGAGATGGGCACGATCATCCGGCCCGTGCGGGTTCCCGGAACCGTCCAGTTGGACGAGCGCCGCGTCAGCGTGGTTTCCACCCGCACGGAGGCCTTCGTTGAAAAGGTCGCCAATGTTACGACAGGGGATGTCATCGCCGAAGGAGCGCCGCTCGTCAGTTTTTATGCCCGTGAGATCGCAACGGCGGGCGCGCAGTACATCACCGATCTTAGAGCCGATAATTCTGGTTCGAATGGCGGCAGCAGGTTGCGCCTCGAAAACCTCGGTGTTCCCGTCCAGGTGATTGCCGATATCAGGGACAATCGGAAAGTGCCGTCGTCGATCACGTTGACTGCGCCTCGTCGTGGCGTCGTTCTCGAACGCTCGGCCGTTGAAGGCATGATGGCTGCACCCGGAGCTGTGCTGTTCAGGATCGCCGACATTTCACATGTCTGGGTCATGGCTGATGTGCCCGAATATGAACTTGGGTCGGTGCGGATTGGTGCTGACGTGACGGTCAGGGTCCGCAGCCTTCCCGGCAGTGAGTTCAAGGGAAAGGTCGATCTGATCTATCCGGATATTCAGGCGCAGACGCGTACCGCCCGCGTCCGGATCGAGTTATCCAACCCGGACGGGATATTGCGGACCAATATGTATGCGGACGTTGAAATCGCCTCCGGCAACGGCGATCCGGTTGTCACCGTTCCCGACAGTGCCGTTATCGACAGCGGTGATCGTCAGGTGGTGATCCTCGACCGGGGAGACGGCAAGTTCGAACCGCGCAAGGTCAAGGTCGGCAAGCGCGGCGACGGTATGGCCGAAATCAGTGATGGAATCAGCGCCGGAGACAAAGTCGTCGCGTCGGCAAACTTCCTGATCGATGCCGAAAGCAACCTGAAGTCAGCGCTCAATACCCTCGCGCCTGCGGAGGCAAAGCCATGATCGCGCGTATCATTGACTGGTCAGCCCGCAATCTCATCATTATCTTCTTTGCTTCCATCATGGCGGTTGGTGCAGGCATTTACGCCATCCGCACTCTGCCGCTGGACGCGATCCCGGACCTTTCCGACGTTCAGGTTATCGTCTTTACCGATTATCCCGGCAAGGCACCGCAGGTTGTCGAGGATCAGGTGACCTATCCGCTGACGACATCGATGCTGACGGTGCCGAAGTCCAAAGTCGTCCGCGGCTTCTCCTTTTTCGGTGTGTCGTTCGTCTATGTGATCTTTGAAGACGGAACGGACATGTATTGGGCACGCAGCAGGGTGCTCGAATATCTGAATGCCGCCGCAAGCCGTCTGCCGGCAGGCGTTACGCCGACACTCGGGCCCGACGCGACAGGTGTCGGCTGGGTCTATCAGTATGCGCTTGTTGCCAAGGAACAGTCGCTTGCCGAGCTGCGCTCGATGCAGGACTGGATCGTCCGTTTCGGCGCATCGAAGGCCGAAGGCGTATCGGAAATTGCCGGGCTCGGCGGCTTCGTCAAGCAATACTCCATCGTCGTCGATCCCGCACGACTGAAGTCGCAGGGCGTCACTCTGGACGAGGTTGGCGCAGCAGTCCGTGCCAGCAACATGGATACAGGTGGCCGGACGGTAGAACTGTCTGAATTCGAGTTCATGGTGCGCGGGCGCGGTTATCTCAAGAACGTCTCAGACATCGAGAATATCGTTTTGAAAACGCAGAATGGCGTTCCGCTCAGGCTTTCGGATGTTGCTGCCGTGGAAATCGTCCCTGACGAGCGGCGCGGCATTGCCGAAATGGACGGGACTGGCGAGGTCGCCAGCGGCATCGTGCTTCAGCGCGTCGGCTCCAATGCGCTGACGGTCATCGACAATGCCAAGACAAGTCTCGCGGAAATCAAGAACAGCCTGCCGGCAGGCACCGATATCGTTCCGGTCTACGACCGTTCGACACTGATCAATTCTGCGATTGAAACGTTGAAGAGAACATTAGTGGAGGAAAGCATTGTCGTTGCGCTGGTAACGATCATTTTTCTGCTTCATGTCAGAAGTGCGCTCGTAGCCATCATCATGCTGCCCGTTGGTATTCTCATGGCCTTCATTGCCATGAAATGGCTGGGGCTGGGGGCCAACATCATGAGTCTCGGCGGTATTGCCATTGCCATCGGGGCAATGATCGATGCGGCTATCGTCATGATTGAAAACGCCCATAAACATCTGGAGCGTGCGCCGCCCGGCAAACCCCGGGTCGAAATACTGATCGAGGCGGCGGGGGAGGTTGGACCGGCCCTGTTCTTCAGCCTGCTGATCATCACAGTGTCGTTCATTCCGATCTTCACACTCGAAGGTCAGGAGGGCAAACTGTTCGGGCCGCTGGCATTCACCAAGACGTTCTCGATGGCTGCTGCGGCGCTTCTCTCGGTTACTCTGGTGCCTGCACTGATGGTTCTGTTCGTGCGCGGCCGGATTATTGCCGAGCACAAGAACCCGGTGAACCGCTTTCTGATCGCCATCTACCGACCACTGATCACAATGGTTCTGAAGGCAAAGTACCTCACCATCCTGATCGCACTTGCCGCTCTTGTCGTGACGATTTGGCCTGCGCGCCAGCTTGGCAGCGAGTTCATGCCCAACCTCGACGAAGGCACGCTGATGTATATGCCCACGACGTTGCCGGGAATATCCGTCACCAAGGCCGCCGAATTGCTGCAGACACAGGACAGGATCATCAAGTCGTTTCCGGAAGTCGAATCCGTCTTTGGCAAATCGGGAAGGGCGGATACGGCGACCGATCCAGCCCCGACTGAAATGTTCGAAACCATCATCAACCTGAAACCGAAGTCGGAGTGGCGGCCGGGCGTCACCGCCGACAGTCTGAAGAACGAAATGGATGCTGCCTTGCAGTTTCCAGGTGTTTCGAATGCCTGGACCATGCCGATCAGGGCGCGCACCGACATGCTGTCGACGGGTATCCGCACACCTGTTGGCGTCAAAGTGTACGGTACGGACCTTGCTCAAATGGAAGGGGTGGCAAGACAGATCGAGCGGGTGCTGAAATCCGTACCGGGGACGTCGAGCGCCTATGCCGAGCGGGTCATCGGTGGATATTTCCTCGATATTGTTCCGGACAGGGTGGCGCTCGGACGTTACGGCCTGTCGATCCAGAATGTTCAGGATGTCATCTCCATGGCTCTGGGCGCGCAGCAAATCACCCAGACAGTGGAAGGACGGGAACGTTACGGCGTCACCATCCGTTATCCCCGGTCGCAGCGCAGTGATCCGCAAGCCATCGCCCGTGATGTGCAGATTGCTTTGCCGGGCGGTGGAACGGTTCCGCTCGGTGAAGTCGCCAAGGTCGAATTGACCCGCGGCGCAACCTCCATCCGCACGGAAAACGGCCAACTGGTGGTCTATATCTTTGTCGATATCACGGGCCGGGATCTTGGCGGCTATGTTCATGAGGCCAAGCTGGCTGTGGCCGATCAAGTCAAATTGCCGGCGGGCTACTCCGTCGCCTGGAGCGGTCAGTTTGAATACCTTGAGCGGGCCGAAGCCAAGCTGAAGATCGTGGTACCGCTGACGCTGGCGATCATCTTCCTGCTGCTCTACCTCAACTTCAAGGCCCTCACGGAAACCCTGATCGTCATGCTGTCGCTGCCATTCGCCCTGGTGGGCGGCATTTGGCTGATGTGGTGGCTCGGCTTCAACACGTCGGTCGCCGTGGCGGTCGGCTTCATTGCGCTGGCAGGGGTGGCAGCCGAGACGGGCGTGATCATGCTGATCTACCTTGATCAGGCGTTGAAGGAAGTGCAGGCAAGACGGGCGGCAAGCGGCGGCGTGTTCACACGAGCCGATCTCAATGAAGCCATCATGATGGGAGCGGTCGAACGTGTCCGGCCGAAGATGATGACCGTCGTTGCCATCATGGCAGGGCTTCTGCCTATCCTGTGGAGTACGGGAACGGGATCGGAAGTCATGCAGCGCATTGCCGTGCCGATGATCGGCGGCATGATCTCATCGACACTGCTGACGCTTATTGTCATTCCTGCCGTCTATGGCATCGTCAAAGGATGGAAGTTGAGGGTGGCAGGTGTGGTGGAAGCGCACGACACAGGCACACTGCCGATACCGGCGGCAATGAATCCGCAAGCTGGAGGTACACACTGATGAAGAGACGCGTATTCTTATGTACAGGCATCGGGGCAGCTTTTGTTGCCCTGACCGTTAGCAAGGCCAAAGCTGCAACGCCATCGGTGATGACAATATACAAGGACCCAAACTGCGGATGCTGCAATCTCTGGGCGAAGTCGATGGAGACCGAAGGCTTCAAGGTCGAACGCGTGAACACGGACGACCTGCCGGGCATCAAGAAGCGCTTCGGCGTTCCGGCAGAGGTTGAAGGGTGCCACACGGCAACCGTCGAGGGCTATTTCCTCGACGGGCACGTGCCGTTGGAGGCGGTCAGAAAACTTCTTGCGGAAAAACCTGTCATCGCCGGGCTGGCGGTGCCAGGCATGCCCGCCGGGTCTCTCGGCATGGGCAATGACCCCAGTGCCAGTTATGATGTCTTTGCTGTTGCCAAAGGGCCGGATCGGAAGGTGTCGGTTTATTACGAGGTCAGGCCAAAGAGTTAGGGGAAGGCTACTGCTCGGACTTTTCATCGCGTTCGCATGAGCGTGTTTCTTCGTGTCTTATTGGATTCCCAGTTTTCGGGCAGAGATGTATTTTGACTTCTGGAAATCGATTAGCATCCGGATTGCCACCCAAGCCATGATTGCCCACATGCTATTCGACAGTTGCTCGAACTGAGAAGTTTCCGCAACGCGTATTTTCTTACAGATTCGTAAGCTTTGAGAGTCGGCGTAGACGGGTCTGGTAATTAGGATTATGTAACGGCCGTAACATTCATATAGTCAGAGTTCGTTCCATGATCGATGATATCCGCGGTGCGCAAGCGACTGTTCCAATGGAGAGACATGGCCTGACAAGCCGCGATGCCCGTCGCCGCCTCGGCGAGGCCGGTCCCAATCGGGCTTCGGTACGCAAGCAGGAGACATTTCTGGACGAGTTGCTGGAATCGTTGCGGGAGCCCCTTGTGCTGCTTCTGCTGATCATCGGGGTTCTCTATTTCATCTTGGGAAACCCCGGCGATGCCTTCATCATCTTTGGCGTCATCATTGCCGTTGCCCTGGCGGAAACAGCGATCGAGTGGCGGGCAGGGCGTGCGGTTGAAGCACTGGCGGCCATGGCGGAACCCAAGGTTCTGGTGTGGCGTGACGGTGAAGTGGTTGAGCGCCCGGTGGAAGAAATTGTGCCGCAGGATGTCGTGGAATTGCGCGCGGGTTCGCAGATACCAGCCGATGGGCGTCTGTTGGATGCCGAGGATTTTGCGGTAGACGAGTCCATCGTCACCGGGGAATCCGAACCTGTATCGCATCCAAAGAACGCCTATCTGCTAGGGGGCACGCTCGTCGTCCGTGGTCGCGGTCGCGTCCTGATCACCAAAACGGGCCCGGAATCGACAATCGGTACGATCGCCGAACTGGTCGCCGGCACCCGCGAGCCGAAAACGCCGATGCAGCTGCGCATGGCAAGCCTTGCCAAGGTACTGCTGTGGGTGGCCGTTGGCGTGAGCGGGGTCATTCCCCTGATCGGTTACTTCGCCGGCAGACCAGGCGACGAAATGATCCTGACGGGATTGTCACTGGCATTTGCCACGGTCCCGGAAGAACTGCCGGTGTTGATTGTGGTCGTGCTTGGCCTCGGCGGGCTGCGCTTGGCGCAACGCGGCGCGATCGTGCGCCGGCTCAGGGCGGCCGAGACCCTTGGTGCCGTCACCATCATCTGCACCGACAAGACGGGAACGCTGACCCATAACAAAATGACGGTCGCGGGAATTATCAGCCCGAACCAGCTGCTGGGTCAGCGTCCCGATCCGGAGGCGAATGAACCCGTGTTGGCGGCCGCCAGCCTTGCCAGCGAACCGCACCGCGGCGATCTTAAACTGTTTGATCCGGTGGAAAGGGCAATCGAGGATGCCTGTTATCACTGGCAGGTGCCAAATGCTGCCCCGACCCATAATTACCCGTTTGACCGTACCCGCCGCATATCGTCAGGCTATTTTCAAACGGGTGCGTTTGTTGAGATCGGTGCGAAGGGCGCGGCGGAAGCCATTGTTGCACTTGCCGTTTCTTTCCGCGACAAGACACAGGCCGTACCACTGGACGAGACGACCCGCGCAAGGCTGCTGGCAAAGGCCGCGGACTATGGCAAGGCCGGGCGTATCCTGGCCGTTGCCTCCAGGCAATTACGACAAGGCGGCGACGTCTCCCGGCAAGACTGCGAGACCGATTTGGTATTTGAAGGTCTGTTGATCCTTCAGGATCCGATCCGGGCGGACGTGAAGGAGGCGATCGCCGCGCTGGATACAGCCGGTGTGCACATCTCGGTGATCACGGGTGATCAGGCGAGCACCGCACACGCCGTCGCAGAAGCAGCCGGGATCGAAAACCACGTGACGATCAATGCGTCCGAGCTTGAGGAAATGGACGACTCGGCAATCGCCGCGATGATGAGCAAAGGCGCGGTGGTTGCCCGCTCGCAACCCGTCGACAAGCTCAGGATCGTGCAGGCGCTATCGGCCTTTGGTCATGTTGTCATGGTCACGGGCGACGGCGTCAATGACGCCCCGGCGCTGAGGGCCGCCGCTGTTGGTGTTGCCATGGGGCGCGCCGGCAGTGATGTGGCGCGTCAGGCGGCCGATGTCGTGTTGACCAATGACAGCTTTGCCACGCTGGTGGAATCCATTCGGGAAGGCCGACGACTGATTGCCAATTTCAACAAGGCCATTTGCTTCTACCTCGCAGTCAAGCTGGCTTTGATCCTGGTCAGTGCCGCGGCTGCCATTCTGGGACATCCCTTGCCGTTCACCCCGGTCCAGATCGTTATTCTGGAACTGTTCATGGATCTGGGGGCTGCGCTTGCCTTTGTCAGCCAGCCGGCTGACGAAGACGTCATGCGCATACCGCCGCGTGACCCCAACGCGCCGTTTTTCACGAGGCCGCTCATCCAGGGTATCGTGTGCGGCGGCTTCACGCTGGCGCTGTTGGTCTTTGCGGTGTTTCAGTATGGCTTGACGCATTTTGGTCTGGATTCAGCGCGTACGCTCGCGCTCATCAGCTGGTTTGTCGGGCATGCCGTCATCGGTCTTACAATGGCAGGCGGTCAGGGTGTAACCAACCTGAAACACATCCTCGCCAATCGCGTCTTGCTGATCTGGTTCGGTACCAGTGTGATGTTTGCTGCGCTGATCGCCGTCGTCGAAACGATCAGCACCTTTCTTGGCGGCGAAGCCGTTCCGCTCACCGTGGCGGCGGCGTGTGCATTGGTGTCGTTGATTGTGCCCCTGTGGTTGAATGTCTTCAGGCTTGGCAATGGTGTTGCGAGGTGAACATGCGAGCGGATCAACGTGCAAACAGCCCTGCCAGTCAAAAGCCAAGGGATGACATTTGATGTCATTTGTCAGCAGCATCATCGAATTCATTTCAGCGCACCCCGGACTTGCCTATGCGGCGGTTTTCCTGCTGGCTTTGTCCGAGGCCATCCCGGTTATCGGCGCAATTGTTCCCGGTTCCGCCATCATCATTGGCATCAGTGCATTGGTGCCGACCGGCGCAGTCACCGTCTGGCCGCTCCTGATCACCGCCATTACGGGTGCGATTGCGGGTGACGGCATCTCCTATTGGTTTGGCCGGCAGTACCACCAGGCCATTCTCAGCCGCTGGCCTCTCAATCGGCAACCGGGACTGCTTGCCAAAGGCGAGCGCTTTATCGAGCTGCACGGCGGCAAGAGTATCTTTCTGTCGCGATTCACCCCCGCCCGGGCCTTCGTTCCGCTTATTGCTGGTATTCTGCGCATGCCGGTTCGAAGATTTTACGTCGCCAATATCGTCTCGGCATTCGTCTGGGCACCAGCGCACGTCATACCGGGTCTGCTTGTCGGCGCAAGCTTAAGCCTTGCCGGAGATGAAGCGGGCCGCCTCGCGGTTCTGCTGATTGCTCTCATCATTCTGGTCTGGATGATCATCTGGTTTGTCCGCCTGACAATCCGCTACGGCGTTCCCAGGCTCGCCGCCGGCCAGCAAAAGCTCTGGCAATGGACGCAGACAAAGGAGGGCTGGATCGCAGAGGTGATCAAGCCGCTGATCGATCCATCCCGTTCCGAAACACGGGTCCTGACCCTTTGGGCAATCGCCATTATCGCCGCCGCATGGCTGTTCCTCGGGATACTCGAAGACGTGGTGACCGGGGATACCCTGGTGACGGTCGATGCCGCTATCTATGCCATGCTGCAGCAGCTGCGAACATCCGTGGGTGACCGTCTCCTCATCGGTGTGACGGAACTGGGCGACACGGTCGTCGTGCTTTGTGTTGCGATAAGTGTGTTTCTCGCGCTGCTCTGGCAGCGCGCCTGGCGCACTGCCGCATACTGGATCGCGGCAATCGGATTTGCGGGCGCACTCAACACCGGAATCAAGTTCGCGATCCACAGGGCTCGCCCCGGTGAAATGGCCTATACGGGCGTGAGCGAGTTTTCCTTTCCGAGCGGACACACCACGGTCAATGCCGTGATGTATGGTTTCCTGGCGTTCATCATCGCCCGCCAATACCGGGCAATCGTACAAATTCCGGTTTTTGCCGCTGCCCTGTCATTCATCGTTCTCATCGCTTTTTCGCGCATCTATCTCGGCGCGCATTGGTTTTCCGATGTATCGGCAAGCCTGACATTTGCCGCGATGTGGCTGATCGTCATGGGCCTTGCCTATCACTATCACGTCGGGGAAATTAACGTCCGGCCCCTTGCATTCGTGGCTATCGCGGCATTGATCACGGCAGGCAGCATCAACATTTACTGGCGCTATCCGACCGATGTCGTCCGTTATTCGATCCAGCGGGAAATCACGACCATTCCCGCGGATGAATGGTGGCGTGGCAGTTATCATCTGCCCGCCCAAAATCGTCTGGATATCGAAGGCGAACGCCAGGAACCCATGACCGTGCAATGGAGCGGCAGCCTTCAGTCGCTGCAGGCACAACTGGGAGCGGCGGGCTGGAAACAACCTGTTCCCTGGTCGCTGGCGAGCACCATGGCCTGGACAACGGCGACAACCGATCCTGCCTTGTTGCCCGTCCTGCCCTTCATGAATTCCGGCCGGTTGCCGTCACTGGTTCTGATCAGGCCTGCCGGGGAGGGTGGGAGCGCTCCATCGCGCTCCGTCCTGCGGCTCTGGCGCGTGGACACGCAAGTAACGGCCAGCGTCAACGAACCGCTATGGATCGGCTCCGTGGTTGCGGAACAGCTGAGTTTCCCCTATGCGCGAGCAACCCTTGTCTCGGAAAAGCCGAACTACAATGAGCCCCGGGACGCTGTTGCCAGTGCCCTTGCGGGTTCCAAGCTCTTGCCGCTGAACAAGCCCTATAGTGATGGCAAATGGGATGGACGGGTGCTGCTGGCCAAGGAATATTGACCGGCGACGGCTGCAACATGAGGACTGAAACATGACTTCCTTGTCCTGGATATTGTTAACATACAAAGTTCCCGCAGAGCCTGCGAAGAAACGCATTTGGCTGTGGCGGAAGATCAAGGGAATGGGGGCGGTTTATCTGCAGAACGGCGTGTGTCTCCTGCCCAAGACCGATGAGCATCTGCGCCGTCTCAAAGTGCTCGAGCATGAGATTGCGGAAATGGAGGGCGAGGCGGTTCTGCTGGAGACGACGGGTCTCGATCGTGCCCAGGAGGAAAAAGTCGTCGCCCGCTTCAATGCCGATCGTGACGAGGCCTATCAGGAGTTCTTTGAACGCTGCCGCGACTTCCATGCCGAGATCGATCGGGAGTCGGCAGCCGATAAGTTCACCTATGCCGAACTTGAAGAAAACGACGAGGACCTTGAGAAGCTTCGCACCTGGCTTGGAAAGATAAGGGCGCTCGATTTCTATCAATCGCCAAAGGGGGCAGACGCTTCCACAAAGCTCAACGAGTGCGAAGCGCGGCTCGAATCCTTCGCACAACAGGTATTTGCGGCGCAGGACGAGAATAAATCCAGCCCAACACTGCCTTCCCCATGATGCAGATGTAGGGGAGTAACATACTTCGTCGATTGGAGGGGTCACTTTCAGGATTCTTCGTCAGTATGGCCATTGCGCCAGTTCGAACAACGCACGGAAATATACTAAACAGGAGCACTGGTTGAGGTCGACGGATATTGAACAGGTCTATTAGCTTTGATCTCGCTGCTCGCACTTCTTGAGCAATTGGAATGGCCATTCACTTGAAAAGAACTTGCGACTGAAACAATGTGTGTGGTCCACCATCTGTCTCGAGACAATGAGTGGGCGTGGCGGACATCGCGATCCATGCTGGAATTCGGCACGATGGAGGTCTCGATGCCCGAGAACGCACGTTCTCCACTGTGATCCTCGTATCCAATCCGGCCAAAGGCTTTTCTTTGGCCGGATGCTACCGCATCGCTATTTTGCGATGTCGAAACTCCGCTGTAACTTCTCGACCATTTGATCGATGCTGAAGCTCGATGGGCGCTGACTGGGGGGATATTCCTTGAAGGTCGCCAGAAACGCACCGACGATGGGTGGTGCGGCCAGGAAAATCCCCGCGCCGTCCGACATGAGCCAGTCGTAATAGGTGTTTGACGTGACATCGGCGCGTTCATAGGGGTCGGATCGCAGATTGAATAGTTTTGGGACACGCAGGGGCGTGAACGGCTCGGCCCAGATTCGTAACGTGCCCTCGACGCGCTGTTCCTCGAACACGACCTTCCAGTTCTCGAACCGCAGCGCTACGACCGCGCCATCATCATTGAAATAGATAAATTCCTTGCGAGCCCCGCGTTCCTCTTTGCCCGTGAGGTAGGGGAGCTGGTTATAGCCGTCGAGATGCACCTTGAAGGTTTTGTTTCCGGCCTGATGGCCTTTGAGCAGCTTGTCCTTGATGTCGGGATCGCCCGCCGCTGCCATCAAGGTCGGCAGCCAGTCAAGCCCGCTGATCATCTCGTTGGAGACCGAGCCGGGTTTGATCCGTCCCGGCCAGCGGATCATGCAAGGCACCCGGAATGCACCTTCCCAGTTGGTGTTCTTCTCGCTGCGGAACGGCGTCGTCCCGGCATCCGGCCAGGAGTTCTGATGCGGGCCGTTGTCGGTGGTATAGATGACGATGGTGTCGTTGCCGATGCCGAGATCGTCCACTGCCTTGAGAACCTGGCCGATGGTCGCATCGTGCTCGATCATGCCGTCGGCGTATTCCGTTCTCGAATTGAGGCCCGGCTTGTCGCGATGCGATTCGCGCACATGTGTGCGAAAGTGCATGCGCGTCGAGTTGAACCAGCAGAAGAACGGCTGGTCCGCCTTCGCCTTGCGTTGCATGAAATCAATGGCGGCGGCCGACGTCTCGTCGTCAATCGTCTCCATGCGTTTTTTCGTCAGCGGCCCGGTGTCCTCGATCTTGCCATCGGCGGATGCTTTGAGCACGCCGCGGGGACCGAACCTTTTGCGGAATTCCGGGTCCTGAGGATAGAAGTGGTTCTCCGGATCCTCCTCGGCATTAAGGTGGTAAAGATTGCCAAAGAACTCGTCGAAGCCGTGATTGGTCGGCAGATATTCATCTTTATCGCCCAAATGGTTCTTGCCGAACTGCCCGGTGGCATAACCCAGCGGCTTGAGCAGTTCCGCGAGGGTCGCATCTCTCGCTTGCAAACCCACGCTCGCGCCGGGCAGACCCACCTTTGACAGTCCGGTGCGCAGGGTGCATTGGCCCGTGATGAAGGTCGAACGGCCCGCCGTGCAGCTCTGCTCCGCATAGTAATCGGTGAACATCATGCCTTCGCGGGCGACGCGATCAATGTTGGGCGTCGGATATCCCATCAAGCCGAACGAATAGGCACTGAGGTTGGTCTGGCCGATATCGTCGCCAAAGATGACGAGAATATTCGGCTTTTTGCCGCTCGGGGTCGCGGGCTGCTGTTGAGCCTGTGCGGTGTCGACTGACGGGCTTGACGCCATCATCGATGCGGCTGCGAGTGCCGTGCCGCCCATGAGAAGTCTGCGGCGACTGAGATTGAGTGGAGAGATGTCTGTCTCAGATGTAGGGGAGGTCTCGTGGACGTCGTCAGCCGCGCTCATGGCATGTTCTCCTTGGTTCAGACCGTTGGCCGGACAAATTGGAAATTCAGCATCCGGATAGTGATCGACGAAACCCAGGAAACAAGTACGTTACTGTTAATGTTGCCCTTCAACATGGCTCGGGCGAAGAGGGCAGCCTGTCAACGAAATTTGGAGGCTCGCGTGTCGCGCTGCGTAACCGAAGCTCAATGCGTCAAACCGATCATAGAATTCGATAAGGCTGATGCCAGTTTATCAATCAGACAGATATGGTCTTTGACCTCGGCTTAGCACCAAACTTGACGGACACCACGCGGAGTGAAATTGCTCCGTGAGGAGATTCCTTGCCATTTGTGGCGTTGATGTTGCCCAATCCAACGCGGCCTTAGTTGGGGACGCCAGGAACGTCATTCAAAAGGAAAAAGCCCGAACTCATGAGTTCGGGCTTTTCGCTTTCTTGAGTTCCCCAACCCTTGGGAAACCCGTTTTCTCCGGAAACATTCTTTCGGCGAAGCCTTTGATTTCGTTGATAGCAGAACGGAACATTGGGTCCTAAATACAGAACTTTGGGTCTCCCACCAAACAACTCGGCTGGTTTAGCTGCAGCCGGACGTGCTTCCGCATGTATCGCACTTCAGGCAGGTGCCGTTGCGCACCATGGTGAAGTTCGAGCATTCCGAGCAGCTGTCGCCGGTATAGCCCTGCATCATCGACTTGATGCGGCGGTCGGACATCACCTTCTTTGCTTCGGCCTTGGCTTCTTCCGCCGCGGCTTCGGCGCTGGCATCCCCAAACAGGGCGGAGGCAGCGGATGTGTCTTCTTCCAGCTGGTCCTTGGCGCGTTCCTCGTAGTCACGCTTGAAGCCCGTGGCCTCGTCCTGCGCCTGGGCAATGACCGGCTTGGTCGCGATGGCAACGGCGGAGCGGGTCGCAAGGGCCGTGACGTTCGACGCCATGACGGCCTTCGGTGCACCCGAACCGAAACCCTTGGGATCGGGAGCGCCGGGGCTGACCATCTTCAGGACGGCGCCGCGGGTCAGACCCTTGGATACCGGCTCGGTCTTGCCTTCGGAGATGCCGCGGCCCAGCGATGTGTTGGAGAAATCGGACTGATCGACATGGGCAAGATCGTGGCGGTCGAGATAGGAGACAGCCAGCTCACGGAACACATAGTCGAGGATCGACGTGGCGTTCTTGATCGCGTCATTGCCCTGAACCATGCCGGCCGGTTCGAATTTGGTGAAGGTGAATGCCTCCACATATTCTTCCAGCGGCACGCCATATTGCAGGCCGAGCGAGATGGCGATGGCAAAGTTGTTCATCATCGCCCGGAAGGCAGCGCCTTCCTTGTGCATGTCGATGAAGATCTCGCCGAGACGGCCATCGTCGAACTCACCGGTGCGCAGGTAGACCTTGTGGCCGCCGACGACGGCTTTCTGGGTGTACCCCTTGCGGCGGTTCGGCAGTTTCTCGCGGTCGTGGATATATTTCTCGACGATGCGCTCGACGATCTTTTCGGTGACCTGCACCGCGCGGGCGGCGGCAGGCGCCTCGATCAGCGCCTCGATGGCATCGTCCTCGTCGTCGTCCACATCGGCGAGCAGCGAGGAGTTCAGCGGCTGCGACAGTTTCGAGCCATCGCGGTAGAGCGCATTGGCCTTTAGCGCCAGTTTCCATGACAGCATGTAGGCCGACTTGCAGTCGTCGACGGTTGCTTCATTGGCCATGTTGATCGTCTTGGAGATCGCGCCGGAGATGAAGGGCTGGGCGGCGGCCATCATGCGGATGTGGCTGTCGACCGAGAGATAGCGCTTGCCGATCTTGCCGCACGGATTGGCGCAATCGAAAACCGGATAATGCTCTTCCTTCAGGAAGGGCGCGCCTTCCAGTGTCATCGCACCGCAGATGTGGATGTTGGCGGCTTCGATTTCCTTCTTGGAGAAGCCGAGTGCCGGCAGCATTTCGAAGGAGAAGTCGTTGAGCTGTTCATCGGTGAAGCCGAGAACATTCTTGGCGAAGTCTTCGCCGACCGTCCATTTGTTGACTGCAAACTTGATGTCGAAGGCCGACTTCAATGCCGTGTTCAGCGTGGCGATGATCTCGTCCGTAAAGCCCTTGGCCTTCAGCGAACCCGGGTTGATGGCGGGTGCCTGGTTGAGATTGCCGTGACCGACGGCATAGGCCTCGATTTCGGCAATCTGGCTTTCGGAATAACCGAGCGTGCGCAGGGCTTCCGGCACGGCGCGGTTGATGATCTTGAAGTAACCGCCACCGGCGAGCTTCTTGAACTTGACCAGAGCGAAATCCGGCTCGATGCCCGTGGTATCGCAGTCCATGACGAGACCGATCGTGCCGGTCGGCGCGATGACGGTGGCCTGCGCATTGCGGTAGCCATGCTTTTCGCCGAGTTCCAGCGCCTTGTCCCAGGCCGAACGGGCATGGGCGATCAGGTCCTGGTCCGGGCAGTCGGAAGCGATCAGCGCAACCGGGTTGACGGCGAGGCCTTCATAACCCTGGGTTTCGCCATGGGCAGCGCGGCGATGGTTGCGGATGACGCGCAGCATGTTGGCGGCGTTCGGCGCATAACCGTTGAAAGCACCCAGCTCCTTGGCCATTTCGGCCGAGGTCGCATAGGAAATGCCGGTCATGATGGCGGTGAGGGCGCCGCCGATGGCGCGGCCTTCGGCGCTGTCATAGGGAATGCCCGAGGTCATCAGCAGGCCGCCGATATTGGCGTAGCCGAGACCGAGCGTGCGGTATTCATAGGAGAGGCGGGCGATTTCCTTGGACGGGAACTGCGCCATCATCACGGAGATTTCGAGGACGATGGTCCACAGGCGGGCCGTGTGCTCGTAGCCCGTCACGTCGAATTTGCCGTCCTTGCCGCGATAGGTGAGGAGGTTGATCGATGCGAGGTTGCAGGCCGTGTCGTCGAGGAACATGTATTCCGAGCACGGGTTGGAGGCGCGGATCGGGCCGGCCGCCGGGCAGGTGTGCCAGTCGTTCATCGTGGTGTTGAAATGCAGGCCCGGATCAGCGGACGCCCAGGCGGCGTAACCGATCTTTTCCCAGAGGTCGCGGGCTTTCAGGGTTTTCATGACCTTGCCGTCCTTGCGAGCGGTCAGGCTCCAGTCGCCATCATTCTCGACGGCGCGCAGGAATTCATCCTTGAGCGACACGGAATTGTTGGAATTCTGGCCGGCAACGGTGAGATAGGCTTCCGAATCCCAGTCGGTGTCGTAGGTCTTGAAATCGATATCCGTGTAGCCCTGCTTGGCGAACTGGATAACCCGGTAAATGTAGTTTTCCGGAACCTGGTTCTTCTTGGCCGCCTTGATCTCGCGCTTCAGCGCCGGGTTTTTGGCGGGCTCGTAGCAATCACCATTGTCGGCTTCGCAGTTGACGCAGGCCTTCATGATGGCAGCCAGATGCTGTTTGACGATCTTGGAACCGGTAACGAGAGCGGCAACCTTCTGCTCTTCCTTCACCTTCCAGTCGATATATTCCTCGATATCGGGGTGATCGACATCAACCACCACCATCTTGGCGGCGCGGCGGGTCGTGCCGCCTGACTTGATGGCGCCGGCAGCGCGGTCACCGATCTTGAGGAAGGACATCAGGCCGGAGGAGCGTCCGCCGCCGGAAAGCTTTTCGCCTTCGCCGCGCAGGAACGAGAAATTGGAGCCGGTGCCGGAGCCGTACTTGAACAGGCGGGCTTCGCGAACCCACAGGTCCATGATGCCGCCTTCATTGACCAGATCGTCGGCGACGGACTGGATGAAGCAGGCATGCGGCTGCGGATGTTCATAGGACGATTTTGACTTCGTCAGCTTGCCGGTATCCGGGTCGACGTAATAGTGGCCCTGGCCGGGGCCGTCGATGCCATAGGCCCAATGCAGGCCTGTGTTGAACCATTGCGGGGAATTGGGGGCGACGCGCTGGGTGGCGAGCATGTAGGCGAGCTCATCGCGGAAGGCGAGGGCGTCTTTCTCCGAATCGAAATATTTGCCCTTCCAGCCCCAGTAGGTCCAGGTGCCGGCAAGGCGATCGAAAACCTGACGCGCATCCATTTCCGAGCCATAGCGTGCGTCGGCTGGCAGCGCTGCCAAAGCTTCCTCATCGGCAACCGAACGCCACAGCCATGAAGGGACGGAATTTTCCTCAACCTTCTTCAGCTTGGCCGGTACGCCTGCCTTACGGAAATATTTCTGCGCGAGAATGTCGGCCGCGACCTGACTGAACTGGGCCGGCACATCGATATTCTCCAGACGGAACACAACAGAGCCGTCGGGATTCTTGATCTCGCTCGTCGCTACGCGGAATTCGATGTCCGCATAGGCTGATTGATTCTCTTTGGTAAAACGCCGTTCGATCCGCATCTGCTTCGTCCTTGTCTCTATATATAGTGTTCGTTGGGCGCCATGTGAAGAGCTACGCGCATCAAGAACACAAACCCGTCCTATCCGGATTCAGGAGCTGAATCCGGTGCTGTCGCCGCGACCCGTCCTCGATGCGGTTTTCACCGCTTCAGTCCTGGGCCCGGCGGCCCTTTTTTGACGCCTGTTTTGTGACTCGCCCCAAATGAGAATGTCACATTATCTGGTGTCCAACATACCTGTAAACACTAAATATTGTGTTAAGACGCCATTTACCCAACAAATATTTCTCTGTGCACAATGGTATTCTTCCGGCTGCAGACACAGGTCATCACCGGCGTGCGCCATAGGGCGCAAGCTGTGAAAAACACTGCATAAACTGGGAAAAAGACCGGTCACATTACTCCCCGGTCACGCCACAAACGCAACGACTGCCCTATAAAAAGTGACTCGGGGTCGAGCGTCAAGAATTAGTTTTTTACATATTTGTGACCGCAACATCTTGTGTGTCACATATGTGGATAACGGGGAGAACTTTCGCTTGTTTTTCCGGTAGCTGGCTACGGATGGAAACGTGGCGCCAATGGCGTCCAACACCACCTATTGTGGGTTCTTGTCCTTCAGGCGCTCATATTCGAGGGCGTCGCGCGTGGCATTTTCCGTATCGCCCTTGGCGTTGTAGGCGATGGCACGGTTGTAAAAGGCGGTGGGATAGTCCGGTTTGAGGCGGATAACGGCGGTGTAACCGGCAATCGCCGCGTCGAGATCGCCTTTCTTTTGAGAGGCATAGGCTTTGCCATACAGGCTGTCGATGTCTTCGGGGGCCAGTTTGAGCGCCGTGTCGTAGTCCTCGATCGCCTGATCGTAATGGCCCAGGTCGTGCCTGGCATAACCCCGGCTGTACCAGGCATCCTTGAAGTCCGGCTTCAGGGTGATGGCATGGGAATAATCGGCAACCGCAAGATCAAGCTTCTGGACATCCAGATAGGCGTTGCCCCTGTCATAATAGGCCTTGGCGCGCAGCTTATCCGGCGCGCTGTCAATCCAGTTGTTGCAGTTGCTGATTCGCTCTTCCGGCGATGATGATGCGGTCTCGTCGATGCAGCCATGCTCGATCTTCTGCAATTGCGTATTGTCGAGAGCAAGGGCAGGGCTGGAAAGGATGGCGATGATGGCGAGCGAAAGATTGAGGCGGATCATATCGCTCGTCCCGACCATCAGCGCGGGGTGACGAGCGCCGGATCAAAACTCGCAATGAGGGCCTTCAGTTCCGGTTCTTCGACCCGGCGGGCGCATTCTTCGACGCTGACCCATTCGAGGCGGCGTTCGCCGCGTTCGGGCCAGCTCTTTTCCTGATGGGAAAAATGCATGGGAAAGACGTCGACGACGAAATCACCGCATTCGCCTTCCGACATGTCGTGCTTTTCATAGCGGTAGACACCGATGGAGAAGGGGGCGATATCACCGCGCGCACCGGCTTCCTCATAGGCCTCGGTCTTGGCCGAATGGGCGAAGGTCTTGCCAATCTGCGGCCAGCCCTTGGGCAGCACCCATCGCCCCGTGCCGCGACTGGTGATCAGAAGAATCTCTGTCTGGTGTTTTTTGACCCGGTAAACGAGAGCGGCAACCTGGCGGATTCTGCCGTCCGGCATTTCAATCCGCTTTTCCGTCACGATCTCGTTGGTGTAATTTAAGTTCAATGCTCCGCTCTTTTTTTGCGATTTGTTTCAATGATTGTGAACCGATTCTTGCAAATCGCAATCACTCTCAGGCTACTGTTCCTAGCTTATATGCGACTTGTGTCGATTTTTTGAACAGCAGTGCAAAAAAACCACAGCGGATCCCGCAGAGGCAATATCACTTCGAAGGCAGGGAATCCATTCTACGGAAGAATGAGAGGCAGCCGGAATGAACGGCGCCGATCAGGATATACCATGGCCTCCAGCGAGGTCATGGTTCCATTCGTGTTTGGGCGGAGGCGGTTCGGGCTACCCCCGCAGAAAATGGCTGGTTAGCCCCGATGTCCCTTGGTGATCGGTTCCTGATAGGTCAGGCCCATATCCCAGGGGAAATAGATCCAGGTGTCCTGCGAGACTTCCGTGACGAACGTATCGATCAGCGGGCGGCCCTTCGGCTTGGCGTAGACCGTGGCAAAATGCGCCTTGGGCATCATGGCGCGCACGACGGCAGCGGTTTTTCCCGTATCGGTCAGGTCGTCGATGACGAGAATGCCCTCGCCACCATCTTGCAGAAGGCGCGGATCGACGTCCTTCAATACCTTGAGTTCGCCCTGTTCCTCATAGTCGTGGTAGGAGGCGATGCAGACCGTCTCGATCATGCGGATGCCGAGCTCGCGGCAGATGATTGCCGCCGGCACGAGGCCGCCGCGGGTGATGGCAACCATGGCGCGCCATTCGCGCTGCATGCCCGCTACACGCCAGGCAAGGGCACGGGCATCCCGATGGAACTGGTCCCAGGACACCGGAAAAGCTTTATCGGGAAGAGACATGGCGCACTCCATCAAGAAAACACAAAACAGGCGGAGCTAATAATCCGCTAGGGAATGCGTCTCGCAATAGCGGGAAATGCCTGCCCATGGCAAGCCGCTTGCGCGGCCTGTCCTTTGCAAGGGGGCAGAAACATGTGATTTACGGCTTTATCCGCTCAATCGTCAGCGTGACATCAGCGTCAGGCAGGGCATGTCCGATATGAACGAGCTCGTCACACCGCCGAATACCCATTCCTTGAGGCGCGACTGGCTATAGGCACCCATGACGATCAGATCCACCTTGTCGTCGGCAATCTTGCGGCGCAGGATCTTGTCGGCGGCCTCGCCATTGGATTCAATCGTGAAAGGATTGACGTTGACGCCGTGGCGGCGCAGGGCGTCCGAGAGCGGGGTGCCCGGAATATCCATGTTCGGGTCGGTGGTTTTCTTCGGATCGATCCAGACGACGTCCGTGCGCTCGGCCTTGATCAGGAAGGGCAGGGAATCGAACGCTGCCCGCGAAGCCTCGCGCTTGCCGTTGAAGGCGACAAGCACGCGGTTGATTTTCGTGGGGAGTTCGATCTTGTAGGGGACAAACAGCACGGGACGCCCGCTTTCCATGACAAGCGGGTCGGTGACATCGTTGACGCTGTCCGGATCATCCGGGTCCGGTTGCCCGGCCACGATGATATCCGCACGCAGGGCGCTTTGGGTGACACCGGCCGACGGGCTGCTGCTCTCCGAGCGGACGATGCGGAACTCGTGGGAAATCCTGCCCTTGCCCATTTCCTTGTTGAACAGCGCAGAGATCGCCTCCGAATTCTCCTTGTGGCGCTGTTCATGCGCCTCGAACAGGGTCGTATCGGCAAAACCGGTGGGATCTGCGTAAACGATGGGAGAGGGGATGGTGTAGAGGCCGATGATGTGGGTTCGTTCGCTTGAAGAGGCGATCAGCTTTGCCGCGCCCATAACCCTTGGCGCCTCGCGCTCGCTGCGGATAAAAGCGATGATCGTGCGAAATGCCATGCGGGCCTCCATCGGTTGACAGGTCGATCTTGCTATTCAGAGCATTATACGCTCCGAACGCAAGACCGGCGCGTGTGATTTTATCGCAGGTGCGAACCGGAACGTTGGCCGCAGGCCTATGGTTCCTCAGATTTGCTTGGCCGATGCGAGTTGGTCCACCATGGCGCGCACAGCCTGTTCCGCGGCGGCAAGCTTGTCCTCGTCACGGGCGCGGACAACCAATTCCGTTGAAAACCTGTTGTTTTCGTACTTCGGATAGGAGCCGATGATCGTATCGGGGTGCGCCGCCTGGATATCGCGCAGCGGTATGGCAATCGTGCCTTCGCCGAACGGGCAATTGACCGAACGGGAAAGCAGTTGCTTGCCGACCCTCAGCGTGGGAATCACGTTGTCGAGCATCGCCTGAAAAATCGAGGGAACACCTGCCATCACGTAGACATTGCCGATGTTGAACCCGGGCGCGGTCGAGACGGGATTGTCGATATGCACGGAACCGCGCGGCATGCGCGCCATGCGCTGGCGGCTTTCGGTGAACTCCATGCCGCGCGCCGCGTAATTGTCGCCCATCAGTTGCATGGCCTTGGCGTCATGCTCGCAAGGCACGCCAAATGCCTTGGAAACGGCGTCCGCCGTAATGTCGTCGTGGGTCGGGCCGATGCCGCCTGAGGTGAAGACATAATCATAGGCGCCGCGCAGGGCATTCAACGCGTCAACGATGCGGTCTTCCTCATCCGGAACAATCCGCACTTCCTTCAGATCAATGCCGATCGCCGTCAGAATATCGGCGAGATGGCCTATGTTCTTGTCCTTGGTCCGGCCGGACAGCAACTCGTCGCCAATGGCAAGCATGGCAGCGCTCACGACTTCATTCGTCATCTGGATTCTCCTATCGCGGGGGCGACCGTAATGGGCGCAAACAGCCGCCGCAAGCCATTTCAAATGGTGAACAGTTTGTCGCGACAATGTCTGTTTTAACGAACAGCGAAAAGCTTAACCTGTGGGACATGGCGGCATTTTTCCGTCCAACCGATGTCAACGATGGAGACGATCATGGCCAAGGTGTTGGTGCTTTATTATTCAAGCTGGGGACATATGGAGCAGATGGCCTATGCCGCTGCGGACGGCGCACGGGAAGCCGGCGCCGAGGTCACTGTCCGGCGGGTGCCGGAACTGGTTCCGCTCGATGTGGCGAAGGCCTATCACTACAAGCTCGACCAGAAGGCAGAGATTGCCACGGTGGACGAGCTGGAAACCTATGACGCGATCATTGTCGGCGTATCCTCGCGCTTTGGCTCGATGTCCGCGCAGATGAAGAATTTTTTCGACCAGACCGGCGGTCTCTGGGTCAAGGGCGCGCTGATCAACAAGGTCGGCTCGGTCATGGCGTCTTCCGCCACCCAGCATGGCGGCCAGGAACTGGCGCTGGTTTCCACCCAGTGGCAGATGCAGCACCATGGCATGATCATCGTGCCACTCTCCTATGCCTATCAGGCGCAGATGGGCAATGACGTCGTGCGCGGCGGAGCGCCCTACGGCATGACCACGACGGCCGATGGCGACGGCTCGCGGCAGCCTTCGGCGCAGGAACTGGAAGGCGCAAAATTCCAGGGCAAGCGCGTTGCCGAGATCACCATCAAGTTGCACGGCTGATTGAATCAGCCAGCCGGCGCAAGCCGCCTGAGCGGTCCTGCCGTCCATTCGTCAGGACGCAGCGTCAGCACGGACACACCGGAGGCTGTAACGGCAACGGTGTGTTCAAACTGTGCGGAAAGTGACCCGTCTCTCGTCACGACAGTCCAGCCGTCGGCTTGTGTTTTTACGGTCCGGCGGCCCTGATTGAGCATCGGCTCGATGGTGAAAACCATGCCCTCACGCAGGGTGAGGCCGGTTCCCGGTTTTCCGAAGTGCAGGATCTGTGGTTCCTCATGCATTTCCCGGCCGATGCCGTGGCCGCAATATTCATGCACCACGGAATAGCCATGGCGCTTGGCATGGCGTTCGATTGCCCAGCCGATGTCGCCAAGCCGCGCACCCGGTCGAACGGCGCGGATACCCATCCACATGGCTTCGTAAGTGGTGTGGACCAGCCGCCTGGCGGCCGGATTGACGCTGCCAACGAGATAGGTCTTGCTGGAATCTGCGATATAGCCGTTCTTCTCCAGCGTGATGTCGAAATTGACGATGTCGCCGTCCCTAAGCACCTCCGATTGGGACGGGACGCCATGGCAGACCACATCGTTCACCGAAGAATTCAGCACAAAACCATAGCCGTACTGGCCTTTGCTCGCAGGGCGGGCCTGAAGATCATGGATGATGAACCGCTCGGCCATTTCATTGACCTGAAGTGTCGACATGCCGATCAGCGAGGTTCGATCCAGCAGCCCGAACACGGACGCCAGCAGCCGGCCGGATTCGGCCAGCAATGCCAGTTCCTGGGGCTGCTTCGTCATGCTTCGCTCGCGGCCAGCGGTTGCGCGGAAACGCCGGCGGAACTGAGCTCGCGCTCGATGATCGCGGTGAAACTGAGCGTCGGATTGGTCTCGCAGAGCATGCCGATCTTGATCCAATAGGCGGCCTGCGCATTGATTGAGCGGCACGATACTTTGCTCGCCCTGCGCAGCTGATCGTGCAGATCGTCATCTATGCTCACAATACCCATGGGTATCTCCATATATGGTTCGTATATGAATCGTATATAGTATGGATATGAAAAGGCCAAGGGCAACGTTGCACAGCAGCATGATGAAACGTGCGGCGATGGGAAATGGTGCGGACGGCGGGGGTCGAACCCGCATGACCTATGGCCGAGGGATTTTAAGTCCCTTGCGTCTACCAGTTTCGCCACGTCCGCGCGCCTATGCTTTTCAACGGTTCGGACGATTCCGTCAACAGCCGTTCGCCGGAAAATCGGGGCTCGATCACGTTCCCACGCCCATGGTCCAATGACCGGGCCCCGAAAGCCGGAAGCAACCGGCATGACAGAGACGGATGAAGGACACGGAAATTTAGTTGAAAGTTCAGATTAATTTTTGGCGCTATTGTCTTCACAAGAAAGCGCAAAAGGAAAGGGCGGGATACTGACCGATCCCGCCCCTTCACCCCACCCCAGGAATTGTTCTTGTTTTGGTGAGGCTTGAATATTCGTGTGAGATTTGCTGTTCAGATGCCGCCGTCAATCTTGCATTCCAAGCGCACGAAGTACTCAGCGCTCTGTCGTTTCACCACTCACAGGCTGCCGACCGCATTAATCGTAGACGTTATGCTCGATCTCTCCCTGAACATTGCAACTACAGTTAGCGACATTAGCCACTTGCATAGACTTGAAAAGGGACGCTGCTGTCCCTTTTTGAAATATGCCCGTTGCGCCGACCCAAACGTGCGCGAAGCATTTCATGCAACGGGATGTGCGGCACGATCATCGACTGCACGTACTGGTGGATTTCCACATCCAGTTGGACTAGAAGCGGCTTATCCAAAAGTATGAGAGAACAATGTCCGCTATTCCGCTTCAATCTCCATTGCGCAGTGTCAGACAGCTGGCGTCGGAGAATCCGGGGCTGCTGTTTGTTCTGCTGTATTTCGCCTTTCAGGTGGTGTTCCTGACGATCATTTCCAACGGCGCCGGTGTCGACGATGCCGAGCAGCTGGCCTATGTCGGCGCGCTGCAATGGGGCTATGGCGGTTCGCAGCCACCGCTTTATACCTGGATAAACAGTGTGGCGGGGGATATCCTCGGCATCCGCATGTCGACCGTCTTCCTGGTGAAGTTCGGCATGCTGGCGAGCCTCTTTGTCAGCGTTTATGCCGGCGCCCGGCTGCTGGGAATGCGCAAAGCCGTCGCGGCTGCCGGCATGGTCGGCGTGTTTCTCCTGCCGCAGATCGCGTGGGAATCGCAGCGAACCCTGACGCACTCCGTCGGCGCGACCACCGGTTGCGCCTGGGCATTCCTTGCCTTCGCCTGGCACATGAAATCGCGCTCCTGGCTGTCTGCCGCCTTGCTGGGGCTGGGCATCGCGGCCGGACTTCTCGGAAAATTCAATGCGGGCTTTTTTCTCGTCGGCTTGATCCTGGCCGGGCTTTCTGTTCCGGCCTACCGGGCCGTTCTTCTGTCGTCCAAGTCCATTCTGACACTCGTTGCCTTTTTTGCCGCCGTGACCCCGACTGCCCTTTGGGCGCTCTCCCACATGGACAACCTTCTGGCGCGCTCGCACAAGTTCCAGATCAACGAGGGCGGGCAGTTCATCGCCAGCCGGTTGCACGGCGAATGGAAACTGTTCCTCAATGGCGTCCTCTTCTCCGGCGTCGCGCTGGTATTCTTTGCCGTCGCCTGGTGGCGGAGCCGGGCGCAGCAGGTCACGCCGAAGGCAGGTTTGAGCGACGGCGAAACCTTTCTCGGCCGTGTTCTGTTTTTCGCCCTGGCGGCCGTCTTTGTCGGCGTGCTCGTGAGCGGTGCCGCCGAGGTCAAGGATCGCTGGCTGCAACCGGTGCTTTTTCTGTCGCCGCTTTATCTGGCAATGCTGCTTGGCCGTTACATCGCGTCGGATCTGCCGCTGAAACGCTTCGCCATTGTCGGTGCGCTGTGCGGACTTGCGGTCATTCCGATACTGGCCGTCAATATCCTCTATGCCTATGAGGGCGGCGCTCCGTCCATCGGCCAGCTGGACTATGGCAAGCTCTACGCGGCGACGCGAGCCGACGGACATTATGTGACTGTCGTTTCCGACGGTCCGCAATTGCCGGGCAATCTGCGTCTTTACGATCAGTCCTTGAGCCCGATCCACTGGGAAATGCCCAATGCGGCGGCCCGTATCCGTTTTCCCGCGCTGTTTGTCTGGTTCGGCGAAGCTCCGAACCCGGTGGTGCAGGGGCTGATGCAGGGCGCCGGCATGACCAACCCGCCCACGGACATCAAGCACATAACGCTCGGTTACAAATACTATCCCGATCAGACCAAGGTTGTGAGCTACGTGGTTGTTCCGGCGCGTTGACAAGCAGACGGATAGGCATGCCGCCCTTATCGTC
The DNA here is from genome assembly GCF_055685835.1 of Phyllobacterium sp. RCAM01083. NCBI lineage: Bacteria > Pseudomonadati > Pseudomonadota > Alphaproteobacteria > Hyphomicrobiales > Phyllobacteriaceae > Phyllobacterium > Phyllobacterium sp. RCAM01083. Next base: position 897,507 of record NZ_JBVFZN010000005.1, read on the forward strand.
TGACGCCGTGCGGCGATTGCCCCAAGATTTCAGGTTTTTTTCAACGATTGCGCTGGAATCACGGTTGCAGGCGTCTTTTTCGTATATGGATTATATTCGTAATGAGTGAGGTGATGAGATGAGCAGACAGGCGAGAACCAGCAACAAGCCGCAGGCATGGACAGAAGCAGCGCCCTTGCTGGTGGATGTCGCCATGGGCCGCAGTCATGCCGATCTTGTCGTGCGCAACGGCCGCCTTGTCAGCGTGTATTCCGGCGAGATTATTGCGGGCATCGATATCGCCGTTGTTGCCGGGCGGTTTGCCTTTGTCGGTCATGGTGCGGAACATTGCATCGGGCCCAAAACCAAGGTGATCGATGCAGGCGGCCGCTACCTCGTGCCGGGCCTGTGCGATGCGCATATGCATGTGGAAAGCGGGATGGTCACCGTCACCGAATTCACCCGCGCCGTCATCCCGCATGGCACGACGTCCATGTTCATCGATCCGCATGAAATCGCCAATGTGCTTGGTCTGGAGGGCGTTCGGCTGATGCATGACGAGGCGCTGGCCATGCCGATCAACGTGCATGTGCAGATGCCGAGCTGTGTCCCCTCGGCGCCGGGTCTTGAGAATGCCGGCGCGGCCATCAGCCCGGCCGATGTGGCGGAGGCCATGACGTGGCCGAACATTGTCGGGCTTGGCGAGGTGATGAATTTCCCCGGTGTCGCCAACAATGATGCGACCATGCGCGGTGGTATCGATGCGACGGTCAAGGCGGGCAAGACCGTGGGCGGGCATTTTGCCTCGCCGGAACTCGGGCGCGCCTTCCATGGCTATGTGGCGGGCGGGCCGGAGGACGATCACGAGGGCACGCGCATGGAAGATGCGATTGCCCGCGTGCGCCAGGGCATGCGCGCCATGCTGCGCCTCGGCTCGGCCTGGTACGATGTCGCCAGCCAGATCAAGGCGGTGACGGAGCAGGGGATCGACCCGCGCAACTTCATCCTGTGCACCGACGACAGCCATTCCGGCACGCTGGTCAATGACGGTCACATGGACCGGGTGGTTCGTCACGCGATCGCACAGGGATTGAAGCCGGTGACGGCGATCCAGATGGCGACGCTCAACACCGCCCAGCATTTCCGGATGGAGCGCGAGATCGGGTCGATCACGCCCGGCCGCCTTGCCGATTTCCTGATTGTTTCGGATCTCGCCAATCTGACCATCGACCGGGTCTATGGCCGCGGCGTGCTCCTGGCGGAAAAGGGCAAGCTTGCCGCCGACATTCCGGCCTACGACTATCCGGCCTTTGCCAAGAATACGATCAAGCTCGGCAAGAAACTGAATGCCAGGGATTTCGACATCAAGGCGCCGAAACCCGGCAAGCAGGTGACGGCGCGGGTGATCGGCGTCATCGAGAACCAGGCGCCGACAAAGGCGCTGGAGGCGGAACTGCCGGTGTCCGACGGCATCGTGCAGATGGACCGGCGCAATGATGTGTGCCAGATTGCTCTGGTGGAGCGGCATCGCGGCACCGGTGCCGTGGTCAACGGCTTTGTCTCCGGTTTCGGCTATACGCTGGATTGCGCCATGGCGTCGACAGTTGCCCATGACAGCCACCACATGATCGTTGTCGGCACCAACAAGGATGACATGGCGAAAGCCGCCAACCGCCTCGGCGAAGTCGGCGGTGGCGTGGTGCTGTTCTCCAAGGGACGCGAACTGGCGCTGGTCGAAATGCCGATTGCCGGACTGATGTCGGACCAGCGGGCGGAAGTCGTTGCAGCCAAGGCGGACAAGCTGGTGAATGCCATGCGCGCCATGGGATGCAGCCTGAACAACGCCTATATGCAGCATTCGCTGCTGGCGCTGGTGGTCATTCCCGAATTGCGTATTTCCGATGTCGGCATTATCGATGTCAGAACATTCGAGAAGGTTGACCTGTTCCTATGACTGCATTCATCAAGGCTGTGGACCGCGCGACGGAAAAAATGCGCGCGCTGTTCCCGGAAACACCGCTGCAACTCAATCATTATCTTTCGCAAAAATATGGCGCGCAGATCTGGCTGAAACGCGAGGATCTGTCGCCGGTGCGCTCCTACAAGATTCGCGGTGCCTTCAATTTCATTGCGCACTATTTGAACGAGCACAAAACGGAAGATGCGACCTTTGTGTGCGCTTCGGCCGGCAATCACGCGCAGGGTTTTGCCTTCATCTGCCGCCATTTCGGCAAGCACGGCGTGGTCTTCATGCCGGTGACAACCCCGCAGCAGAAGATCGACAAGACCCGGACATTCGGCGGCGAGTTCATCGAAATCCGCCTCGTCGGCGACATTTTCGACCAGTGTTACGCGGCGGCGCAGGATTTTGCCGCTGACAACAGTGCGGTCATGGTGCCGCCTTTCGACCATACGGATATCATCACCGGGCAGGCGACCGTCGCGCACGAGATCGCGGCGCAGCTTCCCGACAAGCGCAAGCCGGACCTGATCATCCTGCCGGTGGGCGGCGGCGGACTTTCTGCCGGTGTGACGCGCTATCTCACCGATCTTGGCTGGGAAACCCGGTTCCGCTTTGTCGAGCCTGCGGGTGCGCCCAGTCTCAAGCGCAGTCTGGAAGCGGGAAAACGCGTCAAGCTCGATACGGTCGACAACTTTGTCGACGGCGCTGCCGTTGCGGAGATCGGCCGGGAAAACTTCAAGCTTCTCAAGGAGTTCACCGCGGATTCTGTGATGTTGATTCCGGAAAACCGCTTGAGTTCGACCATTATCGAAATGCTGAACATCGAAGGCATCGTTGTCGAACCCGCCGGGGCGCTCGCCATCGATGCCCTCAAGGATTTCAGGAAGAGCGACCTGAAAGGCAAGCGCATCATCCTGGTGATCTCAGGCAGCAATTTCGATTTCGAACGCCTGCCGGAACTGAAGGAACGTTCGCTGCGCTATGAGGGATTGAAGAAGTATTTCATCTTCCGTTTCCCGCAGCGTCCGGGTGCGCTGCGGTCATTCCTCGATCTGCTCGGTCCGGAAGACGATGTGGCGCGCTTCGAATATCTCAAGAAATCGGCCCGCAATTTCGGTTCGGTGCTGATCGGTATCGAAACCAAGAACAAGGCGAACTTCGACGCCTTGTTCAAGCGCTTTGACGAAGCGGGTTGGGCCTATCAGGACATCACCGACAACGAAACGATCGCCGGGTTGATTATTTAAGCTACTTATAGTTGCAGTTCGTTTTATCGAATGTCAGACTATTCACTGGGGCGATAATCCAACGGGGCATATTTCAAATGACTGATATTCAACAGAAGCCAACATCGCATTGGCGCATCATTCTTGCTTTTATTCTTGATTTCATCACGGCCTTTGCCGTCCTCGGCTATGTCGTGGCGAGTTTTCTGGGTGGAAAGACCGAAAACGGCTTTTCTCTCAATGGATGGCCGGCGCTGGTCTTTTTCGCATTGATGATTGCCTATTTCGTTGTGGGAAAACGGGTCGGCGGGACGCTGTGGAAGCGCATTCTCGGCGTCAGGTAATGAGGCTGTATGGGGCGCAGAACGACCTACATCATTCTGTTTCGCGGCGTCGGCGGTGCAACATCGCTGCCGGTGCAGCCGTTGAAGGCCGCGCTTCTCGCCGACGGTTTCGAGAAGGTTGCCACCTATATCAATACCGGTAACGTGGTTCTGGTTTCGGACCGGACGCCAAAGCAGATCGTCGCAAGAGTCGCGGCTATCGCTTTGGAAAAATTTGCTTTTTCCAAATCCATCATGATCGTCAGCAAGACTGCATGGAAGAAGCTGATTGCGGGCAATCCGTTTCCTGACGGCGAAGGCAACAAATTGCACGCCTATGTTCTGGAGAAGCATCCCGGCCGGGAGGCCGTGGAAGCCCTGGAGCGGAAAAATGCCGGGCCGGAGCAGTTCGCCATCGATGGCACGGTGCTCTATTATTATCCGCCGCAGGGTGCCCCGGAATCGAAACTTTTCAGCAAGATCGAGACAACGCTCAAAGTCGCCGCGACGGCACGCAACTGGAATACGGTGCTGAAACTCGCGCAACTGGCGGAACAAATCGACAGGGGAGCAGAATGACGAAATATGTGGTGCTGTTCAGGGGGATCAATGTCGGTGGCAACAAGATCGTTAAAATGGAGACCTTGCGGACCGTCCTGGCCGTGGCGGGATTTGGCGATGTCAAAACCTACGTGCAGAGCGGCAATGTGATTTTATCGTCGGATCAGACCGCGCGTCGCGTTGCCGAAATCATCGGAGAAATCTTCCCGCGTACCTTCGGCTTTTCATCGCGCGTAACGATCCGCACCGTGGACGAGTGGAACGCCATGGTCAGCAAGAATGCCTATCCGGAGGCGCTCGACAATCCGAAAAACCTGCATGCGGTGATCATGGACGATGATCCGACGGATGCGGCGCTGGTGGAGCTCGCCAGCCGGGCCGCTGCAACCGAGGAGTTCACCGTGCGCAACAGGGTGCTCTATCTCTACACGCCCGATGGTTTTGGCAGGTCGAAAATGGCCGAGGCGCTCGACAAGGTACTGAAAGTACCGCTTACGGCGCGTAACTGGCGGACGGTTCTAACGCTGCAGAGCATGCTCGCGGCCATTTAGCGCTGTTTCCAGCACGCGCAGGATGCGCGGATCTGCGCACTGGGCGACGTTGAAGCGCATGTAATTGTTGGCCGACTGCGTCTGGCTGAACACGTTGCCGGGCGCAAAAACGATCTTTTCCCTCAGGCCTGTCTGCGCGACTTTTCCGGCGTCGATGCCCTCCGGCAGTTTGCACCAGAGAAACATGCCACCGCGCGGTTCGATCCATGGCATCACGCCGAGCGCTTTGAGTTTGACGCTGGTTTCACCCATGCTGTGGGCGAGGCGAGCCCGCAGATGGTCCATGTGCTTGCGGTAGGTGCCATCCTTCAGCATTAGCAGAACGAGTTCCGACGACAGGCGGCCGCCGCCGAAGGAGGTGGCAATGCGCAGGTCGACCAGGCCGTCGATCCAGTCGCGGCGGGCGGCAATGAAGCCGCAGCGCACGGAGGCCGACAGGGATTTGGAAAAGCTGCCCATGTGAATAACGCGCTCCAACCCGTCGAACGCGGCAAGACGCGGCGCTGGTTCATGTTCGAAGTCGGCAAAAATATCGTCCTCGACGATGGTCAGGTCGTGCTGTTCCGCCAGCTTGAGCAGGCGGTGGGCGATGACGGGTGACAGCACCGCGCCGGTCGGATTGTGCAGGGCCGAGTTTGTGATGTAGAGGCGCGGGCGATGTTCCGCCAGGGCCTCGGCAAACCGCTCGAGGTCAGGTCCATGCGGCGTATAGGGAACGCTGATGATCTTGACCCGGTGCGCCCGCAGCAGGGCGTGGAAATTGAAATAGCAGGGGTCGTCAACAATGACCGCGTCACCCGGTCCGACGAGGGAGCGGCACAGGAGATCGATGGCTTGCGTGCCGGATTCGGTGATCATGATCTGGTCCGGGGCTGCCTCGATCCCATGTTCGGCCATGCGCCGCGACAGAAGCTGACGCAGCGGCTTCAATCCGAGGGGTGTCGCATAGTCGGTCAACAGGGCGTCGTCGGCGCGCGCCAGTGTCCGCAGCGCGCGGCGTACGCCAGCCTCCGGCATCCACGACGCCGGCAGCCAGCCGCATCCGGGTTTGGGCATGCCGTCATCTGCATCCAGCGACAGGCGCGAAACCCACAAGGGGTCGATGGCGTGATCAAGCCGCGGGCCGATCTCCGCCAGGGACAGCGGCGGCATGTGCCCGGCAACATAAAAGCCGGAGCCGCGGCGCGACTGGATCGTGCCTTCTGCTGCCAGCCGGTCATAGGCTTCGACAATGGTGGATTTCGATACCTGCATCGTTGCGGCAAAGCTGCGGATCGAGGGCAGGCGCGCGCCGGGGCCGAGCGTGCGTGCGGCAATCCGCTGACGAATGGCCTGCATCACTTGCTCGACAAGCGTCGCGTCACGTCCGGCAATTTCGGTTTTTTCATCCATCTGTATCGCTCAATATACCATGACAGTTTTTCTATATTGTACTGTACCGTCTCTGGAAAATCCATGGCTGTGAGGTATCGGCTGGTGACTGTTCGGACAAGGGTGTTTCGGGCAAAACGAGGTGTACTGATGGACAAGATGACGAGCGGCTGGATCAACGGATTCGTCGGAATGGTGATTTTCAGCGGTTCGCTGCCCGCAACGCGCGTGGCGGTCGCCGATTTCGATCCGGTGTTCCTGACGGTCGCCCGTGCTACGATTGCCGCTTTGCTCGGACTGGCCATGCTGCTGGCGTTTCGCGAGAAGCGCCCGGCCAAGGCGGATCTCATGTCCTTGCTGGTGGTGGCGCTCGGTGTCGTCGTCGGCTTTCCCCTGTTGACGGCGTTGGCCCTGCGTCATGTCACGTCAGCCCATTCCATCGTGTTCATCGGTCTTCTGCCATTGTCGACGGCGATCTTCGGCGTGCTGCGCGGCGGCGAACGTCCGCGCCCGGTCTTCTGGGTTTTTTCCTGTCTCGGCAGTCTGTGTGTTGTCGGTTTTGCCGTTTATCAGGGGGGCTCAGCCTCGCTGACCGGCGATCTCCTGATGTTCGCGGCCATTATTGTCTGCGGCCTTGGCTACGCGGAAGGCGCGCGGCTGTCGCGCAGGCTCGGCGGCTGGCAGGTCATCTCCTGGGCCCTTGTCGTGTCATTGCCGCTGATGCTGCCGCTGACACTCTACATCATGCCGCATGACTGGAGCGTGATCGGGCAGGGCGCCTGGCTTGGCCTTGCCTATGTCTCGCTGTTTTCCATGCTGATCGGCTTCATCTTCTGGTATCGCGGTCTGGCGCAGGGCGGCATTGCCGCCGTAGGGCAGCTGCAGCTGCTGCAGCCCTTCTTCGGACTGGTTCTGGCAGCCACGCTGCTGCACGAGACCGTGGGCTGGTCGATGATCCTGGTGACAATGGCCGTCATCCTGTGCGTCGCCGGCGCAAAGCATTTCGCCCGGTAAACGCTGGGGTGAAGCGCAGGATTTCAACCGATCCCCTTGCAAAGTGTATCGTTACAGTTTACAAAAACCTATGATCTTGCGCTTTCGACACAAGGGACTGGAAACTTTCTACCGCACAGGATCGACCCGAGGTATACAACCGGCCCATGCGCCAAAGTTGCTGCGTGTTCTATACGCTCTCGAGAACGCTGTTCGCCCGGAAGAATTGAACTTGCCTGCTTACCGGCTGCACCCGCTAAAGGGCGCATTGAAAGGCCACTGGTCGATTTGGATCAATGGCAATTGGCGCGTGACATTCCGTTTTGATGGAAACGACGTGGAACTCGTGGATTATCTGGACTACCACTGAGAGGATGCTGCAAATGATCAAGACACCACCTCATCCCGGCGAATTGCTCCGCGAAGATGTCTTGGCACCACTCGGCATGAACGTTACCGAGGCGGCGAGCCGGCTTGCCATTTCGCGCGTTACGCTTTCGCGCATTCTGAACGGAAAGGCTGGAATAAGCCCGGATCTTGCTGTTCGGCTGGAGCGGGCGGGTGTCAGTACAGCGCGCTTTTGGCTGACACTGCAGACCAGCTATGAACTCGCCAAGGCTCTGCAGCACGAGCAGCCTCCCGTCAAAGCCATTCAGGTGCCGGACGCTGCTTGACGGAAATCAGGCCCTGTCCAAGGTCTCACGCCAGCCAGTCGTGGTCATTTTTTCTGTTTTTCCGCCGTTTTCAAGAAAATCATTCTTTGCCAGCGCGCGTGTCAGGCGGTATGCGCTGAAGCGCAACGTCGAGAACGCATGATGAAAGCACTCCTGTCCAATCTGAAGCGATTCCTGCCCGCGCTGGCGCCGGTCAGCACCATGGAACGCCTGCGCGCCTGTTTCGGCGCTCTGCTGGGCGTCTTTGTCACCGGTGTCGTCAGCGAGCAGGCGCTGGGCGCGACAACGGCTGTGCCGCTGCTGATCGCGCCGATGGGCGCTTCGGCTGTTCTGCTGTTTGCCGTTCCTTCGAGCCCGCTGGCCCAACCCTGGTCAATCATGGTTGGCAATACCATCGCAGCGCTGATCGGCGTGACCTGCGCAATCTGGATTCCTGATCTCGTCATCGCCTCGGCGGTTGGCGTGTCTCTGGCAATCCTCGCCATGATCGCCACCCGTTCGCTGCACCCGCCAAGCGGGGCTGTCGCCCTGACGGCCGTCCTCGGCGGCCCTGTCGTGCATAATCTCGGTTATGGCTTTGTGCTGTGGCCGGTCGGGCTCAACTCGCTGCTTCTGCTGATTGCAGCTCTGGCCTATAACAATCTCACCGGCCGCCGCTATCCGCACATCGTGCCCGTTCCGGCCGCCAATGTGCACAAGACGGCCGATCCGCTGCCGACGCGCCGCATCGGTTTTACCCCCGCAGATCTCGATACGGTGCTGCGGCAGTATGACGAAGTGCTCAACATCAGCCCGGATGATCTCGATGCCATCCTGCACAAGACCGAGATGCAGGCCTATCGCAGGCGTTTTGGTGAAGTGCGCTGCGAGCAGATCATGTCCACCGACCTTGCCACGGTGAAAGCCGACACACCATTGCATCTCGCCTGGGCCCTGCTGGTCAAGCATCGCATCAAGGCATTGCCTGTCGTGAATGCCCACCGCAACATCATCGGCATCGTCACCCAGACCGACTTCATGGAAAATGCCAACTGGGATCGGGATGGCGATCTGCATATCGGTCTGGCACGCCGCCTCCGCCGCGCCGTCAAGCTGGATCGCCGGGCGCACCGCACGGTCGCCGATATCATGACGAGCGAGGTGCAGTTCGTCCGTCCGCAGACACTGGTGACGGACCTCGTGCCGGCCATGGCGGACAGGGGGCTGCATCATTTGCCTGTTGCCGACGACAATGACAAACTTGTCGGCATGGTCACCCAGTCCGATCTCATTGCCGCGCTCTACAGCGGCAACCTGACTGCCGGGCGCCCGGACGAGCCACTGACTTTGGCCGGATGAATCGTTTCACCGAAAGCGCTATTTTGCGGCGCACAATAAAATCGTTTGCTTTTTTGCCCAAGAGGGCCCATATGCCAGTCAGGCGCTTGGACCGGACACTCCGGTCTTCCGATTGCGGACTTCGTGGCGTCTAAGACCTGCTGGCACACTGTCACAGGCACGGCTGCGCAAGTCGCATGGAACCGAAGGGTTCCCCGCGTCTCGTCGTTCATCCCGAATATGTTACATGCAGGTTGCGCCCTGTGATGTGTTTATGGCCCGTGATTCCCATCGCGTCTGGCCAATGAAAGAAGATTGAATTGGAAAATATTGAAAACACCGGCTTTGCCGCCATGGGTCTGAATGCCATCCTGCTGAAAGCAGTCGAGGCAGCTGGAATGGCTACTCCCAAGCCCATCCAGCAACAGGCTATCCCGGCACAGCTCGCCGGTCAGGACATTCTCGGCATCGCCCAGACGGGCTCCGGCAAGACGGCGGCGTTCAGCCTGCCGATCCTGCAGAAGATCCTGACCATCGGCGACAAGCGCAAGGGCAAGACTGCCCGTGCGCTTATCCTCGCACCCACCCGTGAACTTGCCGTGCAGATCGAAGAAACGGTCCGCAAGCTCTCGAAGGGCGCGCATATTTCAACCGCGCTCGTGCTCGGCGGCGTGTCGCGCGTGGCGCAGATCAACAAGATGCAGGGCGGCGTTGACGTTCTCATCGCCACACCCGGCCGCCTGACCGATCTGGTGCGCGACAACCGCATTGACCTGTCGGAAACACGCTGGCTTGTGCTTGATGAGGCCGACCGCATGCTCGACATGGGCTTCATCAATGATGTGAAGCGCATTGCCAAGGGTACGCACAAGGACCGCCAGACCGCGCTGTTCTCCGCAACCATGCCGAAGGAAGTGGCAACGCTGGCTGAAAGCCTGCTGCGCAACCCGATCCGCGTGGAAGTGGCGCCGCAGGGCACCACCGCTGCCGAGATCAAGCAGGTCGTGCACATGATCCCGACCAAGCAGAAGAAGCAGGTCCTGTCGGCCATGCTGAAGGACGAAACGCTGTCTTCGGTCATCGTCTTCACCCGTACCAAGCATGGTGCCGATGCCGTCACCCGTGTTCTGGAGAAGGACGGCTATGATGTGGCTGCCATTCACGGCAACAAGTCGCAGAACGCCCGCCAGCGCGCCCTCAACGGTTTCAAGGACGGTTCGGTTCGTGTTCTGGTTGCTACCGACATTGCCGCGCGCGGCATCGATGTCGTCGGCATCAGCCACGTGATCAATTTCGACCTGCCGGATGAGCCGGAAAGCTATGTGCACCGTATCGGCCGCACCGGCCGCAACGGCGCATCGGGCAATGCGATCACCCTTTACGATCCGGCTGAAGAAGCATCCAAGTTCAAGGCCGTCGAGCGCGTCACACGCATGCGTCTGCCGCTTGCCGATTCGCCGATTGATCTGTCGAGCCTGCCGGCACGTGTTGCCAGCAATGATCAGCGTCCGGCACGCCGCGAAGGCGGCAATGGCGCACCGGCCAAGAAGCCGCATCGCGGTCAGGCACCCGGCAAGCCACGCGAACCGCGCGGCGAAAAGGTCTGGAGCAATGATGGCGGCGCCCCGGCGCAGAAACGCCCGATGCGCCGCAACAAGCGCAAGAGCTTCGGCGCCAAGGCAGCCTAAACCTCGCGACAAAGAATCAATCAGGCCGCCGGTACATCGTACCGGCGGCCTTTTTGTTGGCATCGGCTTGCCGTGATGCGGCAATGCCGGGAAATAAAGACCTGCATTTGCATGACTTTCTGCCATTCGGTGCTTGAATGGTGTGCTGCGGGCAAATAGGTTCAGGCCAAGCAGAATGAGGACTTGGCCCATGTTGAATTCAGTGATCGATGCCATCGGCAACACGCCGCTTATCCGCCTGAGCAAGGCATCGGCTTTGACCGAGTGCGATATTTACGGCAAGGCCGAATTTCTGAACCCGGGACAGTCGGTCAAGGACAGGGCGGCGCTCTATATCATCCGCGATGCGGAAAATCGCGGCCTGCTGCGTCCGGGCGGCGTCATCGTCGAGGGCACGGCGGGCAATACGGGCATCGGCCTGACCATGGTCGCCAAGACCCTGGGTTACCGCACGGTCATCGTTATCCCGGAGACACAAAGCCAGGAAAAGAAGGACGCCCTGCGGCTGCTCGGGGCTGAACTGGTCGAGGTTCCCGCTGTCCCTTACAGGAACCCCGACAATTATGTGAAAGTCTCCGGCCGCCTTGCCGAACAGATGGCAAAGACCGAGCCGAATGGTGCGGTCTGGGCCAACCAGTTCGACAATGTTGCCAATCGTTTGGCGCATGTGGAAACGACCGCGCCGGAAATCTGGCGCGATACCAATGGCAAGGTCGACGGCTTCATCTGCGCCGTTGGTTCCGGCGGAACCCTCGCGGGAACGGCAGCCGGGCTCAAGGCGCGCAACAAGGACATCAAGATCGGTCTTGCCGATCCGCTGGGGGCAGCGCTTCATTCCTACTACACATCGGGCGAGTTCAAGGCCGAAGGCAGCTCGATCACGGAAGGTATCGGGCAGGGCCGCGTGACCGCCAATCTGGAAGGTTTTACCCCGGACTTTTCCTATCAGATACCCGATGCGGATGCGCTGGATGTGGTGTTTGATCTGGTGACGGAAGAGGGGCTTTGCCTGGGCGGTTCGTCCGGAATCAATATTGCCGGTGCTATCCGTCTGGCGCGCGACCTTGGTCCGGGCCACACCATCGTCACGATCCTCTGCGACTACGGCAATCGCTACCAGTCAAAAATGTTCAATCCTGAATTCCTGCGTTCCAAAGATCTGCCGGTACCGCGCTGGATGGAAGCGAAGACGGCCATATCCGTTCCGTTTGAAGGCAATCACTGATGGCATACGATACGACGATACTTTTCCGCGACGATTCCTATCTGAAGGAAATCGAGGCGACTGTCCTCGCGATCAATGAGCGCGGCGGCATTCTCACGGACCAGACGATTTTCTATGCCACGTCAGGCGGGCAGCCCGGCGATACCGGCGTGTTCGTGCGGGCCGACGGCAGCACGATTGCCATTGCCGCGACAGTGACGGGCGAAAGCAAGGAAGAAATCATCCACGTGCCAGCGCCAGAGCAGCCGGTGCCTGCCATCGGCGAAAAGCTCGCCCTGCGTATCGACTGGGAGCGGCGTTACAAGCTCATGCGCATGCACGCCGCCTGCCATCTGCTCAGCGTTGTCTGCCCGTTCCCGATCACCGGTGCTTCCGTTGCCGAGGATGACAGCCGGGTTGACTTCGACCTGCCGGATGCCGGGGTGACCAAGGAGGACGTGACGAAAAAACTGATGGAACTGGTCAATGCCAACCATCCGATTTTTACGCGCTGGATTACCGATGAAGAGCTTGCGGCCAATCCGGGTCTGATCAAGTCGAAGAACGTGCGCCCGCCGACAGGCACCGGGCGCATCCGCTTTGTCTGCATCGGCAAGGATGCATCCATCGACTCGCAGCCTTGCGGCGGAACGCATGTGGCAACAACAGGCGAAGTCGGCGTGATCCATATCGGAAAGATAGAAAAGAAGGGCAAGGAAAACCGGCGGTTCCGTATCCGCTTCGGTGCCTCGCCGGAAGGAGAATGACCGTGGCTGACAAGAGCGCTTTTGTGGTTTCACCCGACTGGTTGCAGGAGCGGTTGGGCCAGCCGGGCCTGAGCATTCTCGATGCGTCGTGGTATTTCCCGTTTCTCAACCGCGACGCGGAGGGCGAGTACAAGACCGCGCATATTCCCGGCGCGGTGTTCTTCGATCATGAAAAACTGTCGGATCCGGAATCGTCCCTGCCACACACGTTGCCAAAGCCGGAAGCTTTCGCGGCGGCGGTCAGCAGCATGGGCATCACCAACAGCGATACGATCGTCGTCTATGATGGGCCCGGCATGAACACGTCACCGCGCGTCTGGTGGATGCTGCGCGTCATGGGCGCAAAGAATGTCTTTGTCCTGGATGGCGGCTTCGATAACTGGAAGACGGATGGCCGGCCGGTCACCAGCGGCGTCACAAAGATCGCGCCATCGGCTTTCATCGCGGATTTTCAGGCGGACAAGGTCGCGAGTTTTGCCGACATGCGCACGATCGTCGATACGGGATCACGCCAGATTGCCGATGCGCGGGCGGCAGGCCGCTTTGTCGGCACGGACCCGGAGCCGCGCGCAGGGCTTCGCTCCGGCCATATGCCGGGTGCGCGCAACGTGCCGTCCTCGACATTGGCGGACAAGGGTTATCTGAAGGATATCGCCGGTCTGCGGCAGGTTCTGGATGATGCGGGTGTCGATCTTTCGCGTCCCATTGTCACCAGTTGCGGCTCAGGCATCACGGCCGCCGTGATCACGCTGGCGCTTGAATCCCTCGGGCACAAGGACAATATCCTCTACGACGGATCGTGGAGCGAGTGGGGTGCACACAAGGATACGCCGGTTGCAACCGGTGAAGCAGAGCGATGACCGAGGCCGCAAAGCCCAAAATACTGAAGACGCGCGTGACCCTGCTGGAAATGACCAACCGGCCGGTCTATTCCATTCCGACGCCAGCCAGCTTCAAACTGGCGATCATGTCGGCCAAGCGGATATCCCTGCCGTTTTATCGCTTTCTTTACGAGCAGGTCGGCAAACCGCATCACTGGTTTGTGCACCGGAACCTCAGCGATGAAGCATTGGCTGCCGCCATTCACCGGGATTCGGTTGAAATCCATGTGTTTTATGTGGACGGCTCGCCTGCCGGCTTTTTTGAGCTGGTGCTCAATCAGGAGCCGGGTGTGGCGGAAATCCTTTATTTCGGCCTTGTGCCGGAGTTTCAGGGGCGGGGTCTTGCAAAATTCTTCCTGAGCGAAGCCATCGTCACGGCGTGGATGAGCAGCCCGGAAAAGGTCATCATCGAGACCAACACGCTCGACAGTCCGCGTGCCCTGCAAATGTATCAGCGCATGGGGTTCAATCCCGTCGGCTTCGCCGATGCGGAAATCGAGGCCTGGCTGTAACGTTGAACTTCGGCACGACCCGTTCATGTACGCTTCATTTTTACTGCGCTATCTCTCCTTCGATAATTGATGCCGTGCAAACTGCCGGTCTGGAAAGGAGAATACACCCATGATCAATCGCCGTGGCCTGCTGCTCGGTCTTGTCGCCGCAACCGTTGCCGCGCCCGCATTGGCGCAATCACGCCAGATGCCGAGTGCAGCCGAGATCGAGCGGCGGCTGGAAGCTGCCCCGCGCATGCGTGTGCCGGAAGAGCGCCGGGTGACGGTGCGGGAGTTCAAGCGCCGGCCGGAACTGCGCCGCTATGCGCCGTCCATCGATATCCAGTCGATCAATTTTGCCTTTGGCTCTGCTGTCATTCCCCGTTCGGAGCGTGACAAGGTGGAGCGCATTGCCGACGGTCTGCAACGGGTGCTGCGCCGTCGTCGCGGCGAAGTTTTCCTCATCGAAGGCCATACGGACGCCGTGGGCTCGTACGAATCCAATCAGATCCTGTCCGAGCAGCGGGCCGAATCCCTTAAGCGCGATCTGGTGCGTTATTTCGGCATTCCGCCGCGCGCGCTTGAAACGGTGGGATATGGCGAAGAATATCTTCTGGTTCAAACGGAATATGAGGACTGGCGCAATCGCCGGGTCACCATCCGCCGCGTTACCGATTTCATTCGTTAAGTTGCCGTAGAAACCGAGTGCTTCGACGACTGCACGTTCAAAATCACAGTTATACAATAGTCGGCAGATTGGCGGGTTCTCGCACCCGCCTATGCCAGACCGGTCTCGGGGGGAGAGACGGATCGCAACCGCGTGGTGTCCTTACCCGGCGGCACCCCGAACAGTCGGCGGTATTCCCGGCTGAACTGCGACGGGCTGTCATAGCCGACAGCGAAGCCGACAGAGGCAACGTCGCGTGATTCCGCCACCAGCCAGGCGCGGGCCTGCTGCAGGCGGATCTGCTTTTGATACTGCAGCGGGCTCATGGCCGTGATTGCCCGGAAATGCCGGTGAAAGGACGAGGCGCTCATCCCGGCGATCCCTGCGAGGTCTTCTATGTGGAAAATCTCGGCATAGTGGGTCCGTATCCAGCGGATGGCCCGGTTGATCTGGGAAAGACGGCTGTCGGCAAGGCCAATCTGGCGCACGCTGCTGCCCTGTTCCCCGGTGAGGAGACGCCAGAGAATTTCCCGCTCCAGCATCGGCCAAAGAACGGCGAGATCGCCGGGCCTGTCAAGCAGCCGTAACAGCCGCGCAACCGGATCAATGATCTCGGGCGGCGCTGTACTGACTGCAAGCCCCTGGGCCACGCTGCCAGTGTGATTGCCAGCCGACGCCTCAAGCAGAAGCGCGGCGATCACTGCCGGATTGAGGCTTAACCGGAAGGCGAGATACGGCTCTTCATGGCTTGCTTTGATGACATGGCCGGCAATGGGCAGGCCAAGCGAGACAACAAGATATTGGCCAGCACCATATTCAAACACTCTGTTGCCCACCATCGTCCGCTTTGCTCCTTGCGCGACCAGGGCAAAGGCCGGCTCATAAAAGCCGTTGATGGGTTCAGTTGGAATGCTGGAACTGAGCAGCCGGATGCCGGGAAGCGGCATGGCTTGGCCATCTCGACCGGTATGGCGAGCGATGAGGGCACTGATTTCGGCAAGCGGCTCCATGCCCCATTCAAGCAATGCACAGGCGCTGATGCAAGCGTGCGACGCACAATCCGCTCTGGATTGAGAGGATCGTGCAAGAAGATGCGCGCATTGATCTACCGGGTTTTGGCGGCGGCGTGGTTCCATCCGATGCAATCAATGGAGACCAAAATGCAGAAAACATGGTTTATCACAGGTGCCACGCGCGGTTTGGGTGTCGAGATCGCCAAGGCGGCGTTACGGGCGGGAGACCGCGTGGTTGCATCAGGCCGCAGAAAAAGCGCTGTCATCGAGGCGCTCGGACCGGAGCGTGAACAGATGCTGCCGGTTGAGCTGGATGTCACAAACGCCGGTCAGGCGCACAGCGCCGTACAGGCGGCACTGGCGCGCTTCGGATTGATTGACGTGCTCGTCAATAATGCGGGATACGGCCAGCTCGGGTTTTTCGAGGAGAACACCGCCGAAACGGTGAACACGCAGTTTGCGACAAACGTGCATGGGGTGTTCAATGTCATCTGGGCCGTGCTGCCGGTGATGCGTGCCGCCCGCAAGGGCCACATCTTCAACATTTCCTCGATCGCAGGACTGCGTGGCGGCGAATTTGGCTCGCTTTACAGTGCAAGCAAGTTCGCTCTTGAAGGCTTTTCGGAATCGCTGGCGCTTGAAATTGCGCCGTTCGGCCTGTTTGTAACCATCGTCGAGCCGGGGCCTTTCCGCACGGATTTTCTCACCGGCGATTCACTGCGCATCGGCGACGCCAATGCGATTGCCGATTATGATGACCGGCGGGCCAGCCAGCGGGCGGCCTTCGAAAGCCGCAACGGCTCGCAGCCGGGCGATCCGGCCAAGCTTGCCGACGCCATGGTGCTGCTGACCAATGAAGCCAAGCCGCCACTGCGCTTTGCCGCTGGCGCAATGGCAGTCAACGCAGCCGCCGTGAAGTTTGCCAGCCTGCAGGCGGAACTGGAACTCTGGCGGCACTTGTCGCTGAACACCGATGGGCCCGATGGCAGCTGGTGAGTGCTGACACCGGCAGGAATCGGGTGGTTCGCAGGCAGATTTGGGTGTTTGCTTCGGGTCAACGAAGGAGATTCCCATGAGCACGATCCGCTTTATTGCAATGCCGACGACACTGGCCCGCCACTATCAGGCGGGCGGTGCGGATGCGAACGGCCAGACACCGGAGACGCATGTTTCCGATGGCGACGGCACGCCGTGCCGCCACTGCCTGCAGAACGTGAAAGCCGGCGACAAATATCTCATCCTGTCGCACAGGCCGTTCCCCGCACCGCAACCCTACGCGGAAACGGGGCCGATCTTCCTGCATGCGGAAGCATGCGAACGCTATGCGGAGACAGCGGATATGCCCGATATGTTCCGCAAGACGCGCGACTACATCCTGCGCGGCTATTCCCGTCAGGACCGGATTGTCTATGGCACCGGCGGCGTGATCCCCACCGATACTATTCCCGCGCGGGCGGCCGAACTGCTGCAGCGGGATGACGTGGCCTATGTGCACATGCGGTCGGCAAGGAACAATTGCTTCCAGTGCCGCATCGAGATGCACGAAGCCGACTGGGTTGTCTGAATACTGCTCAAGAAAAAGCCCGGGCAAAACCCGGGCTTTTCTTTTTTGCGATGCCAGCTTCAGGCCGCGAGAACGGCCTTGGCTTCCACCATTTCGAGGCCAAGCGCTTCGGCGACGGCCTGGTTGGTGATGCGGCCCTTGTGAACGTTCAGACCGTTGCGCAGATGCGGATTGTCGACCAATGCCTTGACGCCGCGGTCCGCCAGCTGCAGGCCATATTGCAGCGTGGCGTTGTTCAGCGCATGCGCCGAGGTGACCGGGACTGCGCCCGGCATGTTGGCCACGCAATAGTGGATGATGCCGTCGACTTCGTAGGTCGGCTCGGAATGCGTCGTGGCATGGGATGTTTCGAAGCAGCCACCCTGATCGATGGCGACATCGACGATCACGGCGCCCTTTTTCATGCCGGACAGCATTTCGCGGGTGACCAGTTTGGGGGCCGCTGCGCCAGGGATGAGGACCGCGCCCACCACGATATCGGCGGAGAACACTTCCTCGTCGAGCGCTTCGATGGTGGAATAGCGGGTGTGGATGCGGCCATGGAACAGATCGTCGAGCTGGCGCAGGCGCGGGATCGAGCGATCGAGAATGGTTACATCGGCGCCGAGACCGGCAGCCATCTGTGCCGCATTGATGCCGACAACACCGCCGCCGATGATGGTGACCTTGCCAGGCAGAACGCCGGGCACGCCGCCGAGCAGCACGCCGCGTCCGCCATTGGCCTTCTGCAGCGCTGTGGCGCCTGCCTGAATGGCAAGACGTCCGGCCACTTCCGACATGGGCGCGAGCAGCGGCAGGCCGCCGCGATCATCCGTGACGGTTTCATAGGCAATGGCGGTGACGCCGGAAGCCAGCAGGCCTTTGGTCTGTTCGGGATCGGGGGCGAGGTGGAGATAGGTGTAGAGGAGCTGGCCTTCGCGCAGCTGCGCCCATTCGGACGGCTGGGGCTCCTTCACTTTCACAATCATGTCCGATTGCTGAAAGACTTCTTCGGCGGTTTTGACGATCTTGGCGCCAGCCGCCTGATAGGCTCCGTCGTCGGCGCCTATTCCTGCTCCAGCTCCGGACTGGATAATGACCGTATGGCCGTGGGCGATGTATTCGCGTACGGCCCCCGGAGTGAGACCGACGCGATATTCATGGTTTTTGATTTCTTTCGGGCAGCCTACACGCATTTGCGCCTCCTCTAGAGTCTACTCAAAGTTCCCTTTTGCGGTGCGTATGACATCATGAATCGCTTCGCATGTCCTTGCTAAGCAATATCGACGGCATGCAATTTTTCGAATATTCTTGCGCCAAATTGGTTCTTTGTCGAAGAAAGATCGAACAATGTCGCTGGACAGGATTGATATCGCTATCCTTGATTGCCTGCAAAAGGATGGCCGCATGTCGAATGCAACGCTGGCGGAAAAGGTCGGGCTGTCACAGTCCGCCTGTTCACGCCGCTTGGATATTCTGGAGAAGACGGGTGTCATCCGCGGCTACCACGCACGTCTCTCCAACAAGATGCTCGGTCACCCGGTTACGGTGATCGTCAATATATCCCTCTCGGGCCAGGCCGACAAACAATTGCGCGAATTCGAGACGGCTGTGCGCCGCTGCCCCAATGTGCTTGTCTGCTACCTCATGTCGGGCGAGTACGATTATCTCCTGCGTATTGCAGCCAAGGATCTCGAGGATTACGAACGGATCCACAAGTTCTGGCTTTCGGCGATGCCGCACGTCACCAAGATCAATTCATCCTTTGCCTTGCGCGAGGTGGCGGACCGCACCGGTCTCGGTGTCGAGACCGCGCTCATTGAAATCGCCGGAAGCTGATTGCTGACCGCGAAAGGCCGTGACAAACTCATCATAATTCGGTGATCCTCGCCCGCTAAAAAGCCGCTCATCATCCCTTGCCCTGGAGCCTCGTCATGCAAGAATCGTCATCCGCTCTCACCCGCCGTTCCTTCCTGGCAAGCACGGCCGCAGCCGGGGCCGTGGCAATCCTCCACCCGTTTTCGGCCATGGCAGCGGCTTCGCAGGCGCATCTGCGCATCGTGGCGACCACCGATCTGCATGTGAACGTCTACCCCTATGATTATTATGCCGACAAGGCGAACGACACGATGGGGCTCGCCCGCACGGCATCGATCATCGCAAAAATCCGCGCCGAATCGACCAATTCGATTGTCGTGGACAATGGCGATTTCCTACAGGGCAATCCGATGGGGGATTACATCGCCTATGAAAAGGGTATGAAGGCCGGTGACGTCCATCCGATCATCAAGGCGATGAACACCATCGGCTACGAAGTGGGAACGCTGGGCAATCACGAGTTCAATTACGGTCTCGATTACATGGACAAGGTTCTGGCGGGGGCCGGATATCCCTATGTCTGCGCCAATCTGGTCAAGGGCGAACTGGCGGCAACGCCAACCGACGATCCGCTCTACATGAAGCCTTACCTGATCAAGCAGTACGAGATTGCCGACGGAGCCGGGCAGAAACTGCCTGTGAAGGTCGGGTTTATCGGCTTTGTCCCGCCGCAGATCACGCTGTGGGATGCGCAGAACCTCAAGGGCAAGGTTGTGACGCGCGATATCGTCGAGGCCGCCAAAGCCTGGGTACCGAAGATGAAAGCCGAGGGCGCCGATATCATCGTTGCGCTGTCGCATTCCGGCATTGCGGCGGGTCAGAGCAGCGGCATGGAAAATGCCTCGCTCTATGTGGCGGGCGTTGACGGCATCGATGCCGTCGTCACCGGGCACCAGCATCTGGTCTTCCCTGATCCGAAGGACTTTGCCGGTATTGAGGGCGTCGACGTCAAGAAGGGGACGCTGCAGGGCAAGCCCGCTGTCATGGCCGGGTTCTGGGGCTCGCATATGGGGCTGATCGACCTTCTGCTCGAGCGTGACGGCGACAAGTGGAAAGTTGCCGATTTCACCACCGAGGCGCGCCCGATCTACGAGCGTGTTGAAAAGGCGGTCAAGCCGCTGGTCGAAAGCCGTCCGGACGTTCTGGAAGCCGCGAAGGCCGACCATGAGGCAACGCTCGCCTATGTCCGCCGCCCGGTGGGCAAGACCTCCGCACCGCTTTATTCCTACTTTGCGCTGGTCGCCGATGATCCGTCGGTGCAGATCGTCTCCAATGCGCAGACCTGGTACATCAAGGACATGCTGAAAGACACGCAGTGGAAGGATTGGCCGGTGCTGTCCGCAGCCGCACCCTTCAAGGCGGGTGGTCGCGGCGGTGCCGACTATTATACGGATGTGCCGGCCGGCGATATCGCCATCAAGAATGTCTCGGATCTCTACCTCTACCCCAACACGGTGCGTGCGGTTGCCATCACCGGGGCGGATGTGAAGGAATGGCTGGAAATGTCATCGGGCATTTTCAAGACCATCGAGCCGGGCAAGCCGGACCAGCCGCTGATCGACACCAGTTTCCCTTCTTACAATTTCGACGTCATCGACGGCGTGTCCTATCAGATCGATTTGTCGCAGCCGGCGAAATATGGCGCGAAGGGTGAACTCGCACATGCGCAGAGCAACCGCATCGTCAACCTGACCTTCGATGGAAAACCGATTGATCCGGCGCAGAAATTTGTCGTGGTGACGAATAACTACCGGGCAGGCGGTGGCGGCAATTTCCCCGGCATCAACGAGAGCAAGGTCATCTTCGTTGCGCCTGACACCAATCGCGACGTGATCGTGCGCTACATCATCGACCAGAAAACCATCAACCCATCGGCTGATGACAACTGGAAATTCGCTCCGGTGAAGGGTGCCTCAGTGGTGTTCGAATCCGGTCCGAAGGGCAAGAATTTCCTCGCCGATGTGAAAGCCGTGAAAATCGAGGACGCGGGCGACGGGGAAAACGGTTTCACCCGCTACCGCATCACGCTGTAGATTCGACGAGCCTTTTGAGCTTGGCTGGCGCTTTTGCCAGCCAGGCGAGCCGGATGCGGTGCGCAAGTTCCGCGTCGGAAATGGTATCGAGATGGATCAGAATATATGGCCAGCCCTTGTAGTGATCGGTCTCGAAATAGATGTTCGGCGCGCTTTCCATCAGGAGCGGCTTTTCCTCCAGCGGACAATGGATGGCGAATGTGTCCACATCCCGGAGCCGCCCCAGGAACGCATTCCTGGCTTTCAGCGACGGTGTGCCGTGGTGGGTGCTCTGGGTCAATTCCGGCAGGTGCAATGCATCCGCCAGCGCCCAGATGCGCTCGAAAATTTCATTGAGCGAGATCTCTGTCATGATCTGTAAAACACCTGTCGTACGTCGATATATTCCGATCTGAAACCCGCTTCGCAATAGAAGAGGTAAAACTCCCATAGCTTTTTGAAGCGGACGTCGAAGCCAAGATGCTTGAGTTTGTCCCATGAGTCCCAGAAGCGCGCGCGCCATTCGGCAAGCGTGCGGGCATAATCCTGCGGAAAGATGGTCTCGCGATAGAGGTTGAGGCCGAAATCCTTGCCAAGCGTCTTCAAACGGGCCGGTGTCGGCAGCATGCCGCCGGGAAATACATAGCGCTGGATGAAATCGGGACGCTTGCGATAGCGTTCGAACGAGTTCTCGTTGATCGTGATGATCTGCATGCCGGCACTGCCGCCGGGGGCGAGGCATTCCTTCACCTTGCCGAAAAAGACCGGCCAGTATTTCTCGCCGACGGCCTCGAACATTTCGATCGAGGCGATATGATCGTATTGGCCGGTCTCGTCGCGGTAGTCCTGGAACTTGATTTCAACCCTGTCGGAAAGGCCGGCCTTGCGCATCCGTTCCGTCGCAAAATCGAACTGTTCGCGGCTGATGGTCAGACCAGTGACACGGGCGCCGATCTCGCGCGCCGCAAACTCGGCAAAACCGCCCCAGCCGCAGCCGATTTCGAGCACCCTGCTGTCCCTGGTGATGCCGATATTGCGGGCAAGCGCGCGATACTTCGCGGTCTGCCCACTTTCAAGGTCATTGGCCCCTTCGGCAAACAATGCGGAGGAATAGGTCATCGTCGGGTCCAGCCATTCGCGATAGAAGGCGTTGCCGAGATCATAGTGCGCAGAGATATTCTTGCGCGAGCGCGAGCGCGTGTTCTCGTTCAGCCAGTGACGCAATCGCTGCACGGTGTTGGCGAACCAGTTCGCTCCGCCGGCAATGTGTTCGCCGATCTGCTGGTTGATGACAAACAGCTCGAGGAACGTGGTCACATCGGGGCTTTCCCAGTCGCCGTCCATGTAGGATTCCGCCACGCCGATCGTCCCGGCCGAAAAGGCCCGGCGCGGCAAATTCCAGTTGTGCAGCACCAATGCCGCATCGGGACCGGAGCCTTTGCCGCCCACCTTGAACACCCGTTGGTCGGGGGTGGTGATGGTCAGCGTGCCGCGGGGGAGGTGCGCTGCGGCTCTGAGAGCGGCCTGAACCTTCAAAGGCAGGCCCTTGAGCGCCGCGCCGACATTTTCCGGTGTCAGCCATTTCAGCTGTGCCAGAGGGTCGGATGACGTGGGTATTCCTTGCTGTGCCATGTCGCGGTCTTTCATGCTTCCGGCGCAATCTTTGCCGCCAAAAAACAAATGTTCAAGAGCAATTCATCACGATGCAGTATAGCGCTGCAATTGGGCGGCGAAACGGAGTTTTACGCCGACGTCCCGCATTGCCGGCGATGGATCATTTCAGCGGATGAACTGCGACGGCAGCAGAACACGCGTATTTATCTGGACCACCAAAAGTAAATTTCCGGGTAATTTTGATTCTATCGATTTCACCGTCAAGACAATCATTTCGCGACGCGCGACCGCAATGATGACGCGGGAAATGAAAATATCATGACGCTTATGTTGCAGAATATATCATGTACATTTGTTGCTTGCTGTATTCATAAGAAATTACTTCGATAGCGAAATAAAATGCAATAGACGGAAATATGTAATTTTATCAATGAATAAACCTAATCTTTTGATGCAACGTAAAATCACAACTTTTTGGAAATAAAGTGTCGCTTTTTGCATGATAGTACAAATTGCGACAGATGCTGCGAAAGATGAGCAATGTTGTCGACTGTTCGATAAGTTCTTTTAAAGATGTAATACTTAAGTATTATGGGGTTGAGAGCTACTGAGTCATTTATAGAGAATCGGAGGTGCTTGCCGGCGGCAAGCAAACCTTGAGGAGGATGAATGAGTTTCGGATATTCGGTGCGCAATTTCACGACAGTCGGGCTAGCCGCTTTGCTTGGCCTTTCCAATCCGGCATTGGCCGCCACGGCAACGGGAAGTTTCACGGTCCAGATCACCATTCAGGCATCCTGTGTTTTTGTCAGTGCCACCACATTGACCTTCACTGCCGTGGGTGTGATCGCGGCGAATGACGATGCGTCCACCACGCTTTCCGTACAGTGTACCAACACGACGCCTTACAATATCGGGTTGAGTGCCGGATTGGGCACCGGTGCAACGGTCGCTTCGCGCAAGATGACGGGGACCGGCGGCGCGCTGGTCAACTATACCCTCTATTCCGATACCAACAGAACCACCGTGTGGGGGCAGACCGTCGGTACCGATACGGTTTCAGCGTCAGGTAGCGGCGCGGCGCAATCCTATACGGTCTATGGGCGGGTTCCCGTCCAGACAACACCGGCGCCCGGCGCCTACACCGATACGATCACGGTGACGGTCACTTACTGAGAATAACATATGGAGGTGGACAGGATGCGATCCATGCTTAAAGGCATAGGAGCGATGGGGCTCCTTGTGCTGTTTTGCGGTAGCGCCACAGCGACTTCGCTGCGTGTGGCCCCGACTAATCTGGAAATGATAGCGCCGGGAAGCGCGGCCGTGCTGACGCTGACAAACGAGGCAAAACGGCCGATCAACGTGCAGATACGGGTCTTTCGCTGGACGCAGACAAACGGCGTCGAGCAGCTCGAACCCACCAACGATGTGGTTGTCAGTCCGCCATCGACGGCTTTGTCCGCCAACAAGGATTATCTCGTTCGGGTTATCCGGGTCAGTAAAAAGCCGGTCACGCGGGAGGAAAGTTACCGGGTCATCGTGGATGAATTGCCCGATCCTGCCCGCCGCAAGTCCGGCACGGTCACTCTGGTCGTGCGCTATTCCATTCCGGTGTTCTTCAAGGGACCCGATGCTTCCGCGCCCAAAGTGGCCTGGACAATCAAGCGCTCCGGCAACGGGCTTGTCCTTGCCGCCCGCAACAATGGCGATACGCGACTACGCCTCTCCGAGCTGCAATTGATCCAAAACGGCCGTGAAATCGCGATGAGGAAGGGGTTGGTTGGTTATGTCCTGGGCGGCGCTTCCATGGAATGGCCGGTTGGCGGCGGCAAGTCCGTATCATCCGGTGCTGTTTCCATGAAGGCGCAAAGCGATTCTGGACCGCTTGATGTCAACGTTGCGGTCAACGGCCGCTAGTCTTGTTGTGGCACTCTGCATAGGCCCGTGTATTCTTACCTCTGGACGGGCACAGGAAACCAATGCTCAAGACGTGGAGCAGACCGCGCCACAGCCCGGTATCCCCCAGGATCTCTATCTCGAGGTCTTCATCAATGATGAGCCGACCGGTCTGGTCGGCGCCTTCCACCAGCTGGAGGATGGAGGCCTCGCGGTAAGCCCGCAGGAACTGACGGATGTGGGACTGAAGCCGGTGGCCAAAGCGAAGGCCGCGGATGGCTCGATCCGGGTTGATCGCCTGCCGAATGTGCAGTATCGCGTCGATGCGGAAAATCAGCGGCTTTACATCACCACCGATGACAATGCGCGCGCGGCCAAAGTGGTTGATCTCAATCCAAAGTCCGACGAGGACCGTCCCAAGCCGCAATCCAGTTACGGCGCAGTCCTGAACTACTCGCTTTTTGCCAGCAGCGACAATCTATTCAAGGGCAATGCAAAGCCGTTTCAGGGCATTTCCGGCGGTTTCGATGCCCGCTTTTTCAGCCCGTTCGGCACGCTGACGCAATCCTTCACATCAAGTGCGAGCGACACGGATTTTCAGGGGTTCAAGCGTCTCAACACGACCTACACCTACTCCGACGCGGAGCGGCTGATCACCTACCGGGCGGGTGATTTCATTTCCGGCGGTCTGCAGTGGACGCGGCCGGTCTATCTGGGCGGCCTGCAGGTACAGCGCAATTTCCACCTGCGTTCGGATCTGGTCACCATCCCCATACCGGTCATATCCGGGTCTGCCGCGGTTCCCTCGACGCTCGAGGTCTACACCCAGAACGTCAAGACCTATAGCGGTACGGTACCGTCGGGTCCGTTTCAGGTGACGAATTTTCCGGTGTTTACCGGCGCGGGACAAGCGCAGGTGGTGGTGCGCGATACGCTTGGCCGCGAGACAAAGACCACCTTGCCGTTCTATTCATCCAATTTGCTGCTGCAGAAGGGACTGCTGGATTTTTCTGCCGAAGCGGGTTTTCCGCGGCGGAATTTCGGTACGGAATCCGATGATTATGTCGGCGACGCGATGGGGTTTGCCACGGCCCGCTACGGTGTCGCCGACTGGCTGACGCTGGAAGGGCATTTTGAAGGCGGCGTCGATCTGCTGAATGGCGGCGTCGGCATGGCGTTTCCCATCGGCGGCTATGGCGTCAGTTCGCTGGCTGTTGCCGGCAGCAGTCATGCCGGCGACACGGGCTTTCTTATCAACGGCTCGGTGGAACTCAGCTATCACAGCTATACGGTTTTCGCCCGGATGCAGCAGGCTTTCGGCAACTATGACGATGCCGCCTCGGTTTCCGCCGATACGCGGCAACTGGCGGTTTTCGATCCGACAGGCGTTGCGATTTTCAGCCCGCGTGTGCCGCGCTCGCTGGCCCAGGTGACCGTGTCGGGGCCGGGGCCGTTCGACCGTTCCAATCTCAATCTGTCC
Source organism: Phyllobacterium sp. RCAM01083 (assembly GCF_055685835.1). Classification (NCBI taxonomy): domain Bacteria; kingdom Pseudomonadati; phylum Pseudomonadota; class Alphaproteobacteria; order Hyphomicrobiales; family Phyllobacteriaceae; genus Phyllobacterium; species Phyllobacterium sp. RCAM01083. Next base: position 923,602 of record NZ_JBVFZN010000005.1, read on the forward strand.
TTCACGCAGATTGAATCGGCCAATGGCGATCGGAACCGCATCGTCGGAGCCTCGTATACCCAGTCGATTTTCAAGAACAGTTCATTCTATGCGACGGCCTTTACCGATCTGGAAAACAGCGACAGTTTTGGCGTCTTTGCCGGACTGACGATTCCCTTCGACAACAACATCACGGTTTCAACCGGCGTCGAGCAGACTGCGGATGGTGTCTCCGGCGTTGTCGATGTCGCCAAATCGGAGCAGCTTGAAGAGGGCAGCTACGGTTGGCGGCTGAGGACCCGGGAAGGCAACAATCCTGACCGGTTGGCCTCCGCGAGCTACCGCGGACGCTATGCACGGGTGCAGGGGGATGTCGAACAGTTTGATGGCAATACCCGCGCGAGCGTCCAGATTGACGGTGCTCTTGCCGCGGCAGCCGGCGGCGTATTCGCCACCAACCGTATCAACGATGCCTTTGCCGTGGTCGATGTCGGCGCACCGGATGTCGAGGTTCTGTCGGAAAACCGGCCGGTCGGCAAGACCAATCGCAGTGGCAAAATCCTGGTGCCGGACCTGAATTCCTACGAGCCCAACACGGTTGCCATCGACCCCAAAAACCTGCCGGTCGATGCCAGCATCGGATCGACACGCAACATCATTGTACCCGCCGACCGCAGCGGCGTTGTGGTGGATTTCCATGTCAGCAAGACATCGGCTTCGGCCGTCGTTGATCTGGTCGATAGCGGCGGCAAGCCGCTGGAGGCGGGGCTGCGCGGGCATCTGGACGGTTCACCGGATGAATTTGTCATCGGTTATGACGGCGAAGCCTTCATCGACAAGCTGCGGGCCCGGAACAGCATCAGCGTCGATCTTCTGGATGGACGCAGTTGCAAGGCGCAGTTCCCCTACCGGCCGCAGCCGGGAACGCAGGTGAAGCTAGGCAAGGTGGTGTGCTCATGAGAAACTGGCTGGTCTGCTTCATCTGGCTTGTCGGATCTGTACTCCTGCCAGGCACCGCCTGGGGGCAAACCTGCTCCTTCTCTGTTCCCAGTATGGTTTTTGCCGGAAGCACCATTCCGGGAAGTGCAATCAACAGCATGACATCCGTGACGGCGAATTGCTCTGGCCTGCTTTCGCTTGGCCAGAAAGTGCTGATTTGCCCGAACCTCAATGAAGGCAGCGGCGGCGCAACGGCAAGTGCACGCATCATGGTGAATGGTGCGAATTCGCTCAATTACCAGCTGTATCAGGATGCCGCCCGCTCCATCGTCTGGGGCTCGGCAACCTGGCCCTATGCGGCGCGGCCGCCCGGATTTCTTGTCGCCTTCACGACGATTCTCGGTCCTTTGCTCGGCAGCGGCTCGACAACAATTACGTTGTACGGGCAGGTGCTGGCCAATCAGGCAACGGCGCCGGCCGGACCCTACACCTCAACCTTCACCGGAGCGAGTGCGACGTTCAATTACCGTTATGATGATGGCAACGGCTGCACCACGGCTGCGGGCGCAACAGCGTCTCCTCCAGCCTTCACGGTGCAGATTACGCTTGCCAATGACTGCGCAGTGACGGCGCAGAATATCGACTTTGGTCCCAATGGATTGTTGAATGCGAATATCGATCAGACAGGCCAGGTGCGCGTAACCTGCACGCCAACGGTGCCGTACTCGGTTTCGCTCAGCCTCGGCAACACAGGAACAAGCCCAACGGCCCGCAAGATGGTCAATGGCGCGCAATCGATTACCTATGGTCTCTACCAGGATTCAAATCGAACTGTGCCATGGGGAAATACAATACCGACCAATACGGTTGCGCGCACCGGCGATGGAACGGCGCAGGGTATCACTGTCTATGGCCGGGTCCCGCCACAAGCCACACCGTCGCCGGGTACTTACAGCGATACGATCATTGTGACGGTCACGTATTAGATCGCAGCCATCGCAGTATTTGATGGGATCGCGGAAAAGAAAAAGAGTTCTGAAAAAGCAAAAGGCCGGGAGCTACCCGACCTTCCTAAACTTGCCTCAACACCAGTGCCAGTACATCCGTGGTCAAAAATGGAAACAAGCTATTCGCTACACGAGAAGCATTACCCTGACATTGCGACAGAATAATGACGCCCGTAAATTAAGGAAGCGCGTACGCAGTACAAATCGCGCTTGAACTCAAGGTGCCCCATCAAGGTAAAGACAGGGTTAATTCAAACCGGAAATTTAAAAAACCTGACGAGCGGTCTACGTACCGGTAACGCAAGCGCTCAATAGTGTCTCATGCGCAGGCGGCTTGCCGTCAGATGCGATGCAATTGTCCGATCACTTTTGCGGCAGCTGCGGGAAGATCCTCGGCAATCAGGCCGAAACCAAGGTCGTTGGCTGCCGCCGCGTGGACATGGACCGCCGCGCAGGCTGCCTCGAAGGGCGGCATGCCTTGCGCCATCAGGCCCGCCGTTACGCCCGAAAGCACGTCACCCGATCCGGCGGTTGCCAAAAGCGGGGTGCCATTGCTGTTGATCACGGCCCGGCCGTCCGGCGCGGCGATGACGGTGTCGGCACCCTTGTAGATGATGACCGCATGGGCCTGCCTGGCGGCGGCGCGGGCGCGTTCGAGTTTTGACGGTGTATTCCCGTCGCCGATCCCGGGGAACAGCCTCCGGAACTCTCCTTCATGCGGCGTCAGCACGAGCCGGGTTTCCGGGGTGCCACGCGCCGAGGCGAAAAGCGCAGCGCTGTTGTCTTCAAATGAGGTGATCGCGTCGGCATCCAATACCAGATGGAGCTCCTCCTTGAGCAGCAGGAGCGCAATGTCCCGTGCGCGGGCGCCTATGCCAAAGCCGGGGCCGAGCACCATGGCCGAGGGTTTGCGTTTGCTCAGGAATGCCCGCAGCTCGCGGTCGGTTTCGCAGCGGCTCAGCATGATCGACGTCAGATGTGCCGCATTGACGGCAAGGGATTCCGCCGGAGAGAGCAGGGTAACGGCACCCGCGCCACTGCGCGCGGCTGCCAGCGCGGAAAGCCGGGACGCGCCTGTCGCGGTCGCACCCCCGGAAAACACGGCGACGTGGCCGCGCGTGTATTTGTGCGTCTCCACGCCGGGCGAGGGCAGCAGCGCGCGCCAATAGTCCGGCGTGTTCTCGAAACAGGCGGGCTTGATCATCGACAGAACGTCGGCACGGATGCCGATATCAGCGACGACAATCCGGCCGCACAGGCCGCGTCCCGGATAAAGCAGATGGGCCGGTTTCTTGCGAAAGAATGTGATGGTGCAATCGGCCTCGAATACCGCGCCAAGTGCCATGCCCGTCGCCCCGTCAAGGCCGGAAGGCACATCGATGGCGATGCGCGTGACCGCAGCCGCATTGCTCCGCTCAACGGCTGCGGCGGCCTTGCCGGCCAAGGGCTTGTTCAATCCTGCCCCGAACAGTGCGTCGATGACGACGCTGCCGGCCCCCGGTTTGAAGCCGGAAAGTGCGGCCGGTTCGACGCTGCAATCGCGCCGGGCGATTGCCGCGTCGGAATGGGCGCGCGGCTTGTCATCACTCCACACATGAACATTGCCGCCGCTTTCAGCCAAAAGGCTGGCAACGACATAGCCGTCGCCGCCATTGTTGCCCGGACCGCACAGAACGTGAAAGGCCGGTGCATCGCCGTGGTGGTCCAGTACGTGGCGCGCGACGGCATAACCCGCCCGCAGCATCAGCCCGTATCCGTCGATCGATCCCCCGGCGATGGTCAACCGGTCGGCCTCGCTCATTTCCGCCGGGGTGAGAATTTCATCAGTCATGTCGAACAATGCTTTCCCGATATGCGCTTTTCCGTGAAATGGTAGGGGCCCGCCGGGCGGGACACAAGCGGCAATTCCCGTGCTTGCCGGGATGCGGTGACGGGCGCGGCGCTGATCGACAATTCTTGTCCGCCGATGCATCCAAAGCCTGGTTCATGCGTTCCTGCTTGGCAAACATTGGAGAAGATCATGCCTGCAACACGCATCAAGGAACATATGGAAGTCATCGGCGCCGATGGTGTTCATGTCGGAACAGTCGATCACGTGGACGGTGCCCGTATCAAGCTGACGAAAAAGGACAGCGGCGAGGGCTCTCATCGGGGCCATCATCATTACATCTCGACAGCGCTCGTTGCCGAGGTCGAGGGCAACAAGGTGCGGCTGTCGGCAAATGCCGATGTCGCCATCATGTTTGAGGAAGAATCCTCAGGCAAGTAGGAAACAGGCCGTTTCCGGCGATGTTTTCAGGGATCAGCTCGCGCCGAGCCGTATCAGCACGGCGCGCGGAATATTGTAATCCACGATAGCCGCATCGTGATTCCTCAAGCCGCACAGTTCGCGCTGGATAAAGTAGGCGTGAACGGCCCGTGCCGCTGCCCTTAACTGCATATCCCGTTCCGGCATGGCGGCAGCGGCCAGTTGTGCCAATGTCTGTTCGACTTTCTCACCGGCCCGGCCGAGCGATGCCGCCATTTCACCCATGATTTCATAATCAAGGGCGCTGGGCGCACTGTCCCCAAAATGGGATGTCAGGTTTTGCGGCGGGCGAAGCGACATGGCAGAACATCAGGTTTGCTTGCATATCCCGGAATTTCAGCACAGGAAGCCCGTACAAACAAGTCATTCGACGGTCTTTGCTGACCGCAGCAGATACTTGCCTTGGCTATAGGCGGCGATCCCGGCGGAAGCAGTCACGCCGACAAGGATGTCGTAAAAGGTCTGGGGTATGCTTGCTGGCTGCAACCACGTGAAAATGAGCCAGCTGATCCAGAACGGGTCGATGCGCAGATAATCATGGCCCCACCCATATCCACATGGCCGCCGCGACAAGACAGGCGCCCAATGCCACCAGACCATATCCCAACACTGCCCGCATGCTGTTCCCCGACGCCGCCGCTGTTGATGTTAAGCGCGCCACTGCTGATCGTGCAAGGATGATCCTTGTCTTATCGGTAAGGTGGCAGCAACGCTGGTGTAATCTTCATTCGGTATGAAGGAAGCATGCATGGCCTTTCCAAAGGAGCGTTTTGGGCACTATCCTTTTGTGAAGAGCGCCCAACAGGGATATCTGATCATGAAATCAGCTGGTTTTCTCGTCGCTTTTGTCTGCCTGTTCGGCATGCCAGCCGTGTCGCATGCGGGTGCGATTGCCGATCCGGTGGCACTCAAGCAACGCCTGGAAGCGCTGGTCAAGGGCAAGGATGGGCGTGTCGGCATTTGCGCGCAGGACCAGAGCGGCACGATGGTCTGTATCCGGGGTGAGGAGCGATTCTCATTGCAAAGCGTCGTCAAGCTGATCGTGGGAGCTGCAGTTCTCGACGCTGCGGATCGGGGGCTTGCAGACATCAAGGAACCGATTGTTGTCAAACCGGAAAACCTGAGCTTATCCGTACAGCCCCTCGCCAAGATCGTGGAAAGGGAGGGCGTCTTTCAAACCAATGCCGACGACCTTGTCCGCCGCGCCATTGTCGACAGCGACAGTGCTGCGGTGGATATCCTGATCGAACGGCTTGGCGGTCCGGCCAAGGTCGATCAGTTTGCCGAGGGAAAGGGCATACTGGGTATCCGGATTGACCGCGACGAACGGCATCTGCAGACCGAAACCGTCGGCCTGCGCTGGAAGCCGGAGTATGTGGATGCGAAAGTGCTGCAAAAGGCCATGAAGGCGGTTCCCGAGGCCGAGCGGGATGCGGCATTCGAGGCTTATCAGAAAGATCCGCGCGACACGGCAACGCCGCGGGCGATGACCGCATTTCTTGCCGCCCTGATGAATGGCAAACTCCTCGCCGCGGGGTCGACACAGCGGCTTCTGGCCATCATGGGCGAGACGGTGACATTTCCCGACAGGTTGCGCGCCGGGACAGGCGCTGGATGGTCCGTTGCCCACAAGACCGGTACGAGCCGGACATGGAAAGGCGTCAATGCCGCAACGAACGATGTGGGGATTTTGACCGCGCCCGACGGCGGAAAAATCGCCGTCGCCGTGTTTGTCGCCGATTCCCGCGAAACGCCGACCCAGCGCTCCGCCATCATCGCCGGTGCGGCACAGGCCATGACGGAAGCCTACCACTGACGCATGGTAGAAACCGAGATCAGGCGCCCGCCTGTTCCAGTATCCAGTCGCGGAACAGGCGCAGTTTCGGTGAAAGCTGCCGGCCTTCGGGATAAACGAGGTGATAGTCCCATCCGGTCGAGGCGCAGGTGTCGAACAGTTGAACAAGCCTGCCTGAATCGATTTCCGTCTGGAATATCCCCACTGAAACCAGCGCAACGCCGCCACCCGAAAGCGCGAGATTGGCGATGATCTGCTGCGTATCGATCCCGAAGCCGGGTTTGGTCATGACCAACGGCCCTTCCACGCCCGCCTGGCGGAACCAGACCTGCCACCAGTCGTCGTCCGGCGTGATCAGGTGGTAGTTGAGCAGATCGGCCGGCTTTTGCGGGCGGCCGTATTTTTCAAGGTATGCGGGGCTGGCAAGCGGCGTGAAGCCGCCGGGAAGCAGCAGATGCGACTTCAGGCCGGGCCAATGCCCGATACCCATCCGCACCCCGCAGTCGATCCCTTCGGCGGCAAAATCCACCAGACGCGACGTGATGTCGAACCGCACGGAAATATCGGGAAACCGGGTCTGGAAGTCGACAATGCGCGGGGTCAGCCAGTTGCTGGCAAAGGTGTGTATGACAGAGACGACCAGGACGGAGTTTTGTTCCTCGCGGATCGCGCGGAACGTTTCGCCCAGTTCAGCCAGAGACCGGCGGATGACCGGCGCGACCAGTTCGCCCTTGCCGGTCAATGAAACCCCGCGGGCATGCCGGTGAAACAACGGCGCGCCGGCAAATTCCTCCAGCAGTTTGATCTGATAGCTCACCGCCGACTGGGTCATGTTCAGTTCCTCCGCAGCCTTGGTGAAGTTTTGCAAACGGGCAACGGAGTCGAAAACGCGGATAGCTGGCAGTGGCAGGGAGGACATGATTTATCCATTAAATGGCTTGATGGCTAATGCCGTATTTTACGTTGGTTCTCCTATAAATAAACAATTATTTATCCAGACATAGAAATGAGATTGATGACTTTAGGAGTCTGAAATGACCGAAGTGCGATATCTGGGCCTGAACCTGTCACGCGTGCCGCCCGAGCGGAAAAAGCAGGAAGCCGGACCCGTCGGCCGGCTGGCCGACCTTAACGAACATCTGCTTTGCGATATCGATCTGAGCCCCGCCATGCGCGCACGGCTGAAGCAGCCGGACAGAGACCACCGCTGGCTGGATTTCCGCCAGCCCGTCTAGCCCGCCGGGATTGCCCGCACATGGTCGTGATCGGGCGCAGCGAATGCTGCTCCATCGCAATTTTGCCACAGGCGCTTTTCAGATTGGAACCAGTCTGAATGATCGGCGTTTCTAGGCCATGAAAGATGCTAAGTTCAAACCGGTGACTGTCGAGTCACTTCATTCCTTCAAGCTGCGGAACATCGGTTCGGTCGCGGAAGCGGCTGAGTTTTTGTCCCGCGACTGGCCGGGGGAGCGGGGAAGAATTTACCTGCTCGCCCGGATGGCCTGCAATGAGGCGATGGAAGGCCATGCTTCGCCTGCCATGGCCCGCTCGGTTTTCGTCCAGGCAACCATGGACGCTGATATCTATGTGGAGAACACCACCTGGGTGCGCTAGCCCGGGGTTTTCCGGATTGCCGCCGTCAGCGCACGGAGCAGAGTGCATGCAGTATTGTTTCAGTCAAATCGCGGAAACAGGAAGCACGCCAGCCACGTGGCAATGACGCATAAAGTGGTGATTGCAAAAACAGACATGATGTCATCTCCAAGCCGTGTGACTAACATGGAGATTTCGAACTTTCAATTCAACTAAAGTACAGAAGTTCAGATCAATGCCGTTGCTTCACCGCCTGCCGAGCTCCGCTCAGCGGTCGGACAGTGCCAGCTTCAGGCCGAAACCAATGAAGATTGCCCCGGCAAAGGCGTCGATTGCGCGCCGTGCCCGTTGATAAGCACCCGCGACCGTGCGGTGGCTGAGCGCTGCAACCAGGCCCGCATACCAGATGGCCGATATGGTCACCATCACCATGACGGCCGCAGCGCCGTGGGTCCATGGCGTGCCCGGCGCCATGGTGGCGGCAAACAGGCTGGCGACAAACAACGCCGATTTCGGATTGGCAAGATTCGTGGCAAGCCCGAGGCGCCACGCGCCCAGCGGTGTCAGCCTGACCTTGCTCGCGGGGATGGTCATGTCGCCCGCCGGCTGGCGCAACTGCCACAGCAGCCGCAGGCCCAGCCAGAGGAGATAGATGCCGCCCGCTATCTTCAGGCCCATATAGGCAATCGGGGCGGCCATGAACAATGACCCGACGCCAAGCCAGCCGGCAAGGCCCCAGCACAGGGTGCCCGTGAGGGTGCCTGCCGCCGCCGAGATGGCGATCTTGCGCGAACCGGTGAGGGTGCAACGCACGATCAGGAAGAAATTCGGCCCCGGCGTCAGCGCAGCAATGGTCCAGATGGCGGCAACGGTGAGCAGGAACATGATGTCTCCACGGGGATGTTTGGCTTGGCTATTCATAGCACTGATTGGCTTCCGGCCGTAAGAGCATTGGCAGCGCTGGCGCACGATGACCACAGGCGGGAAGGCAGAAAAGCAAAAGGCTCAGCAGCGTCAGCTGCTAAGCCTTTGAGGTGACTGGCTCCCCGGGCCGGATTCGAACCAGCGACCAACCGGTTAACAGCCGGTTGCTCTACCACTGAGCTACCGGGGAAGAGCTACTCAGTCATCAGCGAAGTGGCCTATAGCAAAAGGGTTTCGCTTTTGCAAAGGACCATTTCGTTTTTTTTCATCTAATGTGCACAACAAATGATGACATGCCGCTTTTGCGTTCCTACATCCGGGGTCTGTTGAACACGGAAAGGACGAGCAACCGCGTGACCGAACGCCCCGAAAACGCCAGTAATCATGGGCCTAATGCTGCCCACGAGCATTCCGCCACGCCAAAGCGCCGGCATATGCGCATCTTTGGCCGCCATGTGCCCATTCCACAATCGGTGGCAATGCGTCGCACGCTCGGCGGCGCGCTTATTGCCGGGGGAACACTCGGTTTTCTGCCGATTCTGGGTTTTTGGATGATTCCGCTGGGGCTTGTGGTGCTGTCGCATGATTCTGCGCTGGTCCGGCGCAAGCGCCGGCAGCTGGAAGTGAAGTTTGGCCGCCGCTGGAAAGGCAGCCGGGCTGCGGCGAACAGCAAGGCCTGATTCGCCTGGAACCGGCACGCCCTTGCAATGCTGTCCCTTAGAGGCGCCGGCGCGTCCCGGCTTCGGTGATGGCGGCGATCAATGCGCGCAGGCCTCGTGTGACCGTTTTGTCCTGGCGAATGATCAGCGCGAGTTCCCGGTGCAGGTGAGGCATCAGCGGGCGCACGGTAAAAGGCCGCCGCTGTTCCGGGTCACGCACCGACATGGCGGGCAAGATGGCCCATCCCAGTCCCGCGCGCACCAGTTCCTTGATGGCCTCGACGCTGCCCAGCGACATGACCGGCTGCAGGCTTACGCCACTTTGTTCGAACCAGCGGTCGATGATCCGCCGGGTATTGCCTGACGGTTCAAACAGAATCAGCGGATTCTTCGACAGTTCCGCCGCCGTCACCTCCGGCGGCATGACCACACCGGCAGGGGCGACGGCAACGAATTCGTCGCGCAGGATCGATTTTATTTCCAGCATCCGGCCGGAGGCGGGCATCGTCACCAGCGCAATGTCGAGCACATTGTCTTCCACCGCCTTGACCATGTCCGGCGTGTTGCCGGTGCTGACAGTGATATCCAGCGACGGAAACCCTTGCCGCAGGCTGCGCAGGAGCGGCGGGAGCAGATAGATGCAGGCCGTGGCGCCGGTTCCCAGCCGTACCCGCCCGATGGTCTCGGTCGTGTATCTGGCCATGGCATCCAGGGCGCCCGAAACCTCCCTGTTGATACGCCCCGCATGGGCAAGAAGCTCGGTACCGGCGGCGGTGGGGGTGGCTTTGCGGCCGATTCGTTCGATCAGGCGGACGCCAAGCCGCTTTTCCAGCTGGCGCACCTGCAGGCTCACGGCCGGCTGGCTGATGTTCAACCGGTCGGCGGCGGCGGAAAAGCTGCCGAGCTCGATGACTTCGACGAAGGTGGCCAGTTGATCGAGGCTGAGGGAAGACACAAAGCTTTCCTTATAGTTCGTATAGGCGTTCAAAGCTTCTTTTATATCTCCTGTGATGCAGAATGCCACCGGGTTCCTTGGCTAACAGGGGCAAAAACCAGGCGCGGGAGACAGCGTGTGAGCATTCGAGCAGGCAGAATCCGCACATTGTTACATCAGGTGGATTGCTATCTCACCGCCGCGCCGCAATCGCGCCACCATCAGCTCGAGGCGCTGCGGGAGCTCGAACCCCGCTTGCTGCTGGATATCGGCCTGACGCCGACCGATGTCCGGCGCGGAAAACCGGAGAAACATTCATTGGATAATCAATTGCTTGCAGAAAAAACCTCGCCTCTTGATTCCGCCTGCGTACAGGTGCGCACTGCGGAAGACCGCGATATGAACCCGATACAGGCGATCTATGCCTATCACGTGCTCAATGGCATCGCTTCCTTTGAACTGGAGGTGCCTGCGGTGGGCGAGATGGCGGCGCGCAGGGCGGGCGCGCTCGCTGCGGGGCTGCCATATCTGGTGGCCGAGGCGAACGGACGCGTCGTGGGGTACTGCTATGCAACGCTCTACCGGCCACGCCCCGCCTACCGTTTCACGGTGGAGGATTCGGTTTATATTGCCAACGGCATGGCCGGCCGCGGGATAGGGTCGCTGCTGCTCGGCGAACTGATCCGGCGGTGCGAGGCGGGCAACTGGCGGCAGATGGTGGCCGTCATCGGCAACAGCGGCAATACGGGGTCGCTGAAGCTGCACGAGCGGCTTGGGTTCGAGCCGGTCGGCACGCTGCGCTCCGCCGGCTTCAAGTTCGGCCAGTGGGTCGATACGGTGTTGATGCAAAGGCCGCTGGGGCAGGGTGACGGGACTTTCCCGGCTTAGAAGGGGCGTTGTCGATGCGGGTGCCGATGAACCGTATTGGGGCTTGATCGAACTTGCTTATGCCCGATACGCCTGTCCCACCAGCGCACCGCCCGCACCTGTGCACGGCAAATTTCCAGTCGGATCACGCAACCGGCCGTGCGCCATCCGCTGACGCATTGACGTCGGGATATACAGTTTGAAGGATAATTTGGAGGCCTCGCCCGGAATCGAACCGGGGTGCAAGGATTTGCAGTCCTCTGCGTAACCACTCCGCCACGAGGCCTCGTCACTGGAGACAATACACAAGACACAAGCCTGTGAATCTCCGGTGCCGTTGTCTATGAGACGAAGTCGGCGGCGTCAAGTCATTCCAGACAAAATCCTTCCGCTACCGCCATATGGCCGCGATCAGCCAAAACGGCAATGCTGTCGCCGCATGCCCGGCCACGCCAGATCAATCGCTATTGGTATGGGGGCGGTTCAGCCTTTCGAGCGTGGTCTTGAATGGTACGGAAAAGGATAGGTGTTCTATAGTGGTGTCTGGCCGATAGAACGCACCGACCTGTACGCCACCCTTGAACCAGTAATCCCAATCGATTTCGTCGTCGTCCTGTTCCGTGTGATACGGAACTCCAAATTCGCGCAGTGCATCGGAACGGTTGCGAAGGGGGCCGCGGGTGAAGGGAACAGGGCCATTATAGGCCTTTCGATCCTTCTTGGCTTTGTCATAGGCAAAGACACCCGACAGAACCGCCTTTCCTTCATCCTCTGGTTTTCCATAGGTCTCTTTGTAATCGGTGTGAAAATGGAAGGCGAGTTCGATGCCGAGGGGCTTGAGTTCAAGATGCCCGACACCGTGCCCACGCTGCACGCGGCCCTGCATCTGGGCAACATCAAACCCGGCAGATAAGAGAAGACTGGAGAGCCCAGCGCTTTGCTCGGTATGTCCAAGAAACGGCAAAATTTCACTCACGTTCATCGCGTCAAGGGTTCCTGCCATCTGTTCCCCCGACTGGATCACAGATTATGGTCAAGTTCAATTATACATGCGCTCAGAACACAGCGCTTCGACTGCTTTACAGGTAAGGGTTCACACAGTACCAATCGGTCATAATCCCGCCTCTTCTAATGGCAGGACACCGCCCTTTGAAGGCGGGAATCGTGGCTCGAGCCCATGAGCGCGAACCATCTATGGGTGGATTTCAAGCCGGTAATTCGAATCCAGCGGAGAGGAAGCCAATTGGAAATAACGATTGACGATGCGAAAGCGCTTGCCCGGCGGGCCTGTATTTCCGTAGGGGCAAGCAGTGCAAACGCAAATGCACTTGCAGATGCAACCGTTGCCGCTGAATGCAACGGACGCAGCGCCGTGGGGTTTCGGCATCTTCTGGATTATCTGGCCGCATATTCGGAGGGGCGCATCAACGGCAATGCCGAACCGGAGGTTGCATTTCCAGCACCTGCACTTATTCGCGTTGATGCCGCGGGGGGAATAGCGCATCTTGGATTTGATCTTGTGATCGATGAATTGGTCACGCGGTCGCGTACATTTGGGCTCGCGGCGCTCGCTCTACACAACAGTTATACAACAGGTGAGCTGGGGTATTACGTCAGACGTCTCGCGGACGCTGGACTGGTCGCATTCGCAGCGACGAATAGTCCTGCGTTGATGGCTTCGGGAAAGAGCCGCGAGGCAGTGTTTGGCACCAATCCTCTAGCCTTTGCCGCGCCAACCGAGAATTCGCGTCCGCTTGTGATTGATCAAGCTTCCAGCGCCACGGCTTTCGTCAACGTAAGGCAATTTGCCGAACAGGGAGAACAGATACCTGAGGGATGGGCCATAGACGCCAAAGGCAGTCCTACGACAGATGCGGGTGAAGCGATAAGGGGCGCACTCCTTGCCTTTGGCGGCACGCGAGGTGCGAATATTGCGCTGATGGTTGAAACGCTTGCCGCAGGATTGACTGGTTCCAATTGGTCTCTTGATGCACCATCCTTTTCGCAAGGCGCTCTTTCGCCAGGGGTAGGGTTGTTTGTTTTTGCCATACAACCCAATTTGCTTGCTCCAGATTTCCCGGCACGTCTTGCCGCCCAGCTGGACCGGCTGCACAGCAAAGGCATTCATATTCCGGGTCGCGCGCCTGTCCTGCCATCGATTGATCTGCCGGTTGATCTGCTCAACGCTTTGGAGGCCTTTAGCCTTCGTTCGCTCGCCCGGGATTGAATGCCTGCGGAAACGGTCCGCGGTCGTCGGGCAATACTAAGGGATTGACCTAAGTTTTGATCCGACCTATAACCCGTTTCCATTCAGATGGACACGGGTGCTTTCAAAGGAGGGGGCCATGATACCACAGACCGGCGGCGGCATGCCGCCACGCCAGCCCATGCCCGATCCGGCGGTCGTGGATCATATTTTCCGCGCGCTGTCCGACGCGACGCGGCGCGATGTGCTCGAACGGCTTACCGTCCGCCCCGCTTCGGTATCCGAGCTCGCAGCACCCTACGGCATGGCGCTGCCGTCCTTCGTCGAGCACCTGAAAGTGCTGGAGGGAAGTGGCCTGGTACGGTCACACAAGACCGGACGCGTCCGGACCTACGAACTCGAGGCGGAACGGCTCAAGCTTGCGGAAGACTGGCTTGGGCGCCAGCGCGTGCTGTGGAAACGCCGCCTCGATCAACTGGACAGTTATCTCATGAAACTCAAGGAGGAAGAATCCAAATGAAGCTACCCGACATCACGATCAATCCCAAACTCGATCTCGTGCTTGAACGCGACCTCGACGTCCCGGTGGAGCTTGTATGGCGCGCCTGGACGACACCGGAGCATCTGCGCCAGTGGTTCGCGCCAAAACCGTGGACGATCACGGCCTGTGACATTGACCTGCGGCCCGGCGGGACAGTCAATTTCACGATGCGCTCGCCCGATGGCCAGGAGTATCCCAATACCCATTGCTATCTCGAAGTGAAACCGCACGAACGCCTGGTCATCACCGACGCGCTGATCGGCGGTTACCGGCCGTCAGCCAATCCGTTCTTCACAGCCACACTGGACCTGGCGCGCAACGGAAACGGCACGCTCTACCGTGCGATCGCCATTCATGGCGATGAAGCCAACCGCAAGAAGCATGAAGAGATGGGGTTTCACGAAGGCTGGGGCACCGTGGTCAGCCAGATGGTGGAATACATCAAGACCGGACGCATGCACTCCTGAGGGCGTTTTGACCATATCGGCGTTCAACGTATCCGGCGCGTTGCCGGTTGCGTTGAACACCGGAAGCGTGGCGTTCACAGGGCCGCGCGCGGCCCGGCTTTCATGAGATGCCGGGCCTTTCGTTTCAATGTCGTGCAGCTGCTTTAAGACGGGTTCATTGCGGCAAAAGTCTCCTCGTAGCGGCCCTCCCGCTCCGCCGAGCGCCGGGCGCGGTCGCGCTCGACCAGAACTTCGCCTCTCGGATGGTTTTCCGCCTCCAGCAATTGCATGACCTCGGCTACATAGGCGGCAACCGGCATGGCGCGGGGATCGGATGCCTGCCGGTCGCCGGTCAATTCCGTCTGAACATAAGGCGGTGCCAGCTCAAGCACGCCGACCGGAATATGGCGGAGTTGGTGACGCAGCGACTGCAGCCACGAGTGCAGGAAGGCCTTGCTGGCGCAATAGGTCGGAAAGTCGGCGCGGGGAATGAAGGCGAGGTTTGAACTGGTCGCGAGGATCGTCGCGCCGGGCCGGGCTTTAAGCAGTGGCAGGAACGCCGCCGTCACGCGCAGCACGCCCAGGATGTTCGTCTCGACGATGGACTGAGCGGCGGAAATGTCCCAGTCATCCGTCGTCATGTCCTCCGGCCGCGAGATGCCGGCATTCGCGATGAGCATGTTAAGCGCGGGAAAGCGTGTGCGAACCTCGCTGACAAGATGAGCCAACGAGTCCGGATCACTGAGATCAAGCGGGAGTCCCACCAGACCCGGCCGGGCGGCTGCGATCTCTTCAAGCAGGGATGTGCGCCGTCCCGTGATGATGACGCGGTTGCCGCGGTCGTGGAACGCTTCAGCCAGTGCGCGCCCGATGCCGCTGGTGCCGCCGGTGATGAGGATCGTATTGCCGGTCATTTGCATATCATGTTGCTCCTTGGTTTCAATCCGGACGTGAGGCCGACGGTCTGACCGTGTCCCGGCCTCTGTCTCGAGGTGTTGGCGCCAATGGGAGAAAGGGTTTTGCCGAACGGCTCCCCGTTGCTCGGGCCGCACGACATTGCGCCGCAGCATGCCCGATGCCGGGAACACAGCTGGAGCCGTCGAACGGCCGGAAATGGGAGGTGGGGAAAACAATGTCATACCATAAGCGCCTCTTGGATCGAGAACTCCCTGCTGGGATCCTCTCGACAAAGGACGCGTTGGATGACGGTAACGCCTACGACAGCTGGCTGCACGCGCAACTGTAATTTTGCCAACTAGGCCCGCATGCCGTGCTTGTCAAGACGCTGCTGGAAGCCTGGCATGCGGATGCTCGCTCCCCGCGGATAGCACATTGCGGTGTCTGGCCCGTATGCCGGCAAAGCAAAACCCGCACGGCCATTGCTGTAGGCCATGCGGGTTCGAATCAACAGACGGGGTTATTGAGGGAAGGCGCCGGGAACCAGATCTGCGGGGCGGCTGGACGCAGCGATCGGTTGGGATTCGCTTGCGGATTTGTTCTTGGCCAAAGCCTCGCGAAGCAGCTGCCATTCGCGTTCGTGGCGCTGGTAGACTTCCTGTGGAACGGTCTTGATCGTCATTCTCTCATGCTCCGAATTGAATTGCCGGACGTGATAACGATCCAAATAGGCAAGAGTTCCGCAGTTCAAATCAACAATTGCGACGGTCTATTACAAAATTAGCGGAGATGACGGAGATTTTAATTTCAATTTTCAACAAGTGATGTGATGCCATTTGCACTCCACTGCAAAATGGTCAGTAAAATCGATTTAAAGTATTGTTACTGCTCCGCTTATTTCAGTTTTTATCATCTGATGAGAGCGCATTGCGGATATTTTCCGCCTCTGAATCTTTGAACGCCGGGAATATATCATTCCCGATCAGGCTGTGGATTTCGCGCAGATACGGGCGCGCAGTCGCGGTCTGGCCGAGGGCGAGATAAGACCGCGCGATGGAAAGCGATGCCAGCGGTTGTCCGTGGCCGAGGCACCATTGACGGGCAATTTCGGATGTTGCGATGCTTTCGTCATATTGATCGACGTCGAAGAGCGCAGCGCCATAGCCGCTTTTGATCCAGAAGTTGATATCCGTCCCTTGCAGGTGCTCGTCCGCGATGCGCGAAGCCTTTTCCCAGTGTTTGACCGCGTGCAGATGGTCGCCGGCTGCGCCGAGACGAATGCCTTCATTGGCCTGATCGAAAGCTTCCCGTTTCCTCGGGTGCATGGAGTGGGTCATTGCAGGAGCACCCCTATGAAAGCTGCCGGGCCGGTGCGCACAACTAACTGGAGCGGCGTTCGGAATAGCGGCGATAGACGCCTCTGCCGGCGTTCTTGGCGATGTAGAGCGCCGCATCGCCACACCAGAGCAGGCTCTCCGGCGTCTGTCCGTCACGCGGGGCCAGAGCCGCGCCGATCGTTGCGGTTATCCGGATCGGTGCATCGCCACCCAAATCATAGGGCTGCGAGATCGATCCGATGATCCGGTCGGCAACGCGGGCAGTTTCTTCAGACGTTACCTGGACCAGCACAATTGCAAACTCGTCGCCACCAAGACGATACACAACATCGTTCTTGCGCAGACAGGACTGAAGCCGGTCAGCAACCAGTTTTAGAAGATTATCGCCTTCGCTGCGGCCATGTTGTTCATTGATGATCTTGAAGTTGTCAATATCGATGCAGAGAATGGCAAATTCAATGCGGTCAACGAAGTCACTTTCGCCGTACGATGCGCAAAGACTATCAAGATGTTCTTCGAGCGCATCCCTGTCGGCCAGTCCGGTGAGTTCGTCGTGACTGACGGGGAAATCGCCTAGTCCTTTGAAATCAATCATTTACGCATAATTCCTATCGCCGCTTACCGATTCCTTCTGCCTGCTTGTGACAATGGCAGGTGCTTGCTGTCAGTTCAATAACAGAATTGGGTGCATGCGTGAGCGGAAAACAATGGCAAGGTAAATAAAAGTGACTTTACTTTCGCTACTTTACCACGAATTTTCGATCAATTCGACACCTCTTTCTTGCGCTGCAACAGAACACCCGCTTTCAATGCCGCGCGGGGCCAATCCAGCGGTTGCCGGGCCTTCTGCCGGGGTATCCGTTGTTGCGAATCTCATGTCAGCCACGGTGAAAGAATCGCCTGATTACAGGCTGTTGCCGGTGATTTGCCCGTGAAAAAATGCGACAAGAGTTGCACAAAGATTACGCTGCGCGAGAAAGATGCGATATTTGCATGCAAATGGCCCGTGTGTTGCCTCACCACGGCAGACATTGATTGACGGTGGCTTAATTTTTTGCCACATCCTGTCCTAAATTATTGCTTCTGCTGAAATCACCCGGCAGGAGCCAGTTACGCGCTTGCAAGCGCTCTGTGTTGCAAGTGCCTTGCCAGGAAAGCTTGTGGACCATGACGCTGAACTTTGAAGATCTTCGCATCAAGATGGTCGACAATCAGTTGCGTACGACTGATGTGACCGACAAAACGTTGCTTCAGGCCTTCCTCGATGTTCCCCGCGAAAAATTCGTGCCAAGCGTCCGTCAGCCACTCGCCTATATCGACGAGGATGTTCTGGTGTTGGGTGCAACCGCGGAATCGGGTGCGCGTTACCTGATGCAGCCTTCGCCTTTCGCCAAGCTTGTGCAATTGGCCAATGTCCAGCCCGAGGATGTGGTTCTCGATGTCGGTTGCGCAACCGGGTACTCGGCCGGGGTGCTTTCGCGCATCGCCGGATCGGTGATCGCGATTGAAAACGACCAGACTCTTGCCGAGCAGGCGACTGCCACATTGGGGCAGCTTGGTTATGATAATGTGGTGGTGGTTAGCACGCCGCTGCAAAAAGGGTATGCTGCGGAAGCGCCCTATGATGTGATTCTGTTTGAGGGTGGCATTGATCATGTTCCTGGTCCATTGTTTGACCAGCTGAAGGATGGGGGACGCCTCGTTGCCGTTGAAGGCGCGGGCAATTCCGGTCAGGCCATGATTTATGTCAAGAATGACGGGGTAGTATCGGGCCGTCCTGCTTTCAACTCTGCCGTGAAGCCGCTTCCCGGTTTTGAGAGGGTGCCTGAGTTCGAGTTTTGAGTGTCGCACATGAGACAAAAGTGCAACGGTTGACCACTTTGTTCGCATATCGAAAAATGTGCCGGTGGGTCATCTTGCAAATTGAAAGCGAATGAACGACATGTGGTCGAACCAATCGGTTCGGTCTGGGGTTTCCAAGTTTTAGAGAATGAAGGGGTTTATGGTGTTCATACCGGGTAAGCGAGTACTCACCGCAGCACTGCTGTCGGCGACGGTCTTGACCTCTGCGCCTTCAATGGCAGAAACGATCTTTGGCGCGATGTCCAAGGCGTATGACAACAATTCGACCCTCAATGCTGATCGCGCCGGTGTGCGGGTGACGGATGAGGGCGTTGCGATCGCCAAATCCGGCTATCGCCCGACTGTTTCGGCGACAGCCGGTTTGACGGCTTCTTCACGCCGGATTGATGGGGGCAGCACCAGCAACTCGAATGTCGGTACATTCGGCATCTCCCTCAATCAGACGCTGTTTGACGGTTTCCAGACCAAGAACAACGTTGCGTCGGCCAAGACCCAGGTTCTGGCCGCCCGTGAAAATCTGCGCAACAACACACAGAATCTGCTGTTCAGTGCTGCACAGGCCTACATGGATGTGTACATGTTCCGGCAGATCGTGGTTCTGCGTCAGAAGAACCTGGAGTTTCTTGACGAACAGCTGCGCGCCGCCCGTGCGCGTTTCGATGTCGGTGAAGGCACCCGCACGGACGTTGCCCAGGCCGAAGCACAGAAGGCGTCGGCAGTGGCCACGTTAAACGTCGCCCGTTCAGACGTCAAAACCGCTGAAGCCACCTATATCCAGATTGTCGGTGCAGCGCCGACAGGGCTGAAGCCTGCGAGCATTGCCTCAAAGCACCTGCCGAAATCGATGGACTCGGCCTTTGCCATTGCAGCAAAGGATCATCCGGGAATTCTCGCAACGCAGTACGCTCTTGACGCCGCGGGCTATTCGGTGAAGTCGAATGAAGGCGCCTTGCTGCCGCAGATCGGCCTGAGCGGCGGTGTGACCCGCACGGATGTGTTTTCGGGCAATGACTCGTCGCAGAACGACGGAACTGCAGCATCGGCCGGCATTACGCTGACCATTCCAATCTACAGCGGCGGCCGTACACCGGCACTCGTCCGTCAGGCCAAGGAAACCGCCGCGCAGCGCCGGATCGAAGTGGATGTGACCCGCGACAGCGTGCGTCAGGCGATTGCCAAGGCATGGTCGCAGCTGGAAGCCGCCAAGGCATCCATTGTTGCGCAGAAGGCCGTGATCTCGGCTGCCCAGCTCGCCTTGAACGGCGTTATCGAGGAACGCAAGGTTGGTCAGCGCACCACGCTCGATGTCTTGAACCAGCAGGCTCAGGTTTTGTCCGGGCAGATTGCCTTGGCTCAGGCTGAACATGACAGTGTTGTCACAAGCTATGCCGTTCTGCTTGCAGTCGGCCGCCTGCTGCCGGAACAGATCGGCCTGCAGGTCGCCCAGTACAAGCCGGAAGAGCATTACGACGCCGTCAAGGACAAGTGGTTCGGATTGCGTACACCGGACGGCCGCTAGGCCCCGAACCTGTTGTTGGAACTATTCCCGTGCCGCCGGTGTCAGCACGCCGGCGGCATTTTCACGGGCGGATGGCCGGTTGCGTGCCGTTCCAGAAAAGTCTGTGGGTTAGGCCGTATTCTCCGCCGCAGGGATTCTCAAAGACAATGTAAGCCTCTACACTGAATGCAGATTCGTTGCTCGGCAGCGAAACAAGATGTAGTAGGCGAGAGTATCATGGCACAATCCTCCAGCGTGGCGCGTGAACCTTCTATGGAAGAGATTCTCGCCTCGATCCGTCGTATCATTGAAGAGAGTGATACAACACGGACAGAGGCTGGTGTGCCGATGCCGGTCAATTCCGATGTTCCCGTTCCTGCCAGCGCAATCCAGACGCCGCTTCACCCCTATGATGCAAGCGAGGAGGAGGCGGAATTGCCGCCGCGCGAAGGCATTGCCGTTTCGCATCCGCTGCCGCACGCCTACGAAGCGCCATTGGGCAGGCCGTTCTCGCCGCTGCAGTCCAAGCTTGTCGAGCGCGAAGCGGTCGTAGTGCCGCCGGAGCCTCAGCCGGAAGTATTGAAGGCCCCGGTTGCCCCCGAGCCCGTCATTGACGAACCGGCGGATTATGCCGTGCCGGAGCCCGAGGCTTTTGCAGCGCCTGAACCTATGATTGAAATTCAAACGCCTGTTGTCCCCGTGCCGCCGCAGATACCGGTTGTCGAACGGGAGGCTCAGGCCGAAGCATTGGATCAGGCGCCGGAAGTCGAACCGGTTGCACCGGCACCTGAAGCATCCGAGGCTGCCATCGGCGACGAGGTTTCTCTCGATCTCGAGCGTGCGCTGGAGCCGATCCTGTCGGAAGCGACGGAACGTCAGGTCAGCGCCGCTTTCAATGACCTTTCCTTTGCCGTTCAGCATGAGCAGCGCCGGTCCTTCGATGACATCGCGCAGGAAATCATGCGGCCCTTGCTGCAGGACTGGCTCGACAACAATCTTCCCAATCTGGTCGAGCGGCTGGTGCGCGAGGAAATCGAGCGCGTGGCGCGTGGCGCCAAGCGCTGATCTCATTCCAGCGGCTATCTGCCCTGAATCACCTTGAACGCACCCGGCGTAAGGTTGCCATTGCTCACGGAATTGACGTCAGCACGGGTGAGCTTGCCGCTGACAATGCCTTGAACCAGTCGTTTGCACAGGATCGTTGGCATGCTCGAAACGCTCAGTCCTGATATGACGGCTATGTTCTGGCGACTTTTCATCGGCATGTTGCCGAACATATTGGAGCAGTGTCCTATTTCGGCTTTTTGCCTCTCGGGTTTTGCCAGGAGGCCTTGTACTTCCTTATACCGGCCTTCAGATACCCCGCAGCCAGCCAGAATTGTCACAGCAGTGCATGCTGCGATGAGCTTGTAAAATTTCATGCTTTCCCCCTGAACAGTCGGCGATGTGCGACAGTTCATTCGGTAGCGTCCCGATCTTCTAAGTCAAGATTGCATCGTCGACATTCGGCAAGTCATCATTGACTTATGTCCAGCCATTCGGTTTACACCGTAGCTAACCTTTTTCCGCAAAAATGACGGACTATTCGCATGCTTGAGAAGACCTATGATGCCGCGGCCATAGAGCCGAAGATCGCAGAACGCTGGGATGACGCTGGCGCATTCAAGGCCGGAGCCGGTTCGAAGCCCGGCGCGGATCCCTTCGCCATCGTCATTCCGCCGCCGAACGTGACCGGCTCGCTGCACATGGGCCATGCGCTGAACAACACGATTCAGGACATCCTCGTGCGCTTCGAGCGCATGCGCGGCAAGAACGTGCTGTGGCAGCCGGGCATGGACCACGCGGGCATTGCGACGCAGATGGTCGTCGAGCGCCAGTTGATGGAGCGCCAGCAGCCGGGCCGCCGCGCCATGGGCCGCGAGAAGTTCGTGGAGCGGGTGTGGGAATGGAAATCCGAGTCCGGCGGCATCATTGCCGGCCAGTTGAAGCGTCTGGGCGCGTCCTGCGACTGGTCGCGCGAACGCTTCACTATGGACGAGGGGCTGTCGAAGGCGGTTCTGGAAGTTTTCGTGACGCTCTACAAGCAGGGGCTGATCTACAAGGACAAGCGGCTGGTCAATTGGGACCCGAAGCTGCTGACGGCGATTTCGGACATTGAAGTCGAGCAGCGCGAAATCAAGGGCCATCTCTGGCATTTCCGCTATCCGCTCGAGAATGTGGCTTTCGATCCGGAAAACCCGCATACCTATATCGTTGTTGCGACCACCCGGCCGGAAACCATGCTGGGCGATACGGGCGTTGCCGTTAATCCGGCCGATGAGCGCTATCATGCTGTCCTCGACAACAATGTCCTGCTGCCGCTGGTTGGCCGTCTCATCCCCATCGTTGCCGATGACTACGCTGATCCGGAAGCCGGGTCCGGCGCGGTCAAGATCACACCCGCGCATGACTTCAACGATGCGGAAGTCGGCAAGCGCAACGATCTTCGGCAGATCAATATTCTCAATACCGATGCTTCGATTTTCTTGAAGGATAACAACGACTTCCTCGAAGGACTGGAGAAATCGAGTCATCTCGATCAGCTGATTCATGCGCTCGATGGCAAGGATCGCTTTGCTGCGCGCAAGCTGATTGTCACGATGATGGAAGAGGGCGGCTATCTCGAAAAGATCGAAGATCACACGCATATGGTCCCGCATGGCGACCGCGGTGACGTGCCGATCGAGCCTTATCTCACCGACCAGTGGTATGTGAACGCGGCGGAACTCGCCAAACCAGCCATTGCCAGCGTGCGCGAAGGCCGCACCAATTTTGTACCGAAGAACTGGGAAAAGACCTATTTCGAGTGGATGGAAAACATCCAGCCCTGGACGATTTCCCGCCAGCTCTGGTGGGGGCATCAGATTCCGGCGTGGTATGGCCCGGATGGCCAGGTCTTTGTTGAAAAAACTGAGGAAGAAGCGCTCAGCGCCGCGATTCAGCATTATCTGGCGCATGAGGGGCCGATGAAGGCTCACGTGCAGAACCTGCTCGAAGACCTGAAGCCCGGCGATATTCTCACGCGCGACGAAGACGTGCTCGACACCTGGTTCTCGTCGGCGCTGTGGCCGTTCTCGACGCTGGGCTGGCCGGACAAGACACCGGAGCTTGCCACCTATTATCAGACCGATGTGCTGGTCACCGGTTTTGACATCATCTTCTTCTGGGTCGCCCGCATGATGATGATGGGCCTGCATTTCATGAACGAGGAGCCGTTCCACACCGTCTATGTCCACGCGCTGGTGCGCGACAAGAACGGCGCCAAGATGTCGAAGTCGAAAGGCAACGTCATCGATCCGCTGGATCTGATCGACGAATATGGCGCCGATGCCCTGCGGTTCACGCTTGCCATCATGGCGGCACAGGGCCGCGACGTGAAGCTCGATCCGAGCCGCATCGCCGGATATCGCAATTTCGGGACAAAACTCTGGAATTCGACGCGTTTCGCCGAGATGAACGGCGTTGCGCGCAATCCGGCTTTCCGGCCGCAGGACGCAAAGCTCACGGTCAACCGCTGGATATTGACGGAGCTGACCAATGCGGTGCGCGACGTCACCGACGGCATCACGAGCTATCGCTTCAATGAAGCCGCCGGTGCGGCATACCGGTTCGTCTGGAACCAGTTCTGCGACTGGTACATTGAATTGCTGAAGCCGGTGTTCAATGGCGAGGATGCGGAAGCCAAGGCGGAAGCACAGGCCTGCGCCGCCTATGTCCTCGATGAAATCTACAAGCTGCTGCATCCGTTCATGCCGTTCATGACGGAAGAGCTCTGGGCGCACACGGCCGGCGAGGGACAGATGCGCGATACCCTGCTCTGCCATGCCGGCTGGCCGGAGCCGGATTTCCTCGACGGGGAAGCTGCGGCGGATATCAACTGGCTGATCGATCTGGTGACGGGCATCCGTTCGGTCCGGGCGGAAATGAATGTTCCTGCCTCTGCCACGGCACCGCTGGTGGTCGTCGGGGCGCGTGACGTGACCAAGGAACGATTGGTGCGCCATGAAGCTTCGATCAAATGGCGCGCGCGTGTTGAAACGATCGAGCTCGCCGATGAAGCCCCCAAGGGCTCGGCGCAGTTTGTTATCGGCGAGGCGACGGCATGCCTGCCGCTTGGCAGCCTGATCGACGTGAAGGCGGAAGTTGCCCGCCTTGGCAAGGAAGCCGGGAAGATCAACGAGGAAATCGACAAGATCGGCAAGAAGCTTGGCAATGAAAAATTTGTTGCCAATGCAAAGCCGGAAATTGTCGAGGCGGAGCGTGAGCGGCTGGTCGAGCTACAGGCATCCATCGAAAAGATTACAACGGCTATACGCCGCGTCAGCGAAGCCGGCTGATCAAACTAATCATTTTGGGCTAATTGATTCTCAATTTGATTGAATTATTCTGTGCTCCCCTTGAATGACGGGGGAGCACACCCCATTTTCGACAGTCATTCGCCCCAATTCGGTCATTTTTGACGGCCGTTGCATTTGAGCAACATTGCCGTTTTTTCGCTGAAAATCAGCTGTTTCCGGCCTCAGGCAAGGGTCTGCCGCTGAAAAAATCAGGGAAACCCTGACGAAAAATCACGAAATTTCGATGTTTTGAAAATTCGGGCTTCGACCCTGTTCACACACCTTCTCGCAAACAAGTTGCACGATTCGCCCGCTTTGTTACCTATTACGTATTGGTAACAATTTTGCTGGACTTTGATCGCGGGTTCAGAGGTTTTCAGGTCTCGGGGAGGACTTAATGACTAAGACTATTTCCACAATCATCGGCAGCGCGCTTCTTTTGACAAGTGTTGCTACTGCTGCACAGGCGGGGGGCCTTGAACGCGGTGGTTACAACTGGGACCTTCTTTTCAGCGAAGAGCGTTTTGTGACCGAAGGTGGCGTGATCTACGTTATGCCTGATCGCAAGATCAAGAATGCCAAGGACACCAATCCTCTCGATGGAAATGAGAACTTCAAGAAGTCCTCAACGAGCGAGACACCTGACTATTCCGTCTACAAATTTGGCGCGAAGGTCGGCATCACGCCTGATCTGGACTGCCTGGGTTCCTACAGCCAGCCTTGGGGTGTTCATACCAAGCCCGGTTCCAATTGGGCTGGCGACAACTCGAACATTGAAACCAAGATTTCATCGGATGACTGGGGCCTGACCTGCTCCTACAAGTTCCATGTTACGGACAAGGGCTCGCTGCGTTTCATCGGTGGCGTTTCCTATCAGGAACTCGAAGGCTTCAAGACACGCATGGTCAACGGCTTTGTTCCGTTGCTGACACACGGTGCGCTCGATGGCACCGGCAGGCTGAACCTGAGCGCGGACGGCGTCGGCTGGCGCGTTGGTGCCGCTTATGAAATCCCTGAAATCGCGTTCCGTGCCAGCCTTATGTACAATGCGGCTGTTGACCTCGGCGAAATCGGCGGCACGCTCGATCTGACCCAGCTGCCTAAAACGCCTGCGAACCCGCTTTCCGGCCGGATCACGGACGTTTATGGCACTGCCGAAATGCCACAGTCCGTCGAATTCAAGCTTCAGACCGGTATTGCACCGAACTGGCTGGCCTATGGCTCGGTCAAGTGGGTCGACTGGAGCGTTCTCGACGTTATCGCCTTCTGCCCGACAGCAACCAAGGGCAAGGTTGCCTGCGGACCATCGTCTCCGGCCCGCGCAACGTCGCTTGACCTGATGTTTCAGGACGGCTGGACGGTTACAGGCGGTGTTGGTCACAAGTTCAACGATCAGTGGAGCGGTCAGCTGCAGGTCAGCTGGGACAAGGGCACGACAACCGGCCTGACCACGCAGACTGACACCTACCTCCTGTCTGGCGGTCTCGCATACTCGCCGAACAAGAATGTTGAACTTCGTCTGGGCGGTGCCATCGGCATCCTCAAGTCCGGATCCTACGGCCCGACCAAGTGCACGGGCAACGTCGCCTGCGGCGCCGATGCCACCTATGACTTCGGCAACGATCTCGTCACCGCCGTATCGCTTTCCGGCAAGATGAAATTCTGATCCGACCAGGACCGAACAGAAAAGCCCGGTATTCGTACCAGGCTTTTTCAGTATTTGGACGTTGGTTTATTGTGCACTGCAATGCCGGCAATCCGAAAGTAAGAGTTTCTCCATTACGTTTTGTGACGATTCAGCAACACTTCTGAGCGATGATTTGCAAGGTGGAGGCAAGGGGCAATTTTGCCCATTTTGCGCCACAAACCCGGAGCACCTCGATAGGGCGGCGACCGATAAGTGGTTGAAGAAATGTCGTGCAATGGTGCCGATGTTCCGCCCGGGGCAATGATGGACGCAAAACCGATCTTACTGGCTTACACCAACAGCCTTTATGCGATGTCGGAACTGACGCGCTGCCCCGATGATTCCATTTTTGCAGGCACATCCCATTCCCTGATATCTGGCCGTACTATTGCCGGAAAGCGGTCAAACGATCGCTGGAATGATGCGTCACATTCATCGTCAAGAACATCCGCAGCGCAAATGTTACGCGCTCAAAAAGGGGTGGCAGGCGGCGTATTCGCCGGTGTCGCCGTCAATCGTGTCCTGACAGGGGGTGCCGGGCGCAGCAAGGCTGCGACGCATCCGGTCCGGGCAAAGGAAGTGTATTGCCATGCTCATTGTTGATCGCTTCGCCGCTCCGTTTTTCGGGATCGGGCTTGCTTTGAGTGTCATGACGCTGCCGTGCCATGCGTTCGACACCAGCAATGAGATGAATGAGGATTCCAGCCCCTTCGCTCTCTTCAAGTTCGGATTTTCCGCCTATAAGAAGGGCGACAAGGATGAAGCCGTCAAGGCATTGAGATTTGCCGCGGAAAAGGGCCATCAGGGCGCCAACTGGAAGCTCGGCCGCATGTATGCGGATGGCGACGGCGTCAAGGAAGACGACTACGAAGCCTACAAGATGTTCGAGCAGGTCGTGCATGAAGGTGCCGAACAGGGCACGCAGAACGAGAGTTATGTTGCCGATGCGCTCGTGGCCCTTGCCGGTTATGTGAAGCGCGGCATCCCGAACTCACCGATCAAGTCCAATCCGAGCGCCGCGCGCGATCTCTATCTGCAGGCCGCCTCGAATTTCGGCGACTCTGACGCACAGTTCGAACTCGGCAAGATGTTGATGAAGGGCGAGGGCGGCCAGCCGAATCCCAATCAGGCGGCCCGATGGTTCCGCCTTTCGGCCCAGAAGGGCCATGCCGGTGCGCAGGCCATGCTGGGCAATCTTCTGTTCCAGGCCGGAAAGACCGTGCGCGGGCTGGCCATGATGACAGCCGCATTCGAGCGGGCATCCAAACAGGATCGCGTCTGGATCGGCGATATTCAGGAACAGGCGTTTTCCATTGCCAACGAGGCCGACCGCCGGACGGCCATCGTGCTTGCCGAAGACATCATCAAAACCGGCGATTTCTGATCGGGAAGAGCCAGCCTGAGCTGACCCGATAGGGCCTTCAGCCGCAAATCATGCCAAGGCGATTGCAACAGGCACGTGATCCGACGGCTTTTCCCAGGCGCGGACATGTTTTTCAATGCTGGCGGAGGTGAGACGGTTGGCGGCCTCCGGCGACAGCATCAGGTAGTCGATGCGAATGCCATTGTTCTTCTGCCAGGCTCCTGCCTGATAATCCCAGAATGTATATGTCCCAGCCTCATCCGTGACGGCACGGGTCGCATCGGTGAAGCCGAGGTTTTCGAGCCGGCGCAATGCCTGGCGCGATTCCGGCTGGAACAGCGCGTCATTCAGCCATGCTTCGGGGTGTTTGGCGTCTTTCGGCTGGGCAATGACGTTGTAGTCGCCCGCCAGGACAAGCGGTTCTTCCAGGGCAAGCCGGTCTTCCGCCCAGCGTTCCAGACGCTCCATCCAGCGCAGCTTGTAGGGGAATTTTTCCGTATCGATGGGATTGCCGTTGGGCAGATACAGCGAAACAACGCGAATGGCGCCGGTTTCCGTCGAAAATACCGCTTCGATGAAGCGCGATTGCTCATCGGTATCCTCGCCGGGCAGGCCGCGGATTACTTCGTCCGGGCTCTTCTTCGACAGGATGGCAACGCCATTGAAGCCCTTCTGGCCGTGGGTTTCGACGTGATAGCCGAGGGCTTCGATTTCACCTCGCGGAAACTGCTCGTCGACGGACTTGATTTCCTGCAGGCAGACGATGTCCGGATTGGATTCCCGCAGCCACGCTGTCAGAACTTCGATCCGCGCTTTCACACCATTGATGTTCCAGGTGACAATTTTCATGGGAAACACGACTTTGCTGAGTTTTGATTGCGCGAAATCTGAAACGCCGGTCAGACGGAAAAACTGGTTCCGCAGCCGCAGGACGAGGTGGCGTTGGGATTGCGGATCTGGAAAGACTGTCCCATCAGGTCGTCGACAAAGTCGATTTCAGAACCGCCGATATAGGGCAGGGATATCGAATCGATCAGCACCTTTGCGCCGAGTTTCTCGATGACGATGTCATCGGCGTCCTGCGCATCGACCAGATCATATTTGTAGGAAAAGCCCGAGCAGCCGCCGCCTTCGACGGAAATGCGCAGGGCGGTCTTCTCGGGATCGGACTTCAGAATTGCCGAAATGCGCTTGGCAGCAGCATCGGATACGGAAACATTCATTGCATCGCTCATTTCTTCACGCTCCAAATGCGAACCAGTTCGCAGCGCTCCGGCTTAAGTTGACATTGCCATGTCACACCTTGCCATTCATCATACACCATAGCTAAGAATTGGCGACCGCGAAGTCAACGACCGGCGCGGCCGCAAAGTGGGAAGGCATTCAATTCAATCATGTCGATGCAGGGAATTGGCTTCGGATACAGGGAAAGGGCGCCCTATGCCTGCGATCCGCAACGCAGTCGCGGCCGCCTCGTGCCGGAAAACGAGAGTCCGACGCGCACGGTTTTCCAGCGTGATCGCGACCGTATCATCCATTCCACCGCCTTTCGGCGCCTGAAGCACAAGACACAGGTGTTCATCGCCCATGAGGGGGACCACTACCGCACCCGGCTGACCCACACGATCGAAGTGGCGCAGATTGCCCGGGCATTGGCACGGTCGATGCGGCTCGATGAAGATCTGGCCGAGGCGATTGCCCTGGTGCATGACTTCGGTCACACGCCGTTTGGCCATACGGGCGAAGATGCGCTCAACGAAAAAATGAAGGCGTTTGGCGGGTTCGACCACAATGCCCAGTCATTGCGGATCGTGACCAGCCTTGAAAGGCGCTATGCGGAGTTCGACGGGCTGAACCTGACCTGGGAGACGCTTGAAGGGCTGGTGAAGCACAACGGTCCGCTGACGGGAGCGGATGGCCAGGGACTGAAGCACCCCGTGCCGGCCGCCATTGTCGAGTATAACAGCCAATATGACCTCGAACTCAGCCGTTATGCCTCGCTGGAGGCGCAGTGCGCGGCAATTGCCGATGATATCGCCTACAACGCGCATGATATAGACGATGGCCTGCGTTCCGGGCTGCTGTCGCTGGAGGCATTGGAGGAGGTTCCGCTGACGGGCGACATCCTGCGCGCAGTGCGGCAGAAATATCCAGTTCTCGACGACGTCCGTACATCACACGAAATCGTGCGGCGGCAGATCACCATCATGGTCGAAGACGTTATCCGCACGGCCCAAACCAATATCGACGCGCTGCAACCGCAATGCGTGGACGATATTCACAATGCCGGACGCATGCTGATCGGGTTTTCCGCTGCCATGCGTGACAAGGAAAAACTGCTGAAATCATTCCTTTACAAGAATCTCTATTTCCACGAGAGCGTCATCCGCATCAGAAAGTCCGCCGACCAGATCGTGCGCGATTTGTTCGATGCCTATATGGCCGACGAGCAGACCATGCCGGAAGGCTGGCGCGAGGGGCCGAAACACGACGGTTTGGCGGCGCGCGCACGGCTTGTGGCGGATTTCCTAGCGGGCATGACCGACACTTATGCTGTGCGCGAGCATCGCCGCTTGTTTGACCATACGCCCGAATTGGCTTAAGCGAAGGGCCAATCGCGGTCACACGACCGCACCAACGTGAAAAACCCGATCGAGTATAACGTCATGAACATCTTCGCCGATTTCGATGCGCGGATTAAAAAAGCCCTGCAAGCGCTTGAATTGAAAACCATTGATGGCGCCGATGTGGATCTGTCCCGCGTTGGCGTTGAGCCGCCGCGCGATCCGAGCCACGGTGATATCGCAACGAATGCAGCGATGGTTCTGTCGAAAGCCGTTGGCCAAAACCCGCGCGAACTGGCGATCCGGATCGGCGACGCGCTGAAAAATGACCCGGATGTCGGCTCTGTTGACGTTGCCGGACCGGGTTTTATCAACCTGCGCTTGAAGGATACGTACTGGCACGGGCAACTGGCCGGCATGCTGGGCGCCGGTCTCGACTATGGCCGGTCGAAGCTGGGCTATGGCCACAGGGTCAATGTTGAGTTCGTTTCGGCCAATCCGACCGGGCCGATGCATGTCGGGCATTGCCGGGGCGCCGTTGTCGGCGATGCTCTGGCCAATCTCCTGTCCTTTGCCGGTTACGATGTGACCAAGGAATATTACATCAACGATGCGGGCGCGCAGATCGATGTGCTCGCCAATTCGGTGATGCTGCGTTACCGCGAAGCGCTGGGTGAGCATATCGGCGAGATTCCGGCTGGCCTTTATCCCGGCGACTATCTCGTTCCGGTCGGGCAGGCGCTTGCCGCCGATTACGGCACGAAACTTCTGGCAATGCCGGAAGAAGAAGCGACCGCGATCATCAAGGACCGGACCATCGATGCCATGATGGTGATGATCCGCGACGATCTTGCCTCGCTCAACGTGCATCACGACGTGTTTTTCTCCGAGCGGACGCTGCATGCGGACAACGCCAAGCAGATCAGGTCGGCGATCAATGACCTGACGCTGAAGGGACACGTGTACAAGGGCAAGCTGCCGCCGCCCAAGGGCCAGCTGCCGGAGGACTGGGAAGATCGCGAGCAGACCCTGTTCCGTTCGACCGATGTGGGTGACGATATCGACCGGCCTCTGGTGAAGTCCGACGGGCAGTTCACCTATTTTGCCGCTGACGTTGCCTATTTCAAGGACAAGTATGACCGGCACTTCGATGAGATGATCTATGTGCTCGGGGCCGATCATGGCGGGTATGTCAAGCGGCTTGAATCGTTGGCACGCGCTGTTTCCGGCGGTACGGCCAAGCTGACGGTTCTCATCTGCCAGCTCGTCAAGCTCTATCGCAATGGCGAGCCGGTGCGCATGTCGAAACGCTCGGGCGAGTTCGTCACCCTGCGCGATGTGGTGGAAGAAGTCGGTCGCGATCCCGTCCGGTTCATGATGCTGTACCGGAAGAATGACGCGCCGCTGGATTTTGACTTCGCCAAGGTCACCGAACATTCCAAGGACAATCCGGTCTTCTACGTCCAGTATGCCTCCGCGCGGTGCCATTCCGTGTTCCGGCAGGCGATCGAACAGCTTGGGCTGGGTGAAGAATCACTGGCGGCCAGTGCCCAGCACTTCGGTTTGCTGACGGACGAAAGCGAAATTGCGCTCATCCGCAAGCTCGCCGAATACCCGCGTTTGATTGAAACGGCGGCCGTCCATCAGGAGCCGCACCGCCTTGCTTTCTACCTCTACGACCTGGCAAGTTCGCTGCACGCGCAGTGGAATAAGGGGACCGAAAACGCGGACTTACGTTTTATTAAGGTTAACGATCCAAACTTGTCCCAAGCCAGGCTAGGGCTGGTGCAGGTTGTTTCTAAGGTTTTGGCGTCCGGATTGTCTATCATTGGTGCGGACGCCCCAACCGAAATGCGCTGAAAGGCGCGGAAATCCTGTCAACTTTTGCCCACATTGCGCTGGTATGGCCAATGCGTGACGTCTTTTGACGTCCATAGTTGAGAGTACAGGATTAACGCCATGGCGGACAACTATCTTCAGCGTTCTCACCGGCAGGATGATTCGCGATTCGGTAATGACGACCCTCTGATGGAGCTTTCCCGTATCATGGGAACGCCTGTCGAAGAGGAGCACACGGCAACCGGATCGGGCGAGGATCTTGCTATGGATCTGGAGCGCGAGCTCATGGGCGATTTTGAGGAGCATCCTCAGCGTGCCGCCCCGGCGGCAGCCCCGGAGCCCGTGCACAGTCATGCTGAGCCGGATCGGTTTGCTCACTTCGATATTCAGGATGCGGTGGAACGGGAATTGATGTCGAATGCGGATTATGCGCATGCCGCAGCCGAGCCCGTCGCGATCTATGAGGAACCCGACTACGCCGATTACGAGCCGGACGCCGTTTATGCCGACGGTGAAACGGGCGAGGGGCGCGATGGGCACGAGCCTGTCAGCTTTGTACCCGAACCGGCGCAGCCGGAACGCGCTGTCGTTGCGGCGCCGTCCTTAAGCCTTGAAGATGAACTTGAGACGCTTCTTGCCGGTGCGGCGAAGCCTGTGGTTCAGCGCTCGGCAAACGCTTCCTGGGGTTATGGTTCGCAAGCGCCGGTCATCGGCCGTACGGAAGCTGCTCCCATTATCAGCCGCGCAACCTCCTATGCGCCGTCCGTCACCCAGCCGGTGGCCGAGGCGAAGCCGGCCTATGCGCCGGAACCTGCCGCCTATCAGGCCGCGCCTGTCCCGGCATCGGCTGCCTACGCGCCGGTTCCTGTGCACGAAGAGGCCGCAGCGGCCCAGGGCGATCCGCTGGAGGATTTCGACACGGAAGAACTGATGGCCGCCTTCGATGATTTCGAAGTGCCGCTGGATGTGGAAGACGAAGCTGTTCCGGCGCACACGCTGGACGCAGAGCTGCCCCGTTACCAGAGCCCAGTGCATTCCTATGCGGCCGTTCGCGAGCCGGAGCTTGCTCCCGTTGCGCCCTTGGCTGCCGCTGAAACCCACCATCTGCCGGAGCCGCAGGATTTGAGCGGCTATGCGGATGAGCTGGATCGCGCGGCCTCGTCAATCTCCTCTGCGCCCGATGTTCACACCGTGGCGGTCACCGAGAACCGGGTCGAGTACACGGAGTCGCTCGATCTGCCTGAAGTGCACTACGAAGGCGATGTTCCCCAGCACAATGGCCTGGGCGAACTTGAAACCGAGTTTGCCGAAGTCTTCGGCTCGATCGAGGCGGATGATACCCGTGCGGCCTATACGGCGCCGCAGGAGGAGCCACAGCAGCCGGCGCCGGCCGCGAAGGATGAATATGCCGATATTTTTGCCGATGTCTTCGGCAATGAGGCGGAGCAGGGACATTATACCCCGGCAAACTATGCGGCTGCCGGAGCCGGTGTCGCCGCAGCGGCGGCTGTCGGAGTAGCTGCTGCCAGCGCGCATCAGTCCCGTCCGGTTGCCAGCAGCTACAGCAACGGTCCTGAAGACGACATGGATTTTGGCTACGATCCAAAGCGCGACGATGTCGGTATGGCTGCAACGACCTATGCCCAGCCGATGAGCCGCAAACGCAGCTTCGTTGTGCCGGGTGCCGTAGCGGCAGCCGTTCTTCTCGCGGTGTCCGGTGCCGTTGCCTATAAATGGACCAGCGGATCGGGCGGCGCGCCTGTGGTGATCATGGCCGACAAGAGCCCGATCAAGGTTCAGCCGGAAAGCACGGCGAACACGACAGCGCCCGTCCAGGACAAGATCGTTTATGAAAAGGGTGCGACGGCGGATACATCGCCGCCAAAGCAGCAGCAGCTTGTCACGACCCAGGAAAAACCGGTCGATCTGACCGCCGATACGGATGAGGATATTGCCGGAACCAAGGCAGAGGAGCGGGTCGATCCCGCCGCTGCGAACATGGCTTCGAGCGAGGAGCAGGCTCAGCCGAATGGCGCCATCGCACCGCGCAAGGTTCAGACTATGGTCGTGAAGCCCGATGGTACCATGGTAGCCGCCATTCCGCAGGCTGCCGATCCCGTCGCTTCGGGTCCTGCCGCCGCGCCCATGGCGCGTCCGGCACCGGCGGCCCCGGCGCCGGTCAGCGCGATGCCCGACGGCAACGATCAGATCGGCTCGCTTGCGGCGGCCAGCAATCCTGCAACGCCAAAACCGGCGGTTGAGCCCCTGGTTGCCAAGCCACAGGCTCCGGCAACCGGCAAGCTGCCGGCCAAGGCGGTCGAGACGAAGAAGATCACGGCAGAGACGGTTGCCTCCGTTGCGCCGAAGAATGTCCCGATTGTCGACTCCCGTCCGGCCGACCAGCCCTTGAACGTTGTTGATCGCGTCGCGCCGCAAAAGCCGGCCGGTCAGCCGCAGCAGCAGGTTGCTTCTGCCGTGGCACCGGGCACCTATCTGATCCAGGTTGCTTCGCAGCCGACGGCGGAAGGTGCGCAGAAGACCTATGCCTCGCTCGCCCAGCGCTATCCCGGCGTGATTGCCGGTCGCGGTGTCGATATCAAGCAGGCCGAGATTGCCGGCAAGGGCACATTCTACCGTGTTCGTATCCCGGCCGGTACAAAGGACGCTGCCGTCAATCTGTGCACCAAGTTCAAATCGGCAGGCGGCAGCTGCTTCGTGACGCAGTAAGCCCGCCACATAACCAGACAAAGGCGGCCAATGGCCGCCTTTTCCTTTTTTGCATCACCGCAGTAGACTTTACCCATGAGCGAATCAAAAGCATGGATTGCCGGCACGTCCGGCCTGAAACTGACCCCCGACGAAATCGCGTTCTTCCGCGATGAACGCCCGTGGGGTTTTATCTTGTTTGCCCGCAATGTCAGCGAAGCGGCACAAGTCGAGGATCTGACCGCGCATCTGCGTGATCTGGTGCGGCGTGACGAAGCCCCGGTGCTGATCGATCAGGAAGGCGGGCGGGTGCAGCGTCTGCGGCCGCCGCTGGCGCCCAATTATCCCGCCGGATCGGCGCTGGGTGCCCTATTCAAGCAGGACGAGGAGGCGGGATTGCGCGCGGCCTGGCTGCTTTCGCGCCTTCACGCGTTCGATCTCATGAAACTCGGCGTCAATGTCGATTGTCTTCCGGTTCTCGATGTTCCGGTTGAGGGCGCCAACGAGGTCATCGGCAGCCGTGCCTACGGCAAGCATCCGGAAATCGTCACGGCGATGGGCAGGGCTGCGGCGGAAGGTCTTCTGGCGGGCGGCATGCTGCCTGTGATGAAGCACATTCCAGGCCATGGCCGCGCATTTGCCGACACCCATCACGAATTGCCGACCGTGACGACGCCGCTCGACGAATTGGCGGAACACGATTTTGCCCCGTTCCGGGCTCTGGCGCATCTGCCCATGGCGATGAGCGCCCATGTCATCTTCTCGGCCATCGACCCGAAGCATCCGGCAACGACATCCGGCAAGGTTGTGGAAGAGATCATTCGCGGACATATCGGCTTTGACGGGCTGCTGATGAGCGATGACGTGTCGATGAACGCACTTTCTGGGGATTATTTTGACCGGACCAAAGCAATCTTTGCGGCAGGCCTCGATATCGTGCTTCACTGTCACGGCATTATGGAACAGATGACGGCGGTTGCTTCCTGCACACCCGAACTGAGCGGCAAGGCGTTGGAGCGGGCACAGCGGGCGATCCAATATGCGAGAAAGCCGGATGCTTCGGATGAAGCGGAAATCCGGGAAGAATTCCAGCGTTTCTTCGAAGCGGTGGCATAGAAGCGAGAGAGAGTTGACGGCGACGGAACAGAAAACGAATGGCAAGACCGCGGCACCCATGGAGGCGCTGTGGGAAAGTGCATCCGATCGTGGTGTCAGCGAGCCATCGCTTCTGATCGACATCAAGGGTTTTGAAGGCCCGCTCGATCTGCTTCTGCATCTGGCGCGCAACCAGCGGGTCGATCTGGCCCGCATTTCCGTGCTTGCCCTTGTCGAGCAGTATCTGATCTTCATCCGCCAGGCCCAAGCGCTGCGGCTGGAGCTTGCCGCCGATTATCTGGTCATGGCGGCCTGGCTGACCTACCTCAAGTCCAAGCTGCTGATCCCGAAGACCCCCGGCGACGAGGGCGAGAGCGGCGAGGAGCTGGCGGCGACGCTGCAATTCCGCCTGAAGCGGCTGGAAGCCATGCGCGATGCGGCCACGAAGCTGGTCAACCGCAATCGCCTTGGCCGCGATATCTTTGCCCGCGGCATGCCCGAAGCCGTCATTGTCGATCAGACCAACATCTATTCGGCAACGCTGTACGAACTCCTGACCGCTTATGCCTCGCAACGGCAGAAGCAGGCGATTTCCCATGTGCAGATCGCGCGCCGCAGCGTCTGGTCACTGAAGGAAGCACGTACCATTCTCATGCGCCTTGTCGGCGAGATGAAAGACTGGACCGCGCTGGATCAATACCTCCTCGACTTCATCGCGTCGCCCAGCGAGCGCGCCACCGTGCTTGCCAGCTCCTTTGCCGCCAGCCTTGAAATGGTGCGGGAGGGGCATATGGAAATCCAGCAGACCGGCGCGTTCAAGCCGATTTTCCTGCGGGATCGTCCGCCGAGGCCGGCTGAAAAGACGGATCAGCCGCCGCTGACAACGATGAGGGACGTGGTCAATGGCTGAAACCGGTCCCCTGCATATCCAGCCTGACAACGATGAAAGCGACAACCGCGAGGCGGACTGGAAATCGACGATTTCCGTAGCCGATGCGTTGCGCATGGCCGAGGCCATCCTGTTTGCCTCCGCCGAGCCGGTAACGGTGCGGGCGCTGGAAGAGCGTCTTCCCTCCGGGATCGACGTTCCGGCGCTGCTTGGCGAGTTGCAGTCGGTATATTCCAAGCGCGGCATCAATCTCCTGCAGGTTGGCGGCGCATGGGCCTTCCGCACCGCAGCCGATCTTGCCTTCCTGATGAACCGCGAGGCGGTGCAGCAGAAGAAGCTTTCGCGCGCCGCACTCGAAGTGCTCGCCGTGATTGCGTATCACCAGCCGGTGACGCGGGCGGAGCTTGAAGATATTCGTGGCGTGGAGACGTCAAAGGGCACGCTGGATGTGCTGATGGAGACGGGCTGGATCAAGTTCCGCGGGCGCCGGCGCACGCCGGGGCGGCCGATCACCTATGGCACGACATCCTCGTTCCTCGATCATTTCGGCCTGCAGGAAGTGCGCGATCTGCCGGGGATCGACGAACTGCGCGGCGCCGGACTGTTGTCCGCGCGCATGCCCGCCAATTTCGCCATTCCCATCCCGGTCAATGATCCCGATGAATTGACCGAAGACGAAGATCCGTTGACCGATATCGATCTGGAAGAACTTGGACTTCTGACGCCGCGTGTAGAACACGATTGAATTTTTATTTGCCATATTTGTGCGCAATGGTGGCGCAGACGATGCCGGTTCGGAAAATTCGTGCTGAAGATTTCAATTCGCACTTGCGCCGAACTTACATGAATGTGAAACAACAATATGCACTTGTGTTTGAAAAGCACGGGGAAAAGGCATAGATGAGCTCAAACTGTTGAGCGAATGCGAGGGTAAAATGGGTAGTTTTTCAATCTGGCACTGGCTGATCGTATTGGCGATCGTGCTTCTGGTTTTTGGTCGCGGCAAGATTCCCGAACTGATGGGCGACGTTGCCAAGGGTATCAAGAACTTCAAGAGCGGCATGGCCGATGATGATGCGGCTGACAATTCCAAGACGATCGATAATCAGCCGAACCAGCCGGTAAATTCCGTCAAGGAAAAGACAACGAAGTCCTGAGCGGCTTGATTTAGTTTTTTCCTGCGCGGGGCTTTGCTGTCTCGCTGCGGCCGGAGCATGATGAATGTTTGATGTTGGTTGGTCGGAAATCCTGGTGATCGTGATCGTTGTGATCGTGGTGGTCGGGCCAAAAGATTTGCCGAAAATGCTGCGCGCCTTTGGCAAGGCGACGGCCAAATTTCGCGCGACTGCGGGTGAATTCCGGCGTCAATTCGATGAAGCCCTCAAAGAGGCCGAGCTCGATGACGTGCGCGATATCATCAACGATGCCAAAAGCCTCGATCCGCGCAACGATATCCGCAAGGTTTTCGATCCCGTCCGCACGATTGGCGAGGAAATCCGCTCAAGCCTGAAGGATGGCGGTACGGCCGGCAAAGACAACATTGCCGTACCCGATCCCTCCGCTCCCGGCGCGACGCAGCTGCAGCCGCAGACGCTGGAGCCCGTCGCTCCGCTGATGACGGCCGCAGCGCCAAAGAAAACCCGCCGGGCCAGCAAGCCCAAGGCTGCGGCTGAAACACCGGCTTCCGCCGCTGTATCCGGGAAGGTGGCACCAGCCAAGGCAACGGCCAAGGCCGCTGCGCCTGCCAAAGTTGCGGCCAAGCCATCTGCCGCCAAAACACCGGCAGAAACGCCTGCACAGACTGCACCAGCAAAAAGAACGGCCAAGCCGCGTGCCAAGGCCAAAGCTGGCGATACGGGGACAAAATCTTGAGCAAGACCGACGACGACATTGATAAGAGCTCGGCCCCGCTGATCGAACACCTCATCGAATTGCGCCGCCGGCTGATCTGGGCATTGGTGGCGTTTTTCGTGGCTTTCCTGGTTTGCTTCCATTTTGGCCGGCAGTTGTTCAACGTTCTGGTCATCCCGTATCAGTGGGCCGTGTCCTGGGCCGGCTTTGATCCGGCAAAGGCGCAATTGATCTATACGGCGCCGCAGGAGTTTTTCTTCACGCAGGTCAAGATCGCCATGTTCGGCGGCATTGTTCTGGCCTTTCCCGTCATTGCCTCGCAGATTTACAAGTTTGTCGCGCCGGGTCTGTACAAGAATGAACGGATGGCATTTCTGCCTTTCCTGATCGCGTCGCCGGTGCTGTTCCTGATGGGCGGCGCACTGGTGTTCTTCTTTTTCACCCCGATGGTGATGTGGTTCTTCCTTGCCATGCAGCAGACAGGCGGCGCTGGCGAAGTGCAGATTTCGCTTCTGCCCAAGGTTTCGGAATATCTGAGCCTGATCATGACGCTGATTTTCGCGTTTGGCCTGGTGTTCCAGTTGCCGGTGGTGACATCGCTGCTCGCGCGGGTTGGGCTTGTCAGCTATGAAGGCCTGCGCTCGAAGCGCAAATACGCCATCGTCATTGCCTTTATCGTCGCGGCGGTAATCACACCGCCGGACCCCCTCAGCCAAATCGGTCTTGCACTCCCGACGATCCTTCTCTACGAGGTTTCCATCTGGATGGCGCGTCTGATCGAGAAAAAGCGTGAGGCAGCTGAAGCCGAAGCACAATCAGGGTCCAGCGATAGCGATATCTCGTCCTGACGCAGCTCCAGCTTTCGCCGGACAATCACGTCCTCAATCCAACGAACACTTCAAGACGGCTTTATTACCATGCTCGACATCAAATGGATCCGCGAGAATCCTCAGGCGCTTGACGCAGCTTTGGCGAAACGGAGCGTCGAGCCGCAGTCGTCCCGCCTGATCGAGCTGGACGAGAAGCGCCGTCAGCATATTGCCAAACTGCAGGACGCGCAGGAACGCCGCAACGCCGCCTCCAAGGAGATCGGCAAGGCCATGGGCGCCAAGGACCAGGCCACGGCCGACCGTCTGAAGGCCGAAGTCGCCGAAATCAAGGTCTTCCTGCAGAGTGCTGAAGAAGAAGAGCGTCAGCTTGACCGTGCGTTGAACGATGCGCTGGCCGTGCTTCCCAATCTTCCCCTCGACAGTGTCCCGGTCGGCAAGGACGAGGGCGGCAATGTCGAAACGCGCCGCGTCGGTCATCTCAAGAACTTCTCCTTTGAACCCAAGGAGCATTTCGAGATCGGCGAAAACCTTGGCTACATGGATTTCGAGCGTGCAGCGAAGCTGTCCGGTAGCCGGTTTACCGTCCTGAAGAGCCAGCTGGCGCGGCTGGAGCGCGCGCTCGGCCAGTTCATGATCGATCTGCACACGACCGAGCATGGCTATACCGAGGTCAATCCGCCGCTTCTGGTCAATGCGGACGTGCTTTACGGCACCGGCCAGCTGCCGAAGTTCGAAGAGGATCTCTTCAAGACAACCGATGGCCGCTATCTCATTCCAACGGCCGAAGTGCCGCTGACCAACCTCGTGCGCGAAGAAATCCTCGACATTCGCGATCTGCCGATCCGGATGACGGCGCTGACAGCCTGCTTCCGCTCCGAGGCCGGTTCGGCCGGCCGCGACACGCGCGGCATGCTGCGCCAGCACCAGTTCATGAAGGTCGAGCTTGTGTCGGTGACCGATGTCGAGAGCTCCATTGCCGAGCACGAGCGCATGACCGCCTGCGCCGAGGAAGTGCTGAAGCGCCTCGACCTGTCGTTCCGTACGATGACGCTGTGCACGGGCGACATGGGCTTTGGCGCGCAGAAGACCTACGATCTGGAAGTCTGGCTTCCCGGCCAGAAGGCCTATCGCGAAATCTCCAGCTGCTCCGTCTGCGGCGATTTCCAGGCGCGCCGCATGAATGCGCGCTACCGGCCGGAAGGGGAGAAATCGACGCGTTTCGTCCACACGCTCAACGGTTCCGGTACCGCAGTCGGGCGTGCACTGATTGCTGTTGTCGAAAATTATCAGAACGAGGACGGCAGTGTCACAGTTCCTGAAGCACTTGTGCCTTACATGGGTGGACTGAAACGAATCGAAAAAGCTGCATAGGAGAGGGCGATGCGCATTCTGCTGACCAACGATGATGGTATTCATGCGGAAGGTCTGGCTGTTCTGGAACGTATCGCCCGCCAGCTTTCCGACGATGTCTGGGTGATCGCGCCCGAAACCGACCAAAGCGGTCTGGCCCATTCGCTGACGCTGTCGACGCCGCTGCGGCTGCGCGAGATCGATGACCGGCACTACGCCGTTCGCGGTACGCCGACGGACTGCGTGATCATGGGCGTCAAGCATCTGATGCCCGAGCCGCCCGACCTGATCCTGTCGGGTGTCAATTCCGGCTCGAATACCGCCGATGATGTCACCTATTCCGGCACCGTTGCCGCGGCCATCGAAGGCACGCTCCTTGGCATCAACTCCATTGCCCTGTCGCAGGAATACAATCTCGATGGCGGGACACGTGTTCTGCCATGGGACATCGTTGAACAGCGCGCACCGGCTCTCCTGAAAAAGCTTCTGGCTGTCACGCTGGCCAAGGGTGTGCTTCTCAATGTGAATTTCCCGAGCTGCAGCGGCGGGGAACTGGCCGGTGTCCGCGTCACGGCGCAGGGCAAGCTTTCCCATGGATTGACCATTGAGGAGCGGCAGGATGGACGCGGCCTGCCATATTACTGGCTGCGCTATGGCCGCGGCAAGGATGAGCCGGCGGAAAACAGCGATGTTGCCGCCATCCGCAAAAACTACATCTCCGTGACGCCGCTTCAACTCGATCTGACAGCGCACGAGATGCGCCAGACCCTGGAGGATGCGTTCGCATGAAGCCTGCGCTTTCAGAACGGGAGGGCTTTGCCGCCTTCGTCCTGCGGATGCGGTCTTTGGGAATGACGGACCAGCGGCTCATGACGGCTTTTGAGGCGACGTCCCGCATGGCCTTTGTTTCCGGCAATCTGGGAACGCTGGCCTATGGCGACCGGATGCTGCCGATCGAATGCGGTGAGTTCATGGAAGGGCTCGACCTGCAGGCGCGCCTGATCAAGGCCCTCGATCTTGAGCCGGCGCACCGGGTTCTGGAAATCGGCACGGGCACCGGCTTTACCGCTGCCATCATGGCCCGGCTGGCCGGCCGGGTCCTGTCCATCGAGCGCTATCGCACTCTGGTTGAACTTGCGCAGCAGCGCCACCAGACATTGAAGATCGAAAATATCTTCATCAAACATGCCGATGGCAAGCTTGGCCTGACCCATGACGGGCCGTTTGACCGCATTGTCGTCTGGGCGGCCTTTGAAAGCATGCCGCGCCAGTTCGTCGAGCTTCTGTCGTCCAATGGCGTCGTGATTGCGCCGATCGGTCCGGTTGACGGCAAGCAGGTGGTGTCGCGCCTGTCGAAGATCGGGAGCCGTTTCGAGCGCGAGGATATGATGCCCGCGCGCTTTTTGCCGCTGCTTGACGGTGTTGCCACAGCCCTTTGACACGGACGTTCTGCCGCAGGGCAGGCGCAACCCTTTACGGGTTTGGTGAATCTTTTACAAATTTTCTGCTCGTTTTAACGGTCGGGTAACATTAACGCGGTTTAATAGCCCCATATTCTTGTATTGAGTACGGGCGGGATAAGCGATGCGTTTGAGTGTACTAGACAAAGCGTCACGGCGGCTGGCACTGAATGCCAGCATTCTCATGATTGCCGGTTTGGCTGCAGGCTGCAGCTCCGGAGTATCGCGCTTTACCAGTGCTGACTTCAGCTCCGGCTATAGCGACAACCAGCGTGCAATCATTCAACCGCAGAATGCGGGTGCAAGCGGTTACACGCCTCCAGTCGATGCAAGCTATACGGCGTCGGTCAACCGCAATGCGGTGCCAGCGGCGGGCGGTGTCCAGCGCGGTGCCTTGCCGCCGGTTGGTGCGGTCAGCGCCTCGACACTGCCGCCGGTCTCCTCGCAGCCGGCACGTCAGCTCGCCAACACCGCGCCCGTCCGCCAGCAGGTGGCATCGGTCCAGCCCGCGGGCAATGTGCAGGCTCCGCCGCTTGCCGCGCCAGCCGGAACGCTGAAGACGCCGGATGGCCGCGAAGCGCGCATGCCGACCAAGCCGGCGACACCGGGACAGGCATCGGCCAACACGGCAGCCATTCTTCCGCAGGCCCCGCAGGTCAAAGACCGGAACGGCGCGGCAACGACGACGGCAAACAATACCACGCCACCCAGCCATTCCGGCTCCTACACGGTTCAGGGCGGCGACACGCTGCATGCCATTGCCCGCAAGACGGGCACCAATGTCGAGGCCATCAAGCAGGCCAACAACATGAAAGAGGGTACCGTTCGGGTCGGCCAGTCGCTGGTCATTCCGGCATCGAGTTCCTCGCTGGCGCAGAATGTCGCCAACAACATGAAGTCGAAGGGTTCCGTCGATCAGGTGAAGACCGCCGCGACGCCGCCAGTCGAACAGCCAAAGGTTGTTGCAAGCACGGCACCGACTGCAGCGATTGCTGCGCCGCAAGCCGACGGTCAGACAAAGCCTTACACGCCGCCGCAGGCGAGCGAAAAGGTGATCAACGATGCGGAGAAGGATGTTGCATCGGCACCGTCCGCCACCGGTGCGTCGCAGATGCGCTGGCCGGTTCGCGGCCGCGTTGTCGCCAATTACGGCAAGGGCAATGACGGTATCGACATTTCGGTTCCCGAGGGCACGCCGATCAAGGCCGCTGAAAACGGCGTGGTCATCTACTCCGGCGATGGCCTGAAGGAGTTCGGCAACACCGTTCTCGTGCGCCACGACAATGGTCTGGTCACGGTTTACGGCAATGCGAGCAAGCTGAACGTGCAGCGCGGCCAGAAGGTGAAGCGCGGCGAGGAACTGGGCCGGTCGGGCATGACAGGCAATGCGACATCGCCAAAGCTGCACTTCGAAGTGCGCAAGAACTCGAC
Organism: Phyllobacterium sp. RCAM01083; assembly: GCF_055685835.1. NCBI lineage: Bacteria > Pseudomonadati > Pseudomonadota > Alphaproteobacteria > Hyphomicrobiales > Phyllobacteriaceae > Phyllobacterium > Phyllobacterium sp. RCAM01083. The sequence continues at coordinate 966,836 of NZ_JBVFZN010000005.1, forward strand.
CCCGGTCGATCCGTCGAAATATCTCGAATCCTGATCAGCTCAGGTTTGAATCAGAAGGCCCGCGCAGCGATGCGCGGGCCTTTTCGTTTGTCAGAGCTTCTTGCCGAGCCGTCCGGCCAGGTCCTGCGTGAACTGCCACGCGACGCGGCCGGAGCGCGAACCGCGGGTGGTCGACCATTCCAGCGCTTCCGCATGCAGCTGTTCCTTCTGCATCGGCAGATCGAAATGCGCGGCATAGCCGTCGATCATCGAGAGATAATCGTCCTGGCTGCATTTGTGGAAACCCAGCCACAGGCCGAAACGATCCGACAGGGACACTTTTTCCTCAACGGCTTCGGATGGATTGATGGCCGTCGAGCGCTCATTCTCGATCATGTCGCGCGGCAAGAGATGCCGGCGGTTCGAGGTGGCGTAGAAGATGACGTTGTCGGGGCGGCCTTCGACGCCGCCTTCCAGCGCTGCCTTCAAGGACTTGTAGGACGTATCGTCATGGTCGAAGGAAAGATCGTCGCAGAACAGGATGAAACGATATTTCGTGTCCTTGATGGCCGCCATCAGGGAGGGGAGGCTGTCGATGTCCTCGCGATGGATCTCGACCAGCTTGAGCGTACCGGTATCGTCGGGCGCGGCAATGTTGACGGAGGCATGGACGGCCTTCACCAGGGATGACTTGCCCATGCCGCGCGCGCCCCACAGAAGCACGTTGTTGGCCTGCAATCCATCGGCAAAGCGCTTGGTGTTGTCGAAGAGAATATCGCGGACGCGATCAACCCCGCGAATGAGCGAAATATCGACCCGGTTGACCTTTCTGACGGGGTCGAAGGCAAGCTTGTCCGGGTTCCAGACAAAGCAATCCGCCGCGTCGAGATCAACGGGTTGCGGTTTTGGCGGTGCCATGCGCTCCAGCACTGCAATCAGACGGTCAAGTTTATCTGTCAGCAATTCCTCGGACATTCTTATCAAGCCTTTGTTTTTTCTGCGTTCAAGCCACTATCATGTTGATGGGAAATCGAAAAGCGCGGTACGGGATTTTGCACGGTTGCTTTTCCCATTCCAAACATTGTATTGCGCAGGCTCTATAAACTTTCAAACACGTATTACTCTGGAGATTGTCTCTATGTTCGTAACTCCCGCATATGCACAGACAACAGGTATCGGTGGTGCGCCGGAAATGCTGATGAGCATCCTGCCATTCATCCTGATTTTCGTGATCATGTACTTCCTGATCATCCGCCCGCAGCGCACGCAGATGAAGAAGCGCGAAGAGCAACTCAAGAACATCCGTCGCGGTGACACGATCATCACCGGCGGTTTCGTTGCCAAGGTGACGAAGGTGTTCGAAGACAGCGGTGAACTCGAGGTCGAAATCGGCGAGGGCGTCAAGGCCCGCGTCATCCGCGCATTGGTGTCCGACGTGCGCATCAAAGGTGAACCGGTTGCCGATAACAAGAAATAAGTCATAGTGACAGGGCGGCATCAGGCCGCCCTGTTGATTCTTGAGGTCGGGATTGCATGCTCTATTTTAGCCGCTGGAAGACACTTCTCATCTGGGCCGTTGTTCTGGTCGGCGTGATCCTGGCTCTGCCAAATCTCTTTACCCCCATCCAGTTGGCGAACCTGCCCAACTGGCTGCCGAAGAAGCAGCTCGCCCTCGGACTGGATCTGGAAGGCGGCTCGCGCATCCGGCTGCAGGTCGACAAGGACAAGCTGGCGCAGACCGGCGCGGCCATCGAGGTGATGAACCGCCGTCTCAGCGAGCTCGGCTACACCAATCCGAATGTGGAGAGCCAGAGAAGCGGGCGTGTACTGGTCGAGGTTTCGGGTCTGTATGACTCGCAGCTGCTCAAGGATATTCTGAGCCTGACCGGCCAGCTGAGCTTCCGCATGATCGATACGTCCGTGCCGGTACAGCAGGCGATTGACGGCACGCCGCCGGAAGGCGCTGATGTTGTCTATTCCTTTGACGATCCGCCCGTGGCCTACCTCGTCAAGAAGGAGGCCATCGTCACCAACCAGAATTTTGTCGGGGCGCAGGCGGGTGTCGATACGGCCACCCAGCAGCCCGTCATCACCTTCAAGCTGGACGGCGCGGGCGCGGAACGGTTCTCCCAGGCGACCAAGGAAAACATCGGAAAGTCCTTTGCCATCGTGCTTGACGATCAGGTGCTGTCGGCACCGGTGATCAGCGAAGCCATTCCCGGCGATACGGGCCAGATCACCGGCAATTTCGACCTGTCCGGCGCCAGCAACCTTGCCATCGTCATGCGTGCCGGCGCACTGCCTGCACCTGTCACCGTGATTGAAGAGCGTTCTGTCGGTACCGACCTTGGCGCCGCTGCCGTGGCCGCGGGCAAGATCGCTGCGCTCATCGGCGCCGGTCTCGTCATCCTGTTCATGCTGCTGACCTATGGCCTGCTGGGCGTGATTGCGAGCATCGCGCTTGTTGTCAACATCGTCCTGATCCTGGCGGTTCTGACTATATTCGGCGTGCCGCTGAGCCTTGCCGGCGTTGCCGGTATCGTCCTGACCATCGGCATGGCGGTGGACTCCAACGTTCTGATCTACGAGCGCATTCGCGAAGACCGGCGTGCCGGCTTTTCGGTCATCCAGGCCATCGATTCCGGATTTGCCCGGGCGCAGGCCACGATCGTCGATGCCAATGTGACAACGCTGATCGCCGCGCTCGTCCTGTTCATCCTGGGTACCGGGCCCGTGCATGGCTTTGCCGTGACCGTCACCATCGGTATCGTCACCACGCTGTTCACCACATTCACGCTGACGCGCTGGATGGTGTCCGCCTGGGTGCAGTGGTCGAAGCCCAAGGAAGTGCCGCGTGCACCGCTGAAGCTCATTCCCAACAACGCCAGGATTCCGTTCATGCGGCTGCGGGGGCTGACGCTGGGTTTCTCCGCGCTGTCGAGCATTGCCGTCATCGCGCTGTTCCTTGTCGTCGGCATGAATTTCGGCATCGATTTCAAGGGCGGCACGATGGTCGAGATCGCCTCCAATGAAGGGCCGATCGATCTGGACGATGTCTATAGCCGGCTGGATGACCTGAACATCGGCGATGTGAAGATCGAGCCGTTCAAATCGGACAGCCGGGCGCTGATTACGGTCGGCAGCCAGCGCGAGGGCGAAAACGCCGAGCAGACCGTCGGTGTCAAAATCCGCGGCGAGCTTGATCAGGATTATGAATTCCGCCGGGTGGATGTCATTGGTCCGACCGTATCGGGCGAGCTTGCCAAGGCCGGCGGACTGGCGGTCGCGCTCTCCCTGGTGGCGATCTTCGCCTATGTCTGGTTCCGCTTCGAATGGCACTTTGCCCTTGGCGCGATCATCGCGACCATCCATGACGTGGTGCTGCTGCTCGGCATGTTCATTGTCTTCCAGATGGAGTTCAATCTGTGGAGCATTGCGGCGCTTCTGGCCATTGTCGGTTATTCGCTCAACGATACGGTGGTGATTTACGACCGCGTCCGGGAAAACCTGCGGCGGCATGGCAACAGCGTTTCGCTGTCGGCGGTTCTCGATGCCTCGATCAACCAGACATTGTCGCGCACCATCCTGACGTCGCTGGCCACCTTCCTCGCGCTGGTCGTGCTCTATGCCTATGGCGGCGATGATGTCCGCTCCTTTGCGCTGACCATCGCAGTCGGCATTGTCGTTGCGACCTATTCGTCGATCTTCGTTGCCGGACCCTTGCTGATGCTGTTCGGGCTCAAGGGACGCGATGTGATTGACGATGCTCATCCCGCCAGGCAGAGCGGAGCATAGCGCCGTGGCCAAGGGGATAGAAATCCGCGACGCGCATTTTCCGGGCCGTGCACCCATCGACGCCTATGGCAATGGCGGGTTCCGGTTTGCCGACATGTCGCATCGCGGATCGATCCTGTGCCTGCCATCGGGTATCCATGGCTGGGCGCCGAAGATCGAGACCGCGCTGACGGCGGAGGATCTGGCGCTTGTGCTCGAACAGGCGGCCGATATCGAGATTCTGCTGGTGGGAACGGGCACCGAATTGCGCCGTCTGCCGCAGGCCCTGCGTGACGTGCTGCGCGAGCATCGCATTTCCTCCGATCCCATGAGCACCGGCGCGGCCGTGCGCACCTACAATGTTCTGCTGGCGGAAGACCGCGCCGTCGCTGCGGCACTGATTGCAGTGGATTAAACCGGCGGTTCTCTGTATCTCAGCCCCATGAACGCGAACCAGACCCACTGCCTAAAATTGCTGCGCGATGCCGATCCCGACCGCTACCTCTCGGTGCTTTATGCGCCGGAGGACAAACGAGGTGCCTTGGCCGCCCTTTACGCCTTCAATGTCGAGATCGCCCGCATCCGTGATCTGATCCACGATCCGCTGCCGGGCGAGGTGCGTCTGCAGTGGTGGCGTGACCTGATCAACGGTACCGAGCATGGCGAGGCCGTCGGCAATCCGGTGGCGGCGGCCCTGCTGGAGGCGATCAAGGCGCATAATCTGCCGCGCGCCGCCTTCGACAATTACTGCGAAGCCCGCATTTTCGATCTCTATGACGATCCCATGCCCAGCCGCAACGATCTTGAGGGCTATTGTGGCGAGACGGCCTCGGCCTTGATCCAGCTTGCCTCTCTTGCGCTTGATGCGGAAAAGGCGCCGGCCCATGCGGATATGGCGGGCCATGCGGGGGTTGCCCAGGCAATTACCGGCCTTCTGCGTCTCCTGCCGCTGCACCGCCGGCGCGGACAGGTTTATATCCCGGCAGATATTCTGGCAGCGGTCGGCTGCAGTGCCGAAACGGTGCTTGAGGGCGCCGACAAGGACGCGGTCAAGCGCGCCATCGATGCGATGACGGCCCTGGCGGAAGATCATCTCGGGAAATATGAAGCCGGCGCAAAATCGCTCCCCGCCGCTTTGCGTCCGGCCTATCTGCCGGTAAGCCTGACCAGAACCTATCTGAAGGGGATCAGGGCCAGTGGCGCCGCAGCAGCCGATGAAACAGCGGTAATTTCACCGTTGAAGCGCCAGTGGGTGATGCTGCGGGCATCGATGCGCTAGCCTTGGATGGCATTAGCCTTGTGCGTGGTTCGACAAGCTCACCATGAGGGATGTTGCATTCTGCAACGCACCGGATTCCCTCATGGTGAGCTTGTCGAACCACGCACACAATGGAATGCAACAAGCTGTGCTCGTTACTCCGCAGCCTCGGCCACCGCGGGCAGGCCCAGCCATGCCCGGCAATCCGCAAGCGCACGCGCGCTCATGGCGCGTTTCTTGGCGTTGGTCTTTTCCTTGCCGCGCAGCCGTTTGCCTTCCGACTTCGGCGCCTCAATCGGCGGGAACAGGCCGAAATTGACATTCATCGGCTGGAAGGAGCGCTTGCCGGGTTCTTCATCACTGACGATGTGACCGCCGGTGATGTGTCCGAGCAGCGCGCCAAAGGCCGTGGTGAGCGGCGGCGGTGTCAAAACATGTCCGAGACGCTCGGCGGCGGCGAAACGTCCCGCAAGCAGGCCGATGGCTGCCGATTCCACATAGCCTTCACAACCGGTGATCTGCCCGGCAAAGCGCAGGCCCGGGCGGGATTTCAGCTGCAGCGTCGGGTCGAGCAGGATGGGCGAATTCAGGTAGGTGTTGCGGTGCAGGCCGCCCAGCCGTGCGAATTCCGCGTTCTCAAGGCCGGGGATCATCCGGAAAATCTCGGTCTGCGCCCCGTATTTCAGCTTCGTCTGGAAGCCGACCATGTTGTAGAGCGTGCCGAGCGCATTGTCCTGCCGCAGCTGCACGACGGCATAGGCTTTGACCGTCGGGTTGTGCTCATTGGTCAGACCCATCGGCTTCATCGGGCCGTGGCGCAGGGTTTCCACACCGCGTTCGGCCATGACTTCGATGGGCAGGCAGCCGTCGAAATAGGGCGTGCCTTCCCACTGCTTGAATTCCGTCTTGTCGCCGGCAATCAGCGCCTGCACGAAAGCCTCATACTGCTCCTTGGTCATGGGGCAGTTGATATAATCCTTGCCGGTGCCGCCGGGGCCAACCTTGTCGTAGCGCGACTGGAACCAGCAGGTGTTCATGTCGATGCTGTCGAAATGCACGATGGGTGCAATGGCATCGAAGAAGGCGAGCGCATCGGCGCCGGTCTGCCTGCCGATGGCTTCGGCCAGCGACGGTGCCGTCAACGGCCCGGTGGCGATGATGACCTTGTCCCATTCTGCCGGGGGCAGGCCGGTGATCTCTTCGCGCTCGATGGTGATCAGCGGGTGGGCTTCCAGCCTGACCGTCACAGCCTGCGCAAAACCGTCGCGGTCGACGGCGAGCGCGCCGCCTGCGGGAACCTGATGGGAATCGGCCGATGCCATGATCAGCGAATTGGCGAGGCGCATCTCCGCATGCAGCACGCCGACGGCATTGGTTTGCGCATCGTCGGAGCGGAAGGAATTGGAGCAGACGAGCTCGGCGAGATCCTGCGTCTTGTGCGCGTCCGTGCCGCGAACCGGACGCATCTCGTGCAGGATGACGGGAATGCCTGCCTCGGCGAGTTGCCATGCAGCTTCGGAACCGGCGAGACCGCCGCCAATGATATGTACGGGTGTGTTTGACATAGCACCCCAATAAACCGTTTGGCGTCCGGCTTCAATGGTGCAAACGCCGCTGCGGATGATCCGCAGCGGCTTGCCGGTGTGTCAGGCGCTGGCTTTGTCGAGTTCGGCGATGTCCGCCGTGTCGAGCGTCAGGGATGCCGCCTTGATCAGGCTTTCCAGTTGCTGCAGCGATGTGGCGCTGGCGATGGGGGCGGTGACGCCCTGGCGTGCGATAATCCAGGCCAGGGCAACCTCGGCCTGCTTGGCGCCATGCTTGGCCGCAACCGCGTCCAGCGCTTCCAGAATGCGGTAGCCGCGCGCATTGAGATAGGCTTTGACACCGCCGCCGCGCTGGCTCTGCCCAAGATCAGCTTCGCTGCGGTATTTGCCCGAGAGAAACCCGCGCGCAAGGCTGAAATAGGTGATGACGCCGATGTCCTCGGCCATGCACAGGTCGCGCAGCGCGCCGTCATAGCCGGCGCGGTCATAGAGATTGTATTCCGGCTGGAGCACGTCATAGCGCGGCAGGCCATCCGCCTTGGCGGTGTCAAGCGCCGCGCGCAGCTGGTTTGCATCGTAATTGGACGCGCCGATGGCTTTGACCTTGCCGGCTTTCAGCAGCTTGTCATAGGCGGCCAGCGATTCCGCGTGGGGTGTGTCCGGATCCGGCCAATGCGAGAGGTAGAGGTCGATGGCGTCCACCTGCAGGCGCTTCAGCGATGCTTCGACGGCCTCGGCGATATTGGCGGCCTGAAGGTTCTTGCCCTTGCCCATGTCGCCGCCGACCTTGGTGATGATGATCATCCTGTCGCGCGTGCCGCGGGATTTCATCCACTCGCCGATGATGGTTTCCGATTCGCCGCCGCTGTTTCCCGGAACCCAGCTTGAATAGACATTGGCCGTATCGACCGTGTTGAGGCCCGCATCGGCAAAGCGGTCAAGCAGGTCAAAGGAGGTTTTCTTGTCTGCGGTCCAGCCGAAGACGTTGCCGCCGAAAACCAGCGGAGCAATCGACAGGCCTGTGCGGCCAAGAGGGCGTTTTTGCATGGTAAGTCTCCCGGGGAGGATGTGAAGGGGGACTCGGACTGTAGAACTCCAGGGTGCATGTTTCCAGCCCGGCTTTGACCCGAATGGTCGCAGGCATGGATCGCAACGGGAGTCGATTTGAAAAGGGAGGCGGTGAGCTGATGTCTCGAACCGCATACCCCCGAAACAACAACACCCACCGCGGGAGGAGGTGCGGTGGGTGCCGTTTTGTAAAGACCGGCTGGGAGGAGGAGTGCCGGCCTTCGATCGCGGGGGCTCTGGGAGGAGGATGAACCCCGGCGATATTCTGTTATGCGATTAGCGTACTGCGGACTTCTTGGCGACGAACGGGATGTCCGAGCGGGAGATGCCCAGGTCGTTCAGTTCGCGGGTCGACAGACGGTTCAGCTCGGAAACCGTGTCACGATAACGGCGCCAGTTGCTGTAGGAGCGGATAAGGTTCATTTCATTCACCATTCGGTTCAGTTGTTTCGTTGATCACTCTTGATCGTTGACCTGAAGATAGTGGATGCCTTGGCGAATGTGCAGAGCCAAGTTTGCAGATCAGCTATGCGTATGTTGCATTGCATCATTAATCGATTTTAATTGCTGCGTCGCACAAACGTCATCTTCATGGCCTTCGGCCCGAATCCGGCTGCAATTGCGTTTTCAATGTGGCTGGCCTTATCAGGGGCGGAGCCCTAATCTTACAGCTCGAGTCGGGAGCAGAATGCATGATAGTCGGTTTTACCCTGCGCAAGCACATTGCACGGTGGCAGCGTGACGGGTTGATCGATGACGCCACGGCGGACCGCCTGCGCGCCGATATCGCCGGGCAGGGCCCGGGTTTCGGGCTGGGGAATGTCCTGGCCATACTGGGCGTCATTCTCCTCGGCGCGGCGCTGCTGTCGCTGATTGCCGCCAATTGGGAAGCCATGCCGCGCCTTGTTCGCGTCGGCTTGATCTTTGCCGTGCTCTGGTGCGGCTATCTCGGCGGCGCGTGGCGGGCGAACAAGGGCGACAGGATTTTCAGTGAGGCGCTCTATCTCCTGGGCGCCATCGCCTTTGGTGCCGGGATCGCACTGGTCGGCCAGATGTATCATCTGTCGGGTGATGTGGCGTCCGCTGCGCTGCTCTGGGCGGGCGGGACGGTTGTCGCCGCGCTGCTGTTGCGCTCGTCGACACTCGTCTCCACCAGCATCGTGATTGCCGGTTTCTATCTCGTGGCCAGCCTGGAACCGGAAACGGCCTCGCGCCTGTCCTATGTCTGGATCATCCCGGTCTTTGCAGTGATTGCGGCAGGCCTGATCTGGTATGCGGGCGCGCAGGTGGCCCGGCATTTCCTCGCCGTTCTTGTGCTGCTCTTTGTCTGTATCGTTCACTTCGACCGGGACGCCGGCGTCGTGCTGTGGATGACGCTGATTGCCGGGCTCGGCCTGTTTCTGCTGGACGCACTGCATCCGGCTGTGCTGGACCGCGCGACCGGATGGAGCATCAGTCTCGGCGCCTACGGATTTCTGGCGGTGCAGATGGTGCTGCTGATCTTCCAGTTCAACGACCACATCTTTGCCCAGACTCGCGATGTCATGACGGGTATTGTCATCCTTGCCGTGGCGATCGCCGGTCTGGCTTTGTCCGGGCATCGCAATCTTGCCATACGGTGGAGCGCCTATGGGCTGTTTTCGCTGGAGGTTCTCTATATCGCGTTCGAGACCATCGGCACGATGATCGGTACCGCTGGCTTCTTCCTGACCGTCGGCGTGCTCGTTCTGCTGCTTGCGGTGTTCGTTATCCGTATGGAACGCCGTCTTCACAGGAAGAGTCTGGTGAAGGGTGCAGCATCATGAAAACAAAGTATTTTTTGCTGCCGGCTTTGATCGTTGCGCTCCTGCAGTCAGGCGCGCTTTATGCCATGATAGAAAAGCACGCGATGATTTTGCGCCACGGCACAATGATTACGCTGGCCACGCAACCGGTTGATCCGCGCGACCTGTTGCGCGGCGAATATGTGCGGCTTGGCTACGGGATTTCTTCGGTCGAAGCCGACAAGGTGAGCGGCACGAAGCCGGACACGGCAGGCCTTGCCGACATCTATGTCACGCTGAAAGAGGGCACGGATGGCCGGTGGGGTTTCACCGGGGCCTCCTGGCAGAAACGCCGGGATCTGGCGGCAGGCGAAGTCCAGATGCATGGCCAGACGATGATGGGCGCCATGGGCGTCTTTGCGGTGCAGTACGGCATCGAACGCTATTATCTCCCCGAAGGATGGGGCCGTGCGGTCGAGAAGGTGCAGAGTGAGCGCGGGGTCGATGCGGTGATTGCCGTCTCCAGCGCGGGCGAAGCTCAGATTCGTTCGCTCAAGTACAATGGACGCCTGCTTTACCAGGAACCGGCCTACTGAACAGCCGTCATCGCGCAGCTTTGAAAAAGCCCGTCAACCTATTGAAATATGTGTGGAAAGAGTGGTGCGGATAGAGGGACTCGAACCCCCACGGTCTCCCGCCAGAACCTAAATCTGGTGCGTCTACCAATTTCGCCATATCCGCAGATGAGGGCCGTATCCAGCCCTAAAGCGCCGGTCTCTATATCACCCTCTTCTCAGGGGTCAAAGGAAAAAGCCGCCGCCTGAACAGGATTACGCCGGCGTCCAGCCGATTGCATCCCGCAGGAAGGCGTAGCCGAGCGCAATGAAGCTGGCGCGCTCCCTGTTGTCCTTGCCATAGCCATGTCCGCCCGCCTCGGGTTCATAGAAAGAGGCGGTGTAGCCGAGTTCCTGCAGCTTTGCCGCCATCTTGCGGGCGTGTCCGGGGTGCACGCGATCATCCCTGCGGGTTGTGGCAATGAGAATTGGCGGATAGGGCCGGCCGGGCACAGCCGCGTGATAGGCCGACATTTCCTTCAGAAAAGCCCAGTCCTCCGGCTTGTTGGGGTCGCCATACTCGTCGACCCAGCTCGCCCCGGCGAGAAGCTTGTTGTAGCGGCGCATGTCGATCAGCGGAATGGTGCAGAACAGGGCGCCGAAGCGTTCGGGATAACGCGTCAGCATGTTGGAAATCAGCAGGCCGCCATTGGAACCGCCTTCCGCCGCGATACGGCCCGGCCGCGTGACGCCGCGCCGCACCAGATCGGCGGCAATGGCGGCAAAATCATCATGCGAGAGCTTTTTGCCTGCCCGGCGCCCCGCGTCGTGCCATGCGGTGCCGAATTCGCCGCCGCCGCGCAGATTGGCGACCACGCTTGTGCCGCCGCGCTCGAGCCACAACTTGCCAACGGATGCACTGTAATAGGGCTCCATCGACACGCCAAATCCGCCGTAACCGGTCATGTGCACCGGTGCATCGCCGGTTTCACCCTTGGGTCCGATCTGCGTATAGGGGATCGACTCGCCATCGCTGGAGATCGCCTCATGCCGCGTGACGACAAGCCCGGTCGCATCGAAGACCGCAGGGCTTTGTTTGAGCAGCGTGGGGGCAGCCAGTGTGTTGGGCTCGGCAATGTCGAGAAGCAGGACCTGCGCCGGGGTTATCGGGTCCTGCGCGGCGACGAGCAGTTCGCCATTGGCGTGGATGTCCTCGACATCCAGCGACCAGATATGAACGATGCCCTCGGTTGGCACGACCGAAATGGGCTTTTTTGCCCATTTGCCAAGTGCAGGCTCGAAAATCTCGAAGCGTGGCGCAAGATTGTCGAGATAGGAGACGACCAGCTTCTTGTCGTTCCAGAAGAACCCTTGCAGGGCGCGGCGCGGACCCGGTTCGAACAGAACCTGAAAATCACGCTCGCCAGCAAGAAATGCCTGGAGCGAAATGCCGAGGAGCGTGTCGGCGGGGTAGGTGACGCCGGCGACTGTCCAGTCTTCCCTCGGCTTGACCGTCAGCCACTGGTCGTAGGAATTCCACCATGCCGTTGCGGGCACGTCCACGCGCTGCCCGGGGCCACTGCGATCGCCCAGCCAGCCAGCGGTTTCAAAGAAGGAATGCTGCTCGACAAACCAGAGGCGCTCGCTGCCGCTGCTGTGATCAATGTCGACACCGGCGGCCATGGAATCCGCGGCGCATTCGAAAATCACCGGCGCAGCCAGCGGATCGGTCCCGCGTCGCCACAGGCGGACGGTGCGCGCATAGCCGGATTGCGTGGCCATGCCTTCGCCAAGGGCGCTCGATATCAGCACCGTATCGCGGTCGAGCCAGCCGAGGCCGCCCTTCGCTTCGGGAAGATTGAAGCCGTTTTCGATGAACTGCAGCGTGTCCAGGTCGAACTCGCGGTTGACAACCGCATCGCTGCCGCCGCGCGACAGGGAGAGAATGGCCCGCTGTCGCTTCTCCGGTTCAATCTGCGCGCCCGCCCAGATCCAGTCGTCATTTTCGGCTGTGGCCAAGGCATCGATATCGAGCAGAAGTTCCCATTCCGGCTCGGGCGTCTTGTAGGATGTCATGGTGGTCCGGCGCCACAGGCCGCGCGGGTTCTTCTCATCCTGCCAGAGGTTGTAGAGATAATCGCCGCGCCGTCCGACCATCGGGATCTTGTCCGGCCGGTTTAAAATGGCGGTCAGGACATCGCGGTCATGCTCGAACTGCCGGCCGCCGAAGCGCTGCATGGTTGCGGCGGATTGCTTCTCCACCCATGCGAGCGGCTGTGCGCCGTCGATCTCTTCGAGCCAGATGCGCGGATCGTCATCGGGAGCATCGATGGTCGGGCGAATATCCTGATTGGTCATGAGCGTCACTTTCCCTTGGAATCTGCCGCGCAGTTTCTTGAAAGCGCAGTGTTTTGCAATGCCTCACACCATCAAATTCGGCATCCATGAAAAATCGCGCCGGTGATGAGCCGGCGCGATCCTTGTGTCGGGCGCTTCAAGCCTAGTGGGCCGGGGCTTCTTCCGCCGGCTTTTCAACCGGTGCTTTCCTGCGTCCGAATGAACGGAGCGCGACGTAGAACACCGGCGTCAGGAACAGGCCGAAGAAGGTCACGCCAAGCATGCCGGAGAACACAGCCGTGCCGAGTGACTGGCGCATTTCCGCGCCGGGGCCCTGGGCAATCATCAGCGGCACGACACCGAAGATGAAGGCAAAGGCGGTCATCAGGATCGGGCGAAGCCGCAGGCGGCTGGCTTCGATGGCGGCTTCGACAGGCGTTGCACCTTCCGCCTGATGCTGGCGGGCGAATTCCACGATCAGGATCGCGTTCTTCGCCGCCAGGCCGATCAGGACGACAAGGCCGATCTGCGTCAGGATGTTGTTGTCCATCCCGCGCAGGAACACGCCGATCAGCGCGGCCAGAACCGCCAGCGGCACGATCAGGATGATCGCCAGCGGCAGCACCCAGCTTTCGTACTGTGCGGCAAGGGCGAGGAAGACGAACACCACGGACAGTCCGAAGATCAGGATCGCCGTGTTTCCGGTCTGCCGTTCCTGAAGCGCCAGTTCCGTCCACTGGAATGTCGTTCCGCTGGGCAGTGTCTTGGTGGCAAGGGCCTCCATCTTGTCGAGCGCCGTACCGGTGGAAACCCCGGGCGCGGCATTACCCTGCAGCGGCACCGATACGTACATGTTGTATCGCTGCACCAGCGAGGGGCCGTTGGTGTCCTTGATGTTGATCAGCGTGCCCAACGGAACCAGCGCACCCGTTGCCGAGCGTACTTTCAGGGCAAGGATGTCGGTTCGATCGAGCCGGTATTGCTGGTCGGCCTGTGCCCGCACCTGATAGACGCGGCCGAAGGCATTGAAGTCATTGACATAGGAGGTGCCGAGGTTGGTTGAAAGCGCCTCGAAAATATTGGGAATGGGCACGTTCAATGCCTGTGCCTTGTCACGGTCCACCTCCAGGAAATATTGCGGGCTGTTGGCGGAGAACGTGGTGTAGACGCCGGTCAGGCCGGGGGTCTGGTTGGCTTCACCCATCATCTGATAGGCCAATCCCAGGACGCGGCGCATATCGGAGCTGTCGCGGTCGAGGAGCTGCATCTTGAAGCCGCCGGCATTGCCGACACCGCGGATCGGCGGCGGCGGCACGGCGATGATGAAGGCCTCCTGGATGCTTTGCAGGCTGCCATAGACCTTGCCGATGATGGACGTGGCCGTTTGTCCGTTCTTGATCCGCTCTGCGAACGGCTGGAACGGAACGAACACCACGCCGGAATTCGACGCATTGGTGAACGTCGCACCGTTGAACCCGGCAAAGGCAATGGCGTTGCGCACGCCCGGAATGCCCTTGATGATCTTCGATGCCTTTTCGATCACCGCGTCCGTACGGGCGAGCGAAGCACCGTCGGGAAGCTGGATGACGACGATGGCATAGCCCTGATCCATCGGCGGCACAAAGCCGCGCGGGATCGTGACCGCCATGAACCAGGTGGCGACCAGCAACCCCGCGAACACCAGCAGGGAGGCGAGGAGGCCGATGGTCGATCCGACGAGATGCCGGACGATCCAGGAATAGCCATTCGCCATCTTGTCGAAGCCGGTATTGAAGCCATTGGCCAAGGCCCGGCCAGCCCGCGCCAGAGGGTTTCTGGAGACCGCGTGGTCGTGCGGACGCAACACAATTGCCGCCAGCGCAGGAGAGAGCGTCAGCGAGTTGATGGCCGAAATGGCTGTTGCTGCCGAGATGGTCACGGCGAACTGGATGTAGAACTGGCCCGATATGCCGGGAATGAATGCCGTTGGGGCAAACACCGCGATCAGCACCAGTGAAATGGCGATAACGGCGGTTCCCACCTCGTCCATGGTCGTGTGCGAGGCTTGTTTCGGGCTCATGCCCGCCGCAAGGTTTCGCTCGACGTTCTCCACCACCACGATGGCGTCGTCCACCACGATACCGATGGCGAGGACCAGGCCGAACAGGGTGAGCATGTTCAGCGAAAAGCCGAAGGCCGAGAGGATGGCGAAGGTGCCGATCAATGAGACCGGGATGGCCACGATCGGGATGATCGCCGTCCGCCAGGATTGCAGGAAGACGAGAACGACCAGCGCGACGAGAATCACGGCTTCGAAGATCGTCTTGTAAACGTCGGAGATCGATTCCGCGATGAACTCCGTCGGATCATAGACGATGTCGTATTTCAGACCCGGAGGGAAATCCTTGGAGAGTTCCTCCATGGTGGACCGGATGGATGCGGCGGCGGCAAGGGCATTGGTGCCCGGACGGCTGAAGATACCCAGCGCAACGGCAGGACTGCCATCGAGATAACTGTTGGTCACATAATCCTTGGCGCCAAGTTCGATGCGGGCGACGTCCTGCAACTGTACCAGACGGCCATCGCCGCTTGTCTTGACGATGACATAACGGAATTGCCGCGCATCGCTGAACCGGCCCTGCATGGTGACCGTGTACTGGAAGGCGCTTGTGCCCGGTGTGGGCGGCCCGCCAATGGCACCGCCATTGACCTGCACGTTCTGGTCGCGCAGCGCCTGAACCACATCAGCCGATGTCATGGAGTAGGCGGCGAGTTTCTGCGGATCGAGCCAGATGCGCATGGAATACTGCCGCTCGCCGAAGATGGTGACTTCGCCAACGCCGTCGAGCCGCAACAGCACGTCGCGGATGCGGGTGTTGGCGTAGTTGGACGCATAGAGCTGGTCGTAACGGTTGTCGGGCGAAAGCACGTGCACGACCATCATCAGGTCGGGCGAACTTTTCGTCGTGGTGATGCCGTTACGCTGCACGTCCTGCGGCAATTGCGGTACGGCAATGGCGACGCGGTTCTGTACCAGAACCTGTGCCTTGTCGAGATCGGTGCCGAGCTTGAAGGTGATGGTCAGCGCCATCGAACCATCGGCGGTCGAGTAGGAAGACATATAGAGCATGTCCTCGACACCGTTGATCTGCTGTTCGATGGGGGTGGCGACCGTGTTGGCAATGGTTTCGGCATCGGCGCCGGGATAGGCGGTGCGCACGACAATGGTAGGCGGCGCGATTTCCGGATACTGGGCGACGGGGAGCTGGGTGTAGGCGATCCCGCCGACAATCAGCAGCACAATCGACAGGACGGATGCGAAGATCGGCCTGTCGATGAAAAAATGCGCAAATCTCATTGGCCTGCCTCCGCAGCCTTCACCTCCGGCGGAAGCTGGATAACGTCGGCCTTGACCTTGATGCCCGGGCGAATCCGCATCAGGCCGTTGACCACGATGGTCTCGTCACCGGTCAGGCCGCTGCGGATCACCCGATAACCGTAGAGTTTGGGGCCGAGACGCACGGGCTTGGTCGTGACCGAGTTGTCCGCATTGAGGACATAGACAACCCGCTCGTTCTGATCGGAGCCAACCGCTTCGTCGGGCACCAGAATACCCTTATAGGTGTTGGAGGCGGCCACTTCGACCCGGCCGAACAATCCGGGCTGCAACACGAAATCCGGATTGTTGAAGCGGGCACGCACCCGCATCGTTCCGGTGGCATCATCAAGCCGGTTCTCGGCAAAATCGAGCTTGCCCTTGAACGGTGGCTGGTTGGAATCGGTCAGCCGCACGGTCACCTCGAGGCCGCCGCCGCCTTCCTGCAGATTGCTGCCGTTTTCACGGGCGGTCTTGGCATAGGACAGGAGGTTGCGCTCATCCACGTCGAAATAGAAATCGATCGGATCAAGCGAAACGATGGTCGTCAGGATGGTGTTGTTGGCATTGACGAGATTGCCGACGGAAATGAGCCTGCGGTCGATGCGGCCATCCTGCGGTGCCGTGATCTGCGTGTAGTTCAGATTGAGCTGGGCAGCGTCAACAGCGGCCTGTGCGCCAACGACGTTGGCTTGACCGGCGAGATAGGCGCGGCGCTGGTCATCCAGCGTCGACACGGACAGCGTGCCGCTGCCGGTCAGTGACTGGGTGCGCTTGAACTGGGCTTCCGCATAGGTTTCCGTTGTTTTGGCCACTTCCAGCGCGGACTGGGCCTGCGCTAGAGCGGATATGTAGGGGCGCTGGTCGATGGTGAAGAGCGGATCGCCCTTCTTGACCAACGAGCCGTCCTTGAAATGCACCGTATCGAGGTAGCCGTCGATGCGCGAGCGCACCGAGACCTGGTCGACAGCTTCGAAGCGGCCGATGAACTCATCGCTGTCGATCACGTCGCGGACGACAGGCTTGGCTGCCGTGACGGTTGGAGGCGGGGGCGCATTCTGCGCCAGCGCCGGAGAGGCTGCCATGAGCGCGATTGCAAAGCCGATTTTGAAGGTAGAGAGAGAATTCCGTGACAAGGGCAGGCCTCCATGACGATCAGACTTCCAGACGTATCGGGAATGCCTGGGCATTGCCGTCAGCGCTGGTGATTCATCGTACGGCTACGGGTCAGGTGATGCGCTGACCAGAACAGCTGGAATGCTGGCGCCGCAGACAAACAAGTCAATTTCTCAGATTGTATCGATTTAGTATTTAGTTTCGATAGGGACCAGCGCAAGGGCAGTTCCAAATTCCGTTGAGGCATATTTCCAGTTGGCTATCGATGGTCCCCACACCGGGAAGATTTGCACAGTTGCACATCGTTGTCATCAGGCAAATATTTCACCTGTTGTTGTGATCATGAAAGTGCCTGACTTGCCGTGCAGAAGTTTGCCCGACCCTGAGGCTGTGCCATTGATTTTTGTACGCAGTGCAAGTAAATGGAGCCACCAATCGGTAAGGGTGCAATTTCTTGCGCGGCTTTGTGACGGGTTCTGTGATATGAATTGTGTCACAAAAAATGAGCTGAAAGAGAAATAAAGCAATAAAATCAACGTGGATGGTGAGGGCATGGCTCGCCCCATCTGCACCAGAAGCCACGATGGCAGACAGTTTTTCTCCCGCAATTTGGCTCACAGGCCGGCGACGGCGGGACAAATGTTAAAAAAAGTGAAGGTTTGGACATGCAGGTTACTGAAACGCTCAATGAAGGGCTGAAGCGCGAGATCAAGGTCGTCGTTCCGGCCAAGGATCTGGAAGCAAAGCTTTCCGAACGCCTCCAAGGTGCCAGCGCCAAGGCGCGCATCAATGGCTTCCGCCCCGGCAAAGTGCCGCTCAATCACCTGCGCAAGATGTACGGCAAGTCGTTCATGGCTGAAGTCGTCAACGAGATTCTCAGCGATTCCTCGCGCACGATCCTTGCGGAGCGCAACGAAAAGTCGGCGACCCAGCCGGAAGTTGCGATGACGGAAGACGAGAAGGAAGCGGACAAGGTTCTGAACGGCGAAGCCGATTTCGAATTCACGCTGAACTACGAAGTCCTGCCGGTTATCGAACTCAAGGACGCTTCCAAGATCAGCGTCACGCGCGAAGTGGTCGATGTGACCGACGCGGAAGTTGAAGAGCAGGTCAAGCGCGTTGCCAGCTCCGCCCAGACGTTCGAGCCCAAGAAGGGCAAGGCCGAATCCGGCGACCGCGTCACCATGGACTATCTCGGCAAGATCGACGGCGTGCCGTTCGATGGCGGCGCTGATACCGATGCGACCCTGATCCTCGGTTCCGGCCAGTTCATTCCCGGCTTCGAAGATCAGCTGATCGGCACCAAGGCTGGCGACGAGAAGCAGATCAAGGTGACGTTCCCGGCTGAATACGGTGCAGCGCACCTCGCCGGCAAGGATGCGACCTTCGACATCACCGTCAAGGAAATCGGCAAGCCCGGCGAACTCGAAATCAACGACGAAACGGCGAAGAAGCTCGGCATCGAGAGCGCCGACCGTCTGCGTCAGGTTATCCGTGAGCAGATCGAAAGCCAGTACGGCTCGTTCACCCGCCAGAAGGTCAAGCGCCAGATTCTCGATGCGCTCGACGGCGAGTACAAGTTCGAATCGCCGGAACGCCTGATCAATGCCGAGTTCAACAACATCTGGGCACAGATCGGCCAGGACCTCGCACAGGCCGGCAAGACGTTCGAAGACGAAGAGACCACGGAAGAAGAAGCACGCGAAGAATATCGCAAGCTGGCTGAACGCCGCGTTCGTCTTGGCCTCGTTCTCTCCGAAATCGGCAACAAGGCCGGCATCGAAGTGACCGAAGAGGAACTGCAGCGCGCCGTTTACGATCAGGTTCGCCAGTATCCGGGTCAGGAACAGCAGATCTATGAATTCTTCCGCAAGACTCCGGAAGCGATCAACAATCTGCGCGCTCCGATCTTCGAAGAAAAGGTTGTCGATCACCTTCTCACCTCCATCAACGTCACCGACAAGAAGGTGACGAAGGAAGAGCTGATGGCTGAAGACGAGTCGGATGAAAAGTCCGGCGAAGCCAAGAAGCCTGCCAAGAAGGCAGCGCCGAAGAAGGCCGCCAAGAAGAAGACCGAAGACGAAGCGTAAGCTTCTTACATCTCACATTGGAAAAGGCCGCTTTCGAGCGGCCTTTTTCATTTCTGGTGCGCGGTAATCGCGGGGCAGAGTAAGCTGCGGGTCAAACTGATTCCGCAGAGATTTCGCCGATGTCCATTGCTGCCTTTGCGCCGTTCGAGGCGCTTGCCGAACACCTTCTGCCTCAAGCAACCGATGGGACGAGTGATGGGTCGCATGACCTGTCTCATCTCTTGCGTGTGTGGAAAAATGCAACAGCAATTCATGACGAGGAGGGTGGGGACCTTGAAATACTGGCCGCAGCGACAATCCTGCATGACTGCGTTGCCGTCGAAAAGAATTCACCGCATCGCGCGCAGGCCTCGCGGTTGGCTGCTGAAAAGGCATCGAAGCTTCTTGCCGATATTGGCTGGCAATCCTCGCGCGTTGCTGCCACAGCGCACGCCATCGAAGCACACAGCTTTTCGGCAAACATCCCTCCACGCACCTTGGAGGCGAAAATCCTGCAGGATGCGGATCGTCTGGATGCCATTGGCATGGTTGGCGCTGCACGATGTTTCTACATCGCAGGCCGTATGGGGAGTGGGCTTTATGATCCCTTGGATCCCAGGGCAATCGATCGTAAACTCGATGACAAGAGTTTTGCCATCGATCATTTTGAGGTCAAGCTTTTCAAGTTGACTGCGGGGTTCAACACGGTCAGGGGTGCGCAGATCGCCAAGGTGCGACAGGAGCGACTCCGCCGGTTCCTGGGCGAGTTTCTTGATGAGATATAAGCGATCTCAGCGAGACATCAGGTCGAGCGCGGCGCGGATCAGATCGGCATTGCCCTGAGCCATTTGTCCCGACGGCAGGAGATTGCCGTCTTCAAGGCCGATACGGCTGTCAAAGCCCTTGGCCATGGCTTCGCCGTAGATGGGCCAGACACTGGCTTCATCGCCGTGCATGAGGATAGGCAGTGTATTGCCTGCCTTGCGCAGAACCGCCTGAATACCATCGGCGGCCCGCAATCCCTCATCGATGTCCTGCTCGTTGATTTCGATCAGCACGCGCAAGCATTTTGCCGCATCCTTCAGGCCGACAAAGCGCTCCGCATCGCTGACGGACCAGAGCCCCGCTTCGACGCCGATACCCCTGCCGAGAATGTGCGCAATCAAATCCTCCGCATCCTCTTCGATCAGATTGATCGAAACGTAGTCGGGCAAGGTCGTCCAGCGGTGGATGGGTTCCTGCCGCGAAAGGCCGCCGGGAGGGATGCGCCAATGGGTGGAAAGGCCGACGGGAATGCCCGGCACGGCCGAACGAACCGCCTGCAGGGTCTCGGCGATATGGTCCGGCTCCAGCGTTTCCATTCCATCCGGTCCGCGCGGGTGGATATGCAGCTCGCGGGCGCCAGCCGCCACGGCAAGCGCGGCGTCTCTGGCAATTTCCGAGGCTGTAAAGGGGAGCGCAGGGTGAAAATCCCGCATGCGCCCGCCATTCAGGCATGCCTGCAACATGGTGGTGTCTCCGCTATGACGGCTCCATCATAGCGGATTTCCTCCTGACAGCACCCCGTCAGTATGGATTCGATGCCGGTTCAGGCCTTGATCGGAATCCATATCTCCATTCCGCCATTGCCGGTCCGCGGGTCGAATTCCGGACCATAACGTTCGAAATTGGGTGCATCGGCCAGGACATGGCCGGATTCCGGCAGCCATTTGCCCCAGATGGTCATGATCGTGCTGCGAATGGTCGAAATATGGTCGCGATGCGAAAACACCAGATAGGTCTGTGCTGGAACGCGCAGCCGAGCGAACTCCTGCGGGATGTCGGAGAAATCGGCAACCTCGGTGCCCGCGATGTAATCGAAATTCTGGGCGTCATCGCTGTTGCAGCAGACGCCGTAGGCCACATCGCCGATCTGGCCGCTGATATGGCCGAAATAGGGGTTGAAACGCTGCCATTGCGCCGGAATGCCGCTGCTGGTTTGGCAGGTGTATCGTTCGCCTATGCCGGCCACCAGCATTGGTTTGCCGTTTGCGATGCGCGGCTCTTCGATATCGGTGATAAACTTTTCGTCCATTTTCATCGGCTCCACCAATGGGATGTTACGGGTATGGTGCTGTGCACGGACCTGTTCGGGTGTCAGGCCGAACTGATCGCGGAACGCCCGCGTGAATGCCTCATGGGAGCTGTAGCCGGCATCGAGCGCGACGCTGAGAATATCCGGAGCACCTTCGCACAGGGATTTTGCTGCCTCGGTCAACCGGCGGCCACGGATGTGGCTGCTGACCGAGCGGCCGGCAAAGATGCCGAAGGCGCGGGACATGTGAAACCGTGACAGGCCCGCCACATCGGCGATATCGTCGAGGGTGATCTCCTCGGCGAAATGACCCTCCACATACCAGATCGCTTTCTCAACCGAATTCATGCAACTCTCCATTGGGGCACGGCATACCAATACACATCGTCGGCGGCGTGCATTTGATCGCGATTGCGGTTCGGCCCTCCAGGGTTAGAAGAGTTTCATGCCCTTCAGGCTCGCATGGCCGTTCTTGCCGATGATGATGTGGTCATGAACGATGATTCCCATCTGTCCGCCGATGCCGGCAATGGTTTTTGTCATCTCGACATCCGCCTTGGATGGCGTCGGGTCGCCCGAGGGATGGTTGTGGACGAGAATGAGCGCGCTCGCGGACAATTGCAGGGCCCGGGCAATCACCTCGCGCGGGTAGACCGGCGTGTGGTCGACGGTGCCGACCTGCTGCACCTCGTCGGCGATCAGCATGTTTTTCTTGTCGAGAAAGAGGATACGCAGCTGCTCGCGCGGCTCGTGCGCCATGGCCGCGGTGCAGTAGTCGATCAGTTTGCTCCATGAGCCCAACATCGTGCGTTCGCCAATGCCGCTGCGCATGGCCCTGTGGGCAAGGGCGGCGATGAATTTGAGATCAAAGGCCACGGTCGGGCCGCAGCCCTTTACCTCCTGCAGGAGATGTTCCGGCGCGCCCAGGACTTCCGCCAGACTGCCGAAGCGGGCCAGAAGTGCCTTGGCCAGTGGCTTGGTGTCGCCTTGCCGTATGGGGCGGTACAGCAGCATTTCCAGCATTTCATAGTCAGCAAAGCCCTGGTGGCCGACTTTCTGGAAACGCTCCTTCATGCGCTCGCGGTGGCCGGTGTAATGCGGTTCCGCGGCTTGGCTGGCAGCGTTGGCTGTATCGGCGGTTTTCTCAACACCAGGTTGTTTCTGCAGCGATTTTGGTGAGGGCTCTTTGAGGAAGAAAGTCTTGGGTGGCTCGTCTTCGCTCATGGGCCCCTGCGTTCCTAATCGAGTTTCAAACCCGGAGCGAACAGGCCTGCGGGTGAAAGGGTGAAGACTTCGCAACCATCCTTGGTGACGCCGACCGTATGTTCATACTGCGCTGTCAGCGAACGGTCGCGGGTGACGGCTGTCCAGCCATCGGCGAGGACTTTCACATGCGGGCGGCCGAGATTGATCATCGGCTCGATGGTGAAGATCATGCCTTCGCGCAGTTCAACGCCCTCATTGGGCGTGCCGTAGTGCAGAATGTTCGGTGCGTCGTGGAAAAGCTGGCCGACGCCGTGGCCGCAGAAGTCGCGAACGACGGAGCAGCGCTCCGCTTCGGCATAGTTCTGGATGGCGGCGCCGATGGCGCCGGTCCGGGCGCCGGGGCGAACGGCCGCAATGCCGCGCATCAGGCTTTCATGCGTCACTTCCATCAGGCGCTCGGCGGCGCGCTTGATTTCGCCCACGGGATACATGCGGCTGGAATCGCCGTGCCAGCCGTCCAGTATGTAGGTGACATCGATATTGACGATATCGCCCTCGCGCAGCGGCTTGTCATCAGGGATACCATGGCAGACGACGTGATTGATCGACGTGCAGGATGATTTCGTGTAGCCGCGATAGTTGAGGGTTGCGGGCAGGGCACCGTGATCGGCGCCGAATTCGAAGACAAAGCGGTCGATGGTGTTGGTGGTCACACCCGGTTCAACCAGACTGGCGAGCTCATCCAGGCAACGTGCCGTGAGCTGGCAGGCCTTGCGCATGGCGGCGAAACCTTCGGGGCCGTGAAGCCTGATCTGTCCGGTGTTCTTCAGGGGCGCTGTCTGCGCATCGAGATAGGTGACCATGGTGCTTTCCACTTGGCGTCAATCAATAATGGGTATCGCAGTTGTTGCAGCAATGCCCGAAGGCGTGATGTGGCATCTTATTGCGTAAGCTTCAACCCCGCGGCGCATTGCCTGCTCGAACGCCCTTGCGTAAACCGGGTCTAGGTCGCCGCAGATTCGCAAGCGGTCGCAGTCGTCGCGCTGGATCACGTAAAGCATGACACCACGGTGACCATTCTCAACCATGTTGCCAAGCTCGTCCAGATGTTTTGCGCCGCGGGCGGTCGGAGAATCGGGAAATTCCGCCAGATTTGCCGTGCGGGAGAAGTGCACGTTCTTCACTTCGACATAGGCCGACGGCCGTTCCGGATCGGTCAGCAAAATGTCGATGCGGGAATTCGCGCCATATTTCTGCTCGCGCTTGAGCGCGCCATAACCGCCGAGGGCGGGCAGGAGCCCCGCCACGATGGCTTCCTCGGCGATCCGGTTGGGCAGGCCTGTATTGATGCCGACCAGCGTGCCCTGCGCTTCGACGATCTGCAGCGTGTGGGCATATTTGCGCTTGGCGTCATCGGACAGGGACAGCCAGACGCGGATGCCGGGATCGGTCAGCCCGAGCATGGAGCCGGTATTGGGTACGGAACTGGTGATCGGGCTGCCGTCATCGAGGATGATATCGGCAAGAAAGCGCTTGTAACGCTGGACCAGTCGGCCGGTGACGAGAGGGGCAGGGAAAATCATCCGCGAGATCTACCCGGCCGGGGAAGGCCGGACAATCGCAAATCGCGCCTGAAACGTCAGGACAGGCCCTGAACCGTCCTGATCACATCGGCCAGGGACAGATTGGCCATGAGCATGGCAGCCGTCGCAGCAAGGCCGGCCAGAAAGAACGTCACTGTTATCTTCGTTTGTCTGCTCATGAATATGTTTTCCTGCATGGTGACATAGGATGGGAAAAACATGCTTAGATTGTGGCTCGTCTGTGCCTATTCGCAGGCACTGAACTGAGACCGAAGGCGGCGGACAGGTCAGGCCGCAGACAAAAAAGGCCTGCCTTGGGAAAGGCAGGCAAATTTGCTCTGGGGTGGGAGAATTCGGGTCGGTTTGGAGGTTAAACCGAACCCTACTGCCAGAGATCGGAATCTCAGCAGTGATTGATGATAGGTCAGGTCAGGTATGGAGCCTCATAACTTTCTTTAACAGCCGGTGACAAAGCTTGAACATGCAGGTCTGTTCTCATCGTCTGTGCTGTCTCATCCTGTATGTGCCTGCCCACGGCGGGTGAAACGCATAGGAGGAGACATGATGAACTGTAAGTTTCTCGTACCCGTTCTAGCGGTCGCTGCGTTCACATTGGCAGCTTGCGACAACAAGCCATCTGAGGGCGGCAGCAAGCCGCCTGCGACCACCCAGGAGCCCGCAAAACCCGGCGCAGCTCCAACCACTCCGGCACCGGAACCGGCAAAGCCGGCCCCTGCCAACTAGCTGCAAGGACCAAAGACAGCGCGGCCGGCTCTTGCGGGGGCTGGCCGTTTTGCATGAAAGGATAAAGCGCAGGCGTATGAGCCGGCTTCAACAATATACTGATTTTACAGGGAGAAAGCCTGGTACGCCCAAGGGGAATCGAACCCCTGTTTGCGCCGTGAAAGGGCGCCGTCCTAACCGCTAGACGATGGGCGCCTGCAGGTAAGCGGCTTATAGTGAAACAGTTTTTCGACTGCAACCCCATATTTCATTCTTTTTTGGGAAAAGTGAAAATTCTTCGCGGGGCTGTGCACAAATGCAGTGCGCATGGGCGGCCGCGAACGGCCGCAATCGATCCGGATCAGCCGCGACGGCTGCCGCAGCGCCAGTTCCAGTCGCGAGTCGGGCCAATATCGACGTGAACTGATTCGGTATAGCAATAGGTGCCAACGCCGCCGCGACCCGGCATTGTCCGGGCAAAATTCGCCAGATCCCATTTGGAAACGCCGGGAACCTGGATATCCGCCGCCGCGCAGGACATATGAAGCGAGGCCTTGGCGCCGTTGACGAGCCGGTTGTAAGGCGGGCTGCGATAGCCTGACGTCACGATCACCGATTTGCCGAAGCGGCGTTCGATCGTTTTCAGCATGCCGACCAGTTGCGGTTTCAGGCAGGCGACATCCACGCTTTCGCGCTGAACCTTGAGCCCATTGGGGGCCAGCCGTGCAAGTCCGGCCGCCGAAGCCAGAATCACCGGCGCGGCGGCTGATTCGTCGTCGTCCTGATAGAGACTGTCGCGCTGCATGATCTGGATGCCGCCATTGGGGCGCACACCGGGCAGGGACGACAGATGTTCGGTCGGCCGGTAGTTCGACGGCGATGGCAATCCGGCGGCGCTGGCCACCTGTACCGGCGCGTTGCCGCTGAGGGCCTTGAGCTGCGCCTGCGCCTTGGGCTGAATGACGGCCACCTGACGTTTCGACGCGGCAGCTCCTGCATTGTTGGCAAAGAGCCGCACCAGCAGGCCATTGTCCTTGCCGGGTGCCGGTGCATGCGCTGCCGGTTTGGCTTCGGGAACGGTGATTGTCTGCCCGGCACCGGCTGATGCAACCTGTGCCGCCTTGGCTTCCGCGTCCGCCTTGGTCGGCTTTGCGCCGGTTTCCGGAGCGGCATGCGATTCGGCTGCTTGCGGTTGCTCGACCGTTTCAGGCGCGGCACTTCCGAACAGCGATGTCTTTACCGGCGGCTTTACCACCGCGGGCGCGAAGGCTGTAACGTGCTGCCCGGTTTCCATAGTCGCTTTGGCTGCGGCCTCAGCGGCGGCCGCCTCCTTCGGTGATCGCGGATGGGCGGCAACCGTTTTGCCCTGTTCCGCCGACGCGGCGGCCTGGTTGGCTGCTTTGGCGGCGTTTGTCTCTGCGCCGCCCGCAAGAGCCAGTGCTTCGGGTGATGCTTTTTCCGATCCGGCCGCCGGAATCGCATTCGCATTGGCGCTGGCTGTCGCGGTGCTTGTGGTGGCTGAGGCGACGTTGAGGACGGAGCCGGCAGTCGGTGCCGATCCTGTCGACGTGCAGGACGCTGTCGCCATCGCAAAAATCGTTACGAAGCAAATAGCGGTGCTCGCCCGGAAGGCTGCTACTGAGGCTGACAGCTTGTTCAACGATTCCCCCGTCTCGTCTTTTCCGGCTCTTGCAATGGTTCAGTCCAATCCGCTTTGAGATGAGCAGGATGCTCGCGAAGTTTAGTTGAAGTGCAAAAACACCGGCAGAGAGAGCGCAAAGTTAACGATTTTTAAACGTCTCCACAAGCTCCGGGCTATAGCCAGAATGAGGCGAAAACGTGATTGGCCACCTTCCTGCCATGGTTTTCACGACCAGGATAGGCTCAAAAGCCAGCAAAACAGCGAATTTTCACACGCGGATGCGCACGTAGGTTCCCGGCGCCTCGCCGAGAATTTCCGAACCATTTTCACCGGGCTGGCGTGCGGGAACGCGCGCGTCGTCCTGCGATTCGATCCATTTCTGCCAATGATTCCACCAGGAGCCGGGATGTTCCGACGTGTTGGTGAGCCATTCGTCGAACGCGCCGACGGGCGAACCGCCGGTCCAATACTGGTACTTGTTCTTGGCGGGCGGATTGACCACGCCGGCGATATGTCCGGAGCCGGCCAGGACATAGGTGACGTCGCCGCCGAAATATTTGCAGCCGGTGAAAACCGACAGTGCCGGCGCAATATGGTCTTCCTTGGCGGCGAGATTGTAGATGGGGATTTTGACATCGCCCAGTGACAGGTTTTGCCCGGCGAGCTTCATCATCCCGCGCACCAGATTGTTGTCGAGATAGCAGTTGCGCAGGTAGTAGGAGTGGTTGGCCGCACTCATCCGCGTGGCATCGGCATTCCAGTAGAGAAGGTCGAATGGGACAGGATCGCGGCCGCGCATGTAATTGTTGACGACATAGGGCCAGATCAGGTCGCCGGAACGCAGCATGTTGAAGGCCGTCGCCATGCGCGTGCCGTCCAGATAGCCTTCGGCGGACATGGCGGCTTCCAGGGCGCGAATCTGATCCTCGTCGACGAAAACTTTGAGATCGCCCGCATAGGTGAAATCGACCTGCGTGGTGAAAAGGGTCGCGCTCCTGATCCTGTTTTCACCTTCCTGGGCAAAAAGGGCGAGGGCGGCGCTCAGAAGCGTTCCGCCGACGCAATAGCCGATGGCATTGACGGCTTTTTCGCCCGTTGCGTTCTCGATGGTGTCGAGGCCGAAGCGCAGGCCCTCATTGATGTAGGCGGTCCAATCCTTCATGGCGTGACGGTGGTCCGGATTGACCCAGGAGATCACGAACACGGTGTGCCCCTGGTCGATGGCCCATTTGATGAAGGATTTTTCCGCGTTCAGATCGAGAATGTAGAATTTGTTGATCCACGGCGGGCAGATCAGCAGCGGGCGTTTCAACACATCCGGCGTCGAGGGTTCATACTGGATGATTTCAGCGACATCGCTGCGCGCGATAACCTTGCCGGGGGTGGTCGCGACATTTTCACCGAGGGCGAACTTGGTCATATCCGATTGCCGCAGGCGCAGGTCGCCGCCGCCGGCAACGATGTCTTCCGCCAGCATCTTCATGCCCTTGACCAGGTTTTCGCCATTGCTGGCGACCGTTTCCTTGTAGAGTTCCGGATTGGTCAGCAGGAAGTTGCTGGGCGATATCGCCGTGGTCAGCTGCTTGACATAGAACGCCGCCTTGTGGCGCGTGTGATCGTCGAGGCCTTCGGCATGGGTGACCAGTTCACCGGCCCAGTTTGCCGTGACGAGATAGGCCTGCTTGAGGAAGTCGAAGAAAGCGTTCCTGCCCCAGTCCTCGTCGGCGAAGCGCTTGTCGCCCTTGTCGGGCTTGACGACGTCATCGACCTGTTCACCGCTCATGCGGCGGATGGAATTGGACCAGATGGCCATATAGCTGGCGAACAGCTTGGTCTGCGCCTCCAGCGCGCGCCCCGGTTCGGACAGCCAGTATTCGGAAACACGCGAGAGGGTTTTCACCACATCGGTGACGGGATCGGCGATCGTGTCGCGCTTCAAGCCCTTTTCACGCGGCTCGACCCAGGCGGAGGCGGCCTTGCCGGCCTGTTCGATCATATGGGCGACATTGCGCGCGAAAGCTTCCGGATCCTTGATGACATATTTGTCGAGGTTCGGCGTTTTTGCACTCTTGTCGCCTGGATTATCCATATATTCGTTCCCTCCCGCTAGGTCGTGCACTCACAAATCTGGTCGAAATGGCGCCTGAAACGGCAAGAAGATGCGAGGAGAAGCGCGAAGGGCGGGGTCTTTCCCCCGACCGAGCGGTTCGACACTGCAGCTTGCAGCCGTTTCGGCGTCCGAAGGATATGGTCCATTTGCCCGGCTACTTCGTCGCAAAGCCTCAAAAATGAACCACATTTCCCTCGTCTTTGTTCCTCGTATCCGAACAAATGGCCTCATACCATTTCAACCGGATTTATGAGTGTACGACCTCATCCTCCCGATCAGCATAATAGATATGATACCACAAGTCAGAGCAACGGACATTCAATTGCGGTCATTGTGCAGGAAAGATCACGGCCTTGTCACCATCTTCGCAGATTGTATTTCCATGGGAGAAACGGAATTGAACCCATTTGAATGTCGGTTGCTCTAATGCTATCCCTCTAACGTGCATTTCATATCACTATGATGAATATCGATTCCGGCAGTCAGGACAAACAATGAATATCTCGGTCAAAACCATCATCCGCTTCTCGGTTGGCGCCGTTCTGATTGCCGGTTTGAGCGCCTGCGCGAACACGCCGCCCGAGCCCATGTCGAATTCGCCCCTGACCGGTCCTGTCAACACCGGCACCTTTCCGGTTTTCACGCCCGATCCGAAGGGCGAGACCGCACAGCTGACGCCGCAGCAGAAGGACGATCTGCAGAAGAAGCTCGTCGCGGCCAAAGGCGGGCAGGGCAATGCCACCGCCGATCCGGCAGCCGTTGCCCGGCGCCAGGCCGAGATGAAGAAGCTGGTCCAGCAGCAGCAGGACGATTTGAAGGCTATTGAAAGCGGGCAATAGCCCATTGCCGGCAAGGTCATGAAGACACCACGAATGGGTGTCTTGCTCAGGAGAATCCCGGGCTGGATGGCATGATGGTGATTGACCCGACGCACGGCGCGCGGTGTCAATGATCGCTCGACCGCCGTACAGTTTGGGTGTATAGCGCACCCGCACATTGAACCCATTTTTACCGGACCCAAACCTATGGAAGAATTTCATAAAGTTCGCCGCCTGCCACCTTACGTTTTTGAACAGGTCAATCGCCTGAAGGCGAGCGCGCGAGCGGCCGGTGCGGACATTATCGATCTGGGTATGGGCAATCCTGACCTGCCGACGCCGCAGGGCATTGTCGACAAGCTGTGCGAGGCCGTCCAGGATCCGCGCACCCACCGCTATTCGTCGTCGAAGGGCATTCCCGGTCTGCGCCGTGCCCAGGCCGCCTATTACGAGCGGCGTTTCGGCGTGAAGCTCAATCCCGACACGCAGGTCGTGGCGACCCTTGGCTCCAAGGAAGGTTTTGCCAACATGGCGCAGGCGATCACCGCGCCCGGCGATGTCGTGCTGTGCCCTGATCCGACCTATCCGATCCATGCGTTCGGCTTCATCATGTCGGGCGGCGTCATCCGTTCGATTCCGGCCATGCCCGATGACCAGTTCATTCCGGCGCTGGAACGCGGTATCCGCCATTCCATTCCGAAGCCATTGGCGCTGATCCTCAACTACCCCTCCAATCCGACCGCCCACGTGGCATCGCTGGATTTCTACAAGGATGTGGTTGCCTTTGCCCGCAAGAATGAAATCATCATTCTGTCGGATCTGGCCTATTCCGAGATTTATTTCGACGACGCGCCGCCTCCGTCCGTCCTGCAGGTGCCGGGTGCGATCGATGTTGCCGTGGAGTTTACCTCCATGTCGAAGACATTCTCGATGCCGGGCTGGCGCATGGGCTTTGCCGTCGGCAATGAACGCCTGATCTCGGCGCTCACCCGGGTCAAGTCCTATCTCGATTATGGCGCGTTCACGCCCATTCAGGTTGCCGCCGCAGCCGCTCTGAATGGCGACAGTTCCGACATTGCGGAAGTGCGTGCGGTCTACAAGCATCGCCGTGATGTTCTGGTCGACAGTTTCGCCCGCGCCGGATGGGATATTCCGTCACCGGCGGCGACGATGTTTGCCTGGGCGCCGATCCCGGAAAAGTTCCGCGCCCTCGGTTCGCTGGAATTCTCCAAGCTGCTGATCGAGCACGCGGATGTCGCCGTGGCGCCCGGCATCGGCTTCGGCGAGCATGGCGATGACTATATCCGCATCGCGCTGGTCGAGAACGAACATCGCATTCGTCAGGCAGCCCGCAACCTCAAGCGGTTCCTTGCAACGGCGGATGAAAAGCTGCACAACGTCATTCCGTTGAACGCGCGCCGCTGACGCGGCGTGCCGACACCGGAACTCGCGGCGCCGCCGGGCGCCGCTTCAGGCTAAAACACTTCAGGGAAATGAACGATGAGTGATGCGCTGCGCGTGGGAATCGCCGGACTGGGCACTGTTGGTGCCTCGGTCCTGAAAATTTTGCGGGACAAGGGCGACATGCTCACCCGTCAGTGCGGCAAGGAAATCATCGTCACCGCCGTGTCCGCCCGCGATGCCAAGCGGGATCGCGGCGTGGATTTCTCGTCGGCCACCTGGTTCGACGATCCGGTTGCCCTGGCCAAGTCGAACAATATCGACGTGTTCATCGAGCTGATCGGCGGCGACGAAGGTCCGGCGCGCGCTGCCGTCGAGGCGGCGCTCAAGTCGGGACGACATGTGGTCACCGCCAACAAGGCGCTTCTGGCCAAGCACGGTGTTTCTCTCGCCAAGATCGCCGAGGAGAAGGGCGTCCTGCTCAACTTCGAAGCGGCGGTGGCTGGCGGTATTCCCGTTATCAAGGCCCTGCGCGAATCCCTGACCGGCAATACCGTGTCGCGCGTCTACGGCATCATGAACGGCACCTGCAACTACATCCTGACGCGGATGTGGGACGAGGGTATTTCCTTCGAGGATTGCCTCGCCGACGCTCAGCGCCTCGGCTATGCGGAAGCCGATCCGACATTCGATATCGAGGGCAACGACACCGCGCACAAGCTGGCGATCCTGACCAGCCTTGCCTTCGGCACGCAGATTGCCGCCGATGACATCTATCTCGAAGGGATCAGCAATATCTCGCTGGCCGACATCAAGGCCGCCGATGAACTTGGCTACCGCATCAAGCTGCTTGGCGTTGCGCTGAAGACAGACAGCGGCATCGAACAGCGCGTGCATCCGACCATGGTGCCGGTCGAATCGGTGATTGCGCAGGTGCATGGCGTAACCAATGCGGTTGCCATCGAAACCGATCTTCTCGGCGAATTGCTGTTGTCGGGTCCGGGCGCCGGTGGTGCCGCCACGGCATCCGCCGTCATCGGTGATCTCGCTGATATCGCCAAGAGCCGTCCGGGCTTCCAGCACGGCCCCGTCTTCGGCACGCCGGCAAAATCGCTGGCTCCGTACAAACGCGCCAAAATGCGCTCGCACGAGGGCGGATACTTCATCCGCCTGACCGTGCATGACCGCGCGGGTGTCTTTGCAGCCATCGCCAAGCGTATGGCCGACAATGATATTTCGCTGGAATCCATCGTCCAGCGTCAGAGTGCGGAAAGCCACCCGGATGCGACCAAGACAGTCATCCTCGTCACGCACGAAACCACCGAGGCGGCTGTCAAGAAGGCGCTTGAGGGCATCGTGAAGGATGGTCATTCCACGGACAAGCCGCAGATGATCCGCATCGAACGCGCCGGCTGACACAGCCGGCCCATGACCGTTTGTAAAAGGCTTGTATTGCTTCGTGAACGGCCGCTACCCCGTTTAATCGATTAGCTTTTTCGGTGAAGGCACTTTCCTGCCGGCGGGGTCTTGCCGCTGCTCTGCGACTTTGACAAAAGGTTTGCACAGCAATGCTAGGAAGTGCCCTGTTGATCCGCAAAAGGGTAATTCCCACACGAACGCAGGATAGATTATGCCGAAAACTTCTGACCAGACTTCGATGGGCCTCGACCGCATTTTGACCCTTGAGCTCGTCCGCGTGAC
The DNA here is from genome assembly GCF_055685835.1 of Phyllobacterium sp. RCAM01083. Taxonomy (NCBI): domain Bacteria; kingdom Pseudomonadati; phylum Pseudomonadota; class Alphaproteobacteria; order Hyphomicrobiales; family Phyllobacteriaceae; genus Phyllobacterium; species Phyllobacterium sp. RCAM01083. The sequence continues at coordinate 998,911 of NZ_JBVFZN010000005.1, forward strand.
CGAGCGTGCCGCCGTGGCCGCTGCCCGTCTGCGCGGGCGCGGCGATGAAATGGCTGCCGATCAGGCTGCCGTGGATGCCATGCGTCAGGAACTCAATCGTCTTCCCATCAGCGGTACCGTTGTCATCGGCGAGGGCGAGCGCGACGAAGCGCCGATGCTCTACATCGGTGAAGAAGTCGGCACGCGCACAGGCCCCGAGGTCGATATCGCGCTCGATCCGCTTGAAGGCACCACCATCTGCGCCAAGAACCTGCCCAACTCACTCGCCGTGATCGCGATTGCCGAAAAGGGCAACCTGCTTTACGCACCCGACGTCTACATGGAAAAGATTGCCGTCGGACCGGGCTATCCCGCCGGCATCATCCAACTCGATGCGCCTGCGGCGGAGAACATCGCTGCTGTGGCCAAGGCCAAGGGCGTTCCGGTCAATGAGATCACCGCCTGCATCATGGACCGCCCGCGCCATGCGCGCCTGATCGAGGAAGTGCGTGCAACCGGCGCTTCCATCCGCCTCATCGGTGACGGTGACGTCGCCGGGGTGATCCACACGACCGATCCCGATGAAACCGGCATCGATATCTACATCGGCATCGGCGGTGCGCCGGAAGGCGTTCTTGCCGCAGCGGCTCTGCGCTGCATCGGCGGCCAGATGCAGGGCCGGTTGCAGCTCAACAGCGACGACAAGATTGCCCGCGCCGCCAAGATGGGCATCAGCGATCCGAAGAAGATCTACACCATGGAAGAAATGGCCAAGGGCGACGTGCTGTTCGCGGCCACGGGTGTCACCGACGGCAATATGCTGTCCGGCGTGAAATTCGCCCGCGACTATATCCAGACCCACACGATTGTCATGCGTTCGCATTCGCAGACCGTGCGCGAGATCAAGGCGAAACACCAGGACATGACAAAATTCCAGTAAGAACTGGTATTTGAAACACTTTTTGCCCTGCAGTTCCTTCGGGCTGCAGGGCATTTTGTTAACTGCGTTGATGGCTCAATAGGAAATGCCCTATTGAGGCCATGCTTTTTGAGGTATTTTCAGAGCGGGAGTTCAGATCGGTGGAACAGCCATGAATATCCGAACGAAAATAACCGGTTGCCTCGTATCAACGCTCGTTCTTCTGGGCTCGCTGAACGGTGCTTTTGCGCAGGACCCTTACCTTGATCTCATTCAAGGCTATCGCTCCAATTCGATTGCCGACCGGTTTCCGCAGATGGTCGGACCCTTTACCCTCGTCAAACACAGCGTCAATCCGCAGGATTTCAGCGTGACGGCGGAATATGAAGCCGTTGACGCCAGGGCGACGGTGACAATGGCTGGCGTCAGGGCCAGCAACAAGGATGCCGCCTATCCGATCAAGGACGGTCCCGACGATCCCGTTGTGCGCGATCTCTTTGAAAAGGCCACCCAGTACCATTCGACCCAGCCCGGCGAAATCGCGGTGCAGACAACGCTGCCCTACAGCGTCGGCCGGGCAATGCCGTGCGTGACGGCGGATGCGGCACAGGAGAAGCACGCCTTTCTGGTCTGCGTGATCGGCATGCACAGCCGCTATCTGCTGATCCAGCCCGTTGCCAATTACGCCAAGGGCAGCAAGGATGCGGCCGAGCGCAGCCTTGCCGATTTCGCGACCTCGATTGCCACGACGATGAATGATCTGGGGGCACCCGCGGTCAATGGTCAGGTCGCACCCGCGACAGCCCCGCAGTAATTGCGGGTTTGTGCACCGGATTGATCGTTCGAAGCATTGCATTCGGCGCAGCCGGATGATTGAACCCTTGCATGGCACCAGAACGGCTTTTCCTCGGCATTGAACATTCTGCAACCGGTCTGAAATGGGTTGACCGGCTGGGGCCGCGTGAAGCCAATATTGCGCTCGCCATGGCGCAGAACCATGGTTTTCCCGATCTCGTCACCCGCGTTCTCGCCGGGCGCGGCGTCGGGGTGGACGATGCGCCCGCTTTCATGGACCCGACCATCAAGGGCCTGATGCCCGATCCCGCATCGCTGACCGATATGGAAAAGGCGGCCGCTCGTATCGCGCAGGCCATCGGCAAACACGAGAAGGTGGCGATTTTCGGCGATTACGATGTGGATGGCGCCTGTTCATCGGCCATTCTCTCGCGTTTTCTCAGCCATTACGGCGTTGCCAACCATATCTATATCCCCGACCGGATTTTCGAGGGGTACGGGCCCAATCCGCAGGCCATGCGCGAATTGGCGCAAAATGGCGCTTCCCTGATCGTGACCGTGGATTGCGGCATCAACAGTGCGGTGGCCATCGAGGCTGCGCGCGAGGCGGGTGCCGACGTGGTTGTCCTCGACCATCATCAGGTCGGCGGCGAATTGCCGGCTGCCGCCACGGCGGTGGTCAATCCCAACCGCGAGGACGATCTGTCCGGGCAGGGCCATCTTTGCGCGGCAGGGGTGGTGTTCCTCACCCTGGTGCAGGTTCTGCGCACGTTGCGCGCGCAGCGCATTGCGACGGGAACGCTGGCGCCTGATCTGTTGTCGATGCTCGATCTGGTGGCGCTTGCCACCGTGTGCGATGTGGTGCCGCTGAAGGAGCTGAACCGCGCCTTCGTGGTCAAGGGGCTGCTCGTCGCGCGGGCGCAGCAGAATGCCGGGCTTGCCGCCCTGGCGCGGGTGTCGCGCATCGGCGAACCGCTCAGCGCCTTTCATTTCGGCTATCTCATCGGTCCGCGCATCAATGCGGGCGGGCGCATCGGCGATGCCGGGCTTGGCGCGCGGCTGCTGACACTGGACGATCCGAACGAGGCGGCGCGGATTGCCGCCGAGCTTGACCGGCTCAACACCGAGCGGCAGGCGATGGAAACCGTGATGCTGGAGCAGGCGGAAGCCGAAGCCATGCTGGAAATGTCGAGCGGTGGCGGACCCGCCGTTCTGGTGACGGCCAGCGACGACTGGCACCCGGGCATTGTCGGCCTGATCGCGGCCCGGCTGAAGGAGCGGGCCCGGCGCCCGGTCTTTGCCATCGCCTTCAATGTCAACGGCACCGGCAGCGGGTCCGGCCGTTCGATCAGCGGGTTTGATCTGGGAAAACTGGTGCGCAGTGCTGTCGACGCGGGATTGCTGGTCAAAGGCGGCGGCCATGCCATGGCGGCTGGTATCACGGTGGAGCGCGGCAAGATGGGCGCGCTACGGGCCTTTTTCGAGGAGCAGGCGGCCGAAATGGTCGGCCAGCTGCGCGAGAACCAGTCATTGGCCATTGACGGTGCGCTCAGCGCATCCGGCGCAACGGTGCCGCTCTACGAGACCATGGAACGGGCCGGGCCGTTTGGTTCCGGCCATCCGCAGCCGGTGCTGGTGCTGCCGCACCACCGGCTTGTCGATGCCCGCACCGTCGGGACGAACCATGTCAAGGCGACGCTGGCGGGCGCAGACGGCAAACGTATCAACGCGATTGCCTTTCGTGCAACGGGCGGGCCGCTGGGCGATTTTTTGTTCGGCAATCTCGGCCAGTCCATGCATGTGGCGGGTAATCTGGCCTTGAACCACTGGAACGGCTCGACAACCACCCAGTTCCGCATCATGGATGCCGCGCGGGCCTGATCATCTGTCAGCAGGGATAGCGGCATTTCCCGATTCAGTTTGCATTGAACGGTTGCATGTTCTATTTTTGTTCTCATTCTGCAGCGAGAACAGAACCCATGCGTAAACCGACCCATCTGGAAAAGCTCTACCTGGATTTCGACAGCTTTTTTGCCAGCGCCGAGCAACAGCTCGATCCGGCGCTGCGCGATCGGCCCATCGCGGTGGTGCCGCTGGATTCGCCCCATACAAGCGTCATTGCCGCCAGCCGCGAGGCAAAACCCTTCGGCATCAAGACGGGCACCTCTGTGCGCGACGCCCGTGCGCTCTGCCCGGATATCGTGTTTCTCGAAGCGCGGCCCGATGTCTATGTGAAGATGCACAACCGGATTCTGTCGACCATCGAGACCTGCGTGCCGATTGCCGCCGTGCGCTCGATTGACGAGGTGGCGTGCACGCTGCTGGCTTCCGAAGCCAGGGATCCGCAGGGGTTGGCGGCGCGCATCAAGCGGGCGCTGCACGATGAAATGGGCGCGGTGCTGACCTGTTCGATCGGCGTTTCCCTCAACGAGCTTCTTGCCAAGATCGCCGCTGAAATGGACAAGCCCGACGGCTGTGTCGTGCTCGGCCATGACGACCTGCCGGGACGGCTGTTCGACCTCCGGCTGAAGGATCTGCCCGGTATCTCCAAGGGAATGGAACAGCGCCTGGGGCAGTCCGGCGTGAACGATGTGCGTGGTCTCTGGGCGCTGGCGCCCAAACATGCCCGTGCGATCTGGAACAGTGTCGAGGGCGAGCGTTTCGTCGCGGCGCTGCATGGCTATGCCGTGGAAAAGCCGGAGACCGTCAAGCGCATGTTCGGTCACGGCCGCAATCTGCCGCCGGATTGGCGGGCGCCGGACAAGGTGCTGCAATGCGCGCGGCTGCTATGCCTCAGCGCTGCGCGCCGTTTGCGCCGATCGCATTACCGTGCCGGAGCGCTCAGCTACACCGTCGGGACACGCTGGGATAGCCGCGTGACGGTGGAAGGCCAGTTCCGCCCGGCGCGGGATGATCACAGTTTTCTTAATTGTCTCAATGATTTGCATGAGAAATTGATCAAGGCAGGTGAAATGAAGAAGGTCAATTCGGTCACCGTCGTGCTGCATGATCTTTCCGGCGAGACGGAAGCAAGCCTTGATCTGTTCGACACGCGGGGGATGACCGAGCAGCGCGGCCAATGGGAACGCGTTTCGGACCTGCTCGACAGGGTGCGCGTGCGCCATGGCTCCAAGGCGCTCAATCTCGGGCTGACGACCGGGCCCGGCAATTACATCGGCTCCAAGATTGCCTTTGGCCGGATTCCGGAACCGGAAGATTTTTGAGGAGAGATACGAGCCATATTTGCATCAGCATTGTGCGTGGTTCGACAAGCTCACCATGAGGGAGAGTGAGGATTGCAGGGAGCTAAGTTCTGCAACGTTTGTGATTGATCTTGCACCAAACCACTTCCCTCATGGTGAGCTTGTCGAACCACGCACGATATGGCTCTGCAAACGCATGGTTTGTGGAAACTCGTTGCATAAAACCGGCGGCGTGTTTCCACGCCGCCGGCCATGCCATTACCGGTTGTCCAGTTCTGCGCGCACCAGTTGCAGGCCGCGCCGGGTCACCCGGTAGGGGCCGCCGCCTGACGAGGCGATGGCCTTTTTCTGTTTGAGCTTGCGGAAGAGCCTGAGGTCGCAGGCGGTGTAACGGGCACCATCGCGGGTCAGGCAGATGATATCCGTGATGGCCTTGCGCTCATCTTTTTCAAGCAAGATTTTGCCGCCCTGGGCGAGCAGGTGAAGTATGCGCTGTTCGTCGCGCGAAATGTCCATTGATCCAAGTCCTGGGAAAACGGGCAAAAGCCCATGAGAACACGTCCGCTGCCAAAGAACTTTGGCGCGGGGCTCCTGTTTTCACGCCCCAACCTTCAAAGAAGCTGGGGCTTTAGCGGGACTCAGGCTGATTAGACATAAACACTCCATCGGTGTGGACGAGCCGTATAAAAGAAGAAAACGGCGATGTCAAAGCGCGGGGCGCAGCACCGCTACAGATACCGGCGCCTGTACTCCGCTGGCGTCACGCCGACATGGCGCACGAAAGCACGGCGCAGCGTATCGGCATCGGCAAAGCCGCATTCGGCCGCGACCTGCTTCGGCAGCCGGTGGCTGGTTTCCAGAAGCTGGCGAGCGGTGTTGATGCGTGCCGTTTCCACCCACGCCGCGGGTGTAACGCCGACTTCCTGCTGGAAGATGCGGGCAAAATGGCGGGGGCTGAGACCCGTACGCTGTGCCAGGCTGGCGACGGAGTGATCTTCCGAAGGATTGGCGGCAACCCAGCGCTGTACCTCCTGCAAGGCGGAGCGCCCGCCCGGTTCCGCTTCGCCGCGGCGGCTGAACTGCATCTGTCCGCCGGGCCGCTTGAAGAACATCACCAGTTGCGCGGCGACTTTCAGGGCGATATCCCGGCCAAGATCTTCTTCGACAAGAGCGAGCGCCATATCGAGACCGGCGGTGACACCAGCCGCCGTGCGCACAGGACCATCGCGCACATGCAATGCATCAGCGTCCACATGAAGCGTGGGGTAGGTTGCTGCGAGCGCATCCGCCACGGCCCAATGCGTGGTCACCCGCCTGCCATCGAGAAGCCCGGCAGTCGCAAGAAGGAAAGCGCCGCTGCACACCGAACCGAAACGCCGCGCCTGAAGGCAGGAGGTTCGCAGCCATTGCCGCTGCTCCGCGGTCAGGCGGATGTCGGCTGCATGCGGGCAACCGGCAACCAGCACCGTATCGCTGATATCGGTTTGAATATCCGTCGTGACGCGGTCCGGCAGCAGACGTACCCCGGACGAACTGCGGATCGGTCCGGCTTCCACGCCGACCACCTGCAGTTGATATTCCGTGCGTCCAGCCTGCACATTGGCCTCGGCGAAGACGTCCATCGGCCCGGAGACGTCGAGAAGCTGGACGCCGGGCATGGCCAGAAGGGTAATGGTTCGCATGTCTCGCTCCATGGCATCGGAGGTCGTATATTGGCAGAATATGACGTGTCCAGTCAATTGCTGCCATAAAGTGTACCCCGTAGATTGAGGCTCCCAAGACAAGGAGAAATTCATATGTCCCTCTCTATCGGCGGTATCGCCATTCCCGACACAAAACTGGCGCGCGGCGTGACCGAACTGGTGCGTGACACCGCCTCCGAACTGCTCTTCAACCATTCGAGCCGCGTCTATTATTTCGGTGCGATTGCCGGGCAGCAGAAAGGCCTGAAATTCGATGCCGAGCTGCTCTATACGGGTGCCATGTTCCACGACATGGGACTGACCCATCAGCACAGCAGTGCCGACGAGCGGTTCGAAGTCGATGGTGCCAATGCCGCGCGAGATTTTCTGCGCAGCCACGGCATTGCACAGGCTGATATCGACACGGTGTGGACGGCGATTGCGCTGCATACGACGCCGGGTATTCCGCAGCACATGCATCCGGTGGTGGCGCTGGTGACCGCCGGGGTGGAAATGGACGTGCTGGGCCTGACCTACAAGCAGTACAGCGATGCGGAGCGCGAGGCGGTGGTCAAGGCTTTCCCGCGCAGCGCGCATTTCAAGGAGGATATCATTCAGGCCTTCTATGACGGCATCAAGCACAAGCCGCAGACGACGTTCGGCAACGTCAAGGCCGATGTGCTGGCGGACAAGGATCCGCATTTCCATCGCGGCAATTTCTGCGATGTGATCCGCTGCTCGCACTGGAAGGCCTGAACGGTTTCGTCAGTCCTTGGTGAGTTGCAGCGGATGACCGTCGCGTTTGCTGATGATCGTGTCGACAAGGCCCCAGTCGAGGCCTTCCTGCGCGGTCATGAAATGGTCGCGGTCGAGGGTTTTCTCGACCTCTTCCACGGTGCGCCCGCAATGCTCGGCATAGAGCCGGGTCATACGCTGCTTGACCACCGCCATTTCCTGCGCCTGAATGAAAATATCCGAGGCCTGTCCCTGAAACCCACCGAGCGGCTGGTGCACATGCAGGCTCGAATTGGGCAGGGCGGCGCGGTGGCCGGGTTCGCCCGCCATCAGCAGGAATGAACCCATGGAGCGCGCCGTGCCCATGCACAACGTGGCGACCGGGCAGGTGATGAACTGCATGGTGTCATAGATGGCAAGGCCCGCCGTGATGACGCCGCCGGGCGAGTTGATATACATGGAAATGGGCTTTTTCGGATTTTCGGACTCGAGAAACAGCAGCTGCGCGCAGATCAGCGCGGCCATGCCGTCCTCCACCTGTCCGTTCAAAAAGACGATCCGTTCGCGCAGCAGGCGGGAAAAAATATCGAATGACCGTTCACCACGGCTGGATTGTTCCACGACCATAGGGACGAGCTGCATCATGTCGCGCATGGCGAACACTCCTTCATCAGTTGTATTTCTGTGTGTTTAAGCGGCGAGGCGCATGGTGGTCGGCGGCGCGTTGCCATTGGCCGCGGTGCGACCCTGCGGCATCACGGCGACAACAGGTTCATGCACGATGCTGAAAATGGTCCCGCCTGATCCATTGGGATTGAGCCGGAAGGTGACGATACTGTCAGCCACGGCATCATCCTCTTCGTGCATGGAATAACGGACGAAACGCTCGGTGTCGGCTTCGATCATTTCAAGCGAAATGCGCGGTGGCTCCTGCGGCGCCTGCGGATCGGGCAGCAGCCAGCGAGCAACGAATTCCGGCACGGTCAGCGCGCGCCAGACTTTTGAAGGCGCGGCATCCAGATCATATTCATAACGCAGTGCGGTATCGGCTTCCGCTGTTTCGCTGGTCATTGATCCATTTCCTTCAAAAGCTGTTTCAACTCATCGACACGCTGCGGCCAGAAGGCGCGGTAGCGGTGGAGCCATTGATGCAGTTGCGCCAGGCCGTCGGGATTGACCCGGTAATGAACGTGGCGGCCCAACTTCTGCTCGGCGACAAGGCCGGCGGAACGCAGGACGGACAGATGCTGCGACATGGCGGGCTGTGAAAGGGAAAAACCCTCGCGCAGCTCGGTCGCATTCTTTTCGCCATCGGCCAGCCGTTCGAACACGGCGCGGCGGGTGGGGTCGGCAAGGGCCTTGAATATATCGACTTCGGACATGCCGATACATAAGCATAGACTTATGTGAGTCGCAAGCGTGATTTTTTGCGGGTGCGGGAAATGAAAACCCGGCCGTGGGGACGGCCGGGTTCGATGGCATAGGAGCGGGTGAATGCTTGAGGCAGCCAGTGCCTAAGCCTGCGATTGCTGGGCGAAAGCGAAGATGAAGGCGGCGAGGGCTGCGAAATTTGCCATTGTCCGCACATGGTTCCACGGCAGCCAGTCATTCAGATAGGTTGTCCATGCACTCGCGCCTTCGGCGCTTGTCGGGCTGATTGCAGCCAGCGTGTCATTGAGCGGCACGTTGAACACCATGGTGACGATGATGGTGCCAACAAGGAAAAGCACGCTGCCGGCCAGCAGCGCCAGCGACCCGGATTCGCCCCAGCGCATGACACTGACCACGCCGAGGACGACACAGATCGCCGCCGTGCCGAAAAACGCCAGGGAGAATGAGAAATTGAGGATGGTCACGTTGATCGAATTCATCGCGGCGATACCCTGTTCGGCTGGCAGTTTGGCCAGCGCGGTCATGACGAAGCTTGAAAAGGCGAAGAACAACCCTGCCATCAGGCCGCTTCCCAGGGCGGCCAAAAGGGTGAGAATGGGTAGCCACATGTTACTGTCCCTCCGAAATATCCGACCAGATGCCGGTCGCTGCTGTTTCCTGAACGTAGTGCGAGAAGTCACGCGGGGCGCGGCCCAGCGCCCGTTGCACGCCATCGGCGAGATATTCGTTGCGCCCGTCAAGCACCTGGGTGAAGAGCTCGTTGAGCAGGCCGACGATCTCGGGCGGAAGCTGTTCCTGCGCCAACCCCTGCGCGAACTGTTCCGGCGTGATCGTCACATAGCGGATATCGCGTTTGACGGCGCTGGCGATTTCTTCCGTCGCTTGCGCAAAAGTCAAGAGACGCGGCCCCGTGACCTCATAAAGCTCACCGATATGACGGTCGTCGGTCAGCGCTGCCGCCACCACATCGGCAATATCGTTCGCATCGATGAACGGCTCGCCCACATCGCCGACCGGCAGGGCGAGTTCGCCGGCAAGAATGGAGGCCAGCATGACGTTCTCGCTGAAATTCTGGGCAAACCAGCTGGCGCGGACGATGGTCCAGTCGGCGCCGGACTGCTGAAATGCCTTTTCGGCGCGCTGGGCTTCGTGTTCGCCGCGTCCCGACAGGAGCACGAGCCGTTTCACGCCATTGTCCACGGCAAGCCGCGCGAACGCCTCGACGGTTTGTGTCGCACCGGGAATGGCAATGTCCGGATAATAGGTGATGTAGGCGGCTTTGGCGCCGTCAAGCACGGGAAGCCAGGTACTGCGGTCTTCCCAGTCAAAGGCCGGATTGCCGCTGCGCGAACCGATGCGCACGGGCACATTCTGCGCCGTGAGCCGTTCCGCCACACGGCGTCCGGTCTTGCCCGTACCGCCGACGATGAGAATGGGTTTTGCTGTCGATATGCTGTTGCTGCTGGTCATGGTGATCTCCCTTGTGTAAATATGAGTAATACTCACATTTGCAATATGTGATAAATCCTCATATTCTGCGAGTCAAGCGGAATTTGAGAACCTTGGAGATCCTGCCCATGAACGAGATTGCGTCTGTTGTGCCTGCCTCCGGCGACAGGGAAGCCACCATGCCGCGCAAGGAGCCGACGCAGCGGCGCAGCAGGGAGAGGGTGGAGCGTATTCTGTCCTGTGCCTCGACGCTCATCGCCACGGGTGGCAGCGACGCCATGCGCATGAGCGATGTGGCGCAGATGGCGGAAATATCGATCGGGTCGCTCTACCAGTATTTTCCGGACAAGGGATCGATCATCCGGACGCTGGCGGAAAGGTACAATGCACTGGGGCGCGAATGCATTGCGGACGCGCTGCAAAACGTCAGTGATATGAAGGGCTTGCAGTCATCTTTTGCAGAACTGATCGATACCTATCACGCGATGTTTCTGGCCGAACCCGTCATGCGCGACATCTGGTCGGGAACCCAGGCGGACAAGGCGCTGCGCGATATCGATCTGCATGACAGCCGCCTGAATGGCGCCGTGCTTGCCGAGGCGCGTTTGCGCATCAACCCGGCGGCGGACAGGGCGACGCTCGAAAGCTCCAGCTTCCTGATCATGCATCTGGGCCAAGCCACCATGCATCTGGCGATTTCCGTTGAGCGCGGGGAAGGCGATGCGCTGGTCGAAACGTTCAAGCGGATGGTGCTGCGGGAAATGCTGGCGGGCTAGGCGATTTGGAGGGCATTTGCATTGTTCGTGGTGCGTGGTTCGACAAGCTCACCATGAGGGAAGTTTGTGGGCTGCAATCAAACCACCTCCCTCATGGTGAGCTTGTCGAACCACGCACCACAGTTTTGCTGCCCCAAATAAAAATCACGCCAACTTATCCACCACGTCCCATCCGCGCTTATTCTTCTCGTGTCCTTTCCGGCGGGAATGCTTCCGGAAACCTTCGAAAGTCGGGAAAGGATCGGCGCTTCGGCTTCACAGGGAGGAAACCTATGCGGCCGGGGAGGTTTGGCCCGGTGGTGGACCCATTGGGTAAAACGCTCAAAAACGCCGGGGCGGGTGGTCCCCAGGATCGCAAGCATTGCATACCAGAATACCCAAGACCCGCGTTCCAGGGACCGCCCGTCTTTCCCACCTTTCAACAGCCAGACGCGAAAGCGGGCGTGGCAACGGAGAAGAGCGCTGCAGAACAATCCCGCGTGGTTCGACAGGCTCACCATGAGGAAAATTGAGGATTGCAGGGAGCACTATTCTCGCAACTTTTGCGATTGGCACTGCAACCAAACCACCTCCCTCATGGTGAGCCTGTCGAACCACGCACCACGCACTTGATATCCCTTGGTCTATCGAACCGCTGCTGAGAGTTCCTCGACCGTGCACAGCATCGCGTCGCCCATATAGGCCAGGTTGGCCATTGACCGCTCCGCCGCTTCCGCGTGGCCGCCGCCGCAGGCATCGGTCAGGACGACGGGGATGAAGCCAAGATCGGCGCCGTGACGAACCGTCGGATCAATGCCGATTTCCGTGGCGATGCCGCAGATGATGAAGCTTTTGAGACCGCAGTCGCGCATGGCGATGGCCAGCGGCGTGCCTTCGAACGCCGAGAAGGTGATCTTGTCGAGAATGGCTTCGTCGTCGCGGACGGCCAGTTCCGGGGCGAGTGCAAAGCCGGGACTGTCGCGCAGGAACCATGGCTCGACATTTTGAGCGGATGATTGGCGCTGCCACGCCATCATCTGCCTGTATTGAAATACGCCAGCCATTTTCTTGGGCAGGGACATATGGCGCATGAAAAAGATGCGGATACCGGCGGACCGGGCGATATCGAGGGTTTGCAGCACCTTTTCCAGAATGGCGCCGCCGTCCTGCATCTGCCGCAATATGCCGACCTGCATGTCATAGACGACCAGCGCCGTTGTCTCGGGCCTGACCGTCTCGGCAAGGGTTTCGGGTATGGCAAGGCCATAAATGTTCTGCATCGGTGTCCTCCGAATGTGTCGGGCGATCCTCTCCCGATCACCGCTGCCTGGAAACGAGCCTAGCATTGCTGCGCCGGAAAAACAGGCCGAAGCGGCGCATTTCCGCAATCGCGCGGCTTCGGGATGGAGAAACACTTGCCTCACGGGGCTGTTTCGACTAGCCAGTAGACAGACAAATTTAGCCAGGAATGACAGCCCAGCATGACTCTCGTTGATACCCGTACGCCCGAACCCAAGCGTTTCATTTCCGGTGCCACAGGCGACTGGGAAATTGTCGTTGGCATGGAAGTGCATGCGCAGGTCACATCCAATTCGAAGCTGTTCTCCGGCGCTTCCACGACATTCGGGGCCGAACCCAACGAAAATGTATCGCTGGTCGATGCCGCCATGCCTGGCATGCTGCCTGTCATCAACGAATGGTGCGTGCGCCAGGCGATTCGCACCGGTCTGGGCCTGAAGGCGCAGATCAACCTGAAATCGGTTTTTGACCGGAAGAACTATTTTTATCCGGATCTGCCGCAGGGTTACCAGATTTCGCAGTTCAAGCAGCCCATCGTCGGCGAAGGCACGATGATCATTTCGGTCGGCCCCGACAACAAGGGCCAGTTCGAGGATATCGAGATCGGCATCGAGCGTCTGCATCTGGAACAGGATGCCGGAAAATCCCTGCATGACCAGAACCCGACCATGTCCTACGTGGACCTCAACCGGTCCGGCGTGGCGCTGATGGAAATCGTCTCCAAGCCGGACATGCGCTCGGCCGACGAAGCCAAGGCGTACCTCACCAAGATGCGCACCATCGTGCGCTATCTCGGCACCTGCGACGGCAACATGGACGAAGGCTCCATGCGTGCCGACGTCAACGTCTCGGTGCGCAAGCCGGGCGGGGAATTCGGAACGCGGTGCGAGATCAAGAACGTCAACTCCATCCGCTTTGTCGGCCAGGCGATCGACTATGAAGCCCGCCGGCAGGTTGCCATTCTGGAAGACGGCGGATCGATCGATCAGGAAACACGCCTGTTCGACCCGGTGAAGGGTGAGACGCGCTCCATGCGCTCCAAGGAAGAAGCGCATGACTATCGCTATTTCCCGGATCCCGACCTTTTGCCCCTCGAATTCGAGCAGTCTTATGTCGATGAGCTGCGGGCCGATCTTCCGGAGCTGCCGGATGACAAGAAGGCGCGGCTTGTTTCAGTGCTCGGCCTTTCCGTCTACGACGCCTCCATTCTGGTGACGGAAAAGGCGATTGCCGATTATTTCGAAGCGGTGGCTGAAGGCCGCGACGGCAAGCTTGCCGCAAACTGGGTGATCAACGATCTGCTCGGCGCGCTGAACAAGGCCGGCAAGGGCATCGAGGAATCCCCCGTGTCGCCGGATCAGCTCGGCGGTATTATCGACCTGATCAGGGAAGGCACGATTTCCGGCAAGATCGCCAAGGACCTGTTTGAGCTTGTCTGGAACGAGGGCGGCGATCCGCGCGCGCTGGTCGAAGAGCGCGGCATGAAGCAGGTAACCGATACTGGCGCCATCGAGAAAGCTGTCGATGATGTCATTGCTGCGAATCCTGATAAGGTCGAGCAGGCGAAGGCAAAGCCCACCATGGCCGGCTGGTTTGTCGGGCAGGTGATGAAGTCCACTGGTGGCAAGGCAAATCCGCAGGCTGTCAGCGATCTGGTCAAGGCAAAACTCGGGATTGTCGATTAAAGCATGTGGATTCGAAGCGCGACGAAGGACGATCTGGCAACTGTCCGTGAATTGCTCGTAGAGACTTGGCACGCCACCTATGACGATGTCTACGGCGTCGAAAAGGTCAATGCGGTCACCAATCGCTACCACTCGCTGGATGCCTTGAAAAAGCAGCTGGCAAAACCCTATTCCGAGTTCATTCTTGCCGATGATGGCGCCGACCTCTACGGCATGGCCTATGCCTCGCAGAGGGATCACAAGCTGGCGCTGCTCAACCAGCTCTATGTGCACCCGGAAAAGCAGAGCAACGGCGTGGGTTCGCTGCTTTTGGCTGAAGTGGAAAGCGCTTTCCCCGGCGTGTTCATGCTGCAGCTTGAGGTAATCGAATCGAACCAGAAGGCCCGCCGCTTCTATGCAAGCCGGGGCTTTGATCTGACAGGCGCGCGGACGGACAATTGGGGGGAAGCCAATTCCGGCATTTCCGTGCTGGTCATGGAAAAATCCCTGTCAGGCTATGAGCTTGCGCCGTGACCTCTGCCGCTGAGCCCATTTTTCGCCGCGCCGAGCGCGCGGACTTGCCGGCGCTGATTGCAATTTTCGCCGAGGATGTGCTCGGCGGCCATGGCGACACGACGGATCCCGAATTTTTCCCGCGTTATGAGCGCGCCTTCGATGCGATCGAAGCCAGCAATTGCGACGAGCTGATTGTCGGCGTGCTGGAGGGGGACGTGGTTGCCACGGCGCAGGTGACGTTCACCACGACATTGCCCAGCCGCGGCACCACCAACATGACCATCGGCGCGGTGCAGACGCGCAGCGACCTGCGCGGCAAGGGGATCGGCGCCAAGCTGATCCAGCATTGCGTTGCGCTGGGCAAGGCGCGCGGCGTGGGGCTGATCCAGCTGATGTCGAACGCCAAGCGCGTGGACGCGCATCGGTTCTATGAAAGGCTGGGGTTCAAGAAGAGCCACGCCGGTTTCAAAATGCTCGTGGAAGCCGTGCCAGCGGCAACTTGACCCTTGCTATCCCCTGGCGATACGGCCATAACCCGAAGAGTTGAACGACATAGTTCGAAGCAGGATTGCAATGAAGACCTTCCTTTTACAGTTTTTCACCTGGTGGAACAGTCAGACGATCGGTACGCGCGTCTTTACCTGGCGCAAGGGTACGAAAGTCGGTGAGGACGAGTTCGGCAATGTCTATTACGAAGGCACGCAGGACTCCGAAGGCCGCACGCGCCGCTGGGTGATCTACAAGGGCTATGCGGAAGCGTCGGCCATTCCTGCAGGCTGGCACGGCTGGATCCATCATCGCGCCGAAACGCCGCCATCGCGTGAAACCTACAAGGCGCATGCCTGGGAAAAGACCCACCAGCCGAACCTGACCGGTTCCGCCGCTGCCTACCGTCCGAAGGGCTCCATTGCCCATGGCGACAATCGTCCTGCAGTAACGGGCGATTATGATGCGTGGACACCGGGATCCTGAGCGGATTTTCTTCTGCCACAATTGGCGATTATCGACGGGCTGGTATGAAACTGTCCCGTCAGCCTGAACACAGCCGGAATTGAAATGATCCGTCCCAACTTGTCCTTTCTGTTCCAGAACAAAGCCCGTCTTCTCGCGGCCGGTTTGATGGCCGTCGGCCTTTGCGCACCGGCGCATGCCGCCGACGACAAGATTTCCAATCCGATCGCTGTTTTTTCCGGGCTCGACAAGATCACCGGACGAATCACCTCGTTTGACGTCTATATCGACGAGACGGTGCAGTTCGGTGCGCTGCAGCTGACGCCGCGCGTTTGCTACACGCGTCCGGATACGGAAACACCGAAAACCGATACCTTTGTCGAAGTGGATGAAATCACCCTCGACCGCAAGATCCGCAAGATCTTCTCCGGCTGGATGTTTGCCGACAGCCCCGGTCTCAATGCCGTCGAGCATCCGGTGTATGACGTCTGGCTCAAAGGCTGCAAACAGTCCTCGGACGTTCCCGCGCCAGCCAAAAGCTGATCGATCCCGGCACTTGAGCACCGGGATCAACTGCCCAGACCAGATTACATCGGTTTGGCGTGGTTGATGATCCAGGGTGTGCCGAAACGGTCCACCAGCATGCCGAAGCGTACCGCCCAGGAGGTTTCGCCGATAGGCATGGTGACGTTGCCGCCCTCGCTCAATGCGCCGTAGATCCTGTCGGCTTCTTCCGGGGAGTCGAGATGAAGGGCAACCTGCATACCCTGCATTTTCTGGAAGTATGGTGGCGGTGAATCTGAACCCATCAACGAATTGTCGCCGACAGTCATATGGACGTGCATGATCAGATGTTCCGACCCGGGCATCTGGGCCCCTTCCGGCATATCGCCGAAGCGGCCCATGAACTGGATCTTGCCGTTCAGGACCTTCTCGTAGAATTTGAATGCTTCTTCGCATTGTCCGTCAAAATTCAGATAGGCATTGATTTTCATAACAGTTCTCCTCACATGGATTGGGTCTTCCCGTCCAAGGACGTATGGAGAGATCGCAACCCGACACTGTTCATCAGAAAAATATTCGGCCGGTCTGCTCCCGTCGACAGTTGCGGCCAAGGGCACAATACTACAGATTCATCCGAGGACTATGACGTTTCAAAACTCTGCTGACTGCGCCAGGGCATTGTCGAGCATCTTCTGGTATTGCCGGCGGGGAACTTCGACTGCGCCGAAGCTTTCCAGATGGGTTGTGGTGAACTGGGTGTCCAGCAGGGTAAAGCCCTTTTCGATCAAATGGCTGACCAGATGAACGAGGCAGACTTTCGATGCATCGCGCTGGCGCGAGAACATGCTTTCGCCGAAAAATGCCGATCCCAGCGAGATGCCGTAGAGACCGCCGACAAGCCGATCCTCCTGCCACGCTTCGACCGTATGGCAGTGGCCGAGGGCAAACAGCTTGCCGTAGGCTTCGCGGATGGGTTGGTTGATCCAGGTGCGGGCACGTTCGCCGCTGCCGCTGGCGCAGCCGTCGATCACGCCGGTAAAGTCCGTATCGAAACGGATATCGAAGCGCCCCTGGCGGATGGTTTTGCGCAGACTGTGCGAAACGTGAAAATTCTCGAAGGGGATGATGCCGCGCCGTTCCGGACGAACCCAGAAGATTTCCGGGTTGTCAGCCTCTTCGGCCATGGGAAAGACCCCGGTTGCATAGGCGCGCAGCAGCAACTCGGGGTCTATTTTGAAGGTCTCTGCCGGGTCCTTGCCCGTCATGCCTCTTCTTCGGCAATAGCGGTATCGCCGGCCAGATATTTTTCGAGCCAATGGATATCGTAGTCGCCGTTGGCGATATCAGGATTGTTGATCAGGTCCTGAAACAGCGGCAGCGTCGTCTTGATGCCATCCACCACGAATTCATCCAGCGCCCGGCGCAGACGCATCAGGCATTCCACGCGGTTGCGGCCATGCACGATCAGCTTGCCGATGAGGCTGTCGTAATAGGGCGGAATCTTGTAGCCGGTGTAGACGCCGGAATCGACACGGATGCCGAGGCCGCCTGGCGTGTGGTAATGGGTGATCTTGCCGGGCGAGGGCGCAAAGGTGCGGGGGTCTTCCGCATTGATGCGGCACTCGATGGCATGGCCATGGAAGCGGATATCGTCCTGGGTGACGGAGAGACCGCCGCCGGAGGCAACACGGATCTGTTCATGCACGAGATCGATGCCGGTGATGGCTTCGGTGACCGGATGCTCCACCTGCAGACGGGTGTTCATTTCGATGAAATAGAACTCGCCGTTTTCGTAGAGGAATTCGATCGTACCCGCGCCGCGATAACCCATATCGGCCATGGCGTTGGCGCAGATCATGCCGATGCGGTCGCGCGCATCCGCATTCAGAGCGGGGGAGTTGGCCTCTTCCCAGACCTTCTGGTGGCGGCGCTGCAACGAGCAGTCGCGTTCGCCCAGATGCACGGCCTTGCCCATGCCGTCGCCCATCACCTGAACTTCGATATGGCGTGGCTTCTGCAGGTATTTTTCGATGTAAACGGCGTCGTCGCCAAAGGCCGCGCCGGCTTCGGAGCGGGCGGTCGAGAGGGCGATGGACAATTCGTCTTCGCTCAGCGCCACCTTCATGCCGCGTCCGCCACCACCGGCCGAAGCCTTGATGATCACGGGATAGCCGATTTCGGCGGCGATGCGCGCGGCTTCCTTGTCATCGGTCACGCCGCCATCGGAGCCGGGCACCACGGGGATGCCCAGGCGCTTTGCGGTGCGCTTGGCTTCGATCTTGTCACCCATGATGCGGATATGCGCCGCGGTGGGGCCGATGAAGGTGATGCCGTGCGCTTCGAGGATTTCCGCGAACTTGGCGTTCTCGGACAGGAAGCCGTAGCCGGGATGGATGGCATCGGCGCCGGTGATTTCGCAGGCGGCAACGATCTGGTGAATATTCAGATAGCTTTCGCGCGAAGGGGGCGGTCCAATGCAGACGCTTTCATCCGCCAGGCGGACATGCATGGCGTCGGCGTCGGCGGTCGAATGGACCGCGACAGTCTGAATGCCGAGCTCCTTGCAGGCGCGCAGGACGCGCAGGGCAATTTCGCCGCGGTTGGCTATGAGAATTTTCTGAAACATCACGCTCTCGATTTATTCGATCACAACTAGCAATTCGCCGTATTCGACCGGCTGGCTGTCCTCGATGAGAATGGCCGTGACGGTTCCGGCGCGCGGCGATGGAATCTGGTTCATCGTCTTCATGGCCTCGATGATCATCAGTGTCTGGCCTTCCTTGACCTTCGAACCGACTTCGATGAAGGCGCGGGCGCCCGGCGCCGGGGAGAGGTAGGCCGTGCCGACCATCGGCGAGGGAACCGCATTCTTTGACGGATCACCGGCAGGCTTGGCGGCATCGGCCGGTGCCGCGGAGGCGGCTGGGGCAGCGATGGCGGCGGGAGCCTGCGCATAGACGGCCTGCGGTGCTGCAGCCTGCATCGTGATCTGCCGCGATACGCGAATACGCAGGTCGCCCTGTTCGATCTCGATATCGGTAAGATCCGTCTCGTTCAGAATTTCTGCGAGATCGCGGATCATGACCTTGTCGATCCCGTTGTTTCTGCTAGCCATGCTTTTTCAAGCCCCTTATTTCTGTTCGGCAGCCCTTGTTATTGCGGTGCCGCTGCTTTGACGAGTGCGCGCAAGCCCATCACATAGCCATCCACTCCGAAGCCACATATCACCCCTTTGGCCAAAGGGGAAACGTAGGAGTGATGGCGGAATGACTCGCGCGCGTGAATATTGGACAGATGAACTTCCACCAGCGTGACGGCAGCCGCGCGGATGGCATCATGCAATGCGATTGATGTATGCGTATAGGCAGCCGGATTGATCAGGACAGCGGCGTTTTTCTCGCCTGCCTCCTGAATCCACGAGACCAGATCACCCTCATGATTGGACTGGCGGAATTCGATCCCGGCGCCCAGCTTTTCCGCCTCGGCACGGCAGAGAGCCTCGATATCGCTCAACGTGGAAGCGCCATAGATTCCCGGCTCACGCTTTCCCAGCATGTTCAGGTTCGGGCCATTGAGGACAAAGATCAGCTGTTTCATACCATACCGGACATAGTGACGGGTTTCGGAACCCGATGACGGGTCCCATATAGAGCAATGGATAGCCAAATGGAACTAGTTCTCTTTTCCGGATGGCGAAGCAATCCACAAGGAAGGTAGCAGGTCCGATGTTTCTCCACCGGACGAAACTGCCTGACAAAGCGGGTGTTCGCCAGCCGAAAAATCACGCGATTGCCTGTCCGCAAATGGTTTCTGCAGTCATTGGCATGAATGCAGTGCTATTTGTTGCGAATATGGCTGATTTTTTCCGCCAGTGCATCGGCACCGAGGGCACCCGGAACCACCTCGTTGCCGATGATGTAGGACGGTGTGCCATTGATGTTCAGGGCGTTGGCGAGGTCGTAGTTCTGCTGGAAGGCCTGGGCAATATCGGGTGACTTCATCTTTTCGCGGATCGCTTTCTCGTTGCCGCCAAGCTTGACCGCAATCTGCATCGCCGCGTCTTCCGTGGCGCGGCCGTCACGGCCGAGGAGGTCGCGGTGGAATTCCAGATATTTTTCCGGCATCAGGGCCTTGAACGCCTTGGCGACAATGTGGGCCTTGGTGGAGTCAGGTCCCAGAATCGGGAATTCCTTCATCACGAAGCGCAGCTTCGGGTCGCTCTTGAGCAGGGCGTCCATGTCGGGCAGGGCGCGCTTGCAGTAGCCGCAATTGTAGTCGAAGAACTCGACGACGGTGACATCGCCCTTGGGATTGCCGAAGACGGCGTCGAGCGACGAGTTGAACAGCTTGTCGTGGTTCTGGCTGATGACCTGACCCTGCGCCTGCTGCTGCGAGGCTTCCTGCTTGGCGCTGAGTGCCGCCTGCGCTTCAAGCAGCACTTCCGGGTTCTTGATCAGGTAGTCCTTGATAATGGCCTCAACTTCGGCGCGGTTGACGGTGGAGGACATGGCAGGCTGCGGCGTTGCAGCCGTGCTGGTCTGTGCCATGACAGCCTGTTGGCTGAAACCGAGTGCGGCCAGGACCGCGAGGCCTGCGGATGCACTTACCAGAGCGACTTTTTTCATAACGTCATGTCCTTGTTTGTATCGGTGTTGGCAAAAAGCAGGATGATCATGCTCAATTGCGCTTGGAATTGATGATGTCCTGGGCGCGAACCCAGTCCGGCGATCCCTTTGCAAGGGCGCGCTGGGCCCGTATGGCGAAGATCTGTGCGTCCTGGATCTTGCCGGAATAGTATTTTTCCTCAGCTGCCGCGAGATCCGAACGCGGTCCGTCGCCAAGCTGGCCATAGGCCTGCGCCAGATAGCCGTAGCCGTCGGGGAATTCGCGGTCCCGGTCGATCCCGGCCTGAATTTCCTTGATCGAAGCCTTCAGGTTGGCGGGCGTGCCGCTCAGCATCAGCGCGCGGCCATAGGCCATGCGGATCAGGCCCGATTTGCGCGGATCAAGCGTGCTGGCCTTCTGGTAGGCCGCCGCCGCCTCCATCACCTTGTTCTGCTTCAGGAGGATTTCGCCGCGCATTTCGTGAAAGTAGGGGTTCTTCGGCTGCTCGCGGATGAGCGCATCGATCTTTCCGAGTGCTTCCTGCGACGAGCCGTTGAGGTAGGTGGCGATGGCATTGCCATAGCGGGCGCCGATATTGTTCGGGTCCTTGCGGAAGTTCTGCAGCACGCTGGCGCCGCCGCCGGTATAGGCGGCGATCTTGCCGCGCATCAGATCATGACGCTGCTGCAGCGCAGGACTGTCCGTCTTGTCGAAATAGGGGCTGGCGCGGGCGAGCGTTTCCAGATTGGCAATGCGCTCGCGCGGCATGGGATGGCTGATGCGGTAGGGATCGGTGCGCGTGCCGCTGAGCGACAGGGCATTGGAGAAACGCTCGAATGTCGTCAGCATGCCCTTCGCCGATTGCCCGGTATTGGCGAGATAGGTGATTGCCGAGCGATCCGCTGCCATTTCTTCCGTGCGCTGATAGCTGAGCAGGCTGCGCATGGCCATCTCCGTACCGCCCATGGCCACGCCTGTCCCTGCCTGCGCCATGCCGCCTTGCTTGGTCGCGGCCCCCGCAACGGCTGCACCGAGGCCAACCAGCCCGGCAACAACCGCCATGGTCTTGGCGTGCGCCATCTGCTCGCGCAACTGGAACTGGTGCCCGCCCGCCAGGTGCCCGGTTTCATGGGCCAGCACCCCGATGATCTCATTGGGTGTTTCGGCCTGCAGCAGCGCCCCGGTGTTGATGAAAATACGCCGGCCATCCACAAACGCGTTGAAACTGCTGTTGTTGACGAGAACGATGCGAATGGCGCGTTTGCCCAGACCCGCCGTGTTGATGATCGGCGTGGCGTAGTCGGTTACAAGCGCTTCGATTTCAGCATCGCGGACGATGGGAACGTTGGACTGTGCCGCAGCAATGCTCGTCTGGACCAGGCTGACAGCGCCCGCAACGAGAGCCGCGACCGTGCTGCGCGCCATGGCAGTCAACGATTGACGGGAAATGATCTGTCGAACTGTCATCATGGCTTATTCGTATCGAAGTCGGTCTTTGAAGGAAAGAGAAGCAAACCGTGTTCTCTTCTTTGTGAGATGGCGGATTATTCCGGCAAATCTGAGGCCCGGCTTAAGGATAGCTTGGGCCTTGATAAAGAAGAACCGGCAAAGATGCCGGTTCTCCAGTTCAGTTATCCACGCGTTTCTGGCTCTCAGAAGAAACCCTTCTTCTGCCACCAGCCGCGCTTCGGCGATGCTTCGCCGTCCTTCTTGTCCTTGGGAGAGGTGGACGTGACGACTGGCGTGCTGTTTTCCACCTTTGCCGGTTCCGCCTTTGCGGGGGCAGCGGGCTCCGGCTGGATTTCCGCCGGAGCGGCAGCTGGCGCCTCCGCCTCGACCGCCGGTGCAGGCTCGGCAACCGTTTCCTCGGCAACCGCCTTCTTGGCGGTCTTGCGCGGTGCGCGTTTCGGCTTGGCTGGAGCCTCGGCTTCGACGGGCGCAGCCTCGGCTGTGGCTTCTGCGACCGGCTCGGCTTCGGCCTTGGCGCGCGGCTTGCGGCGGGAAGGCTTCTTGGCCGGTGCGTCTTCGGCAACCGCCGGTTCCGCTTCAACCACGATGTCTGCAACGACAACCGTCTCTTCAACCGCAGTCGCCTTGGTTTCAACGGCCGCTGGCTTGCTGAAATCCGGCAGAGGGATGGTCACGAAGACCGGTTCCGCATCGGGCACGGATCTGGCAGCGATCTCCTGATCATCGCCATCTTCCGGACGACGGTTCTTGCGTCCGCCGCGACGGCCGCGCCGGCGCTTCTTGCGGCGTTCGTTCTCTTCCTCGCGGGCTTTGGCTGCTGCTGCATCCTCGCCTTCGACGGCTGGAACATCCGCATCATCACCATCGGTGTCACCGCGCACGGCCTGGCCTGGCTCGCCGGCTGCCGCTTCCTGGCGGTCACGACCGCCGCGCCGCCGCCGCTTGCGCCGGCGTTTGCGGGATGATTCGTCCTGATCGCCCGTGCGGGCGGTTTCACCGGGCTGTGCTTCGCTGTCGGCGTCTTCGTCGATCTCCTCGATCACCGGATCGGTCTCGTCGAAGTCGTCGACAATGCCAAGGGCCGGCGTTTCCGTCAGCGGGACAATCGGACCAAGCGCAATGGAACCCTTGTCGATGGCGAAATGCTGCGCACCCACGCTCTCGTCGGCCTCGATGCTGATCGTCAGGCCAAAACGCGCTTCCAGATCGGCAAGGTTCTGACGCTTGTGGTTGAGCACATAGAGTGCCGTTGCAACCGTGGTGCGAACGATGATGTTGTTCTGCGAATGACGCAGCAGATATTCCTCGATCGAACGCATGACATGCAGTGCGATGGAGGAGGCGGAGCGCACATGGCCGGTGCCGCCGCAATGCGAGCAGATCTGCGTGGTGCTTTCCAGCACGCTGGCGCGGATGCGCTGGCGCGACATTTCCAGCAGGCCGAAGTGGGAAATGCGGCCGACCTGAATGCGGGCGCGATCGTCTTTCAGGCAATCCTTCAGGCGCTTTTCCACCGCACGGTTGTTGCGGTTTTCTTCCATGTCGATGAAGTCGATGACGATCAGACCGGCAAGATCGCGCAACCGCAGCTGGCGCGCGACTTCATCTGCCGCTTCAAGATTCGTCTGCAAGGCCGTATCTTCAATCGAATGTTCGCGTGTCGACCGTCCGGAGTTGACGTCGATCGCCACCAGAGCTTCCGTCTGGTTGATGATGATGTAACCACCGGATTTCAACGTCACCTGCGGCTGCAGCATGCGGTCGAGCTGCGCTTCGATGCCGTTGCGCGCAAAGATCGGCGTCAATTCGCGATAGGGCTGGACCACCTTGGCATGGCTCGGCATGAGCATGCGCATGAAGTCCTTGGCCTCGCGGTAACCGTTTTCACCGGCGACGAGCACTTCCGTGATGTCCTTGTTGTAGAGATCGCGGATGGAGCGCTTGATCAGGCTGCCTTCCTCATAGACGAGGGTCGGCGCGCTGGAGGCGAGGGTGAGGCTGCGGACATTTTCCCACAGGCGCATCAGATATTCGTAATCGCGCTTCACTTCCGGCTTGGTGCGCATCGCACCGGCCGTGCGCAGGATCACACCCATGCCCTTGGGCACTTCGAGATCCTTGACGATATCCTTCAGGCGCTTGCGGTCCTGGATGCTGGTGATCTTGCGCGAAATGCCGCCGCCACGGGCGGTGTTCGGCATCAGGACCGAATAGCGGCCGGCGAGCGAGAGATATGTGGTCAGGGCCGCGCCCTTGTTGCCGCGTTCTTCCTTGACAACCTGAACCAGCAGGATCTGCCGGCGCTTGATCACGTCCTGGATGTTGTACTGGCGGCGCTGGAAGCGCTGATGCGTCGGAACTTCTTCCATGGCATCTTCGGCACCGATGGAATCGACTTCGTCGAGCTCGTCATGCGGCTCTTCCTTGTCGTCCTGCGACCGGCGCTTCGACCGGCGCGGCTGGTGGTCGCCGTCGTCAGCCCTTTCAGCGGCATCCGTGGCAGCGTCAGCCGCATCGTTGGTGTCAACGACAACGGCTTCCGAAATGACATCGGCATCGATGGCGGCGGCAAGTGTCTGCCCGCCATTGTTTTCGGAAGAGGGGTTTTCATCCGATGCAGCCTGCTCCGATGATTCGTGGCTGTCGCCAGCTTCATCGGTGGCAGCATTCTCGTCATCCGCCGAATCGAGCTTGACCGATTCGTCGCCCTGGCGCGTGCCGCGACGGCTGCGGCGGCGATTGCGCTGTCCGCGATCGTTGCGATCGCGGGTGCGCTGCTCGCCGGCTGCTTCCTCGTGGTCTTCGTCCTGGCTGGCTGCCTCGGCTTCCGCGTCGATCAGGGCCTGACGATCCGCCATCGGAATCTGATAGTAGTCAGGATGGATTTCGCTGAACGCGAGAAAGCCATGGCGATTGCCGCCATATTCAACGAAAGCTGCCTGAAGCGATGGTTCTACACGTGTGACACGCGCGAGATAGATATTGCCTTTGATCTGTTTCTTGTGTTCCGACTCAAAGTCAAATTCTTCAATCCGGTTGCCGCGAACCACGACAACGCGCGTTTCCTCCTGGTGGGAGGCGTCGATTAGCATTTTGTCCGACATTATGATTCTTCTCCCCGGCTGAAACGCTCAAAACGCGGGACAACCGGGACGCCCATAGGGGTGCCGGAGCCGCGGTTTCACATTTGCCGGATATATTAAGGTTCGCAGAAACAGACAGACACGGCATCACGCGGTGTTGCTTTTCAGCACCCGCGGCTTTCAAGCCGGTAATAGTCACGCCTGTGTCAAACATTTCTGTTCCTGACGAAACGACCTCTACGAATGGCATGCTCTGAAGCATTGCCGACCCGTTACTGCGCCGTGCGTCTTTTCGGACGCACAGAGGCGCAGTAACAACTAAGATTGCGCATAATCCTTATCCAAAAATCGAAAATGATCTTTGGGGTTATGCGGTAACACCCTCGAAAGGGCTGGCTCGACGCGCCTTGTCTGCGCCATCTGCCGTTCACACAAAGCGCAGCCGACATTCCCTGTCTGCTCACGCCAAATTCTTTTCCGGTTACCACAGCGATGCTTCGCTTCTGCCACTCCGTGTCTCTGCCTTCAGTGTCAGCCGGCCAATTGCCGTGACATAGCGAGCATGATTCCGGATGGCGGAAAGTAACCCACCTTTGCTTTTAGGAGGTGTGTCGCGTTATGACAAGGCCTTCTTCATAATCGTGTCATCGCTATGGCACAGAAGTGGCGGTCACGATAACAGCGGGATAACGGGGATAGGCGGTTAATAAGATTAAATTAACCACGACGAGTTACCTATCATTCACATATAATGTGGCTCCGTCTGATACGAAATAG
This sequence comes from Phyllobacterium sp. RCAM01083, assembly GCF_055685835.1. Classification (NCBI taxonomy): domain Bacteria; kingdom Pseudomonadati; phylum Pseudomonadota; class Alphaproteobacteria; order Hyphomicrobiales; family Phyllobacteriaceae; genus Phyllobacterium; species Phyllobacterium sp. RCAM01083. The sequence goes on from NZ_JBVFZN010000005.1 coordinate 1,024,689, forward strand.
CACCAGAGGGGATGATTGCCCGGCACGCGCCGGCGTCCATCTGCAATGACATGAATGTGATCTGCCGGTTTTTGGTAACAGTCTTTCTGGTCTCGGTTGCTGTCGCGCAATCCGGCCAGGGCGCGTTTGCGGCCGATGAACTGGCGGCGCTGACCTATCAGGCGGCTGGCGACGAACTGCGCACCCGCGTCGTGATCAATTTCGACCATGAGCCTGAGGTGTCGACGCTGCTGCTGGGCGAGCCGCATCGCCTGGTGATCGATTTGCCGAAAGCCGTCTTTGCCTTTGACAAGAAATCGCTGGAGCCGCGCGGACTGATCGACAATGTGCGTTACGGGATGATCAGCGATGCCCGTTCGCGGCTGATCTTTACCATGAAGGGCCCGTTCAGCGTCGAACGCGTCGATGTGCTCAAGAATGACAACAGTCCGGGCTATCGCCTTGTTGCCGATCTTGTCGCCTCGTCGGACCGGCAGTTCGCCGATGTCCTCAAAAACCAGAATGCACCCACCGCATCCACGCAGGTTGGCCCCAAGGGCGACCGCGTTGCCAGTGCGGCGCCGGTGGAAGTCAGCAAGGCGCCCAAGCCGTTTACCGTTGTCGTGGATGCGGGGCATGGCGGCATAGACAGCGGTGCGGAAAGCACCGGCGGCATCATGGAAAAAGATGTCACCCTGATGTTCGCACGCGAGCTGCGCGATCAGCTGAGCAAGATTCCCGGCCTGCGGATCGAGATGACGCGTGACAGCGACGAATTCCTGCGCCTGCCGGAACGCGTGCGCATCGCCCGGCAATATGAGGCTGATCTGTTCATCTCGGTGCACGCCGATACGATCAACCAGCGCAACATTCGCGGCGCGACGGTCTATACGGTCTCCGACAAGGCGTCCGATGCCGCATCGCGCGCCATGGCCGACCGCGAAAACAAGGCCGATGCGGTGGCGGGCGTTGCCTTTGACAATGAGACGCCGGAAATTGCCGATATTCTCATGGATCTGACCCGGCGCGAGACGCATACATTCTCGCTCAGTTTCGCCAAGGGCGTGGTGCGGGCCCTTAAGGGCGATGTGAACATGATCAACAATCCGCACCGTTTCGCCGGGTTCCAGGTGTTGCGGGCACCGGATGTGCCGTCCGTGCTGGTTGAAATCGGCTATTTGTCCAATGACGAAGACGCAAAACTGATGCTCGACCCGGCATGGCGGACCCATGTGGCTGAACGGCTTGCTGCAGCCGTTGGCGAATTTTCAGGAAAAAAGACAGCAGGCGCATCGAATTGACAGTTTCCGACAGCGTTTATGCAACGATTGACCATCAGACAGTTCGCGGAGCCTAATATACTTGTCTGTGCGTTGCCGAAACTCCACAATTGGTATTTAAATTGTGCGCAGAACCGGGTTGTCCTTGCCTTTGTCACATTTGTCGCTCAATTGCGTCACTGAATTTGCCGGGCGTTGTGTATTCCGGTTGGAGTACCGGGAAACTGCTTCCCGGAGTGCGATTTGCATTGACCAAGATCGTGCATCGATTATCGACATGCCAAATGGATGAAACGGGTTCCGGATACAAATGATACGCTTGATCGGATATTTTTTCGGAATCGGTACCGTCGTCGCGCTGCTGGCCGCGGGCGGTGCAGCGCTCTATGTGGTCAAAGTATCCAAAGACCTGCCCGATTATGAAGTTCTGGCCAAATACGAGCCGCCTGTCATGACGCGCATTCACGCGTCCGATGGAGCGCTGATGGCCGAGTTCGCCCGGCAGCGCCGCCTCTATCTGCCGATCCAGGCCATTCCGGACCGGGTGAAGGCCGCCTTCGTGTCGGCGGAAGATAAGAACTTCTATCAGCATCCGGGTATCGACATCAGCGGTCTTGCCCGCGCCGTTATCGTCAACGTGCAGAATTGGGGCTCGCGCCGCCCGGTTGGTGCGTCCACCATCACCCAGCAGGTGGCAAAGAACTTCCTCCTGTCGTCCGACCAGACGATGGGCCGCAAGGTGAAGGAAGCCATCCTGTCCTTCCGCATCGAGCAGGCCTATTCGAAGGACCGCATTCTCGAACTTTACCTCAACGAAATTTTCTTCGGTCTCAATTCCTACGGTATCGCCGGTGCGGCGCTGACCTATTACAACAAGTCGGTCAATGAGCTTACCATCGCCGAGGCGGCCTATCTGGCGGCGCTGCCCAAGGGACCGTCCAATTATCATCCGTTCCGCCAGACGGAGCGGGCGCTCGAACGCCGCAACTGGGTGATCGACCGCATGGCCGAGAACGGCTACATCACGACGGACGAAGCCAAAACGGCCAAGACCGAACCGCTCGGTGTTACGCCGCGCCATACCGGCAACTACCTGTTCGCGTCTGAATATTTCACGGAAGAGGTCCGTCGCCAGATCATCGGCAAGTATGGTGAAAACGCGCTCTATGAGGGCGGGTTGTCCGTGCGCACCACACTTGACCCCAAGATGCAGGTGCAGGCCCGCGCCGCCCTGCAGCACGGGCTGTTCAAGTATGACGAGGCCAAGGGCTATCGCGGTCCGTACAAGACGATTTCCACCATCGGCGACTGGGGTATTCCTCTGGCCGAGATCAAGCCATTTTCCGATGTTCCGGACTGGCAGCTCGCGGTCATTCTCGAGGTGACGCCGACACAGGCCGTCATTGGCCTGCAGCCCGAGCGCAACGATGCCAACAGCCTGGTTACCGCGCGCAAGAAGGGCACGATTGCCGCTGCCGATATCAAATGGGCCATGAATCTCTACAAGGATGGCAGGCGCACGTCGGTGAAATCACTGGAGGGCGTGTTCAAGCCCGGTGACGTGGTGTTCGTGCAGAAGAAGGAAGGCAGCGATACGGCCTTCGATCTGCACCAGGTGCCGGGAATCGAAGGCGCGATGGTTGCCATGGATCCGCATACCGGCCGTGTGCTCGCGATGGTCGGCGGCTTCTCCTTCGCCGAATCGGAATTCAACCGCGCCACGCAGGCCATGCGCCAGCCGGGTTCCTCCTTCAAGCCGTTCGTCTATTCGGCCGCGCTGGACAATGGCTACACCCCGGCATCGGTGGTGCTGGATGGCCCGATCTCGATCGACCAGGGCGGCAGTCTCGGCATTTGGGCACCGAAGAATTATGGCGGCAAGTTTGCCGGCCCGTCCACCCTGCGCTACGGCATCGAGCAGTCGCGCAACCTGATGACGGTGCGTCTGGCGCAGGACATGGGCATGAAGCTCGTTGCCGAATATGCCGAACGGTTCGGCATCTATGACAAGATGCTGCCGGTTCTGGCCATGGCGCTCGGGTCGGGCGAAACCACCGTGATGCGCATGGTGACGGGCTATTCGATCATCGCCAATGGCGGACGCAAGATCACGCCATCGATCATCGACCGCGTGCAGGACCGTTACGGCAAGACCATTTTCAAGCACGATGAGCGCAAATGCGACAACTGCTCTGCCGAGGACTGGAAGAACCAGCCGGAGCCGGAGCTGGTCGACGACCGCGATCAGGTGCTCGATCCGATGACCGCCTATCAGATCACGTCGATGATGGAAGGCGTCATCCAGCGCGGTACGGCAACCATCCTGAAGAGCCTCAACCGTCCGATCGCCGGCAAGACCGGTACGACGAACGACGAGAAGGACGCCTGGTTCATCGGCTTCACGCCGGACCTCGTTGTCGGCCTCTATCTCGGCTACGACACGCCGACGCCCATGGGCCATGGCGGCACCGGCGGCGGCCTTGCGACCCCGGTCTTCAAGGATTTCATGGATGCTGCCTTGAAGGGCCAGCGTTCGGTTGACTTCCGTGTGCCGGAAGGCATGACCGTTGTGGCGATTGACCGCAAGACCGGCATGCGCGCCACCGAAGGCCAGCCGAATGTGATCATGGAAGCCTTCAAGCCGGGCACAGGCCCTGCGGACAGCTATTCCGTCATTGGCGCGAATTCCTTCTCCGAAGGCGCGCCCATGGAGGTGCAGTCTCCGAACGTCAACAGGGTCATTCAGGGCGGCGGCGGCGGACTTTTCTGACCGATCGAGCCGGTGAACTTTCGTAAAGTCTGAAGACTTTACATCGCGCGGACCAGTGAATATGGTCCGCCGCAATTCGAAAACAATGAAAAAGCAGAAGGAACGGACAGCCAATGCGCGCTGAAATCGAGACGCTGGTCGACGAGATCAAGCAGGCCATAAGCCTGCTGAGGAGGCATCTTTGACTGGGATACGTCAATCAAACGCCTTGGCTATCTGAACCAGCTTGCCGAAGATCCCGCACTGTGGAATGACGCGCAGGAAGCCCAGAAGCTCATGCGCGAGCGCCAGCAGCTGGAAGACGGTATCAACTCCATCCGCACGCTCAGCCAGTCGCTCGAAGACAATATCGAGCTGATCGCCATGGGCGACGAAGAGGGCGACAAGTCCATCGTCACCGAGGCGGAAGAAGCCATTCGCGCCATCAAGGTGGAAGTGGACCGGCGCCAGATCGATACGCTGCTGTCGGGCGAAGCCGACGCCAATGACACCTATGTCGAAGTGCATTCGGGCGCAGGCGGCACGGAAAGCCAGGACTGGGCATCGATGCTGCTGCGCATGTACACGCGCTGGGCCGACCGCAAGGGCATGAAGGTGGAGCTGCTCGAAATCCACGACGGCGAAGAAGCGGGCATCAAGTCGGCCACCATCCTGATCAAGGGCCACAATGCCTATGGTCTGATGAAGACCGAATCGGGCGTGCACCGGCTGGTGCGCATCTCGCCGTACGATTCCAATGCGCGGCGCCATACATCCTTCTCCAGCATCTGGGTCTATCCCGTCGTCGATGACAATATCGAGATTGCGGTGACGGAATCGGATGTGCGCATCGATACCTATCGCGCGTCGGGTGCCGGCGGTCAGCACGTCAACACGACTGACTCGGCGGTGCGCATCACGCATATCGCAACCGGTATCGTCGTGCAGTGCCAGGCGGAACGCTCGCAGCACAAGAACCGTGCCACGGCATGGTCGATGCTGCGCGCGCGGCTCTACGAAGCGGAACTGGAAAAGCGCGAGCAGGCGGCCGATGCCATCTCCGCCTCCAAGACCGATATCGGCTGGGGCCACCAGATCCGCTCCTACGTCCTGCAGCCCTATCAGCTGGTCAAGGATTTGCGTACCGGCGTCGAAAGCACCAGCCCGCAGGATGTGCTCGACGGCGACGTCGACATGTTCATGGAAGCGGCTCTCGCGCACCGCGTGCACGGCAGCGATGTGGAAGTGCAGGATATCGCCTAAGTCCAGGCGCGTATTGTCTGAACAAAAATCCCCGGCTGGAGATGTCCTGCCGGGGATTTTTTATGGGCCAACCAATTTTTCCCGATATTTTGTTCAGGTTATTTGTTTCGAAATCTTTCTTCAGGTTTTGAAAATATTTGTATAATTTCGATTTGAGTTTTAATTACAATAATTTGGATATTGCTGTTGAGTATCTTCCTATATAGCTTCGCCGCGTCCGGGGTGGACTGTATTACTTGGGGGGAATATGAAACGGATTGCTGTCGGTCTTATGTCGTTGTTTGTCACCGCATGTGCGACAACGAGCGAAATGCCATTGGCACAGAATATGGTGCGGCTTGACACGCAGGCAAGCGGACTGCTGTTTGTAGGCAGTGCTCCCGCCATAACCATGAAGAAGGCCGCTGAAGCGACCTTAAGACGGGGGTATACCCATTTCCGCTTGGAACAAGCTTCAACGTCACAAGGTGAAAGACTAGCCGGAATACAGACTTGGGGTTCGGGCACCGCCAACGCAAATCTGTACGGCAACACCGCCTATGGCACCTACACGAGACAGGGATTTGCAACACCAGTCTATGCGCCAACGGCAAATGTTGGGGTTACCGTCGTTATGTTTCGAGCGAAAGAAGCAGGTGCACGTGGCGCATTTGACGCCAATGATGTTCTGAAAAAGCAAGGTAAGTTGTAGGGCAAACTTTGCAGTACAAAACCCGCTATCTGCGGGTTTTGTACTTTCAGGGCGTGAATACGAGACGTGGCGACAGTCAGGTTGCTCATAGCTACCGGATAGCAACGATGAAACTGTCACGGACCTTTGGTAGGAACCGGGTGAACAAGCCGGGACAGACTTCGTGATCACTTTTGACAACGTACATCTGCGCGCCTTCCGATACGATGAGGTTGAAACGCTGCGGGCCATCGAACGGGTCGCCCGCTCGCGCTATGCACAACTCGACGGTTTTGCAGCCGTCGTGCAGGCGCCGCCGATAGCGCCGGAACGCTTTCTAAGCGGGGAGACCGTGGTCGCTGAAGCCACTGGCAAAGCTTGCGGGTATGTGTTGATGCAGCCGCTCGATGGAATGATGTACATTGCCAACATCATGGTCGAGCCTGCGGCCTCCGGCAGAGGCGTGGGAGCAGGGCTCTTGGCGGCGGTTCACAGCCGAGCAATGGAACTGAACCTTTCCGGAATCGCGCTCACAACGTTTAAATCGCCCCGCTGGAATGGTCCGTGGTTTCGCAAGGCTGGTTTTATATCCATGCCAGACGACCGGATCGGGGATGGATTAACCGCGATCCTTTCGCGCCATGCCACGTTTCTGGACATGAGCAAGCGCGAGACGCTGTGGAAGAAGCTTGGCGACAAACATCCGGGCGGCTTGGCTCAATCCCTGCCGTCTGCTTTGTCCCAAGGATAAAACTGCCATTTTCGTTTGATCGCGGCGTGCAGGTCGAGCCCGTTCTGATCGGTAAAGAGGATGATATGGCCGAACAGATCAGCAGCTTCATCGGCAAGGTCCTGCCGGAGTTCTGCTTCTGATCGGCCCTTGTGTCGCGCACGCCCGTGGAGCCTGTTCCAGACCTGGGTCAGTTCGCCGATTTCCTCGTGCATCTTGAGAACGAACCAGTCGCGGTCTCTCTTGATGCCATTCAACTCCGCATAGCTTGCGGACGCTCTTTCAAATTGCGCTGCCAGTGATCGAAGCATCATTTTCCTCATCGTAGACGTATATGTTCACGATATGTTCGATGCTTTTCCATGTCAATTTTGAAAACTCAAAGCAGGCGATTTTAAAGTTCCGCGGCGACCTCGCGGCCGATGGTCAGGAAACCCGCAGGATTGACGGCGCTGCCGTTCCGGCGCACCTCGTAATGGAGATGCGGGCCGGTCGAGCGCCCGGTGCTGCCGACCTTGCCGACGACGTCGCCGATCTTGATTTTCTGGCCGGGGGTGACGAGAATCTGGCTCATATGGCCGTAGCGCGTGGAGAGGCCGTTGCCGTGGTCGACCTCCACCATATTGCCGTAGCCGCCATTGTAGCCCGCTTCGGTGACCGTGCCGTTGGCTGTGGCGCGCACCGACGAGCCGCTCATGGCGCGAAAATCGATGCCGGAGTGAAACGCCATCGAGCCGATGATCGGGTCCTTGCGCACGCCGAACGTGCTGGAAACCGGCATGCCGGGGACCGGATTGGAGATCGGGATGGATTTGGCAAGGGCCTTGGCGCCTTCCAGCCGTTCGAGCGCCTGATCAAGATCGTTCAGCTTGGCGTCAAAAGGGGCAATGCTGCCGGCGGGAATGAACGGGCCGCCCGTATCCGACTTTTCATCCAGAACGGGTTTCACCCCGGTTGCGGCAAGCGCTTCCATGATCTTGTCGGCATTCTCGTAGGCGGTATTGGACAGCGCCTGCATCTGGGCGATCTGTTTGGTCTCGATATCCGTCAGCGATGTATTGACCGATTTCAGCAGCAGTTCGGCCTTGTCGACACTCTTGCGCGGCTTGTCATCGCGCGGTGCCGGTTTGCGGGTCACGCTGGTCGGACCGGTGATGATCGGATCGATGCCATAGAAAGCGTCATCATCGTTCGACTTGACGATATCCTGGCCGTTGCTGTCCATCGGCGCATTGCTGTCCGCCTCGGGCGGAATGGCAGCGCCGGCATGTTCTGCCCGCTGCAGCATGGGCGCAAGCTTGGCGTGGCGTTCGGTAAGGGACTTCTGCCGCTGGATGAGTTCGGCGACCTTGCCTTCCATCGCCTGCTGGTCGAGCAGCTGGCGGCTGGTGACCTGGTCGAGCTGGGTGCGCAGGCTGGCGATGCGGTCTTCATAGGCCTGTTGCAGCCGGGCCTGACGCGCGACGCTGCCATTGATCAGGTCGTCGCGGAAAACCAGATAGGAGGTGGCAATGAGGTAGGTGCCGGCCAGCGCAAAGGCCAGTGTGCCGCCAAGAATGGCGGCCCAGGGGCGCAGGGTGAAATGACGGATCGTTTCGCCCCGCGCGATGATGATCGTGTGGGGTTCCTGCTGGTTGCTGAAGATGGGGGAGTGTTTTGCCTTCTTCATGGCCGCTTCGCTCGTCATTTTGCAGCTTCAATTTATAGAAGGCATTACACCCCGTTATGGTTAACAAATCCTGACGGAGCGCCGATTTTCCATCAATTTCAGGTAGAAAGCGGTTGAGTTCGGTCTAGAGAGCCCTGGTTGCTTCGAGAACTTCGGCCGCGTGATTGGGAACCTTCACCTTGTTCCATATTTTTGCGATCCTGCCGTTCGAATCGATCAGGAAGGTGGTGCGTTCAACGCCCATATATTTGCGGCCGTACATGCTTTTTTCGGCCCACACGCCATAGGCTTCCAGAATGGTCTTCTGCTCGTCGGCGACGAGATCCACCTTGAGATCGTACTTCGTCTTGAACTTGTCGTGCTTCTTGGTCGGATCGGGCGACATGCCGATGACCTTGGCTCCCAGTTTGTCGAATTCAGGTTTCAGCCCGGAAAACTCGATGGCTTCCTGGGTGCAGCCGCTCGTATCGTCCTTGGGATAGAAATAGAGAACGACCGGTTTCCCGCGCAATTCAGCCAGGGAAAGCGTTCCGCCGCCATCGCGGGGAAGGGTGAAATCCGGGGCGGAACTGCCGATATCGAGCGTTGTCATAGGAAAGCCTTTCTTTCATCATTGAATGCGCGCCTCAGTTAGGCAACTATAAGAGAGGCACGGGAATCGTCTACGGTTTCCCACATGATTCCTCAATTGGCTTGGGAATTTGACAGAGAAACCGAAAAGAGTCCGTTTTACAAAGCGGGACTTTCTAAAATTTCATCATTACCCCTCTGCGGTCGAGCAAGGCGAGGTGCCCGTGGCCATGCCCGCGCGCCGCTCGCGGTTTCGTTTCGCCTGCGGGGCACTTGCGTCATTCCTGATTCTCCTTGTGGTTCTGGCCGGAATAGCTTTTGTCGTCCTGCGGGTGGGTATCGGCGGCGAGGCCCTGACCCAGCGCGCGCAGACCGCGCTCAAATCCGTTGTCGGTCCCGATACCGATGCGACGATCCAGTCGGCGCAAATTTCCCTCGACCAGCGCAAGCACGTCGCGCTTGAGGCGCGCAACGTCAATATTTCGGACGTCAAGCGCGGGGTGGAGATCAAGAACATCCGTTCCGTGCGCATCGGTCTCGCCACCCTGCCGCTGCTGCAGGGCGACGTCAAAGTGCAGAGCCTCGAACTCACCGGCGCGCAGATCACGGTTGGTGCCAGTCAGGAGCCGTTCGACTTCATGTCGATCCTGCCGCAGGATGATCGCGGCCTGGTCAACCTCGACGGCGTGTCCCAACTCATTTTCACCGGATTGCAAAATGCCGTTTCGCTGCTGGATCAGCGGGAAACCCGTGACATCACGGTTGCCGATACACGCTTTGATTTCACCGTTGCGGGCCGGCCGGAAAACCTGCGCATCATCCATCTGGAACTGACGGAAACCGGCGGCCCCGTTGCCATCAAGGGCACGGTGGAATGGCGGGGAAAGGTCATCGACGTCTCGGCACAGGTCAAGCGCGCGGCCCTTGGCGCCAGGATTGATTCGTTCTCTTTGGCGATCAGCAGGATCCCGCTGATCGGCAAACAGGGCGAAGCACCTGTTCCCGATGCCGATGGCATAAAGCCGGATACATCCTATCTCGCCTATAACAATGAAGCTGAAATCCGGCTGGACGGGGTTGCGGGGGCGGACACCATACCCATGCGGATTTCCGGTTCGCTCAATGTGAGCGAAGGACCGGTGAGCATCGGCAATGTGGAGGATATGGGTGCCGGTGCCCAGATCAATTTCGAGCATGTTTTCGGTACGGAAAAGGTCGAGATTACGCCGTCAGCCATCCATTTCGGCGGTTTCAAAGGGGTTGTCGAGGGGGCGGTCGGACCCGAACCGCTGCCGGAGGACGCGACGGCTGTCGCAGCCGTTGCCAATCCCGGCTATCGTTTTGAACTGATCACGCAGGAAGCCGTTTCCGCTCCGGCGGATTCGAGCGAGCCGCCGCTCGCCTTCAATGCCCGCATTGCCGGCCGGTTTGCGCCTGGGGAGGCCAAGCTGGACATTTCCGAGATTGCCGTGCGCGCCGATGGCGAAAGCGAACTTTACGGGCAGGGCAGTGTGGTGTTCGGCAAGGGTTCGCCAGCCATGACATTGGCGCTGCGTATACCGAAAATGCCCACCGCACAGGTGAAGCAGCTCTGGCCGATCTGGGTGGCGACCGGCGCGCGCCGCTGGGTGCTCGACAATCTGTTCGGCGGCGATGTCAGGGACAGCCGGGTGGATGTGATGTTTGCCGCCGGCCGTTTCGACGGTCCGGGCAAGCCGCCACCGCTGACGGCGGACGAAGTGCAGGTCGATTTCAATGTGCAGAACACGCGTTTCGATATTGTCGGCGATCTGCCGCCCATTCGCGATGCGGATGGTGCAATCAGCGTGCGCGGCGCCTATACCACGATCAAATTGCTGAAGGGCTCGGCGTTTACGCCCGGCAACCGGGAAGCGCATATTGTGGACGGCACGCTGATCATCCCGTGGGGCCCGCAGCGTCCGGTGCTGTCGGAGCTTGATCTGAATATTGCCGGCGACGCCTCGGCCATTGCCGAAATCGCCGGTTTCAAACCGATCAATGCGGTGAAAGGCGTGCCCTTTGCACCGGCTGATATCAGCGGCGATGTGAAAACCCATGTCCTCGTGACATTTCCGGTCACCCGTCATGCACCGGAGGGAAGCCTGCAATGGTCGGCGGAGATCGCCCTGAACGGCGTCAACCTTGCCAAAAAGGTCGATGGCCAGACCATTACCAATGCCAACGGGACGCTGAACGTCAACGACACTGAGGCGAATATCGATGTCAAAGCGCAGCTGAATGGCGTGCCGGCCGATATCACCATGTTCGAGCCGCTCGGCAGCAATCCGGCCAAGCGCAAACAGTCGGTTTCCCTGCAGCTGGACGACAAGACGCGCAACACGCTGTTCCCAAGTCTCGATCCGTTCATATCCGGCCCGATCAGCATCAATATCGACAAGTCGGCGGATGGTTCGCAGGTCGCTGTCGCGGATTTGTCCAAGGCCGAGGTCAAGCTGGCGCAACTCGGCTGGACCAAGGGCGCAGGGGTGAAGGCCACCGCCAAATTCGGCCTGCAGCAGGATGCGGACAATATCAGCATCCGCAATCTCGATATCGCCGGAGAGACGTTCCGGCTGCGCGGGGACATCTCCGTGGTCAAGGGCGATCTGGTGTCCGCCGATTTCAGCCAGGTCAGTCTCAACCGGACGGATGACATCGCCGTCAAAATATCACGCACCGGCTATGGCTACCGGGCCGACGTGAAGGGGAAATCCTTCGATGCGCGTTCGCTGCTCAACCAGGTGACCGACAAGAAGCAGGCAGGCGACAGCAATGACAAGAAGCGCATTCTGGTCAATGCCGATATCGACGATGTCCAGGGCTTCTATTCCGAAAGTTTCGGCAATGTCTCGCTGTCCTATGAGGGCGTCGGTTCGCATGTCTCGGGCCTTGCCTTCAACGCCGTGACCAAATCCGGCCAGAAAGTGATCGCAACGGACAGTTCGGAAAGCGGTGCCCGTTCCGTCAGCCTGCAGTCGAAGGATGCGGGTGCGGTCCTGCGTTTCACCGGCTTTTATGACAAGATGCAGGGCGGCAGCATTCTTGTCGCACTGGATTCGAAGGGGGATGGCCCCTTGCGCGGGCAGATCGATGCACGCGACTTCACCCTCGTCAACGAGCCCAGGCTGGCCAGTCTCGTGTCATCGTCGCCGAATGGCACGAGCCTCAACGATGCGGTGAAAAAGAACATCGATGTGTCGGTGGTGACCTTCGAGCGCGGCTTTTCGCAAATCGAGAAGGGCAAGAACTACATCAATCTTGCCAATGGCGTGGTCCGCGGTTCGACCATCGGTACCACCTTCCAGGGCGTGCTCAGCGATCCCCAGGGCAACATGGCACTGACGGGCACCTTCATGCCCGCCTATGGCATCAACCGCATCTTTGGCGAATTGCCCGTCCTCGGCCTTCTGCTTGGCAATGGACGGGATCGCGGCCTGATCGGCATCACCTACAAGTTGCAGGGGCCGATCAAGCAGCCGCAGATCATCGTCAATCCGATTTCGGTGATCGCACCGGGTATTTTCCGGTCGATTTTCGAGTTTCAGTGAGAAGTGCTAAGCAAAACCATTGTGCGTGGTTCGACAAGCTCACCATGAGGGAAGTGGTTTGGTGCAGGTCAATCACAAACGCTGCAGAATAGTGCTCCCTGCAGCCCACTCCATTCCTCATGGTGAGCTTGTCGAACCACGCACAACCGCGCTGTCGGTCCGGTCTTAGACCGGACGAACGAGAATGTGCTTCTTCTTGCCCAGCGACAGCTTGACGATGCCGTCGCCTGTCACGTCAGCGGTCGAAACCTGCGCCTTATCGTCGGAAACACCGGCGTCGTTCACCCGGACAGCGCCGCCCTGAATATGGCGGCGGGCCTCGCCATTCGAACCGGCGAGACCGGCCTTGACCAGCAGTGTCAGGATGCCGATGCCGCCCTCAAGCTCGCTCGTCGCGATGTCGATGGATGGCAGGTTGGCAGCCAGCGCGCCTTCCTCGAAGGTCGTGCGCGCGGTTTCTGCGGCCATGGCGGCGGCTTCGCGGCCATGAACGATGGCGGTGGCTTCGGTCGCGAGGATTTTCTTCGCCTCGTTGATTTCCGAACCGCCAAGCGCTTCCAGCCGGGCAATTTCATCGAGCGGCAGGCGCGTGAAGATTTTCAGGAAGCGGCCGACATCGGCATCTTCCGTGTTGCGCCAGTACTGCCAGAAATCATAGGGGCTGAAGACGTCTTCGTTGAGCCAGACCGCGCCGGTGGCCGATTTGCCCATCTTGGCGCCGGAGCTGGTGGTCAAAAGCGGCGTCGTCAGGGCGTAGAGCTGCGGCGTTCCCATGCGGTGGCCGAGATCAACGCCGTTGATGATGTTGCCCCACTGGTCCGAACCGCCCATCTGCAACACGCAGCCATGGCGGCGGTTGAGTTCAACGAAATCATAGCCCTGCATGATCATGTAGTTGAATTCGAGGAAGGAGAGGGACTGCTCCCGGTCCAGCCGCAATTTGACGCTGTCGAAGGACAGCATGCGGTTGACGGAGAAGTGGCGGCCGACCTCGCGCAGGAATTCGACATAGCCAAGGCCCATCAGCCAATCGGCATTGTTGACGAGGAATGCGTCCGTCGGGCCATCGCCGAAGCGCAGGATGCGGGCAAAAATCCGCTTGATGCCTTCGATGTTGGTGTTGATGGCTTCGGGTGTCAGCAGCTTGCGCTGTTCATCGCGGAAAGAGGGGTCGCCCACCATCGAGGTGCCGCCGCCCATCAGCGCAATCGGCCGGTGGCCGGTTTCCTGCAGCCAGTACAGCATGGTCGCTGATATGAGGTTGCCGATGTGCAGGCTCGTCGCCGTCGCATCATAGCCGACATAGGCTGTCACTGTCTCCTTGGCGAAAAGCGCATCCAGACCGGCCTCGTCGGAGATCTGATGGATGAAGCCGCGCGTGGAAAGCGTGTGCAGAAAGTCGGATTTGAAGGCAGACATGAGTTTTTCCTGAAACTTTACGTAGGGAAGCGTCCGGCATGAAGAACGTGCCGAACAAGACGTGGCCGTTTAACATCATTCGGGGCCGAATCACAAGAAAGGGTGTGACGTGACAGCGACAAGGCGGGCAATTGGCCTGATGAGCGGAACATCCATGGATGGAATCGACATCGCGCTCATCGAAACCGACGGCGGAAACGCGGTGCAGCGCGGACCTTCGGGCTTCGTCGCCTATGACCCGGCATTCCGGCGGCTTATCGAGGCAGGGCTCGAGGATGCCAAATCCATCCGCAAGCGCGATCAGCGCCCCGGCGCTCTTGCCGCCATCGAACAGGAACTGACGCGGCGCCATGGCGAGGCGGTGCTCGGCTTCCTATCGGATTATAAGTTAAGCGCCGATACCATTGATATTATTGGTTTTCATGGTCAGACCGTTCTGCATCGCCCGCGGGAACAGCTGACCGTCCAGCTGGGTGACGGGCGGTTGCTGGCTGATATGACAGGCATTCCCGTTGTCCATGACATGCGCGCCAATGACATGGTGCATGGCGGGCAAGGGGCACCGCTGGTGCCGGTCTATCATCAGGCACTCGCGGCAAGGGTTCCGGTCGAGCTTGGCAGGGGCAAGCCGGTCGTCTTCGTCAATATTGGCGGTATTTCCAATGTCACGATCGTTTCTGCAACAGGAGATCCGATTGCCTTCGATACCGGGCCCGGTAACACGCTGATCGACCAGTGGGTCGCCGACAGAGCGGGAATCGCCTATGATGCGGGCGGTATGATTGCCAGCGAGGGCCAGGTGCTGGCCGGCGCCGTGGCGCGCTACATGGCAAAGCCGTTTTTCGCGCTGAAGCCGCCGAAATCGCTCGACCGCAATGATTTCACGCTTGAGGACCTTGGAAATCCGGAACTGGCCGATGGCGCCCGCACGCTCGCCAGGGTGACGGCCGATGCCATTCTCCAGGCCGGCGCCTATGCGCCGGAACAACCGGCGCTCTGGGTGATCTGCGGCGGCGGGCGTAAGAATGCGACCGTCATGGCTGATCTTGTCGAGGGCGCCGCCAAATCGGGTGCTGTTGTGATTGCTGCCGAGGAATTGGGCCTGAACGGCGATTCGATGGAGGCGGAGGCTTGGGCCTATCTCGCCGTGCGGGCCCTCGATGGCCTGCCGCTGACATTTCCGACCACGACGGGTTGCGATGCGGCGGTTTCGGGCGGGGTGGTGGGGAAGCCTAACCCGCAGGAGGCTGGCAGGAACATTGTGCGTGGTTCGACAAACTCACCATGAGGGATATGGAGGGTTGCAGAAAGCCATTTCTGCAACCTCTGAGACTATCATTGCAGGCCATGCCTCTCCTCATGGTGAGCTTGTCGAACCACGCACAATTCCAGTGCAGCGCGTTTTTTAACGCAGACGTTTAGGCTTGGCTTCGACCAGTTCGCCGTTCAGGCGGCGGTCGAGATATTCGGAGCATTCGCCGATGACTTCATCGGTCATCCCCGTGAAGAAGTGATTGGCGCCGACCATCGTCTTCTGCGTGATGGTGATGCCCTTCTGGGTCTTCAGCTTGTCGACCAGTCCCTGCACATCCTTGGCCGGTGCAACCTTGTCCTGATCGCCATGAATGATCAGGCCGGATGAGGGGCAGGGTGCGAGGAACGAGAAATCATAAGTGTTCGGCTGTGGCGCGACCGAGATGAACCCTTCGATTTCCGGACGGCGCATCAGGAGCTGCATGCCGATCCACGCGCCGAAGGAATAGCCGGCGACCCAGCAGGTCTTGGAATCCGGATGCAGCGACTGCACCCAGTCAAGCGCGCCAGCCGCGTCGGACAATTCACCCGAGCCATGGTCGAATTCGCCCTGGCTGCGGCCAATGCCACGGAAGTTGAACCGCAATGTCGTGAAGCCGCGCTGCTGGAACATGTAGAACAGATCGTAGACGATCTTGTTGTTCATGGTGCCGCCAAACTGCGGATGCGGGTGCAGGACAATCGCTATCGGTGCATTTTTTTCCATCGAAGGCTGATAACGGCCCTCAAGACGTCCCGCAGGTCCATTGAAAATTACTTCAGGCATGTGTACTCCACTCTTCGCCACAGGGCGTCTGTCGATCAGCCGGACTTGACGGCGATCAACAGCACCCATAAAACCAGTTTAGAACCGTTCAAAACTGGTGTAGGATTTTGTCTCGAAGCGGCTTCATAGGCCGGTCCGAGGTTGAATTTCAAGAAAATTGCGCTTTTTGCCGGCGCTGAGTTCAAAAGAACAGGAATCACGACAGGTATGGCCCAAAAACGCGCCTATCTCGACTACAACGCCAGTGCGCCGCTTCTTGCGGCAGCGCGCGATGCTGTCGTCGATGCTTTGGCGCAAACGGGCAATCCATCGTCTGTTCATCAGGAAGGCCGTGCTTCAAAAGCCATTCTCGAACGCGCCCGCCGCGACGTGGCCGCTCTTGTGAATGCCAAACCTGATCATGTGTTCTTTACATCGGGTGCCACCGAGGCTGCTTCAACCCTGCTGACGCCACATTATATGATGGGACGGGCGCCTGTGCGGCTGTCGCGGCTTTATGTCAGCGCCAGCGAGCACCCTTGCGTGCTGGCGGGCGGGCAGTTTGCGGCCGAGCAGATCGATACGGTTCCGGTGGATCGCAACGGACTGCTCGACCTTGAGCGGCTGCGTGCGCTGCTGGCGGCCCACGACAAGGGCGAAGGTCTGCCGCTGGTCGCCGTGCAGGCCGCCAATAACGAGACCGGCGTGTTGCAGCCGATCGATGAAATCGGCAGGCTTGTCAAAGCGTTCGGCGGCTTTCTTGTCGTCGATGCGGTGCAGGCGGCCGGGCGGATTCCTCTCGATATTGCAACGGCTTGCGCTGATTACCTCATTCTCTCGTCGCACAAGATCGGCGGTCCGAAGGGCGTCGGCGCCATCATTGCGGTGTCCGATCTGGTCATGCCGAAGGCGCTGGTGCGCGGCGGCGGACAGGAAAAGGGCCATCGCGCCGGGACGGAAGCCTTGCCTGTTATAGCGGGTTTCGGCGCTGCGGCGCGGGTTGCCCGCGAACAGCTGCTGGCTGGCGGCTGGGGGCTTGCCAACCGGCAGCGGATCGAGGACGGCATCCTGGCGATTGCACCCGATGCGGTGATTTATGGCGATGCTGTCGAACGGCTCGCCAATACGACCTTCTTCAGCCTGACGGATATGAAGGCGGAAACCGTGCAAATCGCTTTCGATCTGGCGGGAATTGCGCTATCGGCAGGCTCTGCCTGTTCTTCGGGAAAAGTCGGGCCAAGCCATGTGCTTGCGGCCATGGGATTTGGTGATGGAACCGGGGGCCTGCGGGTCTCCACAACGCCGGAAACCACGCAGGACGAAATTGTGCTTTTCCTTGAGGCGCTGACAAAAATTGTCGCGCGGCGGGACCGGACGAAGCCGGTTTCTGCCGATGCGGCGTGAAATATCGCAGATATCGACAATAAATAGTCGATAAATGCAAAAGAATCCGGTGAATACCGGTGTTAAATCGTGCGATTGCACACTACATTGAGGCAAATATTCAAGACGACACACGCCTTGACGTTTGCAACTGCGGGACCTTGAATCCCGCGAGGATGGAGAACGCCAATGCCTGCCGTGCAGGAAACTATTGATCAGGTCCGCACCCTGGACGTGGACCAGTACAAGTATGGCTTTGAGACCCTTATCGAAATGGATAAGGCGCCAAAGGGCCTCAGCGAAGACATTATCCGCTTTATTTCGGCCAAGAAGAACGAGCCGGAATGGATGCTGGAATGGCGTCTGAAAGCCTATGAACGCTGGCTGACGATGGAAGAGCCCACATGGGCGCGGGTGAACTACCCGAAAATCGATTTCCAGGACATGGTCTATTATGCCGGGCCGAAGAATCAGACCGGACCGACATCGCTTGCCGAGGTCGATCCCGAGCTGCTGCGCACCTATGAGAAGCTGGGAATTCCGCTGAAAGAGCAGGAAATCCTTGCGGGCGTGCGCAAGATGGGCGAGCCGAGCCCTTCCGACGAAGACGAAGAAGCCAGCGACAACGTCTACAAGTCCGGCCGCGTGGCGGTGGATGCCGTGTTCGACAGCGTGTCCGTGGTTACGACCTTCAAGGCGGAACTGGCCAAGGCCGGCGTCATTTTCTGCTCGATCTCCGAAGCGATCCGCGAACATCCGGAACTGGTCAAGAAGTACCTGGCGTCCGTGGTGCCGGTTTCCGACAACTTCTATGCGACGCTGAATTCGGCTGTCTTCACGGACGGCTCCTTCGTCTACGTGCCGAAGGGTGTCCGCTGCCCGATGGAACTGTCGACCTATTTCCGCATCAACGAGCGGGATACCGGTCAGTTCGAACGCACGCTGATCATTGCCGAAGAGGGCGCCTATGTGTCGTACCTCGAAGGCTGCACCGCGCCGCAGCGCGATGAAAACCAGCTGCACGCGGCCGTCGTGGAGCTGATTGCCCTGGACGATGCCGAGATCAAGTACTCGACCGTGCAGAACTGGTTCCCCGGCGATGCGGAAGGCAAGGGCGGCATCTACAATTTCGTCACCAAGCGTGGCGATTGCCGCGGCGTCAATTCCAAGATCTCCTGGACGCAGGTCGAAACCGGTTCGGCGATCACCTGGAAATATCCGTCGGTGATCCTGCGCGGCGACAATTCCCGCGGCGAATTCTATTCCATCGCCGTTTCGAATGGTCATCAGCAGATCGACAGCGGCACCAAGATGCTGCACCTCGGCAAGAACACGTCGAGCCGCATCATCTCCAAGGGTATTTCGGCGGGCAAGTCGAACAACACCTATCGCGGACAGGTTTCGGCGCACCGCAAGGCGGAGAACGCGCGCAACTTCACGCAGTGCGACTCGCTGCTGATCGGCAATGATTGCGGTGCGCATACGGTGCCTTACATCGAGGCGAAGAACGCCACGGCCCAGTTCGAGCACGAAGCCACCACCTCCAAGATTTCCGAAGATGCGCTGTTCTACGTGATGCAGCGCGGCATTCCGGAAGAGGAGGCGATTGCGCTGATCGTCAACGGCTTCGTCAAGGAAGTCATTCAGGAACTGCCGATGGAATTTGCCGTGGAAGCGCAGAAACTGATCGGCATCAGCCTTGAAGGCTCAGTCGGATAGCCATGGGACGGCCATCATCGGCCCGTCACTCGCCAAACAAGATTATTGTTGGGATCGCCGAGGCTGATCCCGAGGAATTCAAAGGGTAATAGAATGCTGGAAATCAGAAACCTTCATGCGAAGATCGCAGATACGGACACCGAAATCATTCGCGGCCTGAACCTCACGGTCAAGGCGGGCGAAGTGGCGGCCATCATGGGACCGAACGGTTCGGGCAAGTCGACACTGTCCTATATTCTTGCGGGCCGCGAAGATTACGAAGTCACCGCGGGTGACATCCTTTACAACGGCGAGTCCATTCTCGAGCTCGACCCGTCGGAGCGCGCGGCCAAGGGCATCTTCCTGGCATTCCAGTACCCGATGGAAATACCCGGCGTTGCCACGATGGAATTTTTGAAA
Organism: Phyllobacterium sp. RCAM01083; assembly: GCF_055685835.1. Lineage (NCBI taxonomy): Bacteria > Pseudomonadati > Pseudomonadota > Alphaproteobacteria > Hyphomicrobiales > Phyllobacteriaceae > Phyllobacterium > Phyllobacterium sp. RCAM01083. The sequence continues at coordinate 1,044,147 of NZ_JBVFZN010000005.1, forward strand.
GTGGCGATGAACTCGCAGCGCAAGGCGCGCGGCGAAGAACCGCTGAAAATCCCGGAATTCATCGCCCGGGTGAAGACGGCGGCGGCCTCGCTCGACATGGATATCGCCATGCTGAAGCGTCCGCTCAATGTCGGTTTCTCCGGCGGTGAGAAGAAGCGTGCGGAAATCCTGCAGATGAAACTGCTGGAGCCGAAGCTTTGCGTGCTGGATGAAACAGATTCGGGCCTCGACATCGACGCGCTGAAGATCGTTTCCGATGGTGTGAATGCACTGCGTTCGCCTGACCGTGCCGTGATCGTCATCACCCACTATCAGCGCCTGCTCGACTATATCGTTCCGGACAGCGTGCACGTTCTCTACAAAGGACAGGTCATCAAGTCAGGCGACAAGAACCTTGCCCTCCATCTCGAAGAGAACGGCTACGCCGATATCATCGGCGAGGCAGCCTGAGGAGCGACGTCATGAATGTTCATACAGGACGCCAGCCGACAACCGCAGAAGCGGCGCTGGTCGACTCCTTCGTCGACCGGATGGGCGAACTGCCCGGCGATGCGGAAATCGTCAGCGCGCGTGACAACGCCATTGAGGCGTTGAAGACGCAGGGCCTGCCGTCACGCCGCGTCGAAGCCTGGCACTATACCGATCTGCGCACGCTTCTGCGCAGTGTCGCTGCCTATGATGGCACGGCGGGCACCAATGCCTTGCCGGCAGTCATCCCGGGATCGGCGGTTGCAACGGTTTCCAACGGTGTGGCGCTGACATCTCCGCGGGTCGCGGGTGTCGAATTCGCCAAGTACAGCGACAGACTGGCTGACGGATCGGTGATCCGCGATCTCGCCATTCGTGGCGGTGATGATGCGATCGGCCAGATCAACGCAGCCTACGTGACCGACGGCTGGGCCGTCTCCATTGCCGATGGAACGGAGCTTCAGGCGCCGCTGGAACTGCAGAATGCGCAGGCGCGCGGACAGGGCCACGTGCGGTTTGCCGTCAAATTCGGCAAGGGCAGCAAGGCGACCGTGATCGAACGCCAGACAGGCGGCGCGGGCGAGGGCTTCTCGACCAGTGTCAGCAACGTCACCGTTGCCGACGATGCTGAGATCGTCTGGATCATCCTGCGCGAGCAGGGTGTCGACGCAACGCAGCTTGCCCAGTTCACCGCGACCATCGGCACCAATGCCAGGCTGACGCTCTATATCGTCAATGCCGGCGGCAAGCTGGTGCGGCAGGAAGTGCATGTGCTGTCGAAGGGCGAAGGCTCCGACTTCCAGTTGCGCGGCGTCAACCTGCTCGGCGGTGACAGCCACACGGACGTGACGATGACGCTCGGCCACCTCGTCGAGAACACCACGTCGGTGCAGATCATCCGCAATGTGGTGACGGACCGCGCGCGCGGCGTTTTCCAGGGGCAGATCAAGGTCAACAAGATCGCCCAGAAGACCGATGCGCGCATGGCCTGCAACACGCTGCTCCTGTCGGATGACGGCGAATTCGATGCCAAGCCGGAACTGGAAATCTTTGCCGACGACGTGGCCTGCGGCCACGGGGCGACGGTGACCGAGATCGACGGAAACCACCTGTTCTATCTGCAGGCGCGCGGTATCCCGGAAAGCGAGGCACGCGGCCTGCTGATCAAGGCATTCGTGGCCGAGATCGTCGAAGAACTGGAAAGCGAACCACTGGTCGAGGCTCTGGAAGCCATTCTCGACAAGTGGCTGGCGGCGCATGTCTGATCGTTGGCCTGCCGGCTGGTCCGGCGGGCACTATTTCAGGTGAAACACCCGACTGAAACGCAGGAAAGCGCGGGCAACATGGATACGAAGATCATTCGAAGCGGTTATGATGTCGAGGCGATCCGCCGCGATTTCCCCATCCTGTCGCGCGAAGTCTACGGCAAACCGCTGGTTTATCTCGACAACGGTGCCTCCGCGCAGAAACCGCAGGCGGTGATCGACGCGATCACCCATACCTATTCGAACGAATATGCCAATGTGCATCGCGGCCTGCATTTCCTGTCGAACGCGGCCACCGATGCCTATGAAAAGGCCCGCGAAAACGTTCGCCGCTTTCTGAACGCCGGTTCGGTCGACGAGATCGTCTTCACCAAATCGGCCACCGAGGCGATCAATACGGTTGCCTATGGCTATGGCATGCCGCATATCGGCGAGGGCGACGAGATCGTCCTGTCGATCATGGAGCACCATTCCAACATCGTTCCCTGGCATTTCATCCGGGAACGGCAGGGCGCCAAGCTGGTCTGGGTTCCGGTCGACGAGCAGGGCGCGTTCCATATCGAGGAATTCGAGGCACGGCTGACGGAGCGCACCAAGCTGGTGGCCATCACCCATATGTCGAATGTGCTCGGCACCGTGACGCCGATCAAGGACATCGTCCGCATTGCCCATGCGCGCGGCATTCCGGTGCTTGTGGACGGCAGCCAGGGTGCCGTGCATCTGCCGGTTGACGTGCAGGATCTCGGCTGTGACTGGTACATTTTCACCGGGCACAAGATCTATGGTCCATCCGGTATCGGTGTTCTCTATGGCCGCAAGGAAAAGCTGGAAGCGATGCGCCCGTTCCAGGGCGGCGGCGAGATGATCGAAGAGGTGACGGAGGATATCGTTACCTACAATCACCCGCCGCACCGTTTCGAGGCGGGCACGCCGCCGATTGCCCAGGCGATCGGGCTTGGTGCTGCCATCGAATACGTCGAAAAGATCGGCCGCGCCGCCATTCTCGCGCATGAGGAAGATTTGCGCGATTACGCGCATGAGCGGCTGCGTGAGATCAATTCCCTGCGCATTTTTGGCGATGCCAAGGGCAAGGGCGCGATCATCTCCTTCGAGCTCGAAGGCATCCATGCGCACGATGTGTCCATGGTGATCGACCGGGCCGGTGTTGCCGTGCGCGCGGGCACACATTGTGCCCAGCCGCTCTTGAAACGGTTCGGTGTGACGTCCACATGCCGTGCATCGTTTGCGATGTATAATACGAGAGACGAGATCGATGTTCTCGCCGATGCGCTGGAGAAGGCGCGGAAATTCTTTGGGTGATGACGATGACCGACAAAGTCGAAACGCTGGAAAAAGACGAGACGCTGAAGCCGGAGGCTTCCGCGGTAAGCGGCGCAGTTTCCGCCTCCGCCATTCCAGCCGATGAACTCGCCCGCATGACCGATGATATCATCGGCGCGCTGAAGACGGTCTATGATCCGGAAATTCCGGCGGATATCTATGAGCTTGGCCTCGTCTACAAGATCGACATCGAAGACGACCGCTCCGTGAAGATCGAGATGACCCTGACGGCACCCGGCTGCCCGGTTGCCGGTGAAATGCCGGGCTGGGTACAGGATGCGGTCAGCTCGGTCGAGGGCGTCAGCTTTGTCGACGTGACGATGACCTTCGATCCGCCCTGGACGCCCGACCGCATGTCGGAAGAGGCGCAGGTCGCCGTCGGCTGGTACTGATCCGTTCCGGGTGCATTGCGCTTTCGGCTGATATCTTCTCCTAATGTCTAATTGTCAGGTACGTCGCGGCTCGTCACTGTGGGGTGTCCCATGCCGCAGCGTGTGGGCCGCCGATTAACGGAACAGCCCCTCAGGAGGTCCGCGATGAGTGCTTTCTGGATCGTGCGCCTCGGTATGGCAGGCGTGATCTTCTTTGCGCTCAAAGCCGCCTGGCATTGGCAGGCATCGACTGTCGTTTTGACGCGCGCGGATATTGCCGGGCTGCTCGACGCCCGGTCGGCCATGGGTGTCGTTGCCGAGTCCGCGCTGGAACAGGCGCGGCAGAACGCGCGGGGTTCCAGGGCCGCCGCCTGGGCGGGCGTGCTGGCGGCCATCGTCGGCATCGCCAGCTGGTTTTGAAGCGCCCTCAGGGCGCTTCGCAGCCTTCCGGAACGCTTTGATCCAGCGGCTTTTCGAATTTCTGCAACGTGCCGTCGAGAATGGACAAGGGAACAAAGGGAACGCCCTGGATGGCGGCATTCGCCAGCCGGAGGCGGTAGCAACCGTTGTAGACGGCGTGTTTCCCGTCCTTCTGCGTCGATTCGATCGCCAGAGGCAGGCTCCAATAGGTGGAACCAGCCGCGCCCTCGCTTTCGGATTTGCCAAGGCGCAATTCCACCGAGACGGTGTTCTCGTACCCGGCCTGGAACTGCGGAAACGGCTGGCTATGGCCTTCCTCGGCATAGTAGCTGTAGGCGCGCGCATATTCCTGGCGGTTGATGGCATTGTAATAGGATTTGACCAGTTGCTCCGGCGTGCTGCGGTCGTCGAGATAGTCCGGTACGGACTGATTGGGCGCTTGAGCCGATTCCTTGGGGGCAGGTGCTTCCGGGGCGGCCTCGGCGGGCGCTGCTGCCGGCTTCGTTCCGGTTTCCTGCTTCGGCTCGGGCTTCTTGGTCTCCTGAGCAAGTGCAGGCGTCAGGTTCAGCGCCATACCGGCAAGGCTGGTGAGAATGAGATGGCGGTAATTCATGATTTCTGCCTTCTGCGTGCGGGTTTTTGGGACGGGACGAGTTTGAACACTTGCGGTGACGGTTGTGTAACACTAACTATGGTACAGACGGATCATTACACGATCCGAACCAAGAGAGATGAGAAATGGGTCGTTTTTCTGTCATGACGTTGACTGACGCTGCCGCTGCCCGCGTAAGCGAGATCGTGGCGGCGCGCGAGAATGCGCTCGGCATTCGCGTCGGCATCAAGAAGGGCGGCTGCGCCGGTATGGAATATACCATCGACCTCGTCACCGAGGCCAAGCCTGGCGACGATATCGTTGAAAAGGAAGGCTCCAAGGTCTTCGTTGCGCCGGAAGCGGTGCTGTATCTCCTGGGAACGCAGATGGACTTCGAGGTCACGACCCTGCGCACGGGCTTTGTCTTCAACAATCCCAACCAGACGTCCGCCTGCGGCTGTGGTGAGTCGGTCGAACTGACACCGGCCAAGCCGGAAGCCTTGGCACCTGCCGCTTCCTGATTTTTCAGAAATCGCTATCCGGGACGGACGGAACGCTTTTTGGGCGTGACGTCTTCCTGCGCGCCTGCAATAATCGGCCATGGACAATGACGCGATTCACGATCTGTTTTCCGGGCTGGGGCCTGTCACCATCAAACGCATGTTTGGCGGCAAGGGCATCTATCACAACGGTCTGATCATTGCGCTTGAGGTGGCCGACGAAATCCTGCTCAAGGCCGATGCGATTTCCGCGCCCGACTTCGAAGCGGCAGGCTGCCGGCGCTGGACTTACGAAGGCAAGTCAAAGATCGTCGATATGCCGTACTGGTCCATTCCCGCCGATGCGTTCGATGATCCCGATGTTATGACCGAATGGGCGCGCAGGGCCTATGAGGCCTCGCTGCGCGTGGCGAGGCAAGCATAGACGTCGAGAACCGCGCTGTCGGGCTTCTACGGGCCTGTCAGGCCATCTGACGGATCAGGTCCAGGGCATGAACGGTGGGGAGTGTCAGTCTGTCCGGCAGGTTATCGAGGGAAAACCAGTCGATACCGCCGTGTTTGTCCGGTTCAAGCAGTTGCATTTCGCCGGAAAAGCTTTCCGCTTGAAACAGAACGCCGAACCAATGCTGCTTTTCATCATGAAAAAGCTGTTCGCTGAGGCCCAGCAACTTGATATCACCGGCTTCCAGCCCGGTTTCCTCAAGCGCCTCGCGCCGGATCGCCTGTTCGGCGGTTTCCAGGAAATCGATCTTGCCGCCGGGAATGCCCCAGGCACCGGTCTCCGGGCTTTTCTTGCGCTGCAGCAAGAGGATGTGGCCGTCTCTTATGAAAACGATTCCGCATCCAACGCCCGGCGAATCCACACCAAAACCTCAGATTTTCGTGTCGATCAGCATGAAGGCAGGAATGTCATCGCCAAAGCCGACCGGCGACGGTTCATTATCGCCCCGGTCGCGGCGGTATTCGCGCTCACGTTCGCGCCGTGGTTGTTCCTGCTGAGCGGCAGGGCGAGCGCGGCGCTGTTCATTGTCAGCCTTGATTGCAGCCTTTTGCGGCTTCTCGGCCGTCTTTTTGACGGGCGCTTCGGCGACAACCGGCTGTTCGCCGGTTTCCTTAGCGCGCTCGGCGGCGGCAATGATGTCGATTTCCGATTGCGGGCGTTCGCGCTCGCGGCCCTCATTGCGCGGCTTGCGCTTGCTTTCGCTCTTGCCGCGGGCATTGCGGCCACGGCGCGGCGCTTCGTCGGTTTCTTCCGAAACGGGCAGGGTGGAGAGATCTCCGTCATACCAGTTGATGTCTTCGCCGATCAGCTTTTCAATGGAGGCGAGATGTTTGACATCGGATGGCGTTACCAGCGTGAAAGCCTTGCCCGAGCGTCCGGCGCGGCCCGTGCGGCCGATGCGGTGGACGTAATCTTCCGAATGGATCGGCACGTCGAAATTGAAGACGTGGCTGACATCGGGGATATCGAGGCCGCGGGCAGCCACATCGGAGGCAACGAGGATCTTGAGCTTGCCGTCCTTGAAATTGGCCAGCATCGTCGTGCGGGCGCGCTGATCCATATCCCCGTGCAGGGCACCGGCATCGAATTCATGCTTGACCAGCGAGCGGAACAGCTCCGAAACATCCTTTTTGCGGTTGCAGAAGATGATCGCGTTCTTCAGGCCATCCTCTTCGGCGCGGATGAGATCGCGCAGCTTGGCGCGCTTTTCCCAATCCTTCTTGCCCGATTTGACCAGCTGCTGCTCGACGGTCTTGGCCGTCGTCGCCGCCTTGGCGACTTCAACACGCACCGGCGCATGCAGGAACTGTTCGGTCAGCTTGGTGATCTCAGGCGGCATGGTGGCCGAGAAGAACAGCGTCTGGCGGGTGAACGGGATGAGTTTGCAGATGCGCTCGATATCGGGGATGAAGCCCATGTCGAGCATGCGGTCGGCTTCGTCGATGACGAGAATGTCGACGCCGGTCAGGAGCAGTTTCCCGCGCTCGAAATGATCGAGCAGGCGGCCGGGCGTGGCGATCAGAACATCGGCACCGCGTTCCAGCTTGCGCAGCTGGTCGTCAAAGGAGACGCCGCCGATCAGCAGCGCAACGTTGAGGCGATGGTTCTTGCCGTATTTGACGAAGTTTTCCTCGACCTGCGCCGCGAGTTCGCGTGTCGGCTCCAGAATGAGCGTGCGCGGCATGCGGGCACGGGCACGGCCCTGTTCCAGCAGCGTCAGCATCGGCAGCACGAAGGAGGCTGTCTTGCCGGTCCCTGTCTGGGCAATGCCGAGCACGTCCTTGCGCTGCAGCGCATGCGGGATGGCGCCTGCCTGGATCGGAGTGGGGATTGTGTATCCTGCTGCTTCGACAGCGTCGAGCACTTTCGGCGAAAGGCCCAGATCAGCGAACGTGGTCAATGGAGGTTTAACTTTCTATCTGCAGTCGATGCCGCACATGTCCGTCATTTTTGCCAATGGAATGGGTGCTTTGTATTGCACATTGTCTTGCAGGAATGGCGTTAGGGCTCATGCCAGCAAAAGTCAACTCTCGCATCCCGTGAGATTTAAGAGTCTGTTACAATTGTGCATCACTTTAATCTAATGTTGTCAATAAAGGAACTGTTCTTTGAGAATTCGTTCATTCCATGAATGGTTCTTGTCGAACAGGATGGTTGCACGCAGTTGCGAGGCTTCTTCGATGGTGACCGAAAGAACCGACTTCACTTCCGTGTGATCGGCGACCGCATTGACCGGCCGCTTCTCCGGCTCGAGGATATCAAGCCGCACCGTGACCTTGTTCGACAGGAGCGCACCGCGCCAGCGGCGCGGGCGGAAGGGTGAGACCGGGGTGAGGGCCAGCAAACGGGCATCGAGCGGCAGGATCGGCCCTTGCGCCGAGAGATTGTAGGCGGTTGAACCAGCTGGTGTTGCCACCATCACGCCATCGCAGATCAGTTCCTCGAGCCGCACCTGGTCGTCGACGGTGATCCTGATCTTCGCGGCCTGATAGGACTGGCGCAGCAGATAGACATCGTTGAGCGCAAAGGAGGTTACGGTGCCTTCCTCCAGCGATTCCGCCACCATCTTGAGCGGGCGGATGGTTTCGGCCTGCGCCGCCTCCACACGTTCCTTCAGGCCGGTCTCGCTGTACTCGTTCATGAGAAACCCGACGGAGCCGCGATTCATGCCATAGGTCATCTTGCCCTGGTTCATGTGGTTCTGCAGCGTCTGGAGCATGAAGCCATCGCCGCCGAGCGCAATGATGACGTCGGCATCCTTGGGGGCCGTCTGCCCGTAGACATTGACGAGAGACGCCATGGCCTCGTCGGATTCCGGTGTTCCGGAGGAAAGAAAAGCAAAGGTTTCAATATTCCGGGTCATGGCTGCCTGCGTGTCCGAGCATGTCGAGGATGTATCGCCTAGCACGGCGCGCTTGATCTGGCAAAATGCGGTGCAGGCAAAAAAACCGGAAAAAATGCGCCAAGTGCTGTTTTTTCATTTTACATCGGGGAGGTTTATGCTAATCGGACGCCGCTGCCCTTGTAGCTCAGTTGGTAGAGCATCTGATTTGTAATCAGAGGGTCGGGAGTTCGAGTCTCTCCGGGGGCACCACCTGTTTTTCCTTCATTTTCAAGTGGTTGTTTGTCCGGCATCTTTTTCAAGGTGCGGGGCCGGGATTTGTGGCGCGGGTCAAAGACGGCATTTCAGCCACCTTCCGGTCTGGGCTATATGGCCTTGTCCCCACCAATGGCTGTACGCGAACGCTGCAAGAGCCAGCGCAGCCAGAGCCCAAACCAGCAGAATGAATGCGAGACCCGCCTTGCTCGCGCCACGACATCGCGCTTTATCCGCCGCGCCCATTGTTTGATATCTTTTGTCCAAGCCATCAGAGCAATTAACAACGAATTTCAGTCAATAGCTGGTCCATTCGGGCCATTCGCGGCATGGCCCGAGCAGAAGCGCAGATCATCGGATGGTGGTTCGGCGCTTCGCGCTGCGATGCAATGCGGCAGCGACCAAACTGGGATCAAGCGAAACGTTGATCACCGTATCGCAATGCGGGCAGACAAACATCCCGCCGCGCAAATGCTTCGTGCCATCCACCAGATCAACCTGTTGAACAGTGATGGACGTCAGTTCACGTGCACACTTTGGGCATTTCCCGCTTGTCATTCGTTCTTCCCGTCTTTGGACGGATTTTGACACAACTCTGGCAAAAGCAAACTTATCCGATGAGGTGAAGACCTACATCGTTCAGGCACTGCCGGGCCATGCCGGCTCCAGTCTGGTGCCCAAGTGGAAAACGACGTCTGAAGAGACCTTTGTAGCCTTGTTTCCGTCCGGGGATGTCTGAAAGTTTCGCAGCAATGACTGTTTAGCCGGGAAAGCTGTCGTCGATCCGTGCTTACAGGAGTGACGTCACGATCATGCCGATCACGGCAGCAGCCATAACGGCCGTGGCGAGCCAGCCGATCCAGCAAAGCGGACCCTTTACGGTGTTCTTCTTCATGATGTCGGTTCTGGCCGTCATCAACATCATCATCACCATGACCGGGACGGATACGATGCCATTGATGACAGCACTCCAGAACAATGCCTTGATGGGGTCGATGGGCGAAAAATCAACGAGAATGCCAATGAGTGTCGCCGCTGCAATGGTTGCGTAAAACGCCTTTGCTTCCTTCGGCTTGCGCGCGAGGCCGATCGGCCATTTGCGGGCTTCACCGAGGGCATAGGCAGCCGATCCCGCCAGCACAGGAATGGCAAGCAGACCGGTTCCTATGATGCCCAGCGCAAAGATCGTGAAGGCAAACTGGCCGGCAATCGGTTTGAGTGCCTCTGCTGCCTCAGCCGATGTCTGTATGTCGGTTTTTCCCGCCACATGCAGCGTTGCTGCAGTCGTCACCATGATGGCCAGGGCGACCAGGCTCGAGAAGCCCATGCCGACATAGGTATCCCAGCGAATGCGATGGATGGCAGCCTTGGACTGTTCCGGTGCATCAACGAGAGGCTGGCGGGACGCGCTCTCCTTTTCGTCTTCCACCTCCTGCGAGGCCTGCCAGAAGAAAAGATAGGGGCTGATGGTTGTGCCCAGAATGGCCACGACCGTCGTCCAGAACGCCGTGTCTGCCGAAAAGGTGGGAATAAAAAGCCCGCGCGCCAGCTCTGGGTAGGGGATTTTCACGACCATAACCGTCCCGAAATAGGCGAACAGCGAGAATGTCAGCCATTTCAACACGGAGACATAGCGGGCGTACTGCAGGAATATCTGCAGGCAGGCGCTAAAAATCGCAAACAGGACCACATAAAGTGCGACCCTGCCGCCGATGAGCAATGCGACCGCATCGCCCATCGCCCCGAGATCGGCACCGATGTTGATCGTATTGGCGATGAAGAGCAGGGCGACGATCGCCGGCAAAATCCAGGGAGGATAATATGTCCGCAGATTTGTCGCGATGCCATGGCCCGTCGTGCGTCCTATCCGGGCGCTGATTTCCTGAATGGCGGCCATCAGCGGATAGCTGAACAGCATGGTCCATGTTATCGCAAATCCGAATTGCGCGCCGGCCTGGGAATAGGTGGCGATACCGCTGGGATCGTCATCCGCCGCACCCGTAATAAGACCGGGCCCCAGAGCGCTCAAAAGCTTCGGTTTCGATGTTGCCACCGCTGGATCCTTTTCCGGATCCCTAGTTTTCTTCGCCACGACGATATCCTCCCAAAATGGCCGCTGCAACGGCACACAGCAACGGGCAGAACAGGAATTCGTTCCTTGACGGGGTGGGGGACGCATGGTTGCTGATGGCATCGGAAGCCCGGCCGATGTATAGTTCTAATTGTTGGCCATCGAAGCCTGAGGCGCGACAGGATCATCACCTATGCCTGCCATGGACAAGCTGTTCGCGGGATCCATCCCGGAGATGTACGACACCTGTCTGGTGCCTCTCATCTTTCAGGCCTATGCCACTGACCTGGCCCGGCGGGTCGCAGGCGCGGCGCCTGCCCAGGTTCTGGAAACGGCGGCGGGAACCGGCGTCGTCACGCGTGCGCTGGCTCCGCTTCTCGGCGCGAGAGCCAGTTATATCGTTAGCGATCTCAACCAGCCGATGCTCGACAGAGCGGCCATCCGGCAGGGAGCGGACGGGCGCATCACCTGGCGACAGGCGGACGCGCTTTGCCTGCCCTTCGAGCAGGACAGTTTCGATGCGGTTGTCTGTCAGTTTGGCGCGATGTTCTTCCCCGACAGGGTCTCCGGTTATCGGGAGGCGCTTCGCGTCCTCAAACCTGGCGGCCGCTTTGTCTTCAACGTGTGGGATCGCATCGAGGAAAACGATTTCGCCCGCATCGTCACGGATGCTGCATCCGCCGTTTTCCCAAGCGATCCGCCCCGGTTCCTTGCCCGAACGCCGCACGGTTATCACGATGTCGGGCTAATCGAAGCAGAATTGCGCACGGCCGGCTTCACGGCCATCGAGATCATGACGCTCCAACACCGAAGCGATGCGCCAAGTGCGCGCAGCGCGGCGATTGCCTACTGCCAAGGCACGCCATTGCGCAACGAAATCGAAGCCCGCGACCCGAAGGCGCTGCAGACCGTTACCGACCGTGCCGCTGAAGCGATTGCGAAGCAGTATGGCGATGGTCCGGTTTCCGGAAAAATCCAGGCGCATATCGTTGTTGCACGGGCCTAGCGGATCGAGACACAGCACTTGCCGCAGCTTTTCGTCACTGGCGCGTCACGCCGGATTTGCTTTTGTCGGTCCTGGAGTGGACAGACATGATCGTCTCAAGAACGGAAGAATAGGGGATCATGCTCCGGTCCACTGTCGAGAATGTGGTGCATTGATCTGACGATGAAGCAAAGTGCTGGAAAAGCGCATGCTGGAATAAACTAGGGCCCTCGTGTGTCTCCAGACGCGAGGGCTTTTTATCTTTCAGGGTCGGGGTGCCGGCAAACACCGTTGATTCCGGTTGAACTAGATCGGTGTGCCGATCTGCGGAGCAAATTTTTCTCCGGTTCGACCCTTCTCAAAGACCGCGCAGCTATCATAAAAATGCATCGAAAGCGTCCCCCTTGAAAAGTCGCTTTCCTGAATCGCTCCGCGTGTATGTTCGGCGTTCAATTCGTCGATCATGTCCTTGCAATGCTCAATGAACGATCCGGGCCGCTTGTATCCGCCGGAATATTCTTCCCAATAGGCGGTGTGCAGATCCTCGACGAAATAGACGCCGTCCCTCGCCATGCGCGGATAGAGGAATTGAAACGTTGCCGACAGGTGCTCCATGACATGGCTTCCGTCATCGAGCACCACGTCAGGTGCGCCAAACTCCGCCAGAACGGAAGCCAGGAAACCGGTGTCCGACTGATCCCCGATCCTGATGTGGATCTGGTCTTCCTCGAAGTTTGCACATTCGGCCCTGACATCGATGCCGACAATCGTCGCAAGAGGGCCCAGATACTGCTTCCACATTTGCAGTGACCCGCCTTCGCCACAACCGATTTCAAGAAATATTACGGGGCGATTGATGTATCTGGAAAAGTGCCGTTCATAGCTGGGGAAATAGTGTTTCCATTTATGAATGATGCGGCCCTGATTATTCAGGAACAATGGCCAAAGTGACATGTCAAACCCCGTCGTTCTGATATCGAACAGGTATTTTATGATCCCTGAAATAGCAAGGTTCGGGTGATCCGCCCTGGCGGATCACGGCAGCATTCTCTGCATCACCTCATCCCGGCGGATGAAGTGATGCCAAAGTGCGGCCAGGGCATGAATGCCGGCCAGGATGAGTATTCCGTTGGCGCAAAGGCTGTGCAGTTCCCTGATCGATCGCGCAGTTTCCCTGTTGGGGACAAATGGCGCGGGAATGGTGAAGAGGCCGAAGAAGCTCAAGGCGTCGCCTCTGAACCAGGTGAGCAATATGCCAAGGACGGGAATGGCGATCAGCAAGGCGTAGAGCAAAAGATGCCCGACCTTTGCCAACGGACGCTCGAGGCCGGTCATCGAAGGCGGAAGGTCCGGGGCGCCGCGCGCGACACGCAAAGTCACCCGCCAGAACACGAGTGCGGCGAGCAGCAAGCCGAATGAGATATGCAGCCACCACGCCAGGGCCCTGTTGGGATCACCTCTCGGAAAGAGATCGTTGCCATAGGTCAGCGCATAAATGAGCAGAACCAGAACGAACAGCGACCAGTGCAGGGTCTTCTGCACCGGTGAATATCCATTGACCGCCATGGGAGGCACTCCACTTTATAATCATTCTAATGTTTCCACATTGGCGCGAAACGCGGCACGGCGGCAACGGTTTTTTTCTTAACGATTCGTAAGGTTCCGGACTGTGGTTTCCCGGCGAGGTGCATGCGCGTCCTCCCATCGCCGGACGGCTTGAAACCGGATCACCGGTCCCATACCATTCCGCTTGGATTCGTGAACACACGACCGTTTGCGCCGTTTGTTCCATCGGGAGTTTGACATGACAACGAAAGACCGGCCGTCCTGTGTTGCGCATTGGTCCGAGATCGAAGGGACTGATGAAAACCACTACAAGGGTGATGACGAATTGCTCGCCATCAACGCGGCTTTCGGCCGGCATTTCGGGCTCGGCAGGATCGGCATTCATCACCAGCGCCTCCTGCCGGGGCGGCGGACATCTTTCCCGCATGCCGAGAGCGCGGAAGAGGAGTTCGTCTACGTCATCGAGGGCACGCCCGATGTCTGGCTGGACGGCGAACTCTGCCGGTTGAAGGCGGGCGATGCGGTTGGTTTTCCGGCGGGCACCGGAATTGCCCATAGTTTTCTCAACAATACCGAGGAGGAAGTCCGTCTTCTCGTGGTTGGTGAAACACCGAAGCCGGAGAATCTGATCTATTATCCGCGCCATCCCGAGCGGAAGGCATTGCGTTCGGACTGGTGGGACAATCCGCCCGAGCGCCCGCTCGGCGACCACGACGGCATGACGGACAAAGTCCGTATCTGGAAAGCGCGGAACGTGTAGACAGGCTCCACGACCGCGGGAAGAAGAGAACGCAAAGCACGTTCCTGCGGAAGTACTTGCTGATCATGGGGATTTGCGGAAAAACGCGTGAAATCCGCAGTCGGCATACGCCCGGAAAGCCGCTGTATTGTTCCGATAAACCGGGCCAGATTTTTCATACGAAATGAGCATTGGCGGGACGTGGCATTTCATTTTTACTTATAGTACGGTTCGCTCGTCCTTGCGGACCATTGAAGAAAAATGAGGGGAAAAACCATGTCTTTGAAGAGAATAATGCAGGCTGCGTTACTGAGCGTTGCTTTGGGCGCTCCAGTCGCCTTGGCCGATGATCTGAAGATCGCGGTCGCAGGCCCGATGACCGGCCAGCTTGCCAATATCGGTGACCAGTTCAAGCAGGGCGCACAGGCCGCAGCCGCCGCGATCAACGAAAAGGGCGGCATCAAGGGACGGCAGATCAAACTGGTGTTCGAAGATGACGTCTGCGATCCGAAGCAGGCCGTTTCGATTGCCAATCGTATTGTCGGCGAAGGGATCAAGTTCGTCGATGGTCATGCATGCTCGGGTTCCAGCATTCCCGCGTCGGCGGTTTATGCCGAGGCTGGCGTGCTGATGATGACACCGGCGTCGTCCAACCCCGACCTGACCGATGCCGCAGCGAAAAAGGGCTGGTCGACGATCATGCGCCTCTATACGCGCGACGATGGCCAGGGTGAATTTGTCGGTCCATGGATCGCCAAGACCTACAAGGGCAAGCGCGTCGTGATCCTGCATGACAAGGGCGCCTATGGTAAGGGCCTCGCCGACGCGGTGAAAGCCAAGATGAACGAGAGCGGGCTGAAGGAAGTGCTGTATGACGGCATCAACGCCGGCGACAAGGATTATTCGGCGCTCATCACCAAGCTGAAGGAAGCAAAGGCTGATTTCGTCTATTTCGGCGGCTATCATCCCGAAGCGGGCCTTATCCTGCGTCAGGCGGCCGACCAGAACTTCAAGTTCCAGCTGATGATGGGCGATGCGATTGCCTCGCCGGAATTCTGGGCGGTGGCAGGCCCTGCAGGCGAGGGTGTGATGTTCACATTCCCGGCCAACCCGCAGGCCCGGCCGGAGGCGAAAGCTGCTGTTGAGAAGATCAAGGCCAGCGGCTTCACACCCGATGGTTTCACGCTGTTCTCCTACGCGGTTGTTGAAGCTTTCGCACAGGGCATCGATCGTGCCGGCAGCGATGATCCGGTCAAGGTTGCCGCGGCGCTCAAGGATGGAAAGCCGGTCAATACCGTCATTGGCCCGGTGGTTTTCGATGAGAAGGGCGATATCAAGGACGCCAAATATGACATCAATATCTGGCACAACGGTGCTTACTCGGCGATGAAGCCGTAAGACAGCAAGGGGCAGGCGGTCGTTTCGTCCACCTGTACCGGTCAAAATGAAACGGGCGCCTCGGGCGCCCGTTTTTCTTGGCCAACAACCCGTATTCTACAGTCCACAACTCTGCATCTGCGCGGCGTACCGGCTTGCCATGGCGGCCGTGCGCCGCGCTGCCCGGTCGACACCCGGCCTGTTGCGCCATGTTCCGCGCGCATATTCCTTGGGACCAGCGTAATAGGCGGCGTAGAGATTGTAGGCGTCGTTAAGCGGGATGCCGTTCTTCTTGTTGCTTTGCGCGTGATACCAGCCGACGAAATACACCGCGTCGGCAAAACTGGTGCGGCCGCTGCCATAACGTCCGGTGCTGCGCTGGAATTCCGCCCAGGTGCCGTCGAGCGCCTGCGAATAGCCGTAGGCGCTGGAGGGACGCGTCCAGGGAATGAAGCCGAGCAATTTGGTGCGTGGCGGCCTTGCCCGGGCCTGAAAGCCGGATTCGGTGTTGATCGTGGCCATGAGAATGGGAACCGGCACGCCATATTGCGCTTCCGCGCCCTTGGCGTAGGAATACCAGTTGTTGAAGAAGCCGTCCTTTTGATCGAATACGGCGCAAACATTGCTGGTCTGGGTGGGCGCCGAGGCGCAGCCTGCCAGCAACAACAAGGGTATCATCATGATGCGGCGCATGGGCAAGTCCTTTGTCTTGCCCAACCAACTAGTCCTCAATTCCTAACGGAATCTTACCAAATGGCCTCGGGGGCCGATCACATTCGATCAAATTTGATGTGACAATTTATTGTTTCTTAAACGCTGCTTGCCGCCGCGCGAACAGGATCGGCGCGGGGGCGAGGCGGTGCCCCGATGTATCCCGGCGAGAAAGAGACTTGCCTTCGTGCCGCAGCGGGATCACGTTTGGCCCGGCGAATCCGTTCCGTGCAATGGAGGTCGCCGGTCACCATTCCAGAGGTTTTCCCCATGCGTGCCACCCATCATCCCGCCGGAACCGTGCATCGACTGATCATCGACGGAGTTTCCCTTCGCAACAATCTGCTGGGCGATCCGACCGCTCGCGTGGTCGATGTTTATGTGCCCGCCGGGCATGATGGCACCGGTCTGCCGCTGCTTGTCGATCTCGTGGGGTTCACCGCCGGCGGTCCCGCGCACACCAACTGGAAGGGTTTTGGCGAGAACGTTCCGGAACGGCTTGACCGGCTGATCGGTTCGGGCGCCATGCCTCCGGTCGTCGTGGCCTTCCCGGACTGCTTTACCCGGCTCGGCGGCAACCAGTACATCAACAGCGCGGCAATGGGCAATTGGGAGGATTTTCTCATCGACGAGATGCTGCCGGCGGTCGAAGGGCGCTTCCGCTGCGGCGGTGACGGCAAGCGCGGGGTTTTCGGCAAGAGTTCAGGCGGCTATGGCACGCATGTGCATGCCATGCGGCGGTCCGATATCTGGTCTGCGGCGGCAAGCCATTCCGGCGATGCGGGGTTTGAACAGCTTTATCTGCCTGAATTTCCCGGCGTGCTGCGGGCGCTCGCCGAACATGATCTCTCGATTGAAGCATGGATGAAGGCTTTCGAGGCGAAACCGAAAAAGAGCGACAGCGACACGCTGGTCATCATGATTTTGGCCCAGGCGGCAACATTCGATCCGGATCCGCAGGCCTTCCTGGGGCTGCGGCTGCCTGTCGATCTGGAAACCTGCGAACTGATCGAGGAGCGGTGGGCGAACTGGCTGGCCTGGGATCCGGCGCGGCTGGCGGAAACGCATGGGCACAATCTGGCGAAACTGAAAGCAGTTTATTTCGATTGCGGGACCAAGGACCAGTACAACATTCTCTACGGGTCGCGCCGGGTGCACCGCACGCTTGACCGGCTTGGCGTCGTTCACCGTTATGACGAGTTCGACGACAATCATTCGGCTGTCGATTATCGCATGGATGTCAGCCTGCCTTTTCTTGCCAAGGCCTTGAGCTGAGGCATCCGGCGACCCAGATAGGGTAGGCCCGACCGGGCAACCAGCATGGAGAGCAGGTATCCCGGTCAGGCCCTTGTGCTGGAGGGCAGCGCCAAGGCAACGCCGCCACGGAACGAAAGTTCCGGTTGGCAATCGGACAAATGGGGTTTTATGCAATGTTCTTGCAATCTAATGTGGTGACAACCCGATTGCGGCAGCAACCCGGTTTGATCTGCTGATCAGAATTGACCGATGCCTCGCAACCTGCTTTTCAGATGAAGCCGCATCCTGCGGGCGCCAGAAATTGAGCCGATGAAAAACCACGTGAACCCATTATGACTGCGACAAACATCGAATACAGGTTGATAGCAATGATTCATGCCGGGGGGATAATCCTATGCTGATCCCCAGGAATTCATGGCTCTACGCAGCACTCTCCTATTCATTGTGGCCCTTGTTTTATTGCGTCGGTCTCGCCGGAACCTATGCGGCGTTTCAGACGCAAGCGCCGCTTCTGTGGTTCAATGTGGTGTATTTTTCGGTTGTGGCGCTCATTGCCGTCTTCGAACGGATCATGCCGTACGAGGAAACCTGGCTGAAACGCGACGGCGAAACCTTCAATGACATCGCCCATACGTTGCTGACAAAGGGCGCCGTGCAGATCGCCGCGGCCATTGGCGCATCGTTTCCCATGCTTGTGGCCATCGTCGCCCAGCCGGTGCTCAGCACGTCGGCCCATATCTGGCCGAGCGCGTGGCCCTTGGCGATCCAGGTCGTCCTCGGACTGATCATCGCCGAATTCGGGCTGTATATCGCGCACCGGCTGGCCCATGAAAAACTGGCGCTCTGGCGGTTTCACGCCTTGCATCACAGTGTCGAGCGATTGTGGGTGGTCAACACGGGCCGCTTCCATGTGATCGATTCGCTGTTCAAGATCGCGCTCAGCCAGATACCGCTCTATCTGCTCGGCGCACCGCTGCCGGTGTTCCTGTGGATCAGCGCCGTGACCGCGTTTACCGGGCTTTTGACCCATTGCAATGTTGACGTGCGCACCGGGCCGCTCGACTGGATTCTCAGCACGCCACGGTTGCATCGCTGGCACCATTCCAAGGAATTGTCGGAAGGCAACACCAATTACGGTGAGAATCTGGTGCTGTGGGACCAGATTCTGGGGACCTATTTCAATCCGCCGCGGCCATCGCCAGTCGATATCGGCATCAGCGGCAAGGTGGCCAAGAGCTTTCTCGGCCAGCTGGCGCAACCCTTCTCGTCCAGAGGTGTCCGGCAGATTCTCGGTTATGCCCCGAAGAAGAGCGATGAGGCCGGAGCTTCATCGGTCGCGGCGAAAGTGCTCGCCGGCGACAAGGCCGGCGACAAGGATTGAGGCAGCAATCGCGCATTCATCCGCGCTGGCCGTGGATGATCATGTTGAACTGCACGACATTCGAATAGATCGGCGTGCCGACATCCATGCCGTATCTGGAGCGCATCACCTTGCCTTCGACATGAAAGACGATGGCGTTGCGGTCATGGGTGGCAAGGCTGGCCTGGAAACTGGCCGGGCTGCTCTTGCCGCGGGCGGTCAATATTCCGTCGATTGTCGCGGTGTTGGGGCTGGTCTGGGTGATATGCGTTGACTTGAAGGTAACGGTCGGAAAGTTCTGCGCGTCGAACACCGCGTCGGAACGCAGGAAACTTTCGATCCGCGACTGGCCGGTGTTGACGCTTTCGGGAAACAGCGTGAACTCAATGCTCGACCGGCTGATATCGCCATTGTTCAGGGAAAACACGCCCGAGAACTTCTTGAAGTCGCCCGATATGCCCCCGCCGCCGATTTGCTCGACGACGAAGCCGATGCGGGACGATGCATCGATCTTGTAACGGCCTGCCACATCGGCCAGCGTGTCGGCATTTGCCAGTGCAGGCGCTATGGCAAGCAGAAGTGGTATGACGGCCTTGAGAACGGCGCTGATGCAAGCCCGGGCGATTTTCATGATCGAGTATCCTTGTTTGCAATACGCAGGGGATCGGCACGCGACCGAACTGGGGCCGGGCGGCGTGCGCCGAGCATGCGCAGGAGGACAGTGTCCTTTTTCCAGAAGTGATGGTGCAAGGCTGCCAGAATGTGCGCGGCAGCGACAATGGCGGAGAGATAGGCGAGCCAGGCGTGGCTGGCTGTCCAGAATGCTTCGGCCTGATCCGAGATTGTCAGAGGCAGTGGCGGTATCACCACCAGATTGAAGGCATAGGTCGGTATCTGCAAAGGCGAACTGGAGGCGAGCGCCCATCCGGTCAACGGAATGACAAAGAGGGCGACGTAGAGGAACGCGTGCGCGACATGCGCCGCGGCGCGTTCGATCCGGCTCATGCTGTCGGGCGCACGCGGCCGCGGATTTGCCATCCGCCAGAGAAGCCGCACGCCCGAGAGCAGCAGAATGAGAAAGCCCAGGGATTTGTGCCACTGGAAAAGGCTGAACTGCAGGGCGTAATTGCCGGTGCGGACCATCATATAGCCCAGCAGAATCTGTCCAAGGAAAATGGCGGCAATGATCCAATGGAAGAGGATCGTCACCACGCCATAGGATTCCGCATCATTTCGTAGCATCGGTACACTCCATCGCACAAGCAGCCCCTGGGGAGGGGCTACCCTGATGTGGAATGAACACCGCAGCGGTGAAAATTATTCGGCCTGCCGATTCTTTTGTTCGGCGGCGCGGATTATCCGGCTTTTGTGCTCAGAAACCGCTGCGCCGCATACAGCGATATGGCTGCGGCATTCGAAACATTGAGCGATTTGATCGCGCCGGGCATGTCGAGACGGGCGAGGTGGGTTACCGTTTCACGGGTCTTCTGCCGCAATCCCTTGCCTTCGGCGCCCAGAACCAGCGCGATGCGGTCGTGCGCCATGGTTTTTTCGAGTTCGAGCGGGCCTTCCGAATCAAGACCGATGGTGGCAAAGCCGAGCTCATGCAGTTCGTGGATGGCGTCGGCGAGGTTGCGCACCTCGATATGCGGAATGAGTTCAAGCGCGCCCGATGCGGCCTTGGCCAAAACGCCCGATTCCTGCGGGCTGTGGCGGGCGGTGGTCACGATGGCACCGGCACCGAAGGCAACGGCGGACCGCATGATCGCGCCGACATTGTGCGGATCGGTGACCTGGTCGAGAATCAGCAGGAGCTGGCTGTCTTTCAAAGCCTTCAGCGACTGGGTCTTCAGCGGCTTGACTTCGATCATGACGCCCTGATGCACGGCTTCGGAGCCGGTTTCCCGATCAATCGCACGCGGATCGACAACATCGACATCGAAGGGCAGGGCGGACGAATCAGCGATCTCCAGCCGGTCGAGGGCATTCTTTGTCACCAGCATGCGCTTGATCTGGCGCTGGGGGTTGTCCAGCGCGGCGCGCACCGTGTGCAGGCCGTACAGGCGCACGAGCCCTTCGGGCGCCTGTGTGCCTTCGACAGCGGACCGAGTCGCGCGCTGGGCCTGCGGCGGCCCTCCGGCCTTCTTGTCGCGAAACTGGCGGCGCAGCGTGGCGTAGTGGGAATCTTTGGGTGTACGGGATGGTTTTTCTTCGCTCATGCCGCAACCTATAACCCTTCATGCCGCCCGGCGATATATGCTTCTTGGCGAAAATGCAGATGCTCCCGCTTTGATCGCTTTGGCCGTGCCGGCGAACGGCCCGGGACAATGATTTTCACAGGACCCGTCATTTTCTTCCGCAGACTGTTGACACCACGAAAGCTAGTCGGCATAAGGCCACCCGCAAGCCGCCGCTGGAAAACAAATCCGGCAGCTGGTTTGCAGAGTGCCTGATGGCGCGGTTCTATCGGTAGTGACCGGAGGAGTGCCCGAGTGGTTAAAGGGGACGGACTGTAAATCCGTTAGCTTGGCTTACGTTGGTTCGAATCCAACCTCCTCCACCACTGCCGGAACCGAGCGCCTGATGCACAAGCCAAAACCGGAACTGGTTTTGGTATGGCTTGTGCGCCGTTTAAAATGTTACGGTGGTTCCAGTGCGTTTCGCACGCACGGCACTGTAATATGTGCGGGTATAGCTCAGTGGTAGAGCAGCAGCCTTCCAAGCTGAATATGCGGGTTCGATTCCCGCTACCCGCTCCAGATTTGCAAGAGCACCGCGTGCACGCGTGAGCGCGCAGAGGTGCTCTTCGATTTTTGTCTTGAGCATTGCACGCCGCTCATGTGTCCCCATATGAACGAGCATGAACAAGACGAAACCAATCCGATCCGGTTGATCAGACCGGGCGGGCGACTGAGCTGACGGACGGCTTGCTGTCTCGTCTGAGCTACAAACATGGTACCGGCCCTAGACCGGTTGTGATGACGAGAGAACGACAGCTATGGCTAAGAGCAAGTTTGAACGTAACAAGCCGCACGTCAACATCGGCACGATTGGTCACGTTGACCATGGCAAGACATCGTTGACGGCAGCGATTACGAAGTATTTCGGAGAGTTCAAGGCGTACGACCAGATCGACGCGGCACCGGAAGAAAAGGCGCGCGGCATCACCATTTCGACGGCACACGTCGAGTACGAGACGGCAGCGCGCCACTACGCGCACGTCGATTGCCCCGGCCACGCCGACTATGTGAAGAACATGATCACCGGTGCGGCGCAGATGGACGGCGCGATCCTGGTTGTATCGGCAGCCGACGGCCCGATGCCGCAGACGCGCGAGCACATCCTGCTGGCCCGTCAGGTTGGCGTTCCGGCGATCGTGGTTTTCCTGAACAAGGTCGACCAGGTTGACGATGCCGAGCTTCTGGAACTGGTTGAACTGGAAGTGCGCGAGCTTCTGTCGAAGTACGACTTCCCGGGCGACGATGTGCCGATCGTCAAGGGTTCGGCGCTGGCTGCACTGGAAGATTCCAACAAGGAAATCGGCGAAGACGCGGTGCGCGCGCTGATGGCGGAAGTCGACAAGTACATCCCGACGCCGGAGCGTCCGGTTGACCAGCCGTTCCTGATGCCGATCGAAGACGTGTTCTCGATCTCGGGTCGTGGTACGGTTGTGACGGGCCGCGTTGAACGCGGTATCGTCAAGGTCGGTGAAGAAGTTGAAATCATCGGCATCAAGCCGACGACGAAGACGACGGTGACCGGCGTTGAAATGTTCCGCAAGCTGCTCGACCAGGGCCAGGCCGGCGACAACATCGGCGCGCTGATCCGCGGCGTTGGCCGTGAAGACGTCGAGCGCGGCCAGATCCTTGCCAAGCCAGGTTCGGTCAAGCCGCACACGAAGTTCAAGGCAGAAGCCTACATCCTGACGAAGGACGAAGGTGGCCGTCATACGCCATTCTTCTCCAACTACCGTCCGCAGTTCTACTTCCGCACGACCGACGTGACGGGCGTGGTGACGCTGCCGGAAGGCACGGAAATGGTCATGCCCGGCGACAACATCTCGGTTGATGTGACGCTGATCGTGCCGATCGCAATGGAAGAGAAGCTGCGCTTCGCTATCCGTGAAGGTGGCCGCACCGTCGGTGCAGGCATCGTCGCTTCGATCATCGAGTAATTGTCGCAAGACAAGTTGAATACGGAAAAGGCGGCCAGTGGCCGCCTTTTTTGTTTGCCTGCAGCTATTGCCTGATGAAATCAGACGGATTTCGGTTTGCCGTAGGTGCGATGGTAAGCGGCAACGAGTTCGAACAGGCGATCGAAGTCGATCGACAGGACCCGGCCATCGATGTAGATGCCCTTCGGCATGCGGAACAGCGATGCCCGGACGATCCTCGATTTGATGCCCCGGCCGAGCTGATCCACCTGATGGGGATCGATACCCAGCACGATTGTCTGTTCGCGGTTGTCATTCCATGACGCCACGTCGTTGATGTTCTTCCAGGGAATGGTCTCGTCGGCCAGGCGCCTGTCGCACAGTCCTTCCGGCGAGATGGTGATCGCATCGCGGGTCTTGAGCAGCCGCCAGACCAGGCGGCCCGTCAGAAGCGGGAAAACCACGGAACCGGCACAGGCGATGTACTCGATCAGGTTTTCCGGCTCACTGCCGAGCAATTCATAGATAACGACCCCGATTGAATAGAATGACAGCATGCTCGTCATGGCAATATGCTGCAATGGCTTCGAGAACGAGGATTTGATTTTGATCGTTTGGCGCGCGTCCATTTTGATCTCTTTCGTCAATCCCCGTGACGGGCCGGTCGATGCCGGGCCCGGTCGCGGGAAGGGACAGGTTGAATTCACGAAAATGTGATGACGTAAATGCATGACGTGAGCATGACAATCCTATGACGCGTCAATTCACACTTTATTGCAATTGTACACTTATCGAGAGCCTGCGCTTCAACACGCTGCTGCCGTGGGCAATGCGCCCCTGCGGCGAAAGGGCAGGTGCTTTCTGTTTACCCTTCCGAACCCTTGGTCTATCCTTGCCACAACAGAGCATATTCGGCTCCAAGGATACCGCAGCGATCCGGCAGCGGGCAATTGGTAGTTATCGGGATTGACATGTTTGGTTATCGTTTGGCCGGATGCAGCGTTCTTTCAGGCATGGCTGCCTGTGTTCTCCTGGCATTGTTGCTCCAACTGGCGCTTGTCGCGCCCGTTCTGGCGGGAAAGAAGCAGGCCGGGGCACCCGTCCTGCAGTCTATGCGCTTTGCCATTGTCCGCAGCGCGGTGCCCAGCTGCGAGCCCGCCTGCCCGGAATGGATATGGGCCTCCGGCACCATATTGGACGACACGCCGGCCAAGCTGCGCAAAATTCTGAAGGTCATGGGCAAACGGCGCCTGCCGATCATCATGGAATCGAATGGCGGCAATGTGGATGCGGCCATGCAGGTCGGCCGCATGATCCGCAAACGCGGCCTCGACATTGCCATCGGCAGGACCCGCTTTGAAGGATGCAGCCCCGACCAGAAGTGCAAGCCCGACCGTTATGCCGATGGAGCCTATGCCGGGTTTCCCTATCCGGCGGGCGCCTATTGCCTCTCCGCCTGTCCCTATATCTTCGCGGCGGGTGAAAAGCGTTTTGTCGGCCCCTGGGCCCTGATCGGCGTGCACCAGATCACGCAGGTCTATACGCAGACACGCATCACCTATGAGACGCGCTACCGGATGGTGAACGGGAAGAAGAAGATTCTTGATACCAAGATCGTCGGGCGCAAGCCTGCCGGCTCCTATGAACGCACCGATCTCAGCAAGGGATATCGCCAGAAACTGCTCGCCTATTTTACCGGCATGGGCATCGACCCGGCCATTGTCGACCGGATGCTGTCGATTCCGGCCAAGGATATCTCGGTTCTGACGCAGGATGAGCTGGTTGCGTTCAAGCTCGTGTCGGGAACGGGGGATGTCAGCGATCTCGCGGCCACGCGCATCTGCGAGCAGGAGCCCAAGGCCGTGAACTGCGTCGAGCTCAAATCTGCCGGTTCCAAGATTGTTTCGAGAATGGACTGATATTTCTGACACCCCATTGATAGCGAAGCCGTTCCGCTTATAGATGGGCAGGGGAATGGCTTGTGGGGAAGAGCATGGCGTTGACGAAAGTTGCGTTCGATGATTGCCGGTTGCGCTGCCACGATGGCTTTTTCCGTTTATTGATTGTTCTCAGCCTCGCTTTTGCTCTGTTTGCAGGTTTGACAACGGCGCTGCTTGCCGCGGATACCGAACGGCCCGCATTGCCCGGCCCAGGCGCGACCAGCCAGCCATATGTTCCACCACCGCTCGGCCTTGCCTCGGGACCGGCAACAACGGTGCAGCCGATCCTGCGCGATGCTGACCTAACCGGACCGTCCTATAGCTCTCCAGGGCAATCGGCGCCCAGCACCGGCCCCTTCTGCGATATGTCATGCCCGGCCTGGACGCCGGATCGCGCGTCCATTTGCAACCCGACGAGGAATTGTGTGGCGGGCGTGCCCGCCTATGCTCCGCTTTTTTCGCCGCAGGCGGGAAATATCCCCAGACCAGAACCGATCCAACCACTGCCAGACACGTATCAGTCGAATCTTCTCGTGGCTGATAGTCCCATGGCGTTTGCGATTGTGCGCGCCGACGTTGAGGTTTGCAGACCGAATTGCCCGGAATGGATTGCGGCTACGGGGACGATCAAGCCCGATACGCCTGCAAAGCTGCGGAAAATCCTGAACCAGGCCGGCAAGCGGCGGCTGCCGCTCGTGATCGACTCGAGGGGAGGTGCCGTGAATGCCGCCATCGAGATGGGGCGGATCATCCGCAAGCGCGGTCTGGACGTTGCCATCGGCAAGACGATGTATTTGGGGTGCACGCCGGGCCCGAAGAGTTGCAAACCCGATTTTGCCGATGGGGCTTATGCCGGTTATGCTTTTCCAGGCGGCGGAATTTGCCTGTCCGCCTGTCCGTTTTTTGCCGCGGGCGGCCTAAAGCGATTGGCCGGATATGAGGCGCGGGTCGGGATACACCAGATCACCACCACGGTCACAAATCTCATGATTACCTATCAGACGCGCTACCGGATCGTGAACGGCAAGAAGAAAATCATTGATCGGAAAGTTGTCAGCCGGAAACCAACCGGGACGTATGAAACCACGGAGGTGCGTAAAGGCTATCGCAAGCAACTCGTTGCCTATTTCGTGGAAATGGGCGTCAAACCCAGCCTCGTCGACCGGATGCTTGCCGTTTCCGCCAGCGATATCTACATACTGCAGTATAACGAGTTGTCGGATTTCAAATTTGCGACGGACGAGGGTGATTCTCGTGCATTCACTGCCGGCAGGATTTGCAACCGTGATCCAAAGCCCGGCAACTGTGTGGAACTGAAGCCTGTCCCACCGAAAGTCTGAGAAAAGGCAGCGGCTTTCATCCCTGCCGGCACGGGAAAACCGTCAAATCTGCGCGTCACGCGACGAATTTCTCATAAAGCGGCGCGCGGCGGGAATAGGGGCTTGAAAAGCGCAGCGCTTTGTGGAATGTACGCCCCGGACTGTAGGGGAGTAGCTCAGTTGGTAGAGCGGCGGTCTCCAAAACCGTAGGTCGCAGGTTCGAATCCTGTCTCCCCTGCCACTCATAGTCTGCCCGCACACGATTGGATGGTGTGCTGACAGATGTTTGGAAAGAAACGAAACCGGGGACTTGTGTTTTACCGGAATCGGTTCTATGTAACATCAACAGACACGCGGTGCGTGGAGCTGAACGATCAGCTTTACGGGCCGTAATGGTGTGAACAAAGCGTGTTGTTACCATGGCAACATATTGAGTTTACAGCAACATGACACGCACGAGCGGTAAATGGCATCCAAGACAAACCCGATAAGTTTTTTTCAGCAAGTGCGCGCGGAAACGGCAAAGGTCACCTGGCCTTCACGCCGTGAGACGCTCATTTCCACCGCTATGGTGATGGTGATGGCGTTTTTTGCTGCGATTTTCTTCTTCGCAGCTGATCAGTTGATGGCCTTCGGGATTGATCTCGTTCTCGGTCTTGGTCGTTAACGCAGGCTGACAAGGAAATTTGAATGACCGCGCGCTGGTATATCGTTCACGCCTATTCGAACTTTGAAAAGAAGGTCGCCGAGTCGATCGAAGAAAAGGCGAGGCAGAAGGGTCTGTCGCATCTTTTCGAGAAGATCCTCGTGCCGACCGAAAAGGTGGTTGAAGTGCGCCGCGGCCGCAAGGTTGATGCTGAGCGCAAGTTCTTCCCGGGTTATGTCCTTGTTCGCGCCGATCTGACGGATGATGCGTATCATCTGATCAAGAACACGCCGAAAGTGACGGGTTTCCTCGGTTCCGACAACAAGCCGGTTGCGATTTCCGACAAGGAAGCCGACCGGATCCTGATGCAGGTTCAGGAAGGTGTCGAGCGTCCGAAGGCTTCGATCTCGTTCGAGATCGGCGAAAGCGTTCGTGTTGCCGACGGTCCGTTTGCTTCGTTCAACGGTGTCGTTCAGGAAGTCGACGAAGAGCGTTCGCGCCTCAAGGTGGAAGTTTCGATTTTCGGCCGCGCTACGCCGGTCGATCTGGAATTTGGTCAGGTCGAAAAGATCTGATCAATCGGCTGCCCGACGGGCGGCCAGCCACGTCAGTGGCCAATGGTGGGAGGTGAGGCGGCCTTTAGCCGGGTCTTCAATCCGTACCACCAAACTGCAACCGCCGGTTTTCCGGCATAATGATAAGGCAGAGAAGTTATGGCTAAGAAAATTGCAGGCCAGCTCAAGCTGCAGGTTTCGGCAGGATCGGCAACACCGTCTCCTCCCATCGGACCGGCACTTGGTCAGCGTGGCATCAACATCATGGAATTCTGCAAGGCCTTCAATGCGGCCACGCAGGAACTGGAAAAGGGTTCGCCCATTCCGGTCGTGATCACATACTATCAGGACAAGTCCTTCACTTTTGTGATGAAGACGCCGCCGGTGTCTTACTTCCTCAAGAAGGCTGCAAACCTGAAGTCCGGTTCCAAGGAGCCAGGCAAGGTGGTTGCTGGCAAGATCTCGCGCGACAAGGTCCGTGAAATCGCGCAGGCGAAGATGAAGGACCTGAACGCAGCGGATGTCGAATCCGCCATGCGCATGGTCGAAGGTTCTGCCCGTTCGATGGGCCTGGAAGTGGTGGGCTGAGACGATGGCAAAAGTATCAAAGCGTGTAGCCAAGGTTCGTGAAGGCGTTGACCGCGAGAAGCTCTATGATCTGACTTCGGCTGTTGCCATGGTCAAGGAACGTGCCATTGCCAAGTTCGACGAGACGATCGAAGTATCGATGAACCTCGGCGTTGATCCCCGCCATG
This sequence comes from Phyllobacterium sp. RCAM01083, assembly GCF_055685835.1. Lineage (NCBI taxonomy): Bacteria > Pseudomonadati > Pseudomonadota > Alphaproteobacteria > Hyphomicrobiales > Phyllobacteriaceae > Phyllobacterium > Phyllobacterium sp. RCAM01083. Next base: position 1,072,136 of record NZ_JBVFZN010000005.1, read on the forward strand.
CGGACCAGATGGTTCGCGGCGTTGTCAATCTGCCAAACGGCACAGGCCGTACGGTTCGCGTTGCTGTTTTCGCTCGCGGCGACAAGGCTGAAGAAGCCAAGAAGGCCGGTGCTGACATTGTTGGCGCGGAAGATCTGTTCGAGATCGTCAATGGCGGCAAGATCGATTTCGATCGCTGCATTGCCACTCCGGACATGATGCCGCTCGTCGGCCGTCTCGGTAAGGTTCTCGGCCCGCGCGGCATGATGCCGAACCCGAAGGTCGGCACCGTAACGACGGATGTTACGGCGGCGGTCAAGGCTTCCAAGGGCGGCGCTGTCGAGTTCCGCGTCGAGAAGGCCGGTATCGTTCACGCCGGCGTTGGCAAGGCATCGTTCGATGTCAAGGCGCTGGAAGAAAACATCAAGGCATTCACCGATGCCGTCACCAAGGCAAAGCCGGCAGGCGCCAAGGGTGAATACGTCAAGCGCGTCGCGATTTCTTCGACGATGGGCGTTGGCGTCAAGGTTGATCCGTCGACTGTACGCCCTGCGTAACAGCTGATGTGAAAACTCGGGCCTAACGGCTTGAGTTCTAAAGAATTCCAGGCCTTTCGGGGCCTGGATAACCGGATGAAAGTCCGGTTATCCTGTCCGAGATTGCAGGTGGCTCGCCTTAATTGTCATGAGCCTGCATGAGACGTGGAACAGCTTTGTTAGGGTGGAAAAATCCACCGAGACAAGGTTCGAACCGTAGTTGCCTTTCGCTTGCAGCCGGATTTCCGGCGAAGCAGGGGGGACAGGATCCTCAAGTGTTGTTTGGTTTCAGTTTTCGGATTGAAGCCTTGCAACAAAAGGCAACCCGGCAGGGACGCACCGTGCGTTTCTGCCAAATGGAGAGAGACAGTGGAAAAAGCGGAAAAGCGCGAATTTGTCACTTGGCTGAACGGCGTCTTCAAGGACTCCGGTTCAGTTGTCGTGGCCCACTATACCGGTCTCACCGTTGCGCAGCTGAGCGATCTTCGCTCCAAGATGCGTGATGCTGGTGGCACCGTTAAAGTCGCGAAGAACCGCCTTGCCAAGATCGCTCTTCAGGGCACGGAATCGGAAGGCATTTCTGACCTGTTCACAGGTCAGACACTTGTTGCCTATTCGAATGATCCGATTACGGCACCAAAGATCGCCATCGAATTTGCCAAGGGTAACGAGAAGCTCGTCATCCTCGGTGGCTCGATGGGAGCAACAACTCTCGACGCTGATGGCGTGAAGGCTCTTGCCGCACTGCCGTCACTCGACGAGTTGCGTGCAAAGCTGGTTGGTATGATCCAGACACCAGCAACGCGCATCGCTCAGATCGTCAACGCACCGGCAGGCCAGCTTGCCCGCGTTTTCGGCGCCTATGCCCGGAAGGACGAAGCGGCATAAGGCCGTTCTCGCTGTCAATATATCGAACCTTGTAAAGGAAAACCAAAATGACTGATCTCGCAAAGATCGTAGACGACCTGTCCAACCTGACTGTTCTGGAAGCTGCTGAACTTTCCAAGCTTCTTGAAGAGAAGTGGGGCGTTTCTGCTGCTGCTCCTGTTGCTGTTGCTGCTGCCGCTGGCGGCGGTGCAGCTGCTGCAGCCGTTGAAGAAAAGACTGAATTCGACGTCGTTCTGACCGATGCCGGCGCTAACAAGATCAACGTGATCAAGGAAGTCCGCGCAATCACCGGTCTCGGCCTCAAGGAAGCCAAGGACCTCGTTGAAGCTGCTCCCAAGCCAGTCAAGGAAGCTGCTACCAAGGACGAAGCTGACAAGATCAAGGCACAGCTCGAAGCAGCTGGCGCCAAGGTTGAACTCAAGTAAGTCCAACATTTTTGGCGGGCAGGGCGACAAGCCCTGTCCGCTGATCTGCCCTTTTGGGCAACCCGGTACTGAACCCTTTTCCTGACGGCAATTCCGATGCTTTCAGGAAACGGGTTTTGTCCCGTTCACGGGGCCGCAAAAGCGGTTTTAAGAAACATGCCAGTTTCCGCTGGCGCAAAGACGAGGAGCGACGATGGCTCAGACCCATACTTTTAACGGTCGTAGGCGCGTACGCAAGTTTTTCGGTAAGATCCCTGAAGTCGCAGAGATGCCGAACCTCATCGAGGTTCAGAAGGCTTCCTACGATCAGTTCCTCATGGTTGAGGAGCCGAAAGGCGGGCGTCTTGATGAAGGTCTGCAGGCTGTGTTCAAGTCTGTGTTCCCGATCCAGGATTTCTCCGGCGCTTCCATGCTTGAATTCGTCAAGTATGAATTTGAAGCTCCAAAATTCGACGTTGACGAATGCCGTCAGCGCGATCTGACCTATGCTGCACCGCTGAAAGTCACGCTGCGCCTGATCGTGTTCGATATTGACGAGGATACGGGCGCCAAGTCGATCAAGGACATCAAGGAACAGGACGTTTACATGGGCGACATGCCGCTCATGACCGATAACGGCACGTTCATCGTCAACGGTACCGAACGCGTCATCGTTTCGCAGATGCACCGTTCGCCGGGCGTTTTCTTCGATCACGACAAGGGCAAGACCCATTCGTCGGGCAAGCTGCTGTTTGCTGCGCGCGTCATTCCTTACCGCGGTTCCTGGCTTGACATCGAGTTCGATGCCAAGGACGTGGTCTATGCGCGTATCGACCGCCGCCGCAAGATTCCTGCGACATCGCTGCTGATGGCGCTGGGCATGGACAGCGAAGAAATCCTGTCGACGTTCTACAATTCGCTGATGTTCAGCCGTGACGGCGACACCTGGCGCATTCCGTTCTCCGTCGATCGTTTCCGCGGTTTCAAGGCGACAACCGACGTTGTCGATGCCGATACCGGTGAAGTCATTCTCGAGTCCGGCAAGAAGCTGACAGCCCGTGCTGCCAAGCAGCTTGCTGAGAAGGGCCTGAAGTTCATCAAGGCAACGGAAGACGACCTGTTCGGCATGTATCTTGCCGAAGACATCGTCAACATGGAAACCGGTGAAGTCTATCTCGAAGCCGGTGACGAACTGGACGAGAAGACGCTCAAGGTTCTGCTCGACACAGGCGTTGCCGAGATCAACGTTCTCGATATCGACCATGTCAATATCGGACCGTATATCCGCAACACGCTTGCTGTTGACAAGAACGAGAGCCGTCAGGACGCCCTGTTCGACATCTATCGCGTCATGCGTCCCGGTGAGCCGCCGACAATCGACTCGGCTGAAGCCATGTTCAAGTCGCTGTTCTTCGATAGCGAGCGTTATGATCTCTCGGCTGTTGGCCGCGTGAAGATGAACATGCGTCTCGACCTGAATGCGGAAGACACAGTCCGCATCCTGCGCAAGGAAGATATCCTTGCCGTGGTCAAGATGCTGGTCGATCTGCGCGACGGTCGCGGTGAAATCGACGACATCGACAATCTCGGCAACCGCCGCGTGCGTTCGGTTGGCGAATTGATGGAAAACCAGTACCGCGTTGGCCTGCTCCGCATGGAGCGCGCCATCAAGGAACGCATGTCGTCCATCGAAATCGACACCGTGATGCCGCAGGACCTGATCAATGCGAAGCCGGCAGCTGCTGCCGTTCGCGAATTCTTCGGCTCCTCGCAGCTGTCGCAGTTCATGGATCAGACCAACCCGCTTTCGGAAATCACCCACAAGCGCCGTCTTTCGGCACTTGGACCTGGTGGTCTGACCCGCGAGCGTGCCGGCTTCGAAGTCCGCGACGTGCACCCGACGCATTACGGCCGTATCTGCCCGATTGAAACGCCGGAAGGCCCGAACATCGGTCTGATCAACTCGCTCGCAACCTTTGCCCGGGTCAACAAGTACGGCTTCATCGAAAGCCCGTACCGCCGGATCGTTGACGGCAAGGTCACGGACGACGTCGTCTATCTCTCGGCGATGGAAGAAGCCAAGTATCACGTGGCGCAGGCCAATGTGGAACTCGACGCTTCCGGTGCCTTCACGGACGAATTCGTTGTCTGCCGTCACGCGGGTGAAGTTCTGATGGCTCCGCGTGAAAACGTGGATCTGATGGACGTGTCGCCGAAGCAGCTCGTATCGGTTGCCGCAGCGCTCATTCCGTTCCTGGAAAACGACGACGCCAACCGCGCTCTGATGGGCTCGAACATGCAGCGTCAGGCCGTACCTCTGGTTCGTGCCGAGGCACCGTTCGTCGGTACCGGCATGGAGCCGATCGTTGCCCGTGACTCCGGCGCCGCCATCGGTGCACGCCGCACAGGTATCGTCGATCAGGTCGATGCGACGCGTATCGTTATCCGTGCGACGGAAGACCTCGTACCGGGCAAATCAGGCGTCGATATCTACCGCCTGATGAAGTTCCAGCGTTCGAACCAGAACACCTGCATCAATCAGCGTCCGCTGGTTCGTGTTGGCGACCGGATCGAAAAGGGTGACATCATTGCCGACGGTCCTTCGACGGACCTGGGCGATCTGGCGCTCGGCCGCAACGTGCTGGTCGCGTTCATGCCTTGGAACGGCTACAACTACGAAGACTCCATCCTTCTGTCTGAAAAGATCGTTTCGGATGACGTCTTCACCTCGATCCACATCGAGGAGTTCGAAGTCATGGCCCGCGATACGAAGCTCGGACCGGAAGAAATCACGCGCGACATTCCGAACGTTTCGGAAGAAGCCCTGAAGAACCTGGACGAAGCCGGTATCGTTTACATCGGTGCGGAAGTTCAGCCCGGCGACATTCTCGTCGGCAAGATCACGCCGAAGGGCGAAAGCCCGATGACGCCGGAAGAGAAGCTTCTGCGCGCCATCTTCGGTGAAAAGGCTTCCGATGTCCGTGACACCTCGATGCGCATGCCGCCCGGGACTTACGGCACGGTTGTGGAAGTTCGCGTTTTCAACCGCCACGGCGTTGAAAAGGACGAACGCGCCATGGCGATCGAACGCGAGGAAATCGAGCGTTTGGCCAAGGACCGCGACGACGAACAGGCTATTCTTGACCGCAACGTCTATGGCCGTCTGGCTGACGTTCTCAATGGCAAGCCTGCCGTTGCCGGACCGAAGTCGTTCAAGAAGGGCACTGTTGTCACGACGGAAGTCATGGGTGAACACCCGCGTTCCCAGTGGTGGCAGTTCGCCGTCGAGGACGAAAAGCTTCAGGGCGAAATCGAAGCTCTGCGCAACCAGTACGACGACTCCAAGAAGCTGCTCGAACAGCGCTTCATGGACAAGGTCGAAAAGGTACAGCGCGGCGACGAGATGCCTCCGGGCGTCATGAAGATGGTCAAGGTCTTTGTTGCTGTGAAGCGCAAGATCCAGCCAGGCGACAAGATGGCCGGCCGTCACGGCAACAAGGGTGTTGTCTCGCGTATTGCCGCCGTTGAAGATATGCCGTTCCTCGAAGACGGAACGCATGTCGACATCGTGCTCAATCCGCTTGGCGTGCCAAGCCGCATGAACGTTGGCCAGATTCTGGAAACGCATCTGGGCTGGGCCTGCGCCGGAATGGGCAAGAAGATCGGCGATCTGATCGAAGCCTACAAGGCGCAGTATGCGGCCAGTGGTCAGGGCGATATCCAGCCGCTGCGGGCGACGATCGAGTCGATCATCCCCGACAACGACCGGAACGAGCCAGTCCGCAACTATGACGACGAGAGCATCGTGCGTCTTGGTGAGCAGATGAAGCGCGGCGTGTCGATTGCAACGCCGGTGTTTGACGGTGCGCATGAGCCGGACATCAATGTGATGCTGGAGCAGGCGGGTCTGAAGGCTTCCGGTCAGTCGACGCTCTATGACGGACGTACGGGTGAAACTTTCGATCGTCAGGTGACTGTCGGCTACATCTACATGCTGAAGCTGCACCACCTGGTCGACGACAAGATCCATGCCCGTTCGATCGGACCATACTCGCTCGTGACGCAGCAGCCCCTGGGCGGCAAGGCCCAGTTCGGCGGTCAGCGTTTCGGTGAAATGGAGGTCTGGGCCCTGGAAGCATACGGTGCGGCCTACACGCTGCAGGAAATGCTCACGGTCAAGTCCGATGACGTCGCCGGCCGTACCAAGGTCTATGAAGCGATCGTCCGCGGTGACGATACGTTCGAGGCCGGTATTCCGGAGAGCTTCAACGTTCTCGTCAAGGAAATGCGTTCGCTCGGTCTCAATGTCGAGCTGGACGATACACGCCAGCAAGAGCAGCAGGCTTTGCCTGACGCGGCAGAGTAAAAAAGTTGGGGTGCGCGGTTTGCCGCGCACCCGACCATTTTGTTTCGAGCCGCTGCAGAAGCGGCATTTGATCTAGATGGACCCGCGACGGCGGATCATTCCATCGCAAGCAGAGGGCAATTTTTGCCCCATGGAGAAACGGCATGAACCAAGAGGTCATGAATCTTTTCAATCCTCAGGTGCCTGTACAGGCATTCGATTCCATCCGGATTTCGATTGCCAGCCCTGAGAAGATTCTGTCCTGGTCATACGGTGAGATCAAGAAGCCGGAGACGATCAACTACCGCACATTCAAGCCTGAGCGGGATGGTCTCTTCTGTGCTCGGATCTTCGGGCCGATCAAGGACTATGAATGCTTGTGCGGCAAGTACAAGCGTATGAAATACAAGGGCATCATCTGCGAAAAGTGCGGCGTGGAAGTAACGCTGTCGCGCGTTCGCCGTGAGCGCATGGGCCATATCGAACTCGCAGCCCCGGTTGCGCACATCTGGTTCCTGAAGTCTCTGCCAAGCCGTATCGGCACATTGCTCGACATGACCCTCAAGGGCATCGAGCGCGTTCTCTATTTCGAGAACTACATCGTGACCGAGCCCGGCCTGACATCCCTGAAAGAGCATCAGCTGCTTTCAGAGGAAGAATACATGATCGCTGTCGATGAGTTCGGTGAAGATTCCTTCACGGCACTGATCGGCGCGGAAGCTATCCATGAGCTTCTGGCTTCCATGGATCTGGAGAAGATTGCCGGCGATCTGCGTGAAGAGCTGGCGACAACGACTTCGGATCTGAAGCAGAAGAAGCTGATGAAGCGTCTGAAGATCGTCGAAAACTTCCTGGAATCGGGTAACCGTCCGGAATGGATGATCATGAAGATCGTTCCGGTCATTCCGCCGGACCTGCGCCCGCTTGTTCCGCTGGATGGCGGCCGCTTTGCGACGTCCGATCTCAACGACCTCTATCGTCGTGTGATCAACCGTAACAACCGTCTGAAGCGCCTGATCGAACTGCGCGCACCTGGCATCATCATCCGCAACGAGAAGCGCATGCTTCAGGAATCGGTTGATGCACTGTTCGACAACGGCCGTCGCGGCCGCGTGATCACCGGTGCCAACAAGCGTCCGCTGAAGTCGCTGTCCGACATGCTCAAGGGCAAGCAGGGCCGCTTCCGTCAGAACCTGCTCGGCAAGCGCGTCGACTATTCCGGCCGTTCGGTCATCGTGACCGGTCCGGAACTGAAGCTGCACCAGTGCGGTCTGCCGAAGAAGATGGCGCTCGAACTGTTCAAGCCGTTCATCTATGCCCGTCTCGACGCCAAGGGTTATTCCTCGACCGTCAAGCAGGCGAAGAAGCTGGTTGAAAAGGAAAAGCCGGAAGTCTGGGACATCCTTGACGAGGTCATCCGCGAGCACCCGGTTCTTCTGAACCGTGCGCCGACGCTGCACCGTCTTGGCATCCAGGCGTTCGAACCCATCCTGATCGAAGGCAAGGCTATCCAGCTGCATCCGCTCGTCTGTACCGCATTCAACGCGGACTTCGACGGTGACCAGATGGCTGTTCACGTTCCGCTTTCCCTGGAAGCGCAGCTTGAAGCCCGCGTTCTGATGATGTCGACGAACAACATCCTGCACCCTGCAAACGGTCTGCCGGTTATCGTTCCGTCACAGGACATGGTTCTGGGCCTGTACTATCTGTCGATCGTTGCGGCGAAAGAGCCGGGCGAAGGCATGGCTTTTGCCGATATCGGTGAACTGCATCACGCCATTGGCAGCGGTGCTGTCACCCTGCACACCAAGATCAAGGGCCGCTTCAAGAGCATTGATGCGGACGGCAAGCCGACGTCGAAGATTTTCGACACGACGCCTGGCCGCATGATCATCGGTGAGCTGCTGCCGAAGCACCACAACGTGCCTTTCGACATCTGCAACCAGGAAATGACCAAGAAGAACATCTCCAAGATGATCGACACGGTCTATCGCCATTGCGGACAGAAAGAGACGGTCATTTTCTGCGATCGTATCATGCAGCTCGGTTTCAGCCACGCCTGCCGTGCCGGTATTTCCTTCGGCAAGGACGACATGGTCATTCCGGAAACCAAGGCGAAGCTCGTTGCCGAGACCGAAGCTTTGGCGACCGAATACGAACAGCAGTACAATGACGGCCTGATCACCCAGGGCGAGAAGTACAACAAGGTCGTCGACGCTTGGGGCAAGTGCACCGAGAAGGTCGCTGACGAAATGATGGCCCGCATTAAGGCTGTCGAGTTCGATCCTGTCACTGGCCGCCAGAAGCAGATGAACTCGATCTACATGATGTCGCACTCGGGTGCCCGTGGTTCGCCGAACCAGATGCGCCAGCTGGGCGGCATGCGCGGACTGATGGCCAAACCTTCGGGCGAAATCATCGAAACGCCGATCATTTCGAACTTCAAGGAAGGCCTGACCGTGAACGAGTACTTCAACTCGACCCACGGTGCCCGTAAGGGTCTTGCCGATACCGCCTTGAAGACGGCCAACTCCGGTTACCTGACACGCCGTCTCGTCGACGTCGCGCAGGATTGCATCGTCATCTCCGTGGATTGCGGCACGACAACGGGCCTCACCATGCAGCCGATCGTTGATGCCGGTCAGGTCGTTGCGACCATTGGCCAGCGTGTTCTCGGCCGTACGGCGCTCGAAGACATCCTGCATCCGTTGACGGGTGACGTTCTGGTTACCGGCGGCAACATCATCGACGAGTTCGATATCGATGCCATCGAAAAGGCGGGCGTTCAGTCCATCCGCATCCGTTCGGCTCTCACCTGTGAGACCCGTGGCGGCATCTGCGCCAAGTGCTACGGCCGCGATCTGGCCCGTGGTACGCCTGTGAATCAGGGTGAAGCTGTCGGCGTTATCGCCGCTCAGTCGATCGGTGAGCCAGGCACGCAGCTGACGATGCGTACGTTCCACCTTGGTGGTACGGCGCAGGTTGTGGATCAGTCGTTCCTCGAAGCCAGCTATGAAGGCACGGTACAGATCCGTAACCGCAACGTGGTTCGCAACTCCGACGGCCATCTGGTTGTCATGGGCCGTAACATGGCTGTTGTCATTCTTGATGCGACAGGCAAGGAACGGGCGACACACCGCGTCACCTACGGTTCGCGCATCTATGTCGATGACGGCGATACGGTTAAGCGCGGCCAGCGCGTTGCCGAGTGGGATCCTTATACCCGCCCGGTCATGACGGAAGTCGAAGGTCATGTCGAATTCGAAGACATGGTCGACGGTCTCTCCGTTTCGGAAACGACGGACGAGTCCACCGGTATCACCAAGCGCGTGGTCATCGACTGGCGTTCGACACCGCGCGGTTCGGACCTGAAGCCTTGCATCGTTGTCAAGGACAAGGCCGGCAAGGTTCTGAAACTGGCAAAGGGCGGCGATGCACGCTTCCAGCTGTCGGTTGAATCGATCCTGTCGGTTGAGCCCGGCTCGCACGTGAAGGCGGGTGACGTTCTTGCTCGTATCCCGATGGAAAGCGCCAAGACCAAGGACATCACCGGTGGTCTGCCGCGCGTTGCGGAACTGTTCGAAGCACGCCGTCCGAAGGACCATGCGATCATCGCCGAAATCGATGGTACGGTTCGTTTTGGCCGCGACTACAAGAACAAGCGCCGCATCGTCATCGAACCGAACGACGAGACGCTCGAGCCAGTTGAGTATCTGATCCCCAAGGGCAAGCCTTTCCATCTTCAGGATGGCGATGCGATCGAAAAGGGCGATTACATCCTCGACGGCAACCCGGCACCGCATGACATTCTGGCCATCAAGGGCGTGGAAGCACTCGCTTCGTATCTCGTCAATGAAATCCAGGAAGTCTATCGTCTGCAGGGCGTTCTGATCAACGACAAGCACATCGAAGTGATTGTCCGCCAGATGCTGCAGAAGGTCGAAATCACCGAATCCGGTGACACTGGCTTCATCGCCGGTGACCATGTCGACCGGATCGAGCTGGACGAGATCAACGAACGTCTCGAGGAAGATGGCAAGAAGCCAGGTTACGGTACTCCGGTTCTCCTGGGTATCACCAAGGCTTCGCTGCAGACGCCGTCCTTCATCTCGGCTGCGTCCTTCCAGGAAACGACACGCGTCCTCACGGAAGCTGCCGTCGCCGGCAAGATGGATGCGCTGCAGGGCCTGAAGGAAAACGTCATCGTTGGCCGTCTGATCCCGGCTGGTACGGGTGGAACGGTCAAGCAGATCCGCCGCATTGCCGGTGCCCGCGACGAGCTGATCATCGACGAGCGCCGCAAGGAAAGCGGAGCCGGTGCTGCCAAGGTCGACGCCATGCTGACCGACATGACAGGCACCCCGGCCGAATAAGCCGGTTGCACACGACGACATTGAAAAGGCCGCCTTTCGGGGCGGCCTTTTTGTTTGAGCTATGAGGTGAATGCTGATGGGCAGGCGAGCGTAATGCCAGCCCCTCTAGTTCATTGGTCAAACTCGATCAGCGCGGCCTGGCCGGTGAGGGCGGTCTTCCAGGCGGAGAGGTGGGGTTCTTCCTCCGGCTCGCTTGTCAGCGTGCCGATCTCCAGGAGTTCAGCCTCTTCATAGCCTTCATTGGCCAGAATCTGCAGGGCGGTTTCAACCAGCCCGTCGGCATCGTCGTTCATCAGGAGAACATGCACCTGCAGCGGCTCTTCCTCGCCTTTCTTCCAGACGTCGGCAACGATGAGGTGGACCGGCTTTGAGTCGGCAGGGGCAGTGGACATGTTAATGATTCCCGAATCTGTGTGTTACAAGCCATAAGACTAGCCAAAATGGCCGCAGGCGTCTCGCCAAAGCCTTAAATCTCTGTGCACGATGCGAAAGATTGCTTGAATTCGCGCTCTTTACGCGAAACAATCTTACCATCAGGCCGCAAAGCGCCCCAAAACGCTCCAAACCTTAATAAAATTTGGTGTTCAGGCTTGACGTGGAGCAGGGGACAAAGTATCAGCAGCACATCTGAGCCGATGTGAGATTGGCTGTTTCGGAGCGACACGCTCTGGAGTTCATCTCAAACAGGGTTCGTTTTACGATCGAAATGCAATTTGCCGCTCGCATGAAGCTCTTAAGGCTTCCTCTGCTTTTATTCGGGCAACCACCCTCGCGGTGGTTTAGTTGCCCGAATTCGTGCATGAGCATGGCGCTGAAACGGCCCTGACGGGCGAAGATACGAGATTTGTGAAAGAGGGAAGGTTGAATGCCTACCGTAAACCAGTTGATCCGCAAGCCGCGCACTGCGCCGGTAAAGCGCAATAAAGTTCCTGCCTTGCAGGAAAACCCGCAGAAGCGCGGCGTTTGCACCCGCGTCTATACGACGACCCCGAAGAAGCCGAACTCGGCTCTGCGTAAGGTTGCCAAGGTGCGTCTGACGAATGGCTTCGAAGTTATCGGATACATTCCGGGTGAAGGCCACAACCTTCAGGAACACTCTGTCGTGATGATCCGCGGCGGCCGTGTCAAGGATTTGCCGGGCGTTCGTTACCACATCATCCGTGGTGTTCTCGATACGCAGGGCGTCAAGAACCGTAAGCAGCGCCGTTCCAAGTACGGTGCAAAGCGTCCGAAGTAAGATTTTCCGGGACTTTGGCCACCAGGTAGGTCAACCCGATGCAGATAAGAGACAAAAAGTATGTCCAGACGCCATAGTGCAGAAAAGCGTGAGATTAACCCGGATCCAAAGTTCGGCGATCTCGTTCTGACGAAATTCATGAATGCAGTCATGCATCATGGCAAGAAGTCGATCGCTGAGCGTATCGTTTACGGTGCGCTTGAGTCGGTTGAAGCCAAGAGCAAGCAGGAGCCGGTTGCCCTGTTCCATCAGGCCCTCGACAATGTTGCGCCGCACGTTGAAGTGCGCTCGCGCCGTGTTGGTGGTGCAACATACCAGGTTCCGGTCGATGTTCGTCCAGAGCGTCGTCAGGCTCTTGCCATCCGTTGGCTGATCAATGCTGCTCGCGGTCGCAATGAGACCACGATGATTGATCGCCTGTCCGGCGAACTCCTGGATGCGGCAAACAACCGTGGCTCGGCTGTGAAGAAGCGTGAAGACACGCATCGCATGGCAGAAGCCAACCGCGCATTCTCGCATTACCGCTGGTAATCGTCGAAACCCTATTCTTGAAGGCACCATATCATGGCCCGCGAATATAAAATCGAAGACTACCGTAATTTCGGTATTATGGCGCACATCGACGCCGGCAAGACGACGACGACCGAGCGTATTCTTTATTACACCGGCAAGTCGCACAAAATCGGTGAAGTCCATGATGGCGCTGCAACCATGGATTGGATGGAGCAGGAGCAGGAGCGTGGCATCACGATCACGTCCGCTGCAACCACCACCTACTGGACAGGCCGTGATGGCAAGAAGCGTCGCTTCAACATCATCGACACGCCAGGCCACGTCGACTTCACGATTGAAGTCGAGCGCTCGCTGCGCGTTCTCGACGGTGCGATTGCACTGCTCGATGCCAATGCCGGCGTAGAGCCGCAGACGGAAACCGTTTGGCGTCAGGCTGAGAAGTATCATGTTCCGCGCATGATCTTCGTCAACAAGATGGACAAGACCGGCGCCGATTTCGATCGCTGCGTTGAAATGGTCAAGACCCGTCTTGGTGCCAAGGCTGTTGTCATGCAGCTGCCGATCGGTGCAGAGACAGAATTCAAGGGCGTCGTCGATCTGATCGAAATGAAGGCTCTGGTCTGGCGTGATGAGCAGCTGGGTGCGCAGTGGGATGTCGTTGAGATCCCTGCTGATCTGCAAGCCAAGGCTGAAGAATACCGCGAAAAGCTGATCGAAGCTGCCGTTGAAGTCGATGAAGCTGCGATGGAAGCGTATCTGGAAGGCAACATGCCTGACAACGACGCTCTGCGCGCTCTGATCCGCACCGGTACCTGCCGTGTTGAATTCCATCCGGTATTCTGCGGTTCGGCCTTCAAGAACAAGGGCGTACAGCCTCTGCTTGATGGTGTTGTTGAATACCTGCCTTCGCCGGTTGACGTTCCTTCGATCAAGGGTATCGACCCGAAGACCGATGGCGAAACAACCCGCAAGTCTTCGGATGAAGAGCCTCTGTCGATGCTCGCATTCAAGATCATGAACGATCCGTTCGTTGGTTCGCTGACTTTCTGCCGCATCTATTCCGGCAAGCTGACCAAGGGCGTTTCGCTCGACAACACAGTCAAGAACAAGCGCGAACGTATCGGCCGTATGCTGCAGATGCATTCCAACTCGCGTGAAGACATTGAAGAAGCGTTTGCCGGCGACATCGTTGCTCTGGCAGGCCTGAAAGAAACAACGACAGGTGACACGCTCTGCGATCCGCTGAAGCCGGTTATCCTGGAACGCATGGAATTCCCCGATCCGGTTATCGAAATCGCGATCGAACCGAAGACCAAGGCCGACCAGGAAAAGATGGGCATTGCGCTGAACCGTCTTGCTGCTGAAGATCCTTCATTCCGCGTCAAGTCGGATGAAGAGTCGGGTCAGACAATCATCGCCGGCATGGGCGAACTTCATCTCGACATTCTCGTTGACCGTATGCGTCGCGAGTTCAAGGTCGAGGCGAATGTTGGTCAGCCGCAGGTTGCCTACCGCGAATCGATCACACGCAAGAAGGAACAGGACTACACCCACAAGAAGCAGTCGGGTGGTTCGGGTCAGTTCGCTCGCGTCAAGATCATCTTCGAACCCCACGATGGCGACGATTTCATCTTCGAATCGAAGATCGTCGGCGGCTCTGTACCGAAGGAATACATTCCGGGCGTTCAGAAGGGTATTGAAAGCGTCATGGGTGCGGGTCCGCTCGCAGGCTTCCCGATGCTCGGCGTGAAAGCCACGCTGATCGACGGTGCCTACCATGATGTCGACTCGTCGGTTCTGGCATTCGAAATCGCAGGCCGTGCGGCATTCCGCGAAGCTGCCCGCGAAGCCGGTGCTCAACTGCTCGAGCCGATCATGAAGGTCGAAGTTGTAACGCCTGAAGATTATGTCGGTGACGTAATCGGCGATCTGAATTCACGTCGTGGTCAGATTTCGGGTACCGAAGCCCGTGGCATTGCTACGGTCGTCAATGCAAACGTGCCGCTGGCCAACATGTTTGGTTATGTGAACACGCTGCGTTCGATGAGCCAGGGTCGTGCACAGTACACGATGCAGTTTGATCACTACGAACCTGTTCCGACAGCAGTCGCACAGGAAATTCAGAAGAAGTTTGCGTAACCCTGACGGTTGCGCGTGACAGTTGAGTTAAGCCTGAGCAGGCGAACATATAACGGAGAGCTCAGATGGCTAAGAGCAAGTTTGAACGTAACAAGCCGCACGTCAACATCGGCACGATTGGTCACGTTGACCATGGCAAGACATCGTTGACGGCAGCGATTACGAAGTATTTCGGAGAGTTCAAGGCGTACGACCAGATCGACGCGGCACCGGAAGAAAAGGCGCGCGGCATCACCATTTCGACGGCACACGTCGAGTACGAGACGGCAGCGCGCCACTACGCGCACGTCGATTGCCCCGGCCACGCCGACTATGTGAAGAACATGATCACCGGTGCGGCGCAGATGGACGGCGCGATCCTGGTTGTATCGGCAGCCGACGGCCCGATGCCGCAGACGCGCGAGCACATCCTGCTGGCCCGTCAGGTTGGCGTTCCGGCGATCGTGGTTTTCCTGAACAAGGTCGACCAGGTTGACGATGCCGAGCTTCTGGAACTGGTTGAACTGGAAGTGCGCGAGCTTCTGTCGAAGTACGACTTCCCGGGCGACGATGTGCCGATCGTCAAGGGTTCGGCGCTGGCTGCACTGGAAGATTCCAACAAGGAAATCGGCGAAGACGCGGTGCGCGCGCTGATGGCGGAAGTCGACAAGTACATCCCGACGCCGGAGCGTCCGGTTGACCAGCCGTTCCTGATGCCGATCGAAGACGTGTTCTCGATCTCGGGTCGTGGTACGGTTGTGACGGGCCGCGTTGAACGCGGTATCGTCAAGGTCGGTGAAGAAGTTGAAATCATCGGCATCAAGCCGACGACGAAGACGACGGTGACCGGCGTTGAAATGTTCCGCAAGCTGCTCGACCAGGGCCAGGCCGGCGACAACATCGGCGCGCTGATCCGCGGCGTTGGCCGTGAAGACGTCGAGCGCGGCCAGATCCTTGCCAAGCCAGGTTCGGTCAAGCCGCACACGAAGTTCAAGGCAGAAGCCTACATCCTGACGAAGGACGAAGGTGGCCGTCATACGCCATTCTTCTCCAACTACCGTCCGCAGTTCTACTTCCGCACGACCGACGTGACGGGCGTGGTGACGCTGCCGGAAGGCACGGAAATGGTCATGCCCGGCGACAACATCTCGGTTGATGTGACGCTGATCGTGCCGATCGCAATGGAAGAGAAGCTGCGCTTCGCTATCCGTGAAGGTGGCCGCACCGTCGGTGCAGGCATCGTCGCTTCGATCATTGAATAATATTAAGGTTTTATGCAGAGGCGCCTGCTATAGGCGTCTCCGCTAAACAAGGAAAAGATGAAATGAACGGTCAAAACATCCGCATTCGCCTCAAGGCGTTTGATCATCGGATCCTTGACGATTCGACGCGGGAAATCGTGTCGACTGCCAAGCGTACCGGTGCCAATGTGCGCGGACCGATCCCGCTTCCTACACGGATCGAGAAGTTCACAGTAAACCGCTCGCCGCACATCGACAAGAAGAGCCGCGAACAGTTCGAGATGCGCACTCATAAGCGTCTTCTCGATATCGTAGACCCAACCCCGCAGACAGTAGACGCGCTGATGAAGCTCGATCTTTCCGCTGGTGTTGATGTCGAGATCAAGCTGTAAGGCTTGAGGACGGAAGGACGAACCGATGCGTTCAGGTGTAATTGCACAGAAGCTGGGCATGACTCGCGTCTACAATGACGCAGGTGAGCATGTACCTGTGACAGTTCTTCGTATGGAGAATTGCCATGTCGTGGCTCAGCGTACAGTCGAGAAGAATGGCTACACAGCTGTTCAGCTCGGTGTTGGACTGGCCAAAGTAAAGAATACAACGCAGGCATTGCGCGGTCATTTCGCGAAGGCCTCCGTTGAGCCAAAGGCGAAAGTGGCTGAGTTCCGCGTTTCTGCCGACAACCTCTTGGATGTCGGTGTTGAGATCACGGCCGAACATTTCGTTGCTGGTCAGAAGGTTGATGTGACGGGTACGTCGATCGGTAAAGGTTTTGCCGGTTCGATGAAGCGCCACAACTTCGGTGGTCACCGCGCCACACACGGTAACTCGGTAACACACCGCGCTCACGGTTCGACCGGTCAGCGTCAGGACCCGGGTAAAGTGTTCAAGGGCAAGAAGATGGCCGGTCACATGGGTCAGACCCGCGTGACGACCCAGAACATCGAAGTCGTTTCGACGGATCTGGATCGTGGTCTTATTCTCGTTCGTGGTGCTGTTCCTGGCTCCAAGGGTGCATGGATCCTGGTACGCGATGCCGTCAAGGTAGCGCTGCCGGCAACTGCCCCCAAGCCAGCTGGTGTTCGCCAGGCCGCAAACGCCGCAGCAGCTGTGTCTGATGCAGAAGTAGCTCAGACGACTGAGGGAGCCGTATAATGGATCTCACAATTACAACACTTGAAGGCAAAGACGCCGGCAAGGTGAAGCTCTCGGAAGAGATTTTCGGCCTTGAGCCACGCGACGATATCCTTCAGCGCATGGTCCGTTACCAGCTCGCCCGCAAGCAGCAGGGAACACATAAGGCAAAGGGTCGTTCGGAAATCGCACGCACCGGCGCCAAGATGTACAAGCAGAAGGGTACGGGCCGCGCCCGTCACCATTCTGCACGTGCTCCGCAGTTCCGCGGCGGTGGTAAGGCGCATGGTCCGGTTGTTCACAGCCACGAACATGACCTGCCGAAGAAGGTACGCGCTCTTGCGCTCCGTCATGCCCTGTCTGCCAAGGTAAAGGCTTCCGAGCTCATCATCATCGATGAGCTGGCCGCTGCCGATGCCAAGACAAAGGTACTTGTTTCGCAGTTCGCCAAGCTGGGCTTCGAAAATGCGCTTCTCATCGGCGGTGCCGAGATTGATGCGAATTTCCGTCGCGCTGCTTCGAACATCCCGAACATCGATGTTCTGCCAATTCAGGGCATCAATGTTTATGACATCCTGCGTCGCGGCAAGCTCGTGCTTTCCAAGGCTGCAGTTGAAGCTCTCGAGGAGCGTTTCAAATGACCGATCTTCGCCATTACGACGTGATCGTCAGCCCGGTTATCACCGAAAAGTCGACCCTGGTTTCCGAACATAACCAGGTCGTCTTCAACGTGGCCCGCAAGGCAACGAAGCCGGAAATCAAGGCCGCAGTCGAAGCGCTGTTTCGCGTGAAGGTAACTGCAGTCAATACAGCTGTGCGCAAAGGCAAGGTGAAGCGGTTCCGCGGCATCGTCGGGCGCCAGAGTGATGTCAAGAAAGCTATCGTGACGCTTGCCGAAGGGCAGTCGATCGATGTTTCGACTGGTCTCTGAGGGGCCGTGGAGTAAAGACAATGGCACTCAAACATTATAATCCAACCACACCAAGCCAGCGTCAGCTGGTCATCGTGGACCGCTCGGAGCTCTACAAGGGCAAGCCCGTCAAGGCTCTGACCGAAGGTCTTCATTCAAAGGGTGGTCGTAACAACTCCGGTCGCGTCACTGCACGCTACCAGGGTGGTGGTCACAAGCGCACATACCGCTTTGTAGATTTCAAGCGCCGCAAGCATGACGTGGCTGCCAAGGTTGAACGCCTTGAATACGATCCGAACCGGACCGCATTCATTGCTCTCATCCGCTACGAAGACGGTGAGCTGAGCTACATCCTGGCTCCGCAGCGTCTGGCTGTCGGCGACAGCGTTATCGCTGGCGCACAGACGGACGTGAAGCCAGGCAATGCGATGCCATTGTCGTCGATCCCGGTCGGCACCATCATCCACAATGTGGAGATGAAGCCAGGCAAGGGCGGTCAGATCGCCCGTTCCGCCGGTACCTATGCGCAGCTCGTCGGCCGCGACCAGGGCATGGCAATCCTTCGCCTGAATTCGGGTGAACAGCGCCTCGTCCACGGTTCGTGCTTCGCCACGGTCGGTGCAGTATCCAATCCTGACCATGGCAACATCAGCCTTGGTAAGGCCGGCCGCAGCCGTTGGCTTGGCAAGCGCCCGCACGTTCGCGGTGTTGCCATGAACCCGGTTGATCACCCGCACGGTGGTGGTGAAGGTCGTACGTCAGGTGGTCGTCATCCTGTTTCTCCGTGGGGCAAGCCCACGAAGGGCAAGAAGACGCGCTCCAACAAGTCGACGGACAAGTTCATCGCTCGTTCGCGTCATCAGCGCAAGAAGTAAGAGAGGTAGTCTGAAATGGCTCGTTCAGTTTGGAAAGGCCCGTTCATCGATGGCTATCTTCTCAAGAAGGCTGAGAAGGTACGTGAGGGCGGTCGCAGTGAAGTTATCAAGATCTGGAGCCGTCGCTCCACGATCCTGCCACAGTTCGTCGGTCTGACCTTCGGTGTGTACAACGGTAACAAGCATGTGCCGGTTTCGGTCAACGAAGAGATGATCGGACACAAGTTTGGTGAATTCGCTCCGACGCGTACCTATTACGGTCACGGCGCGGACAAGAAAGCGAAGAGGAAATAAAGATGGGCAAGGCTAAGGCTCCGCGCCAGCTTAAGGACAACGAGGCGAAAGCCGTTGCCCGTACGCTCCGTATCAGCCCTCAGAAGCTAAATCTGGTGGCTGCTTTGATCCGTGGCAAGAAGGTTAACGCCGCTCTTGCCGATCTGGAATTTTCGCGCAAGCGGATTGCAGGGACGGTGAAAAAGACTCTCGAATCAGCTATCGCCAACGCAGAGAACAACCATGACCTGGATGTTGATGCTCTGGTTGTTGCTGAAGCCTACGTTGGCAAGTCAATCGTGATGAAGCGTTTCCATGTTCGTGGTCGCGGTCGTGCAAGCCGGATCGAGAAGCCATTCTCGCATCTGACGATCGTTGTCCGCGAAGCTGAGGAAAAAGGGGAGGCCGCATAATGGGCCAGAAGATTAATCCGGTTGGCTTCCGCCTTGGCATCAACCGGACCTGGGACTCGCGTTGGTACGCGAACACAGGTGAATACGGCAAGCTGCTGCATGAAGACCTGAAGATCCGCAAGTATCTGATGGACGAGCTGAAGCAGGCTGCCATTTCCAAGGTGGTGATCGAGCGTCCGCACAAGAAGTGCCGCGTGACGATCCATGCTGCCCGTCCGGGTCTGATCATCGGCAAGAAGGGCGCCGATATCGAGAAGCTGCGCCGCAAGCTGTCAGAAATGACAAACGCGGAAACAGCGCTCAATATCGTTGAAGTCCGCAAGCCGGAAACAGATGCAGTCCTGGTTGCGCAGTCCATCGCTCAGCAGCTGGAACGCCGTGTTGCATTCCGCCGTGCCATGAAGCGTGCCGTTCAGTCGGCCATGCGTCTTGGTGCAGAAGGCATTCGTATCAATTGCTCGGGTCGTCTCGGCGGCGCGGAAATTGCGCGTATGGAATGGTACCGCGAAGGTCGCGTGCCTTTGCATACACTTCGTGCCGATATCGACTACGGAACTGCTGAAGCACACACCGCCTACGGCATCTGCGGCGTCAAGGTCTGGGTATTCAAGGGCGAGATCCTTGAGCATGACCCAATGGCCTCCGAACGTCGCGCTGTTGAAGGTGATGGTCATCAGGGTCAGAACCGTCGCCGCGAAAACGCTTAAAATAGCGTCTTTCCGGAAAGAGAATTTTGGAGTAGAGAACAATGCTGCAGCCTAAGCGCACAAAGTTCCGCAAGCAGTTCAAGGGCCGTATCCACGGCGCGTCGAAAGGCGGCACGGATCTTAATTTTGGTGCTTTCGGCCTGAAGGCCCTCGAGCCGAACCGCGTTACCGCGCGTGAGATCGAAGCCGCTCGCCGTGCAATTACCCGTCACATGAAACGTGCCGGCCGTGTGTGGATCCGGATTTTCCCGGATGTGCCCGTAACATCGAAGCCTACCGAAGTCCGCATGGGTAAAGGTAAGGGTTCCGTGGACTACTGGGCATCTCGTGTAGCACCAGGCCGCGTCATGTTTGAACTCGACGGCGTTCCGGAAGATGTGGCTCGTGAGGCTCTTCGCCTTGGTGCTGCCAAGCTTTCGGTCAAGACGCGCTTTATTCAGCGCATCGCAGAATAAGGGGTGGATGCTATGAAATCCGCAGAAGTCCGGGCCTTGAGCCTCGATCAGTTGAATGAAGAGTTGGCTACGCTGAAGAAAGAGCAGTTCAACCTGCGCTTCCAGAAGGCGACTGGCCAGTTGGAAAAAACCGCACGTGTCCGGCAGATCCGCCGTGATATCGCGCGCATCAAGACAGTCGCCCGCCAGAAAGCGGTCGAGAGCAAGGCTTAAGGAAGAAAACCATGCCTAAACGCATTCTGCAGGGCGTTGTCGTCAGCGACAAAAACGACAAGACCGTCGTGGTCAAGGTCGAGCGGCGCTATTCGCACCCGCTCCTCCAGAAGACTGTGCGCCAGTCCAAGAAGTACAAGGCGCACGACGAGAATAACCAGTTCAAAGTCGGCGATGCCGTTTCCATCCAGGAATCGAAGCCGATTTCGAAAGACAAGCGTTGGGTTGTCGTTACAGACGCCCCAGCAAGTTAATATTAATTATCTGTATGTAAGTACGCAACAATCGCGAGGGGCAAGGAAAGCCCAGTCCGGTTGAACAAGAAGAAGGCGGCTAGTCATGATTCAGATGCAAACAAACCTCGACGTCGCGGATAATTCCGGCGCACGTCGTGTCATGTGCATCAAGGTGCTGGGCGGCTCGAAGCGGAAATATGCTTCGGTCGGCGACATTATTGTCGTTTCGATCAAGGAAGCAATTCCGCGCGGCCGTGTTAAAAAAGGTGACGTGATGAAGGCGGTGGTTGTTCGTACCGCCAAGGATATCCGTCGCGCGGATGGGAGCGTTATTCGTTTCGACAAGAACGCCGCCGTCCTGATCGACAACAAGAAAGAGCCTATCGGCACGCGTATCTTCGGACCGGTTCCGCGCGAACTCCGCGCAAAGAGCCATATGAAGATCATCTCGCTGGCTCCAGAAGTACTCTAAAGGAGCAGACGATGCAGAAGATCCGTAAAGGCGACCGCGTTGTCGTTCTTGCTGGTAAGGACAAGGGCCGTACCGGCGAAGTAATCAAAGTTTTGCCGAAGGACGAGCAGGCGCTCGTTCGCGGCGTTAATGTTGTCAAGCGTCACCAGAAGCAGACACAGACCCAGGAAGCCGGCATCATTTCGAAAGAAGCGCCGCTCCATCTGTCGAACCTCGCGATCGCCGACCCCAAGGATGGCAAGCCGACCCGCGTTGGCTTCAAGGTTCTTGAAGACGGCAAGAAGGTACGTGTAGCAAAGCGCTCAGGAGACCTGATCGATGGCTAATACCAGTGCAAAGATCGAACCACGCTTGAAGAAGCAGTACCTGGAAGTGGTACGTAAAGACCTTCTCGAGCAGTTCAAATATGACAACGAGATGCAGATTCCCCGCATCACCAAAGTTGTTCTCAACATGGGCGTTGGCGAAGCTACGGCTGATTCCAAGAAGCCAACTGTCGCAGCTGAAGATCTGGCATTGATTGCTGGTCAGAAGCCGGTTATTACCCGGGCGCGTAATTCGATCGCTACCTTCAAGGTACGTGAGAATATGCCGATCGGCACGAAGGTTACCCTTCGTAAAGAGCGCATGTATGAATTCCTGGATCGCCTGATCACGATCGCGCTGCCGCGCGTTCGAGATTTCCGTGGTCTGAACCCGAAGAGCTTTGACGGTCGTGGCAACTTCGCCATGGGCATCAAGGAACACATCGTGTTCCCGGAGATCAACTACGATAAGGTTGATCAGATCTGGGGCATGGACATCATCGTTTGCACGACTGCAAAGACGGATGATGAAGCCCGCGCTCTCCTGCGCGCCTTCAACTTCCCCTTCCGGCAGTAACGGCAAGCGTAGCGAGGTATTTGAAATGGCAAAGACTAGCGCAGTCGAAAAGAACAAGCGCCGTGGTTTGCTCGTCAAGCAGTATGCTGCAAAGCGTGCCCGTTTGAAGGCAATCGTGATGAACCAGTCGCTTCCGCTGGATGAGCGCTTCCGCGCGACAATCCAGCTGGCAGAACTGCCACGGAATTCGACCAAGGTTCGCATTCGCAATCGTTGCGAAGTATCCGGTCGTCCACGCGGTTATTACCGCAAACTGAAAATGTCGCGTATCGCATTGCGCCAGCTGGGTTCGCTCGGCCAGGTGCCCGGCGTCGTGAAGTCGAGCTGGTAAGGGAGAAGACGGATGTCTATGACAGATCCTCTCGGCGATATGCTGACACGTATCCGCAACGCCATCATGCGCAAAAAGGGCAAGGTTTCCACACCTGCCTCCAAGCTGCGCGCACGCGTTCTGGATGTTCTGCAGTCTGAAGGTTATATCCGCGGATACAGCCAGGTAGATTTTGAAAACGGCAAGTCCGAGATCGAAATCGAGCTGAAGTATTTTGAGAACGTACCTGTAATCCGTGAGATTACCCGTATTTCGAAGCCAGGCCGTCGCGTTTACGTTTCGGTCAAGTCGATTCCGCAGGTTGCTAACGGTCTTGGTATTTCGATCCTGTCGACGCCGAAGGGCGTGATGGCAGACCACGAGGCACGTGAACAGAATGTCGGCGGCGAACTGCTCTGCCGTATATTCTAACCGCTGGCTTGAAAAGGTTTGAAAAATGTCTCGTATCGGTAAAAAACCAGTGGCAGTCCCGCCAGGCGTAACAGCCAGCGTTGACGGCCAGACCATTAAGGCCAAGGGCCCCAAAGGTGAACTGAGCTTTGTCGCCAACGACGAAGTTCTGGTCAAGTTCGAAGATAATGCCGTTCGCGTTGATCCGCGTGACAGCAGCAAGACCGCCCGGTCGAAGTGGGGCATGAGCCGCACGATGATCGTCAACATCTTCACAGGTGTTAAGGACGGTTTTGAAAAGCGCCTTGAGATCAACGGCGTTGGTTATCGTGCGGCCATGCAGGGCAAGAACCTGCAGCTGTCGCTCGGTTTCAGCCACGAAGTGATCTATGACGTACCAGCTGGCATCACAGTTGCTGTACCGAAGCCGACGGAAATCGTCGTCACGGGCATCGACAAGCAGCAGGTCGGCCAGGTCGCCGCTGAGATCCGCGAATATCGTGGTCCAGAACCCTACAAGGGCAAGGGCGTTAAATATGCGGGCGAGAAGATCGTTCGCAAAGAAGGTAAGAAGAAGTAAGGAATTCGTGTCATGGCATCGCCGAAAGAAATTATTCAGCGTCGCGCTGCGCGTGTTCGCCGCCAGCTCAAGGCGGTTGCCGGTGACCGTCCGCGGCTCAGCGTCCACCGTTCTTCAAAGAATATCTATGCGCAGATCATCGATGATGCGCGTGGACATACAATTGCATCCGCATCGACACTTGATCTTGACCTGAAGGGTCAGCTCAAGACCGGTGCAGACCAGGGTGCAGCAGCACTCGTCGGCAAGCTCGTTGCAGAGCGTGCTGTCAAGGCTGGCATCAAGGAAGTTGTCTTCGATCGTGGCGCCTACATTTACCATGGCCGCGTAAAGGCGCTTGCTGAAGCTGCTCGCGAAGCTGGTCTCAGCTTCTAAGGCAAGACATCCGAAATCCGGAACTGCAGGAGCTTGTCTCCTGCAAGCCGGATTTCGTTACTATCATTCGTGCTACCGGAAAAGAAAAAGGAATTAGGAGCATGGCACAGGAAAAACGGAACCGCGAGGATCGCGGCCGCAACGAAGAGCGCGATAGCGAATTCGTTGACAAGCTTGTTCACATCAACCGCGTCGCCAAGGTCGTCAAGGGCGGCCGGCGTTTTGGTTTCGCAGCTCTCGTCGTCGTTGGCGACCAGAAGGGTCGCGTTGGTTTCGGTCATGGCAAGGCGCGCGAAGTGCCGGAAGCCATCCGCAAGGCAACCGAATCCGCCAAGCGCGAAATGATTTTCGTACCGCTGCGTTCGGGCCGTACCCTTCACCACGATGTTGAAGGCCGTCATGGCGCCGGCAAGGTTCTGCTTCGTGCAGCCACAGCTGGTACAGGTATCATCGCCGGCGGTCCAATGCGCGCTGTCTTCGAGACACTGGGCGTACAGGACGTTGTTGCCAAGTCGCTCGGCTCGTCGAACCCATACAACATGGTTCGTGCGACATTCGATGCCTTGAAGCACCAGATGCACCCCAAGGACATCGCTGCCCAGCGCGGTATCAAGTACTCCACACTGCAGGCTCGTCGCCGCGACGTGGTCGGTTCGGAAGAATAGGCCAGAAGCTGGCGCAGCAGGGCAGGGATCTCGGTCCCGCTAGCTGTAGACTAAAGGATATAAGTCATGGTTGAGAAGAAGAAGGGTAAGACGGTTACGGTCGAACAGATCGGCAGCCCTATCCGCCGTCCGGCAGAACAGCGCGCAACGCTGATCGGCCTGGGCCTCAATAAGATGCATCGTCGCCGGGTTCTGGAAGATACGCCTTCCGTCCGTGG
The DNA here is from genome assembly GCF_055685835.1 of Phyllobacterium sp. RCAM01083. NCBI lineage: Bacteria > Pseudomonadati > Pseudomonadota > Alphaproteobacteria > Hyphomicrobiales > Phyllobacteriaceae > Phyllobacterium > Phyllobacterium sp. RCAM01083. The sequence goes on from NZ_JBVFZN010000005.1 coordinate 1,096,899, forward strand.
CATGATTGCGAAAGTTCAGCATCTCGTCCGCGTTGTGGACGAGGCTTAAGAACTCCGGAGATTGATCAAATGAAACTCAATGATCTGAGTGAAAACCCAGGCGCCACCAAAGCGCGCAAGCGCGTTGGCCGTGGTATCGGTTCCGGCTCCGGCAAGACTGCCGGTCGCGGTGTGAAGGGCCAGAAGTCGCGTTCCGGCGTTGCTATCAACGGCTTCGAAGGCGGCCAGATGCCGGTTTACCGTCGCTTGCCAAAGCGCGGCTTTACCAACATCTTCATGAAGAACTTCAATGAAGTATCCGTTGGCCGTATCCAGACTGCCATCGATGCCAAGAAGCTCGATGCCAAGGTTGCGATCACGATTGAAACCCTGAAGGCTGCCGGTGTTATCCGCCGCGCCAAGGACGGCGTTCGTCTGCTTTCCGGTGGTGATATCACAACTGCGGTAACGATCGAAGTTGCCGGTGCCTCCAAGGCCGCGATCGAAAAGATCGAAAAGGCTGGCGGTTCGGTCAAGCTTCCTGCTGTTGCAGCGGCTGCAGAATAATTCTATTGAATGAGCGGCGGCCCTCCGGGTCGCCGCTTGTATCTTGTCTTCCCCGATCATATTTACCAAAACAATCCCGCATCATTCTTTTGGTAAATATGATGGGTAAATCTTAGTGTTGATGCATTCCCTGCACGTTTTGGGAAAGCACGGCGCAGTAACGGCACATATCTGGGTAGGACCGTCAGTGCCTGACGGGCGCAGACCGGAGACTACTTATGGCATCAGCCGCTGAACAGCTCGCCTCCAATCTTAATTTCTCTGCTTTTTCCAAAGCTGAAGAGCTTAAAAAGCGCATCTGGTTTACACTTGGGGCATTGCTGGTTTACCGGCTTGGCACCTATATCCCGCTTCCGGGTATCAATCTCGGCGCCTATGCCCAGGCCTTCAACCATCAGGCGCAGGGCATCCTCGGCATGTTCAACATGTTCGCCGGCGGTGCCGTGGCCCGCATGGCGATTTTTGCCCTGGGCATCATGCCCTACATCTCCGCATCGATCATTGTTCAGCTGATGACCTCGGTCATCCCGGCTCTGGAACAGCTGAAGAAGGACGGAGAGCAGGGCCGCAAGGTCATCAATCAGTATACGCGCTATGGCACGGTGCTTCTGGCAACGGTGCAGGCCTATGCGATTGCCGTCGGCCTGCAGGGAAGTCAGGGTATTGTCACCAATCCCGGACCGTTCTTCCTGTTTTCCACCGTTATCACGCTCGTCGGCGGAACCATGTTCCTGATGTGGCTGGGCGAACAGATCACGGCGCGCGGTATCGGCAACGGTATTTCGCTGATCATCTTCTCCGGAATTGTCGCCAACCTGCCGCAGGCCATTTCCGGCACGCTGGAACTCGGCCGTACCGGCGCTCTGTCGACTCCGGTCATTCTGGCGATCATCATCCTGACCATTGCCGTCATCGGTATCATCGTCTTCGTCGAACGCGCACAGCGCCGCCTGCTGATCCAGTATCCGAAGCGCCAGGTCGGCAACCGCATGTTCCAGGGCGATACGTCACACCTGCCGCTGAAGCTCAATACAGCGGGTGTTATTCCTCCGATCTTCGCGTCGTCGCTGCTGCTGTTGCCTGCGACCATTGCCGGCTTCGCCAAGAGTGAAGGTCTTCCCGGCTGGGCGACGACGATCCTTTCCTCGCTCGGCCATGGCCAGCCGCTCTATATGGCGTCCTATGCCGCGATGATCGTGTTCTTTGCCTTCTTCTACACGGCGCTCGTCTTCAATCCGAAGGATACGGCCGACCAGCTGAAGAAGCATTCCGGCTTTATTCCCGGCATTCGCCCCGGCGAACGCACAGCCGAATATATCGACTACGTTCTGACCCGCATTACAGTTCTTGGCGCAGCCTATCTCGTGTTGATCTGCATGCTGCCGGAGTTCCTGATTTCCTGGGCTGGCGTTCCTTTCTATCTCGGCGGTACATCGCTGCTGATTGTCGTGAGCGTTACGCTCGATACGGTTGCACAGATCCAGGGTCACCTGATCGCGCATCAATATGAGGGGCTTATCAAGAAGTCTAAGCTCCGTGGAGGGAAGCGGAACAGATGAGATTAATACTTCTCGGACCACCGGGGGCAGGTAAGGGAACTCAGTCTCAGCGCTTGGTAGAAAAACTAGGGATACCGCAGCTCTCCACCGGGGACATGTTGCGGGACGCAGTCAAAGCCGGAACCGATGTCGGTTTGCGCGCCAAGGCTGTGATGGATGCCGGCAAGCTGGTATCCGACGAAATCGTCAATGCGATCGTTTCAGAGCGCATTGATCAGCCCGATGCAGCCAATGGCTTCATTCTCGATGGTTATCCGCGGACACTTGTCCAGGCGGATGCGGTCGAGCAGATGTTGTCGGACAAGGGATTTGAGCTGGACTGCGTCATCGAGCTCGAGGTCGACGACAATGTGCTCGTCGAGCGGATCTCGGGTCGATACACCTGTGCCAAGTGCGGTACCGGTTATCACGACACCAACAAGCAGCCCAAGGTACCGGGCGTATGCGACAAATGCGGTTCGACGGAATTCAAGCGGCGTCCCGATGACAATGCTGAAACGGTCCGCACGCGGCTCGAGGCTTACTACAAGCAAACTTCGCCTCTGATCGGCTATTACTACGCCAAGGGCAAGTTGAAGAAGGTCGATGGCATGGCGGACTTCGAAGAAGTCACCAAATCGATCGAAAAGATTTTGGCGGAACTTTAGTTTCCGACAAAAATGTACGGGAGGAGTTGACTTTTCGAAGCGATTCCTTCAAAGACGGCGGAAATTCGCTTGGATATGAAGCGATCGGCGCCGATCCGGTAAAGCAGGTTCGGGGCTGATCGTTTGTGTTTGTCCCGGATATCATTTTCATCCCGTCATCTGGCCGGTCGCGTTGACTGCCCAGCTCTGCCGGTTAACAAGGAGAACAGACGTGGCTCGTATTGCTGGCGTCAACATCCCGACGAACAAGCGCGTTGTTATCGCGCTTCAGTACATTCACGGGATTGGTCAAAAGTTTGCACAGGAAATCGTCGAGAAAGTCGGCATTCCTGCGGAGCGTCGTGTCAATCAGTTGACCGATGCCGAAGTCTTGCAGATTCGTGAAACGATCGACCGCGATTACCACGTTGAGGGTGATCTGCGTCGTGAAGTTTCGATGAACATCAAGCGTCTGATGGATCTGGGCTGCTACCGCGGTCTGCGTCATCGCCGCTCCCTGCCGGTTCGCGGCCAGCGTACGCATACCAATGCGCGTACCCGCAAGGGTCCTGCCAAGGCAATCGCCGGCAAGAAGAAGTAAGATCACGCCGGCGCGGTTCGCTGCGCCGGTTCTGCTGTTGCAGAGACAAGTGCTGGTTTCGCACTTTAACTGAAACCATGGTGGAGCCTCTGGAAATACGGAGGCGTCGAGATCAACTGAAAGGACTACTATGGCCAAGGAAGCCACACGCGTTCGCCGCCGCGAGCGTAAAAATATTTCGTCGGGCGTTGCCCACGTTAATTCGACATTCAACAACACGATGATCACCATCACGGATGCGCAGGGCAATGCGATTGCCTGGTCCTCCGCCGGTGCGCAGGGCTTCAAGGGTTCGCGTAAATCCACGCCTTTCGCTGCACAGATGGCTGCTGAAGATTGTGCCAAGAAGGCACAGGAACATGGCATGCGTTCGCTCGAAGTTGAAGTTTGCGGACCGGGCTCCGGCCGTGAATCGGCTCTGCGCGCGCTCCAGGCTGCTGGTTTCACGATCACGTCGATCCGCGATGTGACCCCGATCCCGCACAATGGCTGCCGCCCGCGCAAGCGTCGCCGCGTCTAATCTGTTTCGACAAGATTTGGCCGCATGAGCTGACATTCAGCTCCTCTGCGGTTTCCACGCTTCATTGCCACGATTGGATGGTGGCAAGGCAAGGATAGGGAAAAACTAGATGATCCAGAAAAACTGGCAAGAACTGATCAAGCCGAACAAGGTCGAGTTTCAGACCTCCGGCTCGAAGACAAAGGCAACGGTCGTCGCCGAGCCGCTTGAACGCGGCTTCGGCTTGACGCTCGGCAATGCTCTGCGCCGTGTGCTTCTGTCTTCGCTGCGCGGCGCTGCCGTGACTGCCGTACAGATCGATGGCGTTCTGCATGAATTCTCGTCGATCCCCGGCGTTCGTGAAGATGTGACGGACATCGTCTTGAACATCAAGGAAATCGCGATCCACATGGAAAGCGACGGTCCCAAGCGCATGGTCGTCCGCAAGGAAGGCCCAGGCGTTGTGACGGCTGGCGACATTCAGACGGTTGGCGATATCGAAATCCTCAATCCGGAACACGTTATCTGCACGCTGGACGAAGGCGCTGAAATCCGCATGGAATTCACCGTCAACACCGGCAAGGGCTACGTTCCGGCTGACCGCAACCGTGCAGAAGATGCGCCAATCGGCCTGATCCCGGTTGACAGCCTCTACTCACCGGTTCGCAAAGTATCGTACAAGATCGAAAACACCCGCGAGGGACAGGTTCTCGATTATGACAAGCTGATCCTTTCCATCGAGACCGATGGTTCGATCTCCGGCGAAGATGCCGTTGCCTACGCAGCACGCATCCTGCAGGACCAGCTGGCGATCTTCGTCAACTTTGACGAGCCGCAGAAGGAAGTACAGCAGGAACAGGTCACTGAACTTGCGTTCAATCCGGCTCTGCTCAAGAAGGTCGACGAACTCGAACTTTCCGTACGCTCGGCAAACTGCCTGAAGAATGATAACATCGTCTATATCGGCGATCTTATTCAGAAGACAGAAGCAGAAATGCTGCGCACACCGAACTTTGGTCGCAAGTCGCTGAACGAAATCAAGGAAGTTCTGGCTTCCATGGGTCTCCATCTCGGTATGGAAGTCCCATCCTGGCCGCCAGAAAACATTGAAGATCTCGCGAAGCGTTACGAAGACCAGTATTAATCCGGGCTCTGCCCGACAACCAAGCCCGGGCAATGAGCCCGAACTGAGAAATTGAAGGAGAAGGCTCATGCGCCACGGTAATTCAGGCCGCAAGCTTAACCGGACTGCCAGCCATCGTAAGGCGATGTTTGCCAATATGGCTGCATCATTGATTGAGCATGAGCAGATCGTTACAACGCTGCCCAAGGCCAAGGAAATTCGTCCAATCGTTGAAAAGCTTGTCACGCTCGGCAAGCGCGGTGATCTGCACGCTCGTCGTCAGGCCATTTCGGCGATCCGCGATGCCAAGCTCGTAGCAAAGCTGTTTGACACGCTTGCTCCGCGCTACGGTCAGCGCAACGGCGGTTACATCCGCATCATGAAGGCAGGCTTCCGCACCGGTGACAATGCACCGCTCGCCGTTGTCGAATTCGTTGATCGCGATGTCAGCGCCAAGGGTTCCAAGGATTTGGCCCGCGTTGCTGCCGAACAGGCAAACGAAGCCGAAGCCGCATAATCCAGCGCTTCCGCATCGATGATTTTGGGACAGGGGCCTTTGCAGGCCCCTTTTCTGTTTTTGCTCGACTTTCGCATCGTTGAAATCGGACTGTATTGACGCTATATATGACTAGTTAAATGGTCAGGAGAGCCCGATGGGTACAGTCAATCTTGTTGAAGCGAAAGCGCATCTCAGCGAATTGATCGATCAGGTCGAAGCGGGAGAGACCGTGCAGATTTTGCGCCGGGGTAAACTGGTAGCCCAACTGGTGCCAGCCGGCGCGCCGCGCAAACCGATCGATATAGCGGCATTGCGACAGCTCACGGAAAATATGCCGGAACAGCCGGTCTCGGGTGGTGACTTTGTCCGCGAGATGCGTGATCAAGACCGCTATTGATGCTTTACCTCGACACATCCGTTCTCGTCGCTGCGTTGACATCAGAAAGCCAGACAGCACGCGTGCTTGACTGGCTTGCAAGCCAGCACAACGAAAAAATGGCTGTGAGCGATTGGACAATCACCGAGTTCTCGTCAGCCTTGTCTCTCAAGGTGCGGACCGGGCAACTGCAGGTGCAGCATCGCAACAGTTCTCTTGCCGCCTTTCATCGTCTCGTGAGCGAATCCTTTGAAACATTGCCAATCACGGCATTGATGTTTCGGTCTGCTGCTCAGATCGCAGATCGCTATGTGTCAGGGGTAAGAGCGGGTGATGCGCTCCATCTGGCGGTTGCTATTCATCACGGCGCCACCATCTATACCCTGGACCGCAAATTTGCTGAAGCGGGCGAGAATATGGGCGCAATGACGAAGCTGCTTTGAATGTCTCAAATTTGCTTTGTTTCATGGCTGGTATCCGCGTTGAAATTCAGCACATTGGATTAACACGTTTTACTGATTCATCAGTTCGGGAGATCGACATGAGTTGTTCCAAAATCGCGCAATCGGCCCGGGCGCTGCTCGTCACCTCCGCACTCGTTTCCGCCATGATCGTCCCGGTGCATGCGCAGACGGCGGCTGATACGACAAAGCAGGTTCCGGCATCACGTGTGGATACACAATTGTCGTTTGCGCCGCTCGTCAAGCAGACTGCCGGAGCGGTCGTCAACGTCTATGCGGCGCGGGAAGTGCAGCAGCGTTCGCCCTTCGCCGGTGATCCGTTTTTCGAGCAGTTCTTTGGCGGCCAGTTCAATGGCCCGCCGCGCATCCAGTCATCGCTCGGTTCCGGCGTTATCGTCGACGCCTCGGGCATCGTGGTCACCAACAACCACGTCATCCGCGATGCGGAAACGGTCAAGATTGCCCTCTCCGATGGCCGCGAGTTTGAATCGCGCATTCTCCTGAAGGATGAATCGACGGATCTCGCCATCCTCAAGATCGAGGCCGGAGAGCAATTGCCGATCCTGCAGCTGGCGGATTCGGACAAGGTTGAAGTGGGTGATCTGGTTCTTGCCATCGGCAATCCCTTTGGCGTGGGCCAGACCGTCACCAGCGGCATCGTCTCGGCGCAGGCGCGTACCCGAGTGGGGATTTCGGATTTCGATTTCTTCATCCAGACGGATGCGGCGATTAATCCCGGCAATTCCGGCGGTGCGCTCATCGGCATGGATGGCAAGCTTGTCGGCATCAACACGGCGATCTTTTCCCGCTCCGGCGGTTCGGTGGGGATCGGCTTCGCCATTCCGTCGAACATGGTGCGGGCCGTGGTTGAAACGGCAAAGCAGGGCGGCGACAAGTTCGAGCGCCCCTATATCGGCGCGACCTTCCAGAACGTGACGTCCGATGTGGCCGAAGGCCTGGGCATGAAGCAGCCCTATGGCGCGCTCGTCACGAATGTTGCCAAGGATGGACCGGCTGAGAAAGGCGGACTGCAGGTTGGTGACGTGATTCTGGCGGTTGATGATTTCCGCATCGAGAATTTCGACGGCCTGGGCTACCGCCTGTCGACTGCCGGGATCGGCAAGACCGTCAAGCTCAATGTCTTGAGCCGGTCGAAGGAGAAGGTGATTTCCCTCGTTCTGGAAAAGCCGCGGCCGGACGATCCTGCCAACAAGACGGTGATCCAGGGCAAGAATCCGCTTTCCGGCGCGCAGGTCATCACACTCACGCCCAGCAGCGCGACAAGACTGCACCTGTCGGCGGAAACGACCGGCGTTGCGGTGGAGAAGATTTTTGCCAATACACCGGCAGCACGGATCGGCTTGCAGCCCGGCGATATCGTGCGCAAGGTCAATGGTCGCGATATTGCGACCGCCGCCGATCTGGCGACGGTGATGGCAACCAAGCCGGTCCTGTGGCGCTTTGAATTCGAGCGGGATGGTGCAATCATCCGGCAGATCATCCGATAGATGAGGCAGATGGGACAATGACGGATCTGTTTGCAGCAAAGGAGGATCCGGCTTCGGACCGGAGCAGGCCGCTTGCTGACCGTTTGCGTCCGCGCTCGCTTGGCGAAGTCACCGGTCAGGAGCACCTGACCGGACCGGAAGGCGCGCTGACGCGCATGATCGAATCCGGCTCGCTCGGTTCGATGATTTTCTGGGGACCGCCCGGAACGGGTAAAACCACCGTGGCGCGGTTGCTTGCGGGTGAGACCAATCTTGTCTTCGAACAGATATCGGCCATTTTTTCCGGTGTTGCCGACCTGAAGAAGGTTTTTGACATGGCCCGCGCCCGCAAAATGTCGGGCCGCCAGACCCTGTTGTTCGTCGACGAGATTCATCGATTCAACCGTGCCCAGCAGGATTCCTTTCTGCCTGTCATGGAAGACGGGACGATTGTGCTCGTCGGTGCGACCACGGAAAACCCGTCCTTCGAACTCAACGCCGCTCTCTTGTCCCGTGCGCGCGTCCTTGTGTTCCATCCGCACGACGAAGCCAGCCTGATGGCGCTGATGCAGCGCGCCGAGGAACATGAAGGCAAGCCGCTGCCACTGGACGAGGAGGCGCGGGCGAGCCTGGTGCGCATGGCGGACGGCGATGGCCGGGCGATCCTGACGCTGGCCGAGGAAGTCTGGCGCGCGGCCCGCACCGGCGAAATCTTCAATGTCGAGCGCGTTCAGCAGATCGTGCAGCGCCGCGCCCCCGTCTATGACAAGGGGCAGGACGGGCACTACAATCTGATCTCCGCCCTCCACAAATCCGTGCGCGGTTCCGATCCCGATGCGGCGCTGTATTATCTCTGCCGCATGTTCGATGCGGGAGAAGACCCGCTGTTTATCGGCAGGCGTCTGGTGCGGATGGCGAGTGAGGATATCGGGCTCGCCGATCCGCAGGCTCTGGTCATCTGCAATGCGGCCAAGGATGCCTATGACTATCTCGGTTCACCCGAGGGTGAACTCGCCCTGGCGCAGGCCTGCGTCTATCTGGCGACGGCTCCCAAATCGAACGCGGTCTATACGGCGTTTGCTGCGGCCATGCGCACGGCCAAGGAAAACGGCTCGCTTGTGCCGCCCAAGCACATTCTGAATGCGCCGACCAAGCTGATGAAGGGTGAGGGCTACGGCAAGGGGTATGCCTACGACCACGACCAGCCGGATGCATTTTCCGGGCAGAACTATTTTCCCGACGCGCTTGGCCGCCAGACCTTTTACAATCCGCCCGAGCGCGGCTTCGAACGCGAAATCCGCAAACGGATCGAATACTGGAACCGGCTGAGGGTCGAGCGCGGCGAATAGGCCGCGCCTGGCGTTTTCCGGTCCGGCTGGAATCAAGAAAAAGGCCGCTTCATTTGAAGCGGCCTTTTTATCGGGTTGATCATCTTCAGGCTTACGCGGCTTCCGGCGGCTTGCGCGGGAAGGGCGTGACGTTTGCCGTGTCATCATCCAGCTTCAGGCCGCCGGCCTTGAGCAGCGCCGTGAAGCGGCCGTTCTGGTGTGCCAGCTCGTCAAAGCTGCCGGACTCGACGATCTCGCCGTGATCCATGAAGAGCACGATGTCAGCGTCGCGAACCGTCGACAGGCGGTGGGCGATGATGAAGGTCGTGCGGTTCTGACACAGCTTGTCGACCGCCGCCTTGACGCGTGCCTCAGTTTCGACGTCAAGCGCACTGGTTGCCTCGTCGAGAACGAGGATCGGTGCATCCTTCAGGATGGCGCGGGCAATGGCAACACGCTGGCGTTCACCGCCGGAAAGCTGCGAACCGCGTTCACCAACCATCGTGTCGAAACCGGCTGACTTCGACAGGATGAAGTCGCTGGCATCGGCTGCTGCTGCCGCTGCCGCAACATCCTCGTCCGAAGCCTTCGGACGGCCGACGCGGATGTTTTCCTCGATGCTGCGGTTGAACATGCCTGCATCCTGAAACACCGTGGCGATTGCATTGCGCAACGAGCGGCGGCTGATCGTGCGGGTATCGATGCCATCGACAAGCACACGGCCTTCCTTGGGATCGTAGACGCGCTGCAGCACGTTGATCAGCGTCGTCTTGCCTGCGCCTGTCGGACCGACGATGGCGACCGTCTGGCCGGCTTTTGCCTTGAACGATACATTCTTCAGGCCCTGCGTGGACTTTGCAAATTCGAACGACACGTTCTGGAATTCGACTTCGCCGCTGATGTTGTCGAGGTCATGCACGGCCTTCGGTTCGGCCTGGTAGGCGGCGGAATCTTCCATTTCGTAGAAGTCTTCCAGCTTGGCGCGGGCAGCAAAGATCTGGTTCACAAAGGCGCTGAGCTGGTCGAGACGGCCGATGAGCAGGGCGGCGAAGCCGGTGAAGGCAACAACCTGGCCGACATTCATCTGGTTGTGCATGACGAAATAGGAGCCGAGGAACAGGATGACGACCATCGAAATGATGGAGGCCATGCGGTTGATACCGGCGGCCAGGGCCCACCAGTTGAGAACCGGATACTGAGAGTCCAGCAACTGCTTTGTATAGGACTGCAAGGCACGGGTTTCTTCGTCGATGCGGTTATAACTCTGCAGGACGGAGATATTGCCCATGGAGTCGGTCACGTGGCTGAATGCCTTGATATGATGACGCTCGACCTGAGCCTGACCGTCTTTGGTCTTGGCCGTGACAACGCGGCTGACGATGACATAGATGACGCCAAGCACGGCCAGAACCGAAGCGAGGCGCCAATCCTGGGCCAAAGCCAGCGGAACAAGCCCGACCAGAGCAACGGTGGTGGCAAGGTGCGTGCGCATGAATTCAAGCCAGAGGCTGAACAGGGTTTCAATCGCGCGCAGAAGGGTGTGCATGGCGTTGGATGTGCCGCGCTGATGATGCCATGCGAGCGGCATGCTGATCACGCGGTTGTACGATTCCGTCAGCACCGACAGTTTGCGGCGATGCGCAAGCCGGTCCGCTTCACGCGAAACCAGAACATTGGCGACGATATGGAACAAACCAACACCAGCGAGCTGGCTCAGAGGCGGCCATATGGCTGTCTTGGTCGAGATGGCCTGAATGACGCGGCCCACAAGTACGGGCTCAAACAGCATGGTCAGGGCCAACGCAACGTTGACCAGGCAGATAAACGTGGTTGCACGCTTTTCCGCCCCAAGATATTGGAGAGATTTCCAATAGATCTGTATCAATGACACTTTGCCACTCCGCTCGTTATGCCCGCTTCTGCGCACATTCCTCAATTTTTGACTCTGCATGAGGTGCTTGTGCGCTGCAATATTCAATGCTCTAAAGTTGTGTCAGTTCCGCGTCTGTTCAAGGAACATTTTTCTACGTTTGTTAACGTCCCGTGATGAGTCAAATATTTGACTTCATAGAATAAACTGCCGGAGGTGAGGCAAAGTGAACGCAATATTACTGGTTGCATCAGGCGGAGCTATCGGTTCGGTTGCCCGATATCTCGTCGGCGTGCTGATGACCCGGATTTTTGGCATGGCTTTTCCCTGGGGAACGCTGACCGTGAATGTGGCTGGCGGATTGCTGATGGGCCTGTTCATTGAGCTTCTGGCCCGGCGTTTCAACGGTTCCACCGAGCTGCGCCTGTTTGTTGCGGTTGGCATTATGGGAGGCTTCACCACCTTTTCCTCATTCTCGCTCGATGTTGCGCTGCTGTGGAACCGCGGAGAAGCACTTTTCACGCTGATTTATGTGCTTGCGAGCGTCATCTTGAGCATTGGGGCGTTGTTTTTCGGATTATGGCTCGCAAGAGCGTTCGCTTAGTGCTAAGCGCATGCCTGATTAGACAAGGTATGACTTATGGCAGTGGTAGAGCAGAAGACAGTTGACACCGGCGAAGCGGAAATGCGCCTCGACCGATGGTTCAAGGTACATTATCCGGGATTGGGCTTCGGACACCTGCAGAAATTGCTGCGGTCCGGGCAGATCCGGGTGGATGGCTCGCGCGCCAAGTCCGATACGCGGCTGCAGGCTGGCCAGACTGTGCGCATTCCGCCATTGCAGGTGGACGCCAAGGCCGAAGGCCAGCATCTGACCGGCAAAAGCATTCGCGGCCGGGAAGATGGTGACGTCCTCTCCCAGATGCTGCTCTACGAAGATCCCAAGGTTTTCGTGTTCAACAAGCCGGCTGGCTTGGCGGTGCAGGGCGGTTCCGGCGTCAATCGCCATGTGGACGACATGCTCGAAGCCTGGCGCAACAAGAAGGGTGAAAAACCCAGGCTTGTGCACCGGCTTGACCGCGATACGTCGGGCGTTCTCGTGGTTGCGCGCACGCGCGGTGCCGCGCAGGCTTTGACCGCGGCGTTCCGCGAGCGCGAAACCAAGAAAACCTACTGGGCACTGGTCAAGGGTATTCCACGCAAGCGCGAGGACAAGATCACGACCTGGCTGGTCAAGGAAACAACGCCCGATGGCGACCGGATGCGCGTTGCCCAGCACGGGGAGCCGGACTCCGATCATGCGGTTTCCTATTACCGGGTGATCGAATCTGCCGGGCAGGTGCTGACCTGGCTGGAAATGGAGCCCTATACGGGCCGCACGCATCAGTTGCGCGTCCACGCCGCCCATATCGGCTGCCCGATCATCGGCGATCCCAAATATTTCGAGGCCGACACCAACTGGTCTTTCCCCGGCGGCATCCAGAACCGCCTGCATCTGCACGCGCGCCGCATCCGCATTCCCAATCCGTCGGGCGGGATCATCGATGTCACGGCACCACTGCCACCGCATATGGTGCAGACGTGGAACCTTCTGGGTCTCGACGAAAGTGACGGCGACGAAGAGAATTAGAACAGGCCGATTGCAAGGTGTGACTGTCGGCCGGGAAAATCGGCGGTTGCAGCAATCCGGCAAGGCATACGGACGATGACGATGAACAATGACCTTTTCAACATGGACACGCCGGACGGTCCGTCGGATGCAGATCCGGTGCGCCGGGCGCAGGTCCAGTCGAACCTGCCGTTTCCCAAACGGTTTTACAACGCAGTCGCGGTTGTCGAGCGGGATGGTCAGTTTGCCGTTGAACTGGACGGCAAACGCGTCAAGACGCCGGCACGGCAGGATCTGCTGCTGCCAGACCGCGCTTTGGCACAGATGATTGCCGATGAATTCGCCGCGCAGGACAAGGATATCGTCCCGGCGCGCATGCCTGCCACTCGTCTGGCCAACACAGCGATCGATGGCATTGTCAGCGATCCCCAGGTCGTGCTGGAGGACGTGCTGCGTTTCGCCTCTTCGGACATGCTGTGCTACCGCGCGGGTTCGCCCGAACGGCTGGTCAAGCGCCAGACGGAACTCTGGGATCCCATTATCGATTGGGCCGCCTCCGATCTCGGCGCACGTTTCGTCCTTGCCGAGGGCGTCATGCATGTGGAACAGCCGCGCGAGACGCTAGCCGCGCTCGGCGTGCATCTCGGACAATTCAGGGATGCCTTTACCGTTGCCGCCCTGCACACGATCACGACTCTGACCGGATCAGCCATTCTGGCGCTTGCCGTGGCAAAGGGCCGTATTACCGGCGACGAAGCCTGGACATTGGCGCATGTCGATGAAGACTGGACCATCGAGCAGTGGGGCGAAGATGCGGAAGCATCAGCCCGGCGGGCTTTGCGTGAGCGCGAGATGATCGCCGCCGTGAAGGTGCTTCAGGCGCTCTCCGGCTCTTAATCAAAGAAGCCGAATTTTCATCCAAGATCTATCAGAACTTTCCCGTATCGCGTTGATTCAACTGTACGTTTATTGCTTTCACCAGACCTGAGCGCAATAATTTCAATACAGGGTTTCAAGGGCGAAGCAGCAAGCACTGAGCAAGCAGTGCATCGAGAAGACGGGCCTCTCGACCATGGCAATGGCCTTGCCTTTGAACTTGGAGGTGAAGCGATGTGGTTTAAACCGCTTGTCATCACCCTGGAAATGAAAAGAACCCGGACAGGCTTGCAAATCTTGCTCCGGGTTCGATTCATAATCTAGGAAAGGGAGGCGGGCGAAAGCTCGCCTCTCACTCCAAGGCAAATATATCATTCTTCCGCGAATTTTAAAGACCATACCTTGGTCTAATGAAAAACCCCGGGCATGCCCGGGGTTTCCCTGTCGACAGACCGGTCCCGTCAGACCGAGTAGTACATGTCGTATTCGACGGGATGCGGGGTCATTTCGTAGCGCATCACTTCGGCCATCTTCAGCTCGATGAAGCTGTCGATCTGGTCATCGTCGAACACGCCGCCGGCCTTGAGGAAGCCGCGATCCTTGTCGAGGCTCTGGAGCGCTTCACGCAGCGAACCGCAGACGGTCGGGATCTTCTTGAGTTCCTTGGCAGGAAGATCATAGAGATCCTTGTCCATCGGCTGGCCGGGATGGATCTTGTTCTTGATGCCGTCGAGGCCGGCCATCAGCATCGCGGCAAAGCCGAGATAGGGGTTGGCTGTCGGATCCGGAAAGCGGATTTCAACGCGCTTCGACTTCGGCGAGGAGCCGAACGGAATACGGCAGGACGCCGAACGGTTGCGGGCGGAGTAAGCCAGCAGTACCGGAGCTTCGTAACCTGGGACCAGACGCTTGTAGGAGTTGGTCGACGGGTTGGTGAAGGCATTGATGGCCTTGGCATGCTTGATGATGCCGCCGATGAAGAACAGGCAGTTTTCCGACAGACCGGCATATTCATTGCCGGCGAAGGTTGGCTTGCCATCCTTCCAGATCGACATATGCACGTGCATGCCCGAGCCGTTGTCACCGAAAATCGGCTTCGGCATGAAGGTGGCTGTCTTGCCATAGGCATTGGCAACCTGGTGCACGACGTACTTGTAGATCAGCATCTTGTCGGCGTTGCGGGTGAGGGCGTCGAACTTGATGCCCAGCTCGTGCTGTGCCGCCGCCACTTCGTGGTGATGCTTTTCAACGCGAACGCCCATTTCGGTCAGAACCGTGAGCATTTCCGAGCGCATGTCCTGGCAGGAATCGACCGGAGGAACCGGGAAATAACCGCCCTTGACGCGCGGGCGGTGGCCAAGGTTGCCGGTTTCGTAGTCGGTATCATCGTTGGACGGCAGTTCGGTGGAGTCGAGCTTGAAGCCTGTGTTGTACGGATCGGCCTTGTACTTCACGTCGTCGAAGACGAAGAATTCAGCTTCCGGGCCAACGAAGATGGTGTCGCCGACGCCTTCCGCCTTCATGTAGGCTTCGGCTTTCTTGGCGGTGCCGCGCGGGTCGCGGTTGTAGGCTTCGCCGGAAATCGGGTCGAGAATGTCGCAGAGAATGACCATGGTCGACTGCGCGAAGAACGGGTCCATGTGCACTGTGTCGGTGTCAGGCATGAGAACCATGTCGGATTCGTTGATGGCCTTCCAGCCGGCAATGGAGGAACCGTCAAACATGACGCCATCGGCAAACATGTCTTCGTCGACTTCGGCAACATCCATCGTCACGTGCTGCAGCTTGCCCTTCGGATCCGTGAAGCGAAGGTCAAGGAATTTTACATCATTGTCTTTGATCTGTTTGAGAATGTCTTTTGCGGTCGTCATGTCAATTTTCCTTGTTCAGCGACGATGATAGCGGATGGGCCGGTGCGGGAGCACCGGCAATGGGATAGCAGGACTAGATGGCGTCGATACCGGATTCACCGGTACGGATACGCACGACTTCCTCGATGTTGGAAACGAATATCTTTCCATCGCCGATACGGCCGGTCTGTGCGGCCTTGCGGATCGCCTCGATGGCTGCTTCGACAGACTCGTCGCCCAGAACGATCTCGACTTTCACCTTTGGCAGGAAGTCGACGACATATTCAGCGCCGCGATACAGTTCCGTATGGCCTTTCTGGCGGCCAAAACCCTTGGCTTCCGTCACGGTAATGCCCTGAAGCCCCACTTCCTGCAGTGCCTCTTTCACCTCATCCAGCTTGAATGGTTTGATGATGGCTTCAATTTTCTTCATCAGAGAATAAACTCCCTATGTATGGCGAGCGGACCTCTTGCCCGCTTGCACAACAAAAAGCAGGAAGCATGCCAAGTCGACCCCTAAAGCGAATTTATTCGAGGAATGGGATTTTACCGATGACAGAGCGGGGAGTTTTCTGAACTCCCTATGATTTAGCGATGACAACAAACATTCAGAAAAAGGCAGCTCTGATTAAATTATAATCAATCTGCCTGTTTTTTATGCTGCATGGCCTTCGACTTGACCTGCCTCTCGTCAGAGACGGTCCTTCAGCGCCTGGGCTGCCTGCGGCGCGCGCACTTTGCCCTCATGGATGAAATAGGCAAAAACATCGCGTGGCTGCTTGTCCGGTTTGACCAAGGGAGCGGCTAGGGGCAGGTCATCCGGCGCATCGCCCTTTGCCCAAAGTTTAACCCGCTCTGCCCACTGATCGAGCTCCTTGGCCGGATAGGCGGTCTCGACGGCATCGTCGCCCTTCTGCAGGCGGGCATAGACGAAATCGGCAGTCACATCGGCGATCTCGGGATAGTCGAAATGATGGGCATAGACCACGGCGACGTTCTTCTGGCGCAGGAGCATGATGAAATCGGGATCGATGAACGAGGGATGGCGCACCTCGACCGCGTGACGCAGCGCAATACCGCCTTCCTTCTCCGGCAGGAGATCAAGGAAGGCGCCAAAATCTTCGGCATCGAATTTCTTGGTCGGGGCAAACTGCCAGAGCAGCGGCCCCAGCCGGTCGGCGAGTTCGGCGATGCCGGACTTGATGAAACGTTCCATCGACTCTCCAGCCTCCGCCAGAACGCGGCGATTGGTGACGAACCGGTTGCCTTTGACCGAGAAAATAAAACCGTTCGGCACCGAGCTTGCCCATTTGGCAAAGGTTTCCGGCTTCTGGGTGCCGTAATAGGTGCTGTTGATCTCGATCGTGCTCAGGTGCTGCCCGGCATATTCGAGCTCCTTGGCCTTCGACAGGCCCTTGGGATAGAAGGTGCCGCGCCAGGGTTCGAAAATCCAGCCGCCGATACCTGTTCTGATCGTTCCGCTTGCGGTCATGATGGTGTCCTCCCGTCAATCCGTATTCATTCAAACCGGCCCATAAACAAAACCCGCCGTTTCCGGCGGGTTTGTCTGTTATTCCGCCGCCGCCTGGGCGCGATTGCCGGGTCGCCGTTGCAGCAGTTCCTTCAGGAACCTGCCGGTATAGGAACGCGGCTCGGCCACGATATCCTCGGGACGCCCGACGGCAACGATTTCGCCGCCGCCATCGCCGCCTTCGGGGCCAAGATCGATGACCCAGTCCGCCGTCTTGATGACTTCAAGATTGTGCTCGATCACCACCACGGTATTGCCCTGGTCGACGAGCTCATGCAGCACTTCAAGAAGCTTGGCCACATCATGGAAATGCAAGCCGGTTGTCGGCTCGTCGAGGATGTAAAGCGTGCGTCCGGTTGCCTTGCGCGACAATTCCTTGGCGAGCTTGATGCGCTGGGCCTCACCGCCGGACAGCGTGTTGGCCTGCTGGCCGACATGGATGTAGCCAAGGCCGACTTTTGCCAGCGTCTGCAGTTTGTCGCGTACCGCCGGAACGGCCGCGAAGAACTCCGCGCCTTCCTCGACCGTCATGTCGAGCACATCGGCAATCGATTTGCCCTTGAACAGCACTTCCAGTGTTTCGCGGTTGTAGCGCTTGCCGTGGCACACGTCGCAGGTGACATAGACATCGGGCAGGAAGTGCATCTCGATCTTGATCACGCCGTCGCCCTGGCAGGCTTCGCAGCGGCCGCCCTTGACGTTGAACGAGAACCGGCCCGGCTGATAGCCGCGCGCCTTGGCCTCCGGCAGACCGGCAAACCAGTCGCGGATCGGGGTGAAGGCGCCGGTATAGGTGGCCGGGTTGGAACGCGGCGTGCGGCCGATTGGCGACTGGTCGATATCGATGACCTTGTCGAGGAATTCCAGGCCGTCGATCCGGTCGTGGTCTGCCGGTTGCTCGCGCGACCCCATGATGCGGCGCGACGCCGACTTGAACAGGGTTTCGATCAGGAAGGTGGATTTGCCGCCGCCGGAAACACCGGTCACGGCCGTAAAGGTGCCAAGAGGAATTTCCGCCGACACGTTCTTCAGGTTGTTGCCGCGCGCGCCGACAATCTTGATGCGCTTCTTGTTCAGCTTGCGCCGTTCGGACGGCACGGCCACCTCGATGGCGCCGGACAGATATTTGCCGGTCAGCGACTTCGGGCTTGCCATGATATCGGCTGGCGTCCCGGAAGCGATGATTTCACCGCCATGGATGCCGGCAGCCGGTCCGATATCGACGACATAGTCGGCGGTGAGGATCGCGTCCTCGTCGTGTTCGACCACGATCACGGTGTTGCCGAGATCGCGCAGGTGCCGCAACGTCTTCAGAAGCTGCTCGTTGTCGCGCTGATGCAGGCCGATGGACGGCTCATCCAGAACGTAGAGCACGCCGGTCAACCCGGAGCCGATCTGCGACGCCAGCCGGATGCGCTGGCTCTCGCCGCCCGATAGCGTGCCGGAGTTGCGCGACAGAGCGAGATAATCCAGGCCAACATCGTTCAGAAAGCGCAGGCGCTCGCGGATTTCCTTGAGGATGCGTGCCGCGATTTCCGTCTGTTTGTCGTTAAAGCTCTTGTCGATGTCACTGAACCAGGCATCCGCATGGCGGATCGACTTTTCCGTGATCTGGCCGATATGCAGGCCGCCGATCTTCACGGCCAGTGCTTCCGGCTTCAGGCGATAGCCGCCGCAGGCCGGGCAGGGCGTGCCGGACATGAAGCGCTCGATTTCCTCGCGCGACCAGGCCGAATCCGTTTCCTTCCAGCGGCGCTCCAGATTGGGAATGACGCCTTCGAACGGTTTCGTCGTCTTGTAGGAGCGCAAGCCGTCATCATAGGAAAAATGCACCTCGCGGCTGCCGGTGCCGTAGAGAATGGCCTTTTGCGCGTCTTCATTGATGTCGCGCCAGCGATCGCCCAGCTTGAAGCCGTAGCTGCTGCCCAGGGCGTCCAATGTCTGGTTGTAGTAGGGCGAGCTCGACTTCGACCACGGGGCAATGGCGCCATTCTTCAGTGTCAGGCTTTCATCGGGCACGATAAGGTTGGGATCGATGGCCTTCTGGGTGCCGAGACCATCGCAGGTCGGACAGGCGCCGAACGGATTGTTGAACGAGAACAGGCGCGGTTCGATTTCGGCAATGGTGAAGCCGGAAACCGGGCAGGCAAACTTTTCCGAGAACATCAAACGCACATGCGTTTCGTTCTTGGATTTGTTGGCGGATTCCCCGGATGTCTCGTCGGCGGGCAGTGGCTTGTCGGCGAACTCCGCCAGGGCAATGCCATCGGCAAGCTTGAGCGCGGTTTCAAGGCTGTCCGCCAGACGTGCGGAGATATCCGGGCGGACGACAACGCGGTCGACGACCACATCGATGTCGTGCTTGTATTTCTTGTCGAGGGCCGGAACGTCGGCGATCTCGTAGAATATCCCGTCGACCTTCACGCGCTGGAAGCCGCGCTTCTGCAGATCGGCCAGTTCCTTGCGGTATTCGCCTTTGCGGCCGCGCACGATGGGGGCGAGAATGAACAGGCGGGTGCCTTCATCCTGCGCCAGAACACGGTCCACCATCTGGCTGACGGTCTGGCTTTCAATCGGCAGGCCGGTTGCCGGTGAATAGGGGATGCCGACGCGCGCATAGAGCAGGCGCAGATAATCGTAGATTTCCGTGACGGTGCCGACGGTGGAGCGCGGGTTGCGGCTCGTCGTCTTCTGCTCGATGGATATGGCCGGAGACAGGCCATCGATCTGGTCTACATCGGGCTTCTGCATCATCTCCAGAAACTGCCGGGCATAGGCCGACAGGCTCTCGACATAACGCCGCTGGCCTTCCGCATAGATGGTATCGAAGGCAAGCGAAGATTTGCCCGATCCCGACAGGCCGGTCATGACAATCAGCTTGTCGCGCGGCAGATCGAGGTCGATGTTCTTCAAATTGTGTTCGCGGGCACCACGAATGGATATAAATTTCTGATCGCTCATGACTGTCACGCCGTTATGGGGGAGGAACTGGCTCGCTGGCCGGAGTCTTTCCCTTATTTAGAAAGTCTCCAGCAGATTGCGAGGCCGTACCTGGGTTGGAATCACCATAGCCATGTTGACATCCATAGAGCAAGTGATAGAACAAAAAAAGAACAAATATTGCAGGCGGGGTAAAACCGGCGTAAAATCCGGGAGTTCCGTGCCTGACAAGCCAGACTGATACGGGATAAGGGCAGTGAACGGATAAGTACGCGTGCAAGCCTACTGACAGATTTGTCAGGAGAGTGTCAGTTGCCACTGAATTGTCAGGAGGCTGGCGGCATTGGAGGTCGAGGCGAGCAGTATTTTGTGGATAGAGCCAGACAGTTGCCCGCGCAATGAGCGGCTTCTGTATGATGGCGCCAAATCGAAAAGCTAATTTTGTGGAGTATTTTTATGGCTGGCAGTGTCAACAAGGTAATTTTGGTCGGTAATCTTGGCGCTGATCCGGAAGTCCGGCGTCTCGGTTCAGGCGATCCGGTGGTCAATCTGCGCATTGCCACCTCGGAAAGCTGGCGCGACAAGAACAGCGGCGAGCGCAAGGAAAAGACCGAATGGCACAGTGTCGTCATTTTCAACGACAACCTGGCCAAGGTGGCTGAACAGTACCTCAAGAAGGGCATGAAGGTTTATCTGGAAGGCGCGCTGCAGACCCGCAAGTGGCAGGACCAGACGGGCAATGACCGTTATTCGACGGAAATCGTCCTGCAGAAGTTCCGCGGTGAATTGCAGATGCTTGATTCACGCGGCGAGGGTGCCGGTTCTGGCGGCGGCCGCTCGTTCGACAATTCGAGCCGGGGCCAGGTCTCCGACAATGGCGATTATGGTTCGGATTTCGGCCGTTCCAGCGCTTCGCCGTCCAGCGGCGGCAGCAATGCAGGTGGCAATTTCTCGCGCGATCTCGACGACGAGATTCCGTTCTGAGCCTGTTCTGTAAGTCATTGCCGGTTTGATCATGCTTGTTGATCTGAGCGTGTATGCCGGATTGTTCGCGGCCGCTTTTGCGGCCGCAACCATTTTGCCGATGCAGTCGGAGGCGCTGCTTGCCGGACTGCTGCTCTCGCATTCCTATCCGGCCGTCGCATTGATCGCCGTTGCCAGCGTGGGCAATGTCCTTGGCTCGGTGGTCAATTGGCTGCTCGGGCGCGGGATCGATCAGTTCCGCCACAGCAAATGGTTCCCGGCCAGCGAGGCACAGCTCGACCGTGCCACGGGCTGGTACCAGCGCTATGGCAAGTGGACCCTGCTGTTGAGCTGGGCACCCGTGATCGGCGATCCGCTGACGCTGATTGCCGGGGTGTTGCGCGAGCCGCTCTGGAGTTTTGTGCTCTTGGTCTCCATTGCCAAGACTGTGCGGTATCTCGTTGTATTCGCGCTTGTATCCGGCTGGTAGCGCCGGTGCTACGGGTGCATCCTGGCGCCCTTGGTGATCTTGTCGACGATCTTCTTCTCCGCGTGCAGCGCAATGCCGACAACCCTCGCATCATCCGGTGCAAACCGGGCAAACACGGCGCGATTGGCCTGATCATATCCGGTTGAAAACATCTCCTCGATATACAGGCAGGATTTGACCTCGCGTTCGAGCGAGCGGCGGTGGATGGCCGACAGGGTTGCCTGATCCGCCGTGAGCACGATCATCGGCTGGATGGGCAAGGGATGATAGTGATGGCCGGCCCGATCCATATAGGGGGCGCCGATCAATCCGGGGGACTGGGCGACAATGCCGCTTGCCAGGAACGACGAGACGTTGAGTTTCTGCCATGTCGCAAGATCGTCACGTACGACAATTGTAATTTTCGTATCAAACACCAAATCTAGGTCTCCATTCATGGATCGAGTCTGCCGGATGCCGGGTGAAAATCTAAAAGAGGAAGTGCTGCGCGGTCTTGGACGTTTGTGCGAGCGTCCGGCGCACGATGCCATCCTGTCGGCGCCATCCAATCCGGGTGTCGAGCGCATGGAAGCGCGTTTCACCGGCGATGCCTTCGAACCGCACCGGCACGATACCTATGCCATCGGCGTAACGCTGCACGGCGTCCAGACATTCCGCTATCGCGGGGAAAAGCGGCAAAGCCTTCCAGGCAACATCATGGTTCTGCATCCCGACGAGGTGCATGATGGCGGGGCAGGCACCGAGGACGGCCTGCGTTACCGGATGATCTATCTCGAACCGGCCCTGGCAATCGACGCGCTTGACGGCAATCATGCCGCGCTGCCTTTCGTGCGGGAGCCGGTTTTTTCCGATGCGCCGCTTGTCTCGGCCATATCCGCCGCGTTCGGCAATCCCGATGCGGAAATGGATGAACTGCTGGTGGATGACATCGTATCGCGGCTGACGCTGGGATTGGCGCGCCACGCGAAGCAGCCGTTGAAACCGATGGGCAGGCCCGCAGTGCGGCAGGCGGGCATGGCCCGCGACTATCTTGCGGACAATGCCCTGCGGCTGGTGCGCTCGCGGGAGTTGGAGGCCGTCAGCGGCCTTGACCGTTATGCGCTGTCGCGGCACTTCCGCGCCCTCTATGCCACGAGCCCGCACCGCTTCCTGCTGATGCGCCGCCTGCAGCGCGCGAAGGATCTGATGAAACTGGGCGTGCCGCTGGCGGAAATCGCGGTGGAAACCGGATTTACCGACCAGAGCCATCTCAACCGGCAGTTCAAGAAGGCCTATGGCGTCACACCCGGACGGTGGGCCGCGCTGACCACGGCGAGCCGGCAGCTTTGACCTTTGCGTCAATCATGGTAGGTGATCAGCACATGTGCTCAAGGAGCCTGCCATGACAGACACCATGACATCATCGAACGCTTTGCACCGGGTGGTTATCGTCGGTGCCGGATTCGGCGGGCTGGAAGCCGCCAATTCCCTGCGCAATGCGGATGTCGCCGTCACCGTGGTCGACCAGCGCAATCACCACCTTTTCCAGCCGCTGCTCTATCAGGTCGCCACATCGACGCTGGCGACGTCGGAAATTGCCTGGCCTATCCGGCATCTCCTGCGCAAATACAGCAATATCAAGACATTGCTTGGAACTGTTGAAAGCGTGGATACGGCTGCGCGGACCATTTCGACCGCCGATGGCGAGGTCATTCCCTATGACACGCTGGTGCTGGCGACAGGAGCCCGCCATGCCTATTTCGGCCATGACGACTGGGAGCCCTTTGCGCCGGGATTGAAGACGCTTGAAGATGCCACGACGATCCGCAGGCGTATTCTGACCGCCTTTGAAAAGGCCGAACGCGAGCCCGATCCGGCACGCCGGGCGGCATTGCTGACCTTCGTCATCATCGGCGCTGGGCCGACGGGTGTGGAAATCGCCGGAACCATTGCCGACCTGGCAAGGGATACGCTGAAAGGTGAATTCCGGGTGATTGACCCCGCCACGGCGCGGGTGATCCTGATCGAAGGCGGAGCGCGCGTGCTTGGCGCCTTCGCGCCTGACCTTTCCGCCTATGCGCAGCGGGCGCTCGAAAAGCTCGGCGTGCAGGTGCATCTGGGCAATCCGGTGACAAGCTGCACGGCGGATGGCGTGGAATATGCCGGGCAATTTGTCGGCGCGGCGACGATCATCTGGGCCGCGGGTGTCCAGGCCTCTCCGGCGGCAAAATGGCTCGACGTGGCGGCGGACCGGGCAGGGCGTGTTGCCGTCAACGACGATCTGACCGCTCCGGGGCATCCGGATATCTTTGTCATCGGCGATACGGCAACGGTCAAAAATGGCGGCAAGGGCATGGTTCCCGGCATTGCGCCAGCTGCCAAGCAGCAGGGAATCCATGTGGCAAAAACCATCAGGGCGCGTTTGGCCGGCGATGCCGCGCCAAAGCCTTTCCGCTATCGCCATGCGGGCGATCTTGCAACGATCGGCAAGCGCGCGGCGGTGACGGATTTCGGCTGGATCAAGCTCAAGGGCTATGTCGCCTGGTGGCTATGGGGACTTGCTCATATCTACTTCCTCATCGGCGTGCGCAACCGTCTTGCCGTGGCCATGAGCTGGCTGTGGATTTCCGTCAGCGGCACGCGCAGCGCCCGCCTGATCACACAGAAGGACGCGGCTGAGGAAGATCACCTGAAATGATTCATGTGGTGATGAAAGTCTTGATGCCGTCGGCCACGAATTGCACCGCCAATGCCGCGAGGATGACCCCCAGAAGGCGTGTCAGGATCGAGCGGCCTGTTTCACCCAGAAAGCGGTCGACGCGCTCAGCGAGGAAAAACACGACATAGGATGCGGCGATGCAGATCAGGATGATGCCGATCAGCGCCAGCCGCGATGTCGGCTCGGACAAGGTGCCGGCCAGCAGGATGGTCGCGGAGATAGCGCCGGGACCGGCAATCAGCGGAATGGCGAGCGGAAAGGCGGCGATGTTACGGATATGATCCTTGGTGATGGCAACGGTGGCGCTCTTCTCGTGCCGCTCCTGGCGTTTTTCGAAAATCATCTCGAAGGCGATCCAGAACAGGAGCAGGCCGCCGGCAATCCGGAAGGCGCCGATGGTGATGCCGAACAGCGCCAGGATCTGTGCGCCCGCTATGGCGAAGATCGTCAGCACGACAAAGGCGGTGATGCTGGCGCGCAGGGCAACCTGGCCGCGCTCCTTGCGATTCATGCCCCTGGTCAGCGCCAGAAACAGCGGCGCCAGTCCCGGTGGATCGATCGTCACCATGAGGGTAACGAGCGCATTGAGCAGGGTGTCATAAAGCGCCACGATTTTGCTTTTCTTCTCTGATTGAAGCTGAGCCAGAGTAGCGGATTCGGGGTTAAGCGTCGATAAAGTTGGGATTTTGCAACCAAGTTTTTCACCGATTGAAATGAACTGTTGTATCCTATTGAAAACAAAGGGTTTTCATCTGTGTACTGTGGTGCCGCCGGTTGGCTTTTACGTTGAAAAGCCGCTATAAGATGAAGATTGATTCTATACGAAAGATGAGTGCCTCGTGTCTGAACTAACCCCACCATCCGGCCCAGAAGACGATAAACCAGGCGGAAATTTCGGCATTGAGCCAATTTCCATTATCGAGGAGATGCAAAGCTCCTATCTCTCCTATGCCATGAGCGTGATTGTCAGCCGCGCACTGCCTGACGTGCGTGATGGTCTGAAGCCAGTGCACCGGCGCATCCTGCACGCGATGAACGAAATGGGCCTGTCCTGGAACAGATCCTACCGTAAGTCCGCCGGTGTGGTCGGTGAGGTCATGGGTAAATACCATCCCCACGGCGACGCCTCGATCTACGATGCTTTGGTGCGCATGGCGCAGGACTGGTCGCTGCGCGATCCGCTGGTCGACGGGCAGGGCAATTTCGGCTCCATCGACGGCGATTCTCCTGCGGCAATGCGTTACACCGAGTGCCGTCTCGAAAAAGTGACGGAATCCCTGCTTGAGGATATCGACAAGGAAACGGTCGATTTCCAGGATAATTATGACGGTCGTGAGCAGGAACCGGTGGTTCTTCCCGCCCGCTTCCCCAACCTTCTGGTCAATGGCTCCGGCGGTATTGCCGTGGGTATGGCGACCAATGTTCCGCCGCACAATCTGGCCGAGGTCATCAATGGCTGCATTGCCCTGATCGACAATCCGGCCATCGACCTGCCGGAACTGATGGAAATCATTCCGGGCCCGGATTTCCCGACGGGCGGCATTGTTCTCGGCCGTTCCGGCATTCATTCCGCCTACAGCACCGGCCGCGGCTCGATCCTGATGCGCGGCAAGGTCGCCATCGAAGCCATGCGCGGCGACCGCGAAGCCATCATCATCACGGAAGTGCCCTATCAGGTGAACAAGGCGACGATGATCGAAAAGATGGCCGATCTTGTGCGCGAAAAGCGCATCGAGGGCATTTCGGACATCCGCGACGAATCCGACCGCGACGGTTACCGCGTGGTCGTCGAGCTGAAGCGCGATGCCGTTGCCGATGTCATCGTCAACCAGCTCTATCGCTTTACCCCGCTGCAATCGTCGTTCGGCGCCAATATGGTGGCGCTCAACGGCGGCAAGCCGGGCCTGCTGAACCTGATGGACATTCTGCGCGCCTTTGTCGCCTTCCGCGAGGAAGTCGTCAGCCGCCGCACGAAATTCCTGCTGCGCAAGGCGCGTGACCGCGCGCATGTGTTGGTCGGTCTGGCGATTGCCGTTGCCAATATCGACGAGATCATCGCGCTGATCCGCCAGGCGCCGGATCCGGCAACGGCGCGCGATCAGTTGATGGAGCGCCGCTGGCCGGCCAACGACGTGGCACCGCTGATCACGCTGATCGCCGATCCGCGCCACACGCTCAATGACGACAACACCTACAATCTGTCGGAAGAGCAGGCACGCGCCATTCTCGATCTGCGCCTGCAGCGCCTGACCGCCCTCGGACGCGATGAAATCGCCGACGAACTCAACAGGATCGGCGTTGAAATCAAGGATTATCTCGAAATCCTCGCATCGCGCCTGCGCATCATGACCATCGTCAAGGACGAACTTGCCGCCATCCGCGACGAGTTCGGCACGCCCCGCCGCACGGAACTGACCGATGGCGGCGCGGATATGGATGACGAGGACCTGATCGCCCGGGAAGACATGGTCGTGACCGTCAGCCATGCGGGTTACATCAAGCGCGTGCCATTGACGACCTATCGCGCGCAGCGCCGCGGCGGCAAGGGCCGGTCCGGCGTGACCATGAAGGACGAGGATTTCGTCACGCGGCTGTTCGTGGCCAATACCCACACGCCGATGCTGTTCTTCTCCTCGCGCGGCATTGTTTATAAGGAAAAGGTCTGGCGCCTGCCGATCGGCACGCCGCAGTCCCGCGGCAAGGCACTGATCAACATGCTGCCGCTGGAACAGGGCGAGCGCATCACGACGATCATGCCGCTGCCCGAAGACGAGGCAAGCTGGACCAATCTCGACGTCATGTTTGCCACGACGCGCGGCACCGTGCGCCGTAACAAGCTCTCTGACTTCGTTCAGGTCAATCGCAACGGCAAGATTGCGATGAAGCTGGAAGAAGAGGGCGATGAAATCCTGGGCGTCGATACCTGTGACGAGTTTGACGATGTGCTTTTGACCGCTGCCGGCGGACAGTGCATCCGTTTCCCCGTCACCGATGTCCGTGTCTTTGCCGGCCGTAATTCGATCGGCGTGCGCGGCATTACGTTGGCTAAGGGCGATACGCTGATTTCAATGGCAATTCTCGCCCACGTGGATGCAAGCCCGGCTGAACGCTCCGCTTATCTCAAGCAGGCAGCGGCTGACCGGCGTGCACAGGGTGCGGATGACGTTGAGGAAGTGGCACTGGTGGGCGAAGAAGCCACGGAAGTGGCTGATCTCAATGCCGAGCGTTATGCCGAATTGCGCGACCGCGAGCAGACGGTTCTGACCGTCAGTGAGTTCGGTTATGGCAAGCGGTCGTCATCCTACGAATTCCGTGTCTCGGGACGTGGCGGCAAGGGTATCCGCGCAACGGATACGTCGAAGACCGATGAAATCGGCAAGCTTGTGTCGCTGTTCCCGGTCGAGGCCTCGGATCAGATCCTGCTCGTCTCTGATCGCGGTCAGCTGATCCGCGTTCCGGTCAACGGCATTCGCATCGCCGGACGCTCCACAAAGGGCGTGACGATCTTCAATACAGCCGATGGCGAGAAGGTTGTGTCGGTCGAGCGGATTTCGGAAACCGATAGCGATGACGAAGAGCTCGAGGCGATTGTGCCGACCGAGGGCGGGGCGGATATAGTCGCTCCCGAGAGCGGTTCTGACGAGAGTTAGAACCGCGGGCGGTCGTTCTGACCGTTCATGGGATAAACACCGAAGCGGGATGTCTTAACTTTGGCTTCCCGCTTTTTGTTTTCTTCCAGCATCATGACGACGGCGGAAACCATCATCGCGATCATCATGCCT
This sequence comes from Phyllobacterium sp. RCAM01083, assembly GCF_055685835.1. Taxonomy (NCBI): domain Bacteria; kingdom Pseudomonadati; phylum Pseudomonadota; class Alphaproteobacteria; order Hyphomicrobiales; family Phyllobacteriaceae; genus Phyllobacterium; species Phyllobacterium sp. RCAM01083. Next base: position 1,124,613 of record NZ_JBVFZN010000005.1, read on the forward strand.
ACACTCAGAAGTACAAACATTCATTTATCCCTTCAATCTTCAGCTTTCCTGTGATTAACAACGCAATAGGGGCCGAAAGGTTTCATTTTCTGCGTTCTTTATAGTTGGCGGGAACTGAATGCTTGCTGATGTGCCCGTTCATCTTCCGTTCATTTATCATGAAGGGAGGACTCTTTCCGGCCATTGAAAGCGCCCGATAAAACGGCTAGGAGACGGTATGACAATCGCAATTTACGCCGGATCCTTCGACCCGATCACCGATGGACATATGGATGTCCTGCAGGGCTCGTTGCGCCTTGCTGACAAGGTATTCGTGGCCATTGGCATTCATCCGGGCAAGGCGCCGCTGTTTTCCTTCGACGAGCGCGTGGACCTGATCAAACGGGTTGCTGCGGATGTTTTCGGCAAGGACAGCCAGCGGCTCGAGGTGGTGTCCTTCGATGGTCTGCTGATTGATGCCGCCCGCAAACACGGCGCTTCGCTGATGGTGCGCGGCCTGCGGGACGGCACGGATCTCGATTACGAGATGCAGATGGCCGGCATGAACGGCACGATGGCGCCGGAGCTGCAAACCGTGTTCCTGCCGGCTGATCCTTCGGTCCGCACGATTACTGCCACATTGGTCCGCCAGATTGCGGCCATGGGCGGCGACGTCCGGCATTTTGCTCCCGCTCTTGTCGCCGAGGCGCTCAGGGCCAAATTCAAATAGGGCTTTCTTCTCATCCCCATCCGTTGGAGACTTTCTGTATGTCCGTAATTCGCACTGCGCTTCTTGTGGCAGCCGTTTCTTCCCTGTCTTTTGCTGCATTGACCCCAAGCTGGGCCGATGACCAGAACACCATGACGATCAAGCTGAAGGACGGCGACGTCAAGATCGAGCTGCGTCCCGACCTTGCGCCGAAACATGTCGAGCAGATCAAGGCGCTGGCCAAGGAAGGTGCCTACAACAATGTCGTGTTCCACCGCGTCATTCCCGGCTTCATGGCCCAGACCGGTGACGTGCAGTATGGCAATACCGAAAAGGGCTACAATCAGGCCGCCGCTGGAACCGGCGGGTCGAAGCGTCCGGACCTGCCTGCCGAGTTCTCGAAGGAACCCTTCGTGCGCGGCACTGTCGGCATGGCACGTTCCTCCAACCCGAATTCCGCCAATTCGCAGTTTTTCATCATGTTCGACAAGGGCGCATTCCTGAACGGCCAGTATACGGTCGTCGGCAAGGTGACGAGCGGCATGGAAGCCGTCGACAAGATCAAAAAAGGCAATGAAGCGCAGAATGGCGCCGTTGAAAGTCCGGACAAGATGATCAAGGTCACTGTCGGTCCGGCAAAATAATCTAACAAAGGAGATGCCGGAAATGGCTTACAAAGATCCAGAAAACACGATCCTGCTCGAAACCACCAAGGGCAATGTCGTCATCGAACTTTACCCCGATCTCGCACCCGGCCATGTCGAGCGCATCAAGGAACTGGCACGCGAAGGCGCCTATGACGGCGTCGTCTTTCACCGCGTCATCGATGGTTTCATGGCCCAGACCGGCGACGTGAAGTTCGGCAAGAAGGGCGGTTCGTCCTTCAATCCGTCACGTGCGGGCATGGGCGGTTCGGAAAAGCCGGACCTGAAGGCAGAGTTCTCCAACGCCAATCACGGCCGCGGCGCTTGCTCGATGGCCCGTTCGCAGAACCCGAATTCGGCCAATTCCCAGTTCTTCATCTGCTTCGACGATGCGGGCTTCCTCAATCGCCAGTACACGGTTTGGGGCCAGGTCATCGAAGGCATGGACAATGTCGACAAGATCAAGCGCGGCGAGCCTGTGCAGGATCCGGATTCGATCGTTTCCATGCGCGTTGCCGCAGACGCCGAATAAGATCGCATTGACAGACCATGCGTGTTGATCTTTTCGATTTTGATCTGCCGGAAGAAAACATCGCATTGAGACCTGCAGAGCCGCGCGATTCAGCGCGGCTTTTGCTTGTGAAAGCGGACAGTTCCGGATTTGACGACAGTACCGTTCGCAATCTCGGCGATTTTCTGCGCCCTGGCGATGCTCTTGTTTTCAATGATACCAAGGTGATACCCGCACAGCTTGAAGGGTTTCGCGAGCGCGAGGGTGTAAAGGCTCAGATCAGTGCGACGCTGCACATGCGGACGGGACCGGATCGCTGGAAAGCCTTCCTGCGCCCGGCAAAACGCATCAGGCAGGGCGAGCGGATTGACTTCGGTCACGGCAACAATGCCTGCCTGCTCGGGTCGTTGCAGGCCACTGTCGCCGAAAAGGGCGACGCGGGCGAAGTCCTGCTGGTGTTTGATTTCAGCGGCGCCGATCTTGATCAGGCCATTGCGGCGGTCGGGCATATCCCGCTGCCGCCCTACATCGCCTCCAAGCGGGCGGAAGATGGCCGCGACAAGGAGGATTACCAGACCGTCTATGCCCGCGAGGAAGGTGCCGTTGCCGCACCCACGGCGGGACTGCATTTTACCCCTGATTTGCTGGACGATCTGAAGAAGCGTGGCATCGAAGAGCACTTCGTCACGCTGCATGTGGGCGCGGGCACATTCCTGCCGGTCAAGGCGGACGATACGGCAGACCACAAGATGCATGCGGAAATCGGCCATGTGGACCAGAAGACGGCGGATGCACTCAACGCCGTGAAGGCGCGGGGCGGTCGTATCGTCAGCGTCGGCACGACCTCGCTGCGTCTGCTCGAAAGCGCGACGGGCGAAGACGGCGTCATCCGGGCATGGTCGGGCCCGACGGATATTTTCATCACGCCGGGCTACAGGTTCCGGGCGGTTGACCTGCTGATGACCAATTTCCACCTGCCGAAATCGACACTGTTCATGCTGGTGTCGGCCTTCAGCGGCTTCGAGCGCATGCATGCGGCCTATGCCCATGCGATCAAAAATCACTACCGCTTCTATTCCTATGGCGATGCAAGCCTGTTATGGCGATCCGCATCATGACAGAAAATTTTGAATTCAAACTGATCGCAACCGATGGCAAGGCCCGGCGCGGTGAAATCACCATGCCGCGCGGCACTGTCCGCACGCCCGCCTTCATGCCGGTCGGCACGGCGGGCACGGTCAAGGCCATGTATATGGACCAGGTTGCCGAGCTCGGCGCCGATATCATTCTCGGCAACACCTATCACCTGATGCTGCGCCCGAGCGCCGAACGGATTGCAAAACTCGGCGGGCTGCACGATTTTGCCCGCTGGCCTGGGCCAATCCTGACGGATTCCGGCGGTTTCCAGGTCATGTCGCTGGCGCAACTGCGCAAGCTCGACGAAAAGGGCGTGACTTTCCGCTCGCATATCGACGGGCGTGCCCATGAGATGAGCCCGGAACGCTCGATTGAAATCCAGGGGCTGCTCGACTCCGATATCCAGATGCAGCTGGATGAATGCGTTGCCCTGCCTTCAACACCGAAAGACATCCAGCGCGCCATGGAACTGTCGCTGCGCTGGGCGGAACGCTGCAAGACGGCGTTCGGCAACCAGCCGGGGAAAGCCATGTTCGGCATCGTGCAGGGCGGCGATGTGCCGGATCTGCGCATCCGCTCGGCGCAGGCTTTGAAGGCGATGGATCTGAAGGGATATGCCGTCGGCGGTCTCGCGGTCGGCGAACCGCAGGAGGTCATGCTCGACATGCTGGATGTGACCTGTCCCGAGCTTCCAGAGGAAAAGCCGCGCTATCTGATGGGTGTGGGCACGCCCGACGACATCCTGAAATCCGTGGCGCGCGGCATCGACATGTTCGATTGCGTGATGCCGACACGGGCTGGGCGGCATGGCCTGGCGTTTACCCGCCGCGGCAAGGTCAATCTGCGCAATGCGCGCCATGCGGATGATCCGCGTCCGCTGGATGAGGAATCCTCATGCCCGGCCGCACGCGATTACAGCCGCGCCTATCTGCATCATCTGGTCAAATCGGGTGAAGCGCTGGGCGGCATGCTGCTGACATGGAACAATCTGGCCTATTACCAGCAGCATATGCAGGGTATCCGCGATGCCATCGAAGCAAAGCGCTTTGATGCTTTCAGCGCGGAAACCCAGGCCGCATGGGCCGAGGGCGACATCAAGCCCTATGCCTGATCAGACGGTAGCCGGCTGGGACGGCTTGTCGGGGTCGCACGGCGCGAACAGCTGACGCAGGCCGTCAATGGCCGCGATCTGGTCTTCGTGGGTGAGGGTGTCCATATCCAGCAGTTTCAAACTGCGCAAACCCTCGATGGTCAGGAACGCGATGAGGGCCATGGTCGGGTCCTCCGAGTTCTCCTTCATGCGATCCAGCAATTGCTTGTTGTAGCGGCGGATCGGATCAATGAAGCTTGGATCATTGGCAATGGCTGCCAGAATGCCTGAAGGCTCCGGCTCGTTGAGCACAAATTCAGCGCGATAGACCTCGATGCAGGCCTGAACGACACTGTTCACCTTGTGGTTGCGGCGTGCTTCCTGCATGCGCAGGGATTCGTCGAATTCAGCGACGTGATGTTCAACCAGTGCTTCCAGAAGCTTGGCTTTGGTCGGGAAGGTGTAGAGCAGGCCGCCCTTCGACAGCCCGGCGCGCCGTGCGACGGCATCAAGGGAGAGATGGACCGGACCAACCTCCATGGCAATTTCCGCAGCAGCCTGCAGAATCTTATCTTTGGTGGTGAGAGTGGCCGCCCGCATTCCGTTCCTTTTTCTACAACTTTGCGTCCATAAGGGATTCCGCTTCTATTGACTTTACCGTCCGGACGGTACAGTAAAGTGCGCGTGGCAATCAAGTCCACATCACGTTATTCTCATTTGACAGGCTAGCAACAAACTTTGCTGGCCATTGTTTTGTTGCGGAGCGGTTCCTGATGATTAAGCGCTACATTCTACCCGTGATCATTCTCATTTTGGTCGTGGTGCTTGCCGGAGGGCTGGTCTGGTTCAACTTTTTCCGCGACGGAATGATCAAGCAGTTCTTCGCGACCATGCAGCAGCCGGCGCAATCCGTCTCGACCTATACGGTCGAGCCCGCCGTCTGGACGCCGAATATCGAAGCCATCGGTACGGTCAGCGCCATTCAGGGCGTCGAGCTGGCCGTGGAAGTTGCGGGTATCGTCAAGGACATCCCGTTCACAGCCAACGATATCGTCGAGAAGGGCGCACCGCTGCTGCAGCTGGATGACGCCATCGAAAAGGCCGATATCGTCGCCGCCAAGGCGCAGGATGTGCTGAACGACCAGACATTGGCGCGTGCCCGCACCCTGAATACACGCGGTGTCGGCGCGGAATCCAATGTGGATACGGCCCAGGCCGCATCGCTGGCCAAGAAGGCTGAAATTGCCAAACTGGAAGCTGTCATGGAGCAGAAGCTGCTCAAGGCACCGTTCAAGGGCACAGTCGGTATTCCGCGCATCGAGCTCGGCCAGTATCTGTCGCCGGGCACGGTCGTCGTTTCGCTGCAGGATCTGTCCACAATGCGTGTGGATTTCACCGTCAACGAACAGAATCTCAATCTGATCAAGATGGGCCAGCTGATCAAGCTGAGCCTTTCGGATGCCGATCAGCCGTATGAAGGCCAGATCACGGCGATCGAACCGCGTATTGATCCGTCGACGCGTCTGGTGTCGGTGCGGGCGAAAGTCGATAATCCCGAAGGCAAGTTGCGGCCCGGCCAGTTCGCGCAGGTTCGTGTCGAGCTTCCCAAGGAAGAAGGCGTATTCACCTTGCCGCAGACGGCGCTCGTCTCCAGCCTTTACGGCGACTATATCTATGTCGTTCGCCCGGCACCCGATGCAGCCAAGCCGGCAGATGCGGCAAAGCCCGCAGCGGATGCGGCAAAGCCTGCCGATGCGGCGAAGCCTGCTGCCGCTGGCGCGACTGCAGAGAAGAAAGAGCCCAAGCTTGTCGTTGCACAGGTTTTCGTCAAGCCCGGCCGCCGCTCCGGCCTTCTGGTTGAAATCACCAAGGGTCTGAAACAGGGCGATATCGTTGTGACAGCCGGTCAGAACCGCCTCAATGCCGGTTCGGTGGTCACAATCGCCAATGACGTGAACCCAGCAAATACAACCGATTCAGGACTGCCCAAGAAATGAATTTTTCAGAAGTTTTCATTCGCCGCCCCGTTCTATCGACGGTTGTCGCTTTGATGATCATTCTGCTTGGCGCGCAGGGTTTGACGAATCTTTCGATTCGCCAATACCCGAAGGTCGAGGAAACGGCCATCACCGTGACAACGGCCTATGCTGGGGCAAGTGCCGATCTTATTCAGGGATTCATCTCTGCGCCCATCGCCAATGCGGTGACCACCACGGAAAACATCGACTACGTGACGTCATCGTCGTCACCGTCGTCGAGCACCGTCACCGTTCACATGAAGCTTGGCTCCAATCCTGATGCGGCTTTGACCGAGGTCATTTCCAAGGTCAACCAGGTGCGCGGCAATCTGCCCAAGGAGGCGGACGACCCTGTCATCACCAAGGGCACGGGGCAGAATTTTGCGACGATGTACCTCGCCGTGCAGAACCCGAACATGACGAGCGAGCAGATCACCGAATATCTGCAGCGCGTCATCCAGCCGCGCATGTCGACCATTCAGGGCGTTGCCAACGCGCAGATCCTGGGCGGTCAGGTTTTCTCGATGCGCGTCTGGATCGACCCGGTCAAGATGGCGGCGCATACGACGACGGCTTCGGAAGTATTGGCTGCCATCAATCAGTCCAACTTCCTGTCGGCGCCGGGCAAGGTGCAGAACCTGTACACGGCTTCGCCGATCACGTTGAAGACCACATTGCAGACGCCAGAGGCATTCGGTGCCCTGCCGATCAAATCCGACGCCAAGAGCATCGTGCGGTTGCGCGATATCGCGCGGATCGAGCTTGGCGCGGTGAGCACGGATACGCGCGTGACCTTCAACGGCTCGAGCGGTACGTTTATCGGTATTTTCCCGACACCTTCGGCGAACCCGCTGGATATGACGGCGGCCGTGCGCAAGGAATTGCCGGCGATCCAGGCAACTCTGCCCGAGGGCATGACCATGATCATGCTTTACGATTCGACGGAACAGATCAGTTCGTCGGTCGATGAAGTGTACAAGACCATCGGTGAAGCCGTGCTCATCGTTGTTCTGGTGATCCTTCTCTTCCTTGGTTCGTTCCGCTCCGTCATCATTCCGGTCGTCACGATTCCGATTTCGCTGGTCGGCGTGTGCTTCTTCCTGTTCCTGCTGGGCTATTCGATCAACCTTCTCTCCCTGCTGGCGATGGTTCTGGCCATCGGTCTCGTGGTGGACGACGCGATCGTTGTTCTGGAAAACATCCATCGCCACATCGAAGAGGGGCTGAAGCCGCTCGATGCCTCGCTCAAGGGCATGAAGGAAATCACCGGGCCGATCGTCGCGATGACGATCACGCTCGCTGCCGTGTTCGCACCGCTCGGTTTTACCGCCGGTCTTACCGGGGCGCTGTTCCGCGAGTTCGCCTTTACGCTCGCCGGTGCGGTTATCATTTCCGGTGTCGCGGCTTTGACGGTTTCGCCGATGATGTGCGCGCTGCTGCTGAAACCCGGCAATCACAGCCGTTTCCAGCGCATCGTGGACAGAAGCTTCGGCTGGCTTGAAGGTGTCTATGAACGGCGCGTTGCCGGGTCGTTGGCCTTCCGGCCGGTGACATTGCTGATCGTTATCATTCTGGTGGCTTTGACAGGATTTCTGTTTACCAAAACGGCATCCGAACTGGCACCGGAAGAAGATGGCGGCTTCCTGGTCTCGCTGGTCAATGCTCCACAATATGCAACGACCGACTATACGCTGCTCTATGCCAATCAGATCGATGCGCTGACGAAGGATCTGCCGGAGCTCAAGGCCCGCTTCAACATTGCCGGCCTTGGCACGACGAATTCCGCCTTCGCCATCTGGGTCTTCAAGGATTGGTCACAGCGCACCAAGTCGCAGAAGCAGCTTCAGCAGGAACTGCAGAAGATGATTGCTCCGGTAGCGGGTGCGCAGGCCTATATCTTTGCCCTGCCGACCCTTCCGGGCAGCGGCGGCGGCTTGCCGATCTCCGTGGTTCTTCAATCGACCGGTCCGTCGGACAAGGTGTTTGAAATCGCCGAAGAGGTAAAGCGGCAGGCTCAGGCGTCCGGCAAGTTCATTGTCGTGCAGAATTCCCTGTCCTTCAATGCACCGCAGACGACGGTAACGATCGATCGTGACCGTGCGGCGGCTCTTGGCGTGCCGGTGAGTGACATCGGCCAGACGCTTGGATTGCTGGTCGGCGGCGGCAAGATCGCCAAGTTCGACCGCGATTCCAACAGCTATGACATCATTCCGCAGGTGCCGCAGGATTTCAGATCGAATCCTGAAAACCTCGGTCAGTATTTTGTCAAAAGCGCCTCGGGTGACATGGTGCCTTTGTCGGCCGTGGTCAAAATCGTGCAGAACGCGGCTCCGGCAGCCATCGAGCAGTTCAACCAGTTGAATTCTGCGACGATCAGTGCCTTGCCGATGCCGGGCGTCTCCACAGGTGAAGGCCTGCAGACGGTCATCAATACGGCACGTCCCTTGATGCCGGATGGGTTCTTCCTCGATTACATCGGCCAGTCGCGTCTGGAAATCACCCAGGGCAACACGATCCTCATTGCCTTCATTCTGGCGGTTGTCGTGATTTACCTGGTGCTTGCGGCGCAGTTCGAAAGCTTCCGCGATCCGTTCATCATCATGATGTCGGTGCCCTTGTCGATCTTCGGTGCGATTGTTCCGCTGAACATGGGGCTGGGAACGCTGAACATCTACACGCAGGTGGGACTGATCACACTGGTCGGGCTGATTACCAAGCACGGTATTCTCATGGTGGAATTTGCCAACCAGCAGCGGGAACTGCATGGGATATCGCGGCATGATGCGATCATTCTGGCTGCCAAGACCCGTCTTCGCCCGATCCTGATGACGACGGCCGCCATGGCACTCGGCGTTATCCCGCTGATCACGGCGACCGGTGCGGGTGCGGCAGCCCGTTATTCCATCGGCCTGGTGATTTTCTCCGGCATTCTGGTCGGCACGATCTTCACGCTCTTCGTGGTGCCGATGTTCTACACCTTCATTTCGCACAGGGATCACACGGCTGAGCCAGCCGCGGCGCCTGTGCCGAACGGGGATGCGCAATTCGGCCGTACCTGACCGGTTGAACGCTGCACAACAAAAAGCCTCCGAACCTTGCCGGTTCGGAGGCTTTGTCGTTTTCAATAGCTGGTATCGTCAGGCTCGCTTAACCGCGCGAAGAATGATGAGGAGGATGACGGCGCCGATTGTCGCCGAAATAACGGCGCCCAGAATTCCGGCACCCAGCGATATGCCCAGACGCGGCAGGAGATATCCCGCTATGAATGCGCCGATAACGCCGATGATCAGATCGCCGATGAGGCCAAAGCCGCCCCCACTGACAAGCTGACTCGCCAGCCACCCAGCGATCAGTCCCACTAACAGGAAAATAAGAAGTGATTCTCCACCCATAGTCGTCTCTCCACATGCCGGTTGCGTTACGATGGTCCTGCAGACCGTGGATGCCGCTCTTCATGGGCGATCCGGGATCGGCCGTAGAATCATCACAAGGATTTTACGATGGGAAATCTGTTTTGGATAATAAAACTTGTATGGATGGCGATCAAACACCGCAATATATAGTGCATTGAAGCAATCTGACGGGCACCCAAGGCACTATCACCCGGAAATCATTGCGCTTCTTGCGGTCTCAGCAAAATTTGGGAAGAAGCGGAGGAACGCACGAAAAAGCTATGCCGGCTATGGTTTCCCACGACCGGCATAGTTGCAGGCAATTCAAGAATTGCGGGCCAGGAAGATTACATTTTCTTGGCAGGGGCCTTCTTGGCAGCGGCCTTCTTGTGGGTCTTGTGCTTGTGGGTCTTCTTAACAGCATGCTTCTTTGCAGTGTGCTTGGTAGCAGCTGGTGCTGCTGCGGCTGCCGGTGCGGCAGCAGTGGCTGCGTTGGCGCTGGAAGCTGTCAGAACCGGAGCCGAAACAGCGAGAGCAACAGCAAGGCCGAGAGCTGTGTAGAGGGACTTTTTCATAGGTCAGTTTCCTTTTGATGTGGGCTCATGGGACACAGTCGATCAGTCATCAATCGGCTGCACACCGAGCAGTTTCAACGCTTGTGCGAACGTTCTGATGCCTTGTGCCTGCTTGTTGCTTGCACAAAACCTTGTTGCCCTGCGTTGAAGTGCTCTCGCCTTGGCTGCCCGTTTTGCCTCGGCGTGTTCGGTGATGGCTTGTTGCGTTTGCAGCTGAAGTTTGCCGCAAAGCTCGGAACGGGTCAGCGTTTCATCGGCCATCGACAGGTCGACTGGCGCAGCGGCATACAGCGCGCCGGTCAGAATGAGTGTCGATATGGTCAGGACGTTGCGCATAAAACCCTTTGGCGTTCGAGTGTTGTCCTGTTCAGTGGTTTCGAACAGGTCCGGTGTGCCTGTTATCGGGCATGACTATTGCGCGCGTTTTTCCGCTCTGTAGTGTTTTGTTTCTGGATTGTTTCTGAAAGCGGGAAGCGGCGGCAAATCGCCGGGAAGTGATCAGGGGCGGCTGGTCAATGCGGATTTCGGCCTTTATCTTGTTGCCGGATAATCGAAGCTAGTGGTCCGATTCTGACATTTGCATCCTGTTGATACAGGCCGTTCAGGCAAATGTCAGAATCAGAGGACCACTAGAAAGTCTATGATTCTAGTGGAACTTTGAATTTGACATTCGCATGTTCCGCGTGATGTCAAATGGGATGCGAATGTCAAATTCGTTCCACTAGGCCTGACACGTTGAAAGATTCGCATGAAATCTGAGCCGCATATCCTGATTGTCGACGATGACGATGCCATTCGCGATCTGCTGCACGAGTTTTTGAAAAAGCGCGGCATGCGTGTCTCCGTCGCCAGGGACAGTGAAGAGATGCAGGCCATCTTTTCGCGCACGCCCGTCGACCTGCTCATTCTTGATGTGATGCTGCCGGGCAAGAGCGGCATGGAGATTTGCCGGGATATCCGCATGCACTCACGCGTGCCGATCATCATGCTGACGGCCATCACGGAAACCACGGACCGCGTCGTCGGGCTGGAGATGGGGGCGGATGACTATGTGTCGAAACCGTTCGATCCGCGCGAGCTGCTGGCACGGGTGAGGGCGGTTCTGCGCCGTCTGGACGGCCCGGGCCCGGACCGGCGGATCGAGCCGCAGGTTTACAAATTTGCCGGATGGACGATGGATTGTTCGCGCCGCCGGCTGGTGTCGCCCGACAATGTGCGGGTGGAACTGACCAGCGGCGAATTCAATCTGCTGGAAACGCTGGTCAAGAGCGCGCAGCGCATGCTCAGCCGCGATCAGTTGATGGAGCTTGCGGGGAGCAATGTCGCTTACGGATATGATCGCAGCATCGATATTCTGATCAGCCGCCTGCGCCGCAAGATGGAAGACGATCCGCGGTCGCCGAAACTGATCCTGACTATTCGCGGCGGCGGTTATCAGTTCGTGCCGGAAGTCGTGGCGGAATGAAGCGGTTTCTGCCCCAGTCCCTGCCAAGCTGGATCCTGCTGATCCTGATTGCCGGACTGATCACCACGCAGATCGCCACGCTGTCCATCGTCTCGCGTGACCGCAGTGAAGGCAACAACATCCTTGAGCTGTTTCGCCTGAGCGAGCGGGCGTACACGCTGGTCAAGCTGCTCTACGCCGCGCCACCGCCGGAGCGCACCCGGCTTGCCGGCGCCATGTCGAATGCGTCCAGCCCGCTCTACATGTCGGATGATCCGGCCGTGACATCGGCGATTGCATCCGATGACAATCTGGCCGAGCTAGAAGACGTGCTTGTCGCGCGGTTTTCAGCCTTTGGCGTGACGGATGCAAGGGTTCGCCGCGAATCGCCCAACGCCGCACCGGAAACCGATACGGATTCCAGCACGCCGGGTGCGGATGTCGGCGTTGTCGAAAAGCAGCTGTCGGCGCTCGCGCAGGATTTCAGCAAGAGCGGCGGCCTGATCGCCTCCATCGAATTCAGCGATGGCCAATGGCTGAACTTCGTGACGCCGGTTTCGCCCATCGATCCGATCCTCACCGTGCAGACGCTGCCGTTGTTCGGCGCTGTCGCGGCCATTGTCATCATCTTGTCGATCTGGGCGATGCGCAGGCTGACGGCGCCGTATCGCGCATTGGAAAGCGCGGTCAAGCGCATCGGCGAGGATGTCAAAATTCCGCCTTTGCCGGAATTCGGCAGCACCGAGTACAAATCGGCGGCGCGGGCCGTCAATGCCATGCAGGCGCAACTGCGCGAATATGTGGCTGACCGTGAACAATTGGCAGCGGCACTCGCCCATGATTTGCGCACGCCGTTGACCCGCATTCGCCTGCGGCTTGAATTGCTGCGCAAATCCCAGCTGCGCCAGTCGCTGATGCAGGATCTCAACGATATCGAGGCGATTTCCCGTTCGGTCATCGACTTCGCCACCTATGAAGTGGTCGATGAAGAACAGGAAAAGATCGATTTCTGGTCTCTGGTCGACTCAATCGTCGATAATTATCCGCAAGTGACGTTTGAAAAGAAAGGCATCGGCTCGCGCAAGCTCATCTGCACCGGGCGGCCGATCGCCTTGCGCCGCTGTGTCACCAATCTGATCGACAATGCGGTGGCCTACGGCGAACGCGCCGATGTCAGTCTGAAGCTGGCCGGTAATGAGATTGTCCTGGTTATCAAGGATCACGGTCCCGGTATTCCGCAGGCCAAGCTGGACGAGGTGTTCCAGCCATTCCGCCGGGTGGAGGGGTCGCGCAACCGGCAAACGGGCGGGTTTGGTCTTGGCCTGACCATCGCCCGCAATATTGCCCGGCGCAGCGGCGGCGACATCAAGCTTGAAAACGATCCGGAGGGCGGATTGCGGGCGGAGCTGACAATCCCTCTGGCATCCTGACGCCTATTCTTCGGCCAGCACAAAGGACTGGATATCGTCAAAGACGGCGTTCCAGTCCCGGTCACCGATTTCCATGAAGCCGAAGAAGCGCAGCATGAAAATGCCTTCCGTGGCGATGAAGGCGATGCGCGCGCGGCGGCCCGCTTCGGTTGACAGGTCGAAATCCGCCATTCTGGTTTTGTACCAGGCGCGGGTGCTTGCAAGATGCTCCGGTGTCTGGATCAGGGATGACATCAGGCTTGCCGCCTTGGCGTTGGAGCTTTCGTCGCCTTTGCGCGTGGCTTCCAGATGGGCGCGGATCGGCGAAACCGGGGTTCCCTGGGTGAGTTGCACGACTTCCGCATCATAGGCTTCACCCCAGCGTTCCAGCATCGCATCGATAAGGGCGCCCTTGGTGCCGAAGCAATATTGCACGCCGCCCTTGGTGATCCCTGCCGCTTTCGCCACCGCATCGATGGTGAGCGCCGCAGCGCCGACCTTGCTCACCACGGCTTCCGCCGCATCGAGAACCTTGCCCCGATCAATCGTGCGTTTCCGGCCCAAAACAGTCTTCCTCTTCCATTTCAATACGAACGTATTTATATATACCGCGATGCAGCGATACCCAATCAATGCATGACCGCAAATATAACGGGAGCGGCAAAAGCTCCAATGGTGAAAAAATGCTACCCCAAAACCGCTGGCTGGTCCTTGCGATCGTCTCCAGCGCGCTGTTCCTCGTCGTCATCGACATGACAGTTCTCTACACGGCTCTGCCGCGTCTGACCCATGATCTTCATGCTTCGGCCTCGGCCAAGCTGTGGATCGTCAACGCCTATCCGCTGGTTGTCGCCGGCCTTCTGCCCGGTGCCGGCGCGCTCGGTGACCGGATCGGCAACAAGAAATTGTTCGCGGGCGGTCTCGTCGTGTTCGGCCTTGCCTCGCTGGCAGCCGCATTCTCCCCGACAAGCGGGGTGCTCATCGCTTCGCGCGCCTTGCTGGCCGTGGGTGCAGCCATGATGATGCCGGCCACGCTTTCCATCGTCCGGCAGACGTTTGCCGACGAGCGGGAGCGCGCCTTTGCCATTGGCATCTGGGCGGCGATTGCATCGGGCGGCGCCGCCGTCGGCCCCGTGCTGGGCGGTGTCCTGCTCGAATATTTCTGGTGGGGCTCGGTTTTCCTGATCAACGTCCCTATCGTCGTCGTGGCGCTGGTTTTCACGCTGTGGATCATTCCCAACCGCGCGGGCGATACGACGCGCCCCTGGGATCTCGTGGCGTCCGCGCAGATCATGGTCGGGCTTGTCGGCGTGACCTATGCGATCAAGGAATTCGGCAAGCAAACACCGGTTTACGCGGCGGCACTGGTTGCTGCGATGATCGGCATCGTCTTCCCGTGGCTGTTTGTCCGGCGGCAGGGACGCTCGGCGCAACCGATGATCGATTTCAGATTGTTCCGGAACCGGAGATTCTCGTCGGGTGTCGCGACCGCCTTCATCGCCTCGCTCACGCTGGTGGGCATGGAACTGGTGCTGAGCCAGCGATTTCAGCTGGTCATGGGCCTGTCGCCGCTCGAAGCAGGGCTTTTGATCCTGCCTGTGCCGCTCGCTGCCTTCGCGGCGGGTCCACTGGCGGGCCTGGCGCTGCCGCGCCTTGGCTCGGAACCTATCATGTGGGCCAGTCTTGCAGCGGCGGGGCTCGGCGTTGCCAGCCTGCTCTATGTCCATGACGCGAGGCCGCTTGTGCAGATCGTCAGCCTTGCCGTTCTCGGTTTTGGCTTCGGTGCGGCCATGACGGCGGCGTCAAGCGCCATCATGCTCAACACACCGGAAGAAAGCGCCGGTACGGTGGCCTCGATTGAAGAAGTGTCCTACGAACTCGGCGGTGCCATGGGTGTCGCCTTGCTCGGCAGTCTCATGTCGACGATCTACAGCATCAGTTTGACGCTGCCTGACAGCATGAATGCGCCGGTGATGGTCTATGACAGCCTCGATGAGGCGTTGATCTATGCGAAGGGGCTCGCACCGGACGTCGCATCCGCCTTGGTCGGCTTTGCCCGGGATGCCTTCGAAAGCGCGTTCACCTCGGTCATTGTTGTGGCTTCCGCCACGCTGATCCTTACGGCAACGGCAATCAAGCTGGCAACACGGGCAGGCAGAAGCTGATTTGCAGCGTTATGGCTGGACCACGGCCCACGCCGACGCGGTGTCATAGAAGAAACGTTCTTCGATGATGCGGTCACCCTGCCAGCGCTGCAGCGCGAGTTCTTCGAGACGCCGGGTCACGCCATCCCTGGATGTCGCGTCGAATATCCACTGAATGACGACGGTGTCGCCGTCGATGAGGACGGCGCGGGCCGGGTGCGTATACATCCGGTCCAGCCGGTCGAGCGCGTTCTGTTCGTGGTTTTCAAGCAGCTCGCGGCCGCGGCGCGGTTCCTTGCCGGGCTCCTGCATGGAGGCATTTTCATGATAGAAATCGGTGATTGCTTTCACATGATCACCGCTGACGACAGTTGCAACAAAAGCATCGACGCGGCTGCGTTCCGGCATGGGGCTGTTCCTTCGATTGGATGATTTTTGCGGTGGCCGGTCCATGATACAGGTCCGGCGCGGCATAAACAAAGCTTCATTCAGATGATCGCGTGCGACAAGCCGCCATCCACCGGTATTGCCGCGCCGGTGACGTAGGAAGCCTTTTCGCTGGCGAGAAAGGCAGCCACGGCGCCGAACTCATCCGCCGTTCCGTAGCGGCCGACAGGCACATCCGCCTGGCTCTCTGCGGCAATGACGGCGACGTCAACACCCCGTGCTTCGGCATCCATGCGATCCAGCATGTCGGTGCGTGCCGTGGCGAGGCGTCCCGCGAGCAGCAGATTGACCGTTATCCCATCGGCAGCGACTTCGCCGGCAAGGCTCTTTGCCCAGCCGGCAACGGCGGCGCGCAACGCGTTGGATGCGGTCAGGCCGGCAATCGGCTCCCGGACACTCGTGGACGACACCACCAGGATGCGGCCCCAATGCCGTTCGCGCATCCCCGGCAGGAAATGCGCGGCGATACGCACGCCGGATAGGAACATGGCTTCGAACTGGGTGCGCCATTGGACAATATTCAGCGAGGCAGCCGGAAACGGCGGCGGCCCGCCGCCATTCAGCAGCAGGATGTCGATGCCGCCCATCGCCTCATCAACACGGTCAAGCATGGCGGCCAAAGCCACCGGATCGGCAAGATCGGCATTGAGGGCGAAGGAGCGGGGCGAATGCACGCGCAGCGCACTGGCCGTGGCGTTCAATGCCGCATCGTCCCGTCCGGCGATGGCGACAATCGCGCCGTTTTCGGCCAGGGCGCTGGCGACACCGCGGCCAAGCCCCTTATTGCCGCCGAGCACAAGCGCCCGTTTTCCTTCCAGTCCGAGATTCATGGTAGAGTTCTCACTTTTTCAATGGGTTAGCGGACATGGATGATGGCATCCACTTCGACCGGGACATTCAGGGGCAGGCCCGCCATGCCGATCGCCGCACGGGCATGTCTGCCCCTGTCACCCAGCACTTTGAGCAACAGTTCGGATGCGCCATTGCCAACCGTTGAATAATCGCTGAACCCGGCGACGGCGTTCACGTAAACCGTGATCTTGGCTACCTGGACAACCCGGCTCAGATCGCCGTCCAATTCCCTGCTCAGCCAGAACAGGATGTTGGCAGCGCACATCGCAGCCGCCTGTTTCGCCTCTTCGAGGCTGATCGTTTCGCCGACTTTGCCTGTGTAGGCGATGTCTTCTCCCGCCTCGGGTATCTGGCCGGAGATATAGACGACATTGTCGACGCGGATAGCCGGTGCGAACGGAAAGTCGGCTGGTGCGATATCCGGCCAGGTCAGGCCGGTCTGTTCAAAACGGTCACGGAAACTCGTCAAGGCAATCTCCTTCTGCTGGGGAGCATTCCTTGCCATGCCTGGTAGAGATAATGTATCTTGATATTGCTTATATCGATATAAGGTTTCTTGATGGACATGAATCTTGATCCGCACCTGTTGCGAGCGCTGCTCGTGGTTGCCGAAACGGGTACCGTCAGCGGTGCAGCGGAGAAACTGGCGCGCACGCAGGCGGCAGTCAGCATGCAGCTCAAACGGCTGGAGGCGGATCTCGGCACGCAGCTTCTCAAGCGTTCGTCACGCGGTGTGTCACTGACCGATTCAGGCGAAATTCTCGTCGCTTACGCCCGCAAGCTCATTGCGCTTGGCGAAGATGCACGTCAGCAGATCGAGGGACGCCAGCTGGTCGGGCGGGTGAGGCTCGGGCTGATTGAAGACCTTGTCGTTACACGGTTGCCCATTCTGCTGGCGGAATTTCGCAAGCGATTTCCACAGGTGGAACTTGATCTCGTCACGGCGCACAGCGGCGAGCTCAGCCAAAGTCTCCAGTCGGGCAAGCTGGATATTGTTGTTGCCGATCCATCGCGCTTTTCGTTTGCGCCGTTTTTTCACTGGTCGCGGCAACTGGTCTGGAGCGGCAGCCGTTTGATCGATGTCGGTGAGGGCGATCCCATCCCCCTCATCGTCTTCGAAGGTTCCTGCACATGGCAGGACAAGACAACAGTGGCGTTTGCCAGCGCCGGGGTCGCATGGTCCGTGGCGTGCCGGGTCTCGAGCTATGGTGCTCTGATCGGCGCCTTGCGTGCCGGACTTGGCTACAGTCTCATGCTGCCGGAAAGCATACCAGCTGATTGCGAAACGATTGACAGCGGCCGCAATCTGCCAGAGGCGCCAAGTGCTGATTTCGGACTGTTTGTCGGCAAGGACCCGTCCAAGATCGTGCGGGAACTCGGCGTGTTTCTGCGGGAAAAGCTCGTGTCCTGACTCCCGCAGTCAGGACACTCCCGTCTTGGGATATGTTATTTCGCGGCCGGCTTGAGCGAACCGATGATTGCCAGCAGTTCGGGCGCGTGTTTTTCCTGTGTGCCCTTGGAACCCCAATAGGTGATGACAAGGAGCTTGTCCGGTGTGGGCGCGGCAAATGACAATCCGATGTTCACGGCGCCTTCCTTGTCCGTGCCGCTCCAGTCCAGATTGGTCATGTCCATTCCGTTGATCTGGTCCGTTGAGGTCTTCTTGGTGGAGTCATCGATCTTCACGCCGTTTTCCGTCAGAAAATCGATGGCGTCACTGATCACCTTGTCGGATGTTTTGGCATCGGCCACATCGACGGAGAGATAGATGGCCGAATCATCGGATGTGGCGTCGATCCCACCCTCGGTTTCCTTGGGTCCCCAGCTATTCGGAATGGTGATCGACGCGACCGGCGCCTCGCTCGGAAAGGTGAGGGTCGCGGCGGGCGCCGCAGCAGGCGCCAGTGCGATCATGGTTGCCAGCAAAATTTTCTTCATATGAATTCCCCTTGGGTTGTAACGCAGAGCATCACGAATTGCGGACTATTCCCAATTCGCGTTTTTTCTTTCAGGTTTTCTGGATATATCAGAAGTACATCTAAGAATTATTGCACATATATGAACAATAACAATAGTAATTCATGGTAATTTTCACCAAGAACAAAATTTTTTATTTCTGAGTATGTTGAATATCACCCCAGCGGTTGAAGATTGACCTTTAGCAGGAACGGCGCCTTCAAAACATCTTTCGATAAACTACAAAGCCGGAATGGTCCGCCACTTTGTTGTAGAGTTCCATGGCGGTGTGATTGGTCTCGTGGGTGAGCCAATAAACGCGAGGGGACCCCGCAAGCTGCGCCCGTTCGTAAACGCCGTTGATCAGGGCTCTGCCGACGCCCTTTCCCCGTGCCGCCTCGGTGGTGAACAGGTCTTGCAGATAGCAGTTTGGCGCAATCGAAATGGTGCTGCGGTGAAAGATGTAATGCGTCAGCCCCAGGAGCTGTCCGCCGCTCTCCGCAACAAGGGCATTGACCGGCTCATAGGCATCGAAGAATCGTTCCCAGGTTGTGCGGGTGATGTCCGCCGCCAGCGCTGTCGGGCCCGACCGTCCGTAAAACGCATTGTAACCATCCCAAAGCGGCAGCCACTGGTCATAATCCTGACGGGTGACGGGGCGAACGAGAAGATCGTTGGTCATGTGTTCATCCTGCATTCTCGGGGAAAGTGTGGGGGCGGTCGGCCGAAAGGAAGCTAAAACACGAAACGGCCCGGGGACAATGGGTATTTCAGATATTTTTGGTGTTGCCGGCGCGCGGGGCAGGCACGCGCGCCGGCGATGGTTTTATTGATCTTGTGCCGGAACAGCCGGCTCTCGCCCTCATATATTCTGACGCCGCTTGATCGTCATCAGGCGTTCGTAGAGTTTCAGACGTTTTGGCCGCCTCCTGCGGATCGACAGGAGGGAGCCGGACAGGAGAGCCGGCTGCAGGCAGACGGAATTGAGATGGATGAGCTTTTCACCGCGAATCGTCCAGGTGTGGAGAAAGGGCACCGTCGCATCGCCTTCATGCATCTTGAGATGAACGAGTGCGTGCACCTCGTCATCCTGGCAATTCAGGGTTTCATAGACGACGGATGTCGGTTCGAGGTAGAGCGAATACTGGCGTACGCACGTGCTCAGATAGTGTTCCGGGCCGGTGTAAACGCCGCCCCATGGTACGCTGTCACCTATGCGGGCCACGAAATCACTGTCAAGCAATGGGGCCATTGATTGCGGCCCGTCGCTGCGTGTTTTTTCGTAGACGAGCCGGATCAGGGCTCTGTTCTTGTCCTTGATGTTTCCGTTCATTTTTTGTTTTGGTCCCCACGGCACCGCTTATTGACGGTTCCGGCCCAATCTTACTGCTGTCTGATCGACGGGTATAGGCCCACGCCTGTCCCTGTCGGGCACTTGGGCGGCCGATTGGCAATTGGCAGATGTGAATGGTTGAGCTGATGGTGAGCGCGCGGGGGTTCGAACCCCGGACCTACTGATTAAAAGTCAGTTGCTCTACCGGCTGAGCTACGCGCTCCCAGGCAGGGAAGGCGCTTGCGCTACCCCTTGGGAATTGCGGCGGAACATAGGGATGACATCGGCATTGGTCAACAGCTATTGTGCACTGTTTTTGCAAGATTAAGCCCTGTTTTTGCCCTGTCCACGGTTTTTCCGGGCATCGGAGGCATTTTGCGCGGGGTTGGCGCTGCCGCTGGCGATAATCACAGCGCATCCGTGTGTCGAACTGGCGAAAAGGTGATTGGAATTTGTGGGGGATTCGGCCTATGGCAGCTTCCATCAGAATTGAAATGCCAAACGAGGAGCGCATATGGCGCTTGATGTATCCTATCTGACCGCTGCCGGTGCCGGTGCGCTGTCGTTCTTGTCTCCCTGCGTGTTGCCGCTTGTACCGCCTTATCTCTGCTACATGGCCGGCGTGACCGTGGAGGATTTCCGTTCCGATCAGCCCGCTGCCCGTGTTTCACCGGTGCGGCAGGCGCTGTTGCTTTCATCCTTCTGTTTCGTTCTCGGTTTTTCGACTGTTTTCGTGCTGCTGGGGGCGGGCGCCTCGACGATCGGCGGGCTGCTGCGCATGTGGCAACAGGAGATAGCGATTGCTGCCGGTGTCGTCATCATCCTGATGGGGCTGAATTTCCTCGGCGTGTTCCGCCTTGCCTTCCTGTCGCGTGAAGCGCGGTTCCAGACCAAGGGCAAGCCGGCAAACCCGCTGGCTGCCTATGTCATGGGACTGGCCTTCGCCTTCGGCTGGACGCCCTGCATCGGGCCGGTTCTCGGGCCGATCCTCGCCCTTGCGGGAGGCCGCGATACGGTTTCCGACGGGGCACTGCTGCTCGCCATCTATTCGCTGGGCCTCGGCATTCCCTTTATCATCGCCGCCCTGTTTTCCGGCTACTTCATGCGGTTCCTCACGCGCTTCCGCATGCATCTCGGCAAGGTGGAAAAGGTGATGGGCGGGCTGCTGGTCATTACCGGCGTGTTGTTCCTGACCGGCGGATTGCAGACATTCTCTTTCTGGCTGCTTGAAACATTTCCCATCCTTGGCCAACTCGGCTAAAGAAGCGGAACTTGTTCATGCATTGGCAACCGGGATTATGCCACGATCGGGCGTAAAACTGTGTCGAGCCAAAACGGATCCGGAATTCTGACAATGACATCACGTACCTGCCTCTCGGTCATTCTTGCCGCCGGTGAGGGCACGCGCATGAAATCAGCGCTGCCGAAAGTGCTTCATCCGATTGCCGGGCTGCCCATCGTGGCGCATGTGGCAAAGGCGGTTCACAGCGCCGGGGGCAGCGATATCGCTCTGGTTGTCGGCCGCGGCGCCGATGCGGTGCGTGACGCGGTGCAATCGGTGGTTTCCCATGTCACGGTGCACGAACAGACTGAACGGCTCGGCACCGCCCACGCGGTTCTCGCTGCCCGCGATGCAATCGCGCGCGGCTATGACGATATCCTTGTGGTGTTCGGTGATACGCCCCTCATTGAAACTGCAGCCTTGGACCGGGCGCGCGCCAAATTGGCCCGGGGTGCCGACGTCGTTGTCATGGGCTTCCGGCCGGACAACCCGGCGGGTTATGGCCGGCTGGTCGAGAAGGGCGGCAAGCTGATCGCCATCCGCGAAGACAAGGATGCCAGCGAAGACGAGAAAAAAATCGGTTTCTGCAATGGCGGCCTGATGGCCATGCGCGGCGACAGTGCCCTGCAGCTCCTGGACAAGGTCACCAATACCAACGCCAAGGGCGAATATTATCTGACGGACGTGGTTGAAATCGGCAATGCACTGGGAAAATCCGTCGTTGCCATCGATATTGCCGTCGACAATGTCATCGGCATCAACACCCGCGTCGAGCTGGCGGAAGCCGAAGCCATCTGGCAGAACCGCAAGCGGCGGGCAATGATGCTCGCTGGCGTCAGCATGCAGGCGCCGGAGACCGTGTTTTTTGCGCATGACACGTTGATTGAAGCCGATGCGGTGCTGGAACCGCATATTGTCTTCGGTCTGGGGGTGTCGGTGGCGACCGGCGCCGTCATTCACGCCTTTTCCCATCTGGAACGGGCGAAGGTGGGGCCGGGCGCCAATGTCGGCCCGTTCGCCCGGCTGCGCCCGGGCGCCGATCTTGCTGCCAATGCCAAGGTCGGAAATTTCGTTGAGGTCAAGAACACCAGGATCGGCGTCGGTGCAAAGGTCAGCCATTTGACCTATCTCGGCGATGCCACGGTCGGTGCCGATGCCAATATTGGTGCCGGAACGATCACCTGCAATTACGACGGCTATAACAAGGCTTTGACGGAGATCGGGGTCGGTGCTTTTATCGGCTCCAACACGTCGCTGGTCGCGCCGGTGTCGGTTGGCGACAATGCCTATGTCGCTTCGGGCAGCGTGATTACGCAGAATGTCCCGGCGGATGCGCTGGCGTTTGGCCGGGCGCATCAGGTCAACAAGGAAGGCCGGGCGGTTCAGCTGCGCGCAGGCTATGCCGCGCAGAAAAAGGCCAAGAAGGCCGCGGAATAACGCATTGGCAGTTCATGCCAGACATTGAAACGGAATTTGACTTCCTGCCGGGACATATTCCCTTTAGGCAGGTTGAAATCGAGACCCTGAGCCATCGGAGCTTTTTATGTGCGGTATTGTAGGAATTATCGGACGCGAGCAGGTTGCGCCTTTGCTGGTGGACGCGCTGAAACGCTTGGAATATCGCGGTTATGATTCCGCCGGTGTTGCAACGCTGGACGAAGGTGTCCTCGACCGGCGGCGCGCCGAAGGCAAGCTCGTCAATCTCGATACGCTGCTGAAGGACCAGCCGCTTTCCGGAACCATCGGCATCGGCCACACCCGCTGGGCTACGCATGGCGCCCCGACGGTGCGCAATGCGCACCCGCATACCACGCCGCGTCTTGCGGTCATTCACAACGGCATTATCGAGAATTTTGCCGAACTGCGCAGTATGCTGGAAAAAGACGGCTACGTGTTCGAGACCGAAACCGATACGGAAACTGTGGCGCATCTGGTGACGCGTGCGCTGGATCGTGGCCTTGCTCCGGTGGAAGCCGTTCGCCAGACCTTGCCGCAACTGC
Organism: Phyllobacterium sp. RCAM01083; assembly: GCF_055685835.1. NCBI lineage: Bacteria > Pseudomonadati > Pseudomonadota > Alphaproteobacteria > Hyphomicrobiales > Phyllobacteriaceae > Phyllobacterium > Phyllobacterium sp. RCAM01083. The sequence goes on from NZ_JBVFZN010000005.1 coordinate 1,147,535, forward strand.
GCGGTGCCTTTGCCATTGCCATCATGTTCAAGGGCGAAGACGACCTGCTGATCGCGGCGCGCAACGGTCCGCCGCTTGCGGTCGGTTATGGCGACGGCGAGATGTATCTGGGCTCGGATGCCATTGCGCTTGCCCCGTTCACCGACCGCCTGTCCTATCTGGAGGACGGCGATTGGGCCGTGCTGACGCGCAAGGGCGTGGTGATCTATGACGAGGCCGGTGCAACCGTGCAGCGCCGTATCGAAAAATCAGCCGGTACGGCGTTCCTCGTCAGCAAAGGCAATCACCGGCACTTCATGGAAAAGGAAATCCATGAACAGCCCGAAGTGATTTCCCACACGCTGGCCAATTATCTCGATTTTTCCAAGGGCATTATCCGCAGCGATGCTGCACCCGTCGATTTTGCCAGGGTCGACCGGATTGCAGCCTCCGCCTGCGGAACGGCCTATTATGCCGGACTGATCGGCAAATACTGGTTCGAGCAGATCGCGCGGCTTCCCGTCGATATCGATGTGGCTTCGGAATTCCGCTATCGTGAAATGCCCCTGTCCAAGGACAGTCTTGCGCTGTTTGTCTCCCAGTCCGGCGAAACCGCCGATACGCTGGCGTCGCTGCGCTACTGCAAGCAGCAGGGATTGACCATCAGCTCTGTGGTCAATGTGCGGGAATCGACCATGGCGCGCGAGTCCGACACCATCTTCCCGACCTTGGCCGGTCCGGAAGTCGGCGTTGCCTCCACCAAGGCATTCACCTGCCAGTTGTCGGTGCTTGCGTCGCTTGCGGTTATTGCCGGCAAGATGCGCGGAACCATTTCGGAAGACGACGAGCGCCGTCTGGTGCATGAACTGTCAGAAATTCCGCGCTATGCGACACAGGCCCTGAAGCTCGAGCAGCAGATGGAGGCGATCAGCCGCGATCTCTCGCAGGTGAAGCATGCGCTTTATCTCGGCCGTGGCACGAGTTTCCCGCTGGCGCTGGAAGGCGCGCTGAAGCTGAAGGAAATTTCCTATATTCATGCGGAGGGGTATGCGGCGGGCGAGTTGAAGCATGGCCCGATCGCGCTGATCGATGAATCCATGCCGGTCATCGTCATTGCCCCCTATGATCACTGGTTTGAAAAGACCGTATCGAACATGCAGGAAGTGGCGGCGCGCGGCGGCAAGATCATCCTGATCACCGATGAGCGCGGCGCGGCGGCAAGCACGCTGAAAACCATGCATACGGTCATTCTGCCGGATATGCCCGAAATCATCACGCCGATCATTTACGCGCTGCCGATCCAGATGCTGGCCTACTACACGGCGGTGTTCATGGGAACCGACGTGGATCAGCCGCGCAATCTGGCGAAATCGGTCACGGTGGAATAGTTCATCCGGCGCGAAGCAGCCGGACGGCTTCATCGCGCTCGAAGAGATAGAGCAGGACGCGCAAGGCTTCGCCACGCGCGCTCTGCAGCTCCGGATCGCGCCCGAGAATATACCGCGCATCTTTTCTGGCGATTTCGAGAAGCTCCTGATGTGCCTCGATGCTGGCGAGGCGAAAGCCCGGCGTGCCGGATTGGCGGGTGCCCAGCAATTCGCCTTCGCCGCGCAGCTTCAGGTCCTCCTCGGCAATGCGGAAGCCGTCTTCCGTCTCGCGCATGATTTCCAGGCGCGCCCGGGCCACTTCGCCGAGCGGACCCTTATAGAGCAGCAGGCAGGTCGATGGCTTGTCACCGCGCCCGACACGTCCGCGCAACTGATGCAGCTGGGCAAGACCGAACCGCTCGGCATGCTCGATCACGATGATCGTTGCATCAGGCACGTCCACACCGACTTCGATGACCGTGGTTGCAATCAGCAGGCGTGTCTCGCCATTCTTGAAGGCCAGCATGGCGGCGTCTTTTTCCGGCCCGGTCATGCGGCCATGGACAAGGCCGATCTGATTGCCCAGCAAGGGCTGCAGCGACTGGAAACGCTCTTCGGCCGAAACCAGGTCGACCAGCTCCGATTCCTCGACCAACGGACAGATCCAGTAGATTTTCTGGCCGTCGGCGATGGCGCGGCGCATGCGGTCCACTAGTTCGCTCAAGCGCTCCATCGGCAGGATGGCGGTGGTGATCGGCCGGCGTCCGGCGGGTTTTTCCGTCAGTTTCGAGACATCCATATCGCCGAAAGCGGTCAGAACCAGCGTGCGTGGAATGGGCGTCGCTGTCATGACCAGCATGTCCGGCGCGGATCCCTTGGACTGAAGCAGCAGCCGTTGATGCACGCCGAACCGATGTTGTTCGTCAATGATTACAAAGACAAGGTCGTGGTAGTTCACCTTTTCCTGGAAGAGCGCATGCGTCCCGATGACGATGTGGATGCCGCCGGAACGCAGGCCGTCAAGAATGTCTTCGCGCTCGCGCCCTTTTTCCCGGCCGGTCAGCAGGGCTGTCCGCAGGCCCGCCTTGGCCGCAAGCGGCGCAATGGTGGCATAGTGCTGCCGGGCGAGAACTTCCGTGGGCACCATCAGCGCGGATTGTCCGCCGGATTCGGCCGCATGCGCCATGGCCAGCAGGCCGACGATGGTTTTGCCGGACCCCACGTCACCCTGCAGCAGTCTGAGCATCCGTTCCGGCTGGCGCAGGTCAGCGATGATTTCCTTGATCGCCTGCTGCTGGCTGCCCGTCAGATCATAGGGCAAAGCAGCGATGACCCTGGCTTTCAGGCTGCCGTCGCCCTCCAGTTTGCGGCCGGACAGCCGGCGGGTTTTCAGGCGCACGAGCGCGAGAGCCAGCTGACCGGCGAGAAACTCGTCATAGGCAAGCCGCTGGCGCGCGGGATGATCCAGTGCGATATCGGAGGGATCCTGCGGGCGATGAATCGTTTCAAGCGCCTGCCGATGTGCGGGAAAGTCATGTTTTGCCAGCACGGGCGCTTCGATCCACTCGGGCATTTCCGGTGTGCGCGCCAGCGCTTCATGTATGCCGCGTGCCAGGACCTTGGGCGACAGGCCGGCCGTCAGCGGATAAACCGGTTCGACCAGCGGCAGCGACGCTGCATCGGCGATGCTGGCGATGTGGTCGGGGTGAACCATGGTCGGACGGCCGTTGAACCATTCCATGCGGCCTGAAACGATGACGGTTTCACCCACGGGCAGAGCGTTTTCGAGCCATGCTTTTTTGGCATGGAAGAAGACAAGCCCTATTTCTCCCGTGTCATCATGAGCAAAGACCCGGTGCGGCACATTGCTCCGCCCGCTTGGTGCCGGCTGATGGCGGTCGACACGCAGTTCCAGCGTGACGATGGCGCCTTCCGGTGCATGGGCGATACCGGGACGATTGCGCCGGTCGATGACGCTGTTCGGCGGCAGGTAGACCAGATTGCCGACGCGTGGTTCGGTTCCGGGTGGCTGCGTTCCCAGCAGCGTGGCAAGCAGATCAGTCACTTTCGGCCCGATGCCGGGCAGCGAGCGAACGGAAGCAAAAAGGGGATCGAGCAGTGAAGGACGCATTCCCTAGGTTTAACGTCTTCAAAGCGTGTTGCAAGGCTGACAGCGGCGTCAATGCGCGCTATACCCAGCCGCAATCCTTTGGCTTCCCGCCCATCGAAGCCTTTTCACGATATTTCAAGGGAGACTGTCCATGACCGGAAGCAGTCGTTCAACAGTTGATCTGCCGCCAAGACAGCGCAAAATCCTCTTCCGTTCCTGGCATCGCGGCATGCGCGAGATGGATCTGATTCTCGGGCAGTTTGCCGATGCGCACATCGAAAGCCTGACGGAGGCGGAACTCGATCAGTATGAAGCGCTGATGGAAGCGCTCGACCGCGACCTGCTGAAATGGGTCACCGGGGAAGCTGACGTGCCCGAAGAATTTGATACGCCGATCTTTCACAGGATTCTGGCTTCCCGCAACGCAATGAAATTCTGATTCGACATGAATGCCTTTTCCAAACTCGGACTGAAACCGGATATCAACGGACACGTCGTCATTGATGGTGTGGTCGACGGATATGAAGCATTTGCGCTTGCCAAGGTGGTCGCCGAGGCGGGAGCGGGCGGTCCCGTGCTGTTCATCGCCAGCGATGGTCAGCGCGTCGCCGACATCGAACAGGTGCTGGGCTTCGTTCAGCCCGATCTGCCGGTGCTGCAACTGCCCGCCTGGGACTGCCTGCCCTATGACCGCGTGTCGCCCGGATCGGACACGGCGGCGCGGCGCCTGGCGGCGCTGGCCGGCCTTGCGGCGTTGCGCGACCAGAAACACCCCGGCGTCATCCTGGCGACTGCCAATGCGGTGCTGCAAAAGCTGCCGCCGCGCAAAGTCCTGGCCGAACAGCTCTTTCTCGCGAAGCCCGGCAACAGAATTGACATGAACGCGCTTGTTCAACGTCTTGAAAACAATGGATTTGAGCGCGTTTCAACCGTGCGGGATGTGGGCGAGTATGCCGTGCGCGGCGGTATTCTCGATCTGTTCGTGCCCGGCGCCGAGGAGCCGCTGCGGCTGGATTTCTTCGGGGATACGCTGGAATCCATCCGCACATTCGACGCTGCATCGCAGCGCACATCCAGCCAGAAAACCGAATTCTCGATGCAGCCGATGAGCGAAATCACGCTCTCGCCGGAGACGATCAGCCGGTTCCGCTCGCACTATGTGCAGAAATTCGGGGCGCCGTCGCGCGATGACGCGCTGTATCAGGCGATATCGGAAGGCCGCCGCTTTGCCGGCATGGAGCACTGGCTGCCGCTGTTCTACGAGCGCATGGAAACCGTCTTCGACCATGCGGGCCGCATGCCTGTCATCTTCGATCATCTGGCGCATGAGGCGATGGCTGAACGCCACAAGATGGTGGTCGATCACTATGAGGCGCGCAAGAAGCAGTCGGATGGCACGGAACCGGGCGAGGCAGTGCCCTACAAGCCCGTCGAGCCTGGTTCGCTCTACCTGACACCAGCGGAGGTGGAAGCCGCGGCTGTGGCCTCGGGCATGCGGGTCGACTTCTCGCCGTTCGATGCGCCGTTCGCGACCGGCCGCTCCGTCATTCACGCCGGCGCCCATCGCGGGCGCACCTTTGTCGAGGAACGCACGGCCAAGGACGCCAATGTGTTTGACAGCGTGGTCAAGCATATCGCCGATGAGCGGGCAGCCGGCAAAAAAGTGCTGCTGGCCGCATGGAGCGAAGGTTCGCGTGACAGGCTCATCCAGGTTCTGAACGAGCATGGGCTGGAAAAGATCGAACTGGTCGAAGACCTGCGCACGGTCAAGGCGCTGGCGCGCGACAAGATCACGGCCGGTATTCTGTCGCTTGAAACCGGTTTCGACGCGGGCGATCTCGTTGTTGTCGCCGAACAGGATATTCTGGGCGACCGGCTCATCCGCCGGTCCAAGCGCCGCAAGCGTGATCAGGATTTCATCAGCGAAGTGGCGGCGCTGAATGCGGGCGATATTGTCGTGCACGTCGACCATGGCATCGGCCGGTTTGTCGGCTTGCGGACCATCACGGCGGCTGGTGCGCCGCATGATTGCCTCGAAATCCACTATGCGGGCGACGACCGTCTGTTCCTGCCGGTTGAAAACATCGAACTCCTGTCCCGGTTCGGCTCGGAGAGCTCGACGGCAGTTCTCGACAAGCTGGGCGGCGGGGCCTGGCAGGCGCGCAAGGCCAAGCTGAAGAAACGCCTGCTGGAGATTGCCGGTCACCTCATCCGCATTGCCGCCGAGCGGCAGATGCGCGGTGCCCCCGTGCTTACGCCGCCCGATGGTCTCTACGGCGAGTTTGCGGCGCGTTTCCCCTATGAGGAGACGGAAGATCAGGACCGGGCCATTGAAGCCGTCATTGATGATCTCTCGCTTGGCAAGCCGATGGACCGGCTGATCTGCGGCGATGTCGGCTTCGGCAAGACGGAAGTGGCTCTGCGTGCCGCCTTCGTGGCGGCGCTCAACGGGGTTCAGGTGGCCGTGGTCGTGCCAACCACGCTGTTGTCGCGCCAGCACTACAAAACCTTTTCGACGCGCTTTCAGGGACTGCCGGTCAATGTGGCGCAGGCGTCACGGCTGGTGGGCGCCAAGGAACTGGCCGAGAACAAGAAGGGTATTGCCGAAGGACAGGTCGATATTGTCGTCGGCACTCACGCACTGCTCGGGCAGGGCATCAAGTTCAAGAATCTCGGTCTTCTGATCATCGATGAAGAGCAGCATTTCGGCGTCAAGCACAAGGAACGGCTGAAGGATCTCAAATCAGACGTCCACGTGCTGACCCTGTCGGCCACGCCGATCCCGCGCACATTGCAGCTGGCGCTGACCGGCGTTCGCGAATTGTCGCTCATCACCACACCACCGGTCGACCGCATGGCCGTGCGCACGTTCGTCTCGCCATTCGATCCGCTGGTTATCCGCGAAACATTGCTGCGCGAACGTTATCGCGGCGGTCAGAGCTTCTATGTCTGCCCGCGCATTTCGGATCTCAGCGAGATCAAGGATTTTCTGGATTCACAGGTGCCGGAGCTGAAAGTTGCCGTCGCGCACGGGCAGATGCCGCCCGGTGAGCTCGATGACATCATGAACGCCTTCTATGACGGGCAGTATGATGTGCTGTTGTCGACGACCATCGTTGAATCCGGTCTTGATATCCCGACGGCCAATACGCTGATCATCCACCGTGCCGACATGTTCGGTCTTGCCCAGCTCTACCAGCTGCGCGGCCGTGTCGGCCGGTCGAAGCAGCGCGCCTTTGCGCTGTTCACGCTGCCGGCCAACAAGATGCTGACGCAGATGGCCGACCGGCGGCTGAAAGTGCTGCAATCGCTCGATACGCTCGGCGCCGGTTTCCAGCTGGCGAGCCATGACATGGATATTCGCGGTGCGGGCAATCTGCTCGGCGAAGAACAGTCCGGCCATATCAAGGAAGTCGGCTTCGAGCTCTATCAGCAGATGCTGGAAGAGGCGGTTGCAGAGATCAAGGGCACGGGCGAGGTCGAGGATGGTCACTGGTCGCCGCAGATCGCGGTCGGTACGGCGGTGATGATTCCGGAAACCTATGTGCCGGACCTGCAATTGCGGCTGGGGCTGTATCGCCGTCTGGCCGATCTGGAGGAACTGCAGGATATCGACGGCTTTGGCGCCGAGCTTATCGACCGGTTCGGACCTTTGCCTGATGAAGTGCAGCATCTGCTCAAGATCGTCTACATCAAGGCGCTGTGCCGCCGTGCCAATGTCGACAAGCTCGATGCAGGGCCGAAGGGCATCGTCATCCAGTTCCGCAACAAGACCTTCAGCAATCCGGCGGCATTGGTGAAGATGATCGGCGAGCAGGGCTCGATGGCGAAAATCCGCCCGGACCAGAGCATCGTGTTCGTGCGCGATTGGCCAACCGCAGAAAAGCGCCTGAATGGCGCAGCCGTCGTGATGACCCAACTGGCGAAACTGGCCGCCGCATAGCGGCCAGCCTCCACCGGCGCTTCATATCAGGTCGGGCGGGGTTCGAAACCGTCGGCTGTCTGGCGGATGGCATCGGCCAGCGCATCGGCGGACTGTGCGCCCATAACAGCGTATTTCTGATCCAGGATGAAGCAGGGCACACCGCGCACGCCGATCTGGTTGGCGGTGTCGATTTCCTGGCGCACGCCGACGCTGTCCGCATCGGTCGGCAGCAGGCTGGCGACGATGGCGCTGTCCATGCCACCTTCTTCAGCCGCTTCGATCAGCACCTGATGGTCGCCGATGTTCTTTCCCTGTTCAAAATAATAGGAAAAGAGAATGCCGACGATCTTGTCCTGGATATCGGGACCGGCCTGCGAGGCCCAGCGGATCAGGCGGTGCGCGTCCAGTGTATTGGGGGCAATCTCGATGGCCTCGAAGTCGAACTCGATGCCTTCTTCCTTGCCGAGCTCGATCAATTGCTGATGCACTTCAAAAATCCGGTCCGAGCTGCCGAATTTCTCCGTCATGTAGCGGTTGCGGTCCTTGCCCTGTTTCGGCAGCGTCGGGTCCAGCTGAAACGGACGCCAATTAACCGTCACGTCCAGATCGGGATTGAGGGCGAGGGCGCTCTCCAGCCGCTTGCGGCCGACAAAGCACCAGGGGCAGACAACATCCGACACAACGTCGATGGTAAATTTCTTTTCGGTCATGATATTCAACCTATCGTTTGTCAGACCACCACGTCTGAAGCTGGTAGCCGTTGAGAGATGTCTTGTCCGGGTGTTGCAGATGCGCCCAATAGGCAATCCATTGCTCGGGCTGGTAGTAAATTGGCACCATATAATGGCCGGAGATCAGCACTCTGTCGAGGGCGCGCACGATGCTGACAAACTCCGCCTGGCCGTGGACGGCAAGCATCTTGTCAATCAGCGCGTCGACAACCGGGTCGGCAACGCCGGCATAGTTGAAGCTGCCCTCGATGTCCTTCGATTGGCTGCCCCAGCGGGCATATTGTTCGTATCCCGGTGAGAGCGACCCGGAATAGGCACCAAGAATCACATCATAATCAAAGGTTTGCAGGCGTTTCTGATACTGCGCGTCATCGACCGTGCGGATCGTGACCGCGATACCCAGGCGCTCCAGCGTGCGTTTGTAGGCGATACCCAGACGTTCCTCGGCCACGGAGCGGGTCAAAATTTCGAAACTCAGCGGATTGCCATTCGGATCAATCATCTGCTCGTCCTTGATCGCGTAACCGCGGCTGACCAGCAGATCGTAGGCGCGCTTCATTTCCTTGCGGTCGCGGCCCGAGCCGTCCGTCGTGGCCGGCGTGTAGGTGCCATCCATGACTTCGGGAAGAACTGCGTCGGGGTACGGGGCAAGAATGGCGCGTTCGGCTGCATCGGCAGGCTTTCCGAGCGCCGACAATTCCGAGCCCTGCCAATAGCTGGCCAGGCGCTGATAGCGTCCGGCATAGAGGTTGCGGTTGGTCCACTCGAAATCGAACATCAGGGCGAGTGCCTCGCGGACATATCTGTCCTTGAACTCGTCGCGGCGGGTGTTGAAGACAAATCCGTAGACATTGGCGGGCGAATGGGTCTCAAACGTCTTTTTGACGACACGTCCGTCATTGAAGGCGGGGAAGCCGTAGGACGACGCCCACTTGTTCGGGTCGCCTTCCATGAACACGTCAAAAACACCTTTCTTGAACGCTTCGAACTGCGCCTGCAGATTGCGGAAATATTCGACCGTGATCACGTCGTAATTGTTGAAGCCGCGCCGGCTCGGCAAATCCGCCGCCCAGTAATTGGGATCGCGCTTGAAGACGATACGCTGCCCCGGCTGCACCTGTGACACCACGTAGGGGCCGCTGCCAACCGGGATGGCAAGCGGCGACCGGTCAAAATTGTCAGCATCGATGGCATGCTTCGGCAAAACCGGCATCAGCGCGAGAATGAGGGGGAATTCCCGGTTGGCCTGATCATTGAAGGTGATGCGGACGCCGTGCTCGCCGACCTGTTCGATCTTCGAGATCAGTTTCGTCCGCGTGTTGAAGGGCGGGCGCCCTTTCTCCGTCAGGAGATTGAAGGTGAAGATCACGTCATCCGGCGTGACGGGCTGGCCATCGGACCATTTTGCCTTGGGGTTCAGCGTGAATTCAACGAATGTGCGTTCTTCGTTGGTCTCCACCTTTTCCGCCAGCAAGCCATACATGGTGAACGGCTCGTCGGCGCTGCGCTGCATCAGCGTTTCGTAGACCAGATTACCAAATTCGGCATCGCCGAACGTGCCGCGCGCATAGGTGCGCATGCTCTTGATCAGAAAGGGATTGAGACTGTCGAACGTGCCGACGACACCATAGGTTATCGAGCCGCCCTTGGGCGCATCGGGATTCACATAGGGGAAATAGGGGTAATCAGCGGGCAGGGCAGGCTCGCCGCGCATGGCGATTCCATGTTTTGGCTCGGCAAGGACCGCGCTTGTCATCGAACAAGTCATGGTCAGCAGGGCCAGAATCTGGAAACTTTTCTTCAGCATCGTCTCAACCTTGTGGTCCCTTTGGCGGGATTTTCCTTTGATTCGCCCACGAGATTACCATCTCATGACGATTCTGCGGCCAAAGGGGTGTAATCATCTTCCTGAAATGACAACAGAGCTAGGGTCAAGACCCATTAATCTGGTCGAAATGGTATGAGGCCATTGTTCGGTTACAAGGAGCAAAGGCGAAGGCAATGTGGTTCATTGTCAAGCCTTTGCGACGATGAAGCCGGACAAGTGGACCATATCCTCCGGACGCCGAAACGGCTGCAAGCTGCTGTGTCGAGCCGCTCGGCCGGGGGAAAGACCCCGCCCTTCGCGTCTCTCCTCGCATCTTCTTGCCGTTTCAGGCGCCATTTCGATCATGTTAATGGGGCTTGACCCTAAAAGTAGTCTGGATTTGCATTAACATGCAGTGTAACACGGCGTTCGAGACGAAGGGTCACTCTGTTGCCTCATTTGGTAACCAATCCAGAGAAAGCAATTCTAAGTGATCAAGTTACACTTCGGATAAGTGCGCTGAAAGGAACCAGTTGACCATGTCCAACCCGAAGACATTCGCTGCAACCGCATCCATCGCGGGTGCAATTGCATTACTCGCCGCCGCGGCAGTACCAGCATCAGCCCAGCAGCAGAGAACGCCGCAGGGTTGGTTCAAGGTTTGCTCCAAGCAGGAAGAAAACGACATCTGCAACACGCAGAACATCGTGACCGCCGATAGCGGCCAGCTTCTGACTGCCGTCAACCTCATCGAAATCAAGGGCAAGGTCAATCGCAAGATTTTCCAGGTTTCCGTGCCGACCGGCCGTCTGATCGGTCCAGGCGTTGGACTGCAGATCAATGGCGGCAAGACGCAGAAGATCGATTTCGCCATCTGCTTCCCGGATCGCTGCATTTCGGAAGTCGCCATGTCGGATGAACTCGTCGCTGCCTTCAAGAAGGGCAATCAGCTGACGCTGACTTCGGTCAACTTCCAGAACAAGCCAAATCCGATCACCGTTGCGCTGACCGGTTTCAGTCAGGCGTTTGACGGCCCCGGCCTGCAGCAGTCGGAAATCGAAGATCGCCAGAAGACGCTTCAGGAAGAAGTCCAGAAGCGCCAGAAGGAATTCGAAGACAAGATGAAGGCCGAGCAGGCGAAGGCTAAGGCCGGAAACTGATCGAACCATCGACACGAAAAAGGGACGCTTTGGCGTCCCTTTTTTATTGCGCCGTTTCTCAGTTGATATGCGGACTTTTGACCCGGTAGACACCGTTTAGCGGCTTGTCGAACATGTCCTTGATCTGCGGATGCCGCAGGGGAACGCCGGAAGTATCGGCGACAAGGTTCTGCTCGGAAACATAGGCCACATACTCGCTGTCGGCGTTCTCGGCAAAGAGATGGTAAAAGGGCTGGTCGCGGCTCGGCCGGATATCTTCGGGAATGGATTGATACCATTCTTCGGTGTTGTTGAATTCAGGATCGACATCGAAAATTACGCCGCGAAAAGCGAATATCCGGTGGCTTACAACCTGCCCGATCTGAAATTTTGCGTGGCGTATTTGTTTCATCATCATCATTCATTATAGATATCAGAGACATACCTGTCTCCATCAAATCGTGCGAGCATCGATGGCGTCCTGCCATTTCCGGTCGCGTTCCCAACAGTCAAAGCTTGTCATGCTCAGCGTTTTCAATCTCGTTCTCCCCTTTTTCGGCCTGATCTTTCTGGGATTCCTGGTTGCCCGCATCAGCCGTCAGCCGCTGGAGGCGTTGGGATGGATGAACGTTTTCATTGTCTATGTGGCGTTGCCGGCACTGTTTTTCCAGATCCTTTCAAAGACACCTGTCGCTGAGCTGACTCAGTGGGCCTTTATTATTGGCTGCACCGCATCAACACTTTGTGTTTTTCTGGTGATGTTCGGCTTTGCTTTTTTCAGAACGCGCAAAATAGACGAAAGCACCATTCAGGGGCTCGCCGCCGCCTATGGCAATATCGGCTATATGGGGCCGGGATTGGCCATCATGGCTTTCGGCGCACCCGCTGCCGTACCGGTTGCCCTGATCTTCTGTTTTGACAACACGCTGCATTTTGTCATGGCGCCCCTCATGATGGCGTTGTCCGGCAAGGACAAGCGCCGCCCGCATGAACTGGCGGTCAGCGTGCTCAAGAAGATCTTCCTGCACCCCTTCATCATCGCAACCATTCTGGGCGTCGCGGCTGCCGTCGCCGGGTTCGAACCGCCTGCGTCCATCGACAAGCTCATTGATCTGCTGGCCAAGGCCGCCGCACCCTGCGCGCTCTTTGCCATGGGCGTCACCCTTGCCTTGCGCCCCCTGAAGCGGGTGCCGCCGGAACTCTATCTGATTGTCCCGATCAAGCTGGTTTTCCAGCCATTGCTTATTTACGCCATCCTTCACCTTGCCGGCGATTTCCCGCCGGTCTGGGTGTACACGGCCATGCTGCTGGCGGCGCTGCCGACGGCAACCAATGTTTTTGTCATTGCCCAGCAGTACGGTGTCTGGGTCGAACGGGCTTCAAGCAGCATCCTGGCAACCACGCTGTTTTCGGTCGTGACCCTGACCCTGTGGCTTTACGTGATGACGCACGGCCTCATTCCCTGATAAGGAACTGCAGGTCACCCGGCGAGCGGCCGGGCCGTGGCCGTGTTGCCGGAGCGCTTTTGACCATAGATCGTGCGGAATTCATTCAGGCGCATATGCCTGTCATGGCTGTCCCGGCAGTTCCGGAAATTGTGCTTCACGGCGCCACGCCTGCGAGCGGATTGCGCCGCCTTATCGCCTCCGATGCCAATCCCGATCCCGAACCACCATACTGGGCCTATCACTGGGCGGGCGGTGCAGTGCTCGCCCGTTATTTTCTTGATCATCCGGGGGCCGTGAAAGGGCAGCGCGTGCTGGATCTTGGATCGGGTTCAGGGATTGTTGGCATAGCGGCGGCAAAGGCAGGTGCGATGCATGTGACCGCCGCCGAAACAGACGGGAATGCCATTGCCGCGCAACAGCTCAATGCCGATCTCAATGGCGTCAGGTTGATATCGATGCATGCGGATCTGACGGCTGGCCCGGCAATGGATGTCGATCTGGTTGCTGTTGGCGATCTGTTTTACGCGCCCGATCTCGCGCAGCGTGTTCTGCTTTTCCTCGATCGCTGTCTTCTGGCGGGCGCCAAGATTCTTATCGGCGATCCCGGCCGGGCACATCTTCCGCACGACCGGCTCCGGCTCATCGCGGAATATGCGGTGCCGGATTTCGGGCAAGTGACGGACGCAAAAGTGAATGCCGGTGTTTTTGCACTGATCTGAGGTGATGCCTGCAGGTTTTGTCTGTCGCAGCGCCTGTGTTTTCCAGACAATGAAGGCATGATCATTGTGCGTGGTTCGACAAGCTCACCATGAGGGAGGTGCGGGCTGCACGCCAATCGTGAACGTTGCAGAACATGGCTCCCTGCAATCCTCACTTTCCCTCATAGTGAGCTTGTCGAACCACGCACAAAACGTCCTGCAGGCTTTTCGAGCGCTCCCGGACATGACGGCGTCTTTCCCTCCCAATGTGGGCTGTTTCGTCGCAGGAAGCCGGCCCTTGTAGGCAAAGGCTTTCTGTGTACTATTGCGAATGATTTGCAATTGCGATTAGAGGTATTTCATGGATTCCTTGCGGCAGGCAGCCGATACGGACGAAGGCTGGCGGCGCGAACGGGGTGATGCATCGCTTTCGGATGTGCATCGCTCAGTCGCTGTCAGGACAGCGGGACCGGGTTGGCGCAGGGCCGCAGCCTTTGTGGGGCCGGGCTATCTGGTTGCCGTGGGCTACATGGATCCGGGAAACTGGGCGACATCGCTCGCCGGTGGGTCGAAGTTCGGCTACACGCTGCTTGTTGTCGCGTTGGTCTCCAACATCATGGCCGTGGTCCTGCAGGCGCTTTGCGCGCGTCTGGCGATCGGATCGGGCAGGGACCTGGCGCAGGCATGCCGCGATGCCTTTCCACGGCCGGTTGCCTATACGCTCTGGTTCATGGCGGAGCTTGCCATCATTGCCACGGACATTGCCGAAGTCATCGGCACCGCGATCGGCCTCAACCTGATTTTCGGCATTCCGCTCGAACTCGGCGTCCTCATCACCGCGCTTGATGTCTTTCTGATCCTCTATCTGCAAAAGCTTGGCTTCCGCTGGGTGGAAGCGCTGATCATCACGCTGCTGGGCGTGATTGCGCTGTGCTTCGGCATCCAGATTTTCCTCGCGGATCCCGATTGGGCCGCCGTGATCAAGGGTTTTGCCCCGACAACGGAAATCGTCACCAACCCGGAAATGCTCTATCTCGCGCTTGGCATTCTCGGCGCGACGGTGATGCCGCACAATCTCTATCTGCACTCCGGCATCATCCAGACGCGCGATTACGGCCACACCACGCCGGAAAAGCGTCAGGCGCTGAAGTATGCCACGTGGGACTCCACCATTGCCCTGACCTTTGCCCTGGTCATCAATGCGGCGATCCTGATCCTTGCCGCCGCGACCTTCAACAAGACGGGGCGGACCGAAGTGGCGGAACTCGGCGAAGCGCATTCGCTGCTCGCGCCGCTCCTCGGCTGGGGTTTCGCCCCGACCCTGTTCGGTATCGCCTTGCTGTGCTGCGGCATCAACTCGACGGTGACGGCGACGCTGGCCGGACAGATCGTGATGGAAGGCTTTTTGAAAATCAGGCTGGCGCCCTGGCTGCGCCGGTTGATCACCCGTGCCATTGCCATTGTTCCAGCGGGGGCGGTGACCGTCTGGTACGGCGACAGCGGAACGGCCAAGCTTTTGATCCTGACACAGGTCGTGCTCAGCCTTCAGCTTTCCTTTGCCGTATTCCCGCTGGTCATGTTCACCGCCAGCAAGACCAAAATGGGTGTGCTGGTCTCGCCGAAATGGCTCACGGTGCTTGCCATGATCATTGCGGTGGTGATTGCAGTGCTGAACATCAAGCTGCTGCTGGATTTTGTCCTCGTTTAGGCGCGCTTTCCTTCCCGGCGCGGCCAGCGAAAGCCGCTGCCGGGGCGCAGACCCTCACGCATGAGAAAACTGCGCAGCGGCGAGAAGGTGCGGAGCAGTTCCAGGCCGCCGCTGCGGACCATCTGCACAGGCAGGAAGTCCGACAGCAATGACCGGTTCAGCGCATCGACTGCGCCGGTGCGGGCGAGGATATCCGGGCTGCGCTTGCGGTTATACGCTGAAACAACCGGCGCAGCGCCAAGATCGCTGCCATCGGCGGGCAGGGTATCAAGCAGTGTTTCCACGTCCCGGACGCCGAGATTCAGTCCCTGCGCGCCGATGGGCGGAAACACATGCGCCGATTCGCCCGCCAGAAACACGCGGTTGCGGGCAAAGGCGTTCGGGACGAGGCCGGACAGCGGCCAGGCCTGGGCTTCGACATCGATGGTGACGGCGCCGAGCATGGACTGCATGCGTTCCTCGACGCGGACCGCCAGTTGTTCCGCGTTCAGGTCCAGAAGTTCCGCCGCATGGGCGGGTGTCGTCACCCAGACGAGGCTTGACCGTTTCCCTGCCAGCGGCACCTGCGTGAACGGGCCATGCTCCGTGTGAAATTCCGTTGAAATATCATGATGATCGCGCGTGTGGCTGAAGCTGAGCACCACCGCAGTCTGGTTGTACTGCCAGGTGCGCGCGGAGATACCGGCCGCTTCCCGGGCCAGGGACGAGCGGCCATCGGCGGCAATAACGATGTTGGCCGTGAACACCGAACCATCACTGGCTTCGACCGCCATGGCATTGTCCACCGGATGATAGTGGGTTGCCGACGCGGCGACATGGCGGACCGGCGATTGCTTCAGCGCATTGCTGAGCGTTTTGGTGAGCGCGGCATTGGGAATGTTGTAGCCAAAGGCGTCTTCGTCGATCTCGGAGGCTTCGAATGTCACCACAGGGCTTCTGACCAGCCGGTTCGTGCCATCGAGAATGCGCATGGATCCGATGGGCGCGGCATGCGGCGCAATGCTGTCCCAGAGACCGATCCGCTGGAGAAAACGGATAGCGGGCATCATCAGAGCCGTCGTGCGCTTGTCCGTGCCGGTGGGGATAACGCCGAGACTGATGACGTTTTCAAGGTGCTGACCAAGGGCAATGGCGGCAATCAGGCCGACATGACCGGTTCCTGCAACAACAATGGGATCCGTTCGGGTGCTGGTCATCATCTGTCTCCGCTTCCAAGCCGTTTTGGCTTTCAACAGTTTATATCAGGAACATTGCTTGCGCTTTGGGTCGTTTTCAAGAAAAGCTGCTCGCAAATCGTTTGTCCTTGGTAACATATAGCGACAAGCGGATCAGTATCATGCAGCAGATTGGCGCGGACCGTGAAAAAACCAACTTTGCCCCGGGGCGTTAAACCCAAAAAAGTGACGGCACCACAAGCCAAGGCCTTCTCGGTGCATTTGCTGACCGCCTCCGGTTCCTTCCTGGCGTTCCTCTCGGTGGTCGCGGCCAGCGAAGGAAGCTGGACGGCCATGTTCTGGTGGCTGGGGCTGGCGCTGTTCGTTGACGGCATCGATGGGCCGATCGCCCGCAAGCTCGAAGTCAAATATGTGCTGCCCAACTGGTCAGGCGAGCTGCTCGACAACATCATCGACTACATGACCTATGTGCTCATCCCGGCCTTCGCGTTGTATCAGCGCGGCTTCATGGGCGAGGGCCTGTCCTTTCTGGCGGCGGCGATCATCGTCGTATCCAGTGCGATCTACTATGCCGATACGGGCATGAAGACGAAGGAAAACTTCTTCAAGGGCTTTCCGGTTGTCTGGAACATGCTGGTGTTCACCCTGTTCATCGTCAAGCCCGGCGAATGGGTGGCATTTGCCATTGTCCTCGGTGCCGCCATCGTTTCATTCCTGCCGATCTATTTCCTGCACCCGGTGCGCGTGCAGCGCCTGCGGCCGCTGAATCTCACGATTTTCTTCCTGTGGTGCGCTTTCGGCGTACTTTCGCTGTACCAGCATCTGGATTCGCCCCTCTGGGTGCGGGTCGGTATTTCGGTCACGGGCATCTACCTGTTCCTCATCGGTGCGGTGATGCAGGCATTTCCCAATCTTGGACGGACGGAGAAGGCATGATGGTCAAGGCAATTCGCATTCATCAGACGGGTGGTCCTGAAGCGCTGGTCTATGAAGATGTTACCGTCGGTGAGCCAGGCCCCGGCGAAGTGCGCATGCGCAATGAGGCCATCGGCTTGAATTTCATCGATGTCTATTTCCGCACTGGCCTCTATCCGTCGCCCGGTGGTCTGCCGCTCATTCCGGGCAATGAGGGCGCGGGCGTCGTGCTCAGCGTCGGTCCTGGTGTTACCGACGTGAAACCGGGCGATCGCGTCGCCTATGTCAATCCGATCGGCGCCTATGCGGAGGAACGCATCATGCCGGCGGACCGCCTGGTCAAGGTCCCGGACTCCATTTCCTTCCAGCAGGCCGGTTCGATGATGCTGAAGGGCATGACGGCCTATTATCTCCTGCGGGAAACCTTTCCGGTCAAAAAGGGCGACACGATCCTGTTTCATGCCGCTGCCGGCGGTGTCGGCCTCATAGCCGGCCAGTGGGCCAAGCACCTTGGCGCGACGGTCATCGGCACCGCCGGTTCAGACGAGAAGGTGAAGCTGGCGCTCGAGAACGGTTTCGACCATGTCATCAACTATCGCACGGAGAACTTTGTCGAACGGGTGAAGGAAATTACCGGCGGAAGGGGTGTCGACGTGGTCTACGATTCCGTCGGCAAGGATACATTCGACGGATCGCTGGACTGCCTGCGTCCGCGCGGCATGCTCGTCTGCTTCGGCCAGTCATCCGGTCCGGTTGCGCCATTCGATCTCGGCATCCTGTCGCGCAAGGGCTCCCTCTACCTGACGCGGCCGACATTGTTCGTCTATGTCGCGGCGCGGGCTGCGCTTGAAAATGCAGCGCGTGCGCTTTTTGACCTGGTGGAAAGCGGCGTGGTGCGCATCGATATCGGTCAGACCTATGCCCTCAAGGACGCGGCGACGGCGCATCGCGATCTTGAAGCGCGCAAAACGACGGGGACTACGGTGCTTATTCCTTAAGCCGCTGAAAATGATGCTCGAATAATGTGCGCAAAAGGCCGCAACCTCTGGTTTTGCACTTCCCAAATCGATGCTGCCCGACATAGGATCGGAAATGGTTAGGGGCACCTCAGAATAATCGTCCTGGGCCGTGGGGAACTATGACAAGCATAAGCGATAAGAACGGGGCTGGGCATCCACTTCTGGAAGCAACCGGGCTCACCAAAATTTTCGGCTCTCTGAAAGCCTGCGACGGGATCGACCTGACAATCGGCACCGGAGAAATTCACGCCCTCCTGGGGGAAAACGGCGCTGGCAAATCCACGCTGGTCAAAATGCTGTTCGGCGCGCTGCAGCCGACTTCGGGTGAGATCGGCTGGAAGGGCAAAGCGGTTGCCGTCGCCAATCCGGCGATGGCAAGATCGCTCGGCATCGGCATGGTTTTCCAGCACTTTTCGCTTTTCGATGCCTTGACTGCCGCCGAAAACATCGCGCTGTCGCTCGACGAGAAAACCGACCTCAACACCATCGCCGCAAAGGCGCGGGACATCGGCCGGACCTATGGTCTGCCGGTTGATCCCGATGCGCTGGTCGGTGATCTTTCCGTAGGCGAACGCCAGCGTATCGAGATTATCCGCTGCCTGCTGCAAAATCCCGACCTGATCATTCTCGACGAACCGACATCGGTGCTGACGCCGCAGGAAGCCGACCTTTTGTTTGTCACGCTGGAGCGGTTGAAGTCGGAAGGAAAATCGATCCTCTATATCAGCCACAGGCTCGAGGAAGTACGGCGGCTGTGCGACCGGGCCACGGTGCTACGCCACGGCAAGGTTGTCGGCCAGTGCGATCCGCGCCAGGAAACCGCAAGTTCTCTGGCGCGCATGATGGTTGGCAGCGACATCCATGTCATAGAGCGCCGCCCAAACGCGGCGCCAGCAACCCAATCGGCACTGATTGAAGTCAACGGCCTGTCGCAGAAGCCGCGCGGCCCGTTTTCCGTGCCGCTGCATGATATCCGGCTGGCCGTCAATCCGGGCGAAATTCTTGGCATTGCCGGTGTCGCCGGCAACGGACAGGGCGAACTGTTCGAAGCGATATCCGGCGAAGTGCTGCAGGAACGGCCGGACATTGTCCGTATTCGCGGCAGGGACACCGGACGATCCGGTATCTCCGCGCGGCGCAGGCTGGGCGCTGCCTTTGTGCCGGAGGAGCGTCTTGGGCATGGCGCGGTTCCCAATATGTCGCTGACCGACAATCTGCTGTTGTCCCGCTACGCCACCGATGGAAAAGTCTTCCTCGGCGGCGGCCTGTTGCGGCTGCTCCAGCAATCCAGCCTTGCCCTTGCGGCAAAGCGGATCGTCGCACAGATGGACGTTCGTAAAAGTGCGGAAAACCCAGATGCATCAGCGCTTTCCGGCGGAAACCTCCAGAAGTTTCTGATCGGGCGCGAGCTGGACCGCAACCCAGCCGTTCTGGTGGTCAACCAGCCGACATGGGGTGTCGACGCCGGCGCTGCCGCCCATATAAGGCAGGCGCTCGTCGATCTTGCGCGCAGCGGTTCCGCCGTGATCGTGATCAGCCAGGATCTCGATGAACTCTTTGAAATCTCCGACCGGATTGCCGCCATGGTGCATGGGCGCCTGTCGCAATCGGTCCCGATTGAAGCGATGAACATGGAACGTGTCGGTTTGATGATGGGCGGTGCCGATACCGCGTCGGCCCATGCAAGTGCAGGGGCGGCCTGATGCGTGTCGAATTGGTCAGACGTCCGCAACATTCGGCGCTGTTCAGTGCGCTGTCGCCGTTCATCGCCCTGTTCCTTACGCTGATTGCCGGCGCCATCCTGTTTGCGCTGCTTGGCAAGAACCCGGTTTCGGCGCTCTATTCCTATTTCGTCGAGCCGTTGACCGAAATCTGGTCCTGGCATGAGCTGCTGGTGAAGGCGGCACCGCTGATCCTGATCGCCGTGGGGCTGTCCGTCTGCTTCCTTTCCAACAACTGGAATATCGGCGCGGAGGGGCAGTTGATCATGGGCGGGATCGCCGGATCGATCCTGCCGGTGGTTTTTCCGGATTTTCAGGGCTGGTATGTCCTGCCGATGATGCTGCTGCTGGGCATGGCAGGCGGGATGGCCTATGCGACCATTCCGGCGTTCCTCAAGGTGCGGTTCAACACCAACGAGATTCTGACGAGCCTGATGCTGGTCTACGTGGCGCAGCTGTTCCTCGACTGGATCGTGCGCGGCCCTTGGCGCAACCCGCAGGGTTTCAACTTTCCTGAAACGGTGCAGTTCAACTCCAGTGCCATCCTTCCCGAGATATGGGCTTCGTCGGGGCGGGCGCATTGGGGTTTTGTTCTCGCGATTGTCGCCGCACTCCTTGTCTGGTTCATGCTGTCGCGCACGCTGAACGGCTTTGAAATCAAGGTGCTGGGGCGCAGCGCGCGGGCAGGGCGTTTTGCCGGTTTCAGCGCCGGGCGCCTGACATTCTTCGCGTTCCTGGTCTCCGGGGCGCTGGCGGGGCTGGCCGGGATTGCCGAGGTTTCCGGTGCAGTCGGCCAATTGCGCACGACGATCTCGCCCGGCTACGGCTTTACTGCCATCATCGTTGCCTTCCTTGGCCGTCTTAACCCGCTTGGCATTGTCGCCGCAGGGCTGGTTCTGGCGCTGTCCTATCTCGGCGGTGAAGCGGCACAGGTTTCGCTCGGCATTTCCGAGAAATCGGCGCGCATCTTCCAGGGCATCATCCTGTTCTTCGTGCTGGCAAGCGACACGCTCATTTATTACCGCATCCGCTTCGTCACCCGGCACAGCGACGCCGCAGCAAAGGGGGCATGACATGGGCATGTTCGAAGCCATTCTCCTGACGGTTGCCACAGCCGCAACGCCCTTGCTGATCGCTGCCATGGGCGAACTGGTGGTGGAACGCTCCGGTGTGCTCAATCTCGGCGTCGAGGGCATGATGATCATGGGTGCTGTTGCCGGCTTCGGCGTTGCGCAGCTCACCGGATCGGCATGGCTCGGCATGTTCGCAGCCATTCTGGCCGGGGCTGCCTTTTCGCTGCTGTTCGGTTTCCTGACGTTGACGCTGGTGACCAATCAGGTGGCGACGGGACTGGCTTTGACGCTGCTGGGGCTGGGCGCTTCCGCCATGATCGGCGAAAGTTTTGTCGGGCTGCCCGGCGTGCGGATGCAGTCCCTGAATATTCCGATGCTGACGGATTTGCCGGTCGTCGGGAAATTCCTGTTCGGACAGGATCCGATTTTCTATATGTCGATCCTTCTGACCATCGGCGTCACATGGTTCCTGTTCCGCACCCGCGCCGGACTGACATTGCGCGCTGTCGGTGACAATCATACCTCGGCGCATGCGCTTGGCGTGCGGGTCATTCGGGTGCGTTATCTCGCCGTGATGTTCGGGGGCGCTTGCGCCGGGCTCGCCGGTGCGCAACTATCGCTCGTCTATGTGCCGCAATGGGTGGAAAACATGACGTCGGGCCGGGGATGGATCGCGCTTGCACTGGTGGTGTTCGCCTCGTGGCGGCCATGGCGGATTCTGGCGGGCGCCTACCTCTTCGGCGCGGTCACCATCGGCCAGCTGCACGCCCAGGCGCTTGGCATCGGCATACCCTCGCAGTTCATGTCGTCGCTGCCTTATCTGGCAACGATTATCGTGCTTGTTCTGATTTCGCGGAACAAGCGGCTGACCCTGATGAATACGCCGACATCCCTCGGCAAACCCTTCGTGCCCGACCGCTGAGCAGCCGGGCGAGAATAAAAGACAAGGCTTTTGGTTTAACAGAGAGGTGAACACGAATGAAAAAACTGCTTATGGCGCTGTCCATGGCTGCCAGCTTTGCCGTTGCGGGCGCGGCCCATGCCGAAGAGAAACTGAAGGTCGGCTTCATCTATATCGGACCGCCCGGTGATTTCGGCTGGACCTACCAGCACGATCAGGGCCGCAAGGAGATGGAAAAGGCGCTTGGCGACAAGGTCGAGACGACCTTCCTCGAAAGCGTGCCTGAGGGTGCGGATGCCGAGCGCTCCATCGAGCGTCTGGCGCGTGCCGGCAACAAGCTGATCTTCACGACCTCATTCGGCTACATGGATGCGACGATCAAGGTTGCGCAGAAATTCCCGAATGTGAAGTTCGAACACGCGACCGGCTACAAGACGGCCGACAATGTTGCCGTGTACAATTCGCGCTTCTATGAAGGCCGCTACGTACAGGGCGTGATTGCCGCCAAGCTGTCCAAGGTTGGCGTTGCCGGCTATATCGGTTCATTCCCGATCCCCGAAGTGGTGCAGGGCATCAACTCCTTCATGCTGGGTGCGCAGTCGGTCAACCCGAACTTCAAGGTCAAGGTGATCTGGGCCAATGCCTGGTTCGATCCGGGCAAGGAAGCCGATGCTGCCAAGGCTCTGGTCGACCAGGGCGTCGATATCATCACCCAGCACACGGATTCCACCGCGCCGATGCAGGTTGCCGCGGAGCGCAAGATCAAGGCATTCGGCCAGGCTTCCGACATGATCAAGTTCGGCCCGGAAACCCAGCTGACCGCCATCGTCGACAATTGGGGCCCTTACTACATCGAACGGGCCAAGGCCGTGATCGATGGCACATGGAAGACCCACAATGTTTTCCACGGCATGCATGAAAACCTCGTGGTGATGGCGCCCTACACCAACATGCCTGACGATGTGAAGAAGCTGGCCGAGGAAACCCAGGCCAAGATCACATCCGGTGCACTGAAGCCCTTCACCGGCCCTGTCAAGAAGCAGGACGGCTCCGAATGGCTGAAGGCTGGTGAAACCGCCGACGACAAGACCATTCTCGGCATGAACTTCTACGTTGCCGGCGTGGACGACAAGCTGCCGAAATAAGGTTTGCCGCGATACAAATGAAAAGGGCGCCCATGGGCGCCCTTTTTGTGAATGCGATGGGTCGCTTATTCAGCGGAGTCGGCTGGCGCCGCATTGAGCTGACCATAGTTCTCGACGCCGATGCGCTTGAGAAGGTCGAGCTGGGTCTCGAGGAAATCGATGTGGCCTTCCTCGTCCTTCAGAAGCTCGTCAAAGAGTTCCTTGGTGACGTAGTCGCCCACTTCCGCGCAGATCTCGCGCGACTTCTTGTACGACTTCACAGCGTCATATTCGCCGGCCAGATCGGCTTCCAGAACTTCCTTGATGTTCTGGCCGATGCGCAGGGCGCCAATGGACTGCAGGTTTGGATGGCCTTCGAGGAAGATGATGCGCTCGATGATCTTGTCAGCGTGCTGCATTTCCTCGATGGATTCGGCGCGCTCCTTCTTGGCGAGCAGCTTGTAACCCCAATCGTCCAGCAGGCGATAATGCAACCAATACTGGTTGACCGCTCCCAATTCGAGGAAAAGTGCCTCGTTAAGCCGCTCGATGACCTTTTTGTCGCCTTTCATGCCGTGAACTCCCGTATTCGTGACGCAATGCCCGCACACGATCGATAAACGAGACAGCATCAGAATCGTTTGAACCGTGGCGGAGGTGATATTCTTCCGTCACCTTTATGATGGTTTCAACGACGTTTGGGAAGCAGCCACAGCAGCGGCCACGCTTCTGCATGGCGTGGTAGACTTTTGCCGGGACAATCAGTTGCCACGGGTCAGCATCGAGAAGTTCAGTGATAGTATTCTCGATTTCTTTCTGGGTGATGATATTGCAATGACATACGAGCATGTTGTCTAAGCGCCATATTCATAAGAATAAATACCCGCAAATCCTGACAGTTTTACGATGTCAGAACTTCTCCTGATGACAGGATGGGTGGCGCTTTGCAGAAATTGGCCCGGAAACATTGTTCCGCAACCTGGAAATACTTTCGAACCAGACAAGGGTTCCTCCAATCGCAAGGGTTCAAGGCCCTAACATTAAAGGTCATGCGTTATTCGCAATACTGATCCTATAAGACTGGTTTGTCCGAATTCTGTCAAATGCCGGCCGCTGAATATGCCGTGATATCAATAGCTTGGAATAATTCTAAACTGGGAAAATAACATAACCAATTCAATCATATTTCGTCGATTTTGCCGTCCTGACCGGCAAAATGCATCGCCGGCCACGCATGTGTCAAAACGTCTCATTTGTCGCAAAAAGACTAAATCAGGCACCCTCGACCACGGAAAACCCTTCGAATTGCGGGTGTCCGATGTAACTCGGCTTGGTATCGCCCGCATTGCGATGGGCTGCGCGGAAATGTTCGGACTGAGTCCATGCGGTGAAATCCGCCTGGGTCCGCCACACGGTGTGCGATGCGTAGAGGGTGTAATTCTCTTCCTCGTTCCGGGCACCGCGCAGCAGGTGGAATTCGACAAAGCCGGGCACCGAGGACAGCCGGGAGTCGCGTGACTTCCACACGGTTTCAAACGCGTCTTCGGAGCCCGACTGAACCTTGAAACGATTCATGGCGATGTACATGGCGCAACTCCATTCATGCGGATTGTGGTTGGCGAGCGATCCCCGGGGCCGGTCACCCCAAGAGAATTCTGTCAGCTCGCCGTGGCGAGGCGGGGTGCCAGATTGTCGATGCCGAGGAGGGCGCGCACGTCTCTCGTCTTGACGATATCATCGATGGAATACTGGGCGAGCACCTCGAAGAAGGCATTCAATGCCTTGCGCAAGGCGGCATTCAGGCCGCAGCTGTCAATCAAGGGGCATTCCGCGGCATCGTTCTCAAAGCACTCTGCCATGGCAAAATTTTCTTCGGTCACGCGCACCACGTCGAAAAGGGTGATGTCCTTGGCAGGCTTGCCGAGTTTCACGCCGCCATTGCGACCGCGCACGGTTTCAATGAAACCATTTTCAACGAGCGGCTGCAGGATCTTGAACAGGAAAAGCTCGGAGACTGTGTAGGCGTGCGCAATTTCGGCGATCCGGCTCAGATTGCCATCATTGGCGGCACAATACATCAGAATACGAATGGCATAATTGGTCTGTCTGGTCAGTCGCATGGGAATATCTCTCTCAACCCGAAATCAGGTCATGCTATGGGAACGAGACGCTACTTTAGAATTATTCTTGATAAAGTAAATAATAATATGAACCTAAGTTTCATATTTTCCAATGGTGCGTTGGAAGGCCGGGTCAGGCGTGATCAGCGAACCAGAACGACGATCGATGCCGTAATGAAAGCAGCAGCCACAAGCAGCAGGAAACCATAGACACGCGGCTTGTCAAACAGGACGGCAAATCCGGCGGCCCAGACAACGATGGCAGCGGCCAATGCGTAGAGAAATCCAGCTTTATGGACCCAAGCGATATGGACGGCCATCAGGCCGCCAATGATAAGGGCACCGAATACGACCATCAAAGCCAGTGCGTATTTCTCGAAATTGTCCATTCAGGCAGCTCGCTCTCAACACCCCATCCTGGAATCGAAGGGGCTCAGTCTCAATGTAAAACCTCATCCAACCCGATCAAGGCTGTATTCCTGTCTTTCATAGATGTTCCGTCCCACGGGTGCAACAGATGACACGCTAAAGTCTCGCCATAAGGGTGCGGCTGATGCAAAAAGACAATAAAAAAGGCCGGGAATTCCCGACCTTTCCGAATTCGGCTCGACACCAGTGCCAGTACATCCGTGGTCAAAGACGGAGCCGAATTTCTGCAGGTGATGTAGGTGGCCGCATCGCCCATTTCAAGGGCAGGGGCATTTACCGGCGATAGGCGCTCAAACCGGCGAGCAGACCGATCCCGGCAATTGCTGAGATAACAGCAACCGTGATCAGGGGATTTTCCCTGGCCTTGTCTGCCACGACCTGCGCTTCGTCACCGACAAACCGCGCGGCCTTGCGGCCATGCCGCCTGACCGAATGGTAGGTCGCGTTCGCCTGATCGAGCAGATCATAACCCTGGTCGGACAGGGATTGGGTTATCCCTGAAAGCTCCTTGCGCAATGCGGCGATCTGGCTTTCCAGATCCTCTTCGGCTGCGTCGCGGGCTTTGGATATATTCGTTGCCATTCCGGAATTCCTTTCATCGATACTAGGGAATAACGGCGGCGGCAGCATTTGGTTCCAGAACGCCCGCCCGGCAGTCAGACAGGCGAGGCCAGTCAGTTCCAGCAGCCGTGCGATTGTCCATTGAGATTATGGGAATCGATGTCTATTCCGGCCGAGAAATCATTGCGGGCGAGGTAGACGGCTGTTTCCGGCTTGATGCGGATCTTGTTCCAGCCGGCACAACTGGTTGGACCGGACGCTTTCGATGTCTCATCCATCCAGCGCATGGCACCGCAATTGCTGATGGTCAAAAGACAGGGCAAAAGCATGGCCAGTGCCAGTTTGTTTTTCACAGGAAACCTTCTTGTAGCCGCGGCAGGGACAGAGAATGGAAAAGTGCTGGAATTGTTCATCGCATATTTCGATGCCCGACGACATTCGACGTTAGGCATAGCTCCTCAATCATCATTGCTGGCATTCAGTTCCATGGTGGTCATGCCGTCGGCCGGCTTGGGGCTCAGCGACTTGGCCAGGATCAGCCGGCTGGATTTGAGCAATGGTGCATTGGCGGCACGCACTTTCGCCATGCGCGGATTGTTTTCGTGGGCGGTAACCGCCGCTTCATTGGCATAGAGTTCGTTGACCATGACCTTGTTGGCAATGGGGGTGCCGTCCCGCGCAATGGGTTTGATGACCTCGAACCGCAGGCAGCCCGGTTCCTCATCCAGTGTTTTGCGCGCATGCTCGCGAATGAGCGTGATGAATTCCTCTTCGCGACCCTCATGGGTCTCGAATTCTACGATAATTGTGAGTTCGGTCATGAAACTTCGCCTCCCGCGTTCATTCTGCCGTTCTATCAGCGGCCTCCTGACAAATCCAGACAGAAGCATAGCCAAGGCATTGTAAAGTCTGGATTTGGACGGGATGGATAGGCGGAAGGCTGCCTGCTATCGCCGCACGGTGGCGGAGACCAGGAGAATGGCACCGATCACGATTGTGACGAGACCAATATACAGCCAGCGCGTCTGGCCGACCATAAAACTGCCGCCGAGGATGCTCAGGCCCTGCAACGCCCAGACGGTGCCCATGATGATCAGAAGCAAGGCGACAATCGTCAGAACGATTTTCATAGCGGTCATCCTTACAAGCAAAACCCCTGCCTAAACGGAAGGGGTTTCACGGGTTGAGGCTTGATTTGGCTCTAACAAACTGGACTCTGGATAAAAATATCACGCATCGTTTCAGTGCGGCGCAGGCTCAAGGTACCGCTACACTCAACTTAGCAAAAGTTTAACATAGCCAGCTTTCATTTCAAAGAAAGAATGGCCGGAGCTCAGTTCACTTTTGCTTTCAGGCGGGCGATCTCTTCTTCCATTTCCCGGATGCGCTCCTCCAAGGCATTGATTGCCTTGAAGACGGCAATCCCCATGCTCTTGAAATCACCGCGATGGATTGCAGTCTCGATGGCTTGCTTGGCGCTATCAATGGACATTGCTTCCTCCGTTTCGATTGTGTGAACCGCAATGCTAAAGAAAAAAGCCCAATCCTCAAGGGGTATGAGGATTGGGCTGTGTTGGCTTGTGGGGGAAAGCCAAGACTGGTTGGGGTTACCAGTACCCGCACAATGCGTCAGCGAAGGATTGGTTCCACGCGGAGCGAAAAATATTCCGGTTCCTGCCGGCGCTTTCAATCGTCAACAAGTTCAAGGCTCGGATAGTCCGTATAGCCCTTGGCGTCGGTGGTATAGAATGTCGATTTGTCTGCCGCATTGAGCGCGGCATCGGTACGCCAGCGCTGCGGAAGATCCGGATTGGC
This sequence comes from Phyllobacterium sp. RCAM01083, assembly GCF_055685835.1. Lineage (NCBI taxonomy): Bacteria > Pseudomonadati > Pseudomonadota > Alphaproteobacteria > Hyphomicrobiales > Phyllobacteriaceae > Phyllobacterium > Phyllobacterium sp. RCAM01083. Next base: position 1,175,300 of record NZ_JBVFZN010000005.1, read on the forward strand.
GATGTAGGCTTCGCCAAAGGCAACCAGATCGGCGCCGCCATTGGCCAGCACGGCTTCCGCGTGTTCGCGCCTGTAGCCGCCTGCAACGATCAGCGGACCATGAAATGCTGCCCGGATGGCAGGCGCAGCATCAGCTTGTCCATCGGGCACAACGGCTGGTGCCACAATGTGCAGATAGGCAAGGCCAAGAGGCTGGAGCTGGGCGGCTATCGCGGCGAAATGCGCAACGGGATCGCTGTCGCTCATGCCCTGAAAGGGATTGGTCGGCGAAAGTCGAACGCCGATGCGGCCCGCCGGCCAAAAGGCCTTCGCCGCTTCGATGATTTCACGCAGGAAGCGGAAGCGGTTTTCCACCGAACCGCCATAGCCGTCGGCGCGGACATTGCTGCCATCGCGCAGAAACTGATCGACGAGATAGCCGTTGGCACCGTGAATTTCGATGCCGTCAAACCCGGCATTTTTTGCACGCGCCGCAGCATGGGCGAATTCACCGACAATCCCGGCGATGTCATCGGGAGAGAGTGCCTGCGGCTCGACATAGGGCTCAGGACCGCTCGCCGTATAGATTTTTCCGGCAGCCGCCAGGGCTGAAGGACCGACGGGCCAACGGCCATCCCGCAATTGCGAGGGAAGGGCGGCTCTGCCCATATGTGACAGCTGGACAAAAATCCGCCCGCCCGCTGCGTGCACGGCGTCTGTTACCAGGCGCCAGCCGGCTTGCTGCGCGTCGTTGTAAAGGCCCGGGCGGGTTGGCACATCGATACTGCTGTGCGGATCGATTTCCGTCGACTCCGTGATGACAAGCCCGGCGCCGGCGCGCTGCGCATAATAGAGAGCATTGAGGCTGCCGGGTATTTTCCCGTGCAGCGCGCGGTGGCGCGTCATCGGGGCCATGACGATCCGGCTTGGCAGCGTGAGATCACCGATTGTCAGCGAAGAGAAAAGGGAAGCCATGGGATCGTCCGCTCATCTGGATCATGCGGGAAGGTATGGGAATAATCGCCTGAACGGCATCCCGATCTTGGATCATGCCGGCAGGAGATTAAACAACGCGGCCAGATGGAATGCAAAGGCAACGGCGAAAATCACCGCAACAGTCATGCGGTCTCTGTTTTTGAAGAGACGCCGGAATGCCTGAGCTGGCGCAACGCGGGTGGTCGTGTAGTCAGTGGACGCCATCAGATTCGTTCTCTCCATGCGGGTGGTGCCAATCATCGGGCATTCGATAGACGATTAACACGATAGAGATTACTATTTTGATGGCCTCCTGGGTATGATTTTGTCTCAAAATGCCAATGACTGGAAATAAGTTCTCCTCTCCGTCTGTTTTCGTCCTTCGTGGACAAAATGACAGTGCTGCCTGTGCGGTGGCTTGGCGCTGGTTCCGGGGACTCACTGCTGAGCCATTCCGGCGCGCGTAGCACCATCAATCCCCAGCTCTCCGGTCGTCATTGCAGACGTTTTGGATTTGGTTTCTCGAAATAGCCAAAAAACGCAAAACAAAATTGCCGAATGGTCGCAGGTTGAGCAAAGCACAATCTGGTTTGTCGCTATACGTATGTGCTGCAATGCAGGGGTGAATGGCCGTCCGATCGAACGACCCGCCTGCCAGAGTGATCCCCAAGATGATCCAATGAATGAGGAAAAAATGTCCGTCTTTCAGACCGGGGCGCGTGCCGCCCAGCATGAATTGACCGTGGAAGCTGACTTGTTCAAGGATTCCATGCGCCACCTTGCGGGTGCCGTGAGCGTTGTCACCGTCGGACGCGGCAACGACCGCACGGGGTTTACCGCTACGTCTGTTTCATCCCTGGCCATTGACCCGCCTTCGGTGATTGTCAGTCTCAACCGGGATTCGTCATCCTGGCCGGTCCTGCAGCGCCATGGCAGTTTCTGCGTGAATGTTCTGGCGCATGACCAGCGGCACGTGGCTGACAGCTTTGCGGGGCGTGGCGGGCGCAAGGGTATAGACCGCTATCTGGATGCGGAATGGCAGGAACTCGCCACGGGAACCCTGGCGCTGAAGAATGCCCTGACAGTGCTTGACTGCGAGCTCGACGATGCCATCGAGCGGCATTCGCACGGCATTCTCATCGGCCGGGTGCGCGCTGTCACGTTACGCCGGAATGCTGAACCGCTGCTCTACTGGCATGGTGCATACCGGCACATCACGCAGCCGGTCGAGTGATCAGTCAGGTGACGATGGCGGCAATCGAGCAGCCCACAAGGACTATCGTGGCCAGGAGAATCAAGCCGTACAGTTTTGGCTGATTGAAAACGACGGCAAAGCCCAGAAAAAACCCGGTGCAGGACGCGCCGAGTGCAAACAGAAATGCCGGCTGGTCATTGCTTGTGATCGAAAACGCCATCAATCCGGCAAGAACCAGCACGCCAAATGCTATGAAGATCCAGGTGGCAAAAGTTTCGTAGCGATCCATAGGTCCTGACCTTCGCGGTGCATGCGGTCTTGTCATGGCAGATTACATCGAAATATGGACACGCAGTCAAACATCATTGGCAGCTCTATCTTCCGCCTAACGCAATTTATGGGGTATAGCGCCGGACAGTGACGGTTCCGAGTCCTTTCGCTCCCCCGATGCTGTTCCAATCAGCCAGACCCCGATCAGAATCAGCGTGCTGCCGATAATCTGCAGCGGCGTGATGTCCTCCTGGAAGATCAGCCAGCTGGTCGCCAGGATCATCACATAGCTGATACCGGTCAGGGGAAATGCCTTGCTCAGGTCGAGCTGGGCCAGCGCTTGCAGCCAGAAAACGAAGCAGATGACTTCGGCGGCAATGGCTGCGAGCATCCAGGGCGACGTGGCGGCGTGGATCAACCAGGCCATATTAAAGCCAAGCCCGGTCATCTGTTCCGCCGCAAGCTTGATGAAAACCTGAAACAGGGTGTTGAAGAGGGGTATGGCAAACCAGACGAGATTGATCGGCTTCATGCGGCGTCCTTCAGCGTTTCATCCGCAGCGAAGAGCGGCGAAGCCAGCCGCAATGCCCATTGAACGACCGGATTGCGGTGCTTGAAATACATGGTGTTGCGCGTGAGCTGGCTGCCGAGACGAATCTTGTTCTCGTAATAGGCCTGCCCGCTCTGATACCGGGTCATCCCATGTGCCAGGCAATGGCGCAGATTGGTGAACCAGCTCAGGTAGTAAAGGTTGTAGGCGCGGCCTTCGGCGCTGTTCATGCAGAAGAACTTGTCGATCAGCGTGTTGCCGTCATGCACGAGCAGATTGGCGGCCAGGAGCTGGTCGCCGGCGTAGTAGAAGGTGCAGAACGACCGGCCCTGCATCCGGCGCAGGACGCCGTCGAAATAATCTGCGGTCAGTTCTTCAAACTGCCATTCACTGCGATTGCGGGTGTCGTGGTAGAGCGCCATGACCTGCGGCAGCATCGTTCCGAAGTCGGATCGATTTTCAATCCGGATCTTTTCGAATGACTTCATCTTCCGGCGCATATCCTTGCGGGTGCCGGAGGAAAGACGCGCCATATAGGTTTCGATGGAGTCGAAATTGATGTCGAGCCAGGCCGTCGGCAACCCCGGAATGCCCGCGAAGGCACGGTCGGAGAAGACAGCGCCAAAGGCGGCCGTGGTTGGCTCCGGTACGTCCTTGATACCGATCAGCGAACAGCCATTCGCCTTGGCGTATTGCTCAAATCCAGACAAGACCAGCGAAAACAGCTCGGCCTTGCGCTGGTCCGGCAGATCGGGATGAAAGCCCGTGACGCCATTCTCGGTGCATGGAGAGCCAAGACAGGCGAGCTTCAGCGTCAGGAAGCGCGAATAGCTTTGCCGTATGCGGCGCAGAAACTGGCGCAGGCGGCCTTCTTCCAATGTCGTATCCAGCTGATAATCGGTCAGGAACGCCGGCATGGCCGCCAGCAGCCGCCCGTTCTCGACGACCGTGACATAGCGGAAGGCAAAACCGGCGATACCGGCTTCCTCGATGGCGAGTAGGCAGTCATAATCCTCGACTTCCCCGGCAAAGCACATGTTCCATGCTTCGTGGCCGATATCACGGATGGAATCGAACACGCGCGTCTGCGCCACCGCCGGGATTGCCGGCGATGCGGCCGTCTGAGGCAGGAACTGATCATGCATAGGCTGGTGCATTGTTTGCCTCGAAGAATTCCGCCGTGTAGTCACCGACCTTTTGACGCTGCCGGTCCACGTGGATCATATGGTAGCTGTCTTCGATCCATTTCAGCTGATGCGGCCCGCCAATATGGCGGCTGATGTAGCGCGCATGTTTCGGGCTGCTCAGATCGTCTTCCGTCGCATGCAGGATCAGTGTTGGCGTTTGCATCTGCGGCAGGGTCTTTTTCAGCTCTTTGCCCAGACGGTACATCTCGACGATGCCCTTGCCGGGGAATTTGTCGATGACGCCTTCCGCTTCCATGCTTTCCATCATGCGGCGGATGCGTTCATCCTTGATACCGAGCGCCGATGTTTCGCTGAAATTCAGCCGGGCAACGGACGGGATATACGACAGGAGTTCGATGAACGGCGACAGCAGCCAGTAATAGTGCGGCACGTTCCAGCCGTCATAATGGAAGCAGGGCGAATAGATCGCGACCGCCTTGATGCTGTTCGGATTGCGGTGTGCCGCCATCATCGACAATTTGCCGCCGATGCAGATGCCGGCCGCAAATGTTTCATTGTTGTAGGGCGCGAATTTTTCCGTCGCTTCCTCGACGCTGTGCAACCAGTCCTGCCAGCGCGTTTGCGTTAGGGTTGCCATGTCAACGCCATGCCCCGCCAGAAGCGGAGCATAGACGCTGTATCCCTTGCGATTCAGCTGTCGCGCCAGCATTTTCATTTCTGCCGGGGCACCCGTCAGTCCATGAACAAGCAATACGCCTTTGCCATTCGAGCCTTCGAGGAAATAGCTCAATCCATCAGACATCTGCATCGATCATATCCGGGTTTCTGTTTTCCTTGGCCATGAAGCCCAGCGCATGGCAGGTGCTGATGACGTGGACGCCAGCCTTGTCCTGGTCTTCCTTGATCTTCTCGTGGAAGGTGCGCAGTTCGGTCCAATGGGTCTTCGGACGATAGTGGTGCTCGGCATGGTAGCCGTTGCCGAACCACAGCCAGTTGTAGAAGCGGTTATGGCTGCTGACGCCCCAGGCGATGGGTTCTTCCGGATCGCCGTTGAGGTGCTCGTAATAGCCGTTGAGCGAGGAGAGGCAATTCCCCAGATAGTAGAAGGGAACGAAGAACAGCATCGCCTTCCAGTCATAGAGGAAGCCGATCGCTGCCAGACCCAGGAAGGCATAGAGTTCGAAACGGCCCCATTTGGCGTCAAACGGGCGGTTCTTCGAGATGGCCTTGTGAATATCGCCGAGGCTGTCGCGGAAGAAGCTCAGGAACGTATAGCTCCATACGTTCTCCGGTTCGCCATTCTTGCCATGGCGATAAATCGACAGCCAGTCGATGGTTTCACCCTTTTCGTTCGGACGGTCGCTGTTGCCCGAGTGATGGCGCATGTGAATCCAATGATAATAGGTCTGCGAAAAACCGATCGTGATCGATTCGAGCAGGCTGAAGGCATAATTCATCGCACGCGGCTTGAAGTAGGGCGTGTGGATGAAATTGTGCGAAATGCTGTTGATGTTCCACGAGATCGATACTGCATAGAACCCGCCCAGAACGAGCGACAGCCACAGAGGGCGGCTTTCGAAGCCGACAACCAGATAGATATTGAAGAGAAGGTGAGCGATGGCTGCCAGAACAGGCGCGATATCCCACCTTGTATGAGCGAAGAGTTTCATAATCCTGTTGCTCCTACACAAGCCACACCGGCTGTGATGAACAGCACACCGGCTGCGTGGCGAAGGTTGATTTGTTCTTTGAATATCCATGCTCCGGCGAGCACGATGACGACATAGCTCAAGGCCATGAGCGGAAAGGCAATCGACAGCGGCACGTGTTCGAGCACGATCGTCCAGCCGACCAGTTCGAGAGCCCAGAAGAGGACGCCGAGCCAGGTCATGGGTTTGACCAGGGCTGCGGACAGCGTTTCGTTGTCGGCGGAATGTTTGAAACAGACTTCCCGTGCGGTCTCCGTCAGCACGCAGAACGCGATCAGGGCCAGCATGGCAGGGGTGAGGGTGCCGGTCATCCCATGGCCTCCGACAGGACTTCCAGCAATGCATGGTTCGCAGCACTGTTGATATTGGTTGTGAGCACCGGGTCGGGCGTCGTGTGCGGCTGGTCGATGAAGATTTCCGCACGCTTGGTGAAGCGCGTCCACAAGTTCCCGGCATAGGACGGCGTCGAATAGTCACCGGTCACGTCGGCACCGATAATCCGGTGACGCTTGCTGATCTCGGTGATGAGAGACAGCACATAGGGCAGACGCATGCGTCCCTGGTCCCAATTGGTGATGGCATCATCGTGCACCAGCACATCCTTATCGATGGTGAGGTACACGGCCTCGGTCTTGATGCGCGACAACAGCTGACCGATGAAATTGTCTTCACCGATCTCCGAGATTGTCTTCCAGCTCAAGACACCGTTTTTCTGCTCATAGCTGGCACCACTGCCATACTCCTTGCGGACCCGGCTTGGCGCATGGCTATAGGGATAAAGTTCCAGCTGTCCCTGCTGCAGCAGGGACAGGTTGGCACCCTTGCGTTCGGGATTGGTCAGATCGTCGCTGCACACACCGATTGTCACGATCTTTTCAAGGCCGGGATGCTGCAGGGCGCGGTTGATCCACGAGCCGCAGTGCATTCCGTTGCCGAAATGCACCCAGTCCGGATGATTGTCGAAGTGAATGAGCGTTGCCGGCCCCGGATTGTTTTCAAGGGCGGCCGCGACCAGAAGGGCAGTGACATGGTGGAAATCGCCCGATCCCATGAAACACAGATGCGGCTTCTTCTGATCGCCAGCCATTTGCCGGGAAAGACAGCCGTCGAGCGCATCGATGGCCGTCTGGTGGCCCCACAGACGAACCATCAGGCCGTGGTCTTCCGCGTGGATCTGGCGCGCGCCGGTTCGCATACAGGCGCGCACGAAGTCGGGTTGCAACTCCAGCGCATCATCAAGGTGAAGAAGGAGGAGTTGCATCCGATTATCTCTTGGCGGCGCGCGTGAAAAGCTGATCGAGCAGGGTGAGCGCCAGATCGATTTCCTCACGGGTAATCAGCAGGTTTGGTGCCAAGGTGATGACGTTCTTGTAGTAGCCGCCAACATCGAGCACGAGACCGTACTTCTTGTTGCCGACGACCAGATCGCCCTTCATGCCTTCATCGGCCATCCAGTCGAGCGCTGCCTTGTCGGGCGTGAAGCCGTCTTCCTTGCAGATTTCGACACGCAGTGCGAGGCCGAGGCCGTCCACGTCGCCGATGGTGGGATGACGCTTCTGCAGCTCTTTCAGACCATCGAGGAAATAGGCACCCTTTTCCATGACGGCTGCGCCGAAGTCTTCTTCTTCGAGCATTTTCATGGTTTCGAGGGCGACAGCGGTACCCATCGGGTTGCTGGCAAAGGTCGAATGGGTGGAGCCGGGCGGGAAAATGCCGGGATTGATCAATTCTTCCTTGGCCCAGACGCCGGACAGCGGGTTGAGACCGTTGGTGATTGCCTTGCCGAACACGAGTGCATCGGGGGTTACGCCGAAATGCTCGATCGACCACAGCTTGCCCGTGCGGTAGACGCCCATCTGGATTTCATCGACCACGAGCAGAATGCCATGATCATCAAGGACCTTCTTGAGTTCCTTGAAGAAGTTCATCGGCGGAATGACATAGCCGCCGGTGCCCTGGATCGGCTCGACATAGAATGCGGCGTATTCGGCCTTGCCGGTCTTCGGGTCCCACACGCCGTTATATTCGCTTTCGAACAGGCGGGCGAATTTCTGAACGCAGTAGTGACCGTACTCTTCCTTGCTCATGCCCTTGGGGCCGCGGAAGTGGTAGGGGAATTCGATGAACTGGGCGCGGTCGCCGAAATGACCATAGCGGCGGCGATAACGATAGCTCGAGGTGATCGCGGATGCACCGAGCGTGCGGCCATGGTAACCGCCCTCGAAGGCGAACATCAGGCTCTTGCCGCCGGAATAGTTGCGAACCAGCTTGAGCGAATCTTCAACGGCCTGCGAACCGCCGACGTTGAAATGAACACGGCCCTTGGCACCGAACTTGCGCTCGGCATCCCTGGCAATCATGGCGGCCAGTTCAACCTTTTCGCGATGCAGGTACTGTGAAGCAACCTGAGGAAGCGTGTCCAGCTGGCGATGCGCCGCGGCGTTCAGGCGCGGATTGCGGTAGCCGAAATTGACCGCCGAATACCACATCTGCAGGTCGAGGAACGGGGTGTCCTTGGCGTCGTAGACGTAGGAGCCTTCGCACCGGTCGAAGAACATCGGATGATCGGTATAGTGAACCGTATCGCCATGCGAGCAATATTCCTGCTCAAGGGCGCGAAGTTCGGCTTCGGAGATCTGCTTGGGGGCAGCATTGTCATTCTGCTCGATGGCAAGGTTGGTTTTCATGAAGATTCTCTTCTGTTGCATTTTTACGCCGTGGCGTAACGGGGAGCGCTCTTGTGATGGCGGTTGAAGCCGGGGAGCGCATTCTTCAGGCTCTGGGTAAGATCGGAAAAGTTCTCGTAGCCGACAAACGGAATGGCTTGTTCCGTGCAGAACTCGGCCAGCTTGTCCTTGGCGAAGACCAGTTCCGGCTTGTCGGAGACGCAGAAATCGGAGCGGCCGTCGCCGATATAGACCCGCGTATCGAAGGCCTCGACGGAACGGCATTTGCAGACACCGGCGGCCGACGAACAATCGATATCGCTGTACGGTGAACTGAGTTCATAGCGCGTGTGACCATTCACACCGGAGATCGTCAGCTTGTTGGCGATGACCGGGAGATAATCGAGCTTGTGCCGGGCAAGGATGCGCTTGATGAAATAATCGACACCGTCGCTGATGATCGTGACCGGAATGCCCTGCGCCCAGCAGAAGTCGATAAAGGCAGGGAAGGTTGGATCAATGGCGATGTCATCAAGCGCGCTGTCCAGTTCCTGATGCGTTGCTTCGATCAGGGCAATCTGGCGTGCCATGCATTCAGCGGAACCAATGAGGCCCTGCTTCCATTGCTGTTCGATATCTTCCCAGGCAGGGCTGGCCAATCGTTCAAGAATGAAATCGGTAGCGTCCTCAAGCGAAATGGTCCCATCAAAATCACAAAATACATGCATGCAGACACTCCTCGTGCGAACGTGAGGAGCTTCTAGCATCGATGGATGATCGCTAAATTATGCGAAGATGATGCCAAACTGAAATCGAGGGAGGGCGGACAGAGCAGTCGTGTGGAAGCGAAATTATGCTTTTGGTAGAAGCACTTCTACGAGAAGACCCTTTCCGGAAGCCGGGGATTTCAATGCAATCGTGCCGGACAGGCGCTTGACGATATCGGCAACGATCGTCAGGCCCAGCCCGGTTCCCTCGATCTGCGGCGTATCAACACGATAGAATCGCTGGAATACGGCCTCCCGGTGGTGTTCGGCGATACCGGGCCCGCTGTCTGAAATGGACAGGCGCCAGTAGTTGTTGGCCGCGGTGATCGCCACGCGTATCTTGCCGGAAGCGGGCGTATATTTCACCGCATTTTCGATGAGATTGCTGATCATGAGACGAAGCAGAGGCTCATCGGCCCGCACCAGCGCCTTCTCGTCCCCGTCGAGCGACATGTCCAACTGCTTTGCCGTTATCAGATTTCCCATTTCGGCAACGACGGATGCCACGCTGCTGTACAGCGGCACGGCCTGCAATTGCATGGGCTGATGACCGACGCGGGCGGCACGCAGCAATTGCTCGATCAGATAGGTGGCCCTTTCATTGCTGATGATAAGGTCGGCGATGATAGCCTGCCGCTCCTTCTCGTTGTCGGCCTGGGCCAGCATTTGCAGCAGAAGCTTCAATGCCGCCTGCGGCGTGCGCAACTGATGGGCAGCATGATCGGCAAAGCGCCGTTCCGCCTTGAGCGAATCATCGAGATCCTCGAGCAGCTGGTTGATCGAGCGGCCGAGGGGGGACAGATCCCTCGGCAGCGTATCGACCGGAATGGCCGAAAGGTCGTCCGGAGAGCGGCTGCGGATCTGCTGCACCAGCATGCGGATGGTGCTGAGGCCGCTGTTGATGCCAAACCATATCAGCAGTGCGATCAACGGGATGAGGATCAGCAGAGGGAAGATCAGATTGAGCAGGATGTTCGACACCAGCGTCTGGCGCATGGCGACCTTTTCCGCAACCTCGATCACAACATGCGTATCGGGGATCGGCAGGGAGTAAATCCGCCAAAGTTCGCTGTCAAAGGGAACGTTGGTGAAGCCGGCGCGCTGCAAGGGGATTTCAGCCGGAAATGTCGATCCGGAGAAAAGGACGATCTTGTTGTCCTTCCAGGCCCGGAACATATGCGCGTCGGCATAATCATCCGCGTCCTCGTTCAGCGCGAGCTGGTTGCCCATGCTGAAATCGATATCGGCGATCTGCTTGGGCGGGGTGTCTCCCGTTTCATCAAACTGATTGTGAAGAAGCATCCACAGGACATTGGCATCATTGATTAATTGTGCGTCGTAGACATTGTTGATTTCACGCGTGGCGCTGTTGAATGCAAAACCGCCGATGATGGCCATGGTGATGAGGATCGTCGGCGTAACGCGAAAGAACAGATTGCGGGTAAGGGTAGGCCTGCTCATGCGTCCACCATATAGCCCACGCCCCGGATGGACTTGATGAAGTCGCTGCCGAGTTTCTTGCGGAGATTATAGATCGTGACTTCGGTTGTATTGCTCTCGACCGCACTCTCTGCGCTGTACAGCGCATACTCGATATCGCTTTTTGTGACGTATTTGCCGGCGCGTTCCATCAGGAGCTTCAGCAGCTGGAACTCCTTGGCGGTCATCATCACCTGGTTTGAAGCCTTGCGCACGACCTTGGCTGCGGGATCGACTTCGACATCGGCACATTTCAGGATCGTGTCGACACGGCCCTCGCTGCGGCGGACCAGGGCGCGCAGGCGGGCGAGCAGTTCATCGAGATCAAAGGGCTTCACCAGATAGTCATCGGCGCCGCTGTCGAGGCCTTCCACTTTGTGCAGCGGGGTATCGCGGGCGGTCAAAAGCAGAATGGGAACAAGATTCTTGTCGCGCCGGGTCGCCCTGAGCACTTCAAGTCCGCTCATCCTGGGCAAGTTGACGTCAAGAACGACAACAGCGAAGCTCGAATCCTGCATGGCTGCGAGCCCGGTTTCACCGTCCTGCATCCAGTCGACGCCATAGGCATGCTTTTCCAGCGCCTTTTTCAACGAGGAGCCGAGCATCGTGTCATCTTCAATAAGCAGCAATCGCATTGTTCAGATCATTGTTTGAATGCTGGAAAGCAGCATTTGGGGCAGTAACGGGTGGCAGATAGGACGGAATCTCGGTTTTTTGCAGGCGACCATGTTCCAGCCTACACTGGATTGAAACAATCATTACGCTGTTTTCGCTTCGTTACCAATCGTCTCAATTGTTGTTCGCGGGTTCTTCTCTTGTGCCTCAATTCGGATCAGAATGGGTCGCACCGTCATGAACGGCGAAGTACATTCGCGTAAAATGGGTATTGCTGGCGTGTCGCCGGTCAAACCAATGAGGGAGTGAAATCGATGAAAACACTGCTGATAGCAATGAGTCTTCTGGCTGCCACGACCCTGACAGCATTTGCCGCTGAACCGGCAAAGATGGTTGAAACAAAAGCCGGAAAGGTGCTCGCCACCGATAAAGGCATGACGCTCTATACGTTCGACAAGGATGCCAAGGGCAAATCCAATTGCGATGCGGACTGCCTGAAAAAATGGCCGGCTTTCCACGCCGATGCCAAAGCGAAAGCCGCAGGCAAGTGGTCGCTCGTCAAAGCCGCCGATGGCAAGGATATGTGGGCTTACGATGGAAAGCCGCTCTACACCTTTGCCAAGGATACAAAGGAAGGCGAGACCGGCGGTGACGGCGTCGGCAGCGTCTGGCACGTCGTAAAGCAGTAAAAGCGGCAACAGTTCCCGGAATCAAAAACGGCGCAGAAGCCTCGCTTCTGCGCCGTTGTTCAGATCAATAGGGGTGACCGGATCAAGCCGCCTGAATGGCTGACAGCTTCCATTCCGAGCCGTCCTTGCGCACAAAGGTCCACACCTCCGTGGTTTCGGTCGGCCTGGTGTTGTCGCCGTCGACGAGGCGGCCCGTCGTCCGGTCGAGCATCGCATCGATGCTGGAATAGTGCATTGCCAGGGTGGCGTAATCGGCATTGTTCTCATGCCACGATTCAGCGATATCGCCCTGGAGCAGCTTGACGTCGGAAACGCTGTTGCGCACGCCCTTGGTTGCATTCTCCCCGAGCTCTTCCGCCAGATAGGACATGGCTTCCGGCGTGGTGAGGGACCGCAGTTCGGCGTAATTTTCCGTCCCGTAGGCGGTCTGCACCCTGGTCAGAAGCTGCTCGAACTGATTGAGGTCCGACTGCGTCAGGCCGAGTTCATCCGTCGACGCCGAGGCTTGTGCCGGCCTCGCGTTCTGGGAAGGCTGGGAAGAACCGGAACCCATCGCCGCTCCAACGGTCGGAATACGGAATGACGGGGATGCGGACGGGTCAGCCTGCCGGCCGAAACCCTGGCCGGATACCGGACCCGAAGCGGCAAGAGGCGACTGCCGGCGCTGGGCGAAAAACCGCATGGCCAGCATGATCGCGCCAATCACCAGGCCGATCTGCAGCAGCATGCCGAGGAAACCGAAGCCGCCGCCGAAACCGTGACCGAGCAGCGTACCGATCAAACCGCCAACCAGCAGGCCGCCCAGCATGGAACCGCCAAAACCGCTGAAGAAACCGGGGCGCGGGGCGGCTGCCTGCGGCTGCATGGCCGAGGGCTGGTTCGTTTGCGGGCGCGGGGTCATTGTCCGTTCAATCGGCGCGGCAGGCGACGGTGCTGTCCGGGTGGCTGCGGGCGCATCGAACGTGCGCGTGCCGCGGCTGCCAAATCCGCCGCTCGCCCGCCTTGCGTCGGCGATATCAAATGCACTCAGCGTGACAGCCAAGGCCAGAACGAGCAACACAACGATGCGAATGATGCGGGAAGCAGTACCAGACATAGATTTCTCCTGTTACGCACCAGCCAATTTTCAGCGCGCCACCCGCATATAGAAAGCAGCCCTGGCAATTTTAAGTGCCGACCAGGATAAAACGGACAATTCTGGGTGGATTTTTTGCTTTCCGACCGTTGGATTTTAAAGAATATTTCCCGGCGTGCCGAATAAAGCGGATATCCCGCGTGTTCTCCCATCGCAGTCCCTTTGCTTCAGGAGAAAACGTGATGTTCAACATAGGAAAATTCCCGTCCGTTGGCCGGATTTATCCGGTCGTCCTGCTCGGCGCATGCCTAGCAGGTGCAGTCATTTCCGGTCCTGTGTATGCGGCTGGAGGAGGCGGTGGCGGCGGCGGTGGCGACTCGAATGCGACGCCGACCTGCCCGAAGGGCGAAGTCTGGAGTTCGAAAGCGCAAAAATGCGTCAAGCAGCAGGGCAGCCTGCTTCCGGATTCCGATCTGACAAATTATGCCTTCGCGCTGGCAGAGGCCGGCCGTTATGAAGAAGCGCTTGGCGTCCTCGATACGCTGAAGAATCCCAATACCGCCGTCGCCCTGAATTACCGTGGTTACGCCACCCGCAAGCTGGGCCGCACGGACGAAGGGATCGGCTATTACATGAAATCCGTTGAGCTCGATCCCCAATACGCCAAAGTGCGCGAATATCTCGGCGAAGCCTATGTCATCAAAGGTCATCTTGATCTTGCCAAGGATCAGCTGGCCAAGATCAGAGGTATTTGCGGAACCGGTTGCGAGGAATATCGCGATCTGGCGGAAGCCATCGAGAATCCGTCCAAGCTGTAAGGAAGTGGGCGCCGCGAACCAGAGAACCGGCGAGCAATCATGACAATTCAAAGCGGATTCATCATGCCTGTCGCATATCCAACGGTTCCTGCTTATAGTCGGTCAAAGCGTAGCAAGGAGTCATCGGACCGTGTTGCCCGGTCCGATGCGGAGGCGACCATCGCAAACGAGCAGGAAATCCGGACGGGACTTTCCCAACACCTGACGCGGCTTTGGCGCTATGCGGTGGTGCTGTCTCACCAGCGCGATGTGGCCGACGATCTGGTGCAGGCAACCTGTGTGCGCGCGTTGGAGCGGGCAAACCAGTTTGCGCATGGCACGCGGCTTGATCGCTGGCTGTTTTCCATTCTTCATTCCATCTGGCTCAACGAAGTCCGGTCGCGCCGCGTGCGGATGGGGCAGGGCTTTGTCGATGCCGATGAAACCCTGGTTTTCGACGGGGCGAGGGACACCGAGACGCATATCTTTGCCAATCAGGTTCTGCGCCAGGTCCAGGCCCTGCCGGAGGCGCAAAGGACGGTGGTCTTCCTCGCCTATGTCGAGGAGCTTTCCTATCGTGAGGTGGCCGAACTCCTGGATATTCCCATCGGCACGGTCATGAGCCGGCTGGCAGCTGCGCGCGCGAAGCTTGCAGCATCGGCCGGTCAGGGCAGGCAGGAGGGGAGCGCGCAATGACCGATCCCAACCAAAACACGATGAAAAACGATGAAATGCTGGTGGCCTATCTCGATGGCGAACTTGATCCGGATACACGCCGGCAGGTCGAAGGTCTGATCGAGAGCGACGAGGCCGTTGCCGACCGTCTGCATTTTCTCGCCTCGAGCAACTTGCCCTTCAAGAATGCCTTTGATCCGCTGCTTGACAAGGCACCGGCAGAAAAACTCCAATCCATGCTGGCTGGCATTTCGCCGCCCGAGCCGGTCAGGCCACAGGTCAACGGCTGGAATCGGCGGAGCTTCCTGGCAGCGGCAATCGGCTTCATTGCCGTCGGTGTGGCGGTCGACCGGACCTTCCTCGGCCTGCGGTCCAGTCTGCGCGGCGATCAGGACGGCAGTGACTGGCGTACGGTCGTCGCGCAATACATGTCGCTCTATACCCGGGAGACATTGGGCAATGGACCCGTGGACGTTGCGGTACAGTCGGCGCAATTGCGGGATGTCGGGTCGCAACTTGGCCTTTCGCTGACGCCTGATCGCGTGCAGCTGCCGGGCGCCACATTGAAGCGGGCTCAGATTCTGGCCTATGAGGGCAGGGCCCTGGGGCAGATTACCTATCTGGACGCGGCACAGGCGCCGATGGCACTGTGCATTGTCCAGTCCTCCAAGGGAGCAAGGGCCGTGGATACCGAACGGCGCCACGGGATGAATGTCGTGTACTGGTCGAGCGATACCCACGCGTTCATGCTGATCGGGCACGAATCACTGGATGCCATCAAGACAATGAGCGACAGGCTGCATCAAAGCCTGGCCGTATAGTGCCGCTCCCCCTGTGACAGCGCGCTCCGGCGGCAGCACTGAAACCGTTTCCATTTCATTTTGGCTTCAGGTTCGCGTAATCCTGTGATCATCGGCACATGCTACGAGCCGAAAACCTTTGTCTCAGGAGTGTCTGAATGCCTCTTTCGCCCGTGGACCGGATTCTTCGCTTCGCTTTCTCCCGCATCGTCACCCGGGGTTCATTGACAATCCTGACGGCAAGCGGCGCCCGCCTGATCTTCGGCAACGGCAGCGGCGATCCGGTGATTGTGCGTTTTACCGACAGGCGCGCCCAATGGGCCTTTCTCATGGACGCCGATATGCAGCTGGGCGAGCTGTTCATGGACGAACGCTTTATCGTCGAGCAGGGGACGATCTACGATTTTCTCTGCCTGGTGCTGCGCGAGGCGCAAAATGAAACGCATCCGCTGCCGACACGCGTGATCGATGCTTTACGCGCACGCTTCCGGGGTTTCCGTCATCGCAACCTGCCGGCACGGTCAAAGCGCAATGTTGCCCATCACTATGATTTGGACGGCCGGTTGTATGGCCTGTTTCTGGATGCCGACCGCCAGTATTCCTGTGCCTATTTCGAACATCCGGAGCAAAGCCTGGAAGATGCGCAGCTGGCCAAGAAACGGCATCTGGCCGCCAAGCTTCTGCTGCGGCCAGACAGCCGGGTTCTTGATATCGGCTGCGGCTGGGGCGGATTGGCGCTGCATCTGGCCGCTGAAGCGCCCTCGGGCAACGTTCTGGGCGTCACGCTTTCGGAGGAACAGCTCGAATTCGCCAGAAATCGGCCGGGAACAAAGAGCCAGCCCGATCGGGTCAATTTCGCTCTGCAGGATTACCGCAGCCTGAACGGAACATTTGACCGGATTGTTTCAGTGGGCATGTTCGAACATGTCGGCGTCGCATCCTACGGCCAGTTTTTCCGCAAATGCGCAGAGCTTCTGGACGAAAACGGTGTCATGGTGCTGCATACGATCGGTTGTTCGGCCGTGCCTGGATTCACAACGCCGTGGCTCGACAAGTATATTTTCCCCGGCGGCTATATACCGTCCATGTCCGAGATATTGCCCGAAATCGAAAAAGCCGGATTGATGGTCACGGATATTGAAATTCTGCGGCTGCACTATGCGTCGACATTAGCCGCCTGGCGCGAACGGTTCATGGCCCATTGGCAGGATGCGGCGCAGCTCTATGACGAGCGTTTCTGCCGGATGTGGGAGTTCTATCTCGCGGCGGCGGAGTCGGCGTTCCGCTATGAGGACCTGGTGATTTTCCAGTTCCAGCTTGCGAAGAAAAACGACGTCGTTCCCCTGACACGCAATTACATTCGCGAGCACGAGCAAAGCAAAGCCAAAATCCTGCAGGCGGCGAACGCCTGACGGGGCAGGCATCGTGTCGTTTGCCCGCATTGTTGCTGGAAAGGTCGTTCTGTAATAGGTGACCGCGTGGGCTTGACCGTGGTCGTCACTCAACAATAGTCTGGACCACACTACTCGGCCTCGGAGGGGACCATGGTAACGCTCCAGAGCGGTTTGCACGCTGAATATATTGAATCAGCGCTTTCGTCGGGCAGCGCTGCTGCACAATCGGCACTTATCGCGTCATGGCGGCGGTCCATGCGGCTGTATGGCCTCAATCCTGTCGAAGGAAAGGGGCCGAACGTGTTGACCGAACATGAGCTCAACCAGGCGCGGGAACGGCTCGGCTCTCTCATCATGACCGCCCAGACCAGTCTCGACCGGCTTTATGCCGCCGTCGGCGGTGCAGGCTGCTGCATTCTGCTGGCCGACAAGAACAGCATCCCTGTTGACCGGCGCGGCTGCGTGGCGGACGACGAAGCCTTTTACCGGATGGGTCTGTGGACCGGCGCGGTGTGGAGCGAGGAATCCGAGGGAACCAACGGCATCGGTACGGCCATTGCCGAGCAGCGGGCTTTGACCATCCATCGCGACCAGCATTTCCGCAGTCGAAACACGGCTTTATCCTGCACGGTTGCCCCCATCTTCGATCATCGCGGCCGTCTGGCCGCCGTTATCGATGTATCCTCCGCGCGCCACGACCTGACGGACGATTTCGTCAAGCTGATAGCGATAGCCGTGACTGATGCGGCCAGGCGCGTGGAGGCGGAAAATTTCCGGCTTGCTTTCCCCAAGGCCCGCATTGTCCTGGCGCCGCCCGGTGACAACTGGATGAGCGAACGGGCTTTGAACGCGCTGATCGCCGTCGACGAGGATGACCTGGTGATCGGTGCATCGCGCTCGGCGCGCCAGCTGCTTGGTCTGACCGACGACTCGCTCGCCGCTCCGTTGCCGGCGGCTGATCTGTTGGGGCAGCACCAGTCGGCGGCGCGCGATTTTGCCATGGCCGAACGCGGTGCGATTCAAAGGGCGCTGGCCCGCAGCGGCGGCAACGTGTCCGCTGCCGCGGCCGATATGGGTATCAGCCGGGCGACCCTGCACCGCAAGCTGAAGCGCCTCGGCCTTTCCTGAACGGCAGTTGATTTTTTTGCCTTGATTTGTCGCAAAACTGCGACAGATCGAGTTTGCACATAAGCGGACGGGGCTGACACACTGTAAATATTGAGTAACTCTTCCCGTAACGCCGCAAGAGCCGGTTCGAAACAGGTGGAGAGAAACAACCAGGTGGATTTGAAACGCTGCCTGACCCGATTCCAGGAATGCCTTGGCATAGGCCTGGAACAAAACCCGATCATCGCAACGGGAACACATATTATTCCGTGTCATGCCGTTTCCGGTGAGAATCTGCAACGCGATGCGGGCTTTCAGGTTTTCCGATCTTTTTCGTTGATGGGTCTGGCGGTGCACGGCAATCCGGCAAACAGCAGAATTTCCCCAAAAGCGAGCTCCTGACCAGGGCTTGCTTCGTCGGTGGCGCTGACCTTCATCCAGCGCCGCCGACGGCCTTTCGCTGCAGCGGGCAAAATCACGTGCCTCGATATGCGTTGCAATGAAAGTGCAACACTGCCCGGGAGCCGGTTGACGCGGCAATGCGAATGGCTATAAAGGCCTCCGACCAGCTTGAGTACAGGCAGCGGGATAACCGGCCCGCAGCGATGGAATACCGAGTGCGGTTAAGGAGGGGTGGCCGAGCGGTTTAAGGCACCGGTCTTGAAAACCGGCGTAGGTGAGAGCCTACCGTGGGTTCGAATCCCACCCCCTCCGCCATATCCCGTTGTCATCATCCACCCATTGTCATGCGAACGAATTCGACAACGGACGTCGTGCCGAGTTTTGTCGAGATATTCACGCGGTGGGCGTCGACAGTCCGGGGCGATATGCCGAGGGCATTGGCAATGCCCTTCGTGTCGAAGCCGCGGCAGATCATGTTGAGGATCTCGCTTTCGCGCGGCGTCAGTGTCGCAAGCAAGGCCTCGTCCTGTTGCCGCTCGAGCGCGGTGTCGAGCAATCGTTCCATCGCATGGATGGTTGCAAACAGGGTATCGGCATCAACGGGCTTGGAGAGAAAGTCCATGACACCGACCTGAAAGGCCGCGCGGCAGGCCGCAACATCACCGTGTCCGGTCAAAATGACCAATGGCCAGCGGATTCCCCGCGCGACGAGCTGTTGATGCAGCTCAAGGCCATTCACCTGCGGCATTTTCAGATCCACCAGCAGGAATCCCGGCTTGTTCCGATCGACTTTTTCCAGGAAAGAATTGGCGTCAACGAAGGTTCGGACGGCCATGTCGCTGGCCCGAAAGAGCAGCGACAGACCTTCTCTTACCGTATCGTCATCATCGATCAGATAGATGGGGTACCGCGATGTCATACGATCAATCCTGCCTCTCGGATTTGAATTCTGAATATCGCTCGCCATTGTTGCGCGGGTAAACAGGATTGCGTGGCCAGTCTGGAAGACGCGCATGGTTAAGTTCTATTCACATAGCATTTTCTGTCACCGTAAAGAACGGCGGATTGCGCTCTTTGCACCGGTGTGCCGGGGCATCATATCCAGCCTGATAATATGCTATGATTCCATGATCCTGGACCTGTCAGGTGAATATAGCGGATTGGACAGCCACATTTGGTGCAATGATGATGAAATCAATCCCGATCAGGACGTTTCTCTTTCAATGGATCGCGATTGAAATTGTGATCCTGATTGTCGTTGCTGCGATAACCCTGACCAATCTGCGGAACGATTTTGCAGAAGACCGGTCGCGATTGGCAATAGAACTGACAAATCAATATTCGCAAAGGCGCGCAAGTGTCACGCTGCTGGATCTTGTTTTGCAACTGCCCGACGGAGACACGGAGCCCTCTTTCGTCCAAGTCGCCACGGGCATGATGAAGTCCTATGCATTTTTGGATAGAATCCAGCTTTTTGAGATGAGACCCGGTCAGTCCGAACTGACTGAATGGATCAGTGTTCCTTCCGCGACCGGCAAGCCGGGAGAAGCAGATATGCCTGCAATCATGCGTGCCGTGGCGCTCCAGCCTGAAGGGGAAACGATTGCCTATGCGATGCCGCACTTAGCCGAGCATGTTTTGTTTGCGACAAAAGCGATGAATGGCCGGACGCCTGCAGCCATTGTGGTGATCTATGATGTGGCAAAGGCGATTCAATCGATCGCTTTGCCGGAGGCAATAGAACTTCAGGTTCGCCTCGGGAACAGACCCGTTTATGTGCGAAACCCTCATACGCACGGACTTTTTACCGGCTACATGCCGTGGCTGACAGCGGACATGACGCGAACCCCGCTTCGTCCAGATGATGATTCCCAGGCTCATATTCATTTGGACAAGGATGTCGCATTGGGTGACGTGTTTGATTGGCGGATGATCGTCCCCTTGTCGATTTTTGGCTTCGCTGCGCTTTACGCATTTCACTTGCTGAGACGCCAGCGTGCGGCATTGGCAGACGCGCAAGCGGCAGAGCAGCGTGCGCTTCGGCAAATGGAATCGCTCCGGCATGAAAACCGCTTGTTCCAGGCCTCGCGCGTCAATGCTGTCGGCGAATTGGCATCAGGCATTGCCCATGAACTCGCACAGCCTCTTACCGCTTTGCTCAGCCAGAGCCAGGCGGGGCTCATTCTCCTGGAGAAGGGGGAAGCCGGGAACAGGGACGGCAGCCTCAAGCAAGCGCTCGCCGCCAATGTTCGCGAGGCTCAACGTGCCGGCAAAATCCTCCACAGAATGCGCGATTATATTGTCGGGAATGATATTCAACCGATGTTGCAGGAGCTCAACCCGTTCATCGTGAACATGATCGAGCTGCTGCGGGTGAAACTCAGGGAACAGAATATCGAGGTTTCGATGGATTTTGCCACTCCCTCGCCAAAATCGGTCGTGGGTGCCATTGAGCTCGAACAGGTCATTCACAATCTTCTGCGGAATGCTGTCGATGCCCTGGCCGAATGCAGGCACGACCGCAAGAGGATCACCATCAGGACGTTCAGTCAGGATACGGTCAATATCATCGAAATTGCTGATAACGGCCCGGGACTATCCGATGAAGTCCTGAAAAACCTGTTCCGTCCGTTTTTCACGACCAAGGAGAACGGCATGGGCCTTGGTCTTTCGTTGTGCGCGCGGTTGCTTGACCGGTCGGGCGGTACGCTCCATGCCCGCAATGACAATGGAGCGGTGTTCTGGATTGTGCTGCCTGGGGAAGGGATGACATCGCCGCTCATATCTCAAGGATCAGCGGACAGTGGTCTGACACTTCCGGTTCCGTCACCACCGTGAATTCCCGAACCTCGACGTTCTGGTTCACCAGCATGTAATCGGCAAACCGTCCCTGCTTGCGATAATGCGAACTGCGGGTTCCGTTGAACCCTCCGGCCGTGACCAGATCCGTCAGTCCTATCTCGGCGAGCACGGCAAAGGTCTCGCTTCCGGGTTCGACATTGAAATCGCCGCACACGATCAGCGCGTCACCCGGCGCGGCAATCCCGGACGCCAGTTGCTTCAGCCTGCGGGCCTGCGCCAGCCGTTCGGGCGTATCCATCTTCCCGTTGACATCGCGCAGCCCGTGCATATGGGCGATGGCGACCATCCGGTCGCGCGCATAGTCGTAAACCCGGATTGCATGCGCAGACCGCGACCTCGGATGATCGCCATAACCGTGCGGCGAAAACCCCTTGTGCACGAAGTCCTGCGCCTGCGCCGTAACCGGCAGGGAGTTCCGCACGAAAGTCGCGAGCCCCCACTGCGAGGGCACCGGCTGATCACCGTCCCACAATACGCCCTGGGCTGCCGGACAGAATATGGCCGTATGGTTGGCAAGAGCGGCCGCAACATCGCGGAAAAAATTCGCGCGCTGGGGCAGGACATGATCCCCGTCACGATACAGGAGCCAATCGTCCCTGGCCTCGGGACTGTGGACCACCTCCTGCAGGCATAGAACATCCGGCTGCTCCGTTTGGAGATAGGATATCAACGGTTCGTGCAGCTTGCCGCCCCAGCCGTTGAGGCTCATGATTCGCATGCCCTACATCTCCATGGGACCCGTGTGAGCTTTCTATGCGAACGTTAGCTGGGTTGAAACCCGGAAACAGGCTGAGCTTGCGGAAACGGCCTGAACGTCAGGGCGATCAGGAATGCGCCGATACCGATAGCCCAGGCTCCGATATAGAGCCATTCGTAGCTGGCGAATGTGTCGTAGATCAAACCTCCGGCCAACGGACCCGTGGCCATGCCCAAGCTGGCGGCCATAGCTGTTCCGCCGATGATGGTGCCCATCATGCGCATCGGGAAATTCTCGCGCGCCAGTACGGCATAGAGCGGCATGACACCGGCATAGATGAAACCGAACAATGCGGCCACCGCATAAAACCCGGCAAGTTCCCGCACGAAGACATAGGCCAGCGCCCCGAACGCCTGGAGCAGCAGCCCGCCGACCAGCACGCGCTTGGCGCCCAGGCGATCACCGAGAACACCGAAGACAACCCGGCCGCCAAGGCCCGCCAGCCCTTCCAGGCTGTAGATCGTAACCGCTGCGATCAAAGGGATTCCGCAGCTGACCGCGTAACTCACCGTGTGGAAAATGGGGCCGGAGTGGGTGGCGCAGCAAAAGAAATTGGTCAGGAGCAGGATGATGAATTGGGGAGACCGGATGGCTTGCCCGATCGACATGGATGACTGCGGCTCTGCGTCCTGCAGCGCCGGGGTATTGCCCATGTCGGCGGCCGGCGGGCGGCGCACCAGGAGGGCGGCGGGAATCATCACGGCGGCGGCAACCGCAGCGATGATCAGCATGGATGTCCGCCAGCCATGAATCGAAACAAGCCATGCCGCCAGCGGGGACATGGTCATCGGCGCCATTCCCATGCCCGCCGAAACAAGCGACACGGCAAGGCTGCGCTGGGTGTCGAACCAGCCGGTGACGCATGCCATCATCGGCGCGAAGATCGCCGCGGTCGCGGCGCCGACGAGCAGGCCGAAGACCAGTTGAAACTCGACAAGCGATGTAGCCCGGCTGGCCAGCGCCAGACTTGCGGTCAGCAGCACTGATCCCGTCAGCACCACGGGACGGGCGCCGAAGCGGTCGGACAGGTTCCCCCACAGCATGCTAGCCGATGCCATGGCGATGAACCCGATCGTCATGGCGCCTGACACGCCGGTGACGGACCAGCCCGTGTCCCGGGCAATGGGCTGGAGGAAAACCGGGAGGGAAAACATGGCGCCGATGGCCATGCAGCCCAGCAAGCCGCCGGCTGCAACGATTACCCAGCGATACGAAGCATTGCTCATTGCTCTCTCCATTTTACTGGCTGTTGCCGAAAGCCCTTGCCATGCAGGCTGTGCAAACCGGTGTTCGCCCGCCGTGTTATCTGGGCCGCGCGACAACGCGCACTTTACCGCTTTTGCCGCCGCCACAGAAAAACTGATCGCCGCCGTCGGACTCGAGCCCCGACACGCCGGTGCCTGCGGGCATGTCGAGGATGGTCAGGACATTGCCGGTCGCGGGATCGATGCGCCTGACATCACTTTGATCTTGTTCCCACGTGCCGTGCCAGAGTTCGCCGTCAACCCAGGTCACCCCGGTGACCATGCGCTTGGACTCGATGGTGCGCAGAATGGCGCCTGTCTGCGGATCGATCTGGTGGATTTTCCGGCCCTGATGCTGCCCGACCCAGAGCGTCCCTTCTGCCCATGCAAGCCCGGAATCGCCGCCGTCGCCGGGCGCCGGGATTGTCGAGAGCACGCGGCCTGTCTCCGGGTCGACCTTCTGGATGCGATCTTCGGCAATCTGGAAGAGATATTGGCCATCGAAAGCGGTTCCGGCATGCGCAGCGATGTCCAAGGAGCGCAACACGGTCCCGCTCGCCGGATCAAGGGCATTCAGCCGTTCTCCCGATGCAAACCAGACATTCCGGCCATCGAAGGTAACCCCGGCCACCTGGTCGGTGCCGGGAAACGGGCCATATTCGCGGAGAATTTTTGCCGATTGTTTCATGATTTCATCCTTGTCACCTGACTGCTGAACATTTCCTCCTGACCCTACTCACTTGGCAGGAGATCGGGGAGTAACAAGATTGTCGGGAAACCCGGCACGGGCGGACTGATCCAGCGGCGGGCGCGTCCGCGACCGAACGATTGCACCTTGCCCGCTTCCGCAAGTATCAGAAGGGCACGCTGCACGGTCCGGGAACTGGCCCCCAGGGCAATTGCCAGAGCGGAGCTTGACCATGACTCGCCATCGGCAAGAAAGGCGAGAACCGCGCCATGCGCTTCCTCCATAGGCGGCGCAAGGACAACGATGCCGCTGGCGTCGAGCGGTGTCATGCAAAAGCCCCGCGCTGTTGCGGACACATCTGCCAACAGTCGCAGTTCCTCGCGCAACCGGCCGACTTCGACCCGCAGGCGGGCGCGATGCGATTCATCGGCATGCTTTGCCCCGAATGCACGGGCGAGAAGCGCGGCTCTTGGCACGTCTGCGGGCGCGGCTTCGCCCAGCGCGCGGGCCAGCGCGAACAAAACCGGGCGGGTGGCAAGCGATATCACCCGATCCCCGACCCGAACGACGTGCCGGCACGCGTCGACGACCAGCACTCCGGATGCGAGCAGCGTTTCGATCTGCTCCAGCAAGAGGGGACGTTCCTCGCCGCGTTGAATCAGACGGGCGGCGGGTGTTTTCAGGACATGGGAGGCCTGTTCGACCTCCGCGATAAGGGCGGGGATCTTTGCTTCTGCCGCAGCTTTCTCGGCCCGCTTGAGTGCCTCGCGCGCTGCAGACGTGTTCAGGCGCCGGATGGCAATTCCGGCAGCCACGAGGGCGAGCGCCGCTCTCGACGTTGCCGGCAGCGGCGCGGGATCAAGCTTGACGAGGGCGCGCTCGGCCGCGTCGACATGACCGACCAGAAGCAGCCGCCGAATATCCACGGTCCGTGCATGGGCGGCATTGACGTGATCGCCATGGGCTTCGAGTGTTGCCCGCGCCATGTCCAGTGCCTTTACGCGCCAGCCCAGATCGCGTGAGACGAGTGCAATTTCCGCTTCGGCGACGATGCATCGCGCGCGGGCTTTTTCCTCTTTTGCGCCGAATGCCCGCGCCGCGCTCTGCAACAGGGTCCTGGCGCGCGGGAATTCGCCAAGTTGCGCCATGGCGATGCCGCGCAGTGCAAGGGCGGGCGCGTCGTCACGCAGCGCCACCCGTTTCAAGGCGCCGAGAGTATCACCTGTCGCAAGGGCGTGCGCTGCGGCGTTGATCAGCGAGTCCATCGGATGGCCGTCACACTTGTTACTCCGATCGTTCGATCAGCGAGTCGTAATCCATCTCACGGACAATAACCAGTATTGCAACCTTGATCGGCGAATGGGGGGCTGTGCGAAACCCTGCGCTTCTTTGCGCAGCATTTGAATGGGAGGGCGGGTGAGGCTCGGTTGGGGCATTGACGGGGGAAGAATATCACCGAGCCTCCCATTGCCTCATGGAGAGTAGCAACAGGGATATCATGAGCACCGGAGTTGGGCTTTTTCATGAAGCGCCAGCGCTTGCGCGCGCTGGCCGGATCGCTTGTACAAACACAATGCGAAGCATTCATTTGTTCAGATGATATTAATCTGCAGGTAGCATCTTTGTGCCGGCGTTAAGGTGGGAATGACGTCGTTTACGGGCAGGGGGCTCTGTGGATCAGGATGGCGAAAATACAAAAATAGACTACCAACCCTATGTGATGTCGGTTTGGCCGGTTCTATTTGCATTCGTGGCGGTTTCGATGATGGTGCTGTTTCTCGGCAGAATGGGGGCCGATTTCAGAAATGCGGGCGATCACAATCTCAACCCCCAGACGCACGCCGGCGACTCCGACAGCCGGTGAAACAATCCGGCTGTCCGGCGATGAAAACCGGCTCAGCCGGCTTGCGGTCTTCCGCGTTGAATAGAGCTGCCTGACTTAGCCCGTTGTATCGCTCACGCATTTCTTGACGAAACTGTTTTTTGCGGCGCCGGCCAGTTTCTTGGCGGCGGCCTGCGTATCGCAGGTTGTTGCCGCATCTGCCGCGCATTTCTTCGTGAAATTGGTCAAAGCAGCGCCGGAAAGCTTTTTGGCCTCGGCCTGGCTTTTACAGGTGCCGTCCGCCAAGGCCGGACTTGCTGCCAACGCCAGAAGTGCGATTGCTATAAGTGCACGCATATTCAACTCTCCATTGCTGTTCCAGGAATAATAGGTTTGCCCCAATGGGATGCTACGTCCAATGCAACTGAATGACCTTCGTGTGTCTTTCTGAGACAACCGAAAGCCATTCAGCTTCGTTTCCGGTCTTTGCCTGCCAGTATCTTGAGAAAGCGGTGAATTGTGCGCCGATTCGGCCGTTCGCTCAGCCTGCTGAAGCGCCGATGCAGAAACTCATCGATTTCCCGAACGGAGACACTGGCAAGATCCGTACCGTAGCGGGCCTTCAATGCTTCTTCGATCATGTCCAGGTCCCTCGTGGTCGGATTGTAACCGGAGGTACTTATGGCAAGAGGAAGCGATTGGTGAATGAGGTATTTTGCAAGTTTATTGAGTTCTGGATCACGGCCCAATTTACTCATTTTTTCTCCCCCGTGCTCTTCGGCACTATGGGGGAGAGAATACGCTTCGACAGCCCCGCAAGCAACAACGCTGAACCAAAATATTCGTTAAATAAATTCGTCGATTTTTTACTTCATATCACGGGTATTACTAACAGGCGGCCACGGAGAAGACGTAACCGTGATAGTCGTTGTCGATAAGCAGATTCAGCTTGATCTGGGGGTTTCTCGCCAGCCACTCCCTGCATGCTCTTTGCTGGCCGAATTCCGGGAGATTCCTGAAACAACGCCAATCATCGAACATCATGACAGACCCGACCGTCAAACGGGAGGTGAGGTAATCCAGCACAGGCACGGTGGACTCGTAGAGATCACAATCGATCCACGCGAAAGCAACGGTCTGGATAGGCGATGACTGAGCATGCCCTGGTTGCAGCGTCTGGTCGTACCAGCCCTTGATGGTTGTAACCCGCGCCAGATCAACATTGCGCAGCTTGAGATTTTCCTTGAACTGCGCCTCGTTGCACGAGAACTGGCCTTCGAAGAAGCCGCCGCTATAGCCGCCGGACTCGTCGATCCCCTTTTTTGGTTGCGGCAAGCCCTCGAACGAATCCAGGGCGACAAAGCGCATCTCCGGATTTTCCCGCCCTATCACGTTGCACGCATAGGCAAAGGTCTCGCCCTGATAGACGCCGAACTCGAGATAATCTCCCTTGATTTGAGCGCCCCTGAAGTAATCGGTGACTTTGTCGATGACGTCCCACCTGAACCTGTTCGGTGCAAGGAGACGCGTTTGCAGATGTTCGACCTGTTGGGCAAGAGCGACATTCGTTTGCTCATACCGATCCAGCCGGTCCTGCAGTTCGGCGATCACCTGATCTAGTCCGTAGCTTCGTTCCTGTTGCGGCAAACTGGTCATGCGTGGTTCCACTTTATAACTGGGAGATTCGATAGCGGGCAGGCAAGTGTAACAGTCGTACCATTGCCTTTTGATGATTGAATCGCAAGAGAGCCGCCCATTGTCTGAATAAGGCGCGCACACCCTGTCAAGCCCAGTCCGCTATGGCCGCGCGACTCGCCCTTCGTCGAGAAGAACGGTGTCGTGGCCTTCTTGATCTGTTCCCGTGACATGCCGACACCAGAATCCTCGATGGCGACAACCAGGTCTTTTCCAATCGGCCAGCGCCTGGCGATATTCACCTTGATCACAATGTGCGGGTGCTGCTCATCCTCGACGGCGTCCTTGGCGTTGCGCAAAAGCTCGTGAAGCATGAGATGGAACTGGCCCTGCGGTACAAGCAGCTGCATAGCTTTCACATCGGCGCGCACGATGGGAATGGTCGATCCGTCGGGACGCGTGATCTGATCGAGGATCGTTCCCAGCGTCACGATCGGCGTATTGTCCTGATCAAATTTGGGATAGGCGATCCGGGCCAGCCAATCGGTCACAACCGACAGATCAGTGATCCGCTTGCGGGCCATGTCGAGCAGTTTTGGATCGGGGTTTTCCTCGGGCGAAAGTGTCTCGTGCATCCACATGGACAGTCCGTTGATTCGCGTGAAGGTCATGTGGGAGAAGAGCAGGGCGAACTGGCGGACCTGATTGTTGTAGAGCGCCTTGCTTCTGTAGGCGACCATGGCAAACAGAACGATCATGATCGCGGTCGCAAACACGAAGGCGTACAGGAAATTGTCGTAGAGCGCTTTTTGCTCGAGATCGGCGGTGCGTTTCTGGGTGTTTCCGAGGTTGCCCGTCGTCGTCAAGACAATGGCCGGCCAGAAGTCTTCAAACCTGGCCACAATCAGATTGTAATCAGGATCGGGCAATGCCAGCTGCGGCATCAGCTCATTGTTTATGTAATCGAGCAGTGTCTTGATCAGATCGATATCCACTTTAGGCATGATCTTCTCGGTATAGGGCAAAGCGATCAGCGTCTTGGCATTGATGGCAAGATAGGTGCTTTCAGACAGGATTTTGGCGCGATACTCCTGGGATTTGGTGAACGCAGCCAGCCGGGCCCATCCCATGATGCTAACCATCTTCTCGCGCGCTTGGGTCGAACGCCACTGAACCTCGTTGACTTCCCCGATGATGTCATAGGCCTGACTGCGATACTTGTCCGTTTGCAGAAACGAGGCGAGGCCGATCAGCACAAAGAGACCAAAGGAAATGGCGAGGATGTAGGTGCCGTTTGCGCGGAGTATCTGTCTCACCTATCCACCACGTGTCTGAAATCAATCCCACTCATCGTCTAAGGATCACGCTGCTTGATGCGCGATCAAAAATTATTGCTCAAATTGCAGCTCGGTAAGAAACCAGATCCATCTTGAGTGATCTCCCGGGTCATAGGCCTTGGGCATGCTGTCAAAAGGCCAGACAATGTAGAATGGCCCAAAATCGTCGGCCTCAAGCGGGCGGAATTCGCCCTCATGGCATTTTCCTGCCTTGGCTTCGACGTCATTGCAGGCAATCTGTGAGGCAACGATCGGATTGTAACGTTTGATTTCGTCCATATCGATTCTGGCGGAATAATCATTGGGCGCTATGCCCTTTATGACCTTCGCATTGGCCAGTCCGTTCTTTGCCAGAATCTCGATCAGCGAAAAACCGCGATAGGTGCGCTGCACGTCGTTGGTCCAAGGCGTCTTGGTTTGGATCTCCCGATAGGAAAATGATTTTGCCAGATCGTCCTCCTTGTAGGAGACGATGGGTTTTCCGCTCTGGCGTTCGATCTGGAGAACATGCGGGTCGACTATGCCGGCGGAAGCGGCGGGAACCGCGCATAAGAGCACAAGGCCCAAGAAGCAGGCACGCCAACCGCTGTATATTTCCACGGCCTTTTCCTCAATCGGTTGCAGGATCATCATTGTCGGTAGTGATTTTGCGGCCATGAGCCAGGACTTTGCTTCGCGCCCGTTTGTATTTCTGCTCGGCCATCTCGGCACTTTTCATCTTAAAGTGCTTTGCCATAAGCACAAACAGTTCATTGCGTTTCATGCCCTTCGGGCGGTCTTCCACCCATTGGAGGCATTCTTCCTCCGACAATGACAGGAACGGATAATAATAGCCCGGAAAAGCATCGCTGATCGTCTCGCTCCCCCGATGCACGACAAATTCAGAACGGGTCATGAGTTCAAGAATGCTGGCGAGGGTGGGGGCATTGAGCCGGTTTTTACCCAGGTATCCCTTCGCACCGAGGTTTCTGCATGTTTCCGCCTCATCGGTCGAATACCGGCCGGTGATGACCAGATGAACGGCTGCGGGAGTGGAATTGATGATGGACTCGATGATTTTCAGGCGCACATCGCGGGATTCCATCTCGCTTCCATAGTCTGGAAGCCCCGGATCGATGATGATCAGGTCAAATTCATCGGCCTCTATGGCCATCTGCGCCGCATGGAAGGTCTCGGCGGTCGCCACGTGCTGGCCGGCTGTCTTGAAGTGCCGCTTCAGCGAATCCGCATAAAAATAATCATCTTCGATGATCAGAACTTTGGAAATTTTTACATTCGCGTGGTCCATGCGTGGGGTTTTAACAGGCTCGTCTCGCGAAAAATAGGTATCATCGCGGCACCTACCGCATGCGGACAATTCAAACATGATGACTGGCAGGAATGCGTAAGGTGCCATGGTAATGCATTGGCTTTTCCTAAGACAATGGCGCCACTGCAACGATCCACCAATAGTGAAACTCGTTCTGCTTGCTATCGTTCCACGTGCACCACCGGTCGTTTTCTTGTTCAAACTCACTATGATCATAGCGCTCGATCAGCGAGCTGATAGTAAGCTTGCAATCTTCAATTGTTTCAAATTGTAGGGGAAGGGGTTCGTCCCATAAAACATCACCAAGCGTGTTTCGCACGCCGTGCTTGATTATATACATACTTGAAGACCCCCGAAATTCTTTGAGATATACTTAGTTGTACGAAGCCGGAATACAACCGGGCCGCGAAAAGAAAGCACCGCGCAGTTGTTTCGCTGCTGCATATCGCGTTCGGCGTGTCCCGGCATGCTCTGAAGGTCCATCGCCAGCGAGGCTGGACGCCTTGATTGGAACTTTCATCGGCAATCCGAGTTGAAGAACGCTGGCGAAACCCCGTTGGCAGGGCTCGGCCTGGAGGACATGTGCAGCTTCTGACAAGCCGGGCCCACAGGAGGATGCAAGGAGAATGATCGACGATTTTGATGACGATGATGAAGAGGTCTGGCCAAGCTACAGCTCGAATGTCTGGTATATCGCCATATTCATCGGGGGCGTGGCCGCCGCAGCGCTTCTGACCTACATCTTCGGCGGCTGGCTCTAACGGCGCTTGCGCCGAACGCGCTTCACGTCTCCGCATCAAACCTTTCCTTTGCGGATAAGGCGCCCGTTAACCAAAGTTAGCCATGACAGGCAATGTCTCCCTGCTCTGTTAAGCTGCTGTCAACCTATCGGTGCGAGTTATAATTCTGGTGCAATACTCCATGATGGGTTCTGGGGCTGCACCGGGTTCTGTTCGGTATCGTTGCGTAAAAAGTGTGGGGACGGCATCCAGCCGGTAGTTTGCATTGTCAAAAGCCAAAGCTTTTCGAATTGCGGGAGTTGTTGCGATGGGCGCCCTGATGGCAGCCTGCGCGTCACCCACGGCAAAGGTTGCTAAACGAAGCCACGGCAAGGAATATTTCGCTGAATCGGAGTATGGCGTCAAAGCCAGCCCGCGCGTCGTCACCGATTTCCGCAACATGCCGCGCGGCGGCGGGCGCAACCAGATCGGCAGGCCCTATCAGGTTCGCGGCAAGTGGTATTATCCCAGGGAAGAGCTGGGCTACAAGCGTCAGGGGCGGGCATCCTGGTACGGCTCGGCCTTTCACGGCCGCCTGACCGCCAATGGCGAAGTATACGACATGAACCACCTGTCGGCGGCGCATCCGACCATGCCGCTGCCGAGCTATGCGCGCGTGACCAATCTTGCCAATGGCAGTTCCGTGATCGTGCGCGTCAACGACCGCGGGCCGTATCACAGCGATCGCGTGATCGATCTGTCGCAAAAGGCTGCGACAATGCTCGATTACCAACACACGGGTACGGCTGACGTGAAGGTGGAATATGTGGGTCGCGCGCCGCTCGAAGGGCGCGATGACGGCTTTTTGCTCGCGTCGTATCGTACGCCCGGCACGCGTGATCGTCTGATGCAGCCGGATTCGGGCACCATGATTGCCATGAATGGACCGACACCCACCCATCGCAATGCCCTTTCCATTCCCGGCATGCGGCAGCCGAAGGCGCAGGGCGTTCAGGTGGCGAGCCTGAATGTGGCGCCGGTATCGTTCAATGATCAGGCGGTCAGTCTTGGCGCCCCCGCGCAGCCGCAGATGAATGCCGCCATGGGCGCAATGCCGTTCGGCTATGATATACAGCCGGTTCTGCCGCTTGTTGGTCCCTATATCGACGACAAGCCGGCGATCCTGCTCGGATCGCTGAAGGGCGGCCCACGGCGCGCATCGCCATTCGTCAGTTCCTACGCCAGCGAGCGTGTGGCAAGTGCCAATGCAACGGCGGTGGCGATGAACAGTCTGATATCGCCGAAGGCCATTTCCGACGCGTGGAAGAATGAAAACAAGCTGCGTGAATCCGCAGCGGCACCGACGGGTGAATATGTCGATGTCGGCCTTTTTGCCGACAGGTCCGAAGCGGGCCGTGTCATGAGCGCCCTGGCGCCATTGGGCAAGGTCGATCTGTCCGAGGTCAACAGCCCGGATGGCCCGCGCATCGCTCTGATTGCACGGACCAGCGCGGGAAAGAATACCGATGCCTTGCTGCAGGCTGCCTGGAAAGCGGGAGCAGGTGATGCGTTTGTCGTACGCGATGACGGAAACTGATTTCCCGCGTCAAAGAACATTGCCGTTACAGCCATTCCGTAAGCTTGCCGCCAGTCTTGCAATCGTGCTGCTTGCCGCATCGCCGGTCCATGCGCAGGAAGCATTGTTCGATACCAAGGCCAAGCAGGCCCTGATGCTTGAAGACCAGACAGGCACCATTCTCTACGCCAAAACACCCGATACGCTGATCGAACCAGCCGCGCTGGCCAAGCTGATGACCATGGAACTGGTCTTTCATGCGCTCAAGACCGGCCAGATCAAGATCGATACCCAGTATACCGTCAGCGAAAATGCCTGGCGCACGGGCGGGGCGCCGTCCGGCGGCTCCACCATGTTTGCCAAGCTCAAGTCGTCGATCAGCGTCGGCGACCTCATCCAGGGCGTTATCGTGCAGTCAGCCAATGACGGTTGCATCATCCTGGCCGAGGGCATCGCCGGGTCGGAACAAAAATTCGCCGAGATGATGAACGCACGGGCGAAGGAAATCGGCCTGAAGAATTCGACGTTTCGTAATTCGACCGGCTTGCCCGATCCGGAGCAAAAGGTGTCGCTGACGGACCTTGTCACGCTGGCTCGCTACATCAAGCACGAATATCCGGAATATTATCGCACCTATGCGCAGGAGAGCTTCACCTGGAACAATATTTTCCAGCGCAACCGCAATCCCTTGCTGAAGCTGGATATCGGCGCTGACGGCATGGGAACCGGCTACACCGAACAATCCGGCTATGGTCTTGTCGGTTCGGCCGAACATAATGGGCGCCGTTACATCGCCGCCCTGAGCGGTCTGGCGACAGACAAGGAGCGGGCGGAAGAAGCGAAGAAAATCTTTGAATGGGCCTACAGCGCCTTCGAGGAAGTCAATATCTTTGCCGAAGGCGAGACCATCGCGGAAGCCAGCGTGTTTGGCGGTGTCAAATCCAGCGTCCCGCTCAAGGCACACGAAAAGATCAGCCTTCTCGTCCCGACGGCCAACAAGGATCGCCTCAAGGCCCATGTGGTGTATAAGGGCCCGCTGCTGGCCCCAGTCAAGGCGGACGAGCAGGTCGGCGTGCTGCGGATATGGATCGGCGATGCTCTGGCGCAGGAAACGCCGGTTTACACGGGCGAAGCCGTTGAACCCGGTGATCTGCAGAAGCGCACGCTCGATGCGGTCCTGGAACTCACCACCGGCTGGACGCGCCGCCTGAAGCTTTAAGCTTTTCCCGGCTCGACCTTTTCAGTCCCGCCCGTTAGAACCTCGTCTAGAGATCAAAAGCGACTCTTTATCGAAAGACGGCTGACGGCGTGCAACAAGGACTGTTCATTACCTTTGAAGGCGGCGAGGGCGCTGGCAAATCCACCCAGATCACCCGCCTGGCAGCGCATATGCGCGCAGCCGGCGATGATGTGGTCGTGACCCGCGAGCCGGGCGGCTCACCCGGTGCCGAGGCAGTGCGGCATGTCATCCTGAGCGGCGCTGCCGAATCCTTCGGTCCCGCCATGGAAGCGATGCTGTTTGCCGCCGCGCGCAATGATCACGTCGAGCAGGTCATGCGCCCCGCGCTCAACACGGGCAGCATGGTGCTCTGCGACCGCTATATCGACTCCAGCCGGGTTTATCAGGGGGTCACTGGCGATCTCGATGCCGGTCTGATGCGCGCCATTGAAAGGGCAGCCGTCAACGGACTGATGCCGGATCTGACCATCATTCTCGATCTGCCGGCGGAAATCGGTCTGGAGCGCGCAAACGCGCGCCGCGGAACAGGCACTGCCGATCGCTTCGAAAAAGAGACCATCGAGATGCACCGCAAGCGCCGGGACGCTTATCTGGCCATCGCCAAGGCTGAACCGGGGCGGTGCAAGGTGGTGCCTGCGGACCGGCCGGTTGACGATATCGCGGCGGATATTGCCCGCCTCGTCGATCGCCTGAAGGCGCGGCGTGCGATAAAGGAAAAGGCCAAAGCGGGGGCGGCACAATGAGCGATACGCTTCCCGACGTGCCAGCCACGCACGATACGATTGACGGCATTCCCGCCCCGTCGGCCAATCCCGCACTGTTCGGTCATCCGTCCATCCGTTCATTTCTGGCCCAGGCTTATCAATCCGGCCACATGCACCATGCACTTCTGCTCGAGGGGCCGCAGGGCGTGGGCAAGACCACGCTGGCCTTTCACCTCGCCGGACACATGCTCAAGCATCCGGTGCAGCGTGATGCGCCGCTGGAACTGGCTGTGCCCGATTTTTCCGCCGCGCCCTACCGGCAGATTGCCACGGGGACACATCTGGCCGTGCTCCATATCAGCCGCCCGCTCGATGCCAAGACCGGAAAATTCAAGACCGGGATCACGGTCGATGAGATTCGTCGGGTGACGCATTTTCTCAATCGGACGGCACATGATGGCGCGTGGCGTATTGTCATCGTCGATCCGGCAGATGACATGAATCGTAATGCTGCCAATGCGTTACTGAAGACTCTTGAAGAACCACCGCAGCGAACGCTGTTCATTTTGATCTCGCATTCCTCCGGGCGCTTGCTGCCAACGATCCGCTCACGCTGCCAGTCCATCCGTTTCGAAGGGCTGCAGCGCAGTGACCTCCTGTCGGCGCTGGCAACCATTGGCCTTGGCACGGACCAGATGCCGGATACCGAGGCACTGGTTACCCACGCCGACGGCAGTGTGCGCAAGGCGGCACTGCTTGTGGCGTTTGGCGGATTGGAGATATCGCAGACCATCGACGCTATTCTGACAAAACCTGTATTCGATGTCCCCAAGGCGCAGGCGCTTGGCACAGCCTTGTCGGGACGCGATTCGGAAATTCAGTTTGATCTCTTCCTTGAGGACATTTTTTCGCGGATCGCGGCAAAGGCAGGGGAGGCTGCGGAGAAGGGTGCCGTGGCCGAGGCCAATCACTGGTCGACGCTGTGGCAGGAAATGCAGGGCGAAGCCCGTGAAGCCGATGCCTTCAACCTTGACCGCAAACAGTCCGTTCTTATCTTTCTTGACAGGATGCATCGCGCCCTGCGTGCTTCTTGATCCGCCACCCGGTCACATCACATGAATGCGGAATAGTATTTCAATTGAATTCATGTGTTTACGACCGGTATAGCAATCAGGCCAGACATGGGTTATGTCAGCCTGACGCCTTCCCAAGATGCCAATTCCGAAGCAAATCAGGTTACGTATGAGCCGCGAAACATTTTACATCACCACAGCCATTTCCTATCCGAACGGCAGCCCGCATATCGGTCATGCGTACGAGCTGATCGCGACGGATGCGATTGCCCGTTTCAACCGCCATGACGGCAAGGATGTGTTTTTCCTCAGCGGCACGGATGAACATGGCATCAAGATGCTTCAAACCGCACGCAGGGAAGGCATTACGCCGCGTGAGCTTGCCGACAGAAATGCCAAGCTTTTCCGTGACATGGGCCATCTCCTGAATGCATCCTATGACGACTTCATCCGCACCACCGAGGAGCGGCATTACGCGTCATCGCAGGCGATCTGGAAAAAAATGGTCGAAGCCGGGGATATCTACAAGGATTCCTATGCCGGCTGGTACTCCGTGCGCGATGAAGCCTATTACCAGGAAGACGAGACGGAAGTGCGTGCCGATGGCGTGCGCTACGGCCCGCAGGGCTCGCCCGTCGAATGGCTGGAAGAGGAAAGTTATTTCTTCCGCCTGTCCGCCTATCAGGATCGCCTGCTCAAGCTCTATGCGGACAATCCCGGTTTTATCGGGCCGGACGAGCGCCGCAACGAGGTCATCTCCTTCGTCAAGTCCGGCCTGAAGGACCTGTCTGTATCGCGCACGACTTTCGACTGGGGCATTCCGGTTCCCGGCGACGAGAAGCACGTCATGTATGTCTGGGTCGACGCGCTGACCAATTACATCACGGCGGCCGGTTATCCCGATGAGAAGGCCGAGCGCTGGCGCTATTGGCCCGCCGATGTGCACATCATCGGCAAGGATATCATTCGCTTCCACGCCGTCTATTGGCCGGCCTTCCTTTTGTCCGCTGGAATCGAACTGCCGAAGCGCGTCTTCGGCCACGGCTTTGTGTTCAACCGCGGCGAGAAAATGTCGAAATCAGTCGGCAATGTCATCGATCCGTTCTCCCTGGTCGAGCATTACGGCCTGGATCAGGTGCGTTACTTCCTGCTGCGCGAAGTGCCTTTCGGTCAGGATGGCAATTACAGCCATGAGGCGATCGTCAACCGCACCAATGCGGATCTTGCCAACGACCTTGGCAATCTGGCGCAGCGCTCGCTGTCGATGATCAACAAGAACTGCGAAGCCAAGGTTCCGCAGCCCGGCGCATTGACCGATGTCGACAAGGCCATCCTCGGTCAGGCGGTGGCAGCGCTGGAGACAGCCCGCAAGGCCGTCGGCACGCAGGCCATGCATCTGGCGCTTGGGGCGATCTTTGCCGTGGTGGCGGAAGCCAACCGCTATTTTGCATCGCAGGAGCCATGGGCGCTGAAGAAGACCGATCCCGCGCGGATGGAAACGGTTCTCTACGTGACGGCGGAAGTGATCCGGCGTGTCGGCATTCTCTGCCTGCCGTTCATACCGGGATCGGCGGCCAAACTGCTCGATATCCTGGCCGTGCCCGCGGACAAGCGCAACTTCACCGATCTTCTCGGCGGCAGCGAACTGGTGCCCGGCGCCGATTTGCCCGCGCCGCAGCCGATCTTCCCGCGCTATGTCGAGGCAGACAAAGGCGCCTGATCAGGAACCCGGATCTTTTTCATGCTTGTCGATAGCCATTGCCATCTGGATTTTCCGGATTTTGCCGAAGAACGTGACGCCATTGTCCAGCGCGCGCTGGATCTTGGTGTTGTGCGGCTGGTCACCATCTGCACGCGCGTTCGCAAGTTTGACGGCATTCTCGGCATCGCCGAACGCTATGACAGCGTCTTTGCTTCGGTCGGGACGCACCCGAACAATGCGCATGAGGAACTCGACGTCACAGCCGATGACCTGATCAAGCTGGCCGAACACCCGAAGGTGGTGGCAATCGGTGAAGCCGGGCTCGACTATCACTATGATTACGCGCCGCCGGAAGCACAGCAGCAGGGATTTCGCACCCATATCGCCGCAGCACGCGTCACAGGCCTGCCGCTGGTCATTCACGCACGCAGTGCCGATGAGGACATGATTGCGATCCTGCGCGAGGAATCAGGGAAGGGGGCCTTCCCCTTCATCCTGCATTGCTTCTCCTCCGGCGCCGAACTGGCGCGGGTTGGCGTCGAGCTTGGCGGTTACATCTCGTTTTCCGGTATTCTGACATTCAAGAATTCGCCGGAAATCCGCGACATCGCCAGAAACGTGCCGCGCGACCGGCTGCTGGTTGAAACCGACGCGCCTTATCTCGCGCCGATGCCGCATCGCGGCAAGCGCAACGAGCCGAGCTTCGTCACCCATACGGCCGCCGTGCTGGCGGAGACCATCGGTGTCAGCGTCGAGGAAATCGGCACTTTGACCACCGACAATGTATTCCGCCTGTTCACCAAGATGCCAAGGCCCGCCCATGCCTGATCGCCTGCGCTTTACCATTCTGGGCTGCGGCTCGTCTCCGGGCGTGCCGCGCATCAATGGTGACTGGGGCAATTGCGATCCGGACAATCCGAAAAACCGCCGCCGCCGGGCGTCCATGCTGGTGGAGCGCATTGCCGCGCATGGCGGCGTGACCACCGTCGTCATCGATACGGGACCGGATTTCCGCTCGCAGATGATCGATTTCGGCTCCGGACGGCTTGATGCCGTTGTCTATACCCATGCGCATGCGGACCATATTCACGGCCTCGATGACCTTAGGACCTTTGTCATCGACCGGCGCGATCTGGTTGATATCTATGCCGATCAGGCGACCCAGCGCAGGCTCGTCGAAGGCTTCGGTTATTGTTTCAAGACGCCGGAAGGTTCGAGCTATCCGCCGATCCTGCGGCCGCATGAGATCGTGCATCACGAGGCTTTTGAGGTTGACGGCGCGGGCGGTCCGATCCGCTTTCTGCCGCTGCCGCAGGTGCATGGCGATATCCTGTCGCTGGGCTTCCGCATCGGCGATGTTGGCTATTGTTCCGATGTCAGCGCGTTTCCGGAAACAACAGCGGCCGAGCTGCATGGGCTCGATATACTCATCATCGACGCATTGCAGTACCGTCCGCACCCAAGCCATTTTTCTCTCGATGAATCAATGGAGTGGATCGAAAAGCTGAAGCCGCGTCGAGCCATTCTGACCCATATGCATGTGCCACTGGATTATGGAACTGTCCTGCGCGATACGCCGGAACATGTCGAACCGGCCTTTGACGGCCTGTCCTTTGAGGTTGAAGCATGAGCAAGAGCGTTGAACGTGTCCGTCAGGCAGCTCATGCGGCTGGGCTGGAGATCGAAATCCGCCAGATGGCCGATTCAACCCACACGGCGGAAGATGCAGCGGTTCAATGCGGCGTCACAGTCGCACAGATCGTCAAGTCGCTGATTTTTCAAGGCACCGATACGCAGCAGCTTTATCTGTTTCTGGTTTCCGGACCGCGCCAGCTTGATCTTGCCAAGGCTGCGCGGCTGACCGGAGAAACGCTGCACCGGGCTGATCCAAAGCACATCCGCAAGGAGACCGGCTTTGCCATTGGCGGCGTATCGCCATTGGGGCACCTGATCGACATCAAGGCCTATGCGGATGAAACACTGATGCAGTTCGACGTCGTCTGGGCCGCAGCAGGCGGCACCAACTTTGTTTTCCCGGCAGAGCCACATGCTTTGATGACGGCCGCAAAGGCTGAAATAGCCGATATTACCGGCTGATCGAGCCATTCCGGTCCATCTTCTGGTTCCATAATCTATCTTATGCGATCTTTGTATTGCTGTCGGGTGGGTTCAAGGATGAAGCGCGACTTGCAATAGATAACAATGGTTTATCCAATGCAAGGAATCGCCCGTGGAACGCACCTACTCCCAGATTGACATGGATGAACGCCGCAAGATCGCTCACTGGCGAACGGCAGGCGTCAAGGTCGACATCATTGCTGAAAAACTTGGGCGTCATCGCTCGACGATTTTTCGTGAGCTCAGGCGTAATACCTTCACCGACGTGCAAATGCCCGAACTTAACGGGTATTACTGTGTGACGGCGAACGACATGGCACGTGAACGACGTGCCAAGCTCCGCAAACTGGCACGGTTCGCGCATCTGCGCCAATCCGTGATCGAGCGCATTATTCATGGCTGGTCACCGCAACAGATAGCCGGTCGGATGCAGCTGGAGCAGCATCCGATTTGTGTGAGCCACGAGACGATCTACAAGTTCGCCTATTCACCGGACGGCCATGCGATCAAGCTTTGGCGGCACCTGCCGGAACACCGTGCCCGGCGGCGGCCGAGGCATGCCAGACGGCGTCATGGCCGCAGGTTCAGCCCGGACGTCAATATCCTGCACCGCCCGGATGTCGTGGCGACGCGCAAACAGTTTGGGCATTGGGAATGTGACCTCATCCAATTTCGCAAGAAATTCGGAAAAGCCAATGTGACGTCTCTGGTCGAACGCGTCAGCCGGTTTGCCGTGTTTCTACGCAACAACGATCGGCAGTCGAAACCTGTCATGGACGGTCTGATCCAAGCACTGCAGTCCCTGCCCCATTTTGCCCGCCGCTCCATCACCTTCGACCGCGGCACCGAGTTCACTGACTGGCCCTACCTGCAGGCCGGCATCGGAACGCAAACATGGTTTTGCGATCCGCAGTCGCCCTGGCAGAAAGGCACTGTCGAGAACACCAACAGACGGGCCAGGAAATGGCTGTCGAGAGAGGTTGATCCGCTGTCGATCAGCGACCGTGATCTCACGGAAATCTGCAACAGGCTGAATTCCACACCGCGCAAATGCCTTGGCTACAAAACGCCAGCAGAAGTCTTCCGGCAAAAACTACTCGCGCAGAGACGGCGTGCGGGTTAGCTTCAAAAGCGTGCAAGTCGCGCTTCAGCGAGAACTCACAGTCGGTTACATTCTATTTTCAACGGTGACGGCCCCTTTCTCGTATGAACCGACGCGCCTCTCCGTCATCGCTCGCCAAACCATATCTCCACCGCTAAGCTTATCGTCGAGTCGCACACGTGCCCTGAACTTGTAGATACAAGAAGGATGACCACCGTGGATTTGAAAACTGTACGCGCGCTGAAAAACGAAATCGCAGAACAGATCATTCGACCGCTTGTCACTGAAATCCGCGCCGAGCGCCGCATTGTCCGCTCCACCGCAATACGGCGTCTGACCGGCGTCGAAGGCGGTATCGCGCTTGGCATTGCCGCCGGCGATGGAAAGAACGATTACCGGCTTGCCGTCCGTGTCCAGCGCCGTGCGCTCGAAACAAATGCCAATCTGCGCCAGCAGATCGAGGAAGCAGCCCGCAACAAGGCCGACATCACCTATATCGGTACCGTGTTCAAAGGCGGCGCTGTGGCAGCGCCGGCAGTCTTGCCCTGGCATCAGCTGCGGCAGAGGCCGCTGCTGATCGGCGCGTCGGTCGGACATTATTCGATTACGGCGGGCACGCTTGGCGGCTTTGCGCAGCACACGGCGAGCGGCAAGGCCGTTATTCTGAGCAACAATCATGTGCTGGCCAATGAAAACAAGGCGAAGATCGGCGATGCGATCCTGCAGCCTGCGGCCTATGACGGCGGCAGGAAAAGCAAGGACAAGGTCGGCGAACTGCTGGCTTTCGAGCCGGTTGTATCAGGCGCAAACAACCTGGTCGACGCGGCCATCGCCTCCATCGATGCGGATATCGACTTCGACGCGGTGACCCTGACCGATGCGGGAAAATTGAAGGGCCTGCGCAAGACCCCGCTCCGTCCCGGCGACAAGGTGTTCAAGATCGGCAGGACAACCGGCGTGACGCAAGGTGTTGTCACGGCAATCGAAGTCGATGACGTGGTGGTCAGCTATGAATTCGGCGATATCGGTTTTGACAGCCAGATCGAGATCCAGACCACAGGCAGCGGTCCTTTCAGCTCGGGCGGCGA
This sequence comes from Phyllobacterium sp. RCAM01083, assembly GCF_055685835.1. NCBI lineage: Bacteria > Pseudomonadati > Pseudomonadota > Alphaproteobacteria > Hyphomicrobiales > Phyllobacteriaceae > Phyllobacterium > Phyllobacterium sp. RCAM01083. Next base: position 1,216,568 of record NZ_JBVFZN010000005.1, read on the forward strand.
CAGCGGATCGATGATTATGGACGAAAAGGGCTATGCCTGCGCCCTGCTGTTTGCCGGCAGCGACCAGGGCGGCACCAACGGCAAGGGTGTCACCTTCGCCAATGATCTTTCCATCGTGCTGGAGAAATTGGGGCTGACGATGCCGGTTTGACCTAGCGAGAGCAGCCGGGATGCACTAAATTAAAGCCATGAGCACCTCCATCGAACAGGCGCGACTTGCCAAGCCGAAAGCCAGGGAACTGGCCGGATCATGCGGCACCGTCATTGGTGTCGGCCTGATCCGCATCGGTGACTCCTACGCCATCAAGGTCAATCTGCGCGATCAGGTCCCCGAAACGACCGAGCTTCCGGAAACGGTGGATGGCGTCAGGGTGGTATATGACGTGATCGGGCCCATATCGCTGCAGGCGGCCGGGAAGCGCTGACCGATCCTGTGGACAAGCCACCGGCATTTCAGCTCGGTCATATCAGCCGCCCTGCTCCTGTCTTAGTATATTTCTTATGAAACCATCACGCGACATCACCCGCCTTCTTGAGATCATGCAGGCCCTGCGCACGCCGGTGACCGGCTGTCCGTGGGATCTTGAGCAGGATTTCAAATCCATCGCCCCCTATACGCTCGAGGAAGCCTTCGAGGTGATCGATGCCATCGAGCGCGATGATATCGACGATCTGCGCGAAGAGCTCGGCGATCTGCTCCTGCAGGTGGTGTTTCACGCGCGGATGGCGGAAGAGATGAAGGCATTCGATTTCGGTGACGTGGTGCAGGCGATCACGCACAAGATGATCCGCCGCCATCCGCATGTCTTCGGTGAAGAGGCTGCCCGCGGTGCCGGAATGGCCAAGGGCATGTGGGACAAGATCAAGGCCGAGGAAAAGGCGGAGCGGCGCGAGCGTCGTGCTGCGCTCAATCTCGGCGCCGTGGAACCGACCGGTTTCCTCGACGACATTCCGCACGGCTTTCCTGCCCTGATGCGTGCTCTCAAACTGCAGCAGAAGGCGGCCAAGGTTGGCTTTGACTGGTCGGAAGCCGCGCCCATTCTCGACAAGATCGAGGAAGAAATCGGCGAGTTGAAACAGGCCATTGCCAATGGTGACCGGGAAAATACACAAGAAGAATATGGCGACCTGCTGTTTGCCATGGTCAATCTCGGCCGCCATTTGAAGCTTGAACCGGAAAGCGCCCTGCGCGGCACCAATGAAAAGTTCCGGTCACGCTTCCACTATATCGAGCGAAAGCTGAACGAGCAGAAACAGACGCTCGATGCGGCGACACTCGATGAAATGGAAGCACTCTGGCAGGAAGCCAAAACCGCGAAATAACACCGTTTACCCGTTGGTCCGCCGCAATAATTTCTCGTCGAGATTGGCGTGGGACGCGACGGTCATGTCCATGGTGAGGGATACCGACCCGTCGTCCAGATCCTTGCGTTTCACATTGCTGGAGTGCTGGTAGATCCAGTCCATCAGCCGCATCTGGTCCGGCCGCAGGGTGATTTTGACATGCTTCAGCTTGCCGGCAATGCGGTTCTCGATTTCCTTCAGCAGAGCGTCGACGCCCTCACCCGTGATCGCCGACACCGGAATCGGATGTTCGTCGCCCTTCACCGCCGCACTGAGACGCTGCGCCGACTCGCGGCCCGCATCGTCAAGCCTGTCGATCTTGTTCCACACTTCGAGAATGCGCTTCGTATCGCCGCGCTCAATGCCGAGACTGGTCATGATCGCGTGGACGTCTTCCGACTGGGCTGCGGTATCCGGATCGGAGATATCGCGGATATGCAGGATGAGGTCGGCTTCGACCACCTCTTCCAGCGTGGCGCGGAAGGCCGCAACGAGATGCGTAGGCAGGTTGGAGATGAAACCCACCGTGTCGGAGAGGATGATCGTCTCGCCGTGCTCCAGCCGGATACGGCGCAAGGTGGGATCAAGCGTGGCAAAGAGCATGTCTTCGGCCACGACCCCTGCTCCGGTCAGCCGGTTGAACAGCGTTGATTTACCCGCATTGGTATAGCCGACAAGCGCCACGACCGGATGCGGCACCTTCTTGCGCTTGCTGCGGTGCAGGGTGCGGGTGCGCACCACCGTTTCGAGTTCGCGCTTGATGCGCAGGATCTTTTCCTGTAGTGCGCGCCTGTCGGCCTCGATCTGCGTTTCACCGGGACCGCCGAGGAAGCCGCCGCCGCCGCGCTGGCGCTCAAGGTGGGTCCAGCTGCGGACCAGCCGCCCCCTCTGATAGGTGAGGTGCGCAAGTTCCACCTGCAGGGCGCCCTCTTTCGTCTGGGCTCGCCGTCCGAAAATCTCAAGAATGAGCCCGGTCCTGTCAAGAACCTTGGCGTTCCATGCCTTTTCGAGATTGCGCTGCTGCACCGGTGTCAGGGAATGATCGACGATCACGAGCTCCGCATGGGAAGCCTCGATGAGCTCATGAATCGCTTCAACCTTGCCCGTCCCCAGCAAGGTCGCCGGGCGCGGCGCAGAAACCTGCACGATATCGGAATGGACAATGTCCAGATCGATGGCTCGGGCCAAGCCTTCGGCCTCTTCCAGCCGCGCATCGTCGCTGCGCTGGAATTCGGGCTGGTGCTTCATGCGGCCATGATCGTCGGCCTTGCCGCCATCGGAAAAGCGCGTCGGCAAAACCGGCACAATGACGATTGCGCGCGTGGCTTCTCTGGCGGTCTCACCATTATCGGTTGATCCGCCAGGGTTTTGCGCGTTACGCCTTGTTTCTTTGGTCAAATGTTATCTCAGTCGCTGTCTTCGGCCTCAGCTTCGAACATTTGTACAGGCTGGCTCGGCATGATGGTCGAGATGGCATGTTTGTAGACGAGCTGAGAATGGCCGTCGCGGCGCAACAGGACGCAGAAATTGTCGAACGAGGTGACAATACCGGTCAGTTTGACGCCATTGATGAGGAAAATTGTCAGAGAAATCTTCTGTTTTCTGACTGAATTCAGAAATAGGTCCTGAAGATTCTGCGATCGTTCAGCCATTGTTTTTGTCCTTTTATGCGATCAGCAAACGTGTCTCATACAAATTTCGGCAACGGGAGCAGAAAGCCTACTCCTGCAGGAGGTGAAAAATGGTTTCTGTTAGTCCCCTCATACTCCGGTTAACAGGATGGCGTTTTTTCCGCAATGTCAAAAAACGCTTCCCGTAACGAAAGTGCGATCGTTCCCGGGTGCCCATTTGCCACCGATTCGCCGTCAATCGCAACGATTGGCATCACAACAGTTGTGGCTGCGGTCATGAAAACTTCGCGCGCCCGCTTGGCTTCCTCGACAGAAAAGCCGCGTTCCTCGATCGTCAATCCCAGCTTTTTGGCCACATCGAAGATGGTTGTGCGGGTAATACCGCGCAAAATGCCGGTTTCCGCCTGTCTGGTCACCAGAACGCCGTCCATGGTGACAATCCACGCATTTGTTGCCGCGCCTTCCCTAACGGTGCCATCCGGATCGATGAACCAGGCTTCCTGAGCGCCCTGCTCCTTGGCCTGCTGGCGCGCCATAACATTTGGTAAAAGGCCGATAGATTTGATGTCCACCCGCTCCCAGCGGTTTTCCGGCACCGTGATGACCTTCACACCCTTTGCCGCCCGGGCAGCGAACATGACGGGATCCGTGCGCTTGGCGGTGATGACAATGGAAGGTGGTGTATCGGCCGCGGGAAAGACGTGGTCGCGCTTGGCGACACCGCGCGTCACCTGCAGATAGACCATGCCATTGTGCACACGATTGCGCCGGACCACCTCGGCGATCACGCTCTGCAGCGCCTTCCGGTTCATCGGCCAGCCGATCCGCAGCTCTGAAAGCGAGCGGTCGAGGCGGTTGAGATGGCGCGTCATGTCCATGATGTTGCCGCGGGCAACCTCGCAGACTTCATAAACGCCATCGGCAAACTGGTAGCCGCGGTCTTCAATGTGAACACCGGCATTGGCATGGGGAATGTACTGGCCGTTGACATAGGCGATACGGGACATCGGTAGAGCCTCCTATTCGAACTGGCCGAAGACCATGCGCATGGGCGTTGGCAGATCCACCCGCTTGCCGGTATCTTCCAATGCACCCGTTTCGATATCGCGTTTGAACACGGCGATGCCCCCGCCTTTCTGATTGGCAACGAGCATGAACTTGCCCGTGGGATCGATGACGAAGTTGCGTGGGCCGAGACCCTGCGACGGTGTCCAGCCGATCAGCGCGAGGCTGCCGTCGGCGGCAATGGCATAGCTGACGATGCTGTTGTGGCCACGGTTGGAGCCATAAAGGAACCGGCCGTCGGCACTGACGGCGATTTCTGCGCAGGTATTGGTCGCGGTGAAGCCCGCAGGGATGGATGGAAGCGTCTGGCCAAGCGTCAACTCGGCGGTTTCGGCATTGTAACGCAGAACTGAAACAGTGCTGTTCAATTCATTGATAACATAAGCAATCTTCCCATTCGGATGGAACGTCATATGGCGCGGTCCGGCGCCATCGGGCAAGGTCGTGAAGGGCGTTGCTGCCAGCTCCAGTTTCCCGCCCTTCGACGGCAGCTTATAGGCCATGATCCGGTCCAGGCCGAGATCGCAGACAAACACGGTCCGATTATCCGGGCTGACGACGGCGCAGTGACCATGCTGCCGCTTGTCCGTCGGCAGGACGGCATTCTTGCCCTCATGAATGGCAGCGGCAAAGGCCGGTTCCAGCCCGCCGTCGGCGCGGATGGCGAAAGCGGCCACGGCATTGCCGGGGCGTTCGCCCAGCGCGGCAACGGTATAATTGGAGGCAAAGATCGTCTCGCCCGACTGATCGAACCCGAGATGGCAGGTGGTGTTGCCAAGGGTCGGCTGCATGTTGATATAGGACAAGGCTCCTGAGGCCGGATCGATATCGAAGGCGACAGCCATCCCCTCGTTCCATTCGGGAATTTCCACTGCCGCGTAAAGACGCCGGCGCTTTTCATCGATGGCGATATAACCGGGATTGTCGATTGCGAGGTATTCGCTGACGAGTGTGAGATCACCGGTATTGTCGTCAAAGCGGAAGACGCTGATCCCCTTTCCTGCATTGGGCAGAGCGTTGCGATTCAGGTTGCCGACAAAAGCATAGGTCTTTGGCATGGTTGGTCTCATGGGTTAGGGGCTATGAGATGGAGGGTCTCTCCATCGGAAGGGATGATCAGCTTGTGGGAATCGATGGCCGCTGCCTGCGCATGGGCCTTCAGATCGTCGCGGGTGACCGTTGCATGGTCAAGGGCTTCCATATGCGTCGCGATGACTTTTGTCTTCAGGGGTGAAATGCGGCAGACCTCAACGGTCTGCTCCGCATCCATGACGATGAGAACACCGTCCCATTTGGCACCGCAGGAATGGGTGACGATGATATCGGGCTGCGTCGCTTCGATTGTTTCGCGCACCGGCGGATAGAGGATCGTATCCCCTGCCCAATAGATCGAGGGTTCGCCATCCGCCTCGATGGTGAAACCGATGACATTGCCCATCAGCTGAAGCACGGCCCCGGTGCCGTGATTGCCGTCGCGACGGGTCAGGCGGATATTCTTCCACGTCAGATCCCCGGTCAGTGGCGTGACGTCGGTGAAACCGAAGGAGCGGATTTTCTCTTCATCGCCCGGCTGGCAGATCAGCGGCAGATGCTTGGGGACACGTTCCTGAGCCACGGGGTCGAAATGATCCGCATGCAGATGCGAGACGAGTACAAGCTCGACGCCATCAAGGATCTCGTCGGTTGAAACCGGCAGATCCGTCATGGGATTCGGCGAACGGCCGGTAAAGGACGGGCGGCTGTGTTTGGGAGCGAAAAATGGATCGATCAGGACGGTTGAACCGGCATAATCGAGTTTCAGCGTGGCATTGCGGAGAAGTTGCAGTTTCATGTCGGTGCGTCTTTCTGCTGATCAGAAGAATTCGAGACTGACGCGGAACATCTGCTCGACCTGTTTGACCGCTTCGGCCGTGGCAAAGATGACCACCCGGTCCTGCGGTTTGATGCGGACCGAACCGTCGGGGCGGATGACTTCGCCGTTGCGGTAGATCGCGCCGATCCGCAGTCCATCCGGCAGGTCGAGGTCGCGCAGCGGGGCGCCGACAAGCGGCGAGGTTTCAAGCGCCTCAGCCTCGATAATCTCCGCCCGGCCCTTCTGGACGCTGTGTACGGCCCGGATACGGCCCCGCCGCACATGCTGCAGCACGCGCGAAATGGTGACGCTGCGCGGGCTGATATGGGCATCGATGCCGAGGGATTTGCTGAGGTCGAGATAGTCCGGGTTGTTGATGAGGACGAGACTGGATTTGCAGCCGAGGCGTTTGGCCATGACGCCAGCGAGCATGTTGACCTGGTCGTCATTGGTCAGCGCGACCAGAAGGTCCGCATCCTGGATTTCCGCTTCCAGCAGCAGTTTCTGATCCAGCGCACTGCCATGCAGCACCATGGACCGCCGAAGCCCGTCCGCGATGGCATTGGCGCGGGTCAAATTGGGTTCGATCAGCTTGACCTTGGTCTTGGGCTGCTTGGCTTCGATCGTCTGGGCGACGTAGAGCCCGACATTGCCGCCGCCGGCTATGACAATGCGGGTCGCCTCGGGCTCTTCGTGACCGAACAGCGCCAGCGTACGGCGCACCTGTGACTTGGTTGTCGCGACATAGGCGATGTCACCGGCCAGGAGGTGATCGGCAGAGCGCGGAATGAGCAACGTGTCATTGCGGATGATCGCCATCACGGTCGACGGCAGGTCGGGGAAGAGATTGCTCAATTGAATGAGCGGCGTGTTGATGACGGGACAGTCTTCCAGGCATTCGATCGCCATGACCACGATAGTCTCGTCGGCAAAGCGGACAACGTCGCTCACACCGGGCAAGGCGATGCGGCGCAGCACCATTTCCCCGACCTCAAGCTCCGGCGAAATGATGACGTCGATCGGCATGTGATCGCGGGAAAACAGGTCCTGATAGTGCGGCTGCAGATAGGCCTGAGCACGGATGCGGGCGATCTTGGTCGGCACGTTGAACAGCGCATGCGCCACTTCACAGGCGACGATGTTCACTTCGTCGTACAGTGTCGCCGCAATGATCATGTCCGCCTGCTCGGCACCCGCCGCAGCCAGAACATCCGGGTGGGCGCCGTGACCGACAAAACCGCGCACATCGAGCGTATCGCGTATGACCTGAATGAGCTCGGCCGACGTGTCGATGACCGAAATATCGTTGTCTTCGGCGGCCAGGCGTTCGGCGATGCCATATCCAACCTGCCCTGCGCCGCAGATAATCACACGCATCAGCTGGCTTTGCCTTCGGCAATCACGGCCATTGCGTCCACGTCAATGAGACTGCTGGCCGGCGGGCCTTGCGGATTGACAGCACGAAACATTCCTCACTCCCATGATGAAGGACCGATGCCGCAGGGCAAAGGCCGCCGACTTTCCCGTAAAAGCCAGAGAGTCGCAACCGAATACTGTCGGCTACCAACGTATTCCTCCGGCGTCCTGGCGATTGCGTGAAGCGGTTAGACCCCGAGCGATTTCAGCTTCCGGTGCAGGGCCGAACGCTCCATGCCGACAAACTCCGCCGTGCGGGAAATATTGCCGCCGAACCGGTTGATCTGCGCGATGAGATATTCCTTCTCGAAGCGCTCACGTGCCTCGCGCAGCGGCAGGGCCATGATGTGCTGGTCGGATTCGGTTGGAGCCTTCGGCAGCGTGTCGCCGATTTCCGCAGGCAGCAGATCGGCTGTGATGACCGCTTCCGGATCATCGCCGCGCGCCAGGATAATCAGGCGCTCGATATTGTTGCGCAGCTGGCGGATATTGCCCGGCCAGGAATGGGACTGCAGCACGGCCATGGCATCCGGGCCGATCTTGCGCGGCTTGATACCCGCCTGTTCGGCAATCTGCGTCATGAAGAATTCGACAAGCGCAGGAATATCGTCGCGCCGGTCCGCCAAGGGCGGAACAATCACGGGAACCACTGCCAGCCGGTGGAACAGGTCTTCGCGGAACCGGCCCTCGGCAATCATCGCTTCGAGGTTCTGCGCGGTCGAGGAGATGATCCGTACATCCACCTTGATGCGCTTGGTGCCACCTACCCGTTCAAACTGCTGATCGACGAGCACACGCAGGATCTTGTTCTGCGTTTCGCGCGGCATATCGGCGATTTCATTGAGATAGAGAATGCCGCCATGGGCTTCCTCCAGCGCCCCTACTTTGCGCTCGCCGCCATCGGATTCGGTACCGAAAAGCTCGACTTCCATGCGCTCCGGCGTAATCGTCGCCGCATTCAGGTTGACGAATGGTCCCTTGGAGCGGGTCGACAGGGCGTGGATGGCCCTTGCCGTCAGTTCCTTGCCCGCGCCGGACGGGCCGGTGATCATGATGCGGCTGTTGGTCGGTGCGACACGCTCGATGGTCTGGCGCAGGTGGTTCATCGACAGCGACGTGCCGAGCAGTTCGGAGCTTTCCGTCGAGCGCTTGCGCAGGTCGGAAACCTCGCGCCGCAGCTTGGATGTTTCGAGCGCCCGTTCGGCGATCAGAATCAGACGGTCAGCCTTGAACGGCTTCTCGATGAAATCATAGGCGCCGCGCCGGATGGCCGAAACCGCGGTTTCGATGTTGCCGTGACCGGAAATCATGACCACGGGAATATCGGGATGGCGGCTCTTGATCTCGTCCAAAAGGGCAAGGCCGTCGAGCCGGCTGCCCTGCATCCAGATGTCCAGAAAGATCAGGCGGGGAATGCGATCATCGATCGCCGCCAATGCGCTGTCCGCGTCCGAGGCTACACGGGTTTCGTGCCCCTCGTCACTCAATATTCCTGCAACAAGCTCGCGGATGTCGACTTCATCGTCGACGACAAGAATGTCAGATGCCATTTGAATTCACCTGTTTCGCCGATGGATCGGAATTGTCGGCTGTCTGTGTATTGGTATGGGTCGTGGGAAAAACCATGCGGATCATTGCACCCCGCCCGCCGTGGAAGTCCGCGGGGGCGTCGTGCAGTTCAATTTGACCGTCATGTTCTTCAACGATCTTTTTGACAATTGCGAGGCCAAGGCCCGTGCCTTTCTCGCGCGTCGTCATATAGGGTTCAAGCAAACGCTGCCGGTGTTCACGCGGCAAGCCTTTGCCATTGTCGGAAATTTCGACAATCAGAGCGTCTCCCTCTTGCCTCGACCGGATACGGATATGTCCGTCACCCAGTCCATCTTTCACAACGGATTCAATTGCTTCTGCAGCATTTTTGATAACGTTTCCGAACGCCTGCCCGATAAGCCGGCCGTCGAATTGCCCGATGAGCGGCACGTTGCCGAAATCCCGCTCGAAGCGGATATCGCTGCGGCTGACTTCAACCAGGAACGAGGCTTCGCGCAACGCTTCGCGCAAATCCATCGCCTTGATTTCCGGTTTCGGCATGCGCGCGAAGGATGAAAACTCATCGACCATGCGCCCGATGTCACCCACCTGCCGGATGATGGTTTCCGTGCACTGGTCGAAGACTTCGCGATCTTCGGTAATCACCTTGCCATAGCGCCGGCGGATGCGTTCCGCCGACAACTGAATGGGCGTGAGCGGATTTTTGATTTCGTGCGCGATGCGCCGCGCGACGTCGGCCCAGGCGGATGAACGCTGCGCCTCCACCAGATCGGTGATGTCATCGACGGTGACCACATAGGAGTGGTCAGCCGATTCCGCGTCCTCCACGGTAATCTGGACATTGAACGTCCGGGCGCTGCCGCGGCGCGACATCGATACCTGTTCGCGGTAAACCGACCGGCCCGTGGCATGGGCAACCTCGAACACCAGTCCGATTTCCGGGACGAGCGCCGTCAGATTCTTGCCGACGGTCGTGACGGGATCCAGATCGAACATTGCTTCGGCGGAACGGTTCATGATGCCGATTGCCCCATCGGCATCCACGCTGATGACCCCTGCCGTCACGCCGGAGAGCACCGCTTCGGAAAAACGGCGGCGTTCGTCGATCTGGTCCTTGGCGGCAACGAGGTCGCGGCGCTGCGTTCCCAGCTGGCGCACCATGGTGTTGAATGTCTGGGACAGCGACCCGACATCGCCGTCGGAACGGCGCACCGGCACTGCAACATCCAGATTGCCGGTTGCAACATCATCCGCTGCACCGATCAGCAGCCGGATGGGGCGCACCAGCCGGTCCGCCACAGCAATGCCGGTCCAGATGGCCGACAGAAGCAAAGTGAGGGTCAGGCCGAAGTAGAGCAGAGCAAACAGAATCTGCGTGTCCACACCATTGGCAACCGGTTTACCCGCATCGAGATTGTTGCCCTCGATGGCGCGCATGGAGTTGAGAATATCCCCGTCGACCGGGCGGACCGTGTAGAGGAACATATCCGGTATCTGCTGGAGTTTCACAACGGCACTGAGCAGATTGGTCCGTTCCGGCGGGATGAGCACCGGCTTGCCGTCCTGTGCCGTGTTGAGAATGGATTTCGCGACCGGCGGAATTGAAAAATTCGTGCGTATGTCGGCGCGAACGGAGGTGTCACCGTTGGAGCGGATGATGAATGCGCCGATCAGGCCGCGGCCGAGCGCCTGCTGGGTCAGGAAGCGCGTAAAACTGGTGCGGTCCAGATTGTACAGCGAGCGTTGCGCATCGACATCGCTGACCATTTCAAGCGTCGTGCCCTGCAGGTTGCGCGCACTTTCCTGAATGTAGGAATTGGCCAGGCTGATCGACGAGTTGACGATCGTCGTGGTCCGCATTTCGAACCAGCGATCAAGCCCGAGATCGAGCGTGACCGATGCAACGATGGCCACCAGCATGGCCGGTACCGCAGCGACAAGCGAAAACAGCACGACGAGGCGCACATGCAGGCGGGAAGCGGCCTTCCCCCGGTTCCTAGCCTGGCTGATGCGATAGACTTCGCGGCCAATCAGCACGATCAGGGCGAGAATCAGCAGCGCATTGAGACCGGTCAGGACAAAAGTGAGGTTGCTCTCGGGCTGAACGGGGGTCATTCCCGTGAGGATGAAAAACGTTACGCCCGTCGTCAAAAGCGCCAGAACAACCGTGACAACGCCGATACGGGAGTAAAAACGCTGCGTGTTGCCGCCAGCGGCAGCCGTGAGCGAGTTTCCCAACTGATTGACCGAATTTGATAAGAGCATTGCTTACGTCATCCCAACCAAGTTGCACTCATGCAACACATTGTGGCGGAAATGCAACGCCCTCTCGTCGAAACCTGTGCAGAATTGGTTCGGCATCGCACGTTTGGCACGACTGAACCTGTTTTGGTACAACTGTAAAGAGCGCAGTCGGACGATGTTACGTAGAGGCACTTGCATAAACTGCGACACCTGTGGCGCTACTTTCTTGTGCAGCTGTTGGCAAACACATTTGGTGGGAGACCTAAAGTTCTGTATTTAGGAGCCAAAGTTCCGCTCTCTTACCAACAAAATCAAAGGCTTAGCGGAAGGATATTTCCTGAGAAACGAGTTTCCCGAGGATTGGGAACCCAAAAACAAAGTCCAGAATGTGGTCAGGATCAGCGCGTGTCCGAACTGCGCGGAACGAAGCAACACTGTTGAATGTTTCAGAGCGTCTCGATGCTCGCAATGACATTGCTGGGCAGCGTCTGTTCAACTGCCATTTTCGCCTGTCATCGGGAATTAGGTCTGAAGCGCGAACATCTCGAGATAGACGATCCGATATTCGCGCGCTCCGTTGTCACCAATTGCCTCGTCTCGATCGGTGGGACGAGGTTCGCGCTCGGCAATCACAAGCCGGAAGCGTTCGCCATCTTTTGCAGCGCGGGGCAGAATGACGTCATAGCTTGCGATCTCCGGCATGAGGAGTCCTGACAACAGGTTGCCGCTTGCTGTCAACTGCAGAAAATCCCTCTGCTGACGCAGGGTTTCAGCAGACGCGGTGAGCTTGCGGCTCACGACCTTAGTGCGCTGGCGCTGAGACACCTTGACCACCTGAGCGCCTTGCAGCGGCTCCCAACCGAAATCTTCGTCGGCAGCTTTTTCCAGGTGTTCGACAAGAACCTCGATTTGAGAACGAGCCTGCCGGCGCCGCGCGCCGAACGTCTGAAACACGCCGACGAAGGGAATTCCGAACAATCCAACGCGATAATGGAGCGAATCCTTGCGAACCAGGGTTGCCAAACGATCATTGGTAAGCTGGACAATCTCTGCAATGGCGGATGGCGACAGATGCGCCCCGGGAGCAGAGATCGGCTGATACCGTGCGAGCGCCAGCCGAATGAAAGGCATGTAGCTGAGCCCGGGATCAAGGACGATGTCGGCGAACCAAAGTTGACGCTCCGCATCAAAACCCACCAAATGCGGAGCAACCTCCACGCGCACATCTGCTGGGGTGCCAGGCATAGGCAGTTGTGTGACCGGAAGTTGTACGGCGGGCAGTTCACCTTCCGATTTCGGAAATATCGGATCAAGACGATCGGGTGCGATCGGGCCTTGATAAACCGCTGCCGGAAACCGGCTGCGAGCCGGTGATCCATCTGCCAGGCTGTTGTTATCAGCCGTTGGATCACCGCCCCAACGCGTCACAAAACCTCCAAGTTTCGTATCAACCTCCGTTGCAGCCATTCCTGCGGGAGGCAAGATCACACCAAGCATCTCCATTGCGCCGGTGACCAGCCAGGGTCGCCTCAAATAGACGCGCAATCCGCCGCCATCCCGGTAACTGCGCTGCTCATTGCCGTCGGTTACCCGGGTCCAGCCAAAAGTCGGGACAACATAGACGATATCGGGAGCAGGCGGTGGCGCACTGTTCGGCACGAAACCGATCACTTCGTCGGACGTTACGATCAGATCGGCAGCATGCGTTGGTTCGCGAAGCGCTTCCGGCATGAATTGTGCAAAGCGTGTTGTTGCAGCAAGGGTGTATCCGACACGGCGATAACGTGTGTCGGGGAAAGTGTGCGCAACTTCATCTTTCAGAAAAACGCGGTGCCCCGGAGGAGACCTGCCGGGTGCCTCCAGCCGTGCAAGCTTGAGTTCAGCGGCATGGCCACCGCCGACATGCCAGCGCGGCAATGGCTCGGTCACGTCATCGACCGGATCAAGCCAGTGACCGGAAAGATCCAGCTTCTCCGTGCTGAGGCTGTCAACGGGCGTTGCGAATCCAATTGCACACGCTGTCTTGCCAATTGCCCGACCGATCACCAGAGACTCTATCGCGGGGCGCACAAGCGGCTTCTGAACGGCATGAACGAGGTCGAGATCCCGCCACGGCGTTAACATCCAGTGTCGCCCCTCAACCGCGCGCTGTTCCAATGCCAGTTGTTGATCAGGCTTTGCGTGCTCGATTCCCCACTGATAAATACCCAGCAGCGCAAGATCCTTGCGTTCGAGTGCATGGCTGAGACGCACACGCACATGTTCGCCTTTCTCCAACGGGACGAACAATATCCGCTGGGCAGGATCAAAATTTGAACCACGCGGCCCCTCGCCGATCGCTATCCGGAAAGAGCTGGCATCCGGCCATGCCGATCCAGGCGCATAAAAAGGAACCTCCAATGTTTCCGTACTGCCGTCACCATAGCCCGCAATGCGCACGCGGCAGACACGGGACAGCGGGTCGGGCAGAAACGGCAGCGTAAACACCGCTTCGGCGACGGGGAATCTTTGCTCGCTCGCATCTGCGGCAAGAGTAGCAAGCTCACCATCGCGAGCGATAAGGAGATTGTATGATACCGGATCCAACCGGCCACCCGTATCCAGCATGCCATGTAACTCTGCCATGCGTTGAGAGCCCGATGGCGGCACAACATGGCGGGAGGCCACTTCGGCGGTTGGTACCGTATTATCGCCTTCCGTCCCATTGAACGTTCTGATCGCTGCAACCTGAAGGCTCTCTCCATGTACCGGTGGAAGCAGATCCGGTGTGCCAACCAAAGCAAAGTTCGGAGCCTCGACCGGCTCGAACCGATAATAAACCGTCGGCGGAGTTTCGACACCGTTCAACGTCGTTGCATTCTGGTCCAGCGGGCGCGCATTGCCCGCAAGATCGACAGTACGCATCCTGACCTGGTAGCTTTGACCGAACCGCAATGACGGCAAAGACCTGGCTGTGGCAACATGGTCAACCTCCAATGGCAAGCCGGGCGGCGCAAGGCTTTCCGGATCACCAACCTTGTCGGCAGGATCAATTGCACGGCCAGGACGCGGCGCTGTCAGACTCCATCCATCCCAGCTAAGTATCGCCGCATCGACCTTCAACAGATCTGGTTCCGAACCGTCTGCAGATCCCGATGCGGCCAAGCGCACATTCCCTTCCTCATCGGCAACCTGCAATGTGGAATTGTCAACGAGAAAGCGATAGGTGCTGACGCGCCGGCAGAGTGAGCGCCAGGCCCCTCCTCCCGCCGATACGTCGGCCCGCACGCCGCGCAACAAGTCTTCCTGAAACAGCACGATGGGTTGGTTGGTCGCAAGCTGGCTCTGTATTTTGGCGGACCGATCGAAGGCCTCTTCGAGGGCATAGCCCGTTCCGTCACTGGCAAGAACAATACCGCCTGACCGCAATGCCGGTGCGCCAGCCCTGTCGGGCTCGGGCGCAACCGGATCCCGGCCGTCGAGTGACTGGTTGCCAATCTCCAGTTCGCGCCGGTCAGTATTGGCGATGTTGATGGCGAATTGCCGAACCTTGAGCGCCGATCCATTGACATCCACTTCAACGAGGCTGCTGTCCCCAAGCAAGACGTATCCGTCACTGACCATGGGGGTGCCCGCAGGGCGCGGCGCTGGCGCGAAACGGTCATCGTGCAGGATTGTACGCGTGGCGGGAAAGATGTCGGGCAATGTGCTGACCGAATTGGTTTTTTTCCAATCGACAATCAGCTCCAGCTGGTCGTCGACATCCCTAGGGAAAACATCGCGCGGCAGCAAGAGATCAAGCCGAAAACCGCTCGCGCGCAGAAGCCTGGGATGATGCGACAGAAGGGAGATGATACGGTGGAAATCAATATCCTCCCGGAAAGCGCTGGGATCTGGCAGAGGAACCAAATCATGGGTCTGCCATGAGACGTCCTCGCGAGGGTCGTCTGGTCCGGCCTTCAATCTCGTGTCTGTCCGAAGTCCGGATAGCGGCGTGTTATACGCGTTGGCCAAGGCAAAGCGCCCCGACCGCGTACCGTTCAGTGGAGATCGGTTCGCCGGGCTTCGCTCGCGGCGGCGAGACCGCAATAGCCTGAAAACATCGGCCGCGCGTGGCTCACCTTTACCACCTATGCCTTCAAGCAGCCCGAACCATGAAAGACGCGAGGGGAGTTCATCCTCGCATTTTACGGCCATCGTGCCATAAATCTCGGCAATATCCTTTGCGAGCGCCACGGCTGGTGACGTTAAAACGCTCGTATTCTGACGGTCCTCAAACTGATGAGCGCGAACAAATGTCTTCTCATCAAACAGGCGTCGCTGCACATTGACCTCCGGCAACGTCTCGAAGACGGCCTCGGTAATGTTGCCGTTAAATCGCACAGCGAGCTTTGCGGCAGCAACCCGCGCGGCCCAATCCAGAAAATCAGGAAACAGCTTCAATGGTTCTCCGGGCGTTGCCGTCGTCACAAGGCGGGGCGATACGAGCACGGACAGGCGCAGGCTCTTGCGATCCGCTGTGGTGCCGTTTGGAAGCGCCGTCCAGATCAACTGTTGTGTGCGATCGACCATTTTGGGACCTCCTCAGGCAAATGCGTCGGCATAAGCGTGCCAAACTGCAGGGGTAGGTACGAAGTCTATGAAACGCGGATCCGATTCTGAGCCCGCAAAACTGCGTTCAACAACGACGCTCGCACTGACGGAAAAGAAAGCAATATCAACTTCGACGGTCAAAACGGCCTGGCCCTTGACCACGGACGTGGTGCCTTGCTTGTAATATCCAAGAGACAAGTTGAGGATGATCGACACGGAGATAAGGCCCAGCGCCTGGACCTCTCCGCCCATTTCAACATAGCCCTTGAACACCGTAAGCCGATCGGGCTCGTTCCAGTGGAAGTACAAACCGCCTTTCACATAGATGCCACCGGAGGCAATGCCGAAATCAAGTTCAGCAAAAGCGCCAAACTCAAGTGCAGCCTCGATTTCCTGAATACCTTTGGAGGTCATCCCGAGCATGACAAAACCGCCGCCGCCAAAAAGAGCGACCGTCAACTGAAACGGATTCTGCCTTTCGGCAAAACCGAATTTGAAAACGAGCGGACGGCCGTCGAACGGCAACTGAATCGCCGCAAAAATCATGATGTTCTTGAGTGTGAAAACACCCAGTACGACACTCGGAACACCGAATTTGCCGCCAACCGTCAAACCGCCATTCTCAAGTTTTATGATTGGTTTAAAACCAAAACCGGGTTTGGAAGAGCCGCTTCCACCGCCACCACTACCGCCGCCGCCGCTGCCTCCACCACCTCCGGATGAGGAACCGCCAAACGCGGATCGGCGCAGCGTTTCAAGAAAAGCGAGCGGGCCACCGAACATGATTGGATCGGTACCAGCCAGCTTGGGATCCGGTTCCATTCCCTTCGCGGTGCCCGCCTTGAAACTGAACGAATCGAAGCTGACGATGATCGCTCCGAAAAAGTCGAATTTGAACCATGTGAGCTTGGCTTCAACGGAGGCCTCGGGGTCTTTCAACCCGGCGTCGCGAGCGTAACTGCCTGGCCCCGAACCCACCTGATCTGCCGCGGATTTGGGTTTTGCGACTTGCAGATAGGTTATCGTGGCCGCCTTGACGTCAAAGGTGGATGTGCCGCGTTGATTCATCTTCAAGACAAGGACCTTGTCGGGAAGCGTTGCGACATGGTGCTCGAAGCTGGTTTCAACCTGTTCCTTCGTGCGTGTTGTTTTGAGTTGGGGAATATGGCTGGCCTCGCTCATGACCAGCGGCACGAGCAGATCCTTCAGATCGATACCGCCAAAGATTTTGGCTGATGGAAACCATTTGTCCGGCTGAAAACTGCCGCCGGCAAATGTCGCGGAGTCGCCCGTCGCTGTGCCTCCGACATGTCCAAACTCCTGCGACAGGCCGACAACCCCAAAGGCCGGTTGGACGAAGCCGCCGGATTTGTCCGATCTTCCGCCGCCACCAAGATCCGCAACCAACGACATGTCTTTGGCAGCAAGGAACAGTTTCCCGGCATTGGAGCCGCCAAATCCTGCACCCAGATAGTGATCGGCATACTCAAAGTTTCCAAGCCCTTCACCGCCGGTCATTTGCGCGATTTCGGTGGACTGAAGACGCACGGTCGCAATCAGGGGATAGCAACGTGGACCGTTGCCACCCTTCCAGCCGGGCACGTCTTTCACGCGGAAATGCAATTCATCAATCGGAAAAGTAACCGACCCGGGACCAGGTGCCAGCTGCAACAATTGTTTCTGCAGATCGGCCGACGTCCGGCCGGGAACCACTTGGTCGGAGCCATTGTATTGAGCTGCTGCACCAGCGGTTGGCTTGGCTTCGGAAACGAAGTGAAGCGGCAGGTCAAAGCGGGCAACGTTCCCTCCCAGATCTACCGCCTTGATTGTAAAACGGAAATCCTCTTGTTTCCCGGGAGCGACCACAATCTGGGGCCAAAAATCCTCCTGGTCCGAAGGGGGCGCGAGATTCGGAGTCTGTTTGGTGAGGATTTCAACAGACGTGAATGGGAAATCCCGTCCCGCGTGAGGCTGTCCCGGCAGGGGATATGCCCGAACGGATTCGATCAACAGGATGCGCAGCCTCTGGCGAAGCACGGCGATGCGGCCACCATCAGGGCCCGTTTGAAATCTGCGCTCGGTAATCTTCAACACCGAAGCACGATGCCCAAGCGGCATCAGCATTCCCACGCGCAGGACTTCGACGGCATAGTCGCGCCCCATCGCAGCATGGTGCACCCATTTGATGAGCGAAAGCGGCAACCCGTTCGGTCCGACAGGCCGCGTCATCCAGGTTCCGTCAACATCCAGCCATCCGCCGAGCGACGTGAGCATCAAGCGATGGGCAGAAGCAGGAATGGGTTGATAAGGTTTTCTCGAAATGGGCAGCAAAGCCGTTTCATCTGCCGTCAGCCGAACGAGGTCTGCGCGATCACCTCCCGAGAGCGACATCTGAAAAGGCGGCTCGCTAGCGGAAGGATTCGGGAAATCAGGGCTCCAGATCGCAGAGATTGAAATGGGGGCTTCCGTCGCATCCACGCGTTTTGCCCCCTGGGTCGCCCCAAGCCGGCTGTGCCACAGTTCGACACGCCGGTTTTTCTCGCCCCTGACAACAGGGCTTTGCGCATGAGAGAAGCCAACATCATCCTCTATTGGCGACAGCAGCAGCCGATAGGGAATTTCGAGCGCCGTCTGATTGTAAGCGGGTTGCCTAGGATAGAAGAGAAGCAATAGCCCAGGAATGACTCCGATCAGGGAACCGACATCGTTCGAACCGGCGAAACGTTCTGCGAACGCATCCACGAGTTGCAACTCCGCCGCATGCTGAGCCTGTTGAACGTCGGATGCACGGATACCCCGGCCGGATAGCAGGCTCTCGACAACGGCACCGACATGCAGCGCCGCCTCGCGTACAGATTGCGTCGTGAGAGCATCAGCGTTCTGCGCAGCACGCCGCACCGTGCGCGCGATATTGATGGCCAAATCGGGTTTTGCCTTCATAACGGGAGCAGTTCGACTTATTGCGGCCAATGAAGAGAGCACGTCCCGGTACGATGGAGGCAGAAAGGAGAGATGCGGCGGACTCAGCGGCACGCGCGCAAGCGGCCAGGACCTCATGGCATCGAGAAATCCGGCAGCCGAGGCGTCCCAGTCGGTGGTTCCGCCCGGGAATTGATAGACAACCCGGCTCCGTCCTGCCAACCGGAGCGCCGCTGGCAAATCATTCGGGGCGAGCGCGCTTGGTGTCTCATCAAGCGATACATCCGCAAATACTTCTTCCGCAAACGCTTGCGGTTGATGGCACACGGCAAGAAAAGCAGGCTTTTTGCCATCAAGCGGCGCAATTCTGCGTCCGCCTGCTGCGCTGGTGATTGCGAGATTATAGAGCTTGAGCGTCAATATAACGAGATCATCCGCCCGCCAAAAACGCAGTTGAATTGGGACTGGATCAATCAGTCCCGGTATCAACCCCGCAACGACGGGGTTCAACCCACGAGCGCCAAGCAACCAAGAATTGCTCTCCACCAGTTTTACTGTTCTGATTTGACTAGCCATTGAAACTCCCCCCCTGGAGGTTCTGCTGGCTTAAACATGCGCTCTTTTCTTCAAGTTATCCATACAGAAAGCGCTAAGAAATATTGGCTAAGCCATTTGCAGAATACTCAAACGTCAATGCCTGCCACGGCGCATGGAGTTAATTTACAAAACATTGAAGGATTGACTGGACGCCGAGTTCTACTTCTGAACGCAGTCAACCCGCCACTGTACACCTGGAAGATCCTGACCGGGCGGGCCACTGACTATTTCCCCGGTGTGCATTATTACGATTGGTATCCAGAGGTAGGCTTGTTCTCATCCTGCACGGCAAACCCCTGTTGGGTGAAGGATTCGAGCCGAGCTTCGCACTCATTGAGCTTATTCATCGCTTCCGCCCCTTTTTAGGTTGGCAGAAGTCGAACGCCTTCATCTTTCCAAGTCATATGCTAAGCTTCTCAAGCTCACCGTCGTTTTCTTCAAGTTCGGCATAGGTGAACTTGTCAAATGCAACGTAAGGCAGAGCAGATTGGGAGCAATTGCATTAACCGCGCTCTTATTGCTTGCCGAACTTGTCCCGATGATACACGCACATAATCGGCGTCTAGTTTATGTGACTAAGCATGTCCAAAACGGGGCAAGTCGGAGACACGCCGCCCGAACATTGATCGACCGTTCGCGCGAGGATGCTTTCCAGTCTGCGGAGATCGGAAATCTTGGCTCGTACATCGTCAAGGTGGGCCGAGGTCAGCGTTTTGACTGTGGCGCAAGACGCCTCGCTCGGCTGCACCAGGGCGAGAAGTGCTTTGATGTCTTTGATCCCAAAGCCGAGCTCACGTGCTCGCCGGATGAATGACAGCCGCCGCACATGCTCGGAACCATAGCTGCGATAGCCGCCGGCGGTCCGTACAGGCTCAGGCATCAGGCCGATACGCTCATAATAACGCACCGCTTCCAGATGGACGCCTGTTGCTCGTGCGATTTTGCCAATCGTCAGATCACGCATGGCCTCTGTTTCCTCTTGAGCCTGTAGTGGCTACAGGGTTCAGAATACACCTATCTTGCGAGGAAAGCAGCCGCGACTGACGCTCACCTGCCTCAGGGAGGGAGTGGGAAGCTCGGTGTGATCCAAGACTGGCGCATCCGATTACTCAAGCTGGGACAATCAGCATGACACAGGTCATCTCGACCCTTACCTGCCCGTTTTGTGGACATCGAGCCACGGAGACAATGCCCACCGACGCTTGCCGATACGTCTACGAATGCGGAGGCTGCGGAACGCTGCTCAAACCTAAAGAGGGTGATTGCTGCGTCTTCTGCTCCTACGGCGATGTGCCCTGCCCGCCGATTCAAGAGACACGCAGGGCACAAAACACGCCACTTCGCATATGAGGAAGCTGTTGATCGTGTTGGCACCGGCCGAGCGCGCCCGATATCGAACAGTGATAAAAAGACTGTTTGTTTGATTTGGCAGTAACCTTTTTGTGCGCCGCGCGAACTTCCTATCAGACGAGCCGCGATGGCCCTGCTGGGCAAAAGCACATCGTCCACCGCCAACCCATAATCGGAGGAACAGAAATGTCCAATCGCATGCTATCCGCTCTGGTCGCCGGCGCGTTCGCTGCGGCCCTCAGTTCGTTTGCCGTCACATCTGCAAGCGCGGAGGAGATGAGGCCAATGAGCAAGGCTGACATGATGAAGATGCGTGACATGACCGCAAAAGAAGTCAAATCCGGCAAGATGGAAAAATGTTTTGGTGTGGCCCTCAAGGGCCACAATGACTGCTACGCCGGTGCTGGCACCACCTGCGCTGGAACGAGCACGACCGATTATCAAGGAAATGCTTTCAAGCTTGAGCCCAAGGGTACGTGCACAACCATGCATACACCGAAGGGCACGGGAAGTCTCACCCCAAAAGTTTGAAAACGACTGAACCGGACGGGCATTTGCACCGCTCGTCCGGGCAATCGGTTCTGACGAGGTCACCATGTACAATCAGTTGCCGTCCCCCACTCAAGCTTTGATTCCGCCGCGTGCCGGCGTCGGGCTCAAACCCGAGCATTTCCGCTTAATCGTCGAGACCGCGCCAGATATTGGCTTTTTCGAAGTCCATGCGGAAAACTATATGGGCGCAGGCGGTCCGCCGCACCGCTATCTCTCGGCCATCCGCGAACGCTATCCACTGTCCCTCCACGGCGTCGGTTTGTCGATCGGGGCAGACCGGCCACTTGATCAAGATCACCTCAAACGCGTCAGGGAGCTGATTCAACGTTACCAACCCGGGCTGTTCTCTGAACATTTGGCATGGTCATCGCACGATGCGGGTTTTCTGAGCGATCTGCTGCCGGTGCCTTACACGTTCGAGGCACTCACCCGCGTTTGCGAACACATTGATGACGTTCAAGAGAACCTTCAGCAACAGATGTTGCTGGAGAACCCGTCAACCTATCTCGCCTTCGCCGAAAGCACCTATTCCGAGATCGACTTCATTGCCGAGATTGTCCGGCGAACGGGCTGCGGTCTCCTCCTTGATGTCAACAACGTGCACGTCGCGTCGACCAATCAGGAATGGGACCCCATCGCCTATATCAATGCCTATCCCCTCGCCCATGTGCAGGAAATCCATCTGGCAGGCTATGCGAAGGAGGCTGACGACAAAGGGCGGCCGCTTCTTATCGATACCCATGATCGTCCCGTCGACGAGATCGTCTGGGGTCTTTTCGAACATACGGTGAAGCGTGTCGGTCCTATGCCCACGCTGATCGAATGGGACGCGGATATTCCTGCGTGGACCATGCTCAAGGCAGAAGCTGAGCGCGCCGAGGCAATCATGTTCGCCGGGCTGCCCACGGGATTTTACCATGCTGCGGCTGGCTGAACGGCAACAGGAATTCGCTGCCGCGTTGCTCGATCCCGAGCGGCCAGCCCCGTTCGGCCTTGTCGGGCCAGACGGCGAGGCCAGCGCGCGGCGGTTTGCGGTCTATCGCAACAATGTCGTGGCTGGTCTGGTCGAAACTTTACAGGCGACATTCCCAGCCATTTGCCGCATCGTCGGTCAGGTATTCTTTCAGGCGATGGCGCGCACTTACGTGCTTGCCGAGCCGCCAGGCTCGCCAATCCTTCTCGACTACGGTGCCGGTTTCCCGGATTTTATAGGCAATTTTGCCCCGGCAGCGACGCTTCCCTATCTAAGCGACGTCGCCCGCATCGAGTATTTCTGGGCGCAGGCATATCACGCAACCGAAGCCTCGCCTCTCGATCCTTTGGTTCTCGCCGCAATAGCACCTGAGACTCTTCCAGAAATCTGTCTTCTTCCCCATCCTTCGCTGCATTTGGTCCGCTCGCAATTCCCGGCTCTTACGATCTGGCGGATGAACATGGCCGGCGGGGTTCCAGCGCCTGTCGACTTTGCGCTTGGTGAGGATGTACTCATCGTTCGACCGGCGGCCGAGGTCGAAGTCCGGTTGCTGCCAAGGGGCGGCTTGGACTTCCTGCAAGCACTTGCTGACGGGATGTCGGTGCTGGCTGCGCTGAAGATCGCAATGGCTGCCGGCCACGGCTTTGATCTGACGGTCAACCTGGAAGAACTTATGAGGACCGGCGTCTTTGTCGGCTAC
The DNA here is from genome assembly GCF_055685835.1 of Phyllobacterium sp. RCAM01083. Lineage (NCBI taxonomy): Bacteria > Pseudomonadati > Pseudomonadota > Alphaproteobacteria > Hyphomicrobiales > Phyllobacteriaceae > Phyllobacterium > Phyllobacterium sp. RCAM01083. Next base: position 1,239,334 of record NZ_JBVFZN010000005.1, read on the forward strand.
AGCCCCTCGACCAATACGACGTTGCAAAAATTGGCAGGACGATCATGACCGGGGTCAGGACGTCCTTCCACATTTTCGATATCGGGCAGACCGTCCGAAATATCACCAGACGGCTCGTCCAGGTAGCCTTGATGACAGCACCGCCGATGCTTCGCATCGCGCTCGCCGTGCCCTTCTTTCGATCCGGCCTTACCCGATGGGACGGCTTTCTTTCGCTTTCACCAAGCACGCTCTATCTCTTCGAGGAAGAGTTCCAACTTCATATTTTCGGCAGTCTCTATGGTTTTCCAGCGCCGGTCCTGATCGCACATCTGGTCGGGATCGCCGAGATCACATTCCCGATCCTGCTTGTGCTTGGCCTGGCAACGCGATTCAGCGCCCTCTGCCTCCTGATGATGACAGCCGTGATCCAACTCGTTGTACCGGATGGCTGGGCAACCTTCCATCTACCTTGGGCAGCCCTGGCGATCGCCCTCATTGCTCTTGGACCGGGCAAGATTTCGCTCGATCATCTGCTTGACCGGTTCAATCACACGGGGAAAGTGCGAGGTGCCGGTTGATGTCTCCTCGCCGCCTCCGAAGCCCTGACAACCACATTGGTTCCACTCCAATGGCCGCGTCTTCATGCGGAGCGCAGCGATGACCGAGGAACCACGCAGCCACTTTCAGCCATTGAAAATCGTCGCCGGACGACAGCACGATGTGGGAAACAGCGATAACGGAATGCATGATTTCAGCCACGCTGAGCCGAGTATCCCTGACCTCGATTGGACCATCCTCATGGCGCGCGCCCAGGATGGTGACGCATCTGCCTATCTTCGGCTGTTGGAGGCGATAACACCGTATCTTCGCTCACTTGCGGCACGGCGGCATCGCGATCACCGCGACATTGAAGACGCCGTTCAGGATGTTTTGCTCACGGTGCATTCCATTCGCCACACCTATGATCCTGCACGGCCGTTTGGACCGTGGCTGGTCGCGATCGCCAATCGCCGTTTTATCGATCGGCTCAGGCGTCAGGGCCGCGTAAAGGCCAACGAGGTCTCTCTTACTGCAGCGCACCAAGCCTTGGCCGAGCCCCGAGCAGACATGGACGTAAGGCCGGATCGACATAAATTGGAAAGCGCAATCGGCACTCTCGCCCCAACGCAACAGAAAGCCATCCGGCTGCTCAAGCTCAAGGAAATGTCGCTGAAAGAGGCCGCGATGGTAACGGGCATGTCCATCGCTTCGTTGAAGGTCGCCACGCATCGCGCTCTGAAAAACCTGCGCAAGAAGCTGGCGGATTGGAAGAACATATGATCAAGACTCCGGATCTCATCGCGACACTTGCATCAAACATGGAGCCGGTCCGGCGACTGCGGCCGCCGGCCATCCGTGCGGTCTGCTGGCTTTTGCTCGCCGCTGTGTTGCTTGCGTTGATTGCTGTCAGTCAAGGGATTCGGCCCGATCTCGTTCAACGTCTTCGCGATCCCATCTTTGCCATCAGTATGGCAGCGTCCCTTTTGACCGGCATATCGGCCGCCATTGCTGCCTTTGAACTGAGCCTGCCGGACCGCTCCCGGCTCTGGCTGCTCCTTCCTTTGCCGGCCGTGGTGTTGTGGCTGTCGAATATTGGATACCAGTGTCTCGTCCAGTGGATCAGCGTCAATCCCGATGGCATCAGCCTTGGGGAAGCGGCCGATTGCTTCGCGACCCTGGTCCTGACCAGTTTGCCTTTGTCGCTGACAATGCTCGTGATGCTCCGCTACGCGGCTCCGCTCCGGCCAACAGTCACGACCTTGATGGGCAGCCTTGCGGTGGCTGCGATCACTGCGACAGCCTTGTCGCTGTTTCACGTCATCGATGCCACCCTGATGATCCTGATGTGGAACCTTGGCACCGCGGTCCTGCTGATCGGGCTCGGCGGTCTGTTCGGTCGAAGAATGTTCCGCTGGGTGGCTCCGCGCACCTTGTCACCACAGGATTGAACCCTGGAAGATGATGGAGATAATCATGAAAAGACGACTGTTTCTTATTTCCCTGCTCACGGCGTTATTGGCGACATGGGCCGCTGGATCCGTGGCGAGCGCAGTTGGTCGAAAGTCCTATGATGCGGCAAGCTTCAAAGCGGCGCAGCAAAGCGGTGCGCGCATTCTCGTGGATATTTCGGCCACATGGTGCCCTACCTGCAAGGCCCAGAAGCCGATCATCGACAGGCTTGCAGAGCAGCCGGTGAACACGGATCTCGTGATTTTCGACGTCGATTTCGACAGCCAGAAATCGGTCGTCCGCCAATTCCATGCGCAGAGCCAGAGCACCTTGATCGCGTTCCGAGGAAAGGTGGAGACCGCCCGGTCGGTCGGCGATACGAATCCGGGCTCAATAGAGGCTCTCATTCAGTCAACGGCAATGAAGTGAGGATAGTGCAATGGGAATTGGCAGCTTCTTGTTTGCGTTCCTGGCCGGTATCCTCTCAACATTGTCGCCTTGCGTTCTGCCACTCTTGCCGCTTGTCATTGGCGCGGCGGTCTTCCAGCACAAGTTGGGTCCGGTCGCGCTTGCTGCGGGCCTAGCCATCTCATTCGTTGGAATTGGGCTGTTTGTCGCAACGATCGGTTTCGCAATCGGGTTGGACACCGGAGCCTTTCAGGAGCTTGCCGCCCTGCTGTTGTTGGGAGTCGGGTTGGTCCTCATGGTTCCCAAATTCCAGACTCAACTCGCCGTGTCAGGGGGCCCAATCAGCGGCTGGGCCGATCGCCGCTTTGGTGGTTTTCCCGCAACCGGGTTAAAGGGGCAGTTCGTCCTTGGTCTGCTGCTCGGTGCGGTATGGACACCCTGCGTCGGTCCGACGCTTGGTGCTGCATCCGTGCTGGCGGCACAGGGTAAGGATCTCGGACAGGTGGCAAGCGTGATGACAGCCTTTGGTATCGGTGCGGCCCTGCCTTTGCTTCTTCTCGGCGTTGTCTCCCGGGATCGCATGCTCCGGTGGCGCAACCAGCTGCTGCGCGCCGGTCAACGAGGGAAAGCCATATTGGGCGCTCTGCTCTTTGCCATCGGATTTCTTATCCTGAGTGGCTTGGACAAGAGGATCGAGACTTTGCTGGTCGACGTGTCACCTGTTTGGCTTACCCAACTTACAACCCATTTCTGACCGGCGGACATTGCACTCTGTATCTTGGCCGAAGTTGAGGCGATATCGGTGGAACGCACTCACAGCGCCCCTCAGCGCGAGAAGACCAATGTTCATGTGATGGCATGGTTGGCGTGCACAATTGCAACGCGCTCGCTCAGTTGAGTTCTTGGGCAAGTCCGATGAGAAGTCCTTCAGGCCCGCGGATGTAACAGAGCCGATACATGTCTTTGTACTGGACGACTTCCCCTACAAGCCGCGCGCCGCGCTTGCGGAGCCTTTCAAGCGTGTCGTCGATATCGTCTACGGTGAACATGACGCGGAGGTAGCCTAGAGCGTTAACCGGAGCATTGCGGTGATCCGCGATGACGGGCGGCGTGAGGAAGCGGGAAAGTTCGAGCCGGCTGTGGCCGTCCGGTGTGCGCATCATGGCAATCTCGACACGCTGATCGCCCAGTCCAGTGACACGTCCGGCCCATTCTCCTTCAATCGTGGCCCGACCTTCGAGGTCGAGGCCGAGCTCGCGAAAGAAATCAATCGCCTCTTCGAGGTTTTCGACGACGATTCCTATGTTGTCCATTCGTTTGAGTGCCATGCACCCAATCTACTGATAACTGCCCACCTTATGCAAGCACACACCGGCTTATGCTGGCTCAATGGCTCATCTGGCCTCAGGAGTTACGATCGTCTTGAACCGTCACGCGCAGAATCTTGCCGCTTGCATCGAACAGAATGACTTCCTCGCCGGAACGCCGGGACACTTCACCCGTCTGGCGGTGCGTTGCGACCAGACGCCAAACCGATCTGGCTGATTGGGGCGACAGTTCTTCGATCAGATTGTCTTCGGCAACCTGATCGGGATAGCTTGCAAAATAGACCTTGAATGCGTCCAGGATAGCCTCCCGCCCGGCAATCTCGCCGATACCGCTCGATACATAGACGGCATCGATTGCAAAAAAGCCGGCAAGTGCCTCAAAGTCGAGGGCATTGATGGCAGCGTGGTAAAGGCGGGTTGTTTCAACGGGACTGAACGGCATGGAAGGGTCTTACTCCGGTTTGAGCCTGTGGACAGTGCACTATCCCTCGCATTTGTTCCAGAACTGCCGTACCCGAAATCGCAGGCGTTTGACAGCTGCCGCCGCTTCAACGACATAATTGTCCGCGCACTGTATCGGTGCAGCAGTGGACGCAGCGGTCTTTCAGCAACGGGGTGAAAACAAGTGCAGACAGCTCACACGGATATCCGTCAGAAGCATATGGCGGTGCGGACCCATGCACTGGACTTCTGGATGGCGCGCGCCGCCGTCCTCGTCGTCGCCGGATTGCAGTTCTTGCTGGTGAATGATTTCTCGTGGGGGCCGCGCTGGCTCGCACCGGTGATCGAGCTTTTGCTGCTGGCGCCGCTTTCCATGGCAACCGCATGGGTGCAGACGCGGGCAAGACAGGCAACGACGGACGAGCATTTTCATCTGGTCGGGCGTTCGCGGCGCCTGATCCGCCGCGCCGCCCTCGGCCTGACAATCCTGATCACGTTCATGAACTTTGTCGCGCTGTACTTTCTTGTACGAGCCCTTCTCGGCGGTCATGCCGGGTCGGCGCAGACACTGCTGATCGATGCGGTCAACATATGGGTGACGAACGTCATCGCCTTCACCCTTTGGTACTGGAGCATCGACCGCGGCGGCCCCGCCAGCCGCGGGCTGACATCGAAAACCTATGGCGATTTCCAGTTCCCGCAAATGGTCATTCAGGATGAACGGCTGAAGAATTGGTCACCCGGCTTCATCGATTACCTCTTTCTGTCATTCACCAACGCGACGGCTTTCTCGCCGACCGACACGATGCCCCTGTCACCACGGGCAAAACTGCTCATGATGGCGGAAGCGTCGCTCTCCCTGCTGACCATCGCCCTTGTCGCAGCACGCGCCGTCAATATCCTGGCGTAGCGGCGGAACCGGAAGCCCTGATGAACGAGAAGCGCATTCACCGGATTTTCGAGGTCAGCATCCTGTTGAAGGGCGCCCATGCGCTCATCGAGTGTATCGGCGGTCTGATCCTGGTTTTTGTCAACACGGCCTCCATCCGGTTGATGGTGAACACGTTCACACAGACGAGACTCCTGGACGATCCCGATGATTATATCGCCACGCACCTTGCAAGGCTTGCCGGCGATTTCTCCGTCAGCAGCCAGCATTTCTATGCCTTTTATCTGCTGAGCCACGGCCTCATCAAAGCCCTGCTTGTCATTGCGCTGCTGCGCAACAAGCTGTGGGCCTATCCGCAGTCCCTCGTGGTTCTGGGGCTGTTCATCGCCTATCAGCTTTATCGCTACTCCTACACGCACAGTCCGGCGCTCATCGTGCTGACGGTTTTCGACCTGTTTGTCATGCTGCTCATCTGGCACGAGTATCGACTGGTTCAAAAGCACGTCGCGCGGTAGGTCACCCCGATTGCGCCGAAATCCACTTTATGGTTGTCAGAGTTCCATAAAGGACTCGAACCCGCCATAGATCATGCGCTTGCCATCGAAGGGCATCTCCCATTTATCGCTGGCAAGTCGGGGATCCGCCATGGCTTTCTTGTTGGTTTCGTCCCGCTGCTTTCGCGACGCATGAACAATCCACGAAAAGATGACGATTTCATCGTCCTTCGCCTGCACAGCGCGCGGAAACGAGGTGAGTTCGCCGTAGGGAACGTCATCGCCAAGGCATTCTACATAGGCCAGCGCGCCATGTTCCTTCCAGACGTCACCAGCCACGCGCGCCATGGCCTTGTAGGCATCGATCTTGTCCTTCGGCACGGCAAGCACAAATCCATCAACATAGGTCATCATATCCTCCTCATTCGGTTCAACGGCCCTAGGACGATTGAACGGGCCAACATTCTACATCGTTCCCGTTTTTATTCGGGCACTTACATATCTTTCGGCCAATGGCGTGTCGCTTCAAGCGATTCACCTGTCTCAAGCAGGCTCTTGAGGCTTGAGAGAAGGCTGGGCCATCCGGTGGAAACCTGTTCGATCAGCTTGGATTCCGGCCGGTCCATCTCATGGACTACAGTCAGTTTCACCATATCGCCCATCGGATCAAGCTCATAGGTGAGGCGCGAAAATCCCTCCTGCTTCAATTCCGGCATGAATTCGTTGCGCCAGGACAGAACGAGGCGTTTGGGCGGATCGATTTCAACAACCTCTCCGGCATCGCCGACCCGCCCGTCCGGAATCATGAGTTTCCACGAGGAACCGGGCTGCCAATCGCAATCCTGCCAGGTTCCCGCCCAATACTGCCGGGTAAATTCCGGATCGATCAGCGCGTGCCAGAGCTTTTGCGGCGTTGTGCGGATATAGGTCACGTACACAAATCTGGGTTTAGTCATGGCCGTCTTCCTCCAGGGTTTTCTTGAGTTCATCGAGGGTGCGCAGCGGACCCTGTTCATACTTGTGGATCCAGCGCGTGGAAATTTCATGGATCGGCACCGGGTTGAGGTAGTGCAGCTTTTCCCTGCCCCGCCAGACCGTCGCGATGAGATTGGCCTCTTCCAATATCGCAAGATGCTTGGTCACGGCCTGACGCGTCATGTCGATGCCCTCGCAGAGTTCGCCCAGCGTCTGGCCGTTCCTGGCAAAGAGATTGTCGAGCAATTGGCGCCGGCTCACATCGGCAAGGGCCCGGAATGTCGCGTCTATGGTCATATCAATATTATGCAACCTTTTGGTTGCATGTCAAATCATTGCTCGATAGTGCTGGGTTGCACACCCTGTGCAACAGCCATGCATCAAAACTTGAAAACTGAAATACTGACGAAATAACATTGGAGTAACCGCTCTTTCTAAAGCGGTTACTCCACTTCTTTGCTTTCAATGGTCAAAGACCGTTCTTTTTGAGAATCTCCGGCGCATTCGCCTTGGTGATGGTTTCAGTGCCGAGAACGATCTTCTTTTCCACCTTTTCGCCGGCCAGAACTTTCAGCGCCTGGCGCAATCCTTCCGCTCCGGGTGTCGGATAGAGGAATGTTGCGGCAAGCTCCCCCTTGTTGACCCACTGGACGCCTTCATTCGGCAGTCCGTCGACACCAAGGAACAGGATGTCCTTCTCGCGCCCCGCATCCTTGGCGGCAAGATAGGCACCATAGGCCATCGGATCATTGTGGCCGTAGACCAGCTTGATGTCCTCATGGTTGCGCAGGGCGGTTGCCATGATGTTGTAGGCCTGATCCTGCTTCCAGTCGCCGGACTGCTTGTCTAGGAGATAGGTGATGCCCTTCTCCGCATCGGTGTATTTGTGGAAGCCGTTGCTGCGGTCATGGCTTGCCTGCGTGCCGAGGCCACCCCAGATTTCGACCACGGTGCCCTTGGCCTTGCCCTTGCCGCCGAGGAGTTCCACGGCATGTTGTCCCGCCGCTTCGCCGATCACCACATTGTCGCCGCCGATCCACTGGGTGAACTTGTCGGTATCGACATTGCGGTCAAGCACGATCACCGGAATGCCGGCATCCATCGCTTTCTCCACGACACCGGTCAGGCCTGCGGATTCCTTGGGTGAAATCAGGATTGCGTCCACCTCCTGCCGGATGAAATTTTCAACATCGGCCACCTGCTTTTCCGTCTTGTCCTGGCCATCGGCGACGAGCAGCTCAACATTCGGATGGTTTTTGGCTTCGGCAACCAGATCCTTGTTGAACTGGACGCGCCAGGGCTCGACGGTCGTGGTCTGGCTGAAGCCGATGACATACTTATCCTTGGCCCATGCGCCCGGCATGTGCAGCGCCAGCGGCGCGATGAAAGCGGTTGCCATTGCCAATCTGGCAAAATGTCTGCGTGTCAGATTCATCATATCCTCCCTGATATTGCTTGTTGTCAGTTCATTCCCCCTGCCCTTGCCGGTTTTCTGGCTTGCCGGGCACGGATTTCTTGGATGGCGTGGCTGTCATGAGCTGGGAGAGAAAAAACAGCCAGCCGCTGGAGCGCCGCTCCTGCAGCAGCACCGCCACGATGATGATAATGCCCTTGAGCACAAGCTGCGTGTTGCTGTCGATATTGTTGAGCTGCAGGATATTGCTGAGAAAGCCGAAGATGAGCACGCCGACAAGGGTGCCGATCATCGAGCCGCGGCCGCCCATCAAGCTGGTGCCGCCGATCACCACGGCAGCGATGGCGTCGAGTTCAAGCCCCATGCCCGCATCGGGCTTTCCCTGCCTGTATTGCGCGACGTAGAGAATGCCGGCCAGTGCGGCGAGATATCCCGATATGGCATAGACGCTGATCTTTACCCGCCAGACCGGCACGCCGGCGAGCCGCGCCGCCTCTTCATTGCCGCCGATGGCATAGATGTACCGGCCGAACTTGGTGTATTTCAGGATCACCCAGAACAGGAGAATGATACCGGCGAAAATCAGACCCGGCACCGGAATCAGCCCGAAAATGAGCGCGCGCAGGAATTCGAAGTTCGCCGTCGCGTTGCTGCCGGTATAGACCGGCCAGACCGCCGTATTCTGCCCCGCCGTCAGGCGGGCAATGCCCAGTCCTGCCACCATCATGGCAAGTGTCACGATGAAGGGCTGCAGGCGGCCGCCGACGATGACGAGGCCGTTGACCATGCCGAGCATGAAACCGACGGCGGGAACCACCACGAGCACCAGCAGCACACCGGCCTTTGCATCAGCGCCGGAGGCGACCCACCAGGCAACAGCGGCCGCGGCGGCCACAGCCACAAGGGCGATGATGCGGTTCAGTTGCGTCCGGTCATTTTCGGGCTCGCCAACCGAGCGGCCGGGCACCTTGGCAAGGAACAGCCCTGCCCCCAGCACAACAAGGAATGCCAGCACGAAAATGGCGGGAACGCCGATGGAATAGGCGGCCGACCAGCCCTCATTGGTCAGAAGCATGGCGCAGACGACGGAACCCAGCGCAAGCACGGACCCGACCGAGAGGTCAATTCCGGCAATGAGGATCACCAGTGTCATGCCCACGGCAGTAATGCCGGTAACCGAAATCTGCCGGAAAACATCGGACAGGTTGCCATAGGACAGGAAAATATTGTGCCCCTTGGACGAGATCGGCGATGAGAAAATGCCGACCAGAAACAGCAGCACCAATCCCCAGTAGAGCTTGGTTGCATTCAGCAGGCGCTTGATCCGGCTAAGATTGCCTTGGGGAGACTGCATGGTCTGCTCGCTCGTTCGTGTCATGCCGCGTCCCTTGTCAGAGCCGTGCCCAGGGGTGTCGCCAGTTCCATCACCTGTTCTTCGGAAAACGCTGTGCTCTCAAGAATGCCCGCCGCCCTGCCCTCGCACATCACGAGGATGCGGCTGGAGAGCGCAAGGAGTTCCGGCAATTCGGAACTCACCATGATCACCGCCACGCCGGACAGGGCGAGCTTTTTCAGGAGCTCGTAGATTTCATCCTTGGCGCCGACGTCGATCCCTCGGGTCGGTTCATCCAAGAGGACGACGCTGGGCCGGGTTTCCAGCCATTTGCCCAGTACGATCTTTTGCTGGTTGCCGCCGCTCAGCTGATCGATCTTCTGGTCCGGACCATCGCAGCGCACGTGCATCGCTTTGATGATCCGGCCCGCTACGGGGTCCTCGCGCCGGCGGCTGATCCAGCCGAACGGCGCGAGCCACGGCAGGGACGGCAGCACGGCATTGGCCCGGATGTCCGCATCCATGAGAAGACCGGTTCCCTTGCGGTCCTCGGTCAGGAACGCAATGCCCTTCGCCACCGACCGGCGCGGGGTCAGGGACGCGGCGGCAAGACTGGCGCCGTTGCGGGTGATCGTGCCGGAGCGTTCTCCGGTTGCCGCGCCAAAAATCAGTTCGAGCACTTCAGTGCGCCCGGAACCGAGCAGCCCGCCGATCCCGAGAATTTCACCGGCGTGAAGATCGAAGCTCACATCGTCGACGACATTGTGCATGCTGCCGCGCGAATTCGGGCGGCGCAGGCCGAGATGGCGCGCTTCAAGCACAATCGGCCTGCCCGATCTATCCGCCTTGGGTTCCGGGGCTGCCAGATCGCGCCCAACCATCATGCGGATGAGATCGCGCTCACTTACATCCTGGGCCCGGCGCGTGGCGATGAAGCTGCCGTCGCGCAACACGGTGATCTTGTCGGCCAGCGAGAATATTTCATTCATCCGGTGGGAAATGTAGATAATGGCAACGCCGTTACGGGCGAGTTCCCGCACAAAACTGGCCAGTCTCTGGGCTTCGGCCTCCGACAGCGCCGAGGTCGGCTCGTCCAGAACCAGCACATCGGCATTCAGGGACAATGCGCGGGCAATCTCGACAAGCTGCTGCTCGCCGACGCGCAAATTCTCCACGTCGGCACGCGGATCGATATCGATGCCGAAGCGGTCGAGCAGTTGCGCGCTCCTCGTCTCGATGCTCCTGCGATCGATGAACAGGCCGCCGATCAGCGGCTCGCGCCCGAGAAAAATATTCTCGGACACGCTGAGGCTTGGAATGAGATTGAGTTCCTGGTGGATGATGGCGATGCCGTTATGCTCGGCTTCCCGCGGCGAGGCGAAGTCGACCGCCCGCCCCCGGACAAGCATGTCACCGCCGCTGCGGCGATGCACGCCGCTGAGGATTTTCACCAGCGTCGACTTGCCCGCACCGTTCTCCCCCATGATGGCATGAATCTCGCCCGGATAGATGTCGAGATCGATACTTCGCAGGGCAACAATATGAGCGAATGACTTGCTGATGCCGCGCATCGAGACGATCGGCAGCTGACTATCCAAAATGTTCCTCCCAAAACATTCTTTCAAGTTAATATGTAACATGTTAGATGTTATTGGGCAGGAGTCAAATGCTTCATTCGGAGAAATGGAATTCAGCCTCCCGCCATGCAACAGGGCCTACCGGGGAGCTTTGGACGTGCAATTGGGGTCAGGCAGCAAGAGTTTCAGGGAACAGAAGGTCGTCGCGGTCACACGCAAGGACCAGGTCTATTCCATCCTGCGGCAGGCCATCATTTCATCGCAGCTGGCACCCGGCGAAGCCATCCGCAAGGAACTGGTGGCGCTGCAGCTCGGCGTATCGCGCACGCCGGTCAGCGATGCCATCAACCGCCTCGCCGACGAAGGCCTGGTGGAGATTTACCCGCAAACCGGCACTTTCGTTGCCCGGCTGCGCCTCGACAAGATCGAGACCGCGCAGTTCGTGCGCATTGCCCTGGAGACGGCGGCCATCCGGCGGGCGGCGGAGCGCAGCGCAGCTGATATCGTGCAGCGCCTGCGCGATAATCTCGACCGGCAGCGCAAGGCGGCGGACTCCAGGGATTTCGAAGGGTTTTATGCGCTCGACGAGGAATTGCACGACATGATCTGCGATGCGGCGGGTTTGGTCGGATTGCGCGAAATTGCCGCCAAGGAGCGCAGCCAGATCGACCGCGTGCGCCGGCTGCTCCTGCACTACGAAACGCGCATGGTCGAAACGCTGAAAGAGCACCAGGCTATTGTTGATGCCATTGCCGACAACAGCGTCGAGCGCGCGGCAGCGGCGATGGAAGAGCATATTTCCAAGATGGGCAAAATGCTGCTGCAGCTGCAGACCAAACGGCCGGAGCTGTTTGCCGATTAGCAAACCGCCCCTCGCCGCGGCCTAGTCTGCATGCAGGTCGCGCGGGATTGCCGGACCGACCTCGAGATCGCGGAATTCCGCCGCAAAGCCGCCGCGCTGCGGCGAACAGGCCATGATACCGACCGACGCATCGTCTTTGGGAAATGGCGCGAGCCTCGCCAGCTGCCATGGCGCATCGTTGATGGCATACTGAACCCGCACCGCATCATCATGGCGGGTGAGCCGGATGTGCACCGCGTCGTCGACGCGGGCGCTGTGCAGGGGAATGATGGACCAATCGGATATGCGGTTGGTCACGACAACGCTGAAATGCATGAGGCCGTCGGTATATTCGATGCCGGTCTTGATCCAGGTCCGGGCGTCGATCCGCAGCATCAGACCGGCCTGATCATAGAGTTCCCGGTAATCGCCGCGCGCCGTCACGCGGGCGCTGAAATCGCCGCTGACCGGCGTCAGATAGGCATGGCCGCTGTCGCGTTCGAAACCATAGAAGGTATGCTGCCAGAAATCGGTATTCTCAGCCGTCGCTAGCGTGAGCAAACGGGCATCACCGTGATGGGACGGCGGCGCATTGAGCCAGTTGAACGCATCAGTCATCACTCTCTCCACACGCGAATCCGGCCTCAAACGGCAAATGCGGTGTAGCAGATTGTGGCAGGTGCTGAAACGTGCCGATTTCTGATCTTACGGTCGCTGAAAGTCGAGATGCGCTATAAGAGCGGCAACATTTTCATCGATGCCTCGAAGAGCCGTCGCGCGCGATGGCTTTCGTGATTCACGCATACTCATGTCGGATTAACGGAGCAAGGTCTCACGAATGCAGCGTTTGCGGGCGTTCGTCGGCTGGCGTGAAGCGGAACGGCTTTTGAAAATGCCCTCTCTCCGCCAAGACGTTCAGTTCGCGATTTGCCGCCATGACGGCCAGCTCATCCACATCGCGCACACCGCTTTCGTAGATCGCAATGACAATCCGGGCGAGCTGGTTGCAGCGAGCGTGGGTTTTCGGGCAGCGATCGAGCATTTTGGAAGCCCGGTCATGGGCCTGCTGCATGATATCCCAATCCGTCGTGGAGTGAATGCGTTGGTCCCTGCTTGAAAAAGGCATGACACACTCCCTGGATATGACTGAAAGTTTTGCAATGCCGCACTGCCGTGCCTGTGGCACGCCAAAATCGCGGACAAAACGAGTAGATTCCTCTTTGCGCCGGAACGCAAATCACACCCGACAAAGCTGGTGATAACTATTTTGTGATAGGCATTTTGGGTTATAAGCGCCAACCATTTTTTGTTGACCAGAGCGCTCATGTTTTGTATGGCTCACTTGTTCCGGGGTCCATTGCTGGCGCAACCGAAATTTGCTCTGCAAGCCATACAAATCAAAGAGGTTTTCATGAAAATCAACTTTCCGACTTTTGCAAGTGCTGCGGCGCTCGCTGTTGCCTTGATCGCCGCGCCGGCGATGGCGCAGAACGCCGATGGCATCGTTGTTTATAATGCCCAGCATGAAAGCCTCACCAAGGCGTGGGCCGACGGTTTCACCAAGGAAACCGGCATCAAGGTGACGATCCGCAACGGCAAGGACATGGAACTGGCCAACCAGATCGTGCAGGAAGGCGCTGCTTCCCCGGCTGACGCATTCCTGACGGAAAATTCCCCGGGAGTGGTTCTGGTCGACAATGCCAAGCTGTTCGCACCGCTCGACAAGGCAGTGCTCGATCAGGTGCCGGCCAATTACCGCCCGGAACATGGCCGCTGGACCGGCGTTGCCGCCCGCTCCACCGTGTTCGCCTATGACAAGAACAAACTGACGGAAGACAAGCTGCCGAAGTCGCTGCTCGACCTTGCTGATGCAAGCTGGAAGGGCCGCTGGGGTGCCGCACCGGCTGGCGCGGATTTCCAGGCGATCGTCAGCGCGCTTCTGGAACTCAAGGGCGAGGAAACCACAGCCAAGTGGTTGAAGGCACTCAAGGAAAATGCGACCGCCTACAAGGGCAACAGCGTCGCCATGAAGGCCGTCAATGCCGGAGAAATCGAAGGCGCGGTGATTTATCACTATTACTATTTCGGCGATAAGGCCAAAACCGGCGAAAACACCAAGAACGTGTCCCTGCACTACTTCAAGCATGAGGATCCGGGCGCATTCGTCAGCATTTCCGGCGGCGGTGTTCTCGCTTCGAGCAAGCACAAGGACGATGCCCAGGCATTCCTGAAGTGGGTCACCGGCAAGGCTGGCCAGGCAGTATTGAAGGACGGCGATTCCTTCGAATATGCCGTTGGCAAGGATACGGCATCCAATGCCGCTCTGGTGCCTCTGGCCGATCTGCAGGCGCCGAAGGTCGAACCTTCGAAGCTGAACAGCAAGAAGGTGACGGACCTGATGACGGCAGCGGGCCTGCTGTAACCACAATGCCGGTTAGCCGGCAATGAAATAACTCTGGACACCTCCTGCACAGACATTTGATCTTGCAGGGGGTGTTGTTCGATTCCCCTTCGGGTATGAAGGCCAATCTGGCCGCCGGCGGGTGTTCGTGCATATGAAAGCAAATGTGAATTGTTGTCTACCGGATCAATAAACGGCCAACGTCCCGATGCAGCTGCTGCGCAGCTGGCCTTGGTCCCGCATCATGCCGTGCGTCGCCTGCCGTTTTTATCCGTTTTCGGCCTTGCGGGGCTTGTTGCCCTGCTCAGCCTTCTGCCTCTCGGCTTCGTCATCTGGGTGACCATCCAGACCGGCTGGGATACGGTCGTCACCCTGGTGTTCCGCGCCCGCGTCGGCGAACTCCTGATCAACACGGTGCTGCTGGAAGTCTGGACAATCCCGCTTTCCATCGTTCTGGCGGTCAGCCTTGCCTGGCTGACCGAGCGCACCGACCTGCCTGGCGCCCGCCTGTGGGCGTGGCTGGCGGTTGCGCCGCTTGCCGTCCCGGCTTTTGTCCACAGCTATGCCTGGATCAGCATGGCCCCCAGCCTGCATGGCCTGTTCGGCGGCGTGCTGGTTTCCGTTCTGGCTTATTTCCCGTTTCTCTATCTTCCGGTCGCGGCGCAGATGCGGCGCGTCGATCCGGCCATGGAAGATGTCGGCGCATCGCTTGGCCTCGGGCCGTGGCGGGTCTTCTTCCGGGTGCTCCTGCCGCAGCTGCGCTTTGCCATTTGCGGCGGCTCCCTGCTGATCGGCCTGCATCTTCTGGCGGAATACGGCCTTTTCGTCATGATCCGCTTCGATACCTTTGCGACAGCCATCGTCGACCAGTTCCAGTCAACCTTCAACGGCCCTGCCGCCAACATGCTGGCCGGTGTTCTGGTGCTGTGCTGCGCCGGTTTGCTGGCGCTGGAAGCGTTGATCCGTGGCAATGAACGCTATGCGCGTGTCGGCTCGGGATCAGCCCGTCCGATCACAAAGTACCGGCTGGGCTGGCTTGCTCTGCCCTGCCTGCTCATTCCGCTGGCAACCACGGCGCTGGCGCTGGGCGTTCCATTCGTCACCCTTGGCCGCTGGCTGATTGCCGGCGGCACATCGGTGTGGAAGCTGAACGAAATCGGCGCTGCCTTCGGGACAACACTGCTGCTGGCCGTTGCCGGGGCCTTGCTGGCCACCATCGCAGCGACCCCCATGGCTTGGCTTTCGGTGCGGGCTCCCGGCCGCATGCAGCGAGCCCTCGAGGCCTGCCATTATTATGTCGGCTCCCTGCCCGGTGTCGTGGTCGCGCTGGCGCTTGTGACAATCACAGTGCGTGTTGTCCTGCCGCTCTATCAGACGGCGGCGACATTGCTGCTCGCCTACGGGCTGCTCTTCCTGCCGCGCGCCCTCGTCGGACTGCGGGCCAGCATCGCGCAGGCGCCTGTCGAACTGGAGCGGGCCGCCATGGCGCTCGGGCGCACGCCGGTGCAGGCGGTCACGCGCATTACCATGCGGCTGGCCGCGCCTGGCGCCGCCGCCAGTGTAGCGTTGGTGGCACTCGGCATTACCAACGAATTGACGGCCACGCTGATGCTTGCGCCCAATGGCACGCGTACATTGGCGACGGAATTCTGGTCGTTGACCAGCGAGATTGATTACGCGGCGGCCGCGCCCTATGCACTGATGATGGTGGTGCTGTCCCTGCCCCTCACGCTCCTGCTGCATGCCCAATCGAAACGGATAATTGGACGATGACCTTTCTCGACATTCGCGGTGTAACAAAACGATACGGTGTCACCACCGCCGTCGATGATGTCACGCTGTCAGTCCCAGCGGGCAGCCGCACGGCGGTTGTCGGGCCATCGGGATCGGGCAAGACCACCCTGCTGCGTCTCATCGGCGGGTTCGAAGCCCCGGACAGCGGCCAGGTGACGTTGAATGGCGACGTATTGGCCGAGGGCGCGGCGATCGTTCCGGCGCATCGCCGCAGTGTCGGGTTCGTGACCCAGGATGGCTCGCTTTTCCCGCACCTGACCGTCGCCGACAATATCGGCTTTGGCCTGGACAAGCGCAGTCCCGACCGCAGCCAGCGTATCCTTGCCCTCATGGATATGGTCGAGCTCGACCCCGTCATGCTGAACCGCCGGCCGCATCAGCTTTCCGGCGGACAGCAGCAACGGGTCTCGCTTGCCCGGGCTTTGGCACGCCAGCCCAAGCTGATGCTGCTGGACGAGCCGTTTTCCGCGCTCGACACCGGTCTGCGCGAAAACATGCGCAAGGCCGTTGCCGCGGTTCTGAAAAAAGCCGGCATTACCACCATTCTGGTCACTCACGATCAGGCGGAAGCCCTGTCCTTTGCGGATCAGGTCGCCGTGATGCGGCAGGGCAAACTGGTTCAGGCCGGACCGCCGCGCTCGCTCTATCTGAACCCGTCGGACCGCACGACGGCGTCGTTTCTCGGCGATGCAATTCTGCTGCCGGCGCAGATCGGCAACGGCTGGATCGATTGCGCGTTTGGCCGGCTGAAGGCACGGACAGCCGAACGGCTGGGCACAGCGGAAATCATGCTGCGCCCCGAACAGCTGAAACTTGTCTCCGTCACCGAGAGCGACGCCATGGCCGCCCCTGACGGGAATGCCGGTTATGGCAGGGTCGTTGACATCGAATTCGGCGGTGCGGTGTGCACGGTGACGCTTGCCATCATGGGAGACCACGGTTCTTGCAATGGCCAGAGGGCCGCGCCGGTGCAGATAAAATGTTCCGCAGTCAATCTTCCTGCAACCGGGGATCATGTGCGCATTGAAGTCCTTGGCGAGCCGCATATATTTGCCTGATGCGGTTGCTGTTCCGGAATCGGAAAGCGCAACTGCTTAAACAAGCATGCTTCCCGGAAGGAACACCCATGCCGCTCTCCATGTATCAGATTTCAGTCCCGGTCTTTATCCGCGGGTTTTCGATCGTCTCGGCGCTGATTGCCAAGGCCGAAGCCTATGCGCAGGAAAAGAAGATCGACCCTTCCGTGCTGGTCAGTGCGCGCCTAGCCCCCGACATGCTGCCCTTTTCGGGACAGATCCAACGGGCCAGTGACACATCCAAGGCGACCATTGCCCGCCTGACCGATGTCAAAGTGCCAAGCTTCCCCGACGATGAAGTGAGCTTTGCCGATCTGAAGGCGCGGATAGACAAGACCGTGGCCTTTCTGGAAGGCCTGGACACATCAGTGCTCGATGACAGCGAAAACCGCGAGGTTACCCTGAGCTTTGGTCCGCACAAGGCGCATCTGGGCGGCCATGACTACATGCTGCAGTTCGCGTTGCCGAACTTCTTTTTCCACGTCACCACCGCCCATGACATCCTGCGGCACAATGGGGTTCCCATCGGCAAGCTGGATTATCTGGGCGCCTACAGCAACTAAAAGAGAAGCCGTTAGCGCTGTCTTGCCTTGCGGGCAGCGTAGCGGCGATCGCGTTCCGCCTTGCGCTCGGCCTCATCGGCGACGACGCGGGCGATCCGGTTGCTTGACTCGGCCTGAAGCGCCTTTGCGGCGGCTTCTGCTGCTTCTGCCACGGCTGCGGCTTCCGCAAGTTTGCGGTCCCGTTCTTCCTGCTTTACGCGCTCGCGTTCTGCCTGCCGTGCCGCACGTGCCGCCGCAATGGCTTCCCGTTCTGCGCGTTTTGCCTGCACCTCCGGGTCGGTCGGCTTTGGTGCTTTTTCGAACTTTTTGAGAAGCAGTTGCTTGGCCTCGGCCGCCGCTTTGCGGCGATCAGCGAATTCATTGAGATGTTTCAAACCGGGGTAGTCCTTGTATGGGTCGTTTTGGATCTGCCGGAGGCGCGCCCGGCACCTGCCGTTTACGCTACAACGCACCGCATCACGCAGCGCCGCAGATAGACTTCCTGTAACCTACCCGGCTCGCCGTGACAATGAAAGCCCCGTCTAAAGACCAATTGAATTATCAAGATTTCCGGCTCATTGTAATATCTGGTGTCGATTGGCAAAAAGAACGTGAAAACCTTCGGGTCACGCACCATATCTCTGGAAACGATCAGGCGTCACAATCTGGCACCACGGACGGACGCCCATGGGAGAGCAACATGGCTCACTTTGAATATCAATTGCATGCCTTTGATCTTGATAGCAAATTTGGTTTTGCTGACGGCAATATGTTTGGCGCGCTGCTGCGCGAAAAACTCGGCAAGCTGGCACCCAACAAGCGCGAGGTTCTGGTGGAGTGCGTCAAACGCTTCCTGTTGCCAGCCATTCCGCGCCGGGTACAGACAATGATTGTTGCCAAGGGCCATAACCCGATCCGGCTGGTTGCCGGCGAAACCATCGACGATGTCGAAGATGTCACGGTGGGCATCCGGGAAAAGGACGTGCTGCAGATTGCCCGCGAGCTTCTGCGCCGTGTCAAGTCCTAGGCCGGCTCATTCCGGCCGCAGATCAAGTGTCCACGTCTGTCCAACAAGGTCGTGGCCGAAAGAATGGTGCCGTTCTTCCTCCACGAGCTTGAATCCGGCTTCCTGATAAATGCGCCGGGCCGAAAGCAGAAAGTCATTTGTCCAGAGGGTCAGCTTGTGATAGCCGACCGCCCGCGCCCGCTCGATGCAGGCGGCAACAAGCGCCGAGCCGATGCCCAATCCCCGCGCTGACGGTTCCACATAGAGCATGCGCAATTTGCCGACCTGCGGGTCGTCCGTGCGCATGAGAAAGACCGAGCCGGCAATTTCACCATTCCGGTCGGCAATCCACGCCTGCTCCCGCGCCGGATCGAAATTTGCGATGAACCCGGACATGATGCCGGCAATCAGACCTTCAAACGTCCAATCCAGATTGTATTCCTTGTTGTAAAGATAGGCCTGCCTGTGAACGACCAGGCCAAGATCACCTGCCCTGGGAGCCCGCAAGGTGTAGGCCGGAGCCGGGCTGACCGTTTCGGATCGATTGCCCAATATGGAGCGGATCTCGCGCATGGATTGGGTCAAGCGGCTGACACGGGCTGTATCGAGCGGTGCAAGCACGGCATTGGCCCTCTCGATTGCGCTTCGGTCAAGCGCTGCGAAGGCAGCCTGCCCCTCCGGCGTCAGCGAGAGGATACGCAGCTTGGCATGATCGGTGCTGACCGCGCTGCTGACAAGCTGGCGCGCTTTGAACCGCGCCAGTATCCGGCTGATCTGCGCGGTGTCCATATCGAGTATCCGCGAGAGGTCGGCAGCCGTTTTGACGGTGTCATTGTTGGCAAGCTCATAGAGAATGCGCGCTTCGGGAAGCGAAAACGGACTGTCGGTCAGATGCTCATCCAGCAGGCCGATAATGTGGGTGTAGAAGCGATTGAACGTGCGTATTTCTGCGACCGGTTCCGGCATCGGCCCATTCCTTTGCTGTTGACCGGCTTGAGTATTGACTCAGTCAACATTAAAAGGCAAGCGGTTGTCGTGCACAAACGGAAAGTGCCCGCGAACGGGCACCTTCATTGCCGGCGTGGCTGGTCAATCAGTCAACGGCGACCATGACGTCGGAAGCCTTGACGACGGCATAGGCACTGTCGCCAACCTTCAGCTGCAACTCGTCAACGGCTTCGTTGGTGATTGATGCCGTGACGATTGAACCGCCGACATCGATGCGGACATGGGCCGTCGTTGCTCCCTTGGTCACTTCGACAACTGTCCCTTTCAGCCGATTGCGTGCACTGATCTTCATGGCGTTTCTCCTGTTGTTTGCCGCACTTTAGACGGGCGAATGCTGTTTACAAGAAGCAAAGGAAAAAGGCCTGGAAAACCGGGCCTTTTCTGCGTTCTCCCAAGAAAATTCATCGTCCGGCGAGTGCCTTGCCTTCCCGGTCCAGCGCGCTGAATTCCTCATCGGAGAGGCTGATCCTCGCGGCATCGACGTTTTCCTCAAGGTGTTTGACCTTGGATGTTCCCGGTATGGGCAAAATGACCGGGCTGCGCTTGAGCACCCATGCCAGGGCGATCTGGCCCGGCGTCGCCTTGTGACGGGAAGCGATGGTGTCCAGCAACGCGCCCGGCTTTGCCAGGTCACCCGCAGCCAGCGGGAACCAGGGTATGAAGCCGATTCCGTTCTGCGTGCAGTAATCCACGACATCCTCGCTTGCGCGATCAACGAGATTGTAGCGGTTCTGCACCGTCGCCACCTTGAAGAATTTCGAAGCGGCCTTGATCTCTTCAACAGACACCTCGCTCAGTCCGGCGTGGCGGATCACACCCGCGTCGAGCAGCGATTTCACAGCGCCGAACTGCTCGTCACGCGGCACTTTCGAGTCGATCCGGTGCAGTTGCCAGAGACCGATCTGATCAACACCAAGCTGGCGAAGGCTCTTATGCGCCTCGTCGATCAGGTACTTCGGATCGCCCTTCGGCGTCCAACGGTCCGGTCCCTCGCGCGTAAGACCAGCCTTCGTGGCAACGAGAATGTCGCCATAGGGATGAAGGGCTTCCTTGATCAGAAGTTCCGAAACATCCGGACCATAGGAATTTGCCGTATCGATGAAGTTCACGCCAAGTTCAGGCAGGCGCTGCAAGGTGCGAATGGCTTCCGGCTTGTCGGCGGGCTCCCCCCAGATACCACGGCCAGTGATGCGCATGGCGCCAAAGCCAAGACGATTGATTTCGATATCGCCGCCAATTCTGAATGTACCGGATTGGGATGCAATGGATTGGGACATTGTCACAGTTCTTTCGTTTGAATTGGAGTATTCGATGAAAGTCAGGAGCGTCTGTTGCGCACGGAACGCGCGCAAGATCGTGAACGCACGCCATGGTGCGTCCTTGATACATATAGACCGCAACGGCAAAAGTTTAAGGCTTGAAGAAGCGCCCGCCCTCGTTACTCGTCACGAGATCGGCCAACGATTACCATCGGCCGACACCCGAACGGCTTTATTCTAATTGAAGTAAAAGGCGTAAGAGGCGAAATTTCCTTCGAAGATAGCCGTGATCTGGTTCCATTCGCCGCTGCTCATCGCCGGGCCGTCCTGAAGATACGGCACGGCAGCCGGACCGGTGAGCCAGAGGATGAAATCAAACGGCCTTGGATCGTCGAAAACCTTGGCCAGATTGATACCTTTGTCAAAGCGCCAATGGGGAATGAGGATCTTGCCATCCAGGGCCGCCTCGAATTGCGACAACACCGCGAGCCAGGCCTGGATGCGCTCCTGCGTGACATTGAAGGATGGCAGCACACCGCTCTTCTGCTTCGGGCCGGGCAGCCATTCATGGTCGTCGTCGGTTTCCTTGTCGATGAGGGCCCAGGTTTCCCGGTTGAGTGCAATCACCTTCTTCAGATGAACGCGCACCTCGCTCCACATCGCCTTCTCGGCAACCGGCCAGCGAATGGTGTGAATGAGGGTTATGAAATCAGCGATGTCATCGGCCTGTGCCTTGTTCACCCCGAACATCGTATATTCGTCCGCGCCCCTGCCATTGACTGCCGACATGGTCGAGACAGCGCGGGGAAACACCACGCTGAAGCTGCTGTTCCAGCTTTCGGAAAAATCATGGGAAAGCCATGCCTTGGCGACGGCCATCAGCAGATTGTCATAACCTTGCAGCCATTTCGCATCGGCGGTGTCGAAGCCGACAATGAAGGGCAGAGGATCGCCGTTTTCATTGGTATCCGAAATGGCACGGCCGATATGGTCTTCCGGCCCAACCTTGCCATCGCCGTTCCAGTCAAACCGGGCAACGGAAAGATCGACCTTCAACTTTGCCGGCTTATCGCCAACGGCGGCAAGTGCCTTGTCGGCAGAATCGAGATCGGCAATAAACGTTGCGAGAATACCGCGGAATTGCTCATGGGTGATGGGTTCCGGATTGCCGTTTCTGGCGATTTGGCTGGCGCCCAGCCCCAGATACAATTCATAGCCATCCGATTTCGAACCAAATCCGTGTTTGAAAAGCGATTGCGCCAGCTTTTCGAACGCGCGGGCGGTGCGCACAAGGCCCAGGCCCAGCTGCGCATCGGCATTGTTCGTCGCTTTCGCCGCCAAGGCGAGCAGTTGCTCATCGGCCTCGCCGATGCGGCCATTGGCAAGATATTTCTGGAACAGCTCGGTCGCGGCATTGTCCGCCCGCGCTGCTGCTGAAAAAGCGAAGCAGGCAAAACTTGCCGCCATGATCAGGGAAATGAGTTTTTTCACGCAGATTTTCCGTTGTTGATGACATCGAACAGCGGATTGATAGGCCGGCGGAGAGCAAAAGTCTGTAAAATACAATCTTGTGGTGTGTTTATTCACCTATAGATTGCAACTTTCAGCGTGGCTGATCGTCATCCCTGGCAAAAAATGCCGTCTTTTCTGCCTCCGATTGCAGCACTTCCTGAGCCCGGTCAAGCGCGCGCATGGCGGCAAAAAGCACCTCCCGATCATGCTGGTGCGCCTCGAACAGCGCAACAAAGGCCGGGTTAGTGATTTCATGCGGTTTTGGTGCAGCTTTGGCCCGGTTCAAGCTGTCATCAGCGGTGCGCCTGGCCTTCTCCACGTGATGTCTGGCCGCATCAACATCCGACAAGCTCTTGAAATACTGGCTCATTGTGCGCTTTACCGCTTTCGATGAACGCCCGGCTGCGCTGGAGAGCAAAGCCTGCCTGCTCTGCTCTTCCAACGTATTCTTGCCGGCGCGGCCGGCAGATTTGCTGTTCAGGTCGGACACGTTTTTCATGGGCCATTCTTTGACGATTGGCCACAGCATAGGGCATGGCATCCCATGCTGAAACGAAAGCACGGTTAAAACTCCCGTCAAAACGGGCACCGGATTCCGGTTCTGCCACCTGTGCTAGAACCAGATTGCGCTTTGCCCGTCTCCCAACTCTGTGGGAGGCCGTCTGTCGATTCGCCTCGCGCCTGTTATCGCGAGGGTCTATGGCCGGCGGTCAATGCGAAATGCGGCGTCCCAGCCGAGCGCATGGCGGGCTTTCCAGCTGTTGGCGACAACGTCCGTCTCGGTAACATTGTAGGCACCGCTTGCACCGCGCTCGATAGCCTTGAGTGCTGCGCTGGCGGCCGCATCGACATGGACGCGCAAATCCGGATTGGCCGGCATATCGACACCGGTCCCTGGCCCGTAGAAAAAGCCGTAGCGCAGGACAATGCCCTCCATGCCGGGCTCGTTCAACACGGCCTGTTCCATGGCCGCGACACCGGCAACGGTCGTTGCACGGGGTTCTTCCGCGTGCAGATCAAGCGGATCCGTTTCGATGAACACACCGGGTTTCGGTGCGTAGGCCCAGGCTATACTCTGCGCGATAATACGCCCGACACCCGCAGCTTTTGCCGCCTGTACGAGATTAGCGGTTCCCTCGCTGCGGATGCGGGCATTGCGGCTGATGAAATCCTTCATCGCCGCAGGACTGACACCGTGCGGCAAATCCGTGAGCTGATGTATGATCACATCGGGCTCGGCCTCAGCCACAACGGATTTGAGTTTTTCGGCATCAAAAACATCGACAATGGCCGGCTCAACCCCGATCTGGCGCAAGGAAGCGGCCTTCTCGGCGCTTCGCGTGGTGCCGGTCACCACATATCCGGCCTCCACCAACAGCGGTGCGAGCCGCCTGCCAACCGCGCCGCTGGCGCCTGCGAGAAAGATATTCCTGATCATGTGCCAGTCTCCTGTCATTGCCTGCAATTGGTCTTGCGCCACCAAGACGAGACAGCCCAATCGAACGTGACTTGCCCCTCACATTTTTCGACCTAGACGGGTTCGAGCATGCCAAACCAGGCAACCAGCCCGAGCACGACAATGCCCAGTGCGATCTCCGTCAGGGTTCCGAGCCGTATGGCGCGTATGGAACCTGCCTCGCTGGTGCGCATGCGCGGAACGAAAACATACCGGTTGATCAGGGCCAGTCCGGTCAGCACCACAACCAGAATGATCTTCAGCGCCAGCAAGGCCTGATAGAGGGATGTCCAATCAGCCGGCAGACGTCGAAGGACGAGCGTGGTATTGACCACGCCGGATGCGATCACCAGTGCGACGGCCGCATGACCGGCCGACGAAAACCGCATCAGCGCCGTTTGCGCAGTCACACGCCATTCCGCCTGGCGCAACCGGCCAAGGATCAGCACGACCGGTATCAGCGCGCCGATCCACGCGCCGCCCGAGAGCACATGCACCATATCGTTAAAACGGTGGGCCGCGCCGATCCAGCCCTCCCGCATTGTGGCATGGCCGGAAAATGCCAGGCTTGCCAGAAGCAGCCCCGAAGCCATGGCAAGAGCGATGGACGCGCGGCGTGGCGAGAGAGCCAATGCGGGCAACAAAAGCAGGGCCGCCGCGACCTGTATCGCCCAGCCGCGGCCGACGCTTGTCTCAAGCAGCACGTCGCGGATGGTTCCGAGATCGACGGCATCGCTCCAGCCCTGCCCGATCATTCCAGCCTGCAGCGGCAGAGCGGCAAAGATCGTTCCGATAGCCAGAAAGACCGCGATCCCGCTCGCAGGACGCAGGCGCTCCCCGATCTCCAGCGCCAGGGGTTTGGGCACAAGCAGTGCGAGATAGGCAAACGCGCCCCACAGGAACATCGTGGACGTATTGTGCACGAACCTGCACAGAACAAGCGTGGTCTCCAACCCCATCAGGGTTTGACGGTGAATGTATAGCTGCCCTTGGTCTTGTGACCGTCGGTGGAAAGTGCGGTCCAGTTCACGGTATATTCCCCCGACGCGAGGGGGGCCGACAGCGGAATAACCAGTGTCTTGTGGTCGTTGATCGACAGTTTGGCCTGTCCCGTCGATATGGTCGCCTTGCCCGGGCCAGTGATCGTTGCACCTGAGAATTTCAGGTTCAAACCCTCGGAAAATGTCAGATCGATCTCGACGGGCGAGACCTTCACGATGGCGTTTTCGGCCGGAACTGCCGATTCAAGATGGGCGTGCGCCAATACCTGCCCCAACAGGCCGGCATTAAGGACCGTTGCGACAGCAAAAATACGAATGAGCCGTGACATGAGAACTCCTGTGAGCGGGCGGATTTGACGGATCCGGAGAAAGGGTGCGACCGCGCGGCGAAAGCTAAGCCTGATTTTTGCCGGGATCATGGCAGAATCCCTGTGGGATGCGGCGGCACGCAGGCGGCAGCGCGAAGCATCCACCGGCGGCCGTCGCTGCTCATTTCCGTACAGCTGCGCGGCTCGACATCGATGCGCCAGAATGCGGAATCCGGTGCCTGCAACACGCTCAGAACAGCGGCAC
The DNA here is from genome assembly GCF_055685835.1 of Phyllobacterium sp. RCAM01083. Classification (NCBI taxonomy): domain Bacteria; kingdom Pseudomonadati; phylum Pseudomonadota; class Alphaproteobacteria; order Hyphomicrobiales; family Phyllobacteriaceae; genus Phyllobacterium; species Phyllobacterium sp. RCAM01083. Next base: position 1,264,633 of record NZ_JBVFZN010000005.1, read on the forward strand.
GAATGACGGAAGCGTGCGTCACCACGATTGTGTGACCGCCATCATGCATATGCGCGCTCATCCAATCTGCAATCCTGACGAGAAAATCATGGATGGATTCGCCGCCATGCGGGGCCGAGGCGGGATTGTTCATCCAGTCCGTTACATCGTCCGGGTGAGCTTCGTGGACAGCGGCGAGTGTCCTCCCCGCCCATTTCCCGTAATCGATATCCGCCAACGCCGCATCGACAACGGATACCAGACCCAGGGCATCGGCGGTTTGCCGGGCGCGCAGCGCCGGACTGATCAAAACACGGTGCGCACGGCGCAAATGCCCGGCAATAGCCTGCAGGTTTTGGGCTTCCCCGGGTTCAAGCGCTTCGTCGGCGGGGAAAGCACCTGTGCGGACCGCCGGTGTGGCGCCATGGCAAACAAGGGTCAACCGCGTGGCTCTGGTCAAAATATCCCTCAAAACCCTCAGGAAAAAACCGGAAACAGCCTGCAGACCGTTCATTGACAGTCTGCGGCGCGCACAGATATAACCGTGCTGTTGCGAGTTTGGAAGCCGGTGAAATTCCGGAGCGGTCGCGCCACTGTAATTAATCAGTCCTTTTTCACTGATTGAAAGCCAGACCCTGGCCGCAACATCATTTATTCCGTTAGTGAACGCGTCATTCTGGGAGAAAATTCATGTCCGATATCGCTCTTACGCCGTCAGCAGGCGTCACGCCCATTCCTCTTGGCGAAGTCTTGCCCTGGGCCATTTTCGGCGGGCTGATCATGCTGCTCGCAATCTATTTCATTGGTGCGGAAGAAGGTGCGATGTCGCTCTTCTCGGGCATGTATGTGCACGAATTCGTTCATGACGGCCGCCATCTCCTCGGTTTTCCCTGCCACTGAGGAAACAAAACAATGACAAGAGATCTTTTGATCCGCGGCATGATCGCAGGGGTCATCGCAGGGTTATTGGCGTTCGGGTTTGCCCGGGTGTTCGGTGAACCGCAGGTTGATCATGCCATTGCCTTCGAGGAAAAGATGAGCCAGGCGGCCGGCGCAGCGGCTGAACCGGAGCTTGTCACGCGGGCGACACAGGCCGGCATCGGCCTGTTTACCGGCCTTGTCGTCTACAGTGCCGCGCTTGGCGGATTGTTCTCCCTGGTCTTTGCCTTTGTGCATGGCCGGGTCAGTTCCCTCAGCCCGCGCAGTACGGCGGCCCTGCTGGCGCTCGCAGGTTTTGTGGCAATTGTTCTCGTTCCCTGCATCAAGTACCCGATGAATCCGCCTGCGGTTGGCAGCCCGGATACCATCGGGGCCAGAACGGAACTGTTCTTCGTCATGCTGGTGGTTTCGCTCGGTGCCCTTGCGGCGGCTGTGGGTCTGGCAAAGCGCCTTTATGCCCAGCACGGCGCATGGAACGCGACATTGATGGCCGGTGCCGCCTATGTCGTGTTCATTGCGCTGGTGCAATACGCGCTTCCCGCCATCAATGAAGTTCCCGAACAGTTCTCACCGACCGTTCTCTGGAACTTCCGCGTCGCATCGCTGGGCATCCATGTGATCGTCTGGACAACGCTTGGTCTGCTCTTCGGCGCTTTGGCTCAACGGGTTCTGGCCGGACAGCGTCCGCGCTATCGCCTGCATGCGGCACGCTGAGCGCAGTCGCGCCATTCCTGAACGCCCGCGGGCGTTCAGGCTTCCGCTGCCGATGGGACTGTCATGAGACCGCAACGCTTCGATATCCCCATGGGATGCCCGGGAGGCTGGCTTCTGGCTCTGCTCTCATGCTTGTTCATGCTGCAAACCGAAAGCGGCTGGGCGCACCGCAGCAGCGCCGGTACCGATACATCGGGCATTTCCATTCCAAGCCTGTCCCATGGTGAAATGGCGGTTATCGCCGACTACCGCAAGCCGATCCTCGATCTGGCGGCCCGCATGACCCGCACCGATGAGAAATTCCGGCGGCTGCTGAACTACACCAATATCCAATACAGCTATTGTCTCTGGGGCATTGTCCCCGGCAGCATCGCGGATGAGCAAAGCCCGTTCAATGCCTGTTCGCACGCCTATCTTGCTGCGACGAAGGCTGTGCTTGTGTATATGCGTGACATGCCTGAACACCGGGACGCCGTCAGTGCCCTGGTATCCGATCTCGATGCCACACTTGTGCGCAATGGCGGCTCTTTCGTCATGTGCCAGTATAGCGGCGATCCCTACAACACGGCTGATATCATCAGGCCGCGCTGGAGCGATGTGCCTGGACACCTGACCAGCCTGTTTTCCTTCCTGGGATTCGCGATGCTGCTTGCTTCGGCGATTTTTGCCGTCATCCATCTGACACGCCCGCCACGACAGCCCGTCAACGCCTGATCAAGGCTATGGCCTTTAGGTCACACCGCGCATGTCTTGCCGCCAAACTCCAGATCGCCCTTTCCGCTGCGCGCGACTTGACGTAAGCCTGCTGTCCGGATCGTTTTGACCGTTTGAACGTTACTGCATTCCCTGCCCAAAGACGCTGAGAGCCAAGGACACTTCATGCCCTCCTTTGATTATATCCGCCCCATCCTCCTGTTGCTTGGCTCAAATGTTTTCATGACATTTGCCTGGTATGGCCATCTCAAATTCGCGGACCGGCCGCTCTTTCTGGTCATCTTCATCAGCTGGATGATTGCCTTTGCCGAATATTGCCTTGCGGTACCCGCGAACCGCTACGGTCACGAGATCTATTCGGCCGCCCAGCTGAAGACCATTCAGGAAGTGATCACGCTTCTGGTCTTTGCCGGGTTTTCAGTGATGTATCTCGGCGAAAAAATTACGATCAACCACCTCGTCGGCTTCGCGATGATCTGCGGCGGCGCATTCTTCGTGTTCAAGGGTCCGCTCTAGGAGAAAATGGCCGTGCACATGCTCGATGGCGCACACGGGAAGGATATTTAGTCGGATAATTGTATGGGCGACGGCGGGAAATGCCCTCGCACCAACGGAATCACCGGCCCAGATCGTTCTTGGTGTTCTTGTAGATGTTGACACCCAGTTCGCGGATTTTCTTGCGCAGCGTGTTGCGGTTGAGCCCAAGCAGTTCCGCGGCCTTGATCTGGTTGCCATGGGTAGCGGTCAGGCATGAGAGGATGAGCGGGTATTCCACTTCCTCCAGCACGCGCTGGTAAAGCCCGACCGGCGGCAGATCATCGCCATAGGACAGGAAGTAGCGCTGCATGCTGAGTTCCACCGCCTGGGCGATGGTGATGTCCTCGTTGGACATCGACGTCGAGGATGGCTCCGCCGGCCGCAGGTCGGCCTTGAGTTCCGCCTCGATCACATCTGCATTGATTTCTTCCTGCGGATAAAGCGCGGCGAGACGGCGCACCAGATTTTCCAGTTCGCGCACATTGCCGGCCCAGGGATAGCGGCGCATCAAGTCGAGACCATCGGCGGTGATGCGTTTTTCCGGCAGGCCGTCCTTTGCCGCCATCTTGAAGAAATGCCGGACAAGGTCGGGAATATCCTCGCCGCGCTCGCGCAGCGGCGGCAGACGCAGCGGCACGACATTCAGGCGGTAATAGAGATCCTCGCGGAACATGCCCTGATTGATCAGCGTCCGCAGATCCTTGTTTGTCGCGGCCACGATGCGCACATCGGTCTTGATCGGCGTGCGTCCGCCCACCGTCATATATTCGCCCTGCTGGAGTACGCGCAGCAGGCGTGTCTGGGCTTCCATCGGCATATCGCCGATTTCATCGAGGAACAGCGTGCCGCCATCCGCCTGTTCGAACCGGCCGCTCGACCGGTTCTGCGCACCGGTGAAAGCACCCCGTTCATGGCCGAACAGTTCGGATTCGATCAGGTCGCGCGGAATGGCAGCCATGTTGATGGCGACGAACGGCCCCTTGCGGCGACGGCCATACTCATGCAGCGCCCGCGCCACCAACTCCTTGCCCGTGCCGGATTCACCTGAAATCATCACGGTCAGGTCGGTCTGCATCATGCGGGCAAGAACGCGGTAGATATCCTGCATGGCGGGCGAGCGGCCCACCAGAGGCATGGTATCCGGCTGTTCTTCATTGGCCCATTTTTCCGGCTTTTTCTTCGGTTCCGCCAAGGCACGGCCGACAATGCTGACAAGCTCGGTCAGATCGAATGGCTTTGGCAGATATTCATAGGCCCCTGCCTCCGAAGCGCGGATTGCTGTCATGAATGTGTTCTGCGCGCTCATGACGATAACCGGCAGATCGGGGCGCGATTTCTTGATGCGTGGCAGAAGGTCGAAAGCATTTTCATCGGGCATCACCACATCGGTGATGACAAGATCGCCGTCACCGGCGGAAATCCAGCGCCACAGGGTGGCTGCATTGGATGTGATGCGCACATCGTAACCGGCACGTGACAGCGCCTGATTGAGGACTGTTCTGATTGCTGCGTCGTCATCCGCAACGAGAATGCTGCCCAAGCTCATGATCAGAATCCTGCCTTTTTCGATATAATCATTTCATCCGCATGGTCGTCGTCCGACGGATCGCTCTGCCATGCGGGCATCAGAATGCGGAATGTCGTCTTGCGCGGTACGGAATCGCATTCGATGACACCGCCATGATCGCCAACGATTTTCGCAACGAGCGCCAGGCCGAGACCCGAGCCGTTCGGCTTTGTCGTGATGAACGGATCAAAGAGATGTGGCATGATATCCGGTGAAACGCCTGAACCGGTATCCTGCACGCAGAATTCGAGTGGCAGGGATACCCGATTGCGGATGCCCGGAATCGACAGGCGGATACCGGGGCGGAAGGCGGTCGACAGCGTGATCTCGCCCGGCTCGCTCGTGCCGATGGATTCCGCCGCATTCTTCACCAGATTCAGGAACACCTGTACCAGCTGATCACGATTGGCAAAAACATAGGGCAGCGACGGGTCATAATCCTCATGGAACTTGATGTGGCTGGCAAAGCCGTTCTTGGCGATGGCTTTGACGTGATCCAGCACGACGTGGATGTTCACCGCCTCCCGCTCGATCGGGCGCTCGTCGGAAAACACTTCCATGCGGTCGACAAGCGAGACGATCCGGTCGGTCTCGTCGGTGATCAGCCGCGTCAGGGCGCGGTCATCATCGTTGAGACCGGTTTCCAGCAGCTGCGCCGCGCCGCGAATACCCGACAGCGGGTTCTTGATTTCGTGCGCCAGCATGGATGCAAGACCGGTCACCGAGCGGGCGGCGCCGCGATGGGTCATCTGCCGGTCGAGCTTTTCCGCCATTGACCGTTCCTTGAACAGGATGACGATCGATCCCGGCGCTTCACTGACCGGCGTGACGTAGAGATCGACAATGCGATCCTGTCCGAGGCGCGGCGACGAAACATCGACGCGATATTCATTGACGGGCGACGGGCTTTCCCGCACCTGCTTGACCAGAGCCAGCAACGGGCTGCCGAATGGCAGCAGCATTTCCAGCGTGTTACGGCTCAATATGCTGGCGCTGGAGCGGAAAAACGCTTCCGCATCGGAATTGGCATAGGAAATATGCCCGCTTTCATCGAGCATGATCACCGGATGGCGGATCGCATTGAGAACGATCCCGGCCAGTTTGTCGTCCATCGCAACATTGTCTGCCGATGTCATCATGCAACCTTCTTCATGTCATGTTCGTCCGGCCGCGCGAGTGCGGCATGCAGGCGCCCGGCAACCAGACGCGGATTGGTTTCGGTCATGATCGCGGCGCGTTCAGCCGCGCTGATATCGACACCGTGCTTTTCCAGATACCAGCCGAGATGCTTGCGCGCATGGCGAATGCCGGTCGGCTCGCCGTAATGGGCCAGCATCGCTTCGTAATGGGCGACCGCATAATCGGCGATCAGGCCTGTGTCTTGACCGTTCTGCACGCCATGAACGATCGTCCCGGGCAGCCAGGGCTGCCCATAGGAGCCACGTCCGACCATGACCGCATCGGCTCCCGACGCCTCGAGAATGCCATTGGCATCGTCGCGGTTCAACACATCGCCATTGGCAACAAGCGGGATGGAAACGGCCGCCTTGACGGCACGGATGGCATGCCAGTCCGCCTTGCCCTCATAGAACTGGCAGCGCGTGCGCCCATGCACCGTCACCATCTGCACACCTGCCTGTTCGGCACGGGCGGCAAGTTCCGGCGCATTGATGGTGTCGTCATCCCAGCCCAGGCGCATTTTCAATGTCACGGGAACTTTCACCGCACCAATGGTCGCCTCGATCAGCGTCAGGGCATGGTCCAGATCGCGCATCAGGGCAGAACCGGAAAAACCGCCGGTCACCTTCTTGGCGGGGCAGCCCATATTGATATCGATGATATGCGCGCCCTCGCCTTCGGCGATGCGCGCGGCTTCCGCCATCCACTTCGTTTCGCGTCCGGCGATCTGCACCACATGGGTGCCGAGACCGTCTCCGCGCAGCCGCAGCAGGTTGCCGCGCTCGCGCGTGCACAGCTCGGCGCTGGCAACCATTTCGGACACGACCATGCCTGCGCCGGCCTTCCACGCCAGCTGGCGGAACGGCAGGTCGGACACACCGGACATCGGCGCAAGGAACACCCGGTTACGCAGCTGCACGCCGCCTATCTCGAGTGGTTGATTCAGATCGATCACGTCACTATTGCCTGTTTCGTATGCAATTTTCCAATCGCCTATCCTTTAGACAGGAACACCGGACTAGGCAAGGCAAAGAGCACCTCGAATGGACGAGATTTCGTTTAAACCTCTGGTCTTTCGCCTCGGCAAGAGGTAACGCAGTCTGGAGTTACGGAGAGAAGTGTGGCGGCAGGTACAAACGACAAGCAGATGCGGGTGGCAGCCGTCATTGTGGCGGCTGGTCGCGGGGAACGCGCGGGCCAAAGCGTTGAAGGACCGAAGCAATACCGCAAGATCGGCGGTGAAGCGGTTCTGGCGCATACGCTGCGGGCCTTTCTCGGCTGCCCGTTCATCGACGATGTCGTCGTTGTCATCCACAAGGAAGACGAATCCCTCTTCGCCCTGGCGGCAGGAGACTATGCGGCACGGGTCACATGCGTAACCGGCGGGCCGACGCGGCAGGAATCAACCCGGCTTGGCTTGCTCGCCCTGAAGGACCAGGCGCCGGACCACGTGCTCATCCATGACGGCGTGCGGCCGTTCATCTCCGCCGACCTGCTCGAGCGGGTTATTTTCAACCTGACGCCGCATATCGGTGTCCTGCCGGTGCTTGCCGTCTCCGATACGCTGAAAGCAGCGGGCCATGATGCCATGGTCAGCGCCACGGTGCCGCGCGCCGGGCTTTATGCGGCACAGACGCCGCAGGCCTTCCCCTATGGGCCGATCATGGCGGCGCATGATGCGGCATTCGCCATCGGCCGTTCCGATTTCACCGACGATTCCGCCATTGCCGAGTGGCAGGGCCTGCCGGTGCGGATTGTCGAGGGATCGGCTGACAATACCAAACTCACCTGGGCAAAGGATATCGATATGGCTGATGACCGTCTGTCGCAAAGGCATGCCGCCTTCCCGGATGTGCGCACGGGCAACGGCTATGACGTGCATTCTTTCGAGCCCGGCAATGGCGTCACGCTCGCCGGCGTCTTCATCGAACATGACCGCAAGCTCAATGGCCACTCCGACGCGGATGTCGCCTTGCATGCACTGACCGATGCTTTGCTGGCCACGCGCGGCGCGGGCGATATCGGCACGCATTTCCCGCCGTCCGACCCGCAATGGAAGGGTGCCGCCTCGCATATTTTCGTCGAGCATGCCGTGAAAATCGTCAAGGCGGCGGGCGGGCGCATCGCCAACGCCGATATCACCCTGATCTGCGAGGAACCGAAAGTCGGCCCGCACCGCGAGGCCATGACCGCCGCCCTGTCGAAAATGCTCGGGATTACGCCCGATCGCGTGTCGGTCAAGGCGACGACCAATGAAAAGATGGGCTTTATCGGCCGCAAGGAAGGCATTGCCGCCATCGCTACGGCATCGGTGATCTATCCGGGAGGATTACCGGAATGAGCGGACTGATCGCAGAGACAAAGGCCATCGCGGTTCTGGAAGCCTGCCGCGCCAGAGGCATTTTGCTGGCAACAGCCGAATCCTGCACCGGCGGGCTGATTGTGGCCTCCCTCACCGACATCGGCGGTTCATCCGACGTGGTGGATCGCGGCTTCATCACCTATTCCAACGAAGCCAAGCACGCGATGCTCGGCATTCCGATGGAAGTGATCGCTGCCCATGGCGCCGTATCGGAGGAAGTGGCGCTGGCCATGGCCGCGGGCGCATTGCAACACTCGCGCGCCGGCATTGCCGTGGCGGTGACGGGTGTTGCAGGTCCGGGCGGCGGATCGGCGGCCAAGCCGGTTGGTCTCGTCTGGTTCGGTGTCGCCCTCAAGGGACAGGCACCGCAGGCTGTGCGGCATGTTTTTCCCGACCAGGGGCGCGCGAGCATCCGGCAAAACGCCGTCGAAACGGCGCTCGATCTGGTGTTGAAGACGCTCGCCTGACCTCAGGAGCGCGACACCCGGAACGCCATGCCGATGGAATCCGGCGTCACCGGCTCGAAGCCGAATTTTGCGTAGAGATGTTTGGCCGGGCCATCGGCGATGAGGCTGACATAGGCGCCATCAGGCGCTTCCGCCGCCACATAGTCCATCAGCGCAGTCATGATCTTCTTGCCAAGCCCGCGCGCCTGATGGGCGGGGTCAACCGCAATGTCCACCACCTGATAGAAACAGCCGCGATCCCCGACGATGCGGCCCATGCCGACTGCCTTACCGTCCAGTGTCACCGTCACGCCGCAGACCGTGTTGGGAAGACCGATGAGAGCTGCCTCGCGGCTCTTCGGGCTCAAACCGGAAATCACCCGCAACCGGCAATAGTCGTCAACGGATGGTGCTTCCCCGTGAAGGGTGTAATCGGGCTCAACGCCGCTCATCATTCTCTCCCAAGCTGGTTGCGCCGCAGTTCTAGCTGAATCGTCCCGCTGCGATCAATCATCCGATGCGCGGAAACTTGCCATTCTTGACATCATCACCGCCAGCATGGGATATCGGTTCCATGATCGAGAATGACGTTTTGATTGTTGCGCGGGTTGCCGGCATCCCAACAGGCGGGATGCAGGGACTTCGTGCACGCTGATCGAAAAGCGCAACGCGTCACCAGCAAACCCCGCCGGCAACGGACGGGGCTTTTTTATGGTGCGCGCCGTCCATCGGCATCAAGACGGAGAACACGATGACACAGAATATTTACGATACGCCGGCCTTCTTCGAAGGCTACAGCCAGTTGGGCCGCTCGGTGGGCGGTCTTGCCAGTGCCGCGGAGTGGCCTGCCTTGCAGGCGCTGATGCCAGACCTTCACGGCCTGCGCGCCGTGGATCTTGGTTGCGGTTTTGGCTGGTTTGCCCGCTGGGCGCGCGAGAACGGTGCCGCAGAGGTGCTGGGCCTCGATGTTTCGGAAAATATGCTGGCGCGGGCACGATCAATGTCGACAGATGCGGCCATTCGTTATGACAGAGCCGATCTGGAGGTGCTTGACTTGCCCGAGGCAGCGTATGATCTCGCCTATAGCTCACTCACCCTGCATTACATCGACAATCTGGCCGGGCTGTTCCGGACCGTTCACAAGGCACTCGTTCCCGGCGCGACATTCATCTTCTCGATGGAACATCCCATCTTTATGGCACCATCCCGTCCCGGCTGGTTCATCGATGCGGAAGGCCGCAAATCCTGGCCCGTCGACGGCTATCTGGTCGAGGGACCGCGTGTGACCGACTGGCTGGCCAAAGGCGTCATCAAACAGCACCGGACAATCGGCACCATCCTCAATCTGCTGATGTCAGCGGGTTTCACCATCTCCCACGTGGAAGAATGGAAGCCGACGAAAGAACAGATCATCGCGCAGCCCGAGCTTGCCGAGGAACTGGAGCGGCCGATGTTTCTGCTGGTTGCCGCACAGCGCTAAAAGCCGCAAGACGCCGTTTGATCGGGAGAAATCCGGGGGCTTCCAATGGCGCCCGGATTTTGATACGGCTCAGCGCGGAAGAGTTTTTGACCCGCCTGGAGTCTCATTTTGCCATCGTAAAGACCGGTCTCGCCTGTATTACCCTGTGCTGCTGACAACGCGCGTTGCGTTCCGGCAGTGCTGATACATGTTCAGCGGGTGGCAGAGTTAGAGGCCGGTTGGCAATTCAAGCGTGTGCTTTGCGCAGACGCATCGGCCCAAAACTCTTCCCATCCCCGAACACGCCACACCGCGCTCAGTCCATGACTGTCTGACAGCCTTCTTGCTGAACTTCCAAAAGGAAGATCAAGACGGCATGTCCAATACTCTCTGCGTCCAATGGACCATTGTTCCACGAACGGCTCCCCAGCCTCGCATCGCCTGCAGCCATTGCCGCTGCGTGCGGCCCTTCCAATCCAGCGGCAAGGCCCGGCTCAACGCCAATGGCCGCAAACTCGATGCCTGGCTCATCTACAAATGCACGGTCTGCGACAACACGTGGAACCGCACGATTTTCGAGCGCAGGCATGTCCGGGATATCGACCTGCAAACCCTTACAGCGCTTCAGACCAACGATCCGGAATGGCTCGACCGTCTGGCATTCAATCCAGTGGGGTTGAAGGTAATGGAGGTCACGGAGTTCTCGGATGTTACGGTCAGGAAGCAGGTTCTATCCCACGCGCCGGATGTAACCCATCTGTCGATTGAACTCATACTGCCACTGACAACAACCGTGCGCCTCGACCGGCTTCTGGCTTCGGAACTGGCTTTATCCCGCAGCCGGATACAGACACTCGAAAGCGACGGTCTGCTGTCCACGGTGCCATCAGGCCGCAACATTCTGCGAAAAAGCATTGGAGACGGTCTGGTCGTTCTCCTGGATATTTCCGACGAACCAGAGCGCGGCAGGATTATCGATGCGGCAAGCAGACAGGTAAACGGCTGAAACAGAACACCCTACGGCGGCGATTCCTGCGCTGTGGGGTGCTTTATTTATCCGGCAAATCAAAAGATGGTTTTACGTTATAAATCGCGTCCGTAAATCTGGTCGGCGCGTTTTTCAAAGGCCTCGGTGAATTTCCGGAAGGCAATATCGAACATCGATCCCATCAAAAAACCGAGCGTGCGGCTTTTGAATTCATAGTCGATGTAGAATTTGACCTCGGAATGTTCCGGGTTTGCGGAGGGCACGAACTGCCATTTGTTGTCGAGATAGCGAAACGGACCGTCGACATATTTGGTCTCGATCACCTTCTCGTCCGGCTTGAGCAGGACTTGGCTGGTAAACGTCTCGCGGATCAGCTTGTAGCCCACGGTCATATCGGCGATGAGCAGCGTCTTGCCGTCCCGCTCCTTGCGTGAGCGCACCTTCAGGCTTTCGCACATCGGCAGGAACTGCGGATAGCTTTCCACATCCGCCACCAGATCGAACATCTGCTCGGCCCGATGCACCACGGGGCGTGTCGTATCGAATTTCGGCATTCAGTCAGCTTCTGTTGGCGTGCAGCGCCTCGCGTGCAGCCTTCAGCTTGGCGAAATCATCACCCGCATGGTGCGACGAGCGTGTGAGCGGGCTCGATGCAACCACCAGGAAGCCCTTGGTCTTGGCGATGGTCGCATAGGACTTGAATTCGTCTGGCGTGACATAGTTGAGAACCGGATGATGCTTGCGCGTTGGCTGCAGGTACTGGCCGATGGTCATGAAGTCGACATTGGCCGAACGCAGGTCGTCCATCAGCTGCAGCACTTCGTTGCGCTCTTCGCCGAGGCCGACCATGATGCCGGATTTGGTGAAGATGGTCGGATCGAGTTCCTTCACCCGCTGCAGCAGGCGGATGGAATGGAAGTAACGGGCACCCGGACGCACCTTGAGGTAGTTGGAAGGCACTGTTTCCAGATTGTGGTTGAACACGTCGGGGCGCGCGGCAACGACGATCTCAAGCGCACCGTCCTTGCGCAGGAAATCCGGCGTGAGGATTTCAACCGTTGTGCCGGGAGAAATCGCGCGGATCGCGTTGATGACGTCGGCAAAATGCTGGGCACCGCCATCGGGAAGATCGTCGCGGTCAACCGAGGTGATGACCACATGGGTCAGGCCCATCTTCTTGACGGCCTTGCCGACATTTTCCGGCTCGTTCGGATCAAGCGCCGTCGGCAATCCCGTTGCGACGTTGCAGAACGCGCAGGCACGGGTGCAGATCTCGCCCATGATCATGAAGGTGGCGTGCTTCTTGTCCCAGCACTCGCCGATATTCGGGCAACCGGCCTCTTCGCACACGGTCACGAGGCTGTGCGAGCGCACGATCTCGCGCGTCTCGGCATACCCCTTGGAGACCGGCGCCTTGACGCGAATCCAGTCCGGCTTCTTCAGAATTTCCGTATCCGGACGATGCGCCTTTTCCGGATGCCGCAGGCGCCGCTTTTGATCGATCGTATCGAGAACCGTTACCATCAGGACTTCCTAGTTTAATTCGAGGATCTGGCTTTGCCAAAAATCCACAGAATGATAATCGCGCCCGCCGTCGCAACAATCAGATTTCCAAAAAAGCCGTAAAAGTTGAAATTCAACAATCCGGCCAGCGTGCCACCGACGAACGATCCGGCAATACCAACAAGAATATTGGTGAACAAGCCATGATTGCGGCTCATCGCCTTTTCCGCGATATATCCGGCGATGAAGCCGATGACCAGCATCCCGAAGAAACCGACACCGGGCATGCTCATGATACCGACTGGCTGATCCATCTTCCCTCGCTCGCCCTATCGTCCTGATGCAATCGCAATGGCACGAAACACCAGAGCCCATATAGCACCGAAAAGAAAACCACCCAACCCGCAGGCAAAAGTCACTACCCACACACCGGTCCAGCCGCCGATGGCCGTGCCATTGATGGATATGGTGTTGCCGGAAACCAGACTCAAGGCAGACGCAGCAAACCCCAGCCCAAAGCCGATCAGGGTGGACCATTTGAGGATTGCCCATGACAGGCGAATCCAGGGTTTGCTGTCCTTGATGGTGACCAACGGACCGGAATTCCTTTCGTTATCAGGCGTTCAGTGCACGTCCATAGGCATCCAGCACGCTTTCCTTCATCGTTTCCGACAGGGTCGGATGCGGGAAGATCGTGTGCATCAGTTCTTCTTCGGTCGTTTCGAGGTTCATCGCAACCACAAAACCCTGGATCAGTTCCGTCACCTCAGCACCGACGAGATGGGCGCCGAGGAGCTGGCCGGTCTTCTTGTCGAAGACGGTCTTGACCATGCCCTGATCTTCACCCAGAGCAATCGCCTTGCCGTTGGCGACGAACGGGAAACGGCCGACGCGGACGTCATAGCCTTCCGCTTTCGCCTTGGCTTCGGTCAAACCAACGGAAGCGACCTGCGGGTTGCAATAGGTGCAGCCCGGGATCTTGGCCTTGTCCATCGGATGCACGTTCGGCAGTCCGGCGATCTTCTCGACGCAGATGACAGCCTCGTGCTCGGCCTTGTGCGCCAGCATGGGCGGCCCGGCGACGTCGCCGATGGCATAGATGCCGGGAACGTTGGTCTTGCCATAGCCGTCAATGACGATGCAGCCGCGATCGGTCTTGATACCAAGTGCCTCAAGGCCGATGTTTTCGATATTGCCCTGCACGCCGACAGCCGAGACCATGCGGTCCGCGGTGATTTTTTCGACCTTGCCGTCCTTCTTTTCCACATGGGCGGTGATGGAATTGGCTGACTTCTCGACCTTGGTCACCTTGGCGTCGAGAATGATCTTCATGCCCTGCTTTTCGAACTGCTTGCGGGCAAAGTTGGCAATCTCGGTGTCTTCGACAGGCATGACCTGCGGCATGACTTCGACGACGGTCACATCGACGCCCATCGTGCGGTAGAACGATGCGAATTCGATGCCGATGGCGCCGGAGCCCATGACGAGCAGCGATTTCGGCATTTCTTCCGGCTTCATCGCCTCGAAATAGGTCCAGATCAGCTTGCCATCCGGCTCGATACCCGGAAGCGCGCGCGGACGGGCACCGGTGGCGATGATGATATGTTTGGCCGTATAAGTGCCCTCGCCCAGGGTATTCTTGGGCAGCGGCGCCTGCGGCTCGACCGGCTTCTTGGTGGTCTTGGACACGACGATCTCGCCGGGCTTGGTCAGCTTGGCCTCGCCCCAGATGACATCAACCTTGTTCTTCTTCATCAGGAAGCCGACGCCGCCATTCATCCGCTCGGCAATGCCGCGCGAGCGTGCAACGATGGCCTTGAGATCGGCAGTCACGCTGCCTTCGATCTTCAGGCCGTAATTCTTCGCGTGTTCGGCGTAATGAAAGATTTCCGCCGAGCGCAGCAGCGCCTTTGTCGGTATGCAGCCCCAGTTGGAGCAGATACCGGCGAGATGCTCGCGTTCCACGATGGCCGTCTTCAATCCCAGCTGCGCGGAACGGATAGCGGCGATATAGCCGCCCGGGCCGGAACCAATGATGATCACGTCGTAATTATTGGCCAAGTCTCGGTCCTCCTAAGACTGAACTAAATATCGAGTATGCCTCGAACGATTGGTGCAATGGCCTTGCCGATTGCCCGTGTGTTGTCTGCATCCAGATGCACGCCATCGACCGGCGATGTCTTCGCCACCGATCCCGCATCGAAAAACGCGCAATCGGCCTGCCGGGCGGCATCTTCATAAAAGGCGGCGAGCAGGCGCGACTGTGCGATGCCCTGCTCGAACACCAGCCGGAATTCCGGACCGTCCGTCTCGCCGAGCGGCGGCGGTGACATGATCAGGATGTCAGGCGCTTTCGCATCAAGCTGGTAGGGTGCTGTACGGATGATCTCGATCAGCCGCTGCATGCCGCGCTTGGCGCCCTGCGCATTGCCGCAGATAAAGCTCTTCATGTCGTTGGTGCCGAGCATGACAATCACGAGGTCGAGCGGAAAATGCGTGCCAAGCGCCGTGGTCAGCGTCTTGGCAGCATTGCGTTCAAACCCCGAGAGATGGTCGTCGAAGGCGGTTGTCCGCCCGTTCAGACCATCCGCGACAACATTCACGCTGCCGCCAAGCTCTGCCTGCAAAATCTGTGGCCAGCGATCGCCCAGCGCATGGCGTCCTGACCCGTCGGGAATGTACCCCCAGGTCAGTGAATCGCCATAGCAGAGCACCGTTTTCATCGTCGGCCTCAGACCAGCATGCCCATCGGGTTTTCGATGTGGCGCTTGAAGGCCTGAGCAAGCTCGGCACCCAAGGCTCCATCGACGGCGCGGTGATCGGTCGAAAGCGTCACGGACATGACCGTGGCAACCTTGATCTCACCCTTCTTGACGACGGCCCGCTCTTCACCCGCACCGATTGCCAGAATGGTAGCATGCGGCGGGTTGATGATGGCGGCGAAGTCCTTGACGCCGAACATGCCGAGGTTGGAAACCGCAGTCGTGCCGCCCTGGTATTCCTCGGGCTTCAGTTTGCGGTCGCGCGCGCGCTTGGCCAGGTCCTTCATCTCGTTGGAGATGGTGGACAAGGTCTTTTCCTCGGCCTTGCGGATGATCGGCGTGATCAGGCCGCCGGGGATCGACACGGCAACGCCCACGTCGGAATGCTTGTGCTTGACCATGTTGGCTTCGGTCCAGGACACATTGGCGTCCGGAACATCGCGCAGGGCCAGAGCCATCGCCTTGATGATCATGTCGTTGACGGACAGCTTGTAGGCGGGAACATCGCCCTTTTCCGTCTTGCGCATCGGCGATGCCGCATTGATCTGGGCACGCAGAGCCAGCAATGCGTCGAGTTCGCAATCGACCGTCAGATAGAAATGCGGAACCGTCGATTTGGCTTCCAGCAGACGCTTGGCAATCGTCTTGCGCATGCCGTCATGCGGCACGAGCTCGTAGGAGCCTTCCTCGAACAGTTTCAGCACCGTATCGTCCGACATGGGCTTGGGAGCCGCTGCCGGCGTGGCCGCTGCAGCTGCGGCAGGTGCCTTGGCACCGCCGCTGGAGATTGCTGCCTCGACGTCTTTCTTGATGACGCGGCCATGCGGGCCGGAGCCCGTTACAGCGGAAAGATCGATACCGGCGTCCTTGGCGATGCGGCGGGCCAGCGGCGACGAGAATGTCCGGTCGCCGGACTTTGCCGGAGCTGCAACAGCGGCGGCTGGTGCAGCCGGCGCTGGCGCCGCTTCCTTGGATGCTTCGGCCTTGGCGGGCGCAGGTGCGGCTTCTGCTTTCGCAGGAGCTGCGTCGCCGCCCTTGGCAGCAGCACCAACATCTTCGCCGTCCGCCGCCAGAATGGCGATCAGCGCGTTGACCTTGACGCCTTCCGTACCGGCGGGAACCACGATCTTGGCGACCGTGCCCTCATCGACCGCTTCGACTTCCATCGTTGCCTTGTCGGTTTCGATCTCGGCAATCACATCGCCGGGACCAACCTTATCGCCTTCCTTGACAAGCCATTTGGCAAGATTGCCCTCTTCCATCGTGGGAGAAAGAGCCGGCATGGTGATATTGATCGGCATATCGATTTCCTCCCCTTTACGCTGTGTATGTCACAGCTTTGACGGCCTCGACGATTTCTTGAACGTTCGGCAATGCCAGCTTTTCCAGATTGGCCGCGTAAGGCATCGGGACGTCCTTGCCGGCAATCGTCAGGATCGGCGCATCGAGATAATCGAAAGCCTGCTGCATGACGCGGGTAGCGATTTCCGTACCGACCGAAGACTGCGGATAGCCTTCCTCGATGGTGACGCAGCGACCGGTCTTCTTGACCGATTCGACAACCGTCGGAATGTCCATCGGGCGGATGGTGCGCAGATCGATGATCTCAGCATCGATGCCGAGCTTGGACAGCTCTTCCGCAGCCTTGACCGTGTAGTTCATGCCGATGCCGAAGGAGACGAGCGTGACGTCCGTGCCCTTCTTGTGGATACGGGCCTTGCCGATCGGCAGGACGAAATCATCGAGCTTCGGCACATCGAAGGAGTGACCGTAGAGGATTTCGTTTTCGAGGAAGATGACCGGGTTCGGATCGCGGATCGCAGCCTTGAGCAGACCCTTCGCATCGGCAGCCGTGTAGGGCATGACGACCTTGAGGCCCGGAATATGGCTGTACCAAGCGGCATAGCACTGGGAGTGCTGGGCCGCGACGCGGGCAGCCGCGCCGGATGGACCACGGAACACCATCGGTGCCCCCATCTGGCCGCCGGACATATAGAGCGTCTTGGCCGCCGAATTGATGATCTGGTCAATCGCCTGCATGGCGAAGTTGAAGGTCATGAATTCAACGATCGGACGCAGGCCGGTCATGGCCGCGCCAACACCCACGCCGGCAAAGCCGTGTTCGGTGATCGGCGTATCGACAACGCGGCGCGGGCCGAATTCGTCGAGCAGACCCTGGGTGATCTTGTAGGCGCCCTGATATTCGGCGACTTCTTCACCCATGACGAAGACGTTGGGATCACGGCGCATTTCTTCCGCCATGGCGTCGCGCAGAGCTTCGCGCACGGTGGTCGAGACCATCTCGGTGCCTGCCGGAATATCCGGATCGGCGGCAACTTCAGTCTTCGGCGCGGCCGGAACGGTCGCGGCGGGCTTTGCAGCCTCCGCTTCCTGCTGCGGGGCTTCTTGCGCCTTGGCAGGCGCTTCAACGGCTGCAGCCTTTGGCGCGCTATCGGCGCTTTCACCGTCGCCCAGGAGAACGGCGATGACGGTGTTGACCTTCACGTTGTCGGTGCCTTCGGCAATGAGAATCTTGCCGATGGTGCCTTCATCAACCGCTTCCACTTCCATCGTCGCCTTGTCGGTTTCGATTTCCGCGAGAACGTCGCCGGATGTGACCTTGTCACCTTCCTTTTTCAGCCATTTCGACAGTTTGCCCTCTTCCATGGTCGGCGAGAGCGCTGGCATCAGAATATCTACAGGCATGGTTGCGCCTCCCTTAGAGCAGAATATCGGTATAGAGCTCGGATGCATCCGGCTCCGGATCGGACTGGGCGAAATCCGCTGCGTCGGCAACGATGTCGCGAACGTCCTTGTCGATCTTCTTCAGGTCGTCCTCGGTGGACCAGCCCTTGTCGATCAACCGGCTCTTCACCTGCTCGATGGGATCGTGTTCGGAGCGCATCTTCTGCACTTCGTCCTTGGAACGGTACTTGGCCGGATCCGACATGGAGTGACCGCGATACCGGTATGTCTGCATTTCCAGGATCATCGGGCCCTTGCCGGAGCGCGCCCATGCGGTGGCTTCTTCGCCAGCAGCCTGAACGGCGCGGACATCCATGCCGTCGACCTGAATACCGGGAATGTTGAAGGAAATGCCGCGACGGGAGAAATCGGTTTCGGCCGAAGCGCGGGAAACCGCCGTACCCATGGCGTAACGGTTGTTTTCAATGATGTAGATGACCGGCAGCTTCCAGAGCGCCGCCATGTTGAAGCTTTCGTAGACCTGGCCCTGGTTGGCCGCACCGTCACCGAAATAAGCCAGGGAGACATTGCCGTTGTCGCGGTAGCGATTGGCAAAGGCGAGGCCCGTACCGAGGGAGACCTGCGCACCGACGATGCCGTGACCGCCGTAAAAGTGCTTCTCTTTCGAGAACATGTGCATGGAGCCGCCCTTGCCCTTGGAAAGGCCGCCGCGGCGTCCGGTCAGTTCGGCCATGACGCCCCGGGCGCTCATGCCGCAGGCCAGCATGTGGCCGTGGTCGCGATAACCGGTGATGACCTGATCGCCTTCAACCAGCGTCGCCTGCATGCCGGTCACAACAGCTTCCTGACCGATATAGAGATGGCAGAAACCGCCAATGAAACCCATACCGTAGAGCTGGCCGGCCTTTTCTTCAAAGCGCCGGATCAGCAGCATTTCGCCGTAGGCGTGGAGCTCCTGCTCCTTTGTGTACTCGATTGGTTTTGGTGCTTTGACAGCAGAGGTCTGCGCAGAACGCGCAGGGCTTTTTTTCGCCCTCGTAGCCATATCTCACTCCCTGTTATTTTGTCGGACGACAATAGCAGCAGGAGCAGAACTTACAATATGCAGAATTGAATAAGAGCTATGCAAATAAGACGTTCAAAATGCACGATAAAAAGTGAATTAACCGGAATTCAGTTAATAGTTAAATCACCCGAGCCACGCATAATTGTGACTTCGTCCGGCCGCGATACATTCAACGCCTTGCGGGCCTGTTCATCTAACATGTCCCGCTCGATTGTTCCATCATGCATAAGTTGTACTTCCCGTTCAAGCTCCGTGCGCGACGCCTTGACCGCGTCGTACTGGGCGCGCAGCAACCGGGTTTGATCCTGCAGCTTGATGGTGGAATAGAGACCGTACTCGCCGTGATAGGCATGGAAACCGAAATAGGCGAAAAACATCGAGGCAAGGATCGGCACGACAAGCCGTCCGCGATTGGTTTTCCGTCTCTGTTTTGTCCACATGGCAAATGACCCGAAGGGATGCGGAATCAGGTCACGATGGCCCGATTAGTCACACGGCCATAAAACAATGTTTTGCTTAACAGCCGATTAAATTTGCTGTTCCGGCTGCCCCGGGGCCGCCCCACCAAAACAAAATGGCGGGCACAGGGCCCGCCATCTCAATCGCTCGAATGTAACGCGTATCAGAGGCTGCGGAAAATGCCGCGGCCGGCGTAACGGGCCTGCGGTCCGAGTTCCTGCTCGATACGGATCAGCTGGTTGTACTTGGCGATCCGGTCGGAGCGGGAAAGTGAGCCGGTCTTGATCTGTCCGCAATTGGTGGCGACGGCGAGATCGGCAATCGTCGAGTCTTCGGTTTCACCGGAGCGGTGCGACATGACGGCGGTATAGCCAGCGCGGTGCGCCGTATCGACCGCGTCGAAGGTTTCCGACAGTGTGCCGATCTGGTTGACCTTGACGAGAATGGAATTGGCCACGCCCATCTTGATGCCATCGCGCAGACGAGCCGAATTGGTGACGAACAGATCGTCGCCGACGAGCTGGCACTTGTCGCCGATCAGATCGGTCAGGTATTTCCAGCCTTCCCAGTCATCTTCGGACATGCCGTCTTCGATGCTGATGATCGGGTAGTCAGCCGCCAGCTTGGCCAGATACTTTGCCTGGGTCTTCGGATCGCGGCTCTTCTTCTCGCCTTCATAGACGTAATTGCCATCCTTGAAGAATTCGGTTGCCGCGCAATCGAGACCGATGGCGATTTCTTCGCCCGGCTTGAAACCAGCTTTCTCGATGGACTCCATGATGAAGTCCAGTGCAGCCGGTGCCGTCTTCAGGTTCGGCGCAAAACCGCCCTCGTCGCCCACATTGGTGTTGTGGCCGGCATCCTTCAGGCGCTTCTTCAGCGTATGGAACACTTCCGCACCATAACGCACGGCTTCGGCCAGTGACGATGCGCCAACCGGCAGAATCATGAATTCCTGAAAATCGATGGGATTGTCGGCATGCGCGCCGCCGTTGATGATGTTCATCATCGGCACCGGCAGGACATGGGCGTTCGGTCCGCCGAGATAGCGGTAGAGCGGCAGGCCGGAGGATTCAGCGGCGGCCTTGGCAACGGCGAGCGATACGCCGAGAATGGCGTTGGCGCCAAGACGGCTCTTGTTCGGCGTGCCATCGAGATCGATCATGGTCTTGTCGATGTGGATCTGGTTTTCCGCGTCGAGACCGCCGATTGCATCGAACAGCTCGCCATTGACGGCATCGACAGCCTTCAGAACGCCCTTGCCGAGATAGCGTGTGCCACCATCGCGCAGTTCCACGGCCTCATGTGCACCCGTCGAGGCGCCGGATGGGACCGCCGCGCGGCCCAGTGAGCCGTCTTCGAGAATGACATCGACCTCAACAGTCGGGTTCCCGCGACTATCCAGAATTTCACGGCCAATAATATCGACAATAGCAGTCATAAGGCTTTTCCTTCAATTTGCATTGGGCAGCATTCGCCACTGGAATAGCGAATGAAGATGACAAGGAAAATCCCCATGAAGACGAATTGTTGCTCAAAACAGAAAAAAGGCCGTCAGAGACGGCCTTTTCCTGAA
Source organism: Phyllobacterium sp. RCAM01083 (assembly GCF_055685835.1). Classification (NCBI taxonomy): domain Bacteria; kingdom Pseudomonadati; phylum Pseudomonadota; class Alphaproteobacteria; order Hyphomicrobiales; family Phyllobacteriaceae; genus Phyllobacterium; species Phyllobacterium sp. RCAM01083. The sequence goes on from NZ_JBVFZN010000005.1 coordinate 1,285,589, forward strand.
AATCAGATCACGCCGACTTGGCGATCCGGTCGAACTCCAGCAGCTTTTCCAGAAGGCGCGGCATCTGGTCGAGCGGCACCATGTTCGGACCGTCCGATGGCGCATTGTCCGGGTCCTGGTGCGTTTCGATGAACACACCGGCCACGCCAACGGCAACTGCGGCCCGCGCCAGTGTCTCGACAAATTCGCGCTGCCCGCCGGTGGAGCCACCCTGCCCGCCCGGCTGCTGCACGGAATGGGTTGCATCGAAAATGACCGGCGCGCCGAAACCCGCCATGATTGGCAGCGAACGCATGTCCGATACCAGCGTGTTGTAGCCGAAGGATGCGCCGCGCTCGGTCACCATCACATTCGGGTTGCCGCTTTCCGTGACCTTGGCGATGACATTTTTCATATCCCAGGGTGCAAGGAACTGCCCCTTCTTGATGTTGACCACCTTGCCGGTCTTGGCAGCGGCGATCAACAGATCGGTCTGGCGGCAGAGAAACGCCGGGATCTGCAGCACATCGACGACTTCGCCCAGAACCGCGCACTGCTCTTCCGTGTGAACGTCGGTCAGCGTCGGCAGTCCGAACTCCTTGCGGATATCCGCGAAAACCGGCAGCGAATTTTCAAGGCCGAAGCCGCGCTTGCCGGTCAGCGACGTCCGGTTGGCCTTGTCGAAGCTCGACTTGTAGACCAGTCCGATGCCGAGCTTGCCCGTCAGCTCCTTCAGCGCGCCCGCCATGTCGAAGGCATGCTGGCGGCTTTCCATCTGGCAGGGTCCGGCAATCAGCGAAAACTGCGCGGTATTGGAAAAGGCAACCGGGCCGGCGGAGACAGTGGAATTCAGGGACATCAGGCAGCCTCAAATACAATGGCAGCGCCCTGTCCCGGTGCCCTATGCACAATCAGGCGGGAGCCGCGCTTTTCGGTGGAGATATTGTTGTTGGCGAGCAGCGTTTCAACCGCAGCCAGATCGCGAACACCGACAACAAAGGCCTGCAAGCGCAAACCCCGCTCGTTTTCCGGCGCATCCAGACCGAGAAAGGATCGAAGACCGGCAGGCGTCAGCACGGTGATATTGGCATTGGCAGCACGGATATCCATGCCGAAGGAATGGGCGTTGACGTCGCGCTGGTTGACCAGTTCCTGCAAGGGATACTGGAAATCCGTCGGATTGACTTCCGACAGCACGATCTCACGCAAGCCGAGCGCGCCATTCCTGTGAGTCTGCAGGGCCGTGCGGTCCACTTTCGGCGGATTGACACGCTGGCAGGTAAAGAAGAAGGCATCGGGAGCCCGCAGGTCCGCGGCAAAGGCAAGACGGAAACCCGCCACGCCTTCCGCACCGTCCGGTGTTTTGAAGCCGCGCGAAAATTCCAGCATCCGGCCGGCCGATATACCGGATTTTACAAAAGCATCATGATCGGCGGCGGCATCCTGCGTTCCCATGACCAGGGCGGAAAAACCTTCCTGGCCCTGGCGGAAACGGTAGGCCTGATCGCGGGCGACGAAGACATTGCCGTTGCGCGCCTCGGTTTCACAGGTCTCGCGCTGGGCGATGGCCAATGGTTCCAGAAACGTGTCGTCGCTGAAGAAGATGCAGGCGTTCTCGGTACCGAACGGATGGATACCGGCGGGCGCAACAGTAAAGCCGAGTGCTTCCAGACGCTGGCGCGCCGTATCGAGATCCACCGTCGGCAGAACCAGATGATCAACAGGTCGGGGCGTGCGCGGCGTTGCTATGGTCATGGGAAAAGGGTGTGCCTCAATGCGGACTGCAATTCAAGCCACACCCCATATTGTTTCAAACGAGCCGGCTCTGGTCCATGGCCGCCTGAATGAACGAGGCGAACAGCGGATGCGGTTCGAATGGCCGCGACTTCAGTTCCGGATGGTACTGGACGCCGATGAACCATGGATGATCGGCATATTCGATGGTCTCAGGCAGAACACCATCCGGCGACATGCCCGAAAACACCAGACCGCAATCTTCCAGACGGTCCTTGTAATCGATGTTCACCTCGTAACGGTGGCGATGCCGCTCGAATATATCGGTCGAGCCATAGATGTCGGCAATCCGCGTGCCGGATTTCAGCATGGCTTCGTAGGCGCCCAGACGCATGGTGCCGCCGAGATCGCCAGCCTGTGTGCGCTTCTCCAGCATGTTGCCCTTGAGCCACTCGGTCATGAGACCGACAACCGGTTCATTCGTCGGGCCAAACTCGCTGGACGATGCCTTCTCGACGCCTGCCAGCGAACGAGCGGCCTCGATGACAGCCATCTGCATGCCGAAGCAGATACCGAAATACGGGACCTTCTTCTCGCGGGCGAATTTTGCCGCCAGAATCTTGCCTTCCGAGCCGCGCTCGCCGAAGCCGCCCGGCACCAGAATGCCGTGTACCTTCTGCAGATAGGGCGTCGGGTCTTCCTGTTCGAAGATTTCCGATTCGATCCAGTCGAGATTGACCTTCACCTTGTTGGCCATACCGCCATGGTGCAGGGCTTCGATCAGCGATTTGTAGGCATCCTTGAGGCCGGTGTACTTGCCGACAACGGCAATCGTGACCTCGCCTTCCGGATTGTGGATACGCTTGCTGACCTCGTCCCAACGCTCCATGCGGGGCTTTGGTGCAGGATCGATCCCGAATGCCGCCAGAACTTCCGAATCGAGGCCTTCCCTGTGATACGCCATCGGAACGTCATAGATCGTATCGACGTCGAGCGCCTGAATGACCGCAGACGAGCGGACATTGCAGAACAGCGACAGCTTGCGGCGTTCCGATTCCGGAATCTCGCGATCCGCACGAATCAGCAGAATATCCGGGGCGATACCGATCGAGCGCAGTTCCTTGACGGAGTGCTGGGTCGGCTTGGTCTTCAGTTCGCCCGCTGCGGGGATATAAGGCATCAGTGTCAGGTGGATATAGACAGCGCTGCCGCGCGGCAGGTCGTTGCCGAGCTGGCGGATCGCCTCGAGGAACGGCATCGCTTCGATATCGCCGACCGTACCGCCGATTTCGCACAGCACGAAATCGTAGTCCTCATTGCCGTCGACGATGAAATTCTTGATCTCATCGGTAACGTGCGGAATCACCTGAACGGTCGCGCCGAGGTAGTCGCCCCTGCGTTCCTTCTCGATGATGTTGCGGTAGATGCGTCCGGTGGTGATATTGTCCTGCTTGTTGGCAGGACGCCCCGTAAAGCGCTCGTAATGACCAAGATCAAGGTCAGTTTCAGCGCCATCGTCGGTCACAAAGACCTCGCCGTGCTGATACGGCGACATCGTGCCGGGGTCGACGTTGAGATAAGGATCAAGCTTGCGAATCCGTACACGGTATCCACGAGCCTGAAGGAGGGCTGCCAAAGCAGCTGCGGCGATGCCTTTTCCGAGGGAAGAAACCACGCCGCCAGTGATGAAAACATATCGGGCCATGGGCTTATCTCGTTAGTCCTTTGTGAGTGATTTGGCCACAAAAAAATCGGCATGAAAGCCGTTTTTCCCGTGCCAATATCTTTTTCAAACAAGCAAAACGGCCAGACGTTAGGTCTGGCCGTTTCAATTCAGCGACGAATAGTTCTTACAGTACAACCACTTCCGTGCCAACAGTGACGCGGTTGTAAAGATCGATCACGTGGTCATTGACCATGCGGAAACAACCGTTCGAAGCGGAGCTGCCGATGGTCCAGGGCTGCACGGTACCGTGAATACGGATATAGGTATCCTTGTTGCCCTGCGAAAGGTAGAGAGCGCGCGCGCCGAGCGGATTGCCTGGGCCACCGTCCATGCCGTTCTCATACTTGGCGTAGTGATTTGGTTCGCGCTCGATCATTTCCTTGGTCGGGATCCAACGGGGCCATTCGCGCTTGGTGCGGATTTCGGCGGTACCCTTGAATTCGAGACCTTCCTTGCCGACAGCAATGCCATAGCGGCGTGCGGTCGTGGAGGACTCAACCAGATAAAGGAACTTCTGCTTCGGATCGATGACGATGGTGCCGGTCTTGTAACCGGTGAAGGAAACGTCCTGCGGCAGATATTTCGGATCGAGCGAATAGTTGCGCTTGGCCGCTGCCGCCGTTGCACGGGCGGGCTTGCGGGCCTGCGAAACCTTGGCTGGTTTTGCAGTGGAAGCGGTTGGCGTCGTGTCAACCTTTGCCGCATCGGCAGGCGTTGCGGCCGTATTGACGGTGGACTGAGCGAATGCCGATCCGGACATGGCCAGAACAGAAATTCCGATGAGCAGAGAGCGACGTGAAATCATAGTGTTAGTTCCCGGATAATATGCACGCGCCATCAGCGGCACTTGCCAGGCCCCCAAGGCCAAACCTGACTATGGCGATATCTGAAGACTGTTTTCCACTCAATGCAAATCACCGTGAAGAACAGCCCAGACTGATTCTTCACCGCCAAGGGTTGCGGAAGCGCAACACATTTGCTGCGCATCCGCAAAGAATCAGTTTCAGCGGCGGTTACTGCGAATTGGGAACGGGGTTTGCAGGCTGTGCTGGCGCGGCCGGAGCAGCGGGCGCAGGCGCTGTTGATTCGGCCGGTGCTGGAGCCGCTGGTGCTGCCGGTGCCGAAGCGTCAGACGCCGGCGGCGTTGTGGTCGCAGCACCCGGAAGCTGATTGAGAATGCCGCCGCTGCCAGCTGGCTGTCCGCCGGTTGCGGGCTGTCCGCCCGTCGTTGCCGGGATACGGTTGAGAATATCCGTCGGGCTTTCGGCGTAGCGCGACATGATGCCGAGCGCCAGGGACGTGATGAAAAAGCCCGTCGCTAGAATTGCCGTTGCCCGCGTGAGCACGTTGGCAGCGCCGCGTGCGCTCATGAAACCCGAGCCGCCACCGATCCCAAGACCGCCGCCTTCAGAGCGCTGCATGAGCACAACTCCAACGAGGGCAAGTACAATCAGAAGATGAATGACGATGACGACGGTTTGCATGGGGTATTTTCTGCTTTCTAGGTGTCGGACGCGGCTCTTTACACCGTATCTCTTAATAAACCAAGCCCGTCAGCGGACAGTTTTCTCGGCAATTCGGCGCTTTTGATGCTCGTCAGAGCGAATGGTACGCCTCACAGATGGCCAGGAAGTCCACCGCTTTCAAGCTCGCGCCGCCAACAAGTGCGCCATCCACGTTCGCGATGCCGAGAAGCTCGACCGCATTGGAGGGCTTTACCGATCCACCATAGAGAATGCGCTGCTGCGCGCCTTCCGCACCAAAACGCGCGGTCAGCGCCGCACGGATCGACGCGTGAACCTCACGGACATCCCCTGCGGTCGGCGTCAAACCGGTCCCGATCGCCCATACGGGCTCGTAGGCGATAACCGTATTGGCAGCGGTGGCCCCATCGGGGATGGAACCGGCGAGCTGCGTTGCAATGATATCGAGCGTCGCTCCGGCCTTGCGCTGTGCTTCGGTCTCGCCGATGCAGATGATCGCGACCAGTCCGGCATCCCATGCGGCCACGGCCTTGGCATTGACAATCGCGTCGGTCTCGCCGTGATCCGTGCGCCGCTCGGAATGTCCGACAATGACATGCGATGCGCCGGCATCCTTCAACATGTCCGCGGAGATATCGCCCGTATGCGCGCCGGACTTTTTCGCATGGCAATCCTCGCCGCCAATGGCAAGCGCCTCGCCTTCGACGGACTGGGCTGCCCGGAAAACCAGCGTGGCCGGCACACAGATCAATGCGTCAATCTTCTCGCCGATGGCCGAATTCGGCCGGTTGACGATAATGCGCAGTTCATCCAGAGACTCTCCCGTCCCGTTCATTTTCCAGTTACCAGCGACGAGTGGACGGACATCAGGGGTCATTCGGCGTTCCTCAAGACGATAGATTTGATGATTTCTCGGTCATTTGATTGTCTGACTAGCAAATTCACTTGATAAAGCAATCGACACAAGCCCTTCATGACGCTATTCCCCTAAGCAATTCAATTTGAGCCTCATACTGTTACGGTGACTTTCTATGCTCGATTCCTTGCGCGACGTGGCCCAGACCTGGGTAGCCAAGCTGCTTCTTGCTCTTCTTGGCGTCAGTTTTGTTGGCTGGGGCGTTTCCAATACCATTCTCAGCGCCGTCGGCAATGGTTCGGCGATCAGCGCCGGAAGCTCGAAAGTCTCACCGGTCGAATATCGTCTGGCCTATGACCGCCAGCTTGCCGCCCTGCAGCAGCGTTTTGGCCAGCGTTTCACCCGAGAACAGGCCGATGCCATTGGCGTCAGCAATCAGGTGCAGGCGCAGCTTGTCGCCGGTGTCGTGCTCGACGAGGAAGCGCGGAAGATGTCGCTTGGCCTGTCCAAGGATCGCCTGGCACAGCTGGCCGCCGAAGATCCGGCGTTTCAGGGACCTGACGGCCGTTTCAATCCCGGCCAGTTTGATCTGGTGCTGCGCAATGCCGGCATGACCCCGCAGGGCTATCTCGACAGCCGCAGCAAGATCGCCCGCCGCCAGCAGATCGTCGAAGCCGTCGCCGACGGCATCACGGTGCCCGATACGCTGCTGAAGGCGGTCGCGACCTACAAAGGCGAATCCCGCACCATCGACTACGTCTCGATGCCGAAATCCTTCATCACCGACATCCCTAACCCCAGCGATGCGGACCTGAAGACCTATTTCGACGCGAACAAGGAAGCCTACGCCGCGCCGCAGTACCGCAAGATCACCTACGTCAAGCTTGAACCCAAGGACATTGCCGACCAGGCGTCGGTTTCGCCCGAGGAGATCAAGACGGAATATGACAAGAACATTGCCCGCTATACCTCGCCGGAAACCCGCACCATCGAACAGCTGACCTTTGCCAATGCCGATGCAGCCAAGGCTGCCCATGACCGTCTGGCTGCAGGCACCTCGTTCGATGATGAAGTGAAGGCCGAAGGCAAGACAATGAATGACGTGCGTCTTGGCACGTTCCAGCGCAACGCCCTGCCCGACCAGACCATTGCCGATGCGATCTTCAAGCTTCAGGCCGGAAATGTCAGCGACGTGATCACCGGCGCGTTTGGCCCGGTCATCGTGCGGGTGACTGCCGCCGCACCGCAAGTCATCAAGCCGCTTTCCGAAGTTGAGAAGGACATTCGCGAGACGATCGCGCTTTCCCTCGCCGCATCGTCTGTCATGTCCGTGCACGACGCCTATGAGAATGCCCGGGCCGACGGCGCGACGATGGCCGATGCCGCCGCCAAACAGAACCTCAAGGTGGTCACCATTGATGCCGTCGACCAGTCCGGTCGCGGACCGGACGACAAGGAGATTCCCGGTATTCCGTTCGGTGAAAATCTTCTGGCCGCCGCCTTCCTTGCCGATCAGGGTTTTGACAATGAGCCGCTCAATATCGGTCCGAACAGTTTCCTCTGGTATGATGTCACCGGCATCACACCGGCACGCGACCGCACCCTCGACGAAGTGAAGGCGCGGGTCACGGACAACTGGCGGACGGCCGAGCTTGAAAAGCGCCTCAATGAAAAGGCCGAGGAAGTGCGCAAGCGCGTTGCATCCGGCACATCGCTTGATGACATCGCGGCCGAATTCAAGTTCACCAAGGAAACCAAACGCGGCATCACGCGCCAGTCAAAGGATACCGACCTCGGTGTCGGCGGCGTTGCCTCGGTGTTCGACGGGCCCAACGGTCTGGTCGGCGTTACGGAATCGGCGGCGGACCAGTCGAAGCTGATCTTCAAGGTGACGGAATCGATCGAACCGTTGAATGTGGGACCGGACTCGCTGACCAAGGCGGAGAAAGATTCCTTCACGTCGCGCCTGTCCGACGATCTGCTCGATCAGCTGGTCATGCAGTTGCAGACCGTCTATCCCGTCACCATCAACAAGACCGTTATTAATCAGGCGCTTGCCCGCCAGTGATTGCAGTGAGACCCAGGAATGGCTGAACTGAAACGTTTCATCGGCATTGCGGCAGCGGGAAAAGCGCTTTCCCGCGAGGAAGCCGCGGAAGCCTTCGACATCATGATGTCGGGACAGGCAACCCCGGCGCAGATCGGCGCCCTGCTCATGGCCTTGCGGGTGCGCGGCGAGCAGGTTGACGAGATTGCCGGAGCGGTCTCGGCCATGCGCTCGAAAATGCTTCCCGTGAAGGCCGTGCCCGGCGCCATCGATATCGTCGGCACCGGCGGGGACCAGTCGGGTTCCTATAACGTTTCAACCTGCGCCGCCTTTGTGGCGGCCGGCGCCGGCGTGCCGGTTGCCAAGCACGGCAATCGCGCCCTCTCCTCGCGCTCCGGCGCGGCCGATACGCTGGCGGCGCTCGGCATCAACATCGAAATCGGTCCGGATCTGATTTCCACCTGCATCGAGGAGGCCGGTATCGGCTTCATGTTCGCGCCGTCGCACCATCCGGCGATGAAGCATGTTGGCCCCGCCCGGGTCGAACTTGGCACCCGCACCATCTTCAATCTGCTGGGCCCGTTGACCAATCCCGCAGGCGTTACCCGCCAGCTCGTCGGCGTCTATGCGCCCGAATGGGTTGAACCCATCGCGCAGGTATTGAAGAACCTCGGTTCGGAATCCGTATGGGTCGTGCATGGCGACGGTCTCGACGAGATCACCACGGCGGGCGTCACCAAAGTCGCTGCCCTTGAAAACGGTGTGATCCGCACCTTCGAGATCGAACCCGAAGCCTTTGGCCTGCGCCTTGTCGACCCCCAGGATCTGAAGGGCGGCACGGCGGAAGAAAACGCGGTCTCGCTGCTCTCCGTCCTTGACGGCGCGCATGGTGCCTATCGCGATATCACCCTGTTCAATGCGGGTGCCGGACTGGTTGTCGCTGGCGCCACCGGCGACCTGAAAACCGGCATCAGCATGGCGGCCCATTCCATCGACAGCGGTGCGGCGCGAAATGTGCTAAAGAAGCTGGTGCACGTATCCAACAGCAAGGCTGACTGACCATGGTTGATATTCTTCGCAAGATCGAAGCCTACAAGCGTGAAGAGATTGCTGCCGCCAAGACACGCCTGAGCGTCGATGACCTCAAGGCCCGGATCGGTGATCAGGACGCCCCACGTGGTTTTCTCAGCGCCTTGCAGCGGAAACGCGCCGCCAATACATTCGGCCTGATCGCCGAGATCAAGAAGGCGAGCCCCTCCAAAGGCCTGATTCGCCCGGATTTCGATCCGCCCGCGCTGGCGAAGGCCTATGAAGAGGGTGGCGCAGCCTGCCTTTCCGTGCTGACCGATGCACCGTCGTTTCAGGGTGCGCCGGAATTTCTGACTGCAGCCCGCGCCGCCGTCAGCCTGCCTGCCCTGCGCAAGGATTTTCTCTTCGATACCTATCAGGTCTTTGAAGCCCGCAGCTGGGGTGCCGATTGCATTCTGATCATCATGGCGAGCGTCGACGATGCGCTGGCCGCAGCGCTCGAAGAAACGGCCATGGCGCTTGATATGGATGTGCTGGTCGAAGTGCATGACGAAGCCGAGATGGACCGGGCGCTGAAGCTTACCTCGCCGCTTCTCGGCATCAACAACCGCGATCTGCGCACGTTCCATGTGGATCTCGCCGTGTCCGAACGACTGGCCAGAATGGTGCCGGCGGACAAGCTGCTCGTCAGCGAAAGCGGCGTCTTTACCCATGCGGATTGCCAGCGCCTCGCCAAATCGGGCATCGGCAGCTTCCTCGTCGGTGAAAGCCTGATGCGCCAGAGCGATGTGGCGGCAGCGACCCACGCGCTTCTGCATGGCACAGCGGACCAGCAGACAAGCGCCGCATGACAACCGCGCCGAAGCTGACCCATCTCGACAGCACCGGCGCGGCCCATATGGTCGATGTCGGTGGCAAGGCCGAGACTGAACGGGTTGCCGTGGCGGAAGGGTCCGTGCGGATGCTGGCGGAAACACTCGAGCTGATCCTTTCCGGCAATGCCAAGAAGGGCGATGTCATCGGCACGGCCCGCATCGCCGGGATCATGGCCGCCAAGAAAACCCATGACCTCATTCCGCTCTGTCATCCGCTGCTTCTAAGCAAAATCAGCGTCGATATCGACGCCGACAAGGCCCTGCCGGGTCTGCGGGTGCGTGCCACCGTCAAGCTGACGGGTAAAACCGGTGTCGAAATGGAAGCGCTCACCGCGGTTTCCATTGCATGCCTGACGATCTACGACATGGCGAAAGCCGCCGACAAGGGTATGATCATTCAGGATATTCGCCTGTTGCAGAAATCGGGCGGAAAATCCGGCGATTGGTCCGCGGAAACTTCAGACGGGAATTGAACGATGGCAGACCTCCTTCCGGTTGACGAAGCGCTGCGGCGCATCCTGGCCAATGTGGATCTGCTGGAACCGGAAACCGTAGCGCTCGGCGATGCGGGCGGACGCGTGCTCGCTGCCGACCTGCATGCCCGGCGCCAGCAACCGCCCTTTGCCGCCTCGGCGATGGACGGCTATGCCGTGCGCGCCGCCGATGTCGCCAGCGTGCCTGTCCGCCTGAAGCTGGTGGGTCAATCCGCTGCCGGACACGCCTTCCAAGGCTCGGTCGATCCGGGCGAAGCCGTACGCATCTTCACCGGCGCACCGGTGCCGGCGGGTGCCGACAGCGTGGTCATCCAGGAAAATACTTTGCCGCACGGCGACGAGGTGGAGATTGTCGAAACGATCGTCCTTGGCCGCAACATCCGCGCGGCCGGCCTCGATTTCAACAGCGGCGATGTCCTGCTTTCCGCCGGTCGGCAGCTTGATCCGGCGGCCCTTGCCCTCGCCGCATCCGCCGATCATCCGCATCTGTCCGTCGTGCGGCGTCCGCGCGTCGCGATACTGGCGACCGGCGATGAACTGGTCAGCCCCGGCGAAAGCTACCGGCCCGACCAGATCATTGCTTCCAACAGTTACGGTCTGGCTGAAATCGTCCGCAATGCGGGCGGCATCGCCATCGATCTGGGCATTGCCGAAGACCGGCTCGAAGCGTTGAGCGATGCGCTGGACCGCGCTGTTGCAGCGCAGGCCGATATCCTGGTGACACTGGGCGGCGCCTCGGTTGGCGACCATGATCTGGTCCAGCCTGCCCTTGCCGCGCGCGGCATGGAACTCGATTTCTGGAAAATCGCCCTGCGTCCCGGCAAGCCGCTGATGTTCGGCCATCTCCAAGGCATGCGCATTCTCGGCCTGCCCGGCAATCCCGTATCGAGCCTGATCTGTGCGCATATATTCCTGACGCCGCTTATTCGCACCTTCATGGGACTATCGCACGCGCCCGATCTGCGCGCTGCGGTTCTCGGCACTGATATGCCCACCAATGACCAGAGACAGGATTATGTTCGGGCGCGCATCTTCACCGGACCGGATGGCACGCTGACCGCGACGCCGTTTCCGCTGCAGGATTCATCCATGCTGAAATTCCTCGCCGACGCCAATGGCCTGATCATCCGCGAACCGCATGCGCCAGCCCTTGCCGCCGGTTCGCCCTGTACAATCCTGATGTTACGCTGATTTAAAAACCGGGCCTCTGGAGTCATGGGTCAGTCCACAACTCCAGAGCGGTATCGCCTGAGAGCAACCCAAGGCAATTCTTATACTCAAATCAGGCAGTTAACCGGTGCTCTCTACGGTCACTTTCCGTTATATTGGCAAGGTCTATTGCTTTTTGCAACCTAGACGCGTGCCGGAAAGATGGTTCGAGTGTTTTGCCCTGTTTGACCGCCTCGACAAACCGCTGATAGTTCGTCGCAACAGGCTCGACCTCGACGTCTTTCCACGCCGCCGTTTCCACGTCATCGCCGAGGCAGACCAGCAGCTTGGAGCCGTCATGACGGTGCACGACTTCGAATGCACCCTTGTCGCCGTAGACGCGCAGGCGCAGTTCATTGACGTGGCCTGTGGCCCAGCGGCTTGAATGGACGACACCCAGCGCGCCATTGGTGAAGCTCACCGTCATGGTGAAACTGTCATTGGCGTCGAGTTCATATTCGCCGATGCGATTGCCTTCCGCCTTGTCGAATGCCTTGAGGCGGCAGAACACCTCGTCGATTTGCGTATCGGTGCCATAGACGACGAAATCGAGAATATGCACGCCGACATCACCAAGCGTGCCGTTGGAGCCGTGCTTCTTTGACAGACGCCAGAGCCAGCGGCTTTCCGTCTGCCAGTCGCCCCACATTTTCGAGACAAGCCAGCTTTGCAGGTACGATGCTTCCACGTGCCTGACCTTGCCGATCTGGCCGCTGGTGACCAGCTTGCGGGCCGCCTGCAACTGCGCGACATTGCGATAGGTCAGGTTCACCATGCCGACGAGACCCGCCGCCTCGATCTTGTCGGCCATTTCGGCGGCATCTTCATAATTGGCCGCAAGCGGCTTTTCGCAGAACACGTGCTTGCCCGCCGCGATGCACTGCAGGGTCGTGGCGTGGTGGATGCTGTCGGGCGTGACATTGGCCACCGCATCGAAATCGCCCCAGGCCAGTGCCTCCTCCAGCGAGGTGAATGCCCGCTCGATGCCATATTCCGCGCGGAATGCTTCCGCCCGGCCCGGATCGACATCCACCGCGCCCGCCAGTGTTACCCCTTCGATTTCAGCGAAATTCTTGGCATGGGAATTGGCCATACTGCCGGTACCCAAGATCAAAAGACGCATTGGTCCAGTCCTTCACATGAATGTGCCGCACGCTGCAACGCGGTGCCGGCATTGATACTGCGGATATTGGAAACGGCCGCGCGGGCCGTCCCTGATCGGATCGGCGCTTAGCGGAAACCTTCCTCGCCGGCTTCGTGCAGGCTGCCGCCGCGGGCGGTGATAGGCTCGATGGCCTGTTCGACCGGCGTGTTCGGCGCCGTATTGAGTTCCGGATAGCGGTTGGGGTTATAAGCCCAGTTCACCGCATTGCGCAGCACCAGCCCGACCGTCTCATCGTGATAGGTTGGATAGGTTTCGTGGCCGGGACGGAAATAGAACACGTTGCCCGCGCCCTTGCGGTAGGTCAGGCCGGAACGGAACACCTCGCCGCCCTGGAACCACGAGACGAAGATGGTCTCGAGCGGTTCCGGCACGGAGAACGGCTCGCCATACATCTCTTCGTTTTCCAGCTCGAAATAGCGTGGCAGGCCTTTTGCAATGGGATGGCCGGGATTGACCACCCAGAGCCGCTCCCGCTCACCTGCTTCCCGCCAGTGCAGCGCACAGGGCGAGCCCATCAGGCGCTTGAAAATCTTGGAGAAATGCCCGGAGTGCAGGACGATGATGCCCATGCCCTCCCAGACGCGTTTGGCAACGCGCTCGACCACGTCGTCGGCAACATCGCCATGGGCGCGGTGACCCCACCAGATCAGCACATCGGTTTCGTCGAGCACCTTGTCGGTCAGGCCGTGTTCAGGTTCCTGCAGGGTGGCGGTCTTGACCGAGATATTGCCGTCGGATTTCAGAAGCTTGGCAATCTGGTTGTGCATGCCTTCGGGGTAGATTTCGGCGACGGTCTTGTTCACCTGTTCATGAACATTTTCGCCCCAGACGAGCGTGCGGATGGTCATCTTTGTCTTCCTATTCATTGCATATGCGGTTGGGAGGATGCTGAGTTCAGTTTGACGCTGCCGGCCTGCCCGATTGATCGAAGCGGTGGACATTGTCGTTGATCGGCGAAATGTGGAGCAGTTCGCCGGGCTGCTGGCTTGCAGTCCCGTCCTGTCTGACGACAAGCGGGTCCTTCGCGCCAATATCGATGTAGAGATAGGTCTCGGAACCGAGGTTTTCGGACAGGATCAGCTTGCCGTTCCATGTGCCGCCCCTGTCCTTGATTTCGAGATGCTCCGGCCGCACGCCGAGCGTGTGGGCGCGGTAGGTATCCGCATGTTTCTCGGTGAGGAAATTCATCTTCGGCGATCCGATGAAACCGGCGACAAAGACCGATTGCGGCTTCTCATAAAGCTCCAGCGGCGTGCCGACCTGCTCAACGATGCCGTCGCGCAGCACACAGATGCGATCCGCAAGCGTCATCGCCTCCACCTGATCGTGGGTGACGTAGATCATCGTGGTCTCGTGCATTTTTGCATGCAGCTTGGCGATCTCGAGCCGTGTCTGCACGCGCAGGGCCGCATCGAGATTGGACAGCGGTTCATCGAACAGGAAGACCTTTGGATCGCGCACGATGGCCCGGCCGATGGCCACGCGCTGGCGCTGGCCGCCGGAAAGCTGTTTCGGCAGGCGGTCGAGATAGGCGGTGATCTGCAGCATGTCCGCCGCCTCGTTCACCCGCCGCTTGATTTCGTCTGTGCCGCCCTTGGCGAGTTTCAGGCCGAACGCCATGTTGTCGAACACCGTCATGTGCGGATAAAGCGCATAGGACTGGAACACCATGGCAATGCCGCGCTGCGACGGCGTCAGGCTGTTGACCACCTTGTCGTCGAAGGCGAGCGTTCCGGCGGTGATGTCCTCAAGCCCGGCGATCAACCGCAGCAACGTGGACTTGCCGCATCCGGAAGGGCCGACGAACACCATGAATTCGCTCGGGCTGATTTCCAGATCGACCCCCTTGATGACGTCGAACGTACCGAAGGACTTGCGGACATTGTTGAGATGAATAGCTGTCATTTGAGTTACCCCTTGACGCCGCCGGCGGTGAGGCCGGAAATGATCTTGCGTTGGAAAATCAGGACGAGAACAACGAGCGGCACCGTCACGATGACGGATGCGGCCATGATCGTGCCCCATGGGATTTCATGCGCACTGGCTCCGGACAAAAGCGCGATGGTGACCGGCACCGTACGCACCTCGGTCGAAGACGTGAATGTGAGGGCAAACAGGAACTCGTTCCATGCGGCGATGAAGGCGAGCAGTCCGGTCGTTACCATCGCCGGCCACATCAGCGGCAGGAACACCTTGGTGATGATGACCCAAGGCGTTGCGCCATCGACAATGGCCGCCTCCTCGATTTCCACAGGCAGATCGCGCATGAAGGTGGTCAGCACCCACACGGTGAACGGCAATGTGAAGATCGTGTAGGAAAAGACGAGGCTCCACAGCGTGTTGTAGAGGCCGAGAAAGCGCACGACCTCGAACAGGCCTGCCAGCACCGCGATCTGCGGGAACATCGAGACGGACAGGATGGTCAGCAGCAGCAGCGAGCGGCCGCGAAACCGCACACGGGCTAGCGCAAAGGATGCGGTGACGGCGATCAGCAGGGCCAGCAGCACCACCAGTGTCGACACGACAAGCGAATTCAGCAGATTGCGGGTGAAACTGCCGGCATTGATGACCGATACGTAATTTTCCAGCGAGAACGACGACGGGAAATACTCGACGGTGAACAGGTTGCTGCCGGTTTTGAAGCTGGTGATGATGGCGTAGTAGAACGGAAAGACCGCCAGCACGACAATCAGGGTGACGAGCGCATAAAACGCCGTGTTCTTGGTGAGATTCCAGATCATCAGCGGTCTCCTCCGTCGAGGCGCACGCGGCCAAGCCAGATCGCCAGTACGGTCATCAGCGCGATCACCAGAAACAACAGCGTCGACTGTGCCGAGCCATAGGCGAATTTGTCGAACTCGATGAGATTTTCCCGCGCCAGCACCGACATGGTCTTGGTCTGCGAGCTGTTGGGCGTCAGAACATAGATCAGGTCGAAAATGCGCATGGCATCGAGCAGGCGGAAAATGATGGCGACCATCAGTGCCGGCTTGATCAGCGGCAGGGTGATGCGGAAGAACTGGCGGATCGGATGCACGCCGTCGATATGCGCGGCTTCATAGATGTCCTTCGGCACCATCTGCAGGCCTGCCAGAATGAGCAGCGCCATGAAGGGCGTGGTCTTCCAGACATCGACGATCAGCACCGCCGTCATGGCCGTATCGGCACTCGCCGTCCAGGCAATGGGATGGCTGATGAAACCAAGGCGCATGAACAGATCGTTGAGAATGCCGAACTGGTCGTTCAGCATCCAGCCCCACAGGCGGGCCGACACGATGGTCGGGATCGCCCAGGGAATGAGGATGGCAGCGCGGACAATGCCCCTGCCCTTGAACTCGGCATTCAGAACAAGCGCGACGATCATGCCGAAAAAGGCTTCCAGCGCCACGGAGATGATGCTGAAGCGCACCGTGTTCCACACGGCGTTCCACCAGGTCGGATCGACCAGAAGTCCTGAGAAGATCGTGCGGCCGCTTTTCAGCTGGATCCACGACAGATAGTTCTTGAATCCCACCCATTTGGCCGCGCTCATATTGGTCAGCGAGGCATCGGTGAACGAGAAATAGATTGTCCGAAGCAAGGGCCAGCCGGCAACGATGGCCAGCGCGATGATCATCGGAATGAGAAACAGCTGCGCCGAGCGGGCGCGCTGCCGCAAAAGCTCTGAACGTGCGGTGGAAGGCGTCATGCTCGTATTCCTGCCCGTGTGGTTCCGGATGAAGCGAAAGCGTCAGGCAAACGGTGCGAACGGGGTTCGGGAGGTTGTGAACGCCATCCGCACCGTGCCCTTTTGCTGGCAGGGGTCTACCAGCTGTTTCCCTTGAGTTCGGTCAGCTTTGCTTCCAGAAGCTCAAGGTTTTCGGCAGCGGTGCCATTGCCCGATAATGTATCGTGGACCGCGCTCCAGAACATGTTGGACACTTCATTGTATTTCACCTTCGTCGGCGCCGAGGGGCGCGGAACGGAATTTTCAAACACCGGCTTCCAGTTTGGAATGAGCGGCTGCGCGGCGGCGATATCCTTGTCGTCATAAAGCGCCTTGATGGTCGGCATGCTGGCCTGGGAAATCGCCCGCGCCTTCTGCTGTGCGGGAGAGCCGAGGAACAGCGCCAGCTTGATCGCCTCTTCGGGCGCCTTCGAATATTTTGAAACCGCCAGGTTCCAGCCGCCAAGCGTTGCAGCCGAGTTTTGGCCATCCTTGCCGCTCGGCAGGGGCGCCACGTCGAACTTGCCCTTGATGGCGCTGCCATCGGCCCCGGCCAGCGCGTAGGCATAGGGCCAGTTGCGCATGAAAACGGAATTGCCGGTCTGCCAGACACCGCGTGCTTCTTCTTCCGTGTAGGCAAGCACGCCCTTGGGCGAGATGGTATCGACCCAGCCCTTGGCGCGGTCGATGGCCGCTGCCGCTTCCGGATTGTTGATCGAAATCGTGCCATCCGCCTCGACAATCTGCCCGCCGCCCGAGGACTTTACCCATTCGAGCGCGTTGCAGGTCAGGCCCTCATAGGCATTGGCCTGGAAGACAAAGCCATAAATGCTCTTGTTGCCGGCCGCCCGCTCGCCGTCCTGGATCTCCTTGGCGGTTGCCGCCATCTCGTCCCAGGTTTTCGGCACCGGCTTCTTGTACTTTTCCAGCAGGTCCTTGCGGTAGTAGAGCGCCGGGGCGTCGGTGAACATCGGCAAGGCGACCAGCTTGCCGCCGACGGTCTGGCTTTCGATGATCGACGGTATGTGCTGGTCGATAACGTCCTTTGCGGCTTCCTTCAGGTCGAGGAACTGGTCGGCCAGCTGCGGCGCCCAGATCACGTCGGTGCGGTAGACGTCGATATCGGTATTGCCGGCGGCGAGCCACAGGCGGTACTGACCGAAATTGTCGGAACTGTTGGCTGGCATGGCAACGATGGACACCTTGTTGCCGGTTTCCTTCTCGAACTGATCAAGCTGCTTGCGCAGGAACTCGCGTCCATTGCCGGTGTCGCCGGATACGATCGCCAGATTGGCGGCAAAAGCCCCCGAAGCCAGCAAGGTCGTGGTCAAAAGGGTCGCAATGAATGATTTGGCTTTCATGATTTCCTCCCAAAAATCTGACAGAATCGGCTGCCGCACATCGCAGCGATGCTTGGCCCCTCTTCAAAAACTCCTCCTGAAGCGCTTTGGAAATCATTTGAAGTATCAAAATTCAAAGCGCTTTGAATGAAAAATGACAAAGGCTCTTTCACCTGTCAAGCCGCAAATTGGCGGCACAAGCCAGACATCAAGGTCAACCGCATGGAGAAATGGATTATTATATATATGTTACAGTGCATTATACGGTATTGCTGAGAACACGAATTCCGGGCTGCCGCCCTGTTGAAACAGCACTACGCCGACCACGGATCACAATATCGCGAGCAATTTACCAAAGCGCTTTGAATTTAGCCTCTGGTTATGTTTATTATTTGGAGTCATATCTGCATTGCCTGAACAGACCGTACTGGATTGCTTGCCATGAAACTCAAGGAACTGGCTGAACAACTGGGCCTCTCGCAAACGACCGTCAGTCGCGCCCTGAACGGCTATCCTGAAGTCAACAAGGCGACGCGCGAACGCGTCAGCCAGGCAGCCCTGAAATTCGGTTACAGCGCCAATGCCAATGCCCGGCGCCTCGCCATCGGCCGCATCGGCGCCATCGGCATCCTGATGCCGCGCGACCGCAGCGAACGTTTCGGTCCGCACACCAGCGAGTTCTTCTCCGGTCTGGCCGAGCAGCTGTCGCAGCATGAAATGGACCTGCTGATGAGCCCGAGCATCAACAATGACGAGCTTGCGGCCTACCGGCGGCTGATTTCCAGCAAGCGCGTGGACGGCATCATCGTCACCGGCCCCACCCTGATGGACGAGCGGGTCGCCATGCTGACGGAAGCGAAATTTCCCTTTGTGCTGCACGGGCGAACCAATATCGCCGCCCCGCATGCCTGGCTCGATATCGACAATGCCGGCGCCTTCCGGCAGGCGGCATCGCACCTGATCGATCTCGGCCACCGGCGTATCGCGATGATTGACGGGCTGAAGGGCCACACGTTTTCCGAACACCGCGAAATGGGTTATCGCGAAGCATTGCTGGAGCGCGGCATTGCCGTTGATCCGCGCTTCATCGTGCATGAGCGTTTTTCCGATGAAACCGGTTTCCATGAGGCGCAGCGGCTCTTGTCCTATACGCCGCATCCGACCGCCATTCTTGCCGGCTCGATGATGACGGCGCTCGGCATTTTCCGCGCCATCCGTTCAAGGGGCTATGAACTCGGCAAGGAAGTTTCGGTGATCGCCCATGACGACGTGTTCCCCTATCTCAATGCCAGCAACATGGTCCCCGCCATGACCACCACCCGGTCGTCGATCCGCTCCGCCGGATCGCGTATCGCCGAACTGCTGGTGCGTGTCCTCGACGGCGAGCCGGTCGAAAACATCCATGAGATATGGCCGGTCGAACTCATCCTGCGCCAATCGAGCGGTCCGCCCGTCGCCCCGCGCCGGTGAGTGCCTAGCCCAATTCGAAGGTTGTGATGCCAAAAATCCGGTCGAGCGGTAATTCGGGCGCCGGTCCGCGATACATGCGTGCGGTTTCGAACACCGGCGCGAGACCATAGCGGTCGCAAAGGCGCCGCGCGGCCCCATTGGTCCCGGGAATATCCAGAAAGACCTGCGCATTCCCGGCTGTTGCTGCGAGCGATTGAAACAGCCGGTCGGCGATCTCTTCGGTTTCGGCAAACAAGGGACCGATTTTGTACCCCTCGCGGCATGCGCGCACGACGCCATACCCCGCGATTTTTCCGTCGGCAATGCAGGCCAGGCCGTGGCGGGAGCCGGACGGGCCAAGCCAGGCACGGATGAACGATTCCCGTGGTTCGGGATTGAATTGACGGTCATAGGCGGCGACGGCGCCAATCCATTGCGCATCGATGGCGACGATATCGCCGCTGACGGGTGCCTTGCAACCGGGTGCGCCGCCATAGCGGTAATTCGCATGGGCATAGACAAATCCCGACTTCCGATAGTTTTCCTGCTGGGCAACGACACCATCAAGGCCGACGGTCTGTCCGGCAAATCCGCTCAGCACGTCCTGCCAGAGCGACCAGCCGAAACCCAGACCGCGCGATTGCGGACGCACCATGTAGAAACCGAGAAAGCCGTAGTCTCGCGCATAGCGGACCAGCGAGACCGCTGCCGTCAGTTCACCATTCACCTCAAGCACGTGATAGCCCTTGGGGTCCGCGGCCCAGAATGCGTCCGCATCGTCCAAACCGGGGTTCCAGCCCTCAGCGGCTGCCCAGTCAATGATCGCGCCAAGGTCCCGGCGCTCGGCGATTCGGATGAAAGCTGTCATGATATTGTGATATCCAACTGGAAACCGACGGAACAGTACCCTGAACGGGCGCATTTCTGCCCGCACATGCTTCGTAACCAAGCTTCCAGCATTGCCGCAACGGAATATTAAGCACTTGTAGAACAATGCTGGAACAGATAGTGTTTGTTCTGGTTTTGTTTTTCCGATTCCCTGCTAAAGGATCGCCAATGCTCACGCGTAAACAACATGAACTTCTTCTCTTCATTCATGAGCGTCTGAAGGAGACGGGCATTCCGCCATCCTTCGACGAAATGAAGGATGCGCTGGATCTGGCCTCCAAATCCGGCATTCACCGGCTGATCACTGCGCTGGAAGAGCGCGGCTTCATTCGCCGGCTTGCGAACAGGGCACGCGCGCTGGAAGTCCTGCGCCTGCCCGACTCCATCGCACCCGGCCTCAACAGCCAGAGAAAGTTCGAGCCGAGTGTCATTGAGGGCAGTCTCGGACGCAATGTTGCGCCGCCGAAGCCGCAGCCGCGCGCCTCCAATGACATGGACATGCCTGCCAATGTCAGCATTCCGGTCATGGGCCGGATTGCCGCCGGTGTGCCGATTTCCGCGATCCAGAACCAGACCCACATGCTGAGCCTTCCGCCAGACATGATCGGCAGCGGCGAACATTATGCGCTTGAGGTCAAGGGCGACTCGATGATCGAAGCGGGCATTTTCGACGGCGATACCGTTGTCATCAAGCGTGGCGACACCGCAAGCCCCGGCGAAATCATCGTGGCACTGGTCGATGATGAAGAGGCCACCCTCAAGCGGTTTCGCCGCAAGGGTGCCTCGATTGCCCTGGAAGCCGCCAATCCCGCCTATGAAACGCGGATTTTCGGACCGGACCGCGTGCGGGTGCAGGGCAAGCTCGTCGGCCTGATCCGGCGTTATTGACCGGCCGCCGCGTCCCGTTCAGCATTGTCCGGGACGCCTTCGGTCGCGTGGGCCTTGTGTGAACGCTCCGGCCGGTTGCGCGCCGCATTGGAGTGGATGCGGTACGTGTTCCAGGGTCGGTCGGGCGGACCGATCGCCCAGGTCAGGCGGGCTGACTGCACTCTTTGCTCCAGCGCTTCTCCGGCTTTCGATGCATCCGTCACGTCACCCTGCCCTTGCCCGCCGGAACCGAACCGGATTTCCGCAGCACCGTTCAAGGCGAGATCACGGCGCGTGATCACCATCGGGCCCGGAACGGGGCAACCGGTGTCCACACCGGCAAAGCCCAGCACGACAATATTCCCCTCATTGCAGGCGGCGTTCCTTTGTGCGGGATCGTCCGTATAGGCAATGATGAGACCGCCCGGTTCGCGCGCCAGACAGAGCTTTCCGGCGCATTCGAAGACACCCTCCGCTGCCTCTTTGCCGATCCGCGCCGGTTTGACGATCTGTTCCAGCCCAAAACCCTGCCGCCAGTTGTTCAACGTGAAGGCGCCGCCCTGCGGGCGATTGATCATCAATGCCATGCCATTGCGCACACCGGCCAGCCGGCCATCCTCGGACAGGACGATATCCGGCGGCGCTGTGCGTGCCATGATCAGGATGGCCGCAGCAAACAGCGGCAGGCTGCACAGACGCAACCACGACGTCGTGAGAAGCAGGATCACAAGTGCCGCGCTCATCAGGATCAGGCTCGGCTGCGGCATCGGACCGAGATTGCCCGAGGGCGAGAGTGCGGCAACGTGATGGGCGATGAACACCACCAGCTCGATGCCGCGTTCCATGACGGCGAACGGCAGGAAATCCAGATCGAACGGCATCAGCAACAGCGCCAGTACGGCGAAGGGCATGACCAGAACCGAGACCACCGGCAAGGCAAATGCGTTGCCGATCAGCCCGAGCGGTGCCGTATTGTTGAAATGATAGGCGGCAAAGATCGCACTGGCCGAACCGGCGACCAGGGATGTCAGCGCGACGTCAACGATGTGATCGCCGATCTTGCCGGGCAGCTGCGCCAACAGATTGCTGCGGCGCGGACGCTTGCCATTCCGGCCGGCCTTGCGCGGCGACCACCAGCCGTAAAGGGCAATCAGTGCGGCAGTGGCCGAGTAAGACATCTGGAAGCTTGGCCCCATCACCTCGTGCGGCGCGATGGCAATGGTTACCAAGGCGGCCAGGGCAACATTGCGCAGCGACAGCGCCGCCCGGTCCACGGTCATGGCGACAAGCATGACTGCCAGCATGACAAAGCTGCGCTGGGCCGCCACGTCGATCCCCGAAAGCAGCAGATAGAATGCCGACGCCAGCAGCGCCGCGCATGCCGAAAATTTCTTGATGGGATAGCGCGCGGCAAAGTCCGGAAAGAAGGCCATGCATGCGCGCAGCGAGCCGATGACGATCCCGGCCACGAGCGCCATGTGCAATCCCGAAATGGAGAGGATATGCGACAGGCCGCTCAGCCGCATGGCGTTGTTGGTGGCCTCGCTGATGCCATCGCGCTGGCCGGTGATCAGCGATGCGGCGATGGCACCGGCTTCTCCCGGTATATGACCGAGGATACGATCGGTGAGCGCCTGGCGCATCGCGGCGACGGCAAACAGCGTTCTGGTTGTCAAATCAGCCGGTTCCGGCAGAGAGGCTGCTTCCGGCCTGCCAAGAAAAAAGCCGCTGCCGCCGATGCCCCTGTAATAATTGTGGAAGGCAAAGTCATAATTGCCGGATCGCACGGGACCGGATGGCGGGCGCAGATGCACCAGACCGCGCAACCCGCTGCCTATGGCAGCTTCGGGTGGCAAGGCTCTGGCCGATACAGCCAGCCTTGCCGGGGCATAGCGCAGCTGCGGGCGCTCTGTCGCCACGACATCCACCGTCACGCGCCAGCCGCCCCGGTCGGCGCGGTTGATCGCGACGATGCGGCCGGTCAACCGCGTGGTCACGGCGGAGCCAAGCATCGGTGTATCCAGCCGCAGCGTTTCCAGTTTGGCGCAGAGCATGCCCGTCACAACCAGCACGGCGGCGGAAAGGCACATCCCGGTCAGATACCGCTCGCGTGCCAGGAGTTTGAACCCGGCAAGCGCGGTCAATCCGAAAAGGATGGCGCTCAGCCGCGGTTCCACGGGCAAGCCGAAATAGACAATGGCGCCGCTGCCGGCAAAAACCGGAACGAACAGAAAAAGACTGCCGCGATCATAATCCTGCCCGCATGCCCGGGAAACGGCCGGGAGCAAATCCTGCCCCAACCCCATGCGCCGGCGCAGCGCTATGGACAGACTCACGCCTCGCCGGGTGACGGCAACATTCTGGGATATTTGGGTCGCAAGACCCGGCTCATCGTCCGCCGGACGATCAAAAAACTGCCGTTCACTCGTTTGTGTACTGGTGCCGGGCCCCTGCATTTGCCTCCAATTCTGCCAATGCCCTTGCACGACAGCGCTCCTATGCTACATCAACGCCAGATCAAATCGATTGGATGTTAGGCTAATGGCCGAGACGTCTGTTGGAGTCCTTATGTCGTCACCTGTTGTTACCCGTTTTGCACCCTCCCCGACCGGATACCTCCATATTGGCGGTGCCCGCACGGCCCTGTTCAACTGGCTTTATGCCAAGCATACGGGCGGCAAGATGCTGCTGCGCATCGAAGACACGGACCGGGAACGCTCCTCGGAAGCGGCTGTCACGGCCATTCTCGATGGCCTGAAGTGGCTGGGCCTCGATTGGGATGGCGATGCGGTGTCGCAGTACGAGCGCGCGCCCCGTCACCGGGAAGTCGCCGAAGAGCTGGTCGCCAAGGGCAAGGCCTATTACTGCTACGCCTCGCCGGCAGAGCTTGAGGAAATGCGCGAAAAAGCCCGCGCCGAGGGCCGCCCGCCGCGCTATGACGGCCGCTGGCGCGATCGCGATCCGAAGGAAGCCCCTGCAGGCGTCAAGCCGGTTATCCGCATCAAGGCGCCGCAGGACGGCGAAACCCTCGTGCGCGACCTCGTACAGGGCGATGTGCGCTTTCCCAACAAGGATCTCGATGATTTCATCATCCTGCGCTCTGATGGCAATCCGACCTACATGCACGCGGTTGTTGTCGATGACCATGACATGGGCGTCACCCACATCATCCGTGGTGACGATCACCTGACCAATGCCGCGCGCCAGGCGATCATCTATGATGCGATGGGCTGGGATATCCCGGTGATGGGTCATATTCCGCTGATCCACGGTGCGGATGGGGCCAAGCTGTCGAAGCGTCACGGTGCGCTCGGCGTCGAAGCCTATCGCGCCATGGGCTATCTGCCTGCCGCCCTGCGCAACTATCTCGTCCGCCTCGGCTGGAGCCACGGCGATGACGAGATCATGTCCGATGCGCAGATGATCGAGTGGTTCGAGATTTCCGACATCAATCGCGGCGCATCGCGTTTCGATTTCCAGAAGCTTGAAGCGATCAACGGCCACTACATGCGGTTCTCCGCCGATGCCGACCTGGTCAAGGCGATGATCGACATCCTGCCGGAGATCGAAGGCGGCGCGGACATTCTGTCGCGGCTGAACGAGCGGACCCGTCAGCAATTGCTGGCGGCAATGCCCGGCCTGAAGGAACGCGCCAAGACGCTGGTCGAACTGGCGGACAGTGCGAAATACCTGTTTGCGCAACGCCCGTTGGCATTGGATGAAAAGGCAGCCGGCCTGTTGAATGAAGAGGGCCTGGGTGTGCTTTCCGGCGTTCTTCCGGCGCTGTCGGCCGTCAATGACTGGACTGCCGAAGCATTGGATGCGGCGGTGCGGGTTCATGCGGAAAATACCGGCTTGAAGCTGGGTAAAATAGCCCAGCCCTTGCGCGCCGCGCTGACGGGAAGAGCAACATCTCCGGGGGTTTTCGACGTGCTGGCGGTGCTTGGCCGCGAGGAGTCACTGGGCCGTATCGAAGACCGGATAAAAGGTTAATCCGTAGCCTCGCCGGTGCATTTTTGCATTGCAACATTATGCCGTTCGGCTACGGTGACGTGCCTGAGAAAATCAGGATAAAGACCTTGCAAAGAGGTCAAGGCTTTGGGCCAGTGTGCTGAACGCAGAGGTCAGAAAATAACCTGCCTGGAAGGAACATCCTGTTTCAAAGGCATACTGGAATATGAAGTAACTCGTGTGCTTTCACTTCCGAAGTTCGACGAGAGTCTACTGCTCAAGCAGCGAACTTCGGAATGGTACACGGGATGTCAGCGAGAGCTGAAGCAAGAAAGGAACGGCAATGTCTGAGAATAGCGTCAACATCGATCTGAATGGTCACGAGTTTGCGTTACCGATTAAAAAAGGCACCATCGGACCTGATGTCGTGGACATTGGAACACTCTACAAGAACACGGGTGCATTCACCTACGATCCGGGTTTTACATCCACAGCCTCCTGCGAGTCGCAGATCACCTATATCGACGGTGACGAAGGCATTCTGCTGCATCGCGGCTATCCGATCGAACAACTCGCCGAAAAGGGCGACTTCCTCGAAACCTGCTATCTCCTGCTTTACGGCGAACTGCCGACAAAGAGCCAGAAGCATGATTTCGACTATCGCGTGACGCACCACACCATGGTGCACGAACAGATGTCGCGCTTCTTCAGCGGCTTCCGCCGTGACGCCCATCCCATGGCGGTCATGGTCGGCTGCGTTGGCGCCCTGTCCGCTTTCTATCACGACTCGACCGATATTTCCGATCCGCATCAGCGCATGGTTGCATCCATCCGCATGATCGCCAAGATCCCGACCCTGGCTGCGATGGCTTACAAGTATCACATCGGTCAGCCCTTCGTTTACCCGAAGAACAATCTCGATTTCGCCACCAACTTCCTGCACATGTGCTTTGCCGTGCCGTGCGAAGACTACGTCCCCAATCCGGTTCTTGCCCGCGCAATGGACCGGATTTTCATTTTGCACGCTGATCACGAGCAGAATGCCTCGACGTCGACAGTGCGTCTTGCCGGTTCGTCCGGTGCCAATCCGTTCGCCTGTATCGCTGCCGGCATTGCCTGCCTCTGGGGCCCTGCCCATGGCGGCGCCAATGAGGCCGCGCTCAACATGCTCGGCGAAATCGGTACGGTTGACCGCATTCCGGAATTCATCAACCGCGCCAAGGACAAGAACGATCCGTTCCGCCTGATGGGCTTTGGCCACCGCGTCTACAAGAACTACGATCCGCGCGCCAAGATCATGCAGCAGACCACCAAGGAAGTTCTCGCCGAACTCGGCATCAAGGACGATCCGCTGCTCGACGTCGCCATGGAGCTGGAGCGCATTGCCCTGACCGACGAATATTTCATCGAGAAGAAGCTCTATCCGAACGTCGATTTCTATTCCGGCATCACCTTGAAGGCACTCGGCTTCCCCACCACCATGTTCACCGTGCTGTTCGCCGTTGCCCGTACGGTTGGCTGGATTGCCCAGTGGAAGGAAATGATCGAAGACCCGCACCAGAAGATCGGCCGCCCGCGCCAGCTTTACACCGGTGCAACGCAGCGCGACTACGTTCCGGTCGGCAATCGCAAATAAGATCATCCAGAATACGAAAAAAGGCGCCATTCGGCGCCTTTTTCATATCCAAAAGCCTGTTCCTCAGGCCCTCTGATGCACGTATTCGAGAACTTTCCCGGCGGCAATCTCGCCGGAAGGCCGTTCGGTACGCATCAATGCCGCGATCTCGTCGAAACCCTCGAGCTGCAACGCCCTGGCGTAACCCGGTTTCAGCAGTTGTTCGATTTCGCGCGCCAGCGGGCCGGGACGAACGAACTGGTTGAAATATTCCTGCACGACCCGCTTGTCGGCGATGATATTGGGCAAGGCCGCACTCCAGACCTTGATGCGCGGCGCAATGAACATGCGCGCCAGCCAGTCTGGCCGGTATGACAACACCGTCGGGATGCGCGCCAGTGCGAGTTCCAGCGACACGGTCCCGGACGCGGCCAGAGCCGCATCGGCTTCGGCGAAGGCTTTCAGGCGTTCCGCTTCGCCCACCACAATGTTTGGCTGGACTTTCCAGCCGGCAGTGAGCTGGCGCACCAGTGGTTCGACTTTGGGAAGCGTCGGCAATGTCAGCCTGAAGCGGTTGCCGCGTTCCGCCAGCAGTTCAATTGCCTCACCGAAAGGTTTGGAAAGGCTTGATATTTCTGCTCTGCGCGACCCCGGCAGGACAACAAGATTGTGTTCGGTTCTGTCAGCGAAACTGCTTTCCCGCGCCCGGTTCCGCTCTGCCGCCGCCAGCAGCGGCGCATGGGTCACCAGCCTGTGGCCGACATAGGTGGCAGGTGGGCCGTCGAGATCTTGCAATGCCTGCACCTCGAACGGCAGAATGGCCAGCACATGGTCGATATAGCCGCGCATCGCCTTGGCGCGTTCCGGGCGCCAGGCCCAGACCGACGGGCTGATATAGTTGATGATCGGGATCGATGGATCGGCCGCCCGCACCTTGCGCGCGATGCGGTGGGTGAAATCCGGGCTGTCGATAATGACGAGGCAATCGGGTTTCGCCGCAATGATGGCTTTGGCCAGCTGCGCTATGCGGCGGATGAGCTGCGGCAGTTTGGTGACGATGGCCGTCAGCCCGACCAGAGCGATTTCGTGCTGGTCGAACAAGGAGTTGAGGCCGAGGGCTGAGAGATGCTCGCCACCGACGCCGGTCAAGGTCACCTCGCCCGGATATTGCCGCCGCAGGGCCTGCACCAGATCGGCACCAAGCAGGTCGCCGGACTCTTCGCCGGTAACAATGGCAAGGCGAAGCGGCTTGGCTGCGGCCATCACTCGGCCTCCTGCGCAAAAGTTTCGATGAAAATACCGGCTTCGTTGGCAGCAGCGATTGTTTCGGCGTAGCCAAGGATCAGCGTGCGCCGCGCTTCGATGGCAATGCCCTTCAGACCGGCCTTCACCGCATTCTCCACGGTGCTTACGCCGATGGCCGGCAAATCCGCCCGCACTTCCTGCTGCGGTTTGGCGCATTTCACCAGCACACCGCCCTTGCGGTTGATCCGCTTGGCAATGCGCAGTTCGGCGACCCGCTGCAGCATGGCATCGGTGCCCTCCACGCCCTCCAGCGCCACCACACGGCTGCCGACGGCGATGGCCGCCTGCCCGATATCGAGCGAGCCGATCATGATGGCCGCCTCACGGGCGGCCCGCATATCGGCAATGCTTGCCTGATCGGCTTTTTTCCGGGTGATGGTGCCCACTTCAGGCGCCAGAATATCCGGCACGATCTCATGCGCACCGACAACCCGGAAGCCGTAGGACTCAATGGTTGAGATCACGGCCTTGAGCAAACCATCGTCACCGAGGCGAAAAGCCCGCATGAAACGATACAACGCGACGAGATTGCCGTTACCGGGCCGCAGCGCCGCGGAGAATTCCGGCCGGTGGCGCACGCCCCCCGCCAGAACGACATTACTGATCTCTTCCGATTTCAGGATTTTCATCAGGCCGCCCAGCTCGACGATCGAGATTTCGGCATGCTTGCGCGCATTGATCTCGGGCGATGCCTCGCCCTTGATGGCAATGATCAGGGGGTTCGCACCCTGCTTCTGCAGGCTTTCCGCGATGGAAATGGGCAGGAGCCCGTTGCCCGCGACAATCGCCGTGCGGCCCGTTATGGCCGCCGGTTGCGTCCCATCCGTTGTCTTAGCTGTTGTCGTCACTGTCGCTGGTCTCGATTCCGGAACCGAGGGGCGGCGTGCAGAACGCACGTTTGGTATCAGCGGTGATGAAATCGACCAGATCGAGAACCGCCGGCGATTGAGAAAAGGCAAGACGCACGTCACCGGCGCGATTGCGGACCGGCTTGCTGCGGTCGAATAGCATGCGCACCGCACGGCGCAGATTGTGTATCTCCGGGCGGGCCATGCCCGAGCGCTTCATGCCGACAATGTTCAGGCCGCCCAGATAGGCGTGATTGCCGATCACCATGCCATAGGGAATGACATCCAGTGCCACTGCTGCAAGCCCGCCGACAAACGCATGGTGGCCAACCCGCACAAATTGATGCAAGGCAGCGCCGCCGCCGATGATGACGTTATTGCCGACGGACACATGGCCGCCGATCATGACGTTGTTGGCAAAGGTCACATTGTCGCCGATGTCGCAATCATGCGCCACATGTGAATAGGCGAGGAACATGCAGTTGTCGCCAACCGTGGTCAAACCCCGGCTGCCATCGGTGCCGCGATTCATCGTGACGCCTTCGCGGATCGTGCAGTTCCGGCCAATGACAAGCGTGGTGTGCCCACCCTTGTGCTTGGTGTTCTGCGGATCGCCACCCAGAATCGCGTTCGGATAGACCTTGGCACCATCGCCGAGGGTGGTCGCCCCCATGATGACGACATGGCTCAGCAGAGTGACATCATTGCCAATGACCGCTTCCGGTCCGATATGGCAGAATGGCCCGATGTTTACCCTGTCACCAATCTTTGCGCCCGCCTCGACAATCGACGTGGGATGAATGCTGGAATTGGACATCAAGCTCCGGTCTCGTCTTCTTCAGGGAAGCTGACCATTGCCGCCACGTCAGCTTCGGCAACCTTCACGCCATCAACTTCCGCAACGCAGCTGTACTTGTGGATGTTGCCGCGCTGCTTGAGCTTGGTCACGCGCAGCTTGAGCTGATCACCCGGCACGACAGGCTTGCGGAACTTGGCATTGTCGATGGTCATAAAGAACACCTTGCCCGGCTTGCCGCTGCCATTGTGGAACAGAACGATAGCACCGGCGGTCTGCGCCATGGCCTCAATGATCAGAACGCCGGGCATGATCGGCAGTTCAGGAAAATGACCGGCAAAATGCGGCTCGTTGATGCTGACATTCTTGATACCCGTGGCCGAGACATCGCGATCGATATCGACGATGCGGTCAATCAGCAGAAAGGGATAGCGATGCGGCAGATTTGCCAGAAGCTTCTGGATGTCCGCGACGCCAAGACTGCTCGCCTGTACATTTTCATTCATCTGAACTGCTCTCCTTCTTGGTCCTGGTCATCGCGCGGACACTCGCGATTTCACGGAACCATTGCTTGAACGGCTGCGCGGGCGCACCGGCCCACCGCTCACCGTCCGGAATATCATTCATCACACCGCTTGCTGCGGCGATTTCCACGCGGGAACCAATATTGACGTGATCCTTGATGCCGACGCTGCCACCCAGCATTGTCATGTCGCCAAGCACCACACTACCGGAAATGCCACATTGCGCAGCAATCACGCAATGGCGTCCAATACGAACATTGTGGGCAATCTGCACGAGATTATCGATTTTCGTGCCTTCGCCGATCACTGTATCGGCGAGCGCGCCGCGATCAATGGTCGTGTTGGCGCCAATTTCGACATTGTCCTGGATGATGACGCGGCCAAGCTGGGGCATCTTGTCGAGGCCGGCCTTGCCCGGGACATAACCAAACCCATCCTGCCCGATACGCACACCCGGATGCAGCAGCACACGATTGCCAAGAAAGGCATACTGGACCGAGCAGCTCGGCGCGATATAGCAATCGCGGCCGATCTTGCAGCCGTTGCCGATGACGACGCTGGCGGCAATGACGGTGCCGGCACCGATGGAAACGCGCTTGCCGATGATGACACCGGGCTCGATCGTCACGCCGTCTTCTATTTCAGCGGTCGGATCAATGATGGCGTGGGGTGAAACACCCGTCTCTTCGCCGCTCCAGAGATGCGCATTCACCGCCCGCGGATAAAGCGCGCGGCCAATGGCGGCGAAATCCTGCTGCGGATGGCGGCTGACGATAACCGCAACGGTCTTGGGCACGCTTGCTTTGACTTCGTCCGTGCACAGAACGCCGGCGGCTTTCAAACCTTCGAGATTTTGCGCGTTCTTCTTGCCATCGATGAACACAAGCGCATCGGGACCGGCATCAGCCAGGGATGCGAGGCGGGCGACCGGCCGGTTGGCCAGAGAACTGTCCACAAGAACGCCATTGGTCAGATCGGCGATCTGACCAACAGTCACGTTCAGCAGTGGCTCATAAAAGATCGGATCGGCCATCGACTAACTTTCTCCCCCGGGGAAATATGCTCCCCCGGGAGGTCAGCAATCTATCAGAATTTGCTCGACATGCCGAAGTTGAAGTTCTGCACCTGATCGCCATCCACTTTCTTGACGGGGAAAGCGTAGTCGAAGCGCAGCGGACCGAACGGCGATGCCCACATGATACTTACACCCGCGGATGCGCGCCATTCCATGCTGGTGTTCGATGCCTGCTTGAGATCATTGCCATACAATGTAGCAGCGTCGGCAAACAGGGCGCCACGAATACCCAGGCTCTCAGGAACGATCGGCAGCGGGAACTGCGTTTCCACGGTGGCATTGAAGTAGGTATTACCACCCAGGAAGCTGCCCTTGGCATCCGCCACGCTCAAGTCGCGTGGACCGATACCGGCATATTTGAAGCCGCGAATCATTTCCTGATTGTTCTTGAACGTGTCAAACACGCGCAGATCGTCGCCAAATCCCTTGATGTAGCCAGCGCCGACACCGACGAGGCCGACAATGTCCATTTCCTGGGAAAGCGTCTTGTAGTAGCTGCCCTTGAACGTTGTCTTCAGGTAGTTGGCATCGCCGCCGACACCAGCATATTCCTGGTTGAACTTGGCATAGAGACCATCATGCGGGTTTTTCGTATCGTCGATGGTATTGTAGACAAGCGACCAGCTGACCGACGACTTGATCCATGTACCGCGATTTGCCGCATCAATGAACGCCTGCGAAATCTGCGACGGATCAGGAATGTCCGTCCCCGGGATCTTCGCAGCGTCCTCGATCGTGTATTTTTCCTGCGACAGGTTGTAAGCAACACCCGCCGTCAGTGTTTCGGTGATCGGCAGACCAAAACGGATCGTACCGCCGGTCAGATCGGTCTGATACTTGTCATTGACGCCGGACTGGCGCTTGAACAGATCGAAACCAGCCGAAATACGCTGACCGAGGAAGTAAGGCTCGGTGAAGGACAGCGAGTAGGTACGGTTGTTGTTCAGGCCGCCACCGGCAGCGATACGGATATACTGGCCGCGACCGAGGAAGTTGCGCTCGGTGATCGAGCCTTCCACTGTCGGTCCGGGGCTTTCACCACCGGTCGTATAACCGCCACCGATGGAGAATTCACCGGTCGACTTCTCGACAACGTCCACAACCAGAATAACCTGGTCAGGCTGCGAGCCGGGAGCGGTCGAGATATTGACGGTCTGGAAGAATTCAAGCCGCTCCAGGCGCTTCTTGGCGCGCTGGATCAGGACCTGATTGAACGCATCGCCTTCGCTCACATCGAATTCACGGCGGATGACGTAGTCACGTGTCTTCTCGTTGCCGCGGATTTCAATGCGCTCGAGATAGGCGCGCGGACCCTGGTCGATGTTGTAGACGACCGAAATCGTGTGGTTCTCGAAGTTACGGTCGCCGCGCGGCTCCACCTTGGCAAAGGCATAACCCTGGCCAGCCACCTTTTCGGACAGCTTGATGATGGAGTCTTCGACTTCCTTGGCGTTATAGGTATCGCCTTCGGATGTCTGCACGAGACCACCCAGCTTGGATGTATCGACACCCTCGACCGAGCTCTGGATTTCTACGCCGCCGAACTTGTACTTCTCACCCTCTTCAACCGTAACGGTGATCGTGTATTCGTTGGTTGCGGCATCGAGATTGGCCGTCGACGAAACGACGCGGAAATCCGCATAACCGCGGTTGTAATAGAAGCGGCGCAGCGACTCTTCGTCCGCCCGCATGCGATCTTCGCTGTACACGTCATTGCGCGTCAGCCAGGACAGCGGGTTGGAACGCTTGGTCGAGATCACGTCGCGCAGGCGGCGCTCACCAAAGGCGTTATTGCCGACAAATACGATGTTGGCGATCTTGGTGCGGTCACCTTCGTTGATGTCGAAGACAACGTTGACGCGACCCTGACCGAGATCCATGATGCGCGAACTTACCGTAGCATCGCTGCGGCCGATGTTGCGATAAGCGGCGCGGACAGCCTCGGTATCAGCGTCGAGCGTCTGCTGGCTGAAGGCGCTGCGCGACTTCGACTGCACGACACCGGTCAGCTGCGCGTCCTTGATCTTCTTGTTGCCGCGGAAAATGACCTGATTGACGACCTGATGCTCGGACACGGTAACGATCAACGCACCGCCGGACTGGGTGATGCGCACATCGCCGAACAGACCCGTGTTGAACAGGCGCTTGGTGGCAGCATCAATATCATTGTTGGAGAAAGGCTTGCCTGGCGTGATGCCGAGATTGTCCTTGACTGTCTGGGCATCCACACGGGTGTTCCCGCGCACTTCAATGCGGCTGACGGTTGCTGCCTGTGCTGCTGTAATCCCCGCAACCGTCGTAACGATCGCTCCCGAACTTACCAGAGCCGCTGAAATGGCGAGCGCCGACGCTGCACCAACGAATTTTGAACTTGCCGCCATAGGCCTACTAAACCTTTGTTTCTCGTTGTCCCCGGGCGAGATCCCGGACTAAGCAATTACTCGCACACCGTCATAGCCGGTTTTTACATACACGCAAGGCTTACGGTTAAAATCTATTTACTTCACACGAAAGCGTGGCATCCCTGCCACGCCATTCACGGCTTATAGTAAACAGATCATAACGCTTTTCCACCCCACCCCTTTAATTTTCACTAATGTTTAATTTTCATCACCGACAGGCGAAAAGATCATTAAACACAACAAAACCCATGAATCCCAGCACCAGAAGGAAGCCTATCCGGAAGAAAATCTCCTGAACGGCCGGCTTTACCGGCCTGCGGATGACCGCTTCCACGGCATAAAAGATCAAATGTCCGCCATCCAGCGGCGGCAGCGGGAAAAGATTGAGCAAACCGATGCCGATCGACAGCATGGCGGTCAGCTGAATCAGCCAGTCGATCCCCTGACTGGCGGCCTGCCCTGCCATCGTGGCAATTTTGACCGGTCCGCCCAGCTGGCACTTGTCTTCCCTGCCGGCAAAGAAACGGCTGAAAAACTGGCCTGTCCGGGCAATGATGAAACCGCTTTCACGCACCGCCTGGCCGACTGATTCGATGGGGTTGTAGGTCACCCGCCGGAAGTTGCCGAACTCTTGATTGTTCACCACGCCGATCGCGGCGACTTTCACCGGATTGCCCAAGGCGTCCTTCTGTTCGGCAAGCTCCGGAGTGGCGGTCAGACTGACTTCCTGCCCCTTGCGCTCGACGACAAATTTCAGAGAATCGCCCGCCCGTGCCGAAACATGGCGCTGAACATCGGCAAAGGTTTCCACCTTGTCGCCATCCACGCTGATGAAGCGGTCGCCCGGCAGAAATCCGGCCACCGCAGCGGGGCCGCCCGGACGCACTTCCGCAACCACCGGGTCTGCCACCATGCGGCCATAGAGCGCAAAGAAGACGGAAAAGATCGCAACGGTCAGAAGAATATTGAACGCGGGGCCGGCAAAGACCGTCGCCGCGCGCTTCCACACGGGCTGGGTGTGGAAAGCAACGGCGCGCTCTTCAGCGGTCATGTTTTCAGGCAAGCCGATCGGCGAACTGGCCACGCTCTCGTCGCCGGCGAACTTCACATAACCGCCCAGGGGAATCGCCGACAATTTCCAGCGGGTGCCGCTGCGGTCGTTGAACCCGAACAATTCAGGGCCGAAACCGATCGAAAAGGCCTGGACGCCGATGCCGCACCACCGTCCCACGAGATAGTGCCCCATCTCGTGAACGAAGACGACAACCGTGAGTACAATCAGAAAGGGTAAAATCGTACCGATAAGCAAACCGTGCGTGCCGAAGATATAGCTCAGCGTATCCGTCAAAGTGTCCTCCGGGCCTTGCCCAACCCCGTCAGAGGGTCACCTAAGCTCAGCCTGCTAGAAAAGAATGTCGTAAGGCGTTTCCGGCTTCACCAGAATTGCCCCGATGAGGTACAGCAATGCCGCTGCGGCTACAAGTCCATCCACCCGGTCCATCACGCCACCGTGACCGGGGATCATGTATCCCGAATCCTTGACGCCGAATTTCCGTTTGACCCATGATTCGCCGAGATCGCCGATCTGCGCGGTCACCGACAGCACGAAGGCGATGAGCGGAATGGGCACACCGCCGGCCGGGGTAATGAAGGCTGCGCAGGCCACACCGGCAGCCACGCCCGCGGCAGCGCCGCCAATGGCGCCTGACCAGGTTTTATTCGGCGAGAAACGCGGAGCCAGTTTTGGCCCGCCCAGTGCCCGTCCGTTGAAATAGGCGAAGATATCGGTCGACCAGACAACGGCAAACAGGAACAGAACAGCGGCAAAGCCATCCCCGGTGTCGCCGCGCACGAATGTCAGCGCGATGGCCGGAAATCCGGCATAGAGCAGACCGATCGCCGGCCACAGGCCGGACTGCCGTCCACCCAGCACTGCCGTCAGCACGGCTCCGGCCAGCAATATGCCGATGATCAAAAGTCCATTGTGCGACAGCAGCAAAAGTCCAAGCACCACGAGCAGGCAGGCCCAGGCAATGCCGCGGGTCAGCGGACTGGAGCGATCCAGCGTTATGGCATGCCATTCATAGAAAACACCCAAACCGATGGCACTGGCCATGAGCGCAAATGGCACGCCGCCAACCCAGGTCAGGGCGACGGCGTTTGCAATCATGACAACGGCACTGAGGGTTCGTATATGCAGATTGCTGAGACGGCCGGTGCCCTTGTCCGGTGCGGATGGCCCCGATGCCGTCACAGAGCTATTTCCTGCTGATTGACGCCGCCAAAGCGCCGCTCGCGCATGTGGAAGGTTTCGATCGCTTCCGCCAGGTGGGTGGATTTGAAATCCGGCCAGTAGCACGGCAGGAACATGAACTCCGAATAGGCCGCCTGCCAGAGCAGGAAGTTCGACAGCCGCATCTCGCCGCTGGTGCGAATGATCAGATCCGGATCCGGAATGCCCGCCGTATCGAGCCGCTCAGCGATAGCCTCGGCGGTCACCTCGTCCTGCGTCAGAACACCCGCTGCGACGTCAGATACCAACGCCTTCACCGCGCGGGTGATTTCATTGCGCGAACCGTAGTTGAAGGCAATGATCAGCGTCAGTGCCGTGTTTTTCTCGGTCAGGCTTTCCGCTTCGGTCAGGAGGGCGCGAATATCCTTCGCCAGGCCTTCCCGCTCGCCAATGATGCGCACGCGTACATTCTCGCGATGCAGATCAGCCAGATCGCGCCGGATGAACAGCTTGAGCAGGCCCATCAGATCAGACACTTCGGATCGCGGGCGCGACCAGTTTTCCGATGAGAACGCAAACAGGGTCAGGTACGGAATGCCCATTTTGCCGGCGGCGCGAATGGTCTCGCGCAGCGCGTCGACGCCCGCCTTGTGACCGGCGGTGCGTGGCAGGCCACGTGCTTTTGCCCAACGGCCATTTCCATCCATGATGATGGCAATGTGGCGCGGATTGGACATGGCATTCAACCTCCGGTGGTATTAACGGGCTAAAAACAGACTAAACCTGCATGATTTCCGTCTGCTTGACTGCAACAACCTTGTCCATTTCGGCAATGGTCTCGTCCGTCAGCTTCTGTACTTTTTCGGAAAGAACGCGGTTGTCATCCTGACTGATCGCGCCATCCTTTTCGAGCTTTTTCAACTCGTCCATGCCATCGCGGCGCACATGGCGGGCGGCAACTTTCGCCTGCTCCACATACTGATGGGCAATCTTGACGAGTTCCTTGCGGCGCTGCTCGTTGAGTTCCGGCAAGGGAATGCGCAGATTGTTGCCGTCGGTGATCGGATTGAGGCCAAGACCCGACTCGCGAATGGCACGCTCGACCTTGCCAACCATCGACTTGTCCCAGACCGAGACGGCAAGCATGCGTGATTCGGGCACGGTGATGTTGGCGACCTGGTTCAGCGGCATATGCGAACCATAGGCCTCGACGGTGATCGGCTCCAGCAAACTCGCCGATGCACGGCCTGTCCGCAGGCCATTGAGGTCATGTTTCAATGCCTGCACGGCACCATCCATACGGCGCTTCAGGTCATTCAAATCGAGTGCATCACTCATATTCAACGCTCCTATATTCTTTCCGTTATTCTGGTCAGCCCCTGCGAGGTTGGCGGGTCAATCGTCGGAAACGATTGTCGCGCGTCCTCTGCCCTGCAGAATTTCGGCAAAACCACCCTTTTCGTGGATTGAATAGACAATTATTGGGATATTGTTCTCGCGCGCAAGGGCCACGGCTGTTGTATCCATCACCGTAAGGCCGCGATCGAGCATCTCCTTGTGGGTAAGTCGCTCAAAGCGGACGGCGCTGGGGTCCTTTTTGGGATCGGCGGTGTAAACGCCGTCAACCTGCGTGCCCTTGAACAGGGCATCGGCGCCCACTTCGGCTGCGCGCAACGCTGCGGCCGAATCTGTCGTAAAGAATGGATTGCCCGTGCCGCCGGCAAAAATCACGACCTTCCCCATGTCCATGTAGGCTGTCGCCTGTCTCTGCGAGAACGTCTCGCACAATTCAGGCATGGCAATGGCGGAGAGGACGACGGTGTCTATGCCGATCTTGACGAGGGAGGTGCGCAAGGCCAGTGAATTGATCACCGTGGCAAGCATGCCCATGTGGTCGCCGGTGACCCGGTCGCCGCCCTTGGACGCGACAGCGACACCGCGAAAGATATTGCCGCCGCCAATCACCACCCCGACTTCAACGTCGAGCGCCCGCGCTTCGGCAATATCACTGGCAATACGGTCGGCAACCGCAACGTCGATACCGAAACCCTGATCGCCCATGAGGGCTTCACCGGAGGCTTTCAGTAGAACGCGTTTATAGACAGCCGTACCAACCATAAGACCTCCCGCAGAGTCGTGCATTTCAGATATTCGAAGCCCGGATACACCAAGGGCACCGCGTTGTCACGCGATGCCCTCTGATTTCGTCAGTTGTGAAATTACTTCTTCACAGCTGCTGCAACTTCCGCTGCGAAATCGGTCTCTTCCTTCTCGAT
Source organism: Phyllobacterium sp. RCAM01083 (assembly GCF_055685835.1). Taxonomy (NCBI): domain Bacteria; kingdom Pseudomonadati; phylum Pseudomonadota; class Alphaproteobacteria; order Hyphomicrobiales; family Phyllobacteriaceae; genus Phyllobacterium; species Phyllobacterium sp. RCAM01083. The sequence goes on from NZ_JBVFZN010000005.1 coordinate 1,323,462, forward strand.
GCCCTCGCCCAGAGCAAAACGGGCAAATGCAGTGATCTTGGCCGGTGCGCCGATTGCCTTTTCCGCATCTTTCAGAGCGGCTTCGACAGTCAGGTCGGGATTGATGACGAAAGCCTGCGAGAGAAGAACAACTTCCTCATAGAACTTGCGCAGACGGCCTTCGACCATCTTTTCGATGATGTTGTCTGGCTTGCCGGACTGGCGTGCAGATTCGGTGAAAACCGCCTTTTCACGCTCGACGGCAGCCGGATCGACTTCAGCGGCGGTCAAAGCCAGCGGGTTGGTTGCCGCAACATGCATGGCTACCTGGCGGCCGAATGCATTGGCAGCATCGGCATTGCCGGCTGTTTCGATGGCAACGAGAACACCAAGCTTGCCGAGACCATCGGAAACGGCGTTGTGGATGTAGGTTGCAACAACGCCTTCACCAACGCTGAGCGCTGCAGACCGGCGGAAAGACAGGTTTTCGCCGATTGTGCCAACCGCATCCTTGATGGTGTCGACAACGGACTTGCCGGTTGCCGGATAGGTCGCAGCAGCAACGGCAGCCGTGGAACCATCGCTACCAAGAGCAACCGTCGCAACGTTGCGAACGATGTCCTGGAACGCGTCGTTGCGCGCAACGAAGTCCGTTTCGGAGTTGACTTCAACGATAACCGACTTCTTGCCGTTGGTTGCAACACCAACGAGACCTTCGGCAGCCGTACGGCCGGCCTTCTTGTCGGCCTTGGAAATGCCCTTGGCACGCAGCCAGTCAACGGCAGCTTCCATGTCGCCATTGGTTTCGGTCAGGGCTGCCTTGCAGTCCATCATGCCGGCACCGCTGATTTCGCGGAGTTCTTTTACCTGTGATGCAGAAATGCTCATTATGTCGCCTCTTCTCAAAGCGAAGGCATACTGGGGAAACCAGCATGCCAACTTTGCGGCGCGTCATGCGCCAATACAATTGTTTTTAGTCACCCGTTACGACGGGTATATGAAGCCTCAAGCGGAGGCTTCACCGTCCTGTGCAGGAGCCGGTGCCGGCTCTTCGAGCGCTGGCTCGACAGGAGCTTCGTCCTGGGCGCCGATATCGATGCCGAGCGAGCCCTGCTGACGCAGGATGCCATCGAGGGCAGCCTTGGCAATCAGATCGCAATAGAGCGAAATGGCGCGCGAGGCGTCGTCGTTGCCGGGGATCGGGAAGTCGATCTGGTCCGGATCGCAGTTGGAGTCGATAACGGCTACAACCGGAATACCAAGACGCTTGGCTTCCTGAATGGCAATCGCTTCCTTGTTGGTATCGATGATGAAGATCAGGTCCGGGATCGAACCCATGTTCTTGATACCGCCGAGGGCGCGGTTGAGCTTTTCGCGTTCACGATCGAGGTTCAGGCGTTCCTTCTTGGTGAAGCCCTGTGCTTCGCCGGAAAGAAGTTCGTCCAGCTTGCGCAGACGCTGAATGGAGTTCGAGATCGTCTTCCAGTTGGTCATCATGCCGCCGAGCCAGCGGGCATTGACGTAGTACTGGGCCGAACGGGTTGCCGCATCGGCAATGATGTCCGAAGCCTGGCGCTTGGTGCCGACGAACAGAACGCGGCCGCCACGGGCTACGGTGTCCGAAACCTTCTGCAGCGCGCGGTGAAGCAGCGGAACAGTCTGGGCCAGATCGAGAATGTGAATGTTGTTGCGGTCACCATAAATGTATGGTGCCATTTTCGGGTTCCAGCGATGTGTCTGGTGGCCGAAGTGAACGCCAGCTTCGAGGAGCTGACGCATGCTGAAATCAGGCAATGCCATCTCTTAGTTTTCCTTTTCCGGTTTAACCTCCACAGGAAAGAGGCGGGAAACCCGCCACCGGAGGCCATATCGGATTTCTCCCGATATCAACCCAAATCCCGTGTGTGGAATGAAGCGGCTGTTAATGGATATTACCGGCAAACGCAAGAGCTACGGTGAGAAAAGGCTATTTTCACAGGTTTCACCGTCGCGTTATCGATAAATGGCTCCGCGATGGCCAATCTCAAGAACCAAAATAATAAGCCGTTTTCCCTGCAGGTCGCAAATGATGCGGTAGTTTCCGACTCGATAGCGCCAAAGACCGCCAAGCGGCCCCGTCAGCGCTTTGCCCAATTGCCGAGGATCGTCGACTGAAGCCAGACGTTCTCGCAAAAACGCAGCAATTCGCTTTGCATCATGTCGATCAAGTTTTGCCAGTTGCTTTGCGGCGGTAGCAGATAGCTCAATCTGCCAAACCAAGATCGCGTTCCACTTCATCCAAGGAGTAAACGCGCTCTTCTCCTTTGCGTATCCGCTCGAGAACGCCAAGGCCTAGATAGTAATCTTCCATGTCATCCAGGCCATTCTCGATAATTTCGCGTAAATAGAATGCTTTGCTCCGGCCGGTCTTGGACGCGAGGGTATCCAGTCTCTGTTCGATTTCAGGAGTTAAACGGATAGATGTCGCCATGATTGCCGCCGGTTGTATTCACTGCATTCAATGTATTCACTTTATCGCGAAAATTCAAGAATGGGAGATTTCATCCTCTACTTCGTGCACTTCGGCGCATCGAAAAGCTCCAGATTGACGAGCTTGCCGGTCATGGAGAAATCGCCGTAATCCATCTTGAGATCGCGGGTCACGCCATTGCGATAGAGTTTGAAATTGATGCGGTAGCTGGGCAGGCCTTCCGATTTGTCAGTATCGTCGAAATAGGCGATGGAAACCGGCCAGGTGTTTTCCTTCTCGAGCGCGCCCATCTTCTTCGTCTCGTCATCGGAATCACCGGGAGCGGCCTTGCCGATAACCACCGTCGTCGCCATGACCTTGTCGGCATCCTCGGAGCCGTCAAACAGTTTTGTCTGGTAGAACACATCCCCGGCGATCGCCTTCTCGATCAATTCCTGCATGTGGCGTGTCGGGAACTGCGAAAGCTCGAGATTTTCCTTGTTCGCTTCCGGCTTGGTAAGGGAGATTTCTGTCTTGTCCTTGTCCAGAAGCGCATCGCCGCGCACTTCCTTGGTCAGGCTCTGATCGACAAATGTCTTGTTGACGAAACGGAATTTGGCGCCGTCACCCGACTCGAACGTGGTGGTCTGCTGGTCGGTCACCCTTTGAGGCTGTTCTTCCATGTCGACGCGCGTCACAAAGCGAAAATTTGTCGTGTAACCTTCACAATCCGAACCATTGAATTCGTATACCATGCGGCCTGTCAGCCCCGTGATACCACTGCTTTCCTGCGCGTTATCCAGCTTGAGATCATAAATGGCGCGGTGTGGTACGAGAGTCGCTGTTCCAGCAGCGAGAGCCATCGACGATCCGGAAAGACCAAGGGCACTCAGGCTGAAAACGAGGACGGGGAATAGACGCATTGACAAGATTCTCCAGTTTTCGAATGGCCATATTAAAAAAACTCTTGGCGGAAGCGAGGCAAAAATCGCAACTTCATTCACAATCACTTGCGATTCCGCATGAGAAGGATGAGAAACCCAATGACCAGCACCATCGACAGCCGTCTAAACGACCTTGGAATTACCCTGCCCGTAGCCGCCGCTCCGGCCGCAAACTATGTGCCCTTCGCACGCAGCGGCTCGCTGCTTCTCACCTCGGGGCAATTGCCGCTGGCCGGGGGCAAGCTGGTCCACACCGGCCTGCTCGGCATTGATGTCGATCTGGCGCAGGGCCAGGAAGCGGCAAAGGCCTGCGCCATCAATATCCTTGCCCAGGCAAAGGCCGCGCTCGGCGATCTCGAGAAGATCGAGCGTATCGTGAAAATCACGGTGTTTGTCGCCTCCTCGAAGGATTTCACCGAACAGCACCTCGTCGCCAATGGTGCGTCCGACCTGCTCGTGGCCGTGCTGGGCGACAAGGGCCGCCACGCCCGTTCCGCCGTGGGCACAGCGGTGCTGCCGTTGAATGCGCCGGTTGAAATCGAAGCGATCATCGAGGTCCGCTGATCATGGCATCACTGGAATGGCTGACAAAGACGCCCATTGCCCATCGCGGATTGCATGACCTCAACAAATCCCGCTGGGAGAATACGCTTTCAGCCTTTGATGCGGCGGCAAGTGCCGGCTTTGCCATCGAATGCGATGTGCATCTCTCGGCGGATGGCAAGGCTCTGGTGTTTCACGACGGCACGCTGGATCGTCTGGTTGCAAAGCCCGGCAACATTCATGATGTCACGGTGGCCGACGCCGCCGCGTTGCGGGTCGGCGGCACAAAGGACCACGTGCCAACACTCGCTGAGGCGCTCAAGCTCATTACCGGCCGCGTGCCGATCGTCATCGAATTGAAGGGTATTCCGGGAAGGGACGATGGTCTCGTCAAGGCAGTCGCGGAGGATCTGGCCGGGTATGAGGGCAATGCCGCCATCATGTCGTTCGACCATCACCTCATCCGGCTGTTCGGCAGGGACGCTCCGGGGATCCCGGCCGGGCTCACGGCGGAGGGTCTCGATGACAGCGATCTGGAGGCGCATTTCTCCATGCTCGCCCATGATATCGATTTCGTCTCCTACAATGTCCATCATCTGGAAAACCGCTTTGTCGGCTTCGTGAAGGGCAGGCTCGGCCTGCCCGTCATTTCATGGACGGTGCGCAGCCCCGCTGACAAGGCCAGGAGCGATGCGCATGTGGATCAGATTACGTTCGAGGGCTTCGATCCCCGCGCCGTTTGAAACACGGCGGTCATGCCGCGCTGCCTCTTGTATCGCCGGGTGGAATACCTAGTTTAATCAGAGGCAGCGAGGCGACTTTCATCCTGCCGGCAACGTCAGGAAACCAAGTTCAGCAATGTCAAATCTTGATCAGGGCGAGTTTACCTTGCGCGTCGGCGATGGAATCGGCGCGTTTACGCCGGAGGAATGGTCGCAGCTCTCGGGAACGTCGAGCGGCACGCCCGGTTACAATCCGTTTGTTTCGCACGCCTTTCTCTCCGCCCTTGAGGATTCCGGCTGCGTCGACCGCAAGTCCGGCTGGCTGCCGCAGTTCCTGCGCCTCGAGGATGCCGCTGGAACCGTCATCGGCGCGGTGCCGTGCTATCTGAAAGGCCACAGCCAAGGCGAATATGTTTTCGACCATGGCTGGGCGGATGCTTTCGAACGGGCCGGCGGGCGCTATTATCCCAAATTACAGGCCAGCATTCCCTTCACGCCCGCAACGGGCCCTCGCCTGCTTGTGCATCGGGACTGGGACGGTCCGGCTGTCCGGGCCGCGCTTGCCAATGGCCTGCGGCAGCTCACGGGACAGCTCGGGGTTTCATCCGCGCATTCAACCTTTGTGAATACAGACGATCTGCCGGCATTCAACGAAGCCGGTTTCCTGCATCGCATCGATCAGCAGTTTCACTTCTTCAACGAAGGCTATGCAACCTATGACGATTTTCTCGACAGTCTTGCCGCGCGCAAACGCAAGGCCCTGAAGCGCGAACGGCGCGAAGCGCTGGCCGATGGCATCTCCATCGACCGCCTCACCGGCAGCGCCCTGACCAAACCGGTCTGGGACGACTTCTTCACCTTCTATACGGACACCGGCAACCGCAAATGGGGCCGCCCCTATCTCAATCGGGAATTCTACCGGTTGATCGGCGAGCGCATGCCCGGCGACATCGTCCTGATGATGGCGCGGCGCGGCGGCCGCTACATCGCCGGAGCCATCAATTTCATCGGTTCCGACCGGCTTTTTGGCCGCCACTGGGGCTGCATCGAGGACCACCGGTTCCTGCATTTCGAGGTCTGCTATCATCAGGCCATCGATTTTGCCATTGAACGCAAGCTGCATGTGGTCGAGGCAGGCGCCCAGGGCGAGCACAAGCTGGCGCGCGGCTATCTGCCGGTCACCACCCATTCCGCCCACTATATCGCGCATGAGGGCCTGCGCCGCGCCGTCGCCGGTTTTCTCGAGCACGAGCGCAATGACGTTGCGCTGATGAGCGACGTGCTGAACGAACACGCCCCCTTCAAGAAATCCGACTGCTGAACACACCATTTGTCCGGGCACGCTTGACCTTGCGCTAGTGGAACGAATTTGACATTCGCATCCCATTTGACATCATCTGCAACATGCGAATGTCAAATTCAAAGTTCCACTAGAATTATATGCTTGCTAGTGGTCCTTTGATTCTGACATTTGCCAGAATGGCTTGTATCAAAGGGGTTGCAAATGTCAGAATCGGACCACTAGCACATGGCAAACATCCGATTCATCATTCAGGAAAGACGGGTGCCCCATGAGCCAGACCTATGACGACAACAATGTGTTCGCAAAAATCCTGCGCGGCGAGATTCCGTCCCACAAGCTCTATGAGGATGCCGACACCTATGCCTTCATGGATGTGATGCCGCAGGGCAAAGGCCACTGCCTGGTCATACCCAAGCAGCCCTCGCGCAACATCCTCGATGCCGCACCGGCCAGCCTCGCGGCCGCCATTGCCACGACGCAGAAGCTTGCGCGCGCCGTCAAGACTGCCTTTGACGCGGATGGCGTGACGGTCAGCCAGTTCAACGAACCGGCCTCGGGCCAGACGGTTTTCCACCTGCATTTCCATATTATTCCACGCTTTGAAGGCATTGCACTGAAGCCTCATACGGGTCAGATGGAAGATCACGGCGTGCTCGCCGCCAACGCTGACAAAATCAGACAGGCGCTCGCACAGGCCGCTTAGGCTGTCGCCATGGCAGGACGTGAGATCGTTCTGGCGGCGACAGCACGGCCCGATTTGTAAAGCAGGCCGGTACCGTACCAGCATATCAGCGCCACGCCGACGCCTGCGATGACATCGACGAGATGATGTCCTCCCTCGATCGGCGTGGCGATCAGGATAATGGTGTTCAATATCAGGATCGGCAGAAACCAGAACCGGACACCGGAAAAAGCCAGCACCAGCAGGACCGAGAGGGTCCCGTGATAGGACGGAAATGCGATCAGTCCTTTCATGGAGTAGAACGAAATCCACTGATCAACACCGGAGCGAAGATCAAAGAAGGTCTGCTTGTAGGCGAGATCCACCACCGGCCTGTGTATTTTCCAAATGGCATCGGCGGGTTTGATTGTCGCCAATGCTCCGGCTGAAGGCAGAACCGCCGAAATCAGGATGCACGCAAGGGCGCCCGCCATGACGGCTGCAACGAAGTGCTGCGCCCTTTTCGCATCCTCCATCACGCCGAGAATGATGACGGCGCAGGCGACTTGAGCCAACGTCGTCAGATAGGTGATCGAGAACAACAGACCCAGCCAGGGGTGATCGCCAACATATTGCGCATAGGCGAGCCAGTCGAAGCCAAGCAGAGCGTCAAGGCGCATAAGCGGCACGTCAACGGAGGGAAAATCAAGCGATGTCACCAGATAGCTCAGTACCGCCGCGGCAGCGCTGAAGGCCATGAGAATCGCCGTTTCAACGCACATCACACTCAGATGACGCACCGGCCGCTTTGCATGATAGATATAGGCCACGATGCTGCAGAGGCCCGTCAGGACGACCGCCTTCAAGGCACTGAAAGTGTCGAACCGGAAATCAGACACGGCAATCCACACCGCGTCGATCAGCAGTATTCCGGCAACGATCAATGCTTTCCAAAGGGTCTGACTCTTCGACCTCATCTGAACTCCCCGCACGAGCACTCCGGCAAACCTAGAGAGCGGGGATGTTTATCCCGTTAAGCGATTGGCTTAATCAAAGCTAAAAATTGAGAAAAAGCCCTATTATCAAGACGATCTCCGCCGCGATCACACTGACGATCACATGGCGGCCCAGGCGCAGATAAGCCAGAAACCCGACAGCGGCGGCACCAATGCGCAGGAACACCGAGGACTCGGCCAGCGCCCCGCTGGGATAGAGAATGAGCTGGGCGATGACACCCGCAACGAGCGCCGTTGCAACGGCACGCACCGCGATGAGCGCGTCGGAATCCTCGCGCACGCGGCCGCCGATGAGCACACCCAGATAGCGCCAGATATCCGTGGGCAGCCAGCCCGCCAGCAGGATGAAGAGATAGGGCCACCACCAGTCGGTCAGGCTATGCCAGGTCATGCTGCGCGCCCCCTCGCCCACCGCACATAGCCCATCGTCACCGCGCCGCCGGCAAAGCCCGTCAGCAGCAGATCATAGGCCGCTGCCAGGTGATGAATGAGCGGGAACAACGCGAGGCCCGATACCATAGCCACGTGAACAGACCGGTCGCGCGCCGATCCCCACAGCGACGTCAGAAAATACATCGGCGTCAGGAAGAACAGCGCGGCGAAAACAATCGGCGGAAAATCCGTCGACAGAAAATAGACCAGTGCCACCACGAGCGAGTTGGTCACGGTCAGCGTGATGCCGAGCCCGGCGAAGTAGCTGACGCGCATATCGCGCGGAATGTGGCGGAATCGCTCCATGCCCATGACCCAGGCGGTGACGGCAATGAAATGCGACAGCAAAAGCAGCGTGATCCTGCGCGTCTTCGGCCCGCGCATTTCCGGGATGAAGGCGGCGACCATCGGCATGAGACGGATCGACGACAGGGTGACCGCAACCGCCGCCCCTATCAGCGAATAACCGCCGGAAATTGCGCCGATCAGGACGATATTGGCCGGAAGCGCCCAGATCGTCGCGACCATGAAGGTTGCCTGCAGCAGCGACACGCCATTCTCGCTGGCAAAACCGGCAAAGCCCACATGCGCCGTCATCAGAATGAAGGCCGGGATGCTGAAGATCATCGCCATGCCGGACAGAAACCAGGAGAACCGCGTTCTCACGGTGTCGTCTGCCGGCGTCTGTGATGAAGAAAATTCGGAATCGCCCATGATTCAACCGATAGCCCGATCCTGCCATGCCAGCAAGAAAAAGGCCGCCCGGAGGCGGCCTTTTCGTTACTTCTTGCGCGGCACCTTGGGCACTGATGCCTTGCCGCGCGATGGCGGCGTTGGCTCGTCGGCGATGGAGGGACCGGCCGTCACTTTTTCAAGTATCGGCTTCTTCGGTGCAGGCTTCTTCTTCGCCACCGGCTTTTTCTCGACCGCGATTTCCTGCTTCGGCTTCACCGCCACTTCGTCGGCGATATAGTCAAGCACGAGACCCTTGGAACCGTCGGCCTTCTCGGCAACCGAGACGACAACGGTACCGCCCTTCTTCAGCCTGCCAAACAGCACTTCGTCAGCCAGCGGCTTCTTGATGTGCTCCTGAATGACGCGGCCGAGCGGGCGGGCGCCCATACGGTCGTCGTAACCCTTTTCGGCCAGCCAAGCGATTGCCTCAGGCTTCAGATCAAACGTCACGCCGCGATCGGCAAGCTGTGCCTCAAGCTGGATGACGAATTTCTGGACCACCTGATGGATGACCGGGATCGGTAGCGGACCGAACGGAATGATGGCATCGAGACGGTTGCGGAACTCCGGCGTGAACAGCCGGTTGATCGCTTCCATGTCATCGCCTTCACGACGCGAGGAGCCGAAGCCGATGGCCGAACGTGCGGCATCGGAAGCACCCGCATTGGTTGTCATGATCAGGATGACATTGCGGAAATCGATCTGCTTGCCGTTGTGATCCGTCAGCTTGCCGTGATCCATGACCTGCAACAGGATGTTGAACAGATCCGGATGGGCCTTTTCGATTTCATCGAGCAGCAGCACGCAATGCGGATGCTGATCGACGCCATCGGTCAGAAGACCGCCCTGGTCGAAACCGACATAGCCGGGAGGTGCACCGAGCAGGCGCGAAACCGTGTGACGCTCCATATATTCCGACATGTCGAAACGCAGGAGTTCCACGCCGAGCGACAGCGCCAGCTGCTTGGCAACTTCGGTCTTGCCGACGCCGGTCGGACCCGAGAACAGGTAGGAGCCGATCGGCTTCTCCGGTTCGCGCAGGCCGGCACGGGCCAGCTTGATCGAGGAGGACAGAGCTTCGATTGCAAGGTCCTGACCGTAAACGACGCGCTTCAGTTCGGCCTCGAGATTGGACAGAACCGCTTCGTCATCCTTGGACACCGTCTTCGGCGGGATGCGGGCCATCGTGGCAATGGTTGCCTCGATTTCCTTCACGCCGATGGACTTCTTGCGCTTTCCTTCCGGCAGCAGCATCTGGCTGGCACCTGTCTCGTCGATCACATCGATTGCCTTGTCGGGCAATTTGCGGTCGTTGATATAGCGTGCCGACAGTTCCACCGCCGATTTGATCGCTTCCACCGTGTACTTGACCTTGTGAAAGTCCTCGAAATACGGGCGAAGACCCTTCATGATCTCGATGGCATCCGGGATGGACGGCTCATTGACGTCGATCTTCTGGAACCGCCGGACAAGCGCCCTGTCCTTCTCGAAGAACTGGCGGAATTCCTTGTACGTCGTCGAGCCGATGCAGCGGATCGCACCGGACGACAACGCCGGCTTCAGGAGGTTCGACGCATCCATTGCGCCGCCCGACGTAGCTCCGGCACCGATGATCGTGTGAATCTCGTCGATGAACAGGATCGCACCCGGAAACTCTTCGAGCTCCTTGATGACCTGCTTCAGACGCTCTTCGAAATCACCGCGATAGCGTGTTCCGGCCAGCAATGTGCCCATATCGAGCGAAAACACCGTGGCGTCGGCCAGGACCGACGGCACCTTGCCTTCGACGATCCGCTTGGCAAGACCTTCGGCGATGGCTGTCTTGCCCACGCCTGGATCACCCACATAAAGCGGGTTGTTCTTGGAACGGCGGCACAGAATCTGGATCGTCCGGTTGATTTCCTGATCGCGGCCGATCAGCGGATCGATCTTGCCGGCTTTCGCGCGGTCGTTCAGATTGTTGCAGTAGGCCGTCAGGGCGTCCTGCTTCTTCTTCGTTGCACCCTCTTCCGACTCGGAAGCGTGGTTTTCTTCATTGTTGCTCTCCGTACCCAGCGGGGTGCGCGGCTCGGATGCGCCGGGGCGCTTCGAGATGCCATGGGAGATGTAGTTGACCGCGTCGTAACGGGTCATCTGCTGTTCCTGCAGGAAGAACGCCGCATGGCTTTCCCGCTCGGCGAAAATAGCGACGAGAACGTTGGCGCCGGTGACTTCTTCACGGTTGGAGGATTGAACGTGAATAACGGCGCGCTGGATGACGCGCTGAAACGCGGCAGTTGGTTTTGAATCCTCGTCATACCCGGTGACAAGGTTGTCCAGTTCGTGATCGACATAGTCGGTCACCGTGCGGGTCAGCTGTGCGAGGTCAACATTGCAGGCGCGCATGACACTGCTCGCGTCCTGATCATCGATGAGTGCGAGGAGCAGATGCTCCAGCGTCGCATATTCATGATGATGCTCGTTCGCGATTGTCAGCGCCTGATGGAGGGCCCGCTCCAGACTAGGTGAGAAAGATGGCATGAAACCTCACTTTTTCTCCATCACGCATTGTAGCGGATGTTGGTTTTGCCGCGCATAGTCCATGACTTGGGTCATCTTGGACTCCGCGACCTCATAGGTAAAGACGCCGCACTCTCCGACTCCATGATTATGCACATGAAGCATGATGCGTGTGGCATCTTCTTTGTTTTTCTGGAAAAAGCGTTCCAGAACATGAATGACGAATTCCATGGGGGTGTAATCGTCATTCAGGAGCAACACCCGGTAAAGACTCGGCTTCTTCAGCTTAGGCTTGGTACGTGTGATGACAGCCGTTCCCCGGCCGGGGCCATTGCCGCTGCCTTTGTCTTCATCTTGCATTGTTGGTGCAAACCGCTTCATCTCTTCCAATACCCGCATTTGGTGGTCATGTGTTGCCCTGTGCATTCTATGTAGGTCGCAACGCGCTGATTTTAAGCCCTCTCACAAAGCATGCAATATCACTCGGCCCGTTTTCGGGCGCGCAAATAAAAAAAGTCCGGTTGCACGCGCAACCGGACCTTTCGCAAGCCGCCAATAAGGCTGGATTTATTTGGTAACCTTGGCAACTGCCGCCTCGTAGGGCTTGTAGGCTTCCTTGGCGAGGTCGGCATAGAGTTCGCCGAACTTGGTTGCCTGGGCAACAAAGGCTTCATAGGCCTTCTTGGAGAATGCGGTGTGCGCTTCGTAGAGCTGTTCGACCGACTTGGTCGTGCCGAGCTTTTCAACAAGTGCCGTGCCGTCTTCGAAGGACTTCTTCGAATATTCAGCCGCTTCATTGGCGATTGTCTGCAAACCCTGCGACAGGACCGAAACGCTCTTCATCGAGTTGTTGACGAATTCCTTGCTGGATTCACTCAGAGTTTCGAATGGGCTGGCCATGATAAATCCTTCCATGGATTAAATTTCTGCGTAGCCGTATTTAGTGTGCACTGCACAAAAAGTCAATTTTTTTGTGCATTGCAATAATTTCCGACAATTTTAAACAACGCAATGCCGCGGAATTCGTGAACATTCCGGTTACCATAAACAGTTTGGTAACGCTGTTGCGGGTAATGTTCGACGATCCGTACCTGACGAAACATTACGTCAGTCAAATTCCATATACGCTTCAGTATGAGCAGGTGTTGATTGTGCTTTATCCAGCCCGCCAAGGTTCCAGACTTTTTACCAGACTTACCCATACATTCCTGGCTTTGGCGCTCGCTTCCGGAATAGGCCTGACACAGACACCCAGGGCAGAAGCATCCTCGAAGGCATCGGCCATCGTGGTGGATGCCAACACCGGCAAGACGCTCTACTCGTCCAATGCCGATGCCCAGCGCTTTCCCGCGTCCCTCACCAAGATGATGACGCTGTACATGCTGTTTGAAGCGATGGAAGCCGGAAAGGTCTCGAAGTCGACACCCATTCCCGTTTCCGCCTATGCCGCCGGCCAGCCGCCGACAAAGATCGGCTTCAAGCCCGGCCAGACCATCAGCGCGGAAGCGGCCATTCTCTCCGTCATCACCAAATCGGCCAACGACTCGGCGACGGCCATCGGCGAATATCTCGGCGGTTCGGAACAGCGCTTTGCCCAGATGATGACCAACAAGGCGCGCCAGCTCGGCATGCGCAACACCACCTTCCGCAACGCCTCGGGCCTGCCCAATCCGCAGCAGCGCTCGTCGGCGCGCGACCTTGCCCTGCTCGGCATCGCCCTGCGCGAGCATTTCCCGCAATATTATGATTATTTCTCCACCCGCAGCTTCAGCTATCGCGGCCGCCGCATCGCCGGTCACAACCGCCTGCTCGGCAAGGTGCGCGGTGTTGATGGCATCAAGACCGGCTACACCCGCGATTCCGGCTTCAACCTCGTTTCGTCGGTGAATGTCGACGGCAAGAAGATGGTTGCGGTCGTGATGGGCGGCACCAGCGGCGGCGCCCGCGATGCGCAGATGGCCAAGCTGATCGAACAGTACCTGCCCGGCGCCTCGCGCCGTGACGGCGGCAATCTGCTGGCCTCGCGCAAGAACAGCAAGGTTCAGGTTGCAGCCGTCGAACTGCCTGAAGACGACGATGCGCCGATGCCGACACAGCGTGCGGAAGTCGTTGCGAAAACCAGCAATGTCGTGACGGCCTATGCCTCCGCCCCGGCCCAGTCGCCAGCCGCGCAGATCCTGACCGTTCCGACCCCGACCGCACGCGCTGCGGCAGCCGAATCCGACGATGAGGCAGAGGTCGATCCGGTCACCACCGCTTCGGCTTCGGACAAGGGTACGGCCAGCGGCTGGATGGTGCAGATCGGGTCGATGGGCAGTGCCGACGAAGCCAAGGCGATCCTTGCCCGCGCGGCATCAGAAGTCGGCGGTTCGCTTGCCACCCTGTCGCCCTACACCGAAAAATTCCAGAAGGGTTCGGCAACCTATTACCGCGCCCGCTTTGCCGGCATTGCCTCAGCCAAGGCTGCAAACAATGCCTGCACCGCGCTGAAGCGTCAAAACTACCACTGCTTTGCAATTGCGCCCCAATCGTAAGGCAGTGATCTGAAAGACCCAGTTTGTACAGAGTTGAGGGTTTTGCGAATGTCGAGTGTCAATGATTTCCATGGTTCTGCCGGTGCTGCCGGCAAGGAATCCCGGTCGCTCTTTGGCGGTATGCACGCGTTGCAGCAGGCGGCGCAGCGCCTTGCCGATCTGCGGCGCGGCAACGCAGCGTTCAAGACGATGGACCTGGTGAACGTGCTGCTGTGCCAGGCGGCGAGAACGCGCCGCGCGGCCATGCCTGCCGTGCGCTTGCACATCCGCACCGCCGGTCACAATGGCGTGACCGCAGTCCGCCTCAAGGTTTCCTGAGAGTTCGGATCTAGAGCAGCCCCAGCGACGCCAGTTCGTTGCGCAGTTCCGGCGGCAGTTTGGCCCGGCCCTTGCCCTGCCCCTCATCAGCCGGTGCATCCTCGCTTGTCAGATAGCGCCAGCCCTGGAATGCCCGCCGCGGCTGCCATTCCGTCGCGATGATGCGCGGATCCAGCACCAGATGGCAGCGTGAAATCCCCTCGTCATCGGTGAAGGTGCGAATGTCCGTCAGTATCTGGCGGCATTGGATGTTGCCCTTGATCACCCAGTAGAGCGATCCACCGGCCAGCAATTCCTCCACGCGCTTGGGAACCATGCGCGTCGTATGGAACTGTTCGGGCGACAGGCCGGCACGCCTGCGCTCATCCAGGCGAAAATCGATCCACGCCGCGAGATCTTCGATCGCAGTGCAGCCGACACAAAGTTTGACGAGATTGAGAGCCATGCAGGAGATTTGACGCTTTCAGGCGGCAAGGTCAACCGAAACCGGCGGGTTCTCCACAAAGCGCCGGCGGGAAGCATGGCGATGCCGCCCGCCGGCGAAAGTCTCAGTGACCGGTTGCGGGTATGGCCGCCCCGCCGCCCGGTTGCCGTTTGACCGCCGGGGCATGAACGTCCGCCGCAACGACCGGCACCTCGACGCCCTTGGCGTCATAGAGCTTGCCGTTGAGGAAATAGTCGCCGTCATGCAATTGCGCGATGTCCTGATAGCGCAGCACCCGCTCGGTACCGGCGACGAAGACCGACTGCTGGTCCGAATTGCCCGCGGTCAGATGGTTGAACACGATGTTCAGCGCAATCGCCATGAGCGCGGCCGAACTGATGCCGGAATGGAAGATCGTGGCGAACCATGTGGGGAAATGATCGTAAAAATTCGGCGATGCAATCGGGATCATGCCGAACCCCAGCGACGTCGCGACGATGATGAGGTTCATGTTGTTGGCATAGTCGACCTTGGACAGCGTGCGGATGCCGCTGGCAGCCACGGTCCCGAAGAGCACGAGCCCCGCGCCGCCAAGGACGGCACTCGGCACCGCCGCAACGATGCGTCCCATGACGGGCAGCAAACCCAGGGCGACGAGGAACACGCCGCCTGTCGCCACCACATAGCGGCTCTTGATGCCGGTCACCGCAACCAGCCCGACATTCTGGGCAAAGGCGCTCTGCGTGAATGAGCCGAACACCGGCGCGATCAGGCTCGACAGCATGTCGGCGCGCAGACCATCGCCGAGACGGCGCGAGTCCACCTTGGTCTCGATGATCTCACCAACCGCCAGAATGTCGGCCGATGTTTCGACCAGCGTGACCATGATCACGATGAACATGGAAATGATGGCTGCCACCTGGAAGGTCGGATACCCCCACTGAAAGATCGTCGGCAGGGCGATGAACGGCCCTTCGCTCACCTTGGAGAAGTCGGTCATGCCCAATGCCAGCGCAATCAGGGTGCCGATGACGATGGCCAGCAGGATCGACAGCCGTGAAATCCGGGCACTGCCGACCTTGCTGAGCAAAAGCACGATGACAAGGGTCACCGCCGCCAGCTCGATATTGGCCATGCTGCCGAAATCCGGCGCCTTGCTGTTGCCGCCCATCGCCCAGCGCGCGGCAACCGGCATCAGGGTCAAGCCGATGGTGGTGATGACGATCCCGGTGACCAATGGCGGGAAAAACCGGGTAATCCTGGAAAAGACCGGTGTGATCAGCAGGCCGATGAACGAGGCGACCATGACGGCGCCCAGCACCGCCTCGATGCCGCCATTGCCTGTGATGGCGACCATGGTCGCCACGCCGGAAAACGACACGCCCTGAACGAGCGGCAAACGGCAGCCGAAAAAGGGCAGGCCCATCGTCTGTAGGATTGTCGCCAACCCGCCGGCAAACAGCGACGCGGTGATCAAAAGGCCGATGTCGTTCGATGACAGCCCTGCCGCCTGGCCAAGGATCAGCGGAACGGCAATGATGCCGCCATACATGGTCAGAACATGCTGAAAGCCATAGGCCATATTGGCCGCCAGCCCCAGATTCTCGTCCTCCGGACGGTCCTCTGGCGTATTTTCATTCAATCGTGATGCCAAGGTAGTGTCCTCCCAATACCTTTATGCAGCCCAACCAAACATTGCTGATCGGGCGGGAGGAAAACTATGGCAGCTTTTTGGGATTTGACTGTATCTGATTTATTGAAAGTGTTTTCGGCTGCGTGCGGGTATTGCACGCGCCGGTTCAATCAATCTCAGCACTCCACGACATTGACCGCAAGACCGCCAAGGCTGGTTTCCTTGTAACGCTCGTTCATGTCATTGCCGGTCTGGCGCATGGTTTCGATGCAGGCGTCGAGCGGCACGAAATGCGTGCCATCCCCCTTGATCGCCAGGGATGCGGCCGTCACCGCCTTGACCGCGCCCAGCGCATTGCGCTCGATGCAGGGAACCTGGACGAGACCGGCCACGGGATCGCAGGTCATGCCGAGATGGTGCTCGAGCGCAATCTCAGCCGCATTCTCGATCTGCGCGGCATTGCCGCCCATAACGGCAGCGAGCCCGGCCGCCGCCATGGCCGAGGCAGAGCCCACCTCGCCCTGACAGCCGACTTCCGCGCCTGATATCGAGGCATTGTGCTTGATGACGCCGCCAATGGCCGCCGATGTCAGCAGGAAATCGCGAATACCATCCGCGTCGGCATCGTCATGGAAATGCAGATAGTAGCGCAGCACAGCGGGAACCACGCCCGCAGCGCCATTGGTCGGCGCGGTGACGACGCGTCCGCCGGCAGCGTTCTCCTCGTTCACCGCCATGGCGTAGACGGACAGCCAGTCATTGGCCAGCAGCGGATTCATGCGGTTCTGCCGCCATTCCTCCTGCAGGCGGTCATGCAGATAACGGGCGCGGCGCTTGACCTTGAGGCCGCCCGGCATGATGCCTTCCTGCTCCAGCCCGCGATCGATGCAGGAGCGCATGGCCGACCAGATGCGATCAAGACCGGCGTTGAGCTCATCCCGGCTCATGAAGACTTCTTCGTTGCGGCGTTTCATTTCCGCGATGGAGAGCCCGCTCTCCGCGCTCATGGCCAGCATCTGGGCCGCGTTCTTGAACGGGAACGGCACGGGATGTTCGGGTTTTGGTGCGGTGCGGGTCTTCGCGCTTTCCAGCTCTTCCTCGGTGACGACGAAGCCGCCGCCGATCGAATAGAAGATGCGGCGCAGAAGCAGGCGTTCATCCGCATCATAGGCTTCGAAGGCCATGCCGTTGGCATGCCCCGGCAGCGGCGTCCTGCGGTCCATGATCAGATCGGTTGCCGGATCGAAGCGGTAGGCGGGATGCCCCTCGGGACGAATACGTTTTTCCTGTTTGACGGTCTCAAGCAGCGCATCCATCTGGTTGGGATCGACCGTCGCGGGCAGAAGGCCGCAGAGGCCAAGGATCACCGCCCGGTCCGTCGCATGACCAATGCCCGTGAACGCCAGCGATCCATGCAGATGCACGCGCAGGCGATCCACCCTCACGCCGGTCGGGCGTGGCCATTGCCCGTTCTTCAACTCTTCGAGGAACAGGCTGCCGGCGGTCATCGGGCCCATCGTATGGGAACTCGAAGGACCAATGCCGATTTTATAAAGATCGAAAACCGACAGGAACATCCGGCTACCTCAAACAGTGAAATTGCATCGCGCTATAATGGCTGCTCCAAGACATAAGCCGAAGCCAGCCACCGACCTAGCGTTGTGTTTCTACGACATGCCGGACCAAAGAAAAAGGGTGCAGACGCACTGCACCCCTCCATCAGAAATTTATTCCGGCTCAACTGGACTGGAGCCTGATTTTTTATCAGTGCATCGCGATGAGATAGGTCACCAGCATGATCACTGCGAAACCGACAACTGCCCAGGCGGTGATGCCCCAGCAGGACTTTTGAACGCTATCGTCCATGAATTTTGTATTTCCCTGTTGCTCTCGGAAGGACACGATTCTGTCGAAACGCTCCCTCCCTGGGAACGCGGGTATATCCGTCCATGCCGTCCTTCGCAACGCCAAAGATGGCAAAATCAGGGCGGCGCGGCGCATGGCTGCGTTGTTCTGGCCGCATGACTTCAATGATTTCAATGCGTTAAAGAAAGCTTCAGCGCGCTGCGCCGTTTACGATTGGGGTAAATTCGTGTTGAGTGAATCTGCAAACTGAGTCATGTGTTTGTGCACGTCTTTGCCTCACACCGAGAGAGCCCGCATGGAACCCGCACGCTTTATGTCCTACTGGCTCGATGCGCTGGCCCTTGTCTATTTCTTTGGCGTGTGGGTGCTCTATTCGCGCACCACGGACAAGGGATTTCTCAACCGGCGCTCGCTGACATCGGAAATGAATCTCGCCCGGCGGCAATGGATGACCACCATGTCGAGCCGCGAACTGCGCATGATCGACACCAGCATCATGATCGGCCTGCAGCAGGGCACCGGCTTTTTTGCGTCAACATCGATTCTCGCCATCGGTGGCTGTTTCGGCCTGCTGAATTCATCCGGCCGGGTGGTCACGCTGTTCCACGATATCCCCTTCCTCGGCGAGACGACCGAGCGGCTGTTTGAAACCAAGGTTCTCGGTCTGCTGGTGCTCTTCGCCTATGCCTTTTTCAAATTCGCCTGGGCTTACCGTCTGTTCAACTACTGCTCGATCCTGATTGGCGGCGTGCCCATGGCGCGCGACAAGGCGCCGGATGATCCGCAGGTCATTGTCAGCGTCAACCGGGCGGCGGAGATCAACATCCTGGCCGGCCAGCACTTCAACAGCGGACTGCGCGGCATCTTCTTTTCCATCGGCTATCTCGGATGGTTTCTCGATCCGCTGCTGTTCATGATCACGACGAGCCTTGTGGCGGTTGTGCTGTTGCGCCGTCAGTTCTTCTCCAATGCCCGCGACGCGCTGATGCGCAACAATGCCAATGCGGATTCATAGGCTGCGCGGCAGATAGCGCCAGACGACGACGGCGGTGAAGACCATCAGCGTGCCCAGGGCGATGAAGATCGCGCCAAGGCTGAAGAATGTCAGGATGATCGAATAGAAGAATGCCGGAAGGAGCTCGGAAAAATCGAGATAGGTCCGGTAGACCGAGGTCATCTGCGCCCGTTCGTGCGGGTGAACCGCGCGAATGAAGGTGGTCGAGGCCAGCGTATCCAGCGCAACGCAGAAAAACGCCCCGGCAAGCAGCATGAGCGCCGCGATCATCGGGAATTTCTCACCCGCCAGCCCGGCGCCGGCCAGCGCAATGGCCAGAAGGATGAAAACGCCTGATATCGTCCGCATCAGCCCCTTGGCCATGCCGACCTTGCCCCACAGGATCGATCCCAGCAGGAACAGGTTGCCGAGGGAGACGAGCAGGCCGCCCGCCAGCTTGCCCTGGCCCGTCGCCACCATCAGGATCGGCCCGTAGACGAAGAACGTGCTCCAGTAGCACGACCGCGAAAACGCGATGAGCCAGGCGAGCCGCAGCCGTGGCTGCGCGACAAACCGCCGGACATTGGCAATCGGATTGGCGGCCCGGCTCGGCCCCTTCTGCAGGGCGGGATTGTCGCTGAGGCGAAAATACCAGAACAGCGTCAGAAGCAGCAGGGAAAAGCCGATCGACAACAGGAACGGCGCGATCATGCCGATGGTGCTGTAGAGAAAGACGCCGAGGAACGGCCCGGCCGTCCAGGCAAAGGTCGCCGTCGCCATGCGCACGGACTCGGCGCGGACGAGTTCGCCCTTCTTGATATGGTCCATGATGTAGAGGCTGAGCGTGATGGACAGTGCACCTGCCCCGAACGTGCGCAGGAACAGCCCCGCCGCCTGCCCCGGCACGGTGTCGAGCGCGAAGGCGCAGCAGCCCAGGATCAGCGAGGTGGCGCCGGCCGTATAGACCCAGCGGCGCGGGATGCGGACGATCAGCAGCGGAATCGACAGGGTGACCATCAGCCCCAGCATCGACATGCAGGTGTAGAGGATGCTGACGCTGCGTTCACTCTGCAGCAGGTCGTAGGTCTGGATCGGCACCACGCTGGTGATGATCGCCCGGGCCATCGACTCGATGCCAAACAGGATCGCAAACACCCGGGCTGTCGGACGTTTGGCCGTGCTGATCCAGATGGGATGGCGAACTTGATTGATCACTGGCTTGGCTATCGGGGAAATGCTGATTCGAGCGCCCCCTGACATTGGAGCGCGAAACCATGGATAGCAGTCAATCAAGCGACATTATATGTCTGTTTCGCAGAAACCTTTGAAACAAGTGCGAAATATGCGGCGTGATGCGTGCCGGAAACACATGGATTTTGTGTTGCAACTCCCCTAGCCTGTCAGGAGTTGCAATCATCGAGATTCCCGCATGAGCCAGACCGAGACGCTTGCCCCGCCCGCCAAATCCCGTCTCGGCAGGCTTGATGTGCTGCGCGGTATCGCGCTCATTGCCATGGCGACCTATCACACGGGCTGGGATTTCGAGTTCTTCGGCTACATGGAGCCCGGCACCACGGGCCATGGCGCTTGGAAGCTTTATGCCCGCATCATTGCCTCGACCTTTCTGGTGCTTGTCGGTTTCAGCCTCGTGCTGGCCCATCGCAACGGTATCCGCTGGCGCTCTTTCGGCATCCGCCTGGCGCAGATCGTTGCGGCATCCCTCGCCATCACCCTCGTCACCCGGTACATCACGCCGGACAGTTTTGTGTTCTTCGGCATCCTGCATGAGATTGCCGCCGCCAGCGTGCTCGGCCTGTTGTTTCTGCGCCTTCCCGCCATTGTCATCGCTGCCGCAGCCGCGGCCGTCATCGCCGCACCGCATTACCTGACCTCCGCTGCATTCGACGCACCGGCGCTCTGGCCGCTCGGCCTGTCGGAAATGCCCATCCGTTCCAATGATTACGTGCCCATTTTCCCGTGGTTCGGCCCGGTCCTGGCGGGCATGGCCCTCGCCAAGACAATGCTGCACCTCGACCGGATGCGCATTTTCGCCGGAACCATCCGTCCGGCCTGGCTCGACTGGGGATTGCGGTTCATCGGCCAGCATAGCCTGGCGTTCTATCTGATCCATCAGCCGGTGCTGATCAGCTGCGTTTTCCTGATCGCGCAGGTGTTTCCACCAGCCACGCTTACACCGCACGAGGTTTTCGACCGGGAATGCACCCGTAGCTGCTCGGTGGACAATGACAGGGCGTTCTGCGAACGTTTTTGCACCTGCACGGTGGGTCAGCTGGAGACCCAGAAGATTTTCGATGATGTCTATACGGGCAAGCGCAACCAGGACAATGACCCGCAGATACAGGACATCACCGGCATGTGCACGCAGGAAGCGATGCAGCCCTGATCGAAATTTTCATCGGCAGTTGCAGTGTGCGTGGTTCGACAAGCTCACCATGAGGAAGGTCGAGAGTTGCGGGGGAGCCTTATTCCGCGACGTTCGCGATTGGCATACAGCCAACCCACCACCCTCATGGTGAGCTTATCGAACCACACAGCACGAACCATGCAGAAGGATATTACCAGCTCTCAGGTATTAACGCCCAGTTCCGCCAGCCGTTCGATGCAGGCTTCTTCAACCTGATCGAGTTCGGCCAGGGTTTCCTCGATGTCACGGCGCTTCTGCCGCAGGTCGCCGCGCTTTTCCTCGACGCGCTTCATCAACAGGTGCAGTTGACCCATTTCTCCCGGCGGCTCGCGGTACATCTGCACGATCTCGTGGATTTCCGCGATGGAAAAACCGAGCCGCTTGCCGCGCAGGATCTGCTTGAGCAGATGCCGGTCCGATGGCCGGAACAGGCGCGTGCGCCCGCGGCGGACGGGGTGGATCAGCCCCTCATCCTCATAGAAGCGCAATGTCCGGGTGGAAACGCCGAACTCCCGCGTCAGCTCAGTAATGGAATAATATTCGCGCATGACAGACATTGCTCTGATTTTTCTTACTATTTCACATGGATGTTTGGCCACGCAATTACGTAAAAGTCAATTGTACCTTTGTTAGCATAAATGAACGTTAGTCTCAAATGCCGGGAAATCAGCTGTCAGGCCAGTCCGAACCACCAGGTTGCCAGTCCCAGGAACGAGAAAAACCCGACAACATCGGTCACGGTGGTGACAAAGACAGCCGACGAAATGGCGGGATCGGCCCCGAACTTGTCGAGCAGCAGGGGAATCAGAATACCGCCGAGGGCAGCGGCCATCATGTTGATGATCATGGCCGAGGCGATGATCCCGCCAAGTTCGGCATTGTGGAACCAGAAGCCGGCAACCATGCCGATCAGCACGGCGAACACCATGCCATTGATCAAGCCGACCGAGGCCTCGCGCCGGATGATGCGGCCCGCATTGTAGATATCCATGTCGCGTGTCGCCAGCGCGCGCACGGTCACAGTCATGGTCTGGGTCGCCGCATTGCCGCCCATGGAGGCAACGATGGGCATCAGCACCGCCAGCGCCACCATCTGCTGGATGGTGCCGTCAAACAGCCCGATGATGGAGGCGGAGAGAAACGCCGTGAACAGGTTGACGACCAGCCAGGGCGTGCGCGAGCGCGAGGTGGAGAGAACGGAGTCGGACAGTTCTTCGTCGCCGACGCCGCCGAGGCGCATGATGTCCTCCTCGGCCTCCTCCTGGATGACGTCGACGATGTTCTCGATGGTCAGCACGCCGACGAGCCGTTCATTCTCGTCGACAACGGCGGCGGACAGCAGGTCATACTGCTCGAAAATCTGTGCCGCCTCTTCCTGGTCCATCGTCGCGGGTATGGCATGGCGCGTCTCGTGCATGATCTCATCGATCTTGCTGTCGCGGCCTGCGCGCAGGATGCGGTCGAGATCGATGGCACCGAGCAGCCGGAACATCGGATCGATGACGAAAATCTGCGAGAAGGATTCCGGCAGGTCGGCATTGTTGCGCATGTAGTCGATGGTCTGGCCAACGGTCCAGAACGGCGGCACGGCGACGAACTCCGTCTGCATGCGGCGTCCGGCGGTTTCTTCCGGATAGCCGAGCGAACGGCGCAGGCGCACGCGCTCGGTGAACGGCAGCTGCGCCAGAATCTCGTCGCGGTCTTCCTGGTCGAGATCTTCCAGGATGTAGACGGCATCGTCGGAATCCAGGTCCTGAACCGCTTCAGCGATCTGCTGATTCGGCATGGCATCGACGATTTCGAGGCGCACGGCCTCGTCGACTTCGGTCAGCGCGGCAAAATCGAATTCATCGCCAAGCAGTTCAACGAGCGCCGCGCGCTGCTCCGATTGCAGCGCTTCAAGAACGTGGCCCAGTTCGGACTGGTGCAGTTTGCCGACATGGGAACGCAGGAACAGAACATCACGATCCGCAATGGCGGCGCCGACACGGGCGAGATAGGACGAGCGGACGGCACCGTCTTCGCCGTAAATGTCGACGTCCCGCTCGTCATCGGCGGGCGGAGGCAATGTTTCCGTTTCGTCCATCGATCCGCACCTGCCTTCCCGACACGACTTGCACCATACAGTGTCAGTTAACGCATAACCCCCGAAATCCAAATCGATTTCTCCGGGGATTGCGCGTCAATTCAGAAGGTTATTCCCCCTGCGGGATCGTGTGCGCGGCGCAGCCGGGTCAGGCGGCGCTGTCTTCCCAGCCGCTGATGGCCTTGACCTCAAGGAAGTCTTCCAGCCCCCAGTGACCGCCTTCGCGGCCGATGCCGGACTGCTTGTAGCCGCCGAACGGGGCGTCCGCCTTGTGCGACGCGCCGTTGATGCGCACCATGCCCGCACGCAGCTGTTTCGACACGCGCTTGATCCGCTCGCGATCGCCCGACTGGATATAGGCGGCAAGACCGTATGGCGTATCGTTGGCGATTTCGACGGCTTCTTCTTCCGTATCGAACGGGATCATCGCCAGTACCGGCCCAAAGATTTCCTCACGGGCAATCGTCATGTCGTTGTTCACATCGGCGAACACCGTCGGACGGACGAAATAGCCGCGATTGAAGCCTTCCGGGCGGCCGGTGCCACCGGCGATCAGGCGTGCACCTTCCTTGATGCCCTGTTCGATCAGCCCCTGCACCTTGTTGAACTGCGCCTCAGAGACGAGCGGGCCCATATGATCGCCGTCCTGCGCGGGATCACCGACAACGGTCGCCTTCGCCGTGGCGGCGGCCACCTCAGTCGCCTTGTCGTAGACCGAGCGTTCCACCAGCATGCGCGTCGGCGCATTGCAGGACTGGCCCGTATTGTTGAACACGTGCAGGACGCCGCGCGTTACCGCCGCTTCCACATCGCTGTCGGCGAAAACGATGTTGGGCGACTTGCCGCCGAGTTCCAGCGATACGCGCTTGACCGTATCGGCAGCAGCCTTGGTCACGGCAATGCCGGCACGGGTCGAGCCGGTGAAAGACATCATGTCGATGCCCGGATGCGCCGACATGACAGCACCCACGGACGGACCATCGCCATTGACCATGTTGAACACACCGGCGGGAAGGCCCGATGCATCGATGATTTCAGCAAAAACCACCGACGAAATCGGCGCGATTTCCGAGGGCTTCAGCACCACGGTGCAACCGGCGGCGATGGCAGGCACGACTTTCAGCACAACCTGGTTCATCGGCCAGTTCCACGGCGTGATCAGGCCGCAGACGCCGATGGGCTCATAGGCGATCCGCACATTGGGGTTGTGCTCGTCGAGCGGACGTTCGAATTCGAAACTCTTCAACGCCCGCATGAAGGCCTTGAGGTGGCCGGTGCCCGAGGCTGCCTGCTCTTCCAGCGCCATCTTGATCGGCGCGCCCATTTCGGAAGAGATGGCCTGCGCCATGTCATTGATGCGCGTCTCGTAGACGGCGGTCAGGCGCTCGAGCCAGGCAATGCGCTCCTCGCGGCTTGTCAGGCTCCAGGTGGCGAATGCCTTGCGCGCGGCGGCAACGGCGGCATCGACATCGGCGGCCGAGCCCATTGAAATGACGGCGAATGGCTGCTCGTCGGCAGGATTGATGACATCAAGATCCTTTGCCACGGCCGGAGCGGTCCATTTTCCATTGATATAGAAATCGGTCTTGCGAAGCATGGTTGGTCTCCTGCCTGGTGCTGTCGGATTGGGTTGGTTCAGGGGCGGATGTGCATCCGTTGGACTGTTGGTGTAGCGGATGAATGGACCGGCAGCCAACAGGAATATCGAACAAAGAGGCGAAAATAGCGGCGCGCTGGCGTCTGATCGTCATTTCCTGCGGTGGTGGAAGGCACGCCCGATGCGCAGGAAATTGCCGAGCATGGCGTGGCCATATTCCGTCAGCACCGACTCCGGATGGAACTGCACCCCGAATGTCGGGTGCTCCCGGTGGGCAAGCCCCATGATCTCGCCCCTGTCGGAGCGGGCCGTTACGGTGAGCGATGCATTGTCCTCGTCCGCAACGACAATCAGCGAATGATAGCGCCCCGCCTTGAACGGGCTCGGCAATCCCTTGAAAACGCCCGTTCCGTCATGCTGGATCAGCGACGAGCGGCCATGCATGGGTTCCTGCGCCCGCAGCACCGCGCCGCCAAACGCTTCGCCGATACACTGGTGGCCAAGGCATATGCCGAGAATGGGAATGCTGCCGCTGAAGGCTTCGATGATGGCGAGCGACTGCCCCGCTTCATGCGGCCCGCAGGGACCCGGCGAGATGACCAGAGCCGCGGGTTGCAGCGTTTCGATGTCAGCGACGGTGATTGCGTCGTTGCGCACGACGCGTGTTTCCTCGCCGAGCTCGGCAAAATAGCGTGCCACGGTGAAAACGAAGGAATCATAATTGTCGATGATGAGGATCATGAGCCGGCATCTCCGGCCATGTCGAACACATCGAAAATCCGCGCCGCCTTGTCGAGCGTCTCCTGATACTCCGCTGCGGGATCGGAGAGCGCCGTGATGCCGCCGCCCGCCTGGAACACCACCTTGCCGCCCTGGAACAGCACGGTGCGGATGGCGATGTTGGTGTCCATATTGCCGTTAAAACCGAAAAAGCCGATCGAGCCGCAATAGACACCGCGCGCGCCCTGTTCCATCTCGGTGATGATTTCCATCGCCCGCAGTTTGGGCGCACCGGTGATGGACCCGCCGGGAAACGCCGCGCGGATCAGGTCCGGCAGTGATTTTTCGTCCGCCAGACGCCCGGTGACGACCGACACCAGATGATGCACGCTGGCATAGGATTCCAGCCCGCACAGCACGGGCGTGAGCACGGAATGGGGATTGCAGACCCGCGACAGATCATTGCGCATGAGGTCGACGATCATCAGGTTTTCGGCGCGATCCTTTTCCGAGGCGAGCAAGGTCTCCGCATGCCGCCGGTCGGTATCCGGGTCGGCCGAGCGCGGCACCGTGCCCTTGATCGGCCGTGTCTGCACGTCCCGGCCCCGAACGGAAAGAAACCGCTCCGGCGAACTCGACGCGATGACCAGATCATCGTGCTCCAGATAGGCGGCAAATGTCGCGGCATTGCGCTGGCGCAGCGCCTTGTAGAAGGCCCAGACGGGATAGTTTTCGGGAAGATCGGCGATAAAGCGTTGCGCGATATTGGCCTGGAAAATATCGCCATCGAGAATGTATTCGACAACTTTCGCCACCGCCTGCATATAGGCTTCGCGCGTGAAATTGGATTGCCAGATATTGCGCGCAACGCGTGGCCGCGCGGAGTCTTGCGTGTTCACCGGCTTCTCGAGCGCCGCGAGAAAGACATGAGCGCGTTCGGCGGCACGCCTTTCATCCGCCTGTTCGGGCAAACCGGACGAGACGAGCCAGACCCGTTGCGTCAGGTGATCGAAGGCAAGCACGACATCATGAAAATGCCAGATGGCGTCGGGCACATCGCCCTGCGACTGTTTGCGCGGTTCTGGAAGATTTTCCAGCAACCGTCCGAATTCATAGGAGAAATAGCCGATAGCTCCGCCATGGAATGGCGGAAGACCAGCCTGATCGTCGAGGCGGAAACGTTTGAGATACTGGGAAAGAGCCTCCAGCGGGCCGAGATCCAGTGGCTGATCGTTCCAGCTGGCCGCACCATCCCGGACCGCCAGCGTGCCGAAGGGATCGGCCGCCACATAGGAATAGCGGCCAAGCTGGTCGTGCCGCATGGCACTGTCAAGGAAGCTCAGCCCGCCGAACGGCTTCAGGCGTTCGGCAGCGTCGACTGGTTCCAGCCAGGGGATTTCACGGATGTACATCCGTTGTCAGCCTTTCCCGAACGATGGCGTTACCCGCTCTTGCGGGTGGAAAGAAGTATACTTGTCTCGGTCAGGGTGATTCCGTCAATATGCCTGATGTCGCGCAGGGTGTGATCGAACGCTTCCAGCGTCTCCACCTCGATCTCCGCAACAATATCCCAGCGGCCGTTGGTGGTATGCAGCGCGCGGATTTCCGGAAAGCCCTGCAGGCGGCGGATGACCTTTTCCGCGCCCTGCCCGGCCACTTCGATCATGGCGATGGCGCGAACGCCATAAACGCCGGCACCCGCCTTCAGCGTCACGGTAAAACCCTGAATGGTGCCATCGGTCGTCAGCTTGTCGACGCGGGCCCGCACGGTGGCGCGCGAAATGCCGAGCAGCGTTGCCATCGACGAGACGGGCATGCGGCAGTCATCGCGCAGCAGTGACAAGAGGCGGCGGTCAAGATCATCCATGTCTGTTCCAATTTGTACAATTGAGATGCGCAAACTGCGCATTAAGTAGCGCATTTCTATCAGGATGCTGTCTATTTGTCACCGTCTCGGGGTGGCAGTATACTGGCTGCGCCGGTGAATCCCCCGGCTTCATTTGATCGACCATTCAAACGCGAAAGTGGCGCTTGTTGATGAACATGCTCAGCAACTTTGAGAACGACCCCAAACAGAAATTGATGATCGTCGGCGCGCCCATC
Organism: Phyllobacterium sp. RCAM01083; assembly: GCF_055685835.1. NCBI lineage: Bacteria > Pseudomonadati > Pseudomonadota > Alphaproteobacteria > Hyphomicrobiales > Phyllobacteriaceae > Phyllobacterium > Phyllobacterium sp. RCAM01083. Next base: position 1,351,445 of record NZ_JBVFZN010000005.1, read on the forward strand.
GAGGAAGGTGCCGGTCGTCTCGGCGCCCTGATGGGCCCGGCAGCGCTGCGCACCGCCGGTCTCATCCGCACTTTGGAAGAGATGGGCCATCCGGTCGATGATCATGGCGATCTTCGCCTGCCGCAGACCCTGCCAGCCGTTGCGCCCGTCACCGGCCTTGCCCATCACATCGAAAAGATCGCCGCATGGTCGCGCATGCTCTGCGTTGAAACCTATGAGGCCATGAAGGACGGCAGTTTTCCGGTCATTCTGGGCGGTGACCATTCGCTGTCCATGGGCTCGGTCGGCGGCATCGCCCGCTACTGCCAGGAAAACAACCGCGAACTGTTCGTGCTCTGGCTCGACGCCCATTCCGATTTCAACACCCCGGCAACCTCGCCCTCCGGCAACATGCACGGCATGTCCGCAGCGCTCCTGTGCAACGAGCCCGGCCTTGAAGGCGTGTTCGGCGACGAGCCGCATGGCCTGATCAAGCCGGAAAACCTGCATCTCTTCGGCATCCGCTCCATCGACACGGTCGAGCGCAAGCTCCTGCGCGAACGTGGCATCGACGTCATCGACATGCGCCAGATCGACGAGTTCGGCGTGGCCAAGCTGATGCGCCGCATCATCGAGCGGGTACAGAAAGCCAATGGCATCCTGCATGTCAGCTTCGACGTGGATTTCATCGATCCGTCGCTTGCGCCGGGTGTCGGCACGACGGTTCCGGGCGGCGCCACCTATCGCGAAGCCCATCTCGTGATGGAAATGCTGCATGATTCCGGCGTTGTCGGCTCGCTCGATATCGTCGAGCTCAATCCGTTCCTCGATGATCGCGGCAAGAGCGCCATGCTGCTCGTCGATCTCGTCGCCAGCCTGTTCGGCCGGCAGATTTATGAACGGCCCGCCGTTTCAGACCAGAGCACCACGGCGCTCAACGTATAAGAAAATTGGCAAATAGGAGGATATTTTGCTGCAAACAGCCGCCCAACTGATTTCGACCGAGTCCCGTCTTGGCGCTCACAACTACAAGCCGCTTGATGTGGTTCTGTCGCGCGGCGAAGGCGTGCATGTCTGGGATATCGATGGGAACCGCTATCTCGACTGTCTTTCAGCCTATTCCGCCGTCAACCAGGGCCATTGCCATCCCAAGATCCTGGCGGCCATGACCGAGCAGGCGTCAAAGCTGACGCTGACCTCGCGCGCCTTCCGCAACGATCAGCTGGCCCTGTTCTACGAAGAGCTGGCAACCCTCACCGGCTCGCACAAGATCCTGCCGATGAACAGCGGTGCCGAAGCTGTGGAAACAGCCATCAAGGCCGTGCGCAAATGGGGCTACGAGGTCAAGGGCGTGCCGGAGAATGCCGCCGAGATCATCGTCTGCTCGGATAATTTCCACGGCCGCACGATGGGGATCGTCGGGTTCAGCACGGACCCGTCCGCCCGCGAGAATTTCGGCCCGTTTGCGCCGGGCTTCAAGGTCGTTCCCTTCGGCGATATCGATGCCTTTGCGGCGGCATTGACGCCCAATACCGTGGCGTTCCTTGTCGAGCCCATCCAGGGCGAGGCCGGCGTGAAAATCCCGCCGAAAGGCTATTTCTCCAAGGTGCGCGCGCTCTGCACGCAGAACAACATCACGCTGATCCTCGATGAAATCCAGACCGGCCTCGGCCGCACCGGCGCCCTTTTGGCCGAGGAGCATGAGGCAATCGAGGCCGACGTGACGCTCATCGGCAAGGCGCTCTCAGGCGGCTTTTATCCGGTCTCGGCCGTGCTGTCGAACAGCGATGTACTCGGCGTTCTGAAACCCGGCCAGCACGGCAGCACATTCGGCGGCAATCCGCTGGCCTGCGCCATTGCCCGCGCCGCGCTGCGTGTTCTGACCGAAGAGAACATGATCGAGAATTCGCGCATCGAGGGCGAGTATTTCCTGCAGCAGCTCAAGGGTATCCGCAGCAATATCGTGCGCGAAGTGCGCGGCCGCGGTCTGATGCTGGCCATCGAGCTGCATCCGGAAGCCGGTGGCGCCAACCGCTTCTGCTACGAGCTGAAGGAACGCGGCATCCTCGCCAAGGACACCCATGGCGATACGATCCGCATCGCGCCGCCACTGGTGATCAAGCGCGATCAGATCGATTGGGCGCTGGAACAGTTCAACGAAGTGCTGACCAGCATGAATTGAGGCCGGCGGGGGTTCAACACCCCCCTCTGTCCTGCCGGACATCTCCCCCACAAGGGGGGAGATCACATCGGCATCAGCGATTTTGCATCATTTTCAACATTGAAGATGAACCGATACAGCTGTGAAGGCTGATCTCCCCCCTTGTGGGGGAGATGTCCGGCAGGACAGAGGGGGGTGAAATACTTACATCCTCACCCGTTCCGCCTTCGGATCGTACATCGGCGTGAGCGAGGCCACGGCTTGCACGCGCTCTCCGGCGATCTCGATCTCGTAGCTTGAGGACAGCACCTGCTCCGCGCTTTCGCCCTTGCAGGCGACATAGCCAAGCCCGATCGCCCCGCCGAGATGATGGCCGTAATTGCCCGAGGTGATCGTTCCGACGATTTCGCCATCGCGCACGATGGCTTCATTGTGGAACAGCAGCGGCTCGGGATCGGCAAGACGGAACTGCACCAGCCTGCGGTCCAGCCCGTTTTCCTTCTTCTGCAACACCGCATCACGCCCGATGAAGTCGCCCTTTGTGGTTTTGACGGCAAAGCCGAGCCCTGCCTCCAGCACATGGTCTTCGTCGGTGATATCATGGCCGAAATGCCGGAAAGCCTTTTCGATCCGGCAGGAATCCAGCGTGTGCAGGCCGCATAGTTTTAAACCCAGCTCCTGACCGACCTCCTCCAGCGCCTCGAACACATGGGCGGTCTGGTCCGACGAGACATAAAGCTCCCAGCCCAGTTCGCCGACATAGGTGACGCGGTGGGCGCGGGCGAGGCCCATGCCGATCTCGATTTCCCGCGCGGTGCCGAAGGGATGACCCGCATTGGAAAAATCGTTGGGGCTGATCCTTTCGATCACCTCGCGGGATTTCGGCCCCATCAGGCACAGTACGGATTCCGCCGCCGTCACATCGGTGATGACCACGAATTCGTCCTTGAGATGCTTGCGCATCCAGGCGAGATCGCGCTGCAGGGTGGCGCCGGGAACAACGGCAAAGAATGCCGTTTCCGACAGGCGCGTGATGGTCAGGTCGCTTTCGATCCCGCCGCGGTTGTTGAGCATCTGGGTGTAGACGATGCGTCCGGGCTCGACATCGAGCTGGTTGGCGCAAAGTCTTTGCAGGAAAGCCAGTGCATCGCGGCCCTCGACGCGGATCTTGCCGAACGAGGTCATGTCGAACAGGCCGACGCCATTGCGCACCGCCAGATGTTCCGCGCGCTGATTGTCGAACCAGTTCTGCCGCTTCCAGGAATAGTGGTATTCGCGCTCTTGCCCATCATTGGCGAACCAGTTTGCCCGTTCCCATCCGGCCACTTCGCCGAAAACCGCGCCGCGTGCCTTCAGATGTTCGTGGATGGGCGAACGGCGGATATTGCGGGAGGTCGCCATCTGCCGATAGGGAAAATGGTCGGCATAGAGCAGGCCAAGTGTCTCGGAGACGCGTTCTTTCAGATAGCGCCGGTTCTTCTGGAATGGCTGGGCCCGGCGGATATCCACTTCCCACAGATCGAACGGCGCTTCACCGTCGTGAATCCACTGCGCCAGCGCCATGCCGGCACCACCGGATGAAACAATACCGATGGAATTGTAGCCCGCCGCCACCCAGTAACCACCGAGTTCTGGTGCTTCGCCGAGATAATAGCGATCATCCGGGGTAAAGCTTTCCGGGCCGTTGAAAAAGGTGTGAATGCCCGCCGTGCCGAGCATCGGCATGCGGTTGACGCCCATTTCGAGGATCGGTTCGAAATGCTCGAAATCCTCCGGCAGCTGGTCGAAGCAGAAATCCTCGGAAATGCCGTTCATGCCCCACGGCTTGGCCACGGGCTCGAAGGCGCCGAGCATCATCTTGCCGGCGTCTTCCTTGTAATAGGCGCACTCATCCGGCACGCGCAGCACCGGCAGGCGGCCGAGCCCCTCGATGGCCTCGGTAACGAGATAGAAATGCTCGCAGGCGTGCAGAGGCACCGTCACGCCTGACATCGACGCCAGATCACGTGCCCACATGCCCGCGCAGTTGATCACCACATCGGTCTCGATCGTGCCCTGCTCCTCGCCCTTGGCCCAGGAAACGCCGGATACCCGGCCGTTCTTCTTGTGAATGTCAGTGACTTTCACGTTCTCGAAGATTTTCGCGCCGCGCTGCCTTGCGCCCTTGGCCAGTGCCATGGCGATATTGGCGGGATCGCACTGCCCGTCCAGCGGCAGATGCACCGCCCCGACCACATCCGATATGTTAAGATGCGGGTACATCTCTTTGACTTCCCTTGGAGAAATCTCCCGCACATCCACATCGAAAGCACGCGCCAGAGAAGCCTGGCGATAAATCTCGTGCTTGCGTTCTTCGGTCAGCGCCACGGTGATGGATCCCACCTGACGCATGCCCGTGGCCACCTCGGTTTCCGCCTCCAGCTTGACGTAGAGGTCAGCGGAATATTTGGCGAGCCGCGTCATGTTCTGCGAGGCGCGCAACTGGCCGATCAGGCCCGCCGCATGCCACGTGGTGCCCGAGGTCAGCTGCTTGCGTTCCAAGAGAACGATGTCGGTCCAGCCCAGTTTGGCAAGGTGATAGGCGACGGAACAGCCGGAAACGCCGCCCCCGATGATGACGGCTCTGGCCTTGGCCGGAAGAGAACTCATGCGCGGATTCTTTCGTTAGCGGGGTCCCAGAGCGGCTGATCCGGATGCACGGTAGCCTTGAAACGTTCGCCGAAAATCTCGACCTCGATTTCCGTTCCGGGTTCGGTAAGTTCGGTCTTGAGCATGCCGAGCGCGATGGATTTATCGATCCGGTGCCCCCAGCCGCCCGAGGTGGTTTCGCCGACGATGCTGCCCTGGTGCCAGAGCGTCGACATATAGGGCGCATCGCAATCCCCTGCATCGACGGTCAGCGTGACGAAGCGCTTTTTCACGCCTTGCTGCTTTTCGCTTTCCAGCGCGGCTTTGCCGAGAAATTCGGGCTTTTCCCATTTGATGAAACGGTCCAGCCCGCTCTGCAGCGGCGTGTAGTCGGTGGACAGATCGCCCTTCCAGGCGCGGTAGCCTTTTTCCAGCCGTAGCGAGTCCAGCGCATACATGCCGAACGGTTTCAGCCCGTATGGCTGCCCCGCCTGCCAGACCGCATCGAAAATCGCCTGGGTATCGGCGACCTTGCTGTGGATTTCCCAGCCCAGTTCCCCGGCAAACGACACGCGCACAAGCTGGCAATAGCGTCCGGCGATCTGTGTCGTCTGGTGCGACAGCCAGGATTTGCCGAGGTCCGCATCGCAGATGCTGGCAAACAGATCGCGCGCCTTCGGGCCCGTGACGATCTGGCAGGAAAACTGCTCGGTGACGTTGCTGATGCTGATCGCGCTACCCTTCGGCAGGTGCTGTTTCAGCCATTCCAGATCGTGCCACTCGGCAACGCCTGCGGTGATCAGGAAAAACACGTCCTCATCAATGGCCATGATCGACATTTCGGTGACAACACGGCCCTTGGCATCGGCGAAATAGCCAAGGCCGATGCGGCCGGGTTTCGGCACAAGGCCGGTGATCAGGCCGGACAGCCAGTCGCGTGCGCCGGCGCCGCTCACCTTGAAGCGGGAGAAACCGGGCAGATCGAGAATGCCGACCGCGTCGCGTACCGCATGGCACTCCTCGCGGATGCGCCGTTGCCACGGCCCTTCCCGCGTGAATGTCTGTGTCGCCTCTTCCGAGGTATCGTCGCCGGGCTGCGCATACCAGTTTGCCCGCTCCCAGCCATTATAGACGCCGAACTGCGCGCCCAAACCGGTCACGCGCGCATGCAGCGGCGACAGCTTCTTGTTGCGTCCGGCAGACCACGTATGGCGCGGAAAATGGATGGCGTATTCGTGGCCATAGACTTCCACGCCCTTGGCGACGCTATAGTCATGATCGGCAAAGGCGGTGAAGCGGCGCGGGTCGCAGGACCACATGTCCCATTCGGTCGCGCCTTCCGTCACCCATTCCGCCAGCACCTTGCCTGCCCCGCCTGCCTGCGCGATGCCGAAGGTGAAAACACAGGCTTCGAACGCGTTGGGCACACCGGGCATCGGCCCGATCAACGGGTTGCCATCCGGCGCATAGGGAATGGGGCCATTGATGATTTTCGACAGACCGGCCGTACCAAGGATCGGCACGCGGGCGATCGCGTCGTTCAGATACCATTCGAGGCGCTCCAGATCGTCGGGAAACAGCTGGAAGGAGAAATCATCCGGCATCGGATCGTCTGAGGTGGCCCAATGCGCCCGGCAATTGCGCTCATAGGGGCCGAGATTCATGCCGTTCTTTTCCTGCCGGAGATAGTAGGACGAATCCACATCGCGCAGCAGCGGCAGCTTGTGGCCCTGCTCGCGGCTCCATGCGGCAATTTCGGGGATTTCATCGAACAGCAGATATTGATGGCTCATGACCATCATCGGCACATCGCGGCCGAACAGCCTGCCGATTTCCTGCGCCCGGTAACCGGCGGCATTGACCACATATTCGCAGCGAATCTCGCCCTGCGGCGTCGCGATCACCCATTCGTCGCCGTCGCGCCGGGCACCTGTCACCGGGCAGAAACGGATGATCTTTGCGCCCATGTCGCGTGCGCCCTTGGCCAGCGCCTGCGTCAACTGGGCCGGATCGATATCGCCATCATTGGGATCATACAGCGCGCCCGCCAGATCATGCGTCGCGATGAAGGGATAACGGCCATTGATTTCATCGACGCCGAGCACGTCGATATCCATGCCCTGATAGCGGCCCATGCTTTTCACGCGCTGGAACTCGCGCATGCGCTCCTTGCCATGGGCAAGCCGCAGCGAGCCGGTGACATGGTAGTTCATGGGATAGTCCACTTCCTGCGCCAAGCGCCGGTACAACTCGGCGGAATAACGCTGCATGTTCATCACCGACCACGAGGCGGAGAAGGTCGGCACGTTGCCCGCCGCATGCCAGGTGGAGCCCGATGTCAGCTCGTTCTTCTCCAGAAGCACGCAATCGGTCCATCCCGCCTTGGCGAGATGATACAGCGACGAGACGCCGACCGCCCCGCCGCCGATGATGACGACCCGCGCCGACGTTGGAAATTCAGACATGCATAGTCTCCCGTGGTCTCATGCTGTGGTTTTGCTGCCCGGTCATGCCCGGGCGATTTCATCGAGGTACCACTGGATGTACCGCAACTCATTGTGTTCCATCGGCGCGATGGGCCCCGGCACGAAGTAGTGCGAGCGCACGCCGCGCGCCGTATGTTCGATGATCGTCTTGTCCTCGGCCGTGGTCACTTTCCAAAGCCATGTCAGCTTTTCCAGGTCGTAGTCCCGGCCCTCCTCGGCATCGCCGCGCACCAGCCAGATCAGCTCCATCTCGCAGGTATCGGCTGTCTTCGGAATGAAACGATAAATCATGCCATGATCCGGGTAGCACACGAGGAAACTGGTGCCGCCAAGGTGGATGGAGGTCACGCCGCCGTCGAATTCGGTGAAACGGCCCATCAGCGGGCCGACGGGCGAGCCGTCCTGGCTGCCGCTCGATACGCCGTCATAGAGCGCATAGCGGAACGTATGAATCGTTTCATTGCCCTGCGCGGAGCTCTGCCAATGGTCGCCGGTCGCAATGTCGATGCCGAGCGCGCAGGTGCGCTGCTCCATCCGCGCATTCAGCTCGGTGATTTTTTCCAGCGGCTGTTCAAGCGCATGGGTCTGCGAATATTCCGGATGCGCCGGGCCGCAGTGGTAGCACTCGACATAATTTTCCACGGCCAGCTTCCAGTTGGCATCCACCGGATAGGTCTCGCGGTACGCCACCTTGGCATCGGCCCAGCCATACTGCCCGCAGGTGGTGCGCAGCGACTGCTCGATAATGTCGAAATTCAGCGGTTCCTCGGCAAAGCAGATGAAGATCAGCCCTTCGGCCACGCGCACATGCAGCTTTTTCAGGCCATGGGCGCTGCGGTCGAAATCCCGCGGCATCAGCCGCGCTGCGCGCAGGCTACCGTCATTCATGTAGGTCCAGGCGTGATAGGGGCAGACGAAGAAGCGGGCATTGCCCTTCTGCTGGGTGCAGACCTCGGCGCCGCGATGGCGGCAGACATTGAGGAATGCGTGGATCGAACCATCCTCGGTGCGCGAAACGATCACCGCCTCCGAATCGATCTTGAACAGCTCGAAATCGCCCGTATTGGGAATAATGCTGGCATGGCCGATGCAGTGCCAATGGCGACGGAACACCCGTTCCATGTCCCGGGCATAGACATCCGGGTCCATGTAGAAGGCGCGTGCCAGCCCATGGCCGGGCCGGTGGTCCGCAATCATGCGGTCGATCTTGTCGCCTGCCGGTGCAACGCCGGCCAATGCCTGTTCCGCGCCCATGTTAGCCTCGCTCAAAAAGAGTGGTCCCCCGACGCGCTCCCTTGTTTCCCGGATGCGTCGCAGATTAGAATGATTCCGCATTGGGCGCCGTTCAAGCGATGGTTGCTCATCAAGACATGAATTATTCTCAACAGTCTGCTTTACAGGATGCCGCCCGATGATGTCGAAGCCCCGAATACCCCCGCTCGGCTCGTTGCGCGCGTTTGAAGCCTCGGCCCGTCTCTTGAGCTTTCGCCTGGCGGGCGACGAGCTCGGCGTCACCCAATCGGCCATCAGCCACCGCATTTCCGAGCTGGAGGCTATTCTCGGGGTAAAGCTGTTCGAACGCCTGCCGCGCGGCGTGGCGCTGACCGATGCCGGGACGCTGTATTATCCCTATATGCGCGATGCCTTCGAAAAGATCGCCCGCGGCACGGCGCTGATCAACCGGCTGGGCACGACAGACGATCTGGCGATTGAAACCTATGCGACCTTCGCCATCCGCTGGCTCATTCCGCGCCTGACCGACTTCCGCAAGGTCAATCCGAACCTTGCCATCCGCATCGGCACCAGCCAGCTCGACTGGGAACTCAATATCGACAGTTCCGATATCGGCATCATCCACACGACCCGGCCGGAGCGGATGAACCTGCATTACCGGCTGCTTGTCAAAGCCGAGATGTTTCCGGTGTGCAGCGCGGCGGTTGCGGCGCGGATCGCGGGCGACACCGAGGCAAAGGCACTCAACAAGGTGCCGCGTCTGGCGCTCTATACCGCGCCGGAGGACTGGGGCACGTGGCTGGATGCCGCAGGGATTGCCGATAGCGGCCAGGCGGTGACGCTGAAGTTCGACACCTACCTCGCCGCCCTGCAATCGGCTCTCGATGGTCAGGGACTGGCCATCGCGCCGGGCTTTCTCGTCGCCGACGATCTGAAGGCGGGGCGTCTGGTGGCACCGTTCGCGCTGAAAGTCCCGCAACCCAGTGCATGGTACATGATCTGCCGCAAGGAGCGGGTCAATGAAGCGCGCATCCGCCAGTTCGAGAAGTGGCTGGTGGAGCAGTTCGACGGATGAAACCAACGATTGCTGTTGTTTCACCCCCCTCTGGGCTGCCGCCCATCTCCCCCACAAGGGGGGAGATCAGCCTTCACAGCTGTTTCAGCAAATCCTCAAGGGTGAAAGTTGACCGAGATGATCGATGCCGATGCGATCTCCCCCCTTGTGGGGGAGATGTCCGGCAGGACAGAGGGGGGTGCAAATCACTTCCTTTTAATCCCGATCGATTTTCCAACCCGCGCCGGAATCCCGAGCTTCGCATGGGCAGTCTTGTAAAACTCAAGCTTTGGCAGCACGTCCTCTGGAAACGGCACAACCTTCGGGCCGTTCATATCCACGTGCAGTGACAGAACTTCCGACGTCGCGGCAACCCAGCCATCGACGTGAATGATCTCGTTGTAGGTATGCAGACGCTTGCCGTCGAAATCGATGAGCTGGCTGGTGACCGTCACCAGATGGTCGAGATGGATCTCCTGCACGTAGCAGATATGAACCTCCGCCGTGTAGATCGTCAGCTTGCGTTCCGCCGCATATTTCGGGCCAAACCCCAATTCGGCAAGGAATTCGTCACCGCCGCGGTCGAACACCACGTTGTAATAGGCCATGTTCAGATGGCCGTTATAATCGATCCATTCCTTTTCCATGGCTATCGGAGCGGAGCGGTACAAATCACCTTCTGGCATGCTGGTATTCCCCTGATTGGTAAAACTCGGCGGCATTTGAACCATGGCAGCCGCCCGTCCACTGTGTCAAAAACGACTGATAATGGCGGCTGCCTAACGATTGGCTGCCGCGCGCAGGCTGCTCGGCGGCTTGCCCTCGAAGGTGCGGAATGTGCGGGCGAATGCGGCAGCGGATGAAAAACCCGTACGCGCGGCGATATCGGCCAACGGGGTTTTGGTGTCGGTGATCAGCCGCCGCGCGATCTTCAGGCGCAGGCGCAGATAGTAGCGGCCGGGTCCCTCGCCCACGGCTTTCGCAAAAATCTTTTCCAGGCTGCGGGCGCTGAGACCGCAGCGTTTGGCGATCGCGCCGATGGTGAGCGGCGCGTCGAGATGCCCCTCCATGAGCCGAATCGCCGTGGCGAGTTTCGGATGGACACCGTCGAGCCGCCCCAGCGAGACAAGCGGCTGCGCAACGTTGGATGCATGCGCTTCATCGTAGATAAAGACGCTCGCCACATCGAGCGCCACGGACATGCCGCAGCGCGAGCGGATGAGATGCAGCATCAGGTCGAAGGTCGGCGACGCGCCGCCCGTGGTGAAGACGGGCCCGTCGATGACATAGCGGTCCGGCCGGATATCCGCCTCGGGAAATTCGGCGGTGAATTCCTCCATGTCCTCCCAGTGCGTCGTGGCACGCCGTCCCCGCAGCAGCCCCGCCCGGCCAAGCAGCCATGACCCCGCCTCGATGCCGCCGATCATCTGGTAGTGATGCATGGCGCGGCGCAGGCCGGCGGTAAAGGTGGTGCGCGAAATATCCGATGTGCCGAAGCCGCCGATCATCAGCAGCATGTCGGCCTTGTCAGCCGGATCGAACGCGCCGGAAACGGCAATCGGCAGGCCGCAGGTGGTGATCGCCGGTTTGCCGTCCAGCGAAACGATCCGCCATTTGAACAGGGTGCTGCCCGAGACGCGGTTGGCGGCACGCATGGGATCGATGGTCGATGCCACGCACATCAGCGACGCGCCGCTGAAGACGAGGACCGTCACGTCAAGCGTTTTGGTGTTGGGCAAAAAGAGTGGCGACGTTTCGCTATTCATCAAATCAAGTTCGTATATTGCAAAGCATGCATTTGCAACAGCTGCATGATTTGCCCAACGAAAAAATGGGAGCAAAGCAATGGGACTCACCCCCAATCGCGACGTATTCATCACCTGTGCCGTCACCGGCGCGGGCGACACCACAGGCCGGTCCGACAAGGTTCCGGTCACCCCGCGGCAGATCGCCGACGAATGCATTTCCGCCGCCAATGCCGGTGCCGCCGTGGCGCATATCCATGTGCGCGATCCGAAAACCGGCAAGGGTTCGCGCGATGTCGCGCTTTATGCGGAAGTGGTCGAGCTGATCAAGGCATCGGGCGTCGACATGGTGCTGAACCTCACCGCCGGCATGGGCGGCGACCTGACGCTCGGCAGCACCGAACAGCCGATGCCGCCCTCGCCCGTCGGCACCGACATGGTCGGCGCCACCGAACGGCTCGTGCATGTGGCCAAGCTGCGCCCGGAAATCTGCACGCTCGATTGCGGCACGATGAATTTCGGCGAAGGCGACTACGTCATGACCAACACGCCTGCCATGCTGAAAGACATGGCGGCGCAGATCAAGGCGCTGGGCGTGCGCCCGGAAGTCGAGATTTTCGATACCGGCCACCTGCTCCTCGCCAAGTGGCTCTATGACCAGAAGCTTCTGGAAGACCCGGTCATGGTGCAGCTGTGCATGGGCATTCCGTGGGGCGCGCCGGACGACATCAACACGCTTTTGGCACTCACCAACAACCTGCCCGCCAACTGGACGTTTTCGGCCTTCTCCATCGGCCGCAACCAGCTGCCCTATGCCGCCATGGCCATGCTGGCAGGCGGCAATATCCGCGTCGGTCTCGAAGACAATATCTGGCTCGACAAGGGCGTCCTTGCCACCAACGGCCAGCTGGTCGAACGGGCCGTGAAGGTCGCCGAGGGCATCGGCGCCCGCATTCTGGGACCGGACGAGGTTCGGGCCCGCATGAAACTGACAAAGGGCTGGTAAGAACATGAGCGTCATTCGCAAAGCGGCAGCCGTCGGCGGCGGCGTCATCGGTGCGGGCTGGGTTGCCCGTCTCATTCTCAACGGCATCGACGTATCAATCTTCGATCCGGACCCGGAAGCGGAACGCAAGGTCAGCGAGGTGATGAAGAATTCACGCCGCGCCTACAAGACCATGGTGCCCGGCGGCCTGCCACAAGAGGGTAAGCTGACCTTCGCCAAGTCAATCGCCGAGGCTGTTGCCGGTGCCAATTTCATCCAGGAAAGCGTGCCGGAACGCCTCGACCTCAAGCACAAGGTGCTGGCGGAGATCGACAAGCATGCGGCCGTCGATGCCATCATCGGCTCGTCCACCTCAGGCATCCTGCCGTCGGACATGCAGACATCGATGAAGCATCCCGAACGCCTCGTTGTCGGCCACCCCTACAATCCGGTCTATCTCCTGCCGCTGGTTGAAATCGTCGGCGGCAAGCTGACCTCACCAGAAGCCATCGAGACAGCGCGGGAACTCTATGCTTCCATCGGCATGAAGCCGGTGGTTATCCGCAAGGAAATCGAAGCCTTTGTCGGCGACCGCCTTCTCGAGGCCGTCTGGCGTGAAGCGCTGTGGCTGATCAAGGACGACATCACCACCGTCGAGGAACTCGACGACATCATGCGCTATTCCTTCGGCATCCGCTGGGCGCAGATGGGCATGTTCCAGGTCTATCGCGTGGCGGGCGGCGAAGCCGGCATGCGCCACTTCATGGCCCAGTTCGGTCCCTGCCTGTCCTGGCCGTGGACCAAGCTGATGGATGTGCCTGAGCTCACCGATGAACTCGTCGACAAGATCGCCGCACAGTCCGATGAACAGGCGCATGGCCTGTCCATCCGCGAACTGGAACGCATCCGCGACGATAACCTCGTCGCGATCATGGATGCCCTCTCCCGCCAGAACAAGGGCAAGGGCTGGGGTGCCGGTGCACTCTACAAGGATTACACCAAGCAGTTGTCGAAACTGGCAAAGAAGCCTGCGGTCTCCAAGGCGGCTGAAAAGGCCAAATCCACCAAACCCAAGAAGAAGGCTTAAATCATGGATTTCGGTCTTTCGGAGGAGCAAAGGCTGATTGTCGAGACGACGCGGGCCTTTGTCGAAAACGAGCTCTATCCGCATGAGGCGGAAGTGGAGCGTACGGGTGTCCTGCGCAAGGAGCTTGCGGACGAACTCAAACAGAAGGCGATTGCAGCCGGTCTTTATGCGGCGAATATGCCGGAATCCGTTGGCGGTGCCGGTCTCGATACCGTGACATGGCTGCTCTACGAAAAGGAGCTTGGCCGCGCCAATTATGCGCTGCACTGGTCCTGTGTCGGCCGTCCGTCCAACATCCTGCTCGCCGGTACCGACGCGCAGAAGGAAAAATACCTCTATCCCTGCATTCGCGGCGAAAAGTCCGATTGCCTCGCCATGACGGAACCGGGCGCCGGTTCCGACCTGCGCGGCATGAAGGCGACGGCCGTCGAAAAGGGCGGTGACTGGGTCGTCAACGGCACCAAGCATTTCATCAGCCATGCGCTGGAAGCGGATTTCGTCATCCTCTTCGTGGCGTCCGGCGAAGAAGACACGCCGCGCGGCAAGAAGAAGAAAATCACCGCCTTCTTCGTCGATAAGGGCCATCCCGGCATGACGATCCGCGAGGGGTATCGCAACGTCTCGCACCGGGGCTATACCAATGCCATCGTCGAATTCGACGATTGCCGCCTGCCCGCCGATGCCATTCTTGGCGAAGTGCACAAAGGTTTCGAGGTCGCCAACACATGGCTCGGCGCGACGCGTCTGCAGGTCGCGGCCACCTGTCTCGGCCGCGCCGAACGGGCGCTTGGCCATGCCATCGAATATGCCGCACAGCGCGAACAGTTCGGCCAGCAGATCGGCAAGTTCCAGGGCGTCTCGTTCAAACTCGCCGACATGGCAACGGAGCTGAAGGCCGCCGATCTCCTGACCTTCGAGGCGGGCTGGAAGTTCGATCAGGGCACCGTCACCGATCAGGACATGGCCATGGCCAAGCTGAAGGCCACGGAAATGCTCGCCTTCGTCGCCGACGAGGCGATCCAGATTCATGGTGGCATGGGGCTGATGGACGACCTGCCGCTTGAGCGGATCTGGCGCGATGCACGCGTCGAGCGCATCTGGGAAGGCACATCCGAAATCCAGCGGCATATCATCTCGCGCGCCCTGCTTCGCCCGCACGGAGCGTAAGTTATTATGCGGTCAGGTTTTACCCCCCTCTGGGCTGCCGCCCATCTCCCCCACAAGGGGGGAGATCAGCCTGCATTGCCGTTTCTGCGAAATTTGAAACGTTTCCCGTTGTGCGAAAGCATTCATGCCAATGTGATCTCCCCCCTTGTGGGGGAGATGTCCGGCAGGACAGAGGGGGGTGTCTGACATATGCGCGCACTCGACCGTCTGCTCCGTCCTAAAACCATCGCTGTCTTCGGCGGCCTTCAGGCTGCCGAAGTCATCAAGCAATCGCAGAAAATGGGGTTCTCCGGCGAGATATGGCCGGTCCACCCCAAGCATGACGAAGTGCTTGGCCTCAAGGCCTACCGCTCCGTTGCCGATCTGCCCGGCAGTCCCGATGCCGCCTTTGTCGGCGTCAACCGCTTTCTGACCCTCGATATCGTCCGCCAATTGCGCGAACGCGGCGCGGGTGTTGCCGTCTGCTACGCTTCGGGGTTTCTCGAAGCGGGCGCCGACGACGCGGATGGTGCACGCCTGCAGGATGAACTGATCGCGGCGGCCGGCGACATGCCCATCATCGGGCCGAACTGCTATGGCCTGATCAATTACTGCGATGGCGCTCTGCTCTGGCCGGACCAGCATGGCGGGCGCAGGCTCGCCGCCGATGAGCGCGGTGTCGCCATCATCACCCAATCCTCCAACATCGCCATCAACATGACGATGCAGACGCGCGGATTGCCGATTGCCCATGTCATGACGGCAGGCAACCAGGCACAGACCGGCCTGCCCGACATGGCCATTGCCCTGCTCGAGGATGAACGGGTCACGGCGCTGGGCCTGCACATCGAGGCGTTTCAGTCGGCGGCGAAATTCGAAGCCTTGGCAAAACGGGCGCGGGAACTGAACAAGCCCATCGTTGCCATGAAGGTCGGACGCTCCGCCCAGGCGCGCGCCGCCACGGTGTCGCACACGGCCTCGCTGGCCGGATCGGATGCGGCGTCGGATGCATTCCTGCAACGGCTCGGCATTGCCCGCGTCAATTCCATCGCCTCGTTCCTTGAAACGCTGAAACTGCTGCATGTGCACGGGCCGCTCGATGGCGATACGCTGTGTTCCATGAGCTGTTCCGGCGGCGAAGCCTCCGTCATGGCCGACAGCGCCGAGGGGCGGAGCATCCACTTTCCACCGCTCACGCCGGAACATCGCGCCAAGGTCAAATCCACGCTGGGGCCGCTGGTCGCCGTCGCCAACCCGCTGGATTACCATACGTTCATCTGGAACAACGAACCGGCGCTGACCGAGACTTTCACGGCCATGGTATCCGGCGGTTTTGCCCTGAGCTGTCTCGTGCTCGATTTTCCGCGCAAGGACCGCTGTTCCGATGTCGACTGGTGGTCGACGGTGCGCGGCCTCGAATCGGCCCTCAAAACCAACAGGGCCAAGGGCGCCATCGTCGCCTCGCTGCCGGAAAACATCCCGGAGGAATACATGGCCGGGCTGATGGCGCAGGGCATTGCGCCGCTCTGCGGCATCACCGAGGCATTCGACGCAGCCGAGGCCGCCGCCTTCATCGGCAAGGCATGGAAGACACCCCTTGCCCAGCCGGTCGTCTCCCCGGAAATCCGTGACACGGACGAACAGGCGCCCGACGAAGCCGCCGCAAAGGCTCTTCTGGCAAAGCACGGCCTGCCCGTACCCTTGGGCTGGCGCTGCCAGACGGTCGACGCCGCGATTGCGGCTGCGGAGGACCTGACGTTCCCGGTTGCGCTCAAGGCGCTCGGCGTTGCGCACAAATCCGAGCACAATGCCGTGCGGCTCAATCTGCGCGATGCGGACGCCGTGCGCGCGGCGGCAACCGACCTGATTGCCATCGGCAGCGGCCTCTATGTCGAGCGCATGGTGACCGACGCCGTTGCGGAACTGATCGTCGGCATTGTCGATGATCCGCAGTTCGGGCCGCTGATGACCCTCGGGACCGGCGGCGTGCTGGTGGAACTGCTGCAGGACAGTGTCACGCTGCTGCTGCCCTCCAGCCGTGCGCAGATCGAAGCCGCCCTTCGCTCCCTGCGCATGTTTCCGCTGCTCGACGGTTATCGCGGCAAGCCGAAGGCTGATCTGGACGCGGCGCTGGATGCCATCCTTGGCATTGCCGGATTTGCGGTCAAGAATGCCGGCCGGATCGTTGAACTCGATATCAATCCGCTGCTTGTATGCCGCAGCGGCCAGGGCGCATGGATCGCCGATGCATTGTTGATCACCAGGGGAGAGCTGCATGAATGATGTTGTCAGGACGCGCCGCGAGGGCGGCATTCTCGAAGTCACGCTGGACCGTCCGAAGGCCAATGCCATCGACCTGAAGACCAGCCGCCTGCTCGGTGAAACGTTTCAAAAGTTCCGCGACGATCCCGAGCTTCGGGTCGCGATTGTGCAGACCGAAGGCGACAAGTTTTTTTGCGCGGGCTGGGACCTCAAGGCCGCTGCAGGCGGCGATGCGGTGGATGGCGATTACGGCGTCGGCGGCTTTGGCGGACTGCAGGAACTGCGCGACTTCAACAAACCTGTCATCGCCGCGGTCAACGGCATGGCGGTGGGCGGCGGGTTCGAACTCGCCCTCTCCTGCGATCTCATCTACGCATCCGATCATTCGAGCTTTGCCCTGCCGGAAATCCGCGCGGGCACGCTGGCCGACGCCGCCACAGTGAAACTGCCCAAGCGCATTCCCTACCACGTCGCCATGGACCTGCTTCTGACCGGCCGCTGGATGGATGTCGCCGAGGCGCATCGCTGGGGGCTCGTCAACGAGGTCCTGCCCAAGGACAAGCTGATGGAACGGGTGTGGGAGATCGCCCGACTCCTGGAAAGCGGCCCGCCGCTGGTGTTCGCCGCCATCAAGGAAGTGGCGCGCGAAGCGGAAGACATGAGCTTCCAGGATGCCATGAACTGGATCACCAAGCGCAAATTCCGTACGGTTGACATGCTTTATGCTTCGGAAGACGGTCAGGAAGGGTTCAAAGCCTTTGCCGAAAAACGCGATCCCGTATGGAAGGGCAGATGAGCACGGATTATTCAGTCCTGATCGACGCGGAAACCTGGGCCTTCATCGAACGGACGAACAGCTTTTATCCGCCCGATGCCGTCGACTATACCGTCGCGCAGCAGCGCGACGTCTACAACACCATGTGCAAGGCCTTCTTTGCCGGCTACCCCGCCGGCGTCTCGGCAATGGATCGTTTCATCGAGGCCGATGGCCGCACGATTCCGGTGCGCCTCTACGACAAGGCAGGCAGCAATCCGGAAGCGGTGTGCCTCTACTTCCACGGCGGCGGTTTTGTCGTCGGCGGTCTCGACAGCCATGATGATGTCTGCGCCGAGATTTGCGAGGCCACCGGCTTTCACGTCATCGCGGTCGACTATCGCCTTGCGCCGGAACATGCGCATCCCGCCTCCTTCGAGGATTGCCTTGCGGCATTCGAACACGTGGCGGCAACATCCAGCCTGCCGATTGTCCTGTGCGGTGACAGCGCCGGCGGCAATCTCGTGGCAGCCGTGTCACACCATGTGCGCCATAGCGATCGCGCGCCGATCGGCCAGGTCATGGTCTATCCGGGACTGGGCGGCGCGCAGGACCAGGGGTCTTACCTCACCCATGCGGAAGCACCGATGCTGACGACGCGCGACACCGCCTATTATGCGAAAATCCGAAGCGGCGGCCGCGACTGGTCGACCGACCCGCGCTTTGCCCCGCTGGCCGATACGGATTTTTCTAATCTGCCCGATACCGTCGTGATCTCGGCCAAATGCGATCCGCTTTCCGACGATGGCAGGCAGTATTGTCAGCGCATCTCTGCCGCGGGCGGCAAGGCGATCTGGAACAATGAGCCCGGCCTCGTGCACGGCTATCTGCGTGCCCGCCACAGTGTTACGCGCGCGCGCTCCAGTTTCCGCCGCATCTGCACCGCCGTGCATCTGCTGGGTCAGGGGCGCTGGCCAGGCCAGCTTTAAACCCGATTTTGCAGTTTAGTGATGCAGATCAATTCCCGGCGCTTGCCATGCGCCGGTTCTTGACCGCACCTTCCAGCCAGCCCAGCTCCATTTCCGGAACCGATGACAGCAGCAGGTCGGTATAGGCATCGAAGGGCGGCTTCAGCACCTGCGTTTTCGGACCGTAGCGCACCACCTCGCCGCGATACATCACGGCGATGGCGTCGGCGATGGATTTCACCGTCGCAAGATCGTGGGTGATGAAGAGATAGGCGACATGTTCGTCCGCCTGCAGGTCGAGCAGCAGTTTCAGGATACCGTCGGCCACGAGCGGATCGAGCGCGCTGGTCACCTCGTCGCAGATGATCAGTTTCGGCTTGGCGGCGAGCGCCCGGGCGATACAGACACGCTGCTTCTGTCCGCCGGACAGTTCGGCGGGATAGCGGTCGGCAAAGCCTTTGCCCATCTCGATCTTGTCGAGCAGTTCGGCAATGCGTGCGTCGCGCTCCTTGCCGCGCATGCCGAAATAGAATTCGAGCGGACGGCCGATGATGGTCCCGATGGTCTGGCGCGGGTTCATCGCCACGTCGGCCATCTGGTAGATCATCTGCAACTCGCGCAAATCGTTGCGTGTGCGGTTGGCAAGGCGCGGCGAAAGCGTGCGCCCGTCAAAGGTAATCGTGCCTTCCATCGGCGGCAGCAGACCGGTGATGGCACGCGCCAGGGTGGATTTGCCGGAGCCGGATTCGCCGACAACCGCCAGTGTCTGGCCGGGATGCAGATCCACGGAGACGTTCTTCAATACCTTGACCAGCCCGCCGCCATAGGCCGCGGTGATGTTCTTCACCGACAGGATGGGTGTGCCGGCACTCGTCTTTTCCTGATGCGGGATGTGATGCACCGACACCAGCTGGCGCGTATAGTCCTCGCGCGGTTCCTTGATGATCTGGCGGGTATCGCCATATTCCACCATCTTGCCGTGGCGCAGCACCATGATGTCGTCGGCGACCTGCGCCACCACGGCCAGATCGTGCGTGATGTAGAGCGCGGCGACGTTGGTGTCGCGGATGGCATCCTTGATCGAGGCAAGCACATCGATCTGCGTGGTCACGTCGAGCGCCGTTGTCGGTTCGTCGAACACGATCAGATCCGGCTCGGAACACAGCGCCATGGCGGTCATGGCCCGCTGCAATTGCCCGCCCGAGACCTGATGCGGAAAGCGCTGCCCGAAGGTTTCAGGATTGGGCAGACCGAGCTTCTTGAACAGCCCGATGGCGCGTTTTTCCGCCTCGGCGCGCGTGGCGATCCTGTGCTGCAGCGCCGCTTCAACCACCTGGTCCATCAGCTTGCGCGCCGGATTGAAGGCAGCGGCGGCGGACTGCGCGACATAGCAGACCTCGCGCCCGCGGATTTGCCGCAGGATGGTCGCACCGCCTTTGAGAATGTCGCGGCCGTTGAGCAATACCTCGCCGCCGGTGATGCGCACGCCGCCGCGGCCAAATCCCATGCCGGACAGGCCGATGGTGGATTTGCCGGCACCGGATTCGCCGATCAGGCCGAGCACCTTGCCGCGTTCAACCTTTACCGAGACATTGTCGACGATCACCACATTGCGCGGCGCTTCGCCGGGCGGATAGCTGGTGGCCTCGATCCGCAGATTGCGAATGTCGAGAAGCAGGCCGGTCTTGTCCTTCGCAGGTGCTTTAGCCATTGCCGCGTCCTCCCTTCAGGCTGGTGGTCCGGTTGAGAATCCAGTCGGCGACGAGATTGACCGAGATGGCAAGGATCGCGATGGCGGCCGCCGGGATCAGCGCGGCCGGAATGCCGAAGACGATGCCTTCCTTGTTTTCCTTGACCATGCCGCCCCAGTCCGCATCCGGCGGCTGCACGCCGAGACCGAGGAAGGACAGCGCCGACAGGAACAGCACGGCAAAGATGAAACGCAGGCCGAGTTCGGCAACCAGCGGGGTCAGGGCGTTGGGCAGTATCTCGCGGAAAATGATCCAGATACGCCCCTCGCCGCGCAGCTTTGCCGCCTCGACGAAATCCATGACATTGATATCGACCGCCACGGCCCGCGCCAGCCGGTAGACGCGCGTGGCATCGAGCAGGCCCATGACGAGGATCAGCGTGGTGACATTGCCGGGCAGGACCGACAGCACCACAAGCGCGAAGATCAGCGTCGGGATCGCCATGATCAGATCGACGAAACGCGACATCAGCTGGTCGAACCAGCCGCCGATGACGGCGGCGGCGAAACCCAGCACCGAGCCGAGAATGAAGGACAGCGCCGTCGCCATGGCGGCGATGAAGATGGTGATGCGCGCGCCGTAGATCATACGGGAAAGCAGGTCGCGGCCGAGATTGTCCGTGCCGAGCCAGTATTTCGCCGACATGGGCTCCCACACATCGCCGACGGTTTCGCCGACGGAATAAGGCGCAACCCACGGCGCAAAGATGGCCGCGAACAGGAAGACCGCCGTGATGATCAGGCCGATCCAGGCGCTGATGGGGATGTTCTTAACATTCAGCATGGCGCGGCCTCACTTGGGATGTCTGAGGCGGGGATTGGAAACAATCGCCACGATATCAGCAATGATGTTGAGGGTGATGTAAACAGCCGCGAACACCAGTCCGCAGGCCTGCACGACCGGCACGTCACGCTTGGCCACGTGGTCGACCAGATACTGCCCCATGCCGGGATAGACGAAAATCACCTCCACCACGACGACACCGACGACAAGGAAGGCCAGGTTGAGCATCACCACATTGATGATCGGGGCAATGGCATTGGGGAACGCATGGCGGGCGATGATCTGGAACGGCGTCAGCCCCTTCAGCTCAGCCGTTTCGATATAGGCCGACTGCATGACGTTGAGAATGGCCGCCCGGGTCATGCGCATCATATGCGCGAGAACGACGAGGGTCAGCACCGTCACCGGCAGGGCGATGGCGCTCAGCCTTTCGCCAAGCGGCATGCCGTCATAGACGGTCGAGACGCTCGGAAACCATTGCAGGCGCACGGCGACGAAGTAGATCAGGAGATAACCGGTAAAGAACTCCGGCAACGACGTCGAGGCGAGGCCGAGGCCGGAGATGATCTTGTCCACCCAGCCGTTGCGGTAGCGCACGGCCAGCAAACCCAGTCCGATGGCGAGCGGAATGGAAACCACCGCCGCCCAGAAGGCGAGGAACAGCGTGTTCCACAACCTCCCCTTGAGCGACGATGCGATGTCCTGCCCACTGGAAAGCGCCGTGCCGAGATCACCGGTCAATATGCCGCCGAGCCAATGCAGGTAGCGGATATAGGCCGGATCGTTCAGCCCCATGTCACGCCGCAGGTTTTCCAATGCCTCCGGTGTGGCCGACTGGCCGAGAATGGATTGCGCCACGTCTCCCGGCAATATCTGGGTGCCTGCGAAAATCAGCACCGAGACGGCAAGGAGAAGGAGAAGGCCCATCGCAATGCGCTGGGCCACCAGTTTGAGGACAGGACCGCTCATTCGCCCCGGCCTTAGGCGTTCAGCCAGCAGCGGGACAAGGCATAGCCGCCACTCATTTCCTGATTGCCGTCCTTCACCCAGCCGCCAACCTTGGCGCTGGTGGCGTCGATGAAGTCGTTGAACATCGGCACGATGACACCGCCCTCGTCCCGCACCGTGACCGACATGTCACGGTACATCTGCTTGCGCTTGACGGGATCAAGTTCGGCGCGCGCTGCAATCAATGTCTTGTCGAACTTTTCATTGAAGAAGCGCGTGTCGTTCCAGTCGGCGGTGGACAGATAGGCGGTCGAATACATCTGGTCCTGGGTCGGACGGCCGCCCCAATAGGATGTCGAGAACGGCTGCTTGTTCCAGACTTCCGACCAGTAGCCGTCGCCCGGTTCACGCTTGACCTCGATCTTGATGCCGGCCTTGGCCGCGCTCTGCTGGTACAGCTGGGCCGCATCGATGGCGCCGGGGAAGGCAACATCGGAGGTGCGCAGCAGGATGGCGCCGTCATGGCCGGATTTCTTGAAGTGGAAAGCCGCCTTGTCGGGATCGTAGGCGCGCTGCTCGATATCGTCCGAGAACAGCGGATAGGCCTTGTTGATCGGAAAATCATTGCCGATGGTGCCATAGCCGCGCAGGATCTTCTGCACCATGTCTTCGCGGTTCATGGCGTATTTCAGCGCCAGACGCAGGTCATTGTTGTTGAACGGCGCCGTGTTGCAATGGGCGATGAAGACGTAGTGTCCCTTGCCTGCCGCGTTCTGGATGGTCACACCCGGCACGCGCTTGACCAGATCGACGATCTTCGGCTCGACGCGGTTGATCATGTGCACCTGGCCGGACTGCAGGGCAGCCGTGCGGGCGGTGGCATCGTTGATGACGATGATTTCGATCTGCGCCGCATGGCCGCGCTTGTCGCCATCCCAGTAATTGGCGAATTTTTCGCCGATGTGCCGTACGCCCGGCTCGTCCTTGACCACCTTGTACGGTCCGGTGCCGATACCGGCAGTGGGCTTGTCCTTGCCGCCGTTCGGCTGGATCATCAGATGGTAGTCATCCATCAGGAACGGCAGGTCGGCATTGGCTTCTTTCAATGTGAAAACAACGGTATCGCCGTCTTTCTTCACGCTTTCGATGCCCTTCATGACGCCAAGGGCGCCGGACTTCGAATTGGCGTCGGAGTGGCGCTCCATCGTGGCCACGACGTCATCGGCCGTCATGTCCTTGCCGTTGTGGAACTGCACGCCCTTGCGGATCTTGAAGGTCCAGACCTTGGCGTCGGGGGTTGATCCCCATTCGGTCGCCAGTTTTGGATTGAGCGTGCCGTCCGGCTGGATTTCGACAAGCTGCTCGCCCCACTGGCGGCCGAACTTGTACGGCACCTGGCTCTGCCATGTCGCGGGGTCCATGCTGTCGGTCGAGGCACCGCCCTGCATGCCGGCTTTCAGCGTGCCGCCCTTGACCGGGCCTTCGGCGAGAGCCGCACTGGACAGAAGTGAATTGGCAAAAACGGTGGTGACACCGAGGGCTGCTGCACGGCCGAGAAAGTCACGCCGCGACAGATGTCCGCGGGCGACCTTGCGGCTCAGATAATCGAGTTCTCTTGACATACCCATTCCCCTTTTGTTGCTTGGAACGCATGGCGTCCAAATTCGGTTTTTGTGAATTATGCGACTTGATACCCGTAAATTTCAACCGTTAACGTGACTGTCTAACGTTCTCCTCCAGCAATCAGATGTATTGACGCGCGATCGTCTCGGCGAAATTCCGCTCGAAAACCAGTTCGTCATTTTCGTAGGCTTCGATCCGGCCGGTCAGATGAAAATTGGCCTTGTCCGACCGCATCGTGGTGAACGTTTCCGTGCGGACGCGCCATTCGTCGCGGCCGGACAGTTCCGTCCAATGCGTCTCGCCATAGGCGGACAGCGGATCGTCCGCGTGGATTTCCCAGCGTTCGCGCGCCACGCTGCCGTGGACGAGCCCATGTTCCTTGTCCCGTGCCTCGCCAAAATCATCCTCGATCGACAGGATGATCCTGCCGCTGACCTGGTCATGTTCGATCCGGCGGCTGTTGGTGCCCTTGCGCAGGATGTCGAGCTGCCAGGGCGATGCGGCCTCGGGCTCGGGAAAGGTCCATTCATCCCCGGTGGCGAGATCGCGCGACGGCAGGTCGAGCGCGCCCGCATGCAGCGTCAGGCTGACCGCTTCCGGCGATGGCCAGACCATCGGCCAGTAGCTGGAGGAAACGGCGATGCGCAGCCGGTGCCCGGCGGGCACGCGATAGGCGATATCGTCGAGCTTGAAGCGGATTTTTACCGGTTCGCCCGGCGTGAGCGCTTGGGGTTTTTCATGGCTGTCGCGGTGGCACAGGTTGAACACGCCATAGGTGATGCGCGTTGAAGCACCATCGGGATGCACGTCGCACAGGCGCACGGCAACCATGGCAACGGGCTTGTCGCTGGACACGGTCAGGCTGATTTCCGGCGCGCCGACAATATCGACCGCTTTTTCCAGGATATCGCCGTCATAGCAGGCCGACAGCGCGTCATCGCGGCGCTGGTCGCCGGGAAGCTCCGGGCCGAGCCAGATGGCGCAATATTCGCCGCCCATCATGCCGCAATCCTGCGGCGAGGCGACGAGATGGGAAAACGCCCCGCCCCGTCTGGCGCTCAGGGACTTGTCGGCACCGAGCTGAAAGACCTCGTTGCCGATGGTCTTCGACGGCCATTGCGGCTCGGCAATCCAGTACCCCGGACGCTCCGTGTACCAGCTCTTCGGACGGACCGAATCCATGAGATAGCCGCGATAGGCCGGATCGTTCTCGACGCCCGTATCGATGTCCTTCAGCCAGCGGTCCCACCAGCGCAGTGCCTCCTGCAGGAAGCCGATGCGCGGTTCCGGCACGGCAAAATGCGGGTATTTGTGCACCCACGGGCCGACAATGCCTTTGACGGGCGCCTTTATGCCTTCCATCAGGCGCGGCACCGCGTTCTTGTAGGCATCACCCCAGCCGCCGACGGCCAGCGTGGCGGCCTTGATGGCGGAAAAATCCTCGCAGACCGAGCCGCGCTTCCAATAGGCGTCGCGCGTCTGGTGCGCCAGCCAGACGGCCGGCAGGAACGGTTCATGATCGAGCCGGTCCAGCCACATGCTGCGCCACTTGTCGCCGACCAGAGCCGGATCGGGCGTGCGGGAGGAATAGGCGAGCATGGTGGCGCCCCATCCCAGATTCTCGTTGAGCAGCAGCCCGCCCTTGTAATGGATATCGTCGGCATAGCGGTCGTCGGTGGAGCAGAGCGTGATGATGGCCTTCAGCGCTTCCGGCTGCAGCGCGGCCACCTGCAACGAATTGAACCCGCCCCAGGAAATGCCCATCATGCCGACCTTGCCTGTTGACCAGGGCTGCGCCGCGATCCATTCGATCACCGCGCAGGCATCGTTCAGCTCCTGAACCGAATATTCATCCTCCATCAGCCCTTCCGAATCGCCATTGCCGCGCATGTCGACGCGCAGGCAGGCATAACCATGCCCGGCGATGTAGGGATGGGTGAGATTATCGCGCGCCGTCGTGCCGTCGCGCTTGCGATAGGGCAGAAATTCGAGAATCGCGGGAACCGGATTTTCCATGGCGTCCTCGGGCATCCAGACCCGGGCCGACAGGCGGCAGCCATCGGGCAGGACAATGCCCAGATCGGCGGTTTCTTTCACTTGGTGCTGAAATGTTTTGACTGTCCGCATTATCATCTTTCGTCCTCACAGCGGAGCTGAAAACAGATAACGCACACCGGGCAGAACACCCGGTGAAAACATCAATCCCATTTTCTCGTCTTTTGCGAGGTGTTCCTTTTTATCCTACTATGCGCATCTGTCCGGCTAAGCGGACCAAACACTTGCGACATATGTGCGGTCATTTGCGTCACGATGAAAAAGTCTCATCCGAGCCTCGATGGTATGAGCTTTTCCAGCCGCCGGAACAGGAAAACGATGATGCCGGTGATGACGAGATACCCGGCCGCCAGCAGCAGAAGTGGCTCATAGGTGATGTAGGTATCCTGCCTGACGCGCGAGGCCACGGAATAAAGATCGACGACCGTAATCGTCGCCACCAGGGGCGTGGATTTCAGCTGCAGGACCGCCTCGCCCGCCAGTGTCGGCAGCGCGCGGTGAATGGCCTGCGGCAGCCAGATGCGGCGGAAAATCGTGAAGCGGCGCATGCCGAAGGCGCGCGCGGATTCGAGCTGTCCCTTGGGCACACCGGCGAAGGCGCCGCGCATGACTTCCCCCTCATAGCCCGCATAGGACAGGGACAGCGCGAGAACGGCATAGGGCCATGCCTGCCGCAGATAAGGCCAGAGTTCGGAACTGCGTATCCACGGATATTGCGGAAACAGCGAGCCCAGGCCGTAATAGAGCAGCCAGAGCTGCAGGAGCAGCGGCGTGCCGCGGATCACCGTGCAGAACACCCGCGCCGGCACCGCCACCACAGCGGGCCCGGCTGCCTGTGCCAGCCCAAGCGGAACCGCCAGCAGAAAACCGATGATCACGGTGACGACCAGTATCCAGATCGTCCGCCACAGGCCCTGCAGGATCAGATCGCCGTAATTGGGCAGCCAGTCCCAGCGCATGAAGACAATAGCCGAGGCCACAAGCGCGAGGCCGATGAGGATGAGAACGATGCGGTGCGGCGGCAGTGCGCGCGCCTGACCGCTCGTGTCGCTGTCCTTGTGGATCGGGAATGTCTCGATCGGGGTTTCCAGCGGCGTCTCGGTCATTACCGCGCCTCCTTGACGGAAGGCATGCCGCGCCGCGCCCATTGCTCGACCTTGGCAAGGATGACATTGGAAAACAGCGTGATGGCCAGGTAGAGGATGCCGGCGGCGATGAAGAACAGGAAATACGCCTTTGTCGTGCCCGCCGCCTGCCGGGTGACGAGCGTCAACTCGCTGAAACCGACGACTGCCAGCAGCGCCGTATCCTTGGTCGAGATCAGCCAGAGATTGGCAAGGCCCGGTAGCGCATGCGGCAGCATGGCCGGCAGGGTGATGCGGCGCATCATCAGAACAGGCGACATGCCATAGGCCCGCGCCGCCTCGATTTCCCCCTGCGGAATGGCCTTGATGGCACCGCGCAGCACCTCGGTTGCATAGGCGCCCTGCACGAAGCCGAGAACCACGATCCCCGCCACCAGTCCGCTGATGTCGACGCGCTGATAGCCGAGGCTTTCCAGCACCCGGTTGATCATGTCGGTACCGGCATAATAGAGCAAAAGGATCAGCACCAGTTCCGGCACGGCGCGGACGATGGTGGTGTAGATGGCCGCGATGTCGCGCACCAGCGGGCCGCCATAAAGCTTGCCATAGGCACCGACCGTGCCGATGAGCAATCCCATGCCAAAGGCACCGACGGCGATCTGCAGCGAATTCGCCAGACCGCGCAGGAGGTTGCCGCCCCAACCCGGCGGATTGGGCGACAGAAGGTCGAACATGCCGGCTATTGCGGCGGGAGCAATCGATGCGTCGGCCAAACGATCCTCGATTCAAAACAATGTATTACCATTCTCGCATGGTGCGTGGTTCGACAAGCTCACCATGAGGGAGCTTGTGGGCTGCAATCAAACCACTTCCCTCATGGTGAGCTTGTCGAACCACGCACCACAATCCGGTGAGCGCGTTAACCGCCGTAAATATCGAAGTTGAAATATTTCTT
Organism: Phyllobacterium sp. RCAM01083; assembly: GCF_055685835.1. NCBI lineage: Bacteria > Pseudomonadati > Pseudomonadota > Alphaproteobacteria > Hyphomicrobiales > Phyllobacteriaceae > Phyllobacterium > Phyllobacterium sp. RCAM01083. The sequence continues at coordinate 1,379,133 of NZ_JBVFZN010000005.1, forward strand.
CGAAATCTCGTCATACTTGCCGTTGGTGCGAATGTCCTTGATGGCCGCGTTGATCTTGGTCTTCAGCTCCGTCTCGCCCTTGCGCAGACCGACACCGACACCCGGTCCAAGCACTTCCAGATCGGGCGCAACCTTGCCCTTGATCTCGCAGCAGGCCTTGCCCGCATCGGTCTGGGCAAAGGTCTCGAGTGCCAGCGAATCGGCCTGCGTGGCGTCGATGCGTCCGGCAGCCAGATCCTGATTGGCTTCGTCCTGCGTCTGGTATTCCTTGATTTCAGCGGCGGTCGCGGCGAAATGCTTCTTCGCATAGGCCTGATGGATGGTCGACACCTGCACGCCGAGCACCTTGCCCTTCAGGCCTTCCGGCGACGCGTCCATCTTGACGTCCTTCGAGCCGAGAATGACCGTGGGCGTGTTGTAATACTTGTCGGAGAAATCGATCGTCTTCTCGCGTTCCGGCGTGATCGACATGGAGGCGGCGATCATATCGATCTTCTTGGTGGTCAGCGCCGGAATGATGCCGTCCCACGACACCGGCGTGATGACGCAATCAAGCTTGGCCTGCGCGCAGATGGCAAGGGCGACATCGACTTCCCAGCCTTCCCACTTGCCCGAGGCATCCGGCGATGCGAAGGGCGGATAGGGTTCGGCGGCAATGCCGACCTTGATCTGTTCGGCGCTGGCGACTCCCATTCCGGCAACCAGCACAGCGGCGGCAACCGCTGATTTCAAGAAAGCTTTCATTCCTATCTCCATTTCTCTTTATTGTTCCCCAGGATTATTCCCTGTATTTTTTCATGCGACTTATGAAACAGTGCGGATAAACTGCTTCAAACGTTCGGATTTTGGTGATCCGAACAATTCTTCCGGCGGCCCCTCTTCTTCGACAATGCCGTTGTGCAGATACATGACATGGCTCGCCACTTCCCGGGCGAATTTCATCTCATGCGTGACCAGGAGCATCGTTCGCCCCTCCTTGGCGAGGTCACCGATAACTTTCAGGACTTCACCGACCAGTTCCGGATCGAGCGCGGAGGTCGGTTCGTCGAACAGCATGACGCGCGGCTGGATGGCGAGCGCGCGGGCAATGGCGCCGCGCTGCTGCTGGCCGCCGGAGAGAAAGGCGGGATAGACATCGCGCTTGGCCGAAAGCCCGACCCGCTCCAGCAATTGCTCGCCGATGGCCATGGCCTCGTCACGCTTCATCCCCAGCACGTGAACCGGCACTTCGATAACATTCTGGATCAGGGTCATGTGCTGCCAGAGATTGAAATTCTGGAACACCATGCCAAGGCGGCTGCGGATACGCTCGATCTGGCGCCGGTTGGCGGGGTACTGGCCGCCCTCGCCGTCGCTGACCATCTGCACGTCCTCGCCATTGATGCGGATGACGCCGCTCGTCGGGTTTTCGAGGAAATTGATGCAGCGCAGGAAGGTGGATTTGCCCGAGCCGCTGCCGCCGATCATGGCAACCACGTCGCCGTCCCTGGCTGTCAGCGAAACGCCCTTGAGAACCTCAAGGGCGCCGAACTTCTTGTGCAGGTTCCAGACGTGGATGGCTTCGGCCCGTTCGGTCGCACCGGGTTGGAGCGGGTCCGTGGCAACGGATGCGCGCAACGCCTCCGTCATTGCTGGGTTCCCATGGGTTGTCTTGCACCTGCTGTCATGACACCGTTCATTTCTGCCTGTTTTGTCAGCATGAGGCGAAACTGCCTAATTTAGGGCATCACACCACTTGCGCTCTAATTATGCAAGCGTATAAATACTCCCAGATGCAATTTTTACGAGAGAGCAGTCGCATGAGCGCATTCGGTTCCCAGTCCATGGCCCTTCCCCTGAAACGCGTCATCATGCGCATGCCTGACCGCGTCATGGCGGGCGCCGAACGCGACGTCTGGCATTACGGTCCGCAGTTCGATCCGCGCCGCGCATCCGAACAGCATCGCGTCTTTGCCGGTCTCGTCGCCCAGTCGGGCGCCGACATCACCTGGATCAGGGACGGCAATGACGGATTGTCGGATTCCGTGTTCACGCACGATCCCTCCCTCGTCACCGACAGGGGCGCGATCCTGCTGCGCATGGGCAAATCCCTGCGCCTCGACGAGACGGACCTGCACCACGAAACCTACAGCCAGATGGATGTGCCGGTGCTCGGCCGCATCGTCGCGCCGGGCACCGTCGAGGGCGGCGACTGCGTCTGGGTCGACAGCAAGACGCTGGCCATCGGCCGCGGCGTGCGCACCAATCAGGCCGGTATCGAGCAGATGGCCGCGATCCTCGAGCCGCTTGGCGTCACCGTCCTCGGGTTCGACCTGCCGCTGTGGCAGGGCGAAGAAGCCTGCCTGCACCTGATGTCGATCATTTCGCCGCTGGCCGAAGACCTGGCGCTGGTGCACCTGCCGCTTCTGCCCGCCGCTTTCTACCAGCTTTTGAAGGAGCGTGGCATCCGCCTGATCGCCGCGCCAGAAGACGAATTTGCCGCCAGCAACGGCCTCAACCTCAACGTGCTGCCAACGGCGCCCTATGAAGTCATCGCCGTGGCAGGCTTCGAAAAGACCAAGGCCGCCATGGAAGCTGCCGGCTGCACCGTCACGACCTTCGAGGCGGATGCGCTGTGCATTGCCTGCGAGGGCGGCCCGACCTGCCTCACCCGTCCGGTTTTCCGGCAATGAACGCACAATCGGCCACACGCAAAACCTTTCGCCGTGAAGGCGAGGACAAGCGCCGCGAGGATCTGATCGCCGCGACGCTTGAATGTGTGGCCGAGCGCGGTCTTGCCGGTGCGACCGTGCGCGAAATCGCCCAGCGGGCCGATGTAACCGCCGGGCTGATCCGCTATTACTTCCCGACCAAGGATGACCTGATCGGCGCCGCCTACCGCGCCGTGATGAACCGCATGACCGTGCAGGCCAGCGATGCCTTGCAGAATGCCGCTGACGATCCGCGTTCGCGCCTGCAGGCGTTCGTTACCGCCAATCTCGGCGAACCGATCATGGACCCGCACAATCTCTCGCTGTGGGCGGGTTTCATCGCGCTCGTGCATGCCGACCCGGCCATGGCCTCCGCCCACCGCGACGGCTATCTCGGCTTTCGCGACGAGCTGGAAATCCTGATCCGCGAGGCGCTGCGTGCCGCCGGCAAACCGGCGGAACCGAACCACACCCGCCGCCACGCCATCGCCATCAACGCCATCATCGACGGATTGTGGCTGGAAGGCTGTCTTGCCGGCGATATTTTCGACGATGGGGAATTGGCGGAAACCGGGGTTGCCGCTATTGAAGCCGTACTGGGAATTTCATTACAAGCTGAAGGAGGCGCCCAATGATGCGCTATGCGTCTGTGACCGGCCGTCTGGCCGGACTGGGATCGGATAAATGGGCTGTTCATATCCGTGCGCGCGAAATGAAGCGCGCCGGTCATGAGATCATTGAGCTCACCATCGGCGAACCGGATATTCCCACCCCCACCGACATGCTGGATGTGGCCGAACACGCCATGCGCTCCGGCCGCACCGGCTATTCCAATGGCCGGGGCGAACCCGGCGTTCTCGCCGCGCTTTCGGCAAAGTACACCGCACGCACCGGCCGGGCCATCGGTCCAGAACACATCCTGTGCTTTCCCGGTACGCAGACCGCGCTGTCGCTCGTCATGCTCGGCCTTGCCGAGGAAGGCGACGAGATCATCACGGGCGATCCGCTCTATGCGACCTATGACGGCGTCGTCCGCGCCACCGGCGCAACGCGTGTGTCGGTTCCCCTGCGGCCGGAAAACGGCTTCCGCATGCAGGCCGCCGATCTGGAAAAGGCGATCACGCCGAAATCCCGTGTCCTCCTCCTCAATACCCCGCACAACCCGACCGGGGCGGTGCTGAGCGCAAAGGAAGTGGCCGAGATCGGTGAAGTCTGCCGCAGACACAATCTGTGGATCGTGTCCGACGAGGTCTACGAACTGCTGATCTTTGACGGCAGTTTTGCCTCGCCGCTCGACCGGGCGGAGCTCGCCGACCGGACGATTGCGGTTGCCTCCATTTCCAAATCCCATGCCGCGCCGGGTTTCCGCAGCGGCTGGTGCGTCGGTCCGGCGGAGTTCACGCAGAAACTGCTGCCGCTGTCCGAATCCATGCTGTTCGGCGTCCAGCCCTTCATCGCCGACATGACCGCCTATGCCCTCGGCCAGCCATCGGCCGCCGCTGCGACGATGCGCGAGAGCTATTTCCGCCGCGCCCAGCTGATTTCCAAGCGGCTCGACGGCATTGCCGGCATCGGCGCCGACGTGCCGCAGGCGGGCATGTTCATTCTCGCCGACATCCGCGCCACCGGATTGAGCGGCAATGATTTCGCCATGCGCCTTCTCGAAGAGGAACACGTGGCCGTCATGCCCGGCGAATCCTTCGGCGACAACCTCGCCGGTTACCTGCGTCTCAGCCTCAGCGTCGCCGATGACAAGATCGATGCCGCCTGCGCCGGGATCGTCCGCCTCGCAACCCGCCTCCAGCAACGGAAATCCGCATGACCACGGTCGGTGAAGCCCTCGTCCATCTGCTTGAATCCTACGATGTCGATACCGTCTTCGGCATTCCCGGCGTCCACACCATCGAACTCTATCGCGGCCTTGCCGCATCGACGATACGCCACATCACGCCGCGCCACGAACAGGGCGCGGGCTTCATGGCCGACGGCTATGCCCGGGCGACCGGCAAGCCCGGCGTCGCCTTCGTCATCACTGGCCCCGGCATCACCAACACGATCACCGCGATGGGACAGGCGCGCGCCGATTCCATTCCCATGCTGGTGATCTCGGGCGTCAACCAGCGGGAGTCGCTCGGCAAGGGCATGGGTTTCCTGCATGAACTGCCCAATCAGCGCGCCATGTTGCAGACGGTTGCAATGTTCTCGCATCGCATTGAAAAAGCGGACGAATTGCCCATCGTGCTCGCCCGCGCCTTTGCGCTGTTCGCCTCGCGGCGTCCCGGCCCGGTGCATATCGAGATACCGCTAGACGTGATGGCGCAGCCGCTGGATGGTGCGAGCCGCCAGTTGTCCGATGCGCCGATCCCGCAGGCGTCGGCCGAAACCATGGCGGAGCTCACCCGCCAGTGCCTTGCGGCCGAACGTCCGGTCATTCTCATCGGCGGCGGTGCCAAGGGCGCTGCGGCGGAACTCAGGGATCTGGCGGAAAAGCTGGATGCGCCCGTGGTGGCAACCACCAATGCGCGCGGTATCCTGCACAATCACCCGCTGCTGATTCCGGCCAGCGCCAGCCTCACCGCCGTGCGCACCCTTCTTGCGGAAAGCGACCTTGTCCTTGCCATCGGCACGGAAATGGGGCCGACCGATTATGACATGTATGGCGATGGCGGTTTTCCCGAGTTGAAACGCCTTGTGCGCATCGACATCGATGCCGGACAGCTTGACCGGCGTCCGGCCTTCATGCCCATCGAGGCTTCGGCAAGGGAAACCGTCGAAGCGCTCGCCGCTACCTTGCCCGCGCGGCGCAACACGAAGTCCGGCGAAGACCGCGCCCTGGCAACACGCGATGCCGCATGGGCCGAGATCGGTCCGCGTACGCAAAGCCATGTGCGCTTCCTCAATATCCTGCGCGACACGCTGCCGGGCTCACTCATCGTCGGCGATTCCACGCAGGCCATCTATTCCGGCAATCTCTATTACGATCACGACCGCGTCGGCGGCTGGTTCAATGCGGCGACAGGTTTCGGCGCGCTTGGCTTCGGCCCGCCCGCTGCCATCGGTGCAGCCCTCGGGAAACCCGAGACCTCGACGATCTGCATTGTCGGCGATGGCGGGTTTCAGTTCGTGCTGGGGGAACTCGGCGCTGCGGTCGACGAGAAAGTGCCGGTTATTTTCGTCGTCTGGAACAATCAGGGTTATCAGGAAATCGAGCGCGCTATGCGCGATGTCCACATCAATCCGGTGGGCGTGCGTCCCTCGGCACCCGACTACCTGAAAATCGCCGAGGCCTATGGCGTGGCTTCGCAGAAGCTGAAAACATTGGAGGAACTGCCCGCTGCTCTGTTGAAAGCCAAGGCGAGCGGAAAGTCCTATCTGATTGAAATCGATGAAACATTGATTGGTTGATGGCTTTGCGCCATCAACCATGTCTGCCCGTTACGGCCGGTGGATGGTCTTGACCTCGAGAAAGTCTTCCAGCCCGAATTTGCCGCCCTCGCGGCCATTGCCTGACTGCTTGTAGCCGCCGAACGGGCTGCCATAGCGATGCGGGCCGCCATTGATATGCACCATGCCGGCTTTCAGCCTTGATGCCACGCGCTCGGCCCGCTTGGCGTCCCCCGTCTGCACATAGGCGGCAAGGCCGTAGGGCGTGTCATTGGCGATGGCGATCGCTTCTTCCTCCGTGTCGAACGGAATGAGCGCGAGCACCGGCCCGAATACTTCTTCCCGCGCAATGCGCATATCGTTGCGCACGTCGGCAAAGATGGTGGGGCGGACGAAATAGCCGGTTTCATAGCCCTCCGGCTTGCCTGCACCGCCGACCAGCACGCGTGCGCCCTCGGAAATACCCGCTTCGATCAGGTTCTGCACCCGGCCATACTGGATATGGCTGACGAGCGGGCCGATGTGATCGCCCTCCTCCTGCGGATCACCGACCTGTGCCTGCCTGCCAGTGGCTTCGGCGATTTTCACCGCCTTGTCATAGACCGAGCGCTGTACCAGCATGCGCGTCGGCGCATCGCAGGACTGGCCGCTGTTGTTGAAACATTCGAGTACGCTGCCCGCGACGCGATCTTCCAGATCGGCATCCTCGAACACGATGTTGGGTGACTTGCCGCCGAGTTCCAGCGTGACGCGCTTGACCGTTTCGGCCGCGTCCTTGCTGACGGCGATACCGGCGCGGGTCGAGCCGGTGAACGACATCATGTCGACGTCCTTGTGCTTGGACAGGGCCGCGCCCACCGTCGCGCCATCACCGTTGACGAGATTGAACACGCCGGCGGGAAAGCCCGCTTCGTCAATCATCTCGGCATAGAGCAGTGCGTTGAGCGGCGTGAACTCGCTCGGCTTCAGCACGCAGGTGCTGCCGGTGGCGAGAACCGGGACGACTTTCAACGCGATCTGGTTGATCGGCCAATTCCACGGCGTGATCAGCCCGCACACGCCGATGGGTTCGCGCACCAGCAGATCGCCATTCGGCAGTTCCTCGCGCATGTGCAGGGCTTTCAGCGCGTCGATAAAACCCTGGAGATGGCCGACACCGACATCCGCCTGCTGCTGGGTGCTCATGGTGATCGGCGCGCCGAGTTCCAGCGTGATGGTTTGCGCCATCTCGTCGTAGCGGCGCTTGTAGATCGCGAGCAGCTTTTCCAGAAGCGCCAGCCGTTCTTCCACCGACGTCCGGCTGTAGGTCTGGAAGGCCGTTTTCGCCGCAGCCACGGCGCGGTTGATATCGGCTGCCGTGCCCATGGAAATGACGGCGACCGGCTTTTCCGTTGCCGGGTTGATCACCTCGAGATCATTGGCCTTGAGAGGCGGCACCCATGCGCCATTGATGTAGAAATCCCGCTTGATGAGCATCGTCGCCTCCTTATGAATGCCGTTTGTCCCGGAAATGGTATGGGGCTTTTCATCCGGATACCAGACGCAAAAGCGACGGAAAGTTTATCCACTCTCACTCCGCCGACCGCACCAGCGCCTGTGCCATGCAGTGAATGCCGCCGCCGGTTTTCGAAATCTCGCTCATATCCACCGCCGCCACTTCAAATCCGCGTGCGCGCAGCTTGCCGATCAGGGTCTTGCTCGACGACGGCGCGATGATCCGGTCCTTGCCCAGCACCATGAAGTTGCAGCCGAGATTCATCGTATCCTCAAACGGCACGTCGATGATCTCGTGGCCCTTGGCCTTCAGCCAGTCGACAATGCCCGGCTCGGTGCAGGCGAGGCACACGGCGGTCAGTTTCGGCGCAATCGGCACCACCATCAGATCGATATGCACGTAATACTCGTCGATGAAGGCAAGGCGCGTCTCCCAGCCTTCCCGGCGGAACCATTCCTCCACCTGCCGCGCGCCCTCCTCCTGCGTGCGGGCGCCGCCGCAGCCGATGAGGACGCAGCCCTCCTCGATTACGTTGAAATCGCCGCCCTCGAAGGTGCCGGCGGTCACCATGTCGTAGATCGGAATGCCAAGCTTTTCATAGGTGCGGATCGCGGCATAGTTTTCGCCGCGGCGCCACCAGTTGGACATGGCTGTGATGATGGCGCCATAGGGCGTCATGACGCTGGAATCGCGGGAATAGACCTGCATCGGCAGTTCCGGTTCCGGCTCGTGCCAGTGGATCTTCACACCGAAATGTTCATAGGCGGCGACCAGTTCCTTGTGCTGGGCCTGTGCGGTCTGAATGTTGCACGGGGCCTCGCGCAGATGCTTGCGCGACAGCGAGCTTGTCGCCATGTGGCGCAGGAAGGCGGGCGAGCCCAAAAGGACTTCGGTCAGCGGGTCGGTTTCGTTGCGAAAGCCCCAGCCTTTCAGCGGCGCGGTGCCGCCGTTCGGATTGCGGCGCTTCAACGTGAAAGCATCGCCGTCAAAACCCTGTTCATGGCGTGTCATTGGTCCGTCTCCTCGTCAAGGGCGCGTGGGTATCCACCACTCCCGCCCGCGTGCAGTGGTCACATATTCCGGCCAGCGGAAATGAATCGGCGGTTCGTAGTCGCACAGCGGTGCGATCCAGTTTGACCCGCCAATGCCGCCGCCGGTGCGTTGAATGAATTCATCCTTTGCCTTGTCCCTCGCCCCGCCATCCTCAAGCAGGCGCAGGGCCGTCAGCGCCACCGTCTTGGCGGCGGTCAGCACCATCGGATCAATCGTTGCAGGGATACCGCCGAGCGCATTCATCACCCAGCCCGGATAGGCAAACCCTTTCGGTGCCTTCAGGGCGGGACGCGCCACGTAGAACCGCACGGTGGGCGCATGCCACGTCATGTCGGTATAGTCGTCGGAGGTGGAATTGATCTGCGACGGCGGCAGGTCGCGGCGCAGGATCGCTTCGGCCTCTACAGGCGTGATCAATGCCTCGCATTCATCGAGAAACGGGTCCTGCATCGCATCGATCCCGGCATTCACCTGAATCTCCCGCGCAACCGCCTTTGCCGCCTCGTTCCAGCGCGGTGCGCCGACGGCCTGCAGGGCATCCCAGGTCACTTCGGCCATGGCATGGTTGGCAAGGCCGGGCCGCGATTTGCACACCCAGTGCCGCTCCACCCGGCAGCCGGTCATGGCGGCAGCGTGCTCGGCGTTGCGGTCGAGCACGGCGGTGACGCGCTCGGCCATGGCGATGTCAGGCACGCGCATCATGTACTGGATTTCCGCAAGCCCGGCGGGAAGATTGTCGGCCGTCGCCTGCCCCGCCGTCAGGATCGCCTCGCTGATCGACCAGCCGCCCTGATGCGGCAGCATGGAATCGCGCAAGGCTTTCGAGGCCATGTACATCATCATCAGCGCGTCGTTGGCGCCGGGGGCGCGCACCGCCGAGTGGGATTGCGGGATCGGCGCGCCGTCGCTGAGCCCCCAGCCTTCGGGCTGGTCGCAGACAAAGCGGTAGATCATCGAATAGGCGGCACCGCAATGGGTCTCCCAGCGCACCGTATTGCACAGCGGCAGCATGTAGAACGGATGGAACGAGATCATTCCGTCCAGCCCGTCATAGTAGCCCTTGGCGGCATGGATGGGTTTCGAGCCCCGCACTTTTTCAGCGGGTTCGCCGGTGAAGCGCAGCGTGCCTGCAATGCCGTGCTTCTGCATGGCGGCTTTTGTTGCCAGCAGCCCGCCAAGGCTGGAAATGCCGAGCCCCGAATGCGGGTCGGTGTGGCCGCCTGCATGCTCGTTCAGGCCGGGTCTTGGCCGTTTGACCGTTGCCGCATCCTGGCAGTTGCCGGGGACGGCGTCATACTCCGCATACATGCCGATGACAGGGGATTTGCCGGTTGTTCCCGCCCTGTTGCTCCAGTGCGCGCAGAATGCCGTGGGCATGCCGCCCGAGCCGATCTCGACGTCGAAACCCTCGCGGCGCAACAGCGCCACATACCACTCCGCCGATTGATATTCGCGCCAGGCGGTTTCGCCGAAATCGAAAATGGTGCGCGTCCATGCCGACAGGTCGGCTTGATGCGCGTCGACAAAATCCAGCGCTGTGCTTCCTGCTGCCGTGATCACCATCCAACTCCCCGTTGCGGCGAGATAATCATCTGGAAGGCGGGACAAAAAGTGATATGTTTTTTCAAAACGTGCAAATTCTATTCACCTCATCAACCGGAATTCCATTCATGCGCATTCCTTCCACCCAGGCCCTGCGGTCGCTCGAGAGTTTTGCCAGGCACGGCAGCGTCTGGCGTGCGGCGGAAGAGCTGCATCTGACCCGCAGTGCGGTCAGCCATCAACTGCGCCTTTTGGAGCGCGATCTCGGCTTCGAACTCTTGCAGCGCGACGGCAAGGGCGTGGCGCTCACGCCGCGCGGCCGCAAATACGCCAATGATGTGCGCAAAGCGCTGATCGTCATCGACGATGCCGGCGGCAGGCAGAGCCCGGCGGGTGTCGGCGGATCATTGTGCGTGAGTTCGACGGCGGGCTTCGCGTCGCTGTGGCTGTGCACCCATATCGCCGAGTTTCAGGAGAAATATCCCGATGTCGCGCTGCGCATCGTCACGCCGCGCAAGCTCGACGACGTGACTGATTCCACTGTCGATATTTTTATAGCCTTCGGCGACGGCAACTGGCCGAACCGCGCGGTGGAACTGCTGTGCGAGGTGGAATTCACGCCGTTGTGCAGCCCGGTGCTGCTCAACAAGATCGGCGGCATTGCCGAACCAAGAGACCTGTTGCGCGCGCCGCTGCTGCATCTGGGCGATTTCGAGGACTGGACCCGCTGGATGGCGCTGGCCAATGTCGAGAACCCGGATTCGGAGCGCGGCATCATCTTTTCCGACATGAACCTCGTCTATTCCGCCGCCATCACGGCGCAGGGCGTTGCCATGGGCGATGAGCTCACCTGCCGCAAAGCCATGAAGGCAGGTCAACTCATCCGTCCGTTCGACCTCAGCATCAAGTCGCCGAAGTCGTATTTTCTCGTCACGGATTTCGCCAAGATCGAGCATCCGGCCCAGCTGGCGTTCACGGAATGGCTGAAATCGCGTCTGTCGCAAACGCGCAACGCATGAGGTCAGGAATAACATCTGCTCGTGCTGGCGTGAATTTCATTCACGTATCGCGGCAATATATTTCAATTGTCGTCACCGGAGATTGTGCCTAGGCTTTCCCGAAAAGAAGGGGAAAGAGGTCAATCAATGCCTCAACGCATGCAACTGGGCGATGCGAAAGCCGCCGAGATCAAGGCTGTTTCCATTGGCAAGACGTTCGGTGCATTCCGTGCGCTGAAGGATTTGTCGCTCGACATCGGACGCGGCGAGTTTCTCACCCTTCTCGGTCCTTCCGGGTCGGGCAAGACCACGTTCCTGATGATTCTCGCCGGCTTTACCGCGCCGAGCGAAGGCCGCCTGATGATGGATGGCCGGGATATCACCGACGTGCCGGCCGAAGACCGCTCCTACGGCATGGTGTTCCAGGGTTATGCCCTGTTCCCGCACCTCACGGTGGAACAGAATATTGCCTTCCCGCTCAAGGTGCGCGGTCGCTCCGCCGCCGATATCAAGCGCCGCGTCGGCGAGATGGTCGAGCGGGTCGGCCTCATCGGGCACGAGAAAAAGCTGCCGACAAAACTCTCCGGCGGCCAGCAGCAGCGTGTTGCTCTTGCGCGGGCACTGGCTTTCGAACCCTCGGTGCTGCTGCTGGACGAGCCATTCTCCGCTCTCGACAAGAATCTGCGCGAGATGATGCAGGAGGAAGTCAAACGGCTGCATCAGGAAACCGGCACGACCTTCGTTTTCGTCACGCATGACCAGTCGGAGGCCCTCGCTCTGTCCTCCCGCGTGGCAATTTTCAACCATGGCGAGCTTTTGCAGGTCGGACGCCCGCAGGACGTCTATGAACGGCCGGCCAATCGCTTCGTCGCGGAGTTTCTCGGCGAGATCAACCTTCTGCCGCTCGATGCGCTGCGCCTCGACGGCGACAGGGCGGCCGGGCAGTTCGAGGACAGGACCATCGTCCTTGCCCGGACAAAGCCGCAGATCGGGCCAAGAGCCGTCGCCGCCGTGCGCCCCGAACATATGACCATCGCGGCAGCGCCGAACAACGCCGGGCACAATGCCATCGCCTGCCGGGTCGAGGACGCGACCTATCTCGGCGCCGTCACCCGCTATCACCTGAAAACCCGCACCGGTGCATCGATCGCGGTGTCGATGCCGACGGTTGCAACGCCGCCCTTTGCGCATCGCGCCGATGTCTGGGTGTCCTGGCCCATAGAACAGGGGTTTTTACTGCCGCACCAGACCTAGAACCATGCATACGGCAAGACAGCCGGACATACGGAATGTGACAATAACAATCCTAGGGGAACACAATGGATCACGCATTTCAAAAAGACTGCCTGGAAATACTGGCTGAAAAGGTGGAACGCGGCGAAATCAGCCGCCGCCGTTTCACCCAGATGGCCGCGATGCTGCTGGCGGGTGCGCCGGCCCTCATGCGCTCGAACCGGGCACTGGCACAGGCGAAAGACCTGGTGCTGGTCAACTGGGGCGGCGATGCCATGACCGCCTATGACAAGGCATATGGCCAGCCCTTCACCAAGGAGAGCGGCATTGCCGTCAAGATGGACGGTTCCGGCCCGACGGAAGGCGCCATCACCGCCCAGTTCAAGAGCGGCAAGCCCAGCTGGGACCTGATGGACATCGATCCCTTCTCCGGCATCACGTTGGGCAAGCAGGGCATGCTCGAGCCCATCGACTACGCCATTGTCGACAGGAAAAAGATGCGCCCCGGCTTCGGCTGGGATCATGCGGCATCGACCTATTTCTTCTCCTACATCATCGCCTATGACTCGTCGAAATTCGGCGATCACGTGCCAACGGGGATGGCCGACTTTTTCGATGTGAAGAAATTCCCCGGCAAGCGCTCCCTCTACAAATGGGGCTCGGCGATGTGGGAAGCGGCGCTGATGGCCGATGGCGTGGCGCCGGAAAAACTCTACCCGCTCGACCTGAAGCGCGCCCATGACAAGATCGCCGCCTTCAAGGAAAACGTCGTGGCCTATTGGGGCGGCGGCGCCGAGAGCCAGTCCGTGCTCATGGACGGCGAAGCCTCCATGGCGCTGATCTGGTCGACCCGCGCGCAACTGCTCGAAAAGGATTCCGGCGGCAATATCAAATTCGTCTGGGATCAGGGCCTGATTTCACCCGGTGCCCTGGCCGTGATGAAAAACAATCCCGGCGGCAAGGACAATGCGATGAAGTTCATTGCCAGCGCGCAGACGCCGGAACGCCAGCTGCAGATGTTCGAGCTGCTCGGACAGGGCCCGGCCAATCCGGCCACCGATGCGCTCATTCCAGCCGACAAGAAGCGGGTCAACTGCGTCGATCCGGCCAACATGGCCAAGCAGATCCCGCTGAACATGGAATGGTATGCCGAACACTATGCCTCGGCTTTCGACGAATACACGAAAGTCATCTCGGCTTGACAGAAGTGGTCATCTTCCCCCTTGCGGGGGAGATCACCGGCCGCATTTTGACAGCAACAGGAATTTTGAATGGGAAAGTCGGCGACATCACGAACAATCCTGCTGCTTGCGCCGCTGCTGCTGTTTCTCGGGCTTGCCTATGTGGTGCCGTTTCTCGGTGTCGTCAGATGGAGCGTCACCCTGCCCGAACCGGGTCTGGGGCAATATCGCGCCGTGCTTACCGATCCGCTCGTCCAGTCCGTGTTCATCCGTACGCTGCGCATCTGCCTGATCGTCACCGCCGCCGTGCTGGTCATGGCCTATGCCATCGCCTATGTCTGGGTGCGCGGAACACCGGTGCAGCGCATGCTGGCGGAATTCTGCATTCTCGTGCCCTTCTGGATTTCCGTGCTGACCCGCGCCTTCGGCTGGCTGGCGCTCCTCTCCAATCGCGGCCTGATCAACACCTGGCTGCAGGCGGCCGGTATCATCAGCGAACCGCTGGCGCTTGCCCGCAACGAGTTCGGCGTTATCGTCGGCATGACGCATTTTCTTATTCCCTTCGCGGTCTTTCCCATCGCCTCGGCCATGCGCGCCATTGACGAGCGCGTGCTTCTGGCGGCGCGCGGCATGGGCGCATCGCGCAGCCGCATCTTCTGGAGCGTGTTCGTGCCGCTGACCTATGGCGGCCTGATCGGCGCGGCGCTGATCGTCTTCGTCTTCGCCCTCGGCTTCTTCGTCACCCCGGCCATTCTCGGCGGCGGCCGCAGCGTCATGGTGGCCGAGCTGGTGTATCTGCGGATCTTCCAGAGCCCCGACTGGGGGCTCGGTGCGGCGATCAGCGTGGTGCTGGTGCTGTTCATCGGCATCCTGCTCGCACTCATGCGCCGCTTCATCAAACCCGCGCATCTGGTGGGCTGACCCATGCAATCATCCCGTCCCGGTCCCGTCCTCCTGATCATTGCCACCGCCGTCGCGCTGTTCCTGCTGATGCCGCTTCTGGCCGTGGTGCCCGTGTCGTTCACGCCGCAACGGTTTCTGTCGATGCCGACGGGCACGCTGTCGCTGCGGCATTATCAGGCCCTCATCGACAATCCGGCATGGGGACAAAGCGTACTGCTCAGCCTGCGCATCGGCATTCTTTCCAGCGCCATCGCCACGGTGCTCGCCACCCTGTTCGGCCTCGGCATCTGGATGTTCCAGCCGCGCTTTTCCGCGCTGCTCATCGGCTTCGTGCTGCTGCCGCTGATCGTCCCGCCCGTCGTATCGGCCATGACACTGTATTTCCTCATGACGACGCTTTCCGCCTTCAACAGCTTCATCGGCTATGACACCTGGATCGGCGTGGCGCTGGCCCATGCGGTGATGATCACGCCCTTTGCCGTGGTTCTCATCCTTGTCGCGCTGTTCCAGGTGGACCGGCGCATCGATCTTGCGGCGCGCGGTCTTGGCGCTGATCTGACCACCCGCGCCTTCCGCATCATCATCCCCAACATCAAGTTCGGTATCGCCACGGCGGCGCTTTTGTCCTTCGTGCTGTCCTGGGAGGAGATCGGCGTCACCCTGTTCATCACCAGCGTCAATGCCATTACCCTGCCGCGCCTGATGTGGATGGGCCTGCGCGACAATATTGATCCTGCCATCGCCGCCATTTCCGTGCTTCTGATCATCGTCACCGCGGTCATCCTCGCCCTGAGGATTTTTATCGAACGGCGCGGGACATCGGAGACAAAATGATTGCAGACCATAGTGTAGCAGCGCTTGAGGCGATAACCGGCGCGGGCGGAACCAAGACGGGCGACGCCTTGCGGGCCATTCATCCGGGCTCCGATCCGCACAATCTCGATGCGGGGCTGATGGTCATCCCCCGGAATGTCGAACAGGTCTGCGCCGTCGTCAAATTCTGCAACGACAACCGGATCGCCATTGTCCCGCATGGCGGGCGCACCGGCCTTGCCGGCGGCGCCGTCTCGCAGAGGGACGAAATCATTCTGTCGCTGGCTGCGCTCAACCGGATCGAATCCGTGCAAGCGGCGGCGGGAACCGCCGTCGTCGAAAGCGGCGTCACCCTGCAGGCGCTGCAGGAGGAGGCCGCCAAGGTCGGCCTCACCACCGGCATCGACATCCCCTCGCGCGGCAGTGCCACCATTGGCGGCATGATTTCCACCAATGCCGGCGGCATGGAGGCATTCCGGCTCGGCGTCATGCGCCAGCGCGTGCTGGGGCTGGAAGTGGTCCTGCCCGACGGCTCCATCATGAGCGATCTCGCCGAGGTAACCAAAAGCAATGAGGGATATGACCTGAAGCAGCTCTTCATCGGCGCTGAAGGCACGCTCGGCATCGTCACCCGCGCCGTCCTCGCGCTGGCGCCGGTCGATCGGTTTACCGCCACCGCGCTTGTCGCCTGCCCGTCCGCCGCAACGGCGGTGTCGCTGTTCCAGACGCTCCGGCAGGATCGCGCGCTGCGTCTGCTGCGCACCGAATTCATGGCGCAGAACTACTTCAGCCTTGCCGTCGAAGCCCTTGGCCCCGCATCGCTCGCCGCATTCACCGCAGCGCCTGTCTATCTCATTGTCGAAACCGAAGGGCTCGACCAGCAAGCCGCACAAACAGCGCTGGAAGAGGCGCTTGGCGCTGCCATCGAAAACGAACTGGTGCTCGATGCCATCATTGCCCAGAGCGGCAAGGAACGGAACGACATCTGGAATATCCGCGAAGACAGCAATGTCATCACCCGTGCCTATCCGCATGGTTACTGGTTCGACATTTCCGTGCCGTTGCAGCATCTGGATGCCTATCTCAGGCAGTTCGACAGCGGCGTCGCGGCGCTCGGCGCCGATGTCAGGGGCTTTGCCTTCGGCCATCTCGGCGACGGCAACCTGCATATCTGCGTGGCGGGCGAAGACGAGAACCCGCACAAGGATGCGGTCAAGGATATCGTCTATGCCAACCTGCGGCAGATGGGCGGCTCCTTCTCCGCCGAGCATGGAATCGGCCTGGAAAAAATGCCGGAACTGCTGGCGCTGGCCGACCCGGTGAAACTTTCCCTGATGCGGACGATCAAGCGGACAATCGATCCGAACGGCATCATGAACCCGGGTAAAATTATTGGTTAGCCATTCAAATAACACATGGCATTACTGGTGTGCGTGGTTCGACAAGCTCACCATGAGGGAGATTGGTGCTTTGCAGGGAGCCATATTCTGCAGGAGTGTTCAAACTCAACATTTCCGATTGGCCTTGCAGCCCGCCATCTCCCTCATGGTGAGCTTGTCGAACCACACACGATATCATTGCAACAAGCGTATTCTGCTCTTCCCAGCCATGTCGCTGAGAACAAAGCATGTGGCGCGTTCGGGCTTCTCGGGCACCCCATGCAGGGTTATCGTTTCAGCCATGGTCCAGCCTTTCTCCTATCGGCTTTGTGCAGGCCGGGTGCAGTCCCTGCGTCCGGTGCTGCTGCGAACGGCCATCTCCACCACCAACACCATAAAACCAACAAAAGGGGTTCTCACATGAAGACACTATTGATGAGCAGCGTCATGGCCTTTGCCCTGATGGGTGCCGCGGGCGCGGCTTCGGCAGCCGAGTGCGGTGACGTGACCATTGCCAGCATGAACTGGCAATCGGCGGAGGTCCTGGCCAATCTCGACAAGATCATTCTCAACAAGGGCTATGGCTGCAATGCCGACATCGTGCAGGGCGACACCATTCCAACCCTGACATCGATGACCGAAAAGGGCCAGCCGGACATCGCTCCCGAAGGCTGGGTCGATTTCATGCGCGATATCCTCGACAAGGCCGTTGCCGACGGCAAGCTCGTCTATACCGGGAAATCGCTGTCGGATGGCGGCGTTCAGGGCTGGTGGATTCCGAAATACATCGCCGACGCTCACCCCGACATCAAGACCATCGACGATGCGCTGAAACATCCCGAACTGTTCCCGGCGCCGGAAGATGCTTCCAAGGGCGCTGTGTTCAATGGTCCTCCCGGCTGGGGCGGCACGCTGGCGACCGCACAGTTCTTCAAGGCCTATGATGCGGAGAAGAAGGGCTTTACCCTGGTTGACACCGGGTCGGCCGCCGGCCTCGACGGGTCGCTCGCCAAGGCCTATGAACGCAAGCAGGGCTGGGTCGGTTACTACTGGGAACCCACCGCCCTCCTCGGCAAGTACCAGATGGTCAGGCTTGATCACGGCGCGCCTTTCAACGCGGCGGAATGGAAGCGCTGCAACACCGTGGCCGATTGCGCCGACCCGAAAAAGAACGCCTGGGAACTGGCCGAAGTGGATACGGTCGTCACCAAGAAGTTCAGCGAAAAGTCCGGCCCGGTCATGGACTACCTGAAGGCACGGTCATGGTCCAACAAGACCGTCAACGAACTGCTCGCCTGGATGACCGACAATCAGGCAACCGGCGAAGATGGTGCAAAATACTTCCTCAAGAACCACGAGGACATCTGGACCAAATGGGTCAGCGCCGACGTGGCAACAAAGGTGAAGGCTTCGCTGAAGTAACACTGGCTGGCGTCGTTTATCTCCCCCTCATTGGGGGAGATAGCTGCCGTATCACGCGGGCGCCGTCAAAACCGGATGGCGTAACGCAGCCCGTCATAGATGGCGGCATGGATATTGCGGGCATGCACCGCATCGCCGATGCGCAACAGATCGAATTGCCCCTCCGCCAGCCGCTGCGGGAAAATCGCGCCGCCATTGACCAGATTGCCGTAATCCACCGCACCGTCATTGCGCGACAGCGGCTTCAATTCGCGGTAGAGATCATCGATCGGCAAGGTGCCGTGCTCGACAACCACCTGATCCACCAGCCGTTCCTCGCGATAATCCGGATCGAAATCCGAGCCCAGTGTCGCGACAAGCTGGTTGCCGTTGCGGGCGACGCTGATCAGCCGCGTGTTGATGGTCACCCGCACGCCGTGCTCGTGGAACGCGCGCATATAGGGCACGTGGTTCATGCCGCCCATTTCAGGCGCGAAAAACCGTTCCGGGCTGACGAGTTCGAGCTTTGAACCGGCGCGTGCGATCATCTCCGCCGCGCTCATGCCCTGATGGCCGCCATTGTCGTCATAGAGCAGCACCGTTTCGCCCGGCTTCACCGCGCCCGCCAGGATATCCCAGCTTGAGGTGACCAGATCATCGCCCGCCGCCAGGGGCGGATTTTGCGGCAACCCTCCCGTGGCGATCACCACCACATCGGGCGAAAGCCCAAGCACATCGCCGGATTCGGCCCAGACATTGTAGTGCAGGGAAACACCCAGCCGCTGCAGCTCCTCGAGCCGCCAGTCGACAATGCCGATCATCTCCTTGCGCCGCGGATTCTGCGCGGCAAGACGCACCTGCCCGCCCGCATGGTCCGAAGCCTCCAGCACAGTGACGCTGTGCCCGCCTTCGGCCGCAACACGCGCCGCCTCCAGTCCGGCAGGCCCTGCCCCGACGACGACCACATTCCGGCTGGTTGCCGCTTTGGCAATGGCATGCGGCATGCTGCCTTCGCGGCCGGTCGCGGCATTGTGGATGCACAGTGCTTCGCCGCCCTCATAGATGCGGTCAAGGCAGTAGGTTGCGCCGACGCAGGGGCGGATGCGATGCTCCTCGCCCGCCTCGATTTTCCGCACGATATGCGGATCGGCAATATGGGCGCGGGTCATGCCGACCATGTCGAGCTTGCCCTCGGCAATGGCATGGCGGGCCGTGGCCACATCGGCGATGCGCGCCGCATGGAAGACCGGAAACTTTGTTTCCTGCCTGACATCCCCGGCAAAATCGAGATGCGGCGACGAGCGCATGCCCTGCACCGGAATCACCTCGTTGAGCGCCGCATCCGTATCGATATGGCCGCGAATGATGTTGAGAAAGTCGAATTTGCCCGATGCCGCGATGCGCCGGGCAATCTCGACACCCTCCTGCCGCGACAGGCCCTGCTCCCAGTCCTCGTCGGCCACCATGCGGATGCCGACGATGAAATCCGGGCCGACGGACCGGCGCACGGCGTCGATCACCGCCCAGGTGAAGCGCAGGCGATTGTCGAGCGAGCCGCCATATTCATCGTCGCGCCGGTTGGTGGCGGGCGACCAGAAGCCGTCCATCAGGTGGCCGTAGGCTTCGAACTCGATGCCGTCGAGCCCGGCCGCCTGCATGCGCTGCGCCGCCGATGCATAGTCGGCAATGATCCGCTCGATATCCCAGTCTTCCGCTTCCTTGGGAAAGGCCCGGTGGGCGGGCTCGCGCACCGGCGAAGCCGAAACCACGGGCAGCCAATCCGCCTTGTTCCAGCTGGTGCGGCGGCCGAGATGCGTCAGCTGGATCATCACGGCGGCCCCGTGTTCATGACAATCGTCGGCAAGCTCGCGCAGCCAGGGCACGATCTCGTCCTTATAGGCATGAAGATTGCCGAAGGCCGGCGGCGACTCGCGCGACACGACCGCCGACCCCGCCGTCATCGTCAGGGCGATGCCGCCCTTGGCCTTCTCCGCATGGTAGAGCCGGTAGCGGGTCTTCGGCATTCCGTCTTCCGAATAGGCCGGCTCGTGGCTGGTCGACATCAGACGGTTTTTCAGGCGCAGATGTTTCAGCTGATAGGGTTGCAGAAGCGGATCGGCATGTGAGGACAATGGTCTGGGTTCCCGTTGTTTTCCGCGATCCTACAGCGGGAATCACCCTACGGGTTTCTCCCGCGCGACCTATTGTGGTGCGGATTCGTCAGATGCGCATCGCAGCCCGTCCGGCCTTGCGATTTCAGTACAAAGCTTACCGGCATTCACAACCGCTTGATCGCACAGAAATTCCCTAAATCCGCTCCGCCGCGCCGCGTCTACATCCTGGATGAAAATTTTTCATGCCGTGTTTCGCATGGATGCAACCAACAGCGGAGAGATCGTCCCGATGATCAGTGAAATCACCTGCCCTGACAACAAGAGCGCCCTGTGCGCCGACATCATGAGCGGCCTGCCGGAATGGTTCGAGGAACCGGATGGCATTGCCGCCTGCGCCGATCTGGTGACCGGGCTGCCCGTTCTCGCCCATACGGACATGGGAACCTGCACCGGCTTCATCGCGCTCAAATACCACCCGCCGGCGGCGGCGGAAATCCTTGTGATCGCCACACGCCGGCAATTCCACGGCCGGGGAATCGGCCGTTCCCTCCTCCAGGCCGCCGAAGCCCATGCGCGCCAGTCCGGCTGTTCCCTGCTGACGGTCAAGACGCTGGCGCCGCGCGGCCGGCATGAACCGCATCTCGACAGCACGCGCGCCTTCTATGACCGCAACGGTTTTCTCAAGGCGGAAATCTTCCCCACATTGTGGGCGGAAGGCCATCCATGCCTCTTTTTGGTCAAACCGCTGAACTAGGCGATCATTCCAAATCTCCTGTCCGGAGCCGGTTTTGCTCGATCCATCGCCATGCTCCGCGCTTCTACCGTGTTGATGAAATGCGATGCGGCTTGGAATTGTTCTGCCAACCGGTGTATAGGCAGGTCCGGCAGGGCCTTGCCCGCATGCTAAAGCCCGCATTGTAAGGAAAGACGCGCGTCGACATGACCATAGCGAATTCGCAGAAAATCACCGCATGGGAAGATATCACGGCTGCCGTGAACAATTTTCATCTCGCCGCGCTTCTCGGCTGGCAGGACGTGGCGCAGCGCTACCGGCGCTCCAGCGTGGGCGCCTTCTGGCTGACCATCAACATGGGCGTGCTGATCGGCGCCCTGGGCCTGATATTCGGCACCATTTTCCGCTCGCCCATGTCCGAGTTCCTGCCCTTCATCTGCGTCGGCCTCATCATGTGGGGGTATTTTTCGCAGCTCATCAACGAGGGCTGCCTCAGTTTCATCTCCAATACCGAGACGATGCTGCAATTGCCGCTGCCATTCTTCACCTATGTCCTGCGCACCTGGTGGCGCAACTCCATCATCCTGTTCCACAACATCGTCATTTTCCCCATCGTGCTCTTGCTGTTCGGCAAGTTCATGGGATGGACCGCCCTGCTGGTCTTCCCGGCGTTCGTTCTCGTCTCGCTCAACCTTCTGTGGATGATGGTGGTGCTGGCGGTGGTGTGCACGCGCTACCGCGACCTGACGCAGATCATCCAGAACGTCATGCAGGTCGGCATGTATGTGACGCCCATCATGTGGCAGCCGCACCAGCTGCCGGCGGACAAATCCATGCTGATGCTGGATCTCAACCCGTTCTATCATCTCATCAGCGTGGTCCGCGAGCCGCTGCTTGGGCAGACGGGCACCGCGCTCAATTGGGGCGTGGTTGCCGGCATGGCCATCATCGGATGGATCGTCGCCCTGCTCTTCCTCAACCGCTACCGCTCGCGCATCACCTATTGGCTCTAAACCCTTTCGGCACGCCCCACCCTTTTCCTGCGAAGGCCAACATGACTTCTATGATACTCGATAACGTCACTGTGGATTTTCCGATCTACAATGCGAAAAGCCGGTCCCTCAAGAACCAGGTCATGAGTCTGGCGACGGGCGGCACCATCGGCTCGAACGCCGAAGGCCATGTGATCATCCGCGGCCTGGAATCGATCAGCCTGAGCCTGAACGACGGCGAACGGCTCGGCCTGATCGGGCACAACGGCTCGGGGAAAACCACGCTCCTGCGCGTGATGAGCGGCGTGTACTATCCCTCCGGCGGGCGCATCGCCATCAACGGCAAATGCACCTCGCTGATCAACATCTCGCTGGGCATCGATGCGGAAGCCACGGGGCGGGAAAACATCCGCATCCGCGGCGCGCTGCTCGGCTTTTCCAAGCGCGAGATGGCTGCCAAGCAGGCGGAGATCGAAGAATTCTCCGAGCTCGGCAACTTCCTCGACATGCCGGTCAGGACCTATTCGACCGGCATGCAGCTGCGCCTGGCCTTTTCGATCTCGACCGTCATCCAGCCGGAAATCCTGATCATGGACGAATGGCTGGCGGCGGGCGACGAAAGCTTTCAGAACAAGGCCAATGAGCGCCTGCACGACCTCGTCAACAAGACCAAGATCCTGATCATCGCCAGCCACTCCAGACAGTTGCTCCTCGCCAATTGCAGCCGTATCGTCTGGCTCGAGCATGGCAAGGTCAAGATGGATGGAGATGCAGAAACCGTCGCGAATGCGTATTTCGGCCACCAGTAGCGCAAAGCGCGAAACATGCTGGAGACATCCGGGTCGCTCTTGACGCGCGCGGAAGGACAATGCCTCCTGACATGAAGCTGTCAGGAGGCCTGTTGTATGCGGGATCATCGCGATGAAGGATCCATTCCATGCATGACACAGAGATGAACCGCCTTTTCGAGAGAATATGGCGCGGCGAAGCGGCCATGGAAGAATGGAGCGCTGCCGTTGCCGGCGGTTCCGCGCAAGCCGTCTGCGACGATATGATCGTTGTCTCCACGCATTACGTCGTCGGTAATGTCACGGCAATCCGCACCGGCGCCGGGCTGGTGCTCATCGATACGGGCGGCAGGGAGACCGCGCGGGAAACGCTCGACGTGATCCGCCGCTGGGACAGCAGTCCCGTCCACACGGTCATCTATACCCACGGCCATATCGACCATACCTGGGGTGCCCGCCTTCTGGATGCGGAAGCGGACGCCAACGGTGTTGCCCGCCCGCGGATCGTTGCACACCGCAACGTCTTGCAGCGCTTCGCACGCTATGACCAGTCGCAGGATCTGAACAGTCTCGTCATGGGACGCCAGTTCAACAAAGCCGGCTATGTCTTCCCCGGCGAGCACCGGCGCCCCGACGACGTCTATGACGATAGGCTCAGCCTCGATATCGGCGGCCTGCGCATGGAACTGACGCACGGGCGCGGCGAAACGGACGATGCAACCTTTGTCTGGCTGCCGCAGAAGAAAATTCTGGTCAGCGGTGATTTTGTCATTTGGGTGTTCCCGAATGCCGGCAATCCGCGCAAGGTGCAGCGATATCCGCAGGATTGGGCGTTGACGCTGCGCAACATGCATGCGCTCGAACCCCACATCCTGGTTCCCGGCCATGGACCGGTCGTTGCTGGCGCCGCGCGCGTGGCGCAGATGCTGGATGACGCTGCCAGTGCCCTGGAGAGTCTCGTTAGCCAGACACTTGAGCGGATGAACAGGGGCGACACGCTGAATTCAATCCTGCAAAGCGTCCGCGCGCCCTCGGAGCTTCTCGCCAAACCCTATCTTCTGCCGAAATACGATGATCCCGCTTTTGTCGTGCGCAGCGTCTGGCATCTTTATGCCGGCTGGTTTGACGGAAACCCCGCGCATCTCAAGCCGGCGGCTGACCGGGACCTCGGCCGTGAAATCGCGCGCCTTGCAGGCGGCGCCGAAAACCTGGTGCAACGAGCCGAGGCGCTGCGGGCCGCGGGCCAGGCCCGCCTGGCCGCACACCTGATCGAATTTGCCGTGGCGGCCGCGCCGCAGGACAAGGCGGTGCACCGCGTGCGCGCGGCCATCTATGCCGACTGCATCGACGCGGAGACGTCCTTGATCGGCAAGGCGATCCTGGCCTATTCGCAGCGCGAGTCCGAAGAACACCTGCAATAGCAGGCTCAGGCGGCAAAGCGCCGGGCCTTGCATGCTTCGCCGGCACAGGGCCGGGATGGCCGCTATCCAGCCATTCTTATCTGGCTTTGTTTCCCCTGCTGGCGGGTGTGCACCCCGCTGCCCGCAGACGCCCGCGCGACCCAAGTAGGGACATCGTCGTCACCTTGATTTCCTCGTGTAACCGTTGTTGGATACTTCCGGGATATTGGAGGAAAAAAGCAAATGACAAAGCACAAGTCATCATCTCCAGCACTGTCGAACGAGATCACAACCGATCAATACTACGATCGCGGAGATTCCGTGAAGGTCAGATGGCCCTTTGGCATCGAAGTAATCAGGATCCATATTCCACGTGACTGTCATTATAAAGTAAAACTGGCACCCACCGACGAGAACGAATACAACGTCGACGTCATCACCAGCCGCGGGCTGACACGCGCCGAAAAAGATTGCATCGCAACCGCCTACTATGAAACGACGCCCTTTGTCCTGGAGTCTGACATCACGTTCGTGGTTGCGCAACGCGGCTTTACCGATGGTGTACCCGATGCGGAGTGGACGACCAACAGCGGCCCGAGTTTTTGACCTGATCGGCGACGCCCCGGGCTTTCCCCCTCTTTCCGCCCGGGGATGACCGCTATTGTTCTGGTATTGCCAGCGGCATCCACGCGGATGATGACGGGTCTGATCCCCGGAGCCTTATTCTGCCATCGCCGCATTCAGCAATCCTTGGATCAGCCTGGAGTTCACACCATCAGGATTGTGCAGACCGTAATGATCATACCATTCCTGGGGCGCTTCAGGGTGCGGCCCGACCAAAGTCGCGCTGCCTTTGCCAAATGCGTAACGAGCGGCCGCCAGATCGCCATTCTGATAATGGGCAAGTTCCCGGAAACCTGAATTCGCATGATTTCTGGGCAGATGCGGACCATCCTGAAAATATGTCCACAATGACGCCCCTGCCCATTGAACCGGCACCACGTGATCGCCGATATCGGACACGGAAAACCCCGGCCTCCCGACCTCGGAATCCGTTTCTCCTTCGACGATGTCAAAGCCCAAATCCGTACCGAGATACGCGCCCATGCAAATTCCAAAATACCGGCCGCCTTTGGATACAAAATCCCGGACGGCCTGGATGCCCGCCTTGCCCAGGCTTCTCCTTGCGCCGTCAATGTCCTGCCCGCCGCCGGGTTGTACATATAAGGACGCTCCAATGAAACTGGATGGCACCAGCTTCAGCTGCTCATTGGGGCCGATGAATTTAACATCAAAATGAAAGGTGCTGTTCCTCAGGGCTTCGGCGGCCGCCGATGAACAATCATCACAACCGGCAGGCCCGCGATATACGAGCGCAACGGCGGATTGCGATGCATTGGCGGGAGCATTCAACACGAGAAAACATGCGAGAAGTGCGTATTTTGCGGCGCTGAACATCAGAACAATTCCTTTAGAGTGATGCGGTGCGATCCACCCTAAATCGAATTGCGGTTTAATTTTGAGAAGGAACCAGCCGGCGCAAGCTGCACGGAGTGACGAGGCCTAGAACCTCAGGCTGGCCTTTGCATTGAAGCCATGACGAATGGCGCCGCCTTCTCCAAGCGTGGTGTTGTAGGCAAGGCCGAGATTCAGCCCCTGGTCGAGGACCACGTCGAAACCCAGGCCCAGCCGGACAGCGTTGCGAACCGTGCCATCCCCCTTGAGACTGAACAACGGGCCGCCGGACCAATCGATATAATTCAGGTCAATGTCGCTCGCATTTGCCATGTCGTAGCGCCATTCGGCCTTCAAGTTCGGCGTGAACGTGTAGCCGGTGAAACGATAGGTATAATCCGTCTCAAAACCCACGACGGCAACGAGTGAATTCACCGTCTGGTTGCCGTAGCGCAGGCTGTTCGATCCGCCATCCCTTTCGCTGAAGGCATCGAGCTTCGTCCAGGATGCGTCCATCCCGACATAGGGGGTGAAGTAGAGGGCATCCCGGCTTATTTCATAACCGGCCTTCACGCTGCCGAACACCTGCTGCCCATCGCGGGAACCATTGGCGAAACCGCCATCTTCCGTCAGATAGCGCTTGCTGTCGAAGGAAAGCGCGCCATAGCCGAATACGGCTTCAAGATAGGTGTTCCTGATCGGCCGCCAGCTCGCATAGGTTCCGATGCTCCAGCTTTCACCTTCACTGCGCGTACCATTGCTGCCAATATCCGTCCTGTCCCTGCCGTAACCAAGGCCGACACCGGCGGTCAACCGTTCGTTGAAACGGTAATCCAGCCCGGCACTCACACCGGAGGTTGTAAAATCCCGGCCCGATCCGGAGGATTTGCCGGATGTGTCGCCAATGTCGACCTGACCGGCCGTCCAGACGCCGAAGCGGGATGGAACCGGCTTTTCTGCGACCACTCTGTTGAACGGCTCGGCAGGCCGGGTTCGTCTCGGCTCGGTAAAAAACCCGAGCGGCGTTGCGTCGGCCGGGTCGCGCCGATCTTTTGTCCCGTCGTCGCTGCGCGGCGTGTTCAGGCTGATGCCCTGGCTGGACTCATTGCCGCCGCCCCGGCGCAGCTGGCGCAACCGGTCGCCATAGTTCGACAGCTGGGCATCGGCAAACCGGCGCGCACCTTCCGCCTGGGCGTTGACGATACCGATGACTTCCACGTCCTTTGATGGGTCGGCCCTTGCCATCACCGTAATCGTAACATTGGCGGGAGCCGATGTGGTGAATGCATTGCCAAGGGTATAGCTGACCGTAGCAACACCGCTGAACGTGGCGGCGGGCGTGAAATCCAATTGGAAAGCCCGGCTGCCGCCGTCGCGAATGGTTGCGGTGCCCGACCCCGATGGACTGAGCGACACCATGGTCGCGGCAGTAAACGGACCGCCGGTTGCACCTTCCGTCAGGTTCACCGTCACCGGCGTTCCCGCCCGTGTGGTGACGGAATGGGCCGCGGCCACCGGCAGCGGATTGACCGTCAGCGTGATCGTGGCCGGCGGCGACGCTCCGAACACGTTGCTCAGGGTATAGCCGATGCTGACGGCGCCTGACGCCCCGGCTGGCGGCGTGTAGATGATATTGGTGCCCGACACGGTCGCACTGCCAAAAGCCGGAGGGGTAACAATGGCCGCGCCCGTGAACGGACCGCCGGTGGCGCCCGCCGTCGTGTCAATGGTGGTGGCATGTCCAGCCATCGTTGCAGCGCTATGCGCAGCGGCAACCGGGACAGCCTGCGGCGATACGGTAATGGTGACCGTCGCCGGGGCGGAGGTGCCGCCGGGCCCGGTGACGCTGTAGGTGAAAGTATCGGTGCCGAAGAAGTTTGCGGCCGGGGTATACACGGCATTAAGACCGTTCACGGTCACCGTGCCGTGCAAGGGCGCGCTGGTGACGGCAATGGAGGTTATTGGGCCGCCATCGTTGAAAATCACGGGAATGGTGACGGCTTGATTGGCCAAGGTTGCGGCGGCATCGTTGACCGCAACCGGCGCGGCCTGATTGATTATCAATGTGTAGGCCTGAGCACCGTTGAAACTCTGATGGTCCGTCGCCGTGATGGTAAAACTGTACGCTCCAGCCGTATCCGGTGCACCAGACAAAAAGCCCGCGCTGCTTAACGTCATGCCGTTTGGCAGTCCCCCGGATGTGATTGCAAACGTATAGGGGCCCACCCCGCCGGTCGCCACCATTGTTTGGGAATAGTTGACGCCGGTTTTGCCGTTGGGAAGGGTTGAAGGCGCCAGGCTGATGCTAGGGGGATTGACAGTCAGCGTATAATTATTCGTGGCGGAAAATGGCGCGCCGGGGCCTGTGCTGCTGTCCGTCGCCTGCACGCTGAAAGGGAAAGGGCCCCAAACGGATGGCGTCCCCGACAGTAATCCCGTCGCAGCGTTGAGTGTCATGCCCTCTGGAAGTGAGCCAGCCGCGATCCAAAAGGTATAGGGGGCTGTGCCACCACTGGCAGAGAATGTTTGGCTATAAGCGGAACCAGAACTGGCAGCCGGCAGCGACCCTGCCGGACTTAACGTCACTGTTAATTGCGATACAACCAGCGTAAAAGTGCGGGTGCCTACGAAAGGGCCGCTACCGGTGCTGCTGTCGGTTGCACTCACCGCCATGGAATAGTTGCCGGCAACCTGCGGAGTCCCGGAGAGGGTAACGCTGTTGGGTGTTGTTGACGTGATCACCACGCCTTGCGGAATGTTAGAGATGGAAAAGCCGCCGTAAGGCTCCTGTCCACCACTGAACGTGTAGGTCTGCGTATATGGGGTGCCTACCTGGGCGGTATGGGACGACGACGGTGTGACGGTAAGACTAGGTGTTGAGACCGTCACTGTAACAGTGGCTGGAGCCGACGTTCCATCCGAATTGCTGGCGGTATAGGTGAAACTGTCAGGTCCGGCATAGCCGCTTGCCGGCGTGTAGTTGATCGACGTTCCGGATGCTGACGCAGTCCCATGCGCTGCACCGCTTGCGACCGCCACAAATGTCGGCGCGCCGCCGCCAATACTGAGCGTTACAGGGTTGCCGACACTGCCATAGGCGACGGTAACAGTCATGTCGGATGCAACCGGCGGTGTCTGGGCCTGCGACAGGGCGGGCCAGAATACGGCCAAACAGACGAAGAACAGCCATGCCGCCAATAGTGTTGGGCGCGCGCCACATACCTGCCGGTGGGGGGCTAACCCCTCCGGCCAATTCGATCTCGGCATTATTCCCCCGCCCCATTGCATCCCCAACGCAATCATCATCCGTAATGTGCGCCGTTCATTGCATCAATACGGCAGATGCCGTAGTTCCCGACTATTTTGACGGGAACGGAGAGACCGTGGTGTTCGCAGGAAGACTGCCGGCCGGAAATGCAATAGGGCAGCCGTTAGGCTGCCCTATTCTGCAATGATTTCAATGTTGAAGAGAAACCAAATGGTGCGGTCGAGAAGACTCGAACTTCCACGTCTTGCGACACAGCGACCTCAACGCTGCGCGTCTACCAATTCCGCCACGACCGCACTGTGGTAGAAGCCGAACGTGTCGGCTCGCGGCATGTAGCAAATGAATTTCAGTGAAACAAGCCCTGTCGGCAATAAACCCGAATGTTTTTCACAAAGCCGGGTGAAAGTTATGCCGCACCCCGCACACTGGAAATCTTCCAGGAAAAAGTCCATATGCGGCTCACCATCTTTATCCCAAGGGAATCGGCGCTTTGATGGCCGCAAACGGCCCATCCGCCGCCATTCATCCGGGATGAAGCGACAGTCGAAAGTTTGGTTTCCGATCATGAAGAACAACCGCGACGATCTCGTCTCCGCGTTTTTTGCCCAAAGCGATTCCCCCAAGGTGGAGTGGCGCGTCGCCGATGGGCTGACCGATTACGATACCGCCCTTGCCTTCATGGAAGACCGCGTCGCGGCGATTCGCGCCGGCACGGCCAGCGAACTGGTCTGGCTGGTCGAACATCCGCCGCTCTACACCGCCGGCACCAGCGCCAAGGACGGCGACCTTCTGGCTGCCGACCGCTTTCCCGTCTATGCCACGGGGCGCGGCGGCGAATACACCTATCACGGCCCCGGCCAGCGCGTGGCCTATGTCATGCTCGACCTGAAGCGGCGGCGCGAGGATATCCGCGCCTTCGTGGCGGCGCTGGAGCAATGGATCATTGCCACGCTTGGCGCGTTCAACGTACGCGGCGAGCGGCGCGAGGACCGCGTCGGCGTCTGGGTGACCCGGCCGGAACGCCCGCCGCTGCCGGACGGGTCTCCCGCCGAAGACAAGATCGCCGCCATCGGCATCCGTCTGCGCAAATGGGTGAGCTTTCACGGCATCTCGATCAATGTGGAACCGGAGCTTGCCCATTTCGACGGCATCGTGCCGTGCGGTGTGCGCGGCCATGGCGTGACCAGCCTCGTCGATCTCGGCCTGCCCGTCGGCATGGACGATCTCGACCGGGCGCTGCGGGACGCATTCGAGCCTGTGTTCGGGCCGGTCGAGCGCTAGAGGATTTGGCAGAACCGATCTGCGTGGTTCGACAAGCTCACCATGGTCATGCAACCGGATCAGGCGAATTCCATGATCACCGCATCCACGGCCAGGCTGTCACCCTGCTTGGCGTTGATGGCCGATACGGTGAGATCGCGGTCGGCGCGCAGCACGTTTTCCATCTTCATGGCTTCGACAATCGCCAGCGTTTCACCCGCCTTCACCTCCTGACCCTCCGCCACGTTGATCGAGACGATCAGGCCGGGCATCGGGCACAGCAGCATTTTCGATGTATCCGGCGGCAGTTTCACCGGCATCAGCTTTTCCAGTGCCGCCACATGCGTCTGCATGGCATGGCCGATCACCGACATGCCCTTCCAGTCGATGCGCACGCCGTTGAGCACGGGACGCAGCTGCGCCTTCACCGCGCGGTCGTCGATATAGCCGTCCCAGACCGCATCGCCGGGCCGCCAGTCGCTGCGGATGGTGATGGCTTCGCCGCCATGCAGCGACAGTTCGATCTTGACCGGCGGCTTGGCCACGCTGCGGTGAATTTTCGCCGGCACGTATTCATCGTTGATCCGCACCTCCCATTCGGCGCGGATCCTGCCCGTATGCGGCCGCAGGCGGTCGCTGAGGCCGTCGAGGCGTCCCTTGCGCACCAGTTCCACCACAAGGGCAATGGCGGCCAGCACGTCCCTGTCGGCGGCCGTTGGTGCAATCGGATGGAAGCCGTCGGGAAATTCTTCCGCGATGAAGCCGGTGGACAGCCGCCCTTCCCGCCAGCGCGGATGCTGCATCAGCGCCGCCAGGAACGGGATGTTGTGCTCGATGCCGTCGACCACGAAGGTATCGAGCGCATCGGCCATGGCGTCGATGGCTTCCAGCCGGGTCGGCGCCCAGGTGCAGAGCTTTGCCACCATGGGGTCGTAGAACATCGAAATTTCCGAACCTTCCGTCACGCCGGTGTCGTTGCGGATGATGGTCTTGCCGACCGGGCCTTCGCTCGGCGGGCGGTAACGGGTCAGGCGGCCGATCGACGGCAGGAAATTGCGGTAGGGATCTTCGGCATAAAGGCGGCTTTCGATGGCCCAGCCGTTCAGCTTGACGTCCGACTGTTTCAGCGCGAGCTTTTCGCCCGCCGCCACGCGGATCATCTGCTCGACCAGATCGATGCCGGTGATCAGTTCGGTCACCGGATGTTCGACCTGCAGACGGGTGTTCATCTCGAGGAAATAGAAGTTGCGGTGCTTGTCGACAATGAACTCGACCGTACCGGCGCTCTGGTAGTCCACCGCCTTGGCCAGGGCCACGGCCTGTTCGCCCATGGCCTTGCGGGTGGCCTCGTCGAGGAATGGCGACGGGGCTTCCTCAACCACCTTCTGGTTGCGGCGCTGTACCGAGCACTCGCGCTCACCCAGATAGATGCAGTTGCCAAAACTGTCGCCCAGCACCTGGATTTCGATGTGGCGCGGCTCGACCACGAATTTTTCGATGAAAACCCGGTCATCCCCGAAGGAATTGCGCGCTTCCGAGGTGGCGCGTTCAAAGCCGTCGCGCACTTCGCTCTCGTCCCAGGCGATGCGCATGCCCTTGCCGCCGCCGCCGGCGGAGGCCTTGATCATCACGGGATAGCCGATCTCACCGGCGATCTTTTCCGCATGCGCCGCATCGGTGATGATGTCGAGAAAGCCCGGCACCGTGTTCACCTTGGCGGCATTGGCGAATTTCTTCGATTCGATCTTGTCGCCCATGGCGATGATCGCCCTGGGCTTCGGCCCGATGAAGACGATGCCCTGCTTCTCCAGCGCTTCGCAGAAGGAGGCGCGCTCGGACAGGAAGCCGTAGCCGGGATGAACGGCCTCAGCGCCGGTCGCCTTGCAGGCGGCAATGATCTTGTCGGCGACGAGATAGCTTTCGGAGGCCGCCGCCGGACCGATATGCACCGCCTCGTCGGCCATGTCGACATGAACCGCATCGCGATCCGCGTCGGAATAGACCGCCACCGTGGCGATACCCATTTTCCTTGCCGACTTGATCACGCGGCAGGCAATTTCCCCACGGTTGGCAATCAGGATTTTCTTGAACACTTTTATGGACCTCCCGCACAAAATGCGCCTCTGGTTCTATTGCCAATGGCTGATTTGCTCAACTGCTATTGTCAGTGCTTGCATGGAAAGCAGACCGGTTAATTGAAAGCGGGCTCCGGCGTTTTCTGCTTTTTCCCCTCGCGCCAGACCACATAGGCGCCCGAGGCAATGATGATGGCAATGCCCAGCCATTTCGACGCGGTCGGAAACTCCTGGAATACGAACAGGCCGATGATGACGGCCATGACGATTTCCAGATACTGGAACGGCGCCAGCAGCGACGCCGGCGCAAGGCGCGAAGCCTGCACCACGAGGAGATGCCCGCCCGTGGCGATCGCGCCGATGGCAAACAAAAGGAACCAGGACATGCCGGTTGCGGGCGTGCCCAGCGTCATGTCGCTGACGCCGAAGGCTGCACCGAGGAACAGCGCGACGATCACCGTCACCGTACCGCCGATCCCGGCATAGAGCTGCATGACCAGCGGCGTGTCGTGCACGCCCAGGCGGCGGTTGAGAACGAGATAGACCGCAAACAGCGCCGCCGTGCCCAGCGGCAGCAGCGAAACCCAGCCGAACAGCTCCCAGCTCGGCTGGATGACGATCAGCATCCCGATGAACCCGACCGCAACGGCAATGCGCCGGCGCCAGCCGACGGTTTCCTTCAGCACCACGGCCGAGAGCAGCGTCAGCATCAGCGGCTCGACGAAAAACACCGCCATCGCGTCGGCAAGCGGCATGTATTTGACGGCGGCAAAGAAGCACAGGCTGCCGATGCCCATCAGAAAACCGCGCAGCAGGTTGCCCCAGAGGTTGTGCGGCTTGAGCGAGCGCATGCCGGTCAGCGCCACGATGATCAGCATGGTCAGGATCGCCTGGACGACGAAGCGTGACAACGTCACCGTGGCCGGCGGCAGGCTGTCCACCGTCGACAGCCATTTGGCGATGGCATCCATCATCGGCAGGATAAACATCGCACCGGCCATCGTTCCGACGCCCCTCATTTGCGGCGAGGTTGTGTTTTCCATGGTGCGGCCTTTCCGGGACAAATGGCTCAGGTGGGGCCCCAGCCATATCGGCTCTGCGGAAAAATGCAATCATCCGCATAATGCAAAATGGAAGCAAAATGCCGCCGGATTTGACTTTTCTGCTTCCAAATGGTGCAAAAGCTTTCGTCTACACTTTAAAAACAAGAAAAAGATGGAGAAAGCCATGAATTTCATCTCCAACATCATCACCGCCATGCCCGACACGGACACGCTGGGCGGCCGCCTTTCCCGCGCGCGCGACGCCAAGTCGATGACGGTGGCGCAGCTCGCGGTGCGTGTCGGCGTCAAGCCGGAAACCATCGCCGCCTGGGAATCCGACCGGTCGGAGCCCGGTGTCCACCGCCTGTTCATGCTGGCCGGATCGCTCGGGGTCACGCAGACCTGGCTCATACACGGGGTCGGACAATCGCCCGACGAGAGCGACACGGCGGATGAAAACCGCCTGCTGAAAAGCCAGATCGCCAATCTCAAGGCTCTGCACCAGGAGCTGGGCGAGCGGATCGAAGAGCTCGAAAAAGCCGTCTCGCGCCTCAAAGCCGCTTGAAACTTGGGTTTTAACCGCATAGTTCTGTGGTGAACCCCGGAACAGATCACGAACGCCCATCGCGTTTCCCGGCGAAGCATGTCAAGATTGCCGGTGATTCGCAGCCCCTGTAGCATTGGCCAAAATACGATATGGATGACAATAACGACCTCTTTTCAGCGGTAGTCAAAACAGCCCGGGAACGCCAGGCAGCGGTGGACCAGACCAGGGTCGAACCCGCCGCGACGCCGGTGGCACCGCCTGTGAAAATCGCGCCGGTTGTGGCCGCGAAGGCCCCGGCACGGGCCGCCCCCGACAGCAGCGGCGGCTACAATGCGGCGCAGATCCAGGTTCTCGATGGTCTCGAACCCGTCCGCCGCCGTCCGGGCATGTATATCGGCGGCACCGACGAGCGGGCGATGCACCATCTCTTTGCCGAAGTCATCGACAACTCGATGGATGAGGCGGTTGCCGGGCACGCCAACTTCATCGATATCGAACTGGACGAGAACGGCTATCTCTCGGTCACCGACAATGGCCGCGGCATCCCCGTCGATCCGCATCCCGATCCCAAGCAGCTCGGCAAATCCGCGCTCGAAGTCATCATGACCACCCTGCATGCGGGCGGCAAATTCGATTCCGACGTCTACGAAACATCGGGCGGTCTGCACGGCGTCGGCATCTCGGTGGTGAACGCCCTGTCCGATCACGTGGAAGTGGAAGTGGCCCGCAACCGGCGCCTCTACCGCCAGCGCTTCTCGCGCGGCCATCCGCTCGGACCGATCGAGGATGTCGGCGAGGTGCACAACCGTCGCGGCACGCGCGTGACCTTCCATCCGGACCCGGAGATTTTCGGCCAGGGCGCCAAGTTCGATCCGGCCCGGCTTTTCAAGATGGCCCGGTCAAAGGCCTATCTCTTCGGCGGCGTTGAAATCCGCTGGAACTGCGCGCCATCCCTGCTCGACCCGAAGGACCCGACGCCTGACAAGGCGGTGTTTCACTTCCCCGGCGGGTTGAAGGACTATCTGGCGGCCTCGCTCGGCAAGGATTTTCAGGTCACGCGCGACATGTTCGCGGGCAGGACGGAAAAGTCCGGCGGGCACGGCGCGCTGGAATGGGCGGTTGCCTGGTATGGTGGCGACGGCTTTGTCCATTCCTACTGCAACACGATTCCCACGGGCGAAGGCGGCACGCATGAGGCGGGCCTGCGCATCGCCCTCACCCGCGGCCTGAAGGCCTATGCGGAACTGACCGGCAACAAGCGTGCCTCGATCATCACCACCGATGACGTGATGATCTCGTCGGCGGCCATGCTGTCGGTGTTCATCCGCGAACCGGAATTCGTCGGCCAGACCAAGGACAAGCTTGCCACGGTCGAAGCGCAGCGCATTGTCGAAAATGCCATCCGCGATCCATTCGATCATTGGCTCGCCGCCTCGCCGCAGGAAGCATCGAAGCTGCTGGACTGGGTGGTGGAGCGTGCGGACGAGCGCGTCAAGCGCCGCCAGGAAAAGGAAGTCAACCGCAAGTCGGCGGTGCGCAAGCTGCGTCTGCCCGGCAAGCTGGCCGACTGCACCCAGACGGGTGCGCTCGGCGCCGAACTCTTCATCGTCGAGGGTGATTCCGCCGGCGGCTCGGCCAAGCAGGCGCGGGACCGCGCCACGCAGGCGGTGCTGCCGCTGCGCGGCAAGATCCTCAACGTCGTCAGCGCCGGGCGGGAAAAGATGACGGCCAACCAGCAGATCGGCGACCTGATCCAGGCGCTCGGCTGCGGCACGCGGTCAAAATACCGCGACGAGGATTTGCGCTACGACCGCATTATCATCATGACGGATGCCGACGTCGACGGCGCGCACATCGCTTCGCTGCTCATCACCTTCTTCTATCAGGAAATGCCGGAACTCATCCGCAACGGCCACCTGTTCCTCGGCGTGCCGCCGCTCTACCGCATCGCCCAGGGTGGCAAGGTCGCCTATGCCCGCGATGATGCGCACAAGGATGAACTGATGCGCACGCTGTTCACCGGCAAGGGCAAGATCGAGATCGGACGGTTCAAGGGCCTCGGCGAAATGCGCGCCGACCAGCTCAAGGAAACGACGATGGACCGCAAGAAGCGCACGCTTTTGCGGGTGCAGATCGACGAGGAGTGGATCGAGGAAACAAAACTCGCGGTCGATGATCTGATGGGCACGAAACCGGAAGCCCGTTTCCGCTTCATCCAGGACCGCGCCGCGTTCGTGGAAGAGCTGGACATCTGATAATCAGCGATGAAACCTGTTTCAAATGGCGGTGCTTTGCATCGCCATTTTGTTTTTGGGGGAGTCAACTTTTAGCGGGTGGCATAACGCGTGGTGCGTGGTTCGACAAGCTCACCATGAGGGAAGTGATTTGGTTGCAATGCCAATCACAAACGCTGCAGGATGTAACGCTCTGCAGCCCTCCACCTCCCTCATGGTGAGCTTGTCGAACCACGCACAATGGCTCTGCCATCCACCCGTCAAACAAAAATCACGCCAACTTATCCACCACGTCCCAAGCCGAGATATTCTCATCCCTGTCCTTTCCGGCGGGAATGCTTCCGGAAACCTTCGCAAGTCGGGAAAGGACCGGCACTTCATTCCGCAGGCAAAACCTGCGGGATGAGGAGGTTGCGCTGACGCTGCGCGCGTTTCCGATGAGGAAACAAGGCAGAACAGGCAAGGCCTGAAATCGCCGGGGCGGGTGGTCCCAGGATCGCAAGCATCGCATACCGCATACCCCAAGACCCGCGTTCCAGGGACCGCCCGTCTTTCCTCTTTTGCAATGGCCAGATGCGATCGCGGGCGTGGCAAGGCAATGCCGCGCCCGGCGCATGCAAAGGGCGCCGTTTCCGGCGCCCTTGATACGAAGACACGTTGATTAGATGTGCAGCGCGTGGCCCAGCGCCTTGAGCGCGGCTTCCTGAAACCCCTCGCCCTGCGTCGGATGCGCATGGATGGTTCCGGCGATGTCTTCCAGGCGCGCGCCCATTTCCATGGCCAGCGCAAACGAAGCCGACAGTTCGGAGACGCCATGGCCGACGGCCTGAATGCCGAGGACGAGATGATTGCTGGCGGCAGCCACCACCCGGACAAAGCCCTCCTCGCCTTCCTTGGTCATGGCGCGGCCATTGGCGGCAAACGGAAACATCCCGATCTTGACCTCATGTCCGGCCTGCTTGGCCTCATCCGGCGAAAGGCCCACCGTGACGATTTCCGGATCAGTGAAGCAGACGGCGGCAATGGCCCGCTTGTCCCAGCTGCGGTTTTCGCCTGCAACGATCTCGGCCACCATCTCGCCCTGCGCCATGGCGCGGTGCGCCAGCATGGGCTCGCCGGTGACATCGCCGATGGCATAGACGCCGCGCATGGAGGTGCGGCACTTGTCATCAATGCGGACAAAGCGGCCGTCCATGTCGATGTCGATCTCTTCCAGCCCCCAGCCCGACGTGACCGGTTTGCGCCCGACTGTCACCAGGATCTTGTCGGCGGCAATGCGCTCGTCCTTGCCATCGGCGGTTTCGATCAACAGCGCATCGCCCTTGCTGCTGACCCCCTTGGCCTTGGCGCCGGTGAGGACGGTGATGCCGAGCGTGTTCAGGTGCTTGACCACCGGGCGGGTCAGCTCCGCATCATATTGCGGCAGAACTTTTGACTGGGCTTCGACAACCGTGACCTTGGAGCCCAGCTTGGCATAGGCCGTGCCGAGCTCGAGCCCGATATAGCCGCCGCCGACCACGACGAGCTTTTCCGGCACGTCCGGCAGCGACAGCGCTTCGGTCGAGGAAATGACATTGCCGCCGAACGGCAGCGACAGCACTTCGACCGGCGCCGAACCCGTGGCGATGACGACGTTTTCGGCGCGGATGATCTGCAGGCCGGTCAGGGTTTCCACCTCGATGGTCTTGCCGTCGCGGAAGCGGGCCTTGCCGGTGACGATCTTGACGTTCGCCTTCTTCAGCAGGCCGGCAACGCCGTTGTTGAGGCGGCTGACGATGCCGTCCTTCCAAGCGATGGTTTTGGTGAAATCGATGGCCGGTTCGGCAACCGAGATGCCGAGAGGCGTCTGCCGGGCGGCGAAATGCGCGACCTTGGCAAATTCATCGGCCGCGTGGATCAGCGCCTTGGACGGAATGCAGCCGACGAGCAGGCAGGTGCCGCCGACCTTCGCCGCCTCGACGATCACCGTATCGACATTGAGCTGTCCGGCGCGGATGGCGCAGACATAGCCGCCGGGGCCAGCGCCGATGACCAGCAGCTTGCAGGAAATATCTTTCATCGGATCACCCCTCCACGAATATCAGCGCTGGCGTTTCGAGCAGCGTCTTGATCCGCTGAATGAAGACTGCGGCGTCCCAGCCGTCGATCACGCGGTGATCGAAGCTTGAGGACAGGTTCATCATCTTGCGCGGTATAAAGGCCGCACCGTCCCACACCGGCCGGGTCATCATCTTGTTGACACCGATGATGGCGACTTCCGGATAATTGATCACGGGCGTCGTGACGATACCGCCCATGCTGCCCAGCGAGGTGATGGTGATGGTCGAACCGGTCAGCTGCTCGCGCGTTGCCGTGCCGGTCTTGGCCGCTTCGGCCAGAAGATTGACTTCCGCGGCGCAGCCCCAGAGATCGCGCGCTTCCGCGTGCTTGACCACGGGAACCACGAGGCCGGACGGCGTCTGCGCCGCGATACCGATATGCACCCCGCCATGCTGGTGGATGATATTGGCATCGTCGTCGTAGAGGGCGTTCAGCTGCGGCTGTTCGGCGATGGCTTTCACCATGGCGCGCATCAGGAACGGCAGCAGCGTCAGCTTCGGCTGGTCGGCGCGTTTCTTGCCGTTGAGCAAAGCGCGCAGTTCTTCCAGCGACGTGACGTCGATCTCCTCGACATAGGTGATGTGCGGGATGTGCGATTTGGCAATCGCCATCTTCTCCGCAATCTTGCGGCGCAGGCCCACCACCTTGATCTCCTTGACCGACGTGTCCGGCGCAAGACCGGAGACCACGGGCTTTTGCGCGCCGCGGGCAAAGAAGGTGTCGAGATCTTCATGGGTGATGCGCCCGGCCGGACCGGTGCCGGTCACCTGGCGCAGGTCGACACCCGCCTCCCGCGCCCGCAGGCGCACCGCCGGCGGGGCCAGCGGCTTGTCGCCCTCGGCGCGCGGCGCACCGATGCCAAGCGGCGCGGCGACCGGCGCATGCACAACCGGGGCTGCGGCCTTTTCGGGCTTTGCAGCCTTGATCTCCGGCTTTGGCTCTGCCTTGGCGGGCTGAGACTTTGGCTCTTCAGCCTTGACGGGCTTCGCCGGTTCCGCAGCGGGGGCATGGCCCTCGCCTTCGACCTTCAGGCGGATGATCGGCGAACCGATGGCGATCACCTGCCCGATCTCGCCGCCCAGCCAGAGGATTTCACCGTCGACCGGGGATGGAATTTCCACGGTCGCCTTGTCGGTCATGACGGCGGCAAGGATCATGTCCTCGCGCACGAGATCACCGACTTTCACATGCCATTCGACGAGTTCGGCTTCTGCAACGCCTTCACCGACATCCGGCAGCTTGATGACAAATTCACCCATCGTCTGCTCCTACCCTTCCAGCGTTTCAAGGAATGCACGGCCAACGCGCGCGGGACCGGGGAAATAGTCCCACTCCTGCGCATGCGGATAGGGCGTATCCCAGCCCGTCACCCGCGCCACCGGCGCTTCCAGATTGTAGAAGCAATGCTGCTGGACCAGTG
This sequence comes from Phyllobacterium sp. RCAM01083, assembly GCF_055685835.1. NCBI lineage: Bacteria > Pseudomonadati > Pseudomonadota > Alphaproteobacteria > Hyphomicrobiales > Phyllobacteriaceae > Phyllobacterium > Phyllobacterium sp. RCAM01083. The sequence continues at coordinate 1,418,634 of NZ_JBVFZN010000005.1, forward strand.
CGGCGAGTTCGGCGCCGAAACCGGAGGTCAGCGTTGCCTCATGCACGATGACGCAGCGGCCCGTCTTGGTGACGGATTCGACGATGGTTTCCAGATCGAGCGGCAGCAGCGTGCGCAGATCGATGATCTCCGCATCGATGCCGGTCTCCTCGGCGGCAGCTTCCGCCACATAGACCATGGTGCCATAGGCAAGCACGGTCAGCTGTTTGCCTTCGCGGCGCTTGATGGCCTTGCCCAGCGGCACCGTGTAGTGCCCGTCCGGCACCTCGCCCAGCTCATGCTTCGACCACGGCGTCACCGGACGGTCATGATGGCCGTCGAACGGACCGTTATAGAGCCGCTTCGGTTCGAGGAAGATCACCGGGTCCGGGTCTTCGATGGATGCAATCAGCAGGCCCTTGGCATCGTGCGGATTGGACGGCACGACGACCTTCAGGCCGGATACATGCGTGAACAGCGCTTCCGGGCTCTGGCTGTGGGTCTGGCCGCCGAAAATGCCGCCGCCCGCCGGCATGCGGATGACGATCGGCGAGGTAAAGCCGCCATTGGAGCGGTAGCGCAGGCGCGCCGCTTCCGAAACGATCTGGTCATAGGCCGGATAGACATAGTCGGCGAACTGGATTTCGACGCAGGGTTTCAGGCCGTAGGCCGCCATGCCGATGGCAGCACCGACGATACCGCCCTCGCTGATCGGTGCATCGAAACAGCGGGTCTTGCCGTATTTGGCCTGCAGGCCGTGGGTGCAGCGGAACACGCCGCCGAAAAACCCGACATCCTCGCCGAACACGACCACGTTGTCGTCGCGTTCCATCATCACATCCATCGCGTCGCGGATGGCTTCAATCATTGTCTTACGCGGCATCGCTCACACTCCCGCCTGCTGGCGCTGACGACGCAGATGCGGCGGCATTTCCTCGTAGACACCTTCGAACATGTCGCGCGCCGACGGCTTGCCGCCCGCATGCAGCGTGCCGAAACTTTCGGCTTCTTTCTGGGCGGTGATCACGCTGTCGAGAATTTCCGCTTCCGCCTGGGTGTGGCGCTCCTCCGACCAGACGCCGCACCCGATCAGGTGGTTCTTCAGGCGCATGACGGGATCGCCAAGCGGCCAGGCATCGGATTCGGTCTTTGGGCGGTAGGCGGACGGATCGTCCGAGGTGGAATGCGCCCCGGCACGGTAGGTGACATATTCGACGATGGTCGGGCCGAGATTGCGCCGCGCCCGCTCGATGGCCCATTTGGCCACGGCGAAAACGGCGAGATAGTCATTGCCGTCAACCCGCAAGGCAGGCATGCCGAAGCCGAGGCCGCGCGCGGCGAAGGTGCCGGCACCGCCGCGGGCAATGCCCTGGAAGGTGGAGATCGCCCACTGGTTGTTGACGATGTTGAGGACAACCGGGGCCTTGTAGGTGGAGGCAAAGACCAGTGCGGCATGGAAATCCGATTCCGCGGTCGATCCGTCGCCGATCCAGCCGGCCGCGATCTTGGTGTCCTTCTTGATCGCCGATGCCATGGCCCAGCCGACGGCCTGGATATACTGCGTCGCCAGATTGCCGGAGATCGAGAAGAACCCGTGTTCTTTCGAGGAATACATGATGGGGAGCTGGCGGCCCTTGAGCGGATCTCTTTCGTTGGAATAGATCTGGCACATCATCTCGACCATCGGGTAGCCGCCGGCAATGAGCAGACCGGCCTGACGATAGGTCGGGAAATTCATGTCGCCCGGCGACAGCGCCATGCGGAAGGCGCAGCTCACGGCTTCTTCGCCCAGATGCTGCATGTAGAAGGAGGTTTTGCCCTGCCGCTGGGCGATCTGCATGCGCGCATCGAAGGTGCGCAGCGTCATCATGTGGCGCAGGCCTTCAACCAGCTGCTCGTCCGTCAGTTCGCCAGCCCAGGGGCCGACAGCCTCGCCATCGCGGTTGAGAACACGGATGATCGAAAATGCCAGATCGCGGATTTCCTCCGGATTGGCATCGACGGGCGGACGGCGCACCGAACCCGCTTCGGGAATGTTCACATTGGAAAAATCCGGCTCGCCGCCAGGACGCACGGCCGGTTCCGGCACGTGCAGGCTTAGTGGACCAAATTCACTCGTGGAATCATCGGGCATTCAGCAGACCTCCCAGTCACGCGACGTTTCCGCACTCTACCATGAAATATTAGGTCAGTAATACTGTCTTATTATTCCGCCCCGCTCCCCAAAAATGCCTGCAAGCATCAATATCCGGCGGCAACAATATGAAATCTATGATCATTCCGGCGCGGCTGCGGGACCGGGCCATGGCGCTGCGCCGGAAAAAAGCAATTTTGCATCACGGAACATGCGGCCCGCATATTCATTCGTTCACACGGGCATCGGATTTTGTAATCAAATGCGCGCTCATGGCGAAACAAGCCGGGTCAGGCGGCGGCGATGGCCAGGGCGTGGCTGCGCGCATTCTCCCGAATCGCTTCCAGATAAATCTTGCGCAGGAGCGACTGCATGCCGTCATTGGCCGCGGTCAGGTCATGCGCCATTACAGGCTTTTCCGGCGCCAGACGCTCCATCATGCGGCGCGTGACTTCCTGCGGCCCGATGGCCAGCTTGCCATTGGCGACATCGCGCCAGGCATGCAGCGCGACGCGCAGCGGCTGGTGCGTGCTGTCGGGCAGTCCGGCGGCACTGAACAGCGCGCCGAGCGCCGCATCGCGGCCATCGATCAAAAGGTTGCGCACCCGGGCAAGGTTGTGCCCGGACAGCGCCACCAGAATAGCACCGAAGAAATCGATCTTGCCGGAGGCGACGATGCGGATGACAAAGGCGGTGGTCAGGTCGCCGCGCAGCTGCAGATGCTCGATCAGCGCCGGATATTGCGCTGGCGGTGTTTCGGCAACCAGACTGATCGAGGCCTTGACGCAGGCTTCACTGGTGACGCGCCTGGCACGGCGCTCGCCCATCAGGGCCATGACCATATCCATCTGGCACAGGGCTTCGGCCACCTTGATCGCCAGCGCATGGCGGCAATCGGCGGGCAAGCGGTCATCGTCGGCGAGCAGCGACCGGATATCGGCGACATGGCCAAGGCGCTCGACCAGACGGCGGAAACTGATATCGGCAATCTCGGCGCGGCTGTTGGCCAGCAGTTCGAGAATGGCAACCGGTTCGGCGATCTCGATGAGAGCAGCGCTGACGGCAAAGGACACCTTGGCCCTGCCCGCAATCACCCTCTGGCTTTCCGCGCAGCCGCCGGCAATGCAGTCGATCAGGTCGATATCGGTCAGCACCGTCGAACGCGCCAGCATGTAGGCGGCGATTTCCGCCTGGTCGCGTGCCAGCCCGGCGACGATGTGAGCCGGCGCATGGGCGCTGGTCGAGAAAGCTTCGGCCAGCGCAAGGCGCACTTTTGGCGACGGGTCGTCCAACAGCAGCGTCAGCGCCGCCTCCGCCGCACAGCGGTCCTCGAAGGCGCGTCCGGTTTCAAGATAGACATGGGCCAGCGCCCCTGCGGCGTGGCAACGCTGTGCCGCAGAAGCATGTCCGACCATCGCCAGATAATGCTGTATTGTCATGAATTTATACCCCAAGCCCTTATTGCAGCCAAGGCTAGCGGCAAAAGGTTTACGATCGGTTCACCATGTCGATTAACCATGTTGTTTCGGCGCCGCGAGAGAACTTTGATCCTTCCCCGTTGCGAACCTGCCGAAGCCGACCTAGTCTTTTGCAAAAATTCGCATTGAGGAGACGCCAGCACATGGCCGGACTGTATCTGGAAGAATTCGAAGTCGGGCACGTGTTCAATCACAGCCTGCGCAAGACCATCACCGAGAGCGACAACATGCTGTTCTCGGTCATGACGCTCAACACGCAGCCGCTGCACATCGATTTCGACTTCGCCGCCAAGACCGAGTGGGGCAAGCCGCTGGTCAATTCGCTGTTCACGCTCGGCCTGATGATCGGCATCTCCGTCAATGACACCACCATCGGCACGACAATCGCCAATCTGGGCATGACCGACGTGACCTTCCCCGCGCCACTGTTCCACGGCGATACGGTGCGGGTGGAGACAACGGTGCTTTCAACGCGGCCGTCCCAATCCAAGCCGGATCGCGGCATCGTCGCGTTCGAGCACCGCGCCTACAATCAGAACGGTGTTCTCGTCGCCAAATGCACGCGCCAGGCGATGATGAAATCCCGGAGCGCTGCCTGATGCGCTCGCTTTTGTTCGTGCCGGGCGATTCGGAAAAGAAGCTGGAAAAGGGCCTCGCCAGCGGCGCGGATGTGCTGCTGATCGATCTCGAAGATTCGGTCAGTGCCGAACGCAAGCCCGCCGCCCGGCAGATCGCGGCGGATTTTCTCAAATCGAACCGTGACAAGAGTTCGCCGCGCCTGTTCGTGCGCATCAACGATCTGGCGAGCGGCCTTGCCGATGCCGACCTCGGCGCGGTCATGCCGTCGCTGCCCCACGGCATTCTCCTGCCCAAATCCAACAGCGGCAAGGATGTGACGCGGCTGTCGGCCAAGCTGAACGTGCACGAGGCCCATGCGGACGCGGCGGAGGGTTCGACGCGGATTCTCGCCATCATCACGGAAACCGCGCTCGGCACCCTGTCGGCGGCCAGCTACCCCGATGCATCGGCACGCCTCATCGGCCTCACCTGGGGTGCCGAAGACCTGTCGGCGGTCATCGGCGCACGTGCGGTGCGCGATGACAACGGGCGCTATACCGACGTGTTCCGGCTGGCGCGGGCCCTGACCGTTCTCGGCGCTTCGGCCGCCGATGTCGCTGCCATCGATACGGTCTACATCAACTACAAGGACGATGCCGGGCTTGCCCGCGAATGCACTGAGGCGGAACGCGACGGTTTCACCGCCAAGCTCGCCATCCATCCGGCGCAGGTCCCGGTGATCAACGCGGTGTTCACGCCCTCGGCCGAAGCGGTGGCACAGGCGCAAAAGATCATCCGGGCCTTCGCCGACGATCCCGCGGCGGGTGTCATCGGCATTGACGGGCTGATGTTCGACCGCCCGCATCTGCGCCGGGCGGAACGGCTGATGGGGCGGATTGGTGCTGCTTAGGCCGTTCAACGGCATGCCTGACAGTGCGTGGTTCGACAAGCTCACCATGAGGGATGAAGCGAGCTGCAGGGCTGCTGTACTCTGCAACGCCTGTGACGAGCCTTGCAATCAACCACTTCCCTCATGGTGAGCTTGTCGAACCACGCACTTCGGTAAGTGCAAGGCTTTTTACCTCACCCCTCCCATTTCGGCCGGAACATCTGAAATGTTTCCGACACCGTGGCAAAGTCCATGTAGCCAAGGCGCGACACCGGCTGCGCCTTGGTCATGTCGACAAGGCCGTTGGTCAGGATCGCCTCGTCGATGTGAACGCCGACGACTTCGCCGGTGACCATCAGCGCCTGCACCGGATTGCCATGACGGTCGGTCGGGTGACGGATGTCGGTGACGACACATTCCAGCGTCGCGAAGGCTTCGGCCACGCGCGGCGCGCCGATCAGCCGGCAGTCGGCGGCATTGAGGCCGGCATATTCGAACTCGCTGACGCCGCGCGGCGCATTGACCGAGGTCTTGTTCATGGCCACCGACAGGTTGGCGCTGACGAGATTGGCGGCAAATTCCCGCGTTTCCTCGATGAAGGTGACGCTGTCCTTGCGGCCTTCCGAGGAAAACATGATCAGGCAGGGTTTCGTGCTGATCATGTTGAAGAAGGAATAGGGCGCCAGGTTGATTTTGCCCTCCGCCGAACGGCTGGATATCCAGCCGATGGGACGGGGCGAAACGATGGCCTTCAAGGGATCATGCGGCAGGCCATGGCCATCATCGAACTTATAGAACATGGCGGCTCAGCCCTTCCACGGTCCGGCATATTCGGACAGGATATCCTTTACCTCCGGACGCGGGCGTTCCGGCACTTTCGTGTCGCAGCTGCCGATATGGACGAAACCCGCCACCCGCTCATGCGGCGCCAGCCCGAGCAGCGCCCGGCCCTTCTCATCGGATGAATACCAATTGCTGATCCAGTTGGTGGCATAGCCGAGGCCGTTGGCCGCATGGACGAGGTTCATCGCCGCCGCGCCGGAGGACAGGAACTGCTCCCATTCCGGAATGTGATGATCGACCTTGGAGAAGATCACGCCGATGACCAGCGGCGCGCGGGCAAAGCGCTTCAGCTCCTGCTCACGCCGCTGTTCGGTCAGCGGCCCTTCCCGCTCCTCGGCCAGATCGGCGAGATATTTGCCGACCTCGACGCGCGCATCGCCGCGATAGAGGACAAAGCGCCAGGGTGTCAGCCGGCCGTGATCGGGCACGCGCGCGGCGATGCGGACCATGGTTTCGATCTCCGCATCGCTTGGACCGGGAAGGCCAATGGCGGAAATGGGGGTTGAGCTGCGCTGCGACAGAAATTCAATGATGGGAGAAGGCATGAAACGGGGTACCAGATGCTGTTTTTCGAATGGGCGGACAATGTCGCGGTTTCACCGGCCGTGTAAAGTCATGATCGCGTGAAAAAGCCTTGAAATTGCCACCGGCTTCGGATCAAAACAGTGCATGGGCATATTCGACACTCAGAAAGCGGGCTTCGGCTCCGGCACATCCTGGATTTTGCCGGCGGCACTGGCAGCAACCCTGTTGACCACGGGCCTGTTGACCACGGGTGCCCGGGCGCAGGCGCTTGCACCCGACATCGCCACGCCCGATGTGGAATTGCCGTCGATCCCCAACCTCAACCAATATGCCAACCCGAAAGCCCCGGCCAACAATCCGCTTGCCACGGAAGCCGAGCTGGTCCTGTCGGCGAAACTGGCGGAAAACGGCGAAAACATCGGACGCGGCCTCGTCTGGCGCGTGTTCTCGCCGGATGCCGATGCGGATGGCAAGCTGCCCCTGCTGGCAACGGCCAAGGGTGGCACCACCTCGTTCAACCTCGCCCCCGGCAGCTATCTCGTGCATGTGGCCTTCGGCCGGGCGGGCGCCACCAAGCGCATCACCATGACCCGCGCCAAGCGCAACGAGACGATGATTCTCGATGCGGGCGGCGTCAAGCTCAACGCGGTTCTGTCCGGCGGCGCGCGCATCCCGCAGGACCAGCTGCGATTCTCCATCTATGAGGACCACGAGGACGCCAGCGGCGAACGGGCGCTCATCATCCCCGACGTCAAGCCGGAAAGCGTCGTGCGGCTGAATGCCGGGACCTATCAGATCGTCTCCAATTACGGCACGGCCAATGCGGTCATCCGCGCGGATATCCGCGTCGAGGCCGGCAAGATCACCGAGGCCAATGTGGAGCACCGCGCCGCGCAGCTGACGATGAAACTGGTGCGCGAGGCCGGCGGCGAAGCGCTTGCCGATACCGCCTGGTCGGTGCTGACGACCTCGGGCGACATCGTGCGCGAAAGCGTCGGCGCCTTTGCCTCCATGGTGCTGGCGGAAGGCGAATACGTCATCATCGCCAAGAACAAGGACAAGATTTACCAGCGCGATTTCAAGGTCGTTGCCGGGCGCAACCAGGATGTGGAACTTCTGGCGACCAACGGCGCCAGCGCCGCCTCCACCGCCAATCAGCCCGCCAGCGGCGACGATCCGCTGGACTGAGCCGCGGGACCGGGCCGCAGGACCGAGGCTCAGCGGCGCGTTGCGGCCGGAGCCAGCGCAAACACCGCGCCATACATATAATCCAGCAAATTCTTGCGGTCGGCCAGCGGTGCCAGTTCCGACCAGTCCATTGTCCGGCCGATGCGCACGGTGATGGCCTTGCCGGACAGCTTGCGGAATTCGCGGATGAGCAGCGAAATGCGCAGCGTCATCGAAATCTTGCTGGCGAGATGGAAAACCCGGCCGTTCTGCCCGCCGAAATACACCGGGATGACCGACGCCTTGGCCTGCTGCACCAGCTTGGCCGGAAAAATCTTCCAGGGCAAATCCTCCGCCCGGCCAAAACCCTTGGGCGCCGTGGCAACGCCGCCCGCCGGGAAGACGACGATGGTGACACCTTCTTTCAGCAAACGCACCGCCTCATGGCGGGTGGCCATGTTCATCGCCACCGCTTCCTTGGTTTCGTCGAAGCAGACCGGCAGCGCATAGGGGCGGATTTCCGGCACCTTCATCAGGTCGTTGTTGATGAGCACGCGGAACGGCCGGCCGAGCTGTTCGGCCAGCGCCAGCGCGGCAATGCCGTCGCCGATGCCGAAGGGATGGTTGGCGACGATCACCAGCGGCGTATCGGGCAGATGCTGCGGCGGCCACTGGTCCGCAACGTCGAGCCTGATGTTGATCAGGTCCATCATGCGGCAGAACACATCGATTCCCGCCGGAACGATGTCGGTGCGCCAGGCATTGTAGAGCCGGACATAGTGGTCGCGGCCGGACAGGCCTTCAATCGAACGGATCAGCCATTGGGTGATGCGCGACTGGGTGTCATTGGCGTAGGAGAGTTCTCTGAACTGCACGATCGCATCCCGGCAAATAATGAAACGGCTGAATAGTCACGCAACTCCATGACAGCGTGATGAAAGTCACCACGCTGTCACAAAGCAATGTGCGGCATCTGCTAGATTACTTTGTGAACTGGCGCAACAGAGGACGCATTTTATGACTCCTTTGCGGCGTTCGTTCATTTTCCCGCCGTATAGGGCAAGTGCCACAAGCCGCCTGTCACGTTACCGCCAGGACGGCTCCGGTATCGTACTGACGCACAAAATCGACCCGCGTGCCGTTCCAGTGATAGCAGTAGTGCCGTCCCTGGACAGGAATGGTTATGACGTCCGGCCAGAAGATACCGATGCACCGTTGACCGGGCATTCGAACGCTGTTCCACAGGAGGCCATCGCTTCCCGCGGCCCGAAGTCCACCTCCCTCCACTTGCGAAGCGGTGTAATCGTGCGGATGAAGAACGTCAGGCACCGCATTCACGTCATCCAGTGCCCGGTCCACGCTGCCCACCAAGACGCGAAAGTCCGACGTCCACCCCGGAGGCTGCGGCGTTGACCGCATGAATTTCTGATGGTGATGTATGGTTTCGGCGACGGCGACGTCTTCACTCTCGCCTGCATAGTAGATGCCATAACTTCCGTCCGTGAAGCGACCTGGCCGCCCTGTGGAGCAATGGACAAAGGGGGCCATAACATAACTGGCGCCGATGCCCGAAACGCGACGGTGCGCGGGTACCTTGCCAAGATCGCCCACCTCAAATCGAATGCGCGGATTCGTTTTCGCCTCGACAGCGACAAGAGCCTCCCAGTCACGCGGATCGGCGATGTCCTCGAACAAATCGATAGGCGGATAGATGGATCGGATGATGCGGTAGGTTTTGGGCCACTGTACCTGGGTTCGGACAGCAAGCCCACTTACCACGCACTGCGCTCCGCATCGAGCCATTCACGCATTACCGCCAGATCAGAAAGCTCGCCTTGCAGCATCACGTCGAGCGCTGACTTACCGCCAAAAGCCGTATTAGGCGCTTTAATCCACTCATATCCTCGTGCTGGCTCCTTAAACAGGTGTCGGACGCCCTTATGAATACCCATCAGGTGAGCCATCCGCATTTTCAGGTCTCGGTCGACACGCCCCACATTGCCTTCTTTCCAGCGTGCCCACGTGCGGGCTGACAAACCACCGAGCAAGGTGCAAGCTTGTGCATCCGTGAGCTTCCAGGCGCCGAAGAGGTTCACAGTCGTGCGGGCAAGCGCCCCTGCTTCCACATCGGTGATCTCAGCAGATGATCTGTTGAATGGGGTTGAAGCAATAGGCTGGAGTTGCATGGCACTCTCTCTTTCTGGCATAAAATTAGCATATTATCGCCAATTGGCAAGAGTCATCTTTTCAGCGACCAGATCAAGCGGACGGCTTTTGCAAACGACAATCTCGTTGCACTTCCATTGGATTGTTTTGGGAGACCGTCGGTCAGATTCAGCTCAAACGCTTCGACACCTCCATATGCGATTTATGCTTCGTTTTTCCCGATCATGGCGCCCATCCATATTGCATTTGTGGAGGCAGTTTATCGGGCGATGTGCATCCCAGGAATCCGCAGAGCTACCGAGGCATACAAGCCCGCCTTGCTCAGCGCACGCTGAAACAGCTGTATTCACTGGCGCACGCAACTCCATGACAGCGTGATGAAAGTCACCACGCTATCACAAAGCAATGGGCGGGATTACTCCGCTGCGGCGCGCAACAGGTCCGGCGGCGTGGCTTCCTCGCCGAGCTGCCGGATCGCATCATCAAGGCTGAGCGAGGTCTGGTTCTGCGAACCCAGACGGCGCATGTTCACCGTCCGCTCCTCCGCCTCGCGCATGCCGCAGACGAGAATGACCGGGACCTTCTGCAGGGAATGCTCGCGCACCTTGTAGTTGATCTTCTCATTGCGGAAATCGGTGATGACCTGCAGCCCCGCCGCCTTCAGTTCCTTGGCGACCTGCCTGCCGTAATCGTCGGCTTCCGTGGTGATGGTGGCCACAACCACCTGCACCGGCGCAAACCACAACGGCAGATGACCGGCAAAGTTTTCGATGAGAATGCCGAGGAAGCGCTCCATCGAGCCGCAGATGGCGCGGTGGATCATCACCGGCTGCTTCTTCTCGGAAGTCGAGTCGATGTAGAAGGCACCGAACCGTTCAGGCAGGTTGAAATCGACCTGCGTCGTGCCGCATTGCCATTCGCGGCCGATGGCGTCCTTCAGCGTGTATTCGAACTTGGGACCGTAGAACGCACCCTCGCCCGGCAAAATGCCGGTCTTGATGTCGTTCGACTGCTGCTGGATCTGCTCCAGCACACCCATCATCACGTTTTCAGCCCGATCCCACAGTGCATCGGAACCGACGCGCTTTTCCGGGCGCGTCGACAGCTTGATCGTGATCTCGTCAAAGCCGAAATCCTTGTAGACGGACAGGATCAGGTCATTGATGCGCAGGCATTCGGCCGCCATCTGTTCGTCCGTGCAGAACACATGCGCATCGTCCTGCGTGAACCCGCGCACGCGCATCAGCCCATGCAGCGCGCCCGACGGCTCATAGCGGTGCACATTGCCGAATTCCGCAAGCCGCACCGGCAGATCGCGGTAGGACTTCAAGCCATGCTTGAAGATCTGCACGTGGCCCGGGCAGTTCATCGGCTTGAGCGCGAAGACGCGCTCGTCATCGGTTTCATCGCCGGCGACCGTCACCTTGAACATGTTGTCGCGATACCAGCCCCAGTGACCCGACGTCTCCCACAGGGACTTGTCGAGCACCTGCGGCGCATTGACTTCCTGATAGACACCGTCGAGACGGCGGCGCATGTAGCTGACCAGCGTCTGGAACATGCGCCAGCCCTTGGCGTGCCAGAACACGACGCCGGGGCCCTCCTCCTGGAAATGGAACAGGTCCATTTCGCGGCCGAGCTTGCGGTGATCGCGCTTTTCCGCCTCCTCCAGCACATGCAGGTAGGATTGCAGCTCGGCATCGGTGGCAAAGGCGGTGCCGTAGATGCGGCTGAGCATCGGGTTGTTGCTGTCGCCGCGCCAGTAGGCACCGGCCACCTTCATCAGCTTGAAGGCATTACCGACCTGGCCGGTCGAGGCCATGTGCGGGCCGCGGCACAGGTCGTACCAGTCGCCCTGCGCATAAATCTTCAGGTCCTGGCCTTCCGGGATCGCATCGACCAGCTCGACCTTGTAGGCCTCGCCCTTCTCGGCAAAGACCTTGCGGGCCTTTTCGCGCGACCAGATTTCCTTGGTGAACGGCCTGTTGCGGGCGATGATCTCGCGCATCTTCTTCTCGATGAGCGGCAGGTCATCGGGCGTGAAGGGCTCGTTCTTGGCAAAATCGTAGTAGAACCCGTTCTCGATCACCGGGCCGATGGTGACCTGGGTGCCCGGAAACAGCTCCTGCACGGCCTCGGCGAGGACGTGGGCGCAATCGTGCCGGATCAGCTCGAGCGCACGCGGATCGTCGCGGGTCAGGATCTCGATGCTGCCGGAATGCTGCAGCGGGTCGGACAGATCGCGCACGACCCCGTCGACCGCATAGGCCACGGCCTTCTTGGCCAGGGATTTCGAAATGGATTCGGCAAGTTCCGCACCGGATATGGCCGCGTCGTATTCGCGCTTCGAGCCATCGGGGAATTGCATGGATACAGTTTTGGAAACTGTCTGTGACATCAGTTGCTCCTATCCAGTCCCGCCAACAATCGCGGGTGGTGTTTCATGACCGGAACGGCTCCGGCGAGCGGACTTTTATGCGCAGATTGATCCGGCGTAAAGTGGCGGTTGCGGAAAAGCGGGTTTTGACCGCTGCAAGTGGGTGGTGCGTGGTTCGCCCTTCGACAAGCTCAGGAAGCTCACCATGAGGGAGTTGGGTGGGCTGCAAGGCCAATCGGAGACGTTGCAGAACTTAGCTCCCTGCAATCATCCCCCTCCCTCATGGTGAGCTTGTCGAACCACGCACAATCTGAAGCCAATCATCATCCAACGTGCGGCCCTATTCCCGGCGCAAGCGCACCCCCGGACCGCTCGCGGATGTCTGGCCGTCATCAAGCAGTTCGACACCGGCCGTAAACAGTGCGCTGCGAATGGCTTCCAGCGTGTCGATCCTGCCGCGAACGATTGCTTGGCCTGCCCCCTCGAAATTACGGATCGTGTTGATGCCAACCCCGGCAGCATCGGCAAGGGCTTTCTGGTCCATCCCGGCCAAGGCACGCGCCGCTTTGATCTGGTTCCCTGATACCGATATGCACGCTCCAGACACTTTTATTTGGGTTTTTACCGCGTTATGGCGCTGGCACAAATCGGCAACCCTACGTATCGGGACAGAACTGACTTTGATATAGATAACAATAGTAAACTAAAGATATCTATTGTTTTCTAAAGACATTCATATATAAAGGCAGATATCGTTCAGGAGTCGTCGTGGCCCGCCCCAAACCCCAAAGCGCTATTCGCTTTCCTCTCTCGTCGGTTTTCGGAACCGAAGCCAATGTCAGGGTCGTGCGTGAACTGTCACGCCATGGCGGTCAACTGGATGCATCCACTCTTGTCAAGAGAACAAAACTGACGCTGCCTTCGGTGCTCAATGCGCTCTCCATTCTCGTCGCGTTCGGTATACTTGACGAAGTGGGCAGCGGTCGCGCTCGACTTTTCAGCATGAGCCGAATATCGCCGCTCAACACGTCCATTCTGTCTCTCTTCGATGCAGAAGAGGCACGCTTCAATGCTGTTATCGACGCTGTAAGAGAGTGCGTGGCCTCACTCGGCAACAAAGTGATGGCGGCATGGATTTATGGCAGTGTCGCCCGGGGAGAAGACCGTGCGGAAAGCGATCTTGATGTTGTCGTTATCGCTCAAGACGAAGATGTTTCGTCTGTGCAAAGCGGGAGCGTCGATTTTCTGTTGGCTAGAGGTGAGGCCCTATCGTTCTCACCATCGGTCAATACGCTTTCACGCGCCGATCTTAGACGATTAATGGAAAACAATGATCCGTTATGGAAAGCATTTGTGGCCGATGCTTTGGTGGTAAGCGGTCCGCGCCCCACGTCCATCTTCCAAGCAATTGCCGATAAGGAAACTCAGGCGTGACAAGAAGCGGCTCCACGAAAGCAGTTGACGCCAGCCATGGTTTAAATCGCCTGACGATCGCCAGAGCATTTTTGGAATCCGCGCAGAATCAGGTGGCCATAGCGCAATCCGGCACCCTGGGAAACCCGATCGCCGCGACGATCGTCAATGCGGCAATCGCCTATACGGATGCCTTGACTGCAACCTTTGGAAACAAGATAAACCAGCAGGACCATTCGGCTATGGTGAAGACCCTGCGTCAGGTTATGGGTAATCGCCTACCGAAGGCCCAAGAAACCAAATTGGCCCGAATACTCGGGAATAAAGACCTGGCCCAATATGGCGGGCGTTTCATGCTGCTCTCTGACGCCCGGTCACTGCTGACCCAACTCGAAGAATACGCCGTGTGGGCCGAATCCGAGATAGCCCGCGCTTAATCGGCGCCCGGGTGGCGTTAGACCAATGCTGACAGCCCATTCCATCTATTGTTTGCTCACACGCCAGTACCGCCACGGCAGGTACCAGGCAAAACGCTTGTCCAGCGTCGCCGGCACGGGATCGTGACCGCTGGTGCCGCCGGGCCCGCAGCGGACGAACCGGAACAGGCCCATCCAGCCCCCCGTCCACAGGCCGTAACGGGCGATGGATTCATAGGCATATTCGGAACAGGTCGGCAGGTGGCGGCAGGAATTGCCGATGAAGCCGGACAGCGTCAGCTGGTACAGCCGGACGAAGGCCGTGCCGAACAGCCGCCCCGGCGTTTTGCGCCATGGTCCGTTCCAGTTGCGGGAATATTTCTTTCCCGCCGCAGGGGAATGGTTGTGGGCGGGGTCAGCGCACATCGGCGGTTCAGGCGGCCGCTTCGGCGTTTTTCTTCTCGATCTGGTCGAGGCAATCCACCACCGCCTCGAAGGTCAGCATGGTGGAATTGTGCCGGGCCTTGTAGTCGCGCACCGGCTCAAGAAACTTCAGGTCTTCAAAGCGCCCCTGCGGCGGCGCCCCATTCTCTTTCAGCATTTTGAACATGGCATCGCGCACAGCGTGCAATTCCTCGCTGGTCGCGCCGACCACATGCCGCGCCATGATCGACGACGACGCCTGGCCGAGCGCGCAGGCTTTGACGTCATGGGCGAAATCCGTCACCACGCCGTCCTTGACCTTGAGATCGACAATCACCGTCGAACCACAGAGTTTCGAATGCGCCGTGGCGGTTGCATCGGGATTGTCCAGACGGCCAAGGCGCTGGATATTCCCGGCAAACTCCAGAATGCGCGTGTTGTAGACGTCATTGATCATAATGAGCTTCCGCTGGTGACACGGCCCGAAGCGAAGCGCAAACAGACAATTGTCCATCGCTTTGGCCCTATGAATCCCGAATTCACTCTCTATATAGTATGTGAGCGGGCGAGCACAAAGCGCCATGGCGTAAATTCTGCGTCAATGGTAGATGTAGTTGCCCAGGTTCAGCCTCAGGGCCAAGCCGGCTTCAATACACCACGTATTCGTTTCGGAACGACTATCGTGTATTGCCGTTTAACTCGTCGCTCCCTTGAGGGCGACTACGGGAGATCGCGATGGATGCGGTAATAAAAAGTTTGCAGTCAACGACTGGCAATCAGAACAGCCTACGACGCCCAACCCAGGAAGAAGCGGAAGCTGCCGTTCGCACGCTGCTGCTCTGGGCCGGCGACAATCCGGACCGCGAAGGCCTGCTCGACACGCCGCAGCGCGTGGCAAAAGCCTATAAGGAACTGTTTTCGGGCTATGATGAAGACCCGGAGGAAGTGCTCGGACGCACCTTTGAAGAAGTTGCCGGTTATGACGACATCGTCTTCATCAAGGACATACCGTTCTTTTCGCACTGCGAGCATCACATGGTTCCCATCATCGGCAAGGCGCATGTCGCCTATCTGCCCGATGGCGAGAAAGTGGTCGGCCTGTCGAAGATCGCCCGTGTCGTGCATATCTATGCCCGCCGCCTGCAGACGCAGGAGAGCATGACAGCCCAGATCGCCAATGCGATCCAGGGGTCGCTGCGCCCGCGCGGCGTGGCCATCATGATCGAGGCCGAGCATATGTGCATGGCCATGCGCGGCATCCGCGTGTCCGGTTCGACGACGACCACCACCACCTTTACCGGTGCCTTCAAGGGTGACGTCAACGAACAGGTCCGCTTCATGACCCTCGTCAAGGGTCGCTAAACCAGTCTTTTCCAGAATTGGCAGTCATGTCCAACGGTTCCTTTTCGTCGCCCCTTGCCGACACACATGCAAACGAAGAAGGCGCGGTGTTCGCACCGCGCTTCGATGCCGCTGGTCTCGTGACCGCCGTCGTCACCGATGCGCGTGACGGCCATCTCCTGATGGTGGCGCACATGAATGCGCAATCGCTGCGCCTGACTTTGGAGACCGGCATCGCCCATTACTGGTCGCGGTCGCGCCAGTCGCTGTGGAAGAAGGGCGAGACCTCCGGAAACCTGCAGACCGTTGTCCGAATGCGCACCGATTGCGATCAGGACGCGCTTTGGCTGGAGGTAACGGTGGCTGGAAACGGCCCGACGTGCCATACTGGCCGCCGATCATGTTTCTACCGTCAGGTCGTCAGCGAAAATGGCACATCCCATCTGGTCATGACGCCGGAGGCGTAGCATATTTCTGCTCTCCGGTGCCGTTGATCGGATGCTCTCGTTTTCGTTGGTTGGCTAAGCGGCCATAATTCCGCAATATTCATCCTTTGGATACCAAAGTGAGGGGATAATGTGCGAATACGACTTTAGGAGTGCATGCCATGCTCGAATGGGCATCGCGACGGCTACGTGCGGCAGAACCGATTGGCGTTACGAACGGTCCTGAAACACCGGTCATGGATCCGTCCCCCCACAGTGACAAGAGAGCCCCAATCGCGCTGGCCCTGGGCGGCGGCGCGGCGCGCGGCTGGGCGCATATCGGCGTGCTGCGCGCGCTCGACGAGGCCGGTATCGAGATTTCCATGATTGCGGGCACGTCGATCGGCGCGCTGGTCGGCGGCTGTTATCTCGGCGGCAAGCTCGACCAGCTGGAAGAGTTCGCGCGCAGCCTGACCAAGCGCGGCATTTTCTCGCTGCTGGACCTGCGGTTCGGCGGCAGCGGCCTGTTCGGCGGCATGAAGCTTGACAAGCGCCTGCGCGACCATCTCTCCGCGCTTTCCATCGAAGACCTGCCGAAACCGTTCATCGCGGTGTGCACGGAGATCAATACCGGCCACGAAATCTGGCTGACGCGCGGCAACCTGATCACCGCCATGCGGGCATCCTATGCCCTGCCCGGCGTGTTCGAGCCGGTCGAGTGCAACGGCCGCATCCTGGTGGACGGCGCGCTGGTCAATCCGGTGCCGGTTTCCGTCTGCCGCTCCTACGAACAGCCGCTGGTGGTGGCGGTGAACCTGCACTACGACCAGTTCGGGCGTGCCGCCGTGATCAAGCATTCGGCCGGAGCGACGCTTGCCGCCGATGCCGAACGCGAAGGCGCGGTGGCGCATTTCCGCGCGGCGCGCGCCACGCGGCTTGGCATTACCGGCGTGATGATGGAATCGTTCAACATCATTCAGGACCGGATTTCCCGCGCCCGCATGGCCGGCGATCCGCCTGACATCGCGCTGCTGCCGAAAATCGGCCATGTGGGGCTGGCCGAGTTTCACCGCGCCGA
Source organism: Phyllobacterium sp. RCAM01083 (assembly GCF_055685835.1). Classification (NCBI taxonomy): domain Bacteria; kingdom Pseudomonadati; phylum Pseudomonadota; class Alphaproteobacteria; order Hyphomicrobiales; family Phyllobacteriaceae; genus Phyllobacterium; species Phyllobacterium sp. RCAM01083. The sequence goes on from NZ_JBVFZN010000005.1 coordinate 1,435,846, forward strand.
CGAGGCGATCAAACTCGGCTATGAGGAAACCATGGCCCGGCTCGGCGAGCTCGAGCGCATGCAGAAGGTCGTGTTCTGACCCGATCCGTCAGCGCAACCGCTTCAGGCGGTTGCGATATAACTGCGAATTTCCTGGGACTCGCGCTCCACTTCCTCGATGCGCAGCTTCACCACGTCGCCGATGGACACGATACCGTGCAACCGGCCATCCTTCTCGACCGGCAGGTGGCGGAAGCGGCCGCGGGTCATCATTTCCATGACCTGGTTGACCGTATGCTTTTCCGAGCACACGCTGACCTTGATGGTCATGATTTCGGAAACGGGACGCCAGAGCACATCGGCGCCATCGGCAGCAATGGCGCGCACGACGTCGCGCTCGGAGAGAATACCCTTGATGGCCTTCTTGTCATCGACGATGACAATGGCGCCGATCTTGTGTTTGGCCAGTGCGGCGACCGCGTCGCCAAGGGTCGTTTCGGGTGCTGCGCTAAAAACGTCGTAGCCTTTGCGTTCCAGTATCATTTTGACTGTCATGTACGTCCTCCTTGCACATAAGTCCTAACGCTGACCGCCGCGATCCTCCTTTATCCCGGCGGTCAATGCGCCATGGTGCGCGTATGTTGCCCCCAATGCAACAGCTTTGCAATCATGCCGACAATTCAGCGCCGGTCGCCGCGATCAAACAGGGCAATGCCCAGAAACCCGATGAGAAAGCCGCCAATATGCGCTTCCCAGGCGATCGTTGCGGCATCTCCCGGCACGACGGCGAAAAGGCCGGTGCCGATATTGGTGATGAACCAGACGGCGACGAAAACGAGAACGGTGCGGGTCCGCAGCGCAACGGCAATCGGCAGGATCGGCCCGGTAAACGCCGCGGAATTGCGCTGGGTCGAGCGGCGGAAACCGAAGCGCGCGGCCGCCCCCATCATGCCGGATATGGCGCCGGAGGCACCGACCAGCGGGATCGGGCTGGCGGGGTAAATGGCAAAGTGCATCATGACGGCGGCAACGGCGGTGACGATCCAGAACAGCGACGTGCGCAGCGGCCCGATGCGCGCCGCCAGCGGCGAGCCGAAGGCGGCAAGCCAGACCATATTGAGCGCTATATGGGCAAAACTGCCGTGCATGAAGGAATAGGTGATGGTGGTCAGCCAGGCGGCGGGCGAATAAAACCCGCCGAACTGGGAAAACCGCGCGGGAATGAAGGCGTAATCCAGCAGGAAATTGTTGTCCTGCGCCTCGGTCAGCACGTAGTTTTCAACCAGAAACACCGCGGCGCAGATGGCGAATATGGCGAGGATGACGCCGGGAATGTTGAAGATCGGCTCGCGTGCCGGTGATTGATCAGGGGTGCTCATAGGTCCGTCATTCTTCCCGCAACTGATTCAGTGCAATGCGTGCTTAGCAGCAAACTCTCCAAACAAAAATAAGGCCGTTCAATGATGTTGAACGGCCCCGAGCTGGATACATGAACATAGAACTCTACTCGCCCCCCTTGTCGCATGCCGGCAGCGGCCGCTCAATCTAAACCATTTGTTAACCTTAATCGTCCCCTGCGGTGGACGCAGCCGCTTCGCCAATGGCGCTTCCCGCCTGCCGGTGCCAAAGTCAGCGCTCGTGGACAGCGGGGGTTCGTGGCGCGTGGTTCGACAAGCTCACCATGAGGGAGGTTGTGGGTTGCAGGGAGTCATAGTCTGCGGCGTTTGCTATTGGCATTGCAGCCAGACCACACCCTCATGGTGAGCTTGTCGAACCACGCACCCCATACGGCGCAAGACCGGAATATCAACAGGAAGCAGCATATGCGGCACGACGGAACCAGCGAGATCTTCGCCTACTGGAACGATCTGCGCGGAACCCGCGCAGCGCCGGAACGGCGGGAGATTTCGCCCGCGCTCATCCGCTCGCGCCTGTCCGAAACCTTCATCCTGCGCGCCAGCGGCCCCGGCGAAGCGCGGTTCCGGCTGGCCGGAACGCGCATCTGCTCGATCTATGGCCGCGAACTGAAAGGCCAGAGCTTCAGCTCCATCTGGCAGGCCAAGGACAGGGTCGTCATCGCGCGCATCGTCGCCAGCAGCCTGACCAGCAAGACCGTCGTCCAGTCGACCTATGAGGGCAAGAGCAGCCGCGGGCGCAAGATGCTGTTCAACCTCATCCTGCTGCCCCTCGCCAACGAGGTGCATGAACGGCACCTGCTGGGCATGATCGCGCCGGCCGGCAAGCCGTTCTGGCTGGAATCCGACGCGATCATCGAAAACAGCCTGCGCTCCATCGCGATGATCGATCCGCGCAATGCAGCCAATATGCCTGCCGGCAGCGTCCGGGCTGAAGATCACAAGCCCCTGATTTCCAATATACTCCTGCCTGCTCCCAATGGCAGCCGCCGGGTCAGACATCTCATGGTCTTCGACGGCGGGAAAATCTTGGACTAGGTTAGTAAAACCTAAGCAAGACCTGCATCTGTTACATCGCCGTTAAGACTTGTGTTCTAATCTTCAGAGATAAAGAGTCATTTTAAGCCTTCGGACACACTTCATGCATCTGACCCGTGACGATTCAACCCAGACTATCGCCACGACGGGAAAATTCCATCGCGTGAAGGTCGAACTTTACGGCCGCTTCATGCTGGAAGACCGGACCGAACATGTCGGTCAGATCAGTGAAATGTCGCCTGGCGAGGCCCTGTTCACCACGGAAGTCATGGCCGGTACGGGCGAGCGCATCATTGCCTATGTCGATCATATCGGTCGCATCGAAGGCACGGTGGAGCGCCTCGTCAGCAACGGCTTTTACCTTTCGCTCGTCGCATCGGAGCGCAAGAAGAACAAGATCGCGGCGCAGCTGACCTGGCTTGCCAACAAGCATGAGCTGGACATGCCGGAAGACCGGCGCCACCAGCGTATCGCGCCGCGCAACCCCATTGCCAAGCTCGGCATGGCGGATGGCCGCGAATATCCCTGCCGCATCATCGATTTGTCGATCTCCGGCGCGGCGGTTGAAATCCGCATGCGCCCCGCCCTGCACAGCCAGGTCGTTCTCGGCTCCATGCGCGGGCGCGTCGTGCGCCATTTCGAGGAAGGCATTGCCATCGAGTTCGCGACGGTCCAGAGCCGGGAAGCCATCGAAATCTCCCTGCAGAATTAAATATCCCTCGCTTGGTTACCAAATGACTTCAGCGTGCAAGCCATAGAGCGGCACGCTTTAAGCGATCATAAATAATTACCTTCCGAGAAAAACCAAACTTTAACCGAAATATACTTCGTATACTTCGCCAAACTCCTGCTTTAAACAAAACAGTAATATTCAATAATACTTCGCAACGAGCGATAGTTTATTTTCTGCTACCCGTTTTGTTCGGATTTATTGCTGCAGATTTCCATCAGATCAAGGTCTCCCTGTCATTGTCACCTCAACCGGGGAGACGACGGTATGATAAAAAGCATAATTCTTGCGGGCGCAGCCCTTCTGTTGATGAGCATAGGCACCCAGGCGGGCCCGGCGCGGTCCACGGCGACGGTGATGCAGACCGGCGGGCGCACTTCGCAGCCTATCGGCCATTACGATTTCTGCCAGATCTACCAGGACGAATGCCGCATCCGCAGCATCAGCGACACGCCGGTGTCCCTGACGCCAAAAGTCTGGGCGCAGCTGGTTCAGGTCAACACCCAGGTCAACACGGATATCAAGCCGGCCACGGACATGGAAATCTACGGCGTCGAGGAATATTGGGGCTATCCCGACAAGGTCGGCAATGTCGGCGACTGCGAAGACTACGTGCTGCTCAAGCGCCGGATGCTGATGCAGCGCGGCCTGCCCGTCAGCGCGCTGCTGATCACCGTCGTGCGCCAGATGAATGGCGAAGGCCATGCGGTTCTGACCGTGCGCACCGACCGGGGCGACTATGTCCTCGACAATCTGGAACCGCAGATCAAGCCGTGGAACGAAACGAGCTATGACTATCTGAAGCGCCAGTCGACGCATTATACCGGCGCATGGGTGTCCATCACCGACGACCGCCAGGTTCTGGTCGGCAGCATCGGGAAATAATGCCGGACAGGATCAGCTGATCTCAAGCCCCCGCATGAAGCGCCTGCCGTTCTCGACATAATGGGCGGCGGAAAGCCGGAGCTGTTCGATGGCAGCCCCGTCCAGCGTGCGGATGACCCGCGCCGGCGATCCGACAATAAGCGCATTGTCGGGGAACTCCTTGCGCTCCGTCACCAGCGCTCCGGCGCCCACCAGCGAATTCCTGCCGATTTTCGCACCGTTGAGAATGATGGCGCCGATGCCGATCAGCGTGTTTTCGCCGATGGTGCAGCCGTGCAGCATGGCGCGGTGGCCGATGGTGCAGCCCTCGCCGATCGTCAGGGGATAACCCATATCCGTGTGCATCACCGTATGTTCCTGGACATTGGTGTTGCGGCCGACATGGATCAGTTCATTGTCGCCGCGCAGAACGGCACCGAACCAGATGCCGGCATTTTCACCGAGAAAGACCTTGCCGACCAGCGTCGCATCGGGCGCGATCCAGTTCGATTTCCGGTGTTCAAATTCAGGCGCGTGGCCGTCGAGCGTGAATAGGGGCATCGTTCCTCCTCAGATTCTTCACGCTCAGCTTAGCGAGCCGCCGCCCGCTTGGCGATGCCGATGCGAATACAACTTTCACGTGTGGTTAACCATAAATCAGCACTTTGACGTTAGCCTCCCTGTCAACCGAGGCAACAGGACCCGAAGGTTGATGCAAGCTTCCGCACAGCGCGTGGAATCGATAACGGGCAGCCCCTTTCTGCAGCGCATTTTCTATGGCGTCGCGGCGCTCGCCCTCCTGACGGTCGGGCTTGTCGTTGCCGGGCATTATTTCGGCCATACGATTTCCCTCGGCGGGCATACGGAAGACACCAACGTGCATGAGGTGGTGATCGGCAACAGCGTGCTGGCGCTGCCGGCCAACGCCATCCGCTTCCGGGCGCAGCGGCGCGATGGGGTGGCGCAGCGGGTTGATCTCTATCTGCACTGGCCCGACATGCAGGGCTACCAACCGGAATTCATCCGGGATTTCAACGGCGCGGGCGAAAAGAAGGCGCTGCTCTTCCTGACGTTTGAGCCGCGCGCAACCTCGCGCGACATGTCCGGCCGCTACGGTCCGGTCTACAGCACGTTGACGGACGGCCCCGGCATCAAAGGCCCGGCGGGCCTGACCATCCAGACCTTTCGCGCCACCAGCGGTTTCGTCAGTGAGCAGCTCGTCTCCTCACCGGAAAGCAAGGGCCGCAGCTTCTTTGTCGCGCGCTGCCTCGACGAGGCGACGTCGAAAAGCAACCTTGCCTCCTGCCAGCGGGATGTTTTCATCGGTGAGGATCTGCAGCTGACCTACCGATTCCCGCGCGAATTTCTCGCCAACTGGCAGGAATTGGAGCAAAAGGTCCTGGCCTTTGCGCAAGGCCATCTCAAGACACCGAAGTGACGCCGAATGCGGGCGGCACTTCCATTCCAAACGGCGTTAACCGTCAGAGATCCATGTCGAGAATGGCCATGGAGAAGTTGTAGGACAGTTCGCCCTCATCTTCATCCTTGTAGATCAGGCCGAGAAATTCATCGCCAAGATAGAGTTCAGCCGAATCGTCCTTGCGGGGACGGGCCTTTACCGTGAGTTCCGTGTTTCTGAATGTACGCTTGAAATAGCTGTCGAGTTTTTTCAGTTCTTCGGGTTTCACGCGGTTTCTCCTGTCGAATGCAAAATTGTGAAGCGGGCTTGTGGCATGCAGCAACCGGCCCTGTAAAGGGCCGGCATGTTCGTTTCAATCACTGAAGCGCCCGGTTTCAGTCGAAATTGGTGATGAGCTGGTCCATGGCGCGGGACGGTTCGGCGCAGCCGGTTTCGCCAACGACCCGGGCGGGAACCCCGGCGACGGTGACATTGTGCGGCACGGGCTTGAGCACCACGGAACCGGAGGCAACTTTCGAGCAATGGCCGATTTCGATATTGCCAAGGATGCTGGCCCCGGCACCGATCAGCACGCCGTGGCGAATTTTTGGATGACGGTCGCCGGTTTCCTTACCGGTACCGCCGAGCGTGACGCCCTGCAGGATCGAGACATTGTCCTCGATGACGGCGGTCATGCCGACGACGATGCCGGTGGCATGGTCGAAGAACACGCCCTGCCCCATCGGCACGGCGGGATGGATATCGGTCTGGAAGACGGAGGATGAGCGGCTCTGCAGGTAGAGGGCAAAGTCCTTGCGGCCCTCGTTCCACAGCCAGTTGGCCAGCCGGTGCGTCTGGATCGCCTGGAACCCCTTGAAATAAAGGATCGGCTCGATGAACCGCGTGCAGGCGGGATCGCGGTCATAGACGGCCTGGATGTCGACGCGCAGAATCTGCGACCAGGACGGCGTGGCGTCCATCATCGCGGTAAAGGTCTGGCGTAGCAGCTCCGACTCGACATCCGGATGATCGAGCCGCTGTGAAATGCGGTGAATGACCGCCTGCTCCAGCGACTGGTGGTTGAGAATCGTGGTGTACAGGAACGTCGCCAGCAGTGGCTCCTGGCGGATGGTTTCCTCGGCTTCGGCACGGATGGACAGCCAGATCGGATCCATCTGCTTGACCGATCCGGTCATTTTCATCGGGTTGCTTGCGGACATGTCCTACTCCAGGCAATCAGCCAATAGTCTTGCGTTGCCACCAGCATACGGCAAAAGCGATGGGTTGACACCCCAAATTCACCGGGCTGAAACAGTGTCGCGGTCTATGCGTGGTTCGACAAGCTCACCATGAGGGAGGTTGGTGCTGTAACGCTCATCGGAACCATTGCAGAAGAGTGCTCCCTGCAATCCTCCACATCCCTCATGGTGAGCTTGTCGAACCACGCACCACACATCTTCTTGCGGTTTACACCGCCGCCCTCAGAGCGGGTGGGCTTTCAAAAACGTGAGCACGGCTTCCTTGAACACCTTGTCGCCGACGGCCAGCATGTGATCGCGGTTGGGGATGTCGATGGCCTCGCCCTGCGGCATCAGCGCCGCCAGCCGGTGCGGGTTGCCGCCGATGTCGTCCTTGGTTCCCACCGCAACCAGCGCCGGCTGGGTGATGCGCGCCATATTGGCTTCGCTGATTTCCTCCTTGGAGGTGATCACGCAGGCGGCCAGGGCGATCTTGTCGCTTCTGGTCTTGTCGGCGAACATGCGGAACATTTTTCCGCGCGGATGCGTCACCGTCTCGGCGTCTTCCGCCAGCAGCGCCTCGGCGATGGGATTCCAGTCGCCGGCGCCTTCCACCATGCCGATACCAAGCCCGCCGAAAATGACGTCATGCACCAGTTCGGGATGTTCCAGCGCCAGGAAAGCGGTGATGCGCGCGCCCATGGAATAGCCCATCACATGGGCTTTCGCGATGCCGAGATGCCTGAGCAGGGCCGCGGCATCCCCGGCCATCAGGGTCGGCGTATACAGCGATTTTTCATGCGGCTTGTCCGACTGGCCGTGGCCACGATTGTCGATGGCGATGGTCCGGTAGCCGGCGGCGGTCAGGGCCGGCACCCAGCCAGGCTGCACCCAATTGTAGAAATGCGACGAGGCAAAGCCGTGGATCAGCAGAACCGGTTCGCCCGCGCCCTCATCGAGATAGGCGAGCTTCAATCCATCATTCTCAAAAAATTGCATGGGGTCGGGACTCATTGATCTGGTCAAAAATGGTAAGGGGCTTTTTTCCTGGAAACAAGGCGCAATGCTATGGGTCATCGTGCGTGGTTCGACAAGCTCACCATGAGGGAGGTGGTTTGGCGCAAGGTCAATCTGATGGGTTGCAGAATAGTGCTCCCTGCAATCCTCCACCTCCCTCATGGTGAGCTTGTCGAACCACGAACCACGCGAATGCAGCCTATTTTTTGGTGCAGGTGCCGCAGACCGCTGCGATGGCCGGGTGATGCACCTTGTCGCCGACCGCAACGCCCAGCCGCCGGGCCGTGCCTGCCTTGACTTCGATGACGAACCGCGCGGGACCGCCGGAGGAAATCGTCGTCCGGGAAAACGGCACCGCATTGGCGCGAATCGCCGATACACGGCCGTTTTCATCGAGGAAAATCATGTCGAGCGCCGAAGGGGTATTCTCCATCCACATGGTGACGAGACGGCTGTCCTCGAACACGAACAGCATGGCGCTGTTGTCCTTAAGATCGGTGCGGAACATCAATCCCCGCTCGCGCTCCTCGTCGGTATCGGCCACCTCCACCTGAAAGGGAACATCGCCCCTGGCGGTATTGATCACCAGCGGCGCCGCATCGATGGGCAGATGCATCGGCTGCTGATCCGCGGCGCGCACGGCCGATGTGGCAAGGACCAGCGCAAGAAGGCCGATCAGCAAAGACCGGCACACGCGGAGCAGACTGTTCATGGGATGTCTTAGTGGGATGCCGGCAGCTGCGTGCCGATATCCGGGTGAATTTCCGAAGCCATCAGGCCCTTGTCACCATTGCCGAAACGGACCAGCACCACCTGTCCCGGACGCAGTTCGGTCAGGCCGAAGCGGCGCAGCGTTTCCATGTGGATAAAGATATCCTCGGTGCCTTCGCCGCGGGTAAGAAAGCCAAAGCCCTTGGTGCGGTTGAACCACTTGACCAGAACGCGTTCGAGGCCGCTCGACGGCGTGACGGTGACATGGGTGCGCACCGGCGGCAGTTCGGTCGGGTGAACGGCGGTGGAACTGTCCATCGAGAGCACGCGGAAGCACTGCATGCCGCGCTCGCCCTGCTTGACTTCACAGACGACACGCGCGCCTTCGAGCGCGGTCTGGAAGCCGTCGCGGCGCAGGCAGGTCACATGCAGCAGGATATCAGGCAGATCAGCATTGTCGGGGATTACAAAGCCATATCCCTTGGCGACATCGAACCATTTGATGGCGCCCGAAACCTCGATGAGGTCGAGGCCATCGGCTAATTGTTCATCATCGGGGGAATGCCGGGCTGATACTGGTCTGTCTGACATGAAGCGAGCCCCTCCTCTCCTGAAAGCAACCACTGATTCTCTGGAGTCAGAATAACACCTGTCCAATGGATGAGGGCAAGTATCATCTGGCTGTTTTTGTTGAAAAACAGGTGCAAATCTTGTGATGACCGGTTCAACCACCCGTTGTAAGCCTGTCAATTTGTGGCGTCATGAAAATAATGTTACCAAAAAGATGTAGGCGCCTAGCCCGGCGATCGCATGATCACCCCGGGGCAATGATACGATTGCCCGGGGCAATTGCACAATTGCCCGGGGCAGCCGTCCGGTTGCTGCCGCCTTTCATACACTGACGCACACATCAAGGGAAAACGATGCGCTATCTTCACACAATGGTCCGCGTCCGCGATATCGATGAATCGCTGGATTTCTACTGCAACAAATTCGGCCTTGAGGAAATTCGGCGTACGGAAAACGAAAAAGGCCGTTTCACGCTGATTTTCCTGGCCGCTCCCGACGACAAGGGCCGCGCCGTGGCCGAACGGGCGCCGGAACTGGAACTGACCTACAACTGGGACCCGGAAACCTATACGGGCGGGCGCAATTTCGGCCACCTCGCCTATGTCGTCGACAACATCTACGCCACCTGCCAGAAGTTGCAGGACAGCGGCGTCATCATCAACCGCCCGCCCCGCGACGGCAACATGGCCTTCGTCCGCTCGCCCGACGGCATTTCCATCGAAATCCTGCAGAAAGGCGCACCGCTGCCGCCGCAGGAACCCTGGCTGTCGATGCAAAACACCGGCAGCTGGTAAATTTATGCCAATGCCATCACCGCCGCCTGAGAGGCGGCGGTGATGGATGGTGTTTGATGCAGGGTGCGTGGTTCGACAAGCTCACCATGAGGAAGGTGGGCTGTAAAGTTAGCCGAAATGATAGCTGCCAAGCCAATCAGAAGTGTTGCAGAATAGAGTTTCTTGCACTCCTCGTCGTCCCTCATGGTGAGCTTGTCGAACCGCGCACCGCACGCCTTGCAAATGGCGACCGGAAGGAAAGGGAGCTGATCTGATGGCTGTCAAACGCGAATTGCAGAAGGCATTCCAACCGGGTCGCGGCTATAGCAGGGAAGACTGGGAGGCCGTCGACAGTCCGGAACTGACCAAGGAAGAAATGCAACAGATGCGGCCGTTCAGGGAAGTGTTTCCCGAGCTCGCCCGCGAAATCGACAAGGAGATCGCCGCGCGTGGCCGCCCGCCTCTGGCCGTGACCAAGACGCCGGTCACCCTGCGGCTCGACCCTGATGTCCTGGCAAAATTCAAGGCCACGGGCAAAGGCTGGCAGAGCCGTATCAACGACGCCCTCAAACAGGCCAAGGTGAAATAATCATCCGCCCGCTGCGGACGGCTTCAAACCGGCTCCTGGCGTGCAGCGTCCAGCACCGCATTGATTGCGGCAATCCGCTCATCGGCAATATCGCAGATGCACTGGATCGCGCATTGCTGCCGCTCATCGTGGATATCGGACGCGGCCATGCACAGCACTTCGACAAGGTTCTTGAGTTCAATCAGCAGATTGCTGGCATCCACCAGCTGGGTTGATCGATTGCTCATGAGGGAGTCTCGACAAAATTGTTCAATTTTTTTCTTTGTGAGTACGCTTTCAGAAACGTACCCAGCAATATGGGATGACCTACTATGACTTTGAGTTTATATGAATAATATAACCATATGCTTTTGCGGTAGTCAATATAAAAAATTCAAGGTTGATGAAATATGATAATCTCCCCCGCACAGTGCCGTGCTGCACGCGCCCTGATTGGCTGGTCGCAATCCAGGCTTGCGGAGGTGGCAAAGGTTGCGCCGGCGACCATTGCAACCTTCGAAACCGGCAAACGCATCCCCTATGACCGGACGCTTGACGATCTCAAGGACGCCTTGACGGCGGCCGGGGTGGTCTTTCTCGACAAGGGCGCCGAGCGCGCCGGCGGCGCCGGTGTCCGGCTGGCGGATTAGCGCATTTCACTTCTGCACCTAAAACAGTTTGCCAAATGGAAAACTTTTGACTATAGTTCTCCATATGGAAAACTATCAGATATCGCTGGATGCCGCCTTTCACGCCCTCGCCGACCCCACCCGCCGCGCCGTGGTCAGCCGCCTGACCCGGGGCCCCGCCCCGGTCAAGGAACTGGCGGAACCCTTTGCCATGGGATTGCCGTCCTTCATGAAGCACCTGCGGGTGCTTGAGGCCGACGGGCTGATCCATTCCAGAAAGATCGGCCGCGTGCGCACCTGCTGGGTGGATACCGAAAGGCTCGCGGCCGCTGAAACCTGGCTCGCCGAGCAGCGGGCCCTCTGGCAGGGCCGGGCGGACCGGCTGGCCGATTATGTTGAAACCCAGATGCACGGGAGTGTTGAAGATGCCGGTTGACCCATCCGAACTGACCATTGCGCGTTTCATCAAGGCGCCGCCCGCCCTCGTCTGGCAGGCCTGGAGCACGCCGGAGCATCTGGCGAAATGGTGGATCCCCGCCCCCATCGAATGCAAGGTGGTCAAGCTCGACCTTCACCCCGGCGGCGCGTTCGAGACGCGCATGCGCGAGGACGGCGGCGATTTCCAGCCGCATGTCGATGGCTGTTTCCTGGAGATCGTGCCGGAAGCGAAACTGGTGTTCACCACCGTCATGACCGGTGGCTGGAAACCGGCCGAACCCTGGCTGGCCCTGACCGCGATCATCACCTTCGAGGCCGAGGGCAGCGGCACCCGCTACGCCTCGCGCGTCCTGCACAAGGACACCGCCGACGCCCGCAAGCATGAAGAGATGGGATTTGACGAGGGCTGGGGCACCGCCATCGACCAGCTGGCGGCTTTCGTCCAAGATTTGGCCTGAATTAATTGCCCGTCCCGGCCCTCGCCTTCAACGCCCCGGCATAGTCGAGCACCATTTTCCGCCGCTCGGGCGTGCCGGGATGGGTTTGCAGCATGCTGGTGGGGCTGTGGTCGTCGAGCTTGTCCTCCACCAGCGCGAAGAAGCGGGCAATGGCGGCGGGGTCAAAACCGGCCTTCTGCATCAGTTCGACGCTGTGCCGGTCGGCGGCGCTTTCGTCGGCACGCGAATAGGACAAGGCCAGCAAACCGCCGCCCTGCACCAGCACGTCATGGGTGCTGCCGCCGATATCGCCGCCGATCAGCATGATCAGCCCGGCAACCCCGGCGGCGCGGTAGAGCTGGCGCAGGCTGTGTTTCAGCTCCACATGGCCGATCTCGTGGGCAAGCACGCCGAGCAGCATGTCCGTGTCGCCAGCCGCCAGCCTGACCAGCTGGTCGGTGATGACGACCGTGCCGTCCGGCAAGGCGAACGCATTGGGGCCGATGATGCCGCCATCGCGAAAATTCAGGTTGAAGCCGCCAGCGCCGAGGCTGGATTTGGCCGCGAGTTTGCCGAAGCCCTCGTTCAGCTTGACCTTGTCGGCATCCGGCAAAGTGCTGGGGGAGAAAACCGTCGTGTCGAGCGTTTGCAGCGTCCCTTTCGACATGAGGGCGGGGACAACCGGCGGCGTGACCACAACGGCGACTTCGACCAGCGCGGGCACGGCAAAGCGGTAGATCGAGAAGGCGAAGACAAAGGTCAGGAGGACGAGCACCAGCAGCCGGGGATGGAACCGCTCCAGCCGGTGCACCCACCCGGCGCTGCGCCCCTGCTGCGCCGCCACCAGCGCATCGATGGCGTCATTGTCCATCGTCTCGAAACTGGTCCTGTCGGGATAGGTCAGGCGCCGCGGTATCGACCCGACACGGTCGCTGATGCCGATCTGATCGAAGGCGGCGGCGGACAGGACCGTTCCATCCACGGCAACGACCGATACGGCAGCGTCGGCGAAAACCAGACTGGCTCCCCGGCCCGCGCTCGATCCTTCGCGGTACCAGAGGCCTGTCGTCAGTTTTCCCATGTCAGAAGCCAAAGTCGATACCTTCGATATCCATGAATTCCGAACCGACAGCCGAACCGCTGTCCTTGATATCCGAGAAAATCTCGCCGACATCGCCGTCAAAGACAATGGCCGTGTAGGCCGCATGAAAGCGCGCCAGCCGGACAGCAGCCCAGGGCCGCATCAGCCCGAGGGTGACGATAGTGACAACCAGATTGGAAATCATCACCCAGGCATAGGTCCAGCGTGGCATGTCGGAATAGAGATAGTGCCTGTCATCGAATGTCGTGGCACTCAGACCGGCATTGCGTATGCCGGCGGAATAGAGCAGTCCCGTGACGGCATAGATCAGCAGCACGGGCACGAACAGAAGATATATGAGCAGAATGAATGCCACTTCGCCGCTCGAAGCCTCCGCCTTCATTGCCGCAAGCCCGGCCGATGCGCCGGCGATCAGGATTCCGAAAAGAAAAAGCCCGGCAACCGTCAGTACGGCAGGTAAAACCCAGACGCGATAAAGCGAGCCGATCGTCGGGTCCGGCGAAAACACCTTGCCGCCATAGCGCAGGTTGCCGAGCGTGTAGCGCAAGGTCCACCGGCTGGCGATGGGTGCGAGCAGGCCAAAGGAAATCCCCGCCACAAGGCTGCTGAGGAAGAAAGCCCTGACCGCACCCCAGTAACCGCCGGTGAAATCGAAGCGCACATTGCGGTAGCTGGTGACGCGTGCGCTGAAACGCAGACCCCGCGCAATCAGCCAGGGGATCGCGACGATGAACACCAGGCCGAGCAGCCCGCCGAGGAGCGGCGAAAACCGCAGCAGTATATTGTAGAGGATGAGATAGCCGACGACGAGGACGCGGCCGATCAGAATCTGCTTCGGCCGTGCGTGATAATCGAACCAGCCATCGGCCAGTTTGGTATTGCCGTAGAAATAGCGATTGCGCCGCACCTTTGCCCAGGCGGAATAGATGCCGAGCGTCACAATCGTCAGCAATACGTTGACGATCCAGATGCCGAAATATTCCTTGGTGGTGCCGGAGAACGCAAACCGGTGACCGGTATATTCAGCCGGACGGCCGAACCGTGGTTGTGGCGAGCCTTCCATGTTTCCCCCGAAACAGTTTTGTCCGACAGGACTCCAAGAACAGGCTTAGCCCGACTTGGGACGGGATAGCAATCACGCGGCCGGAATTTCACCGCGACGGCCGTTTGATATCGCCGACAAACCGCTTTCGCAGGCCGGTTTGTCCTGATATCAGAAATGTCACAATGAGGAGGATGCCATGAAGGATGTGCTGATCGAGCTGGAACGCCGCAGGACCATTGCGCGGGAGGGCGGCGGCAAGACGCGGATCGAGGCCCAGCACAAGCGCGGCAAGCTGACGGCGCGCGAACGCATCGACATTTTCCTCGACGAAGGCTCGTTCGAGGAGTTCGACATGTTCGTCGAACACCGCTCGACCGATTTCGGCATGGAAGAGACAAAATTTGCCGGCGATGGCGTCGTGACCGGCTGGGGCACCATCAACGGGCGCACGGTTTTCGTCTTCGCCAAGGATTTTACCGTGTTCGGCGGCTCGCTCTCCGAGGCGCATGCGGAAAAGGTGCAGAAAATCCAGGACATGGCCCTGCGCAACCGCGCGCCGGTGATCGGGCTTTACGATGCGGGCGGCGCGCGTATCCAGGAAGGCGTGGCGGCGCTCGGCGGCTATGCGGAAATCTTTCAGCGCAACGTGCTTGCGTCAGGCGTCATTCCGCAGATTTCGGTGATCATGGGACCGTGTGCGGGCGGCGACGTCTATTCCCCCGCCATGACGGATTTCATCTTCATGGTGCGCGACACGTCCTACATGTTCGTCACAGGGCCGGATGTGGTGAAGACCGTGACCAATGAAACGGTGACGGCCGAGCAGCTGGGCGGCGCGTCGATCCACACCACCAAATCGTCGATTGCCGACGGCGCCTATGACAATGACGTGGCTGCCCTCCTGCAGATGCGCCGCCTGATTGATTTTCTCCCGGCATCCAACACCGCCGATATTCCCGAGATCGAATGTTTCCAGGACACCGACGAGCCGGATTACTCGCTCGACCGGCTGGTGCCGGACAATGCCAACAAGCCCTACGACATCAAGGAACTGATCCGCAAAACCGTCGATGAGGCCGACTTTTTCGAGATCCAGGAAAGCTTTGCCAAAAACATCGTCGTCGGCTTCGGCCGCGTCGAGGGCCGCACCGTCGGCATCGTCGGCAACCAGCCGATGGTTCTCGCGGGCGTGCTGGACAGCGATGCCTCGCGCAAGGCGGCGCGCTTCGTCCGCTTCTGCGACTGCTTCAACATTCCCATCGTGACCTTTGTCGATGTACCCGGATTTCTCCCCGGCACAGCGCAGGAATATGGCGGCCTGATCAAGCATGGCGCCAAACTCTTGTTCGCCTATGCGGAGGCAACGGTGCCGAAGATCACCATCATCACGCGCAAGGCCTATGGCGGCGCCTATGACGTGATGGCGTCCAAGCATCTGCGCGGCGACATCAATTATGCCTGGCCGTCGGCGCAGATCGCGGTGATGGGTGCCAAGGGCGCGGTGGAAATCATCTACCGCAAGGATATTGGCGATGCGGAGAAAATCGCGGCGCACACGAAACGCTACGAGGACAGGTTCCTGTCGCCGTTCGTGGCGGCCGAGCGCGGGTACATCGATGAGGTGATCATGCCCCATTCCACGCGCAAGCGGGTTTCACGGGCACTGCGCATGCTGCGCAACAAGGATCTCGAAAATCCCTGGAAGAAACATGACAATATCCCGCTCTAGGGCGGGATATTGGTATTCAAGACAAAAAGAATATCGGGGAATTAACGGCGGAAGCTGAAGCCGCCGCTGGATTCGCGAAGGATCTGCGAAATGGTGCGCTTGTCGCATGGCTCTGCCAATTTGGCGGCGGCCTTGACCATTGTTGCGCTCGACTTCACGCCGACCTTCGGCAGTTTGATGACACGTGCTTCAGACGGCGACGACGTTTCTTTATTTATTGTTAGCATTGTTCACACCTCTAGTTAAACTACTCTCGCCAAGAGAATAATCCTGTTTCAGCATGCGTCTGTATTTCGGATGCATTGTGACATTAAGAAAATTCAAACGATTTAACAAATCACTATTTGTATCCGATTTTGACTCTCGTTTGAATAAAACCAACAAATCGTAAAAAGGTTCCCCGTCCGTAAATATCACGTAAATATTACACTATGAAACAACAGTAAAAGGCCGTTCTGGCCGGGATGATCCCGCTCTTATGGTTAACGCAACAGGCGTGGCAGAGGCTGAGTGGGTGATTGTGGTGCATGGTTCGACAAGCTCACCATGAGGGAGGTCGTGGATTGCAGGGAGCGATATTCTGCAGCGCCCGCGATTGGCATTGCAGCCAAACCACATCCCTCATGGTGAGCTTGTCGAACCACGCACCAAGGGCTTTGCAACCGGGGTGATCGCGTGGCGGCCTAGATGGACTCGATGCCGACCTTGCGCTGGATCTGGTCAATCGTCTCCTTGACGAAGAAGGTCAGACCAGCGGTGACGGTCACGATGTGCGTTCCCGTCCCGTAAGGGTTGAACGATACGACATGGGCAAAGTTGAGTGTGATGAGATCGCCGTTGACGTCGGTCAGTTTGATCCACATGGCTGTCTTCCCTCCCAGTTTGACTGCACAGCGGCTTCAACAGACACGCTGTGCCGTCAGGGAAGCAGGTTTCCCGGCATCAGGCAATTCGATTAACGGCATTGCCGGAGATTCTTGCCGACTATGGTTTCCGGCGATAGTGATAGCTGTGCAGTTCGCGGTCAAAACCCAGCGAGGCATAGAGCGCCCGCGCTGGCTGGTTGTCGGTGAGAACCTGCAGACAGGCACCCTCGGCGCCCTCGTCCCGCGCCCAGTCGAGCAAGGTTCCAACCGCCCGCTGGCCATAGCCGCGCTTGCGGTAATCCGCATCGGTGGCGACGGATTCCAGCACCAGCAGGCCGTTGCTGATGGCACCATAGGCCTTCGCGACGATCCGGCCATCCATAGTGACGGACGCAAAGGCCTTTGGCACGACGATGGAGGCGATCATATCGGTGAAAACCGCCTGTTCGGCGTCCGGCCAGCCGGAGATGCGCTTGCCATCACGTGACCAGCCCGGCGTCATCTCGCGCGACAGTTCGGCGGCAGCAGCGCCGCCTGGGCGATGGCGGCGCAGGTCACAATGCAGAACCGTGCTGCCGCCCTCGAAGCGGTAACCGCGCTCGACCAGATGCGACTCCATTTCATCGGCGATGGTCGGCACCCGGAAAATGTAGTCGCGGCCGAGCGCGCCATAGAGTTTTTCCGCCGCATCGATCACGCCGGCAGGTTCGGCGCGCGGTCCGCGCAAAGGGTTGACCGAATTGGTGCGGCGAACGCCGCCGCCGGAAAACCGCATCAGCCAGCCGCCATGCAGAATCTGCCGCGGCGACGGCCACGCATTGAAACACGCTTCCTCGACACGCCAGTTCAGATCATCCATCACTGCTTTCTCCTAAACCGCCTGCCCTGCCACCCAGCCGGATGACCAGGCCCACTGAAAATTGTAGCCGCCGAGCCAGCCCGTCACGTCGACCACTTCACCGATGAAGTAGAGGCCTTTGACGGATTTGGCTTCCATCGTCTTCTGGTCGAGCCCGTCCGTGTCGACACCGCCCAGCGTGACTTCCGCCGTGCGGTAGCCTTCCGACCCGGCGGGCTTGACCTGCCATTCATTGATGGCCTTCTCGACGCCGAGCAACTGCTTGTCGGAGACATCGGCGAGATGGCTGTGGATGCCGCTGTTTTCGGCGATCAGCTGCGCCAGCCGCTTCGGCAGAAGCTCCGACAAGGCTGTCTGCAGCGCCTGCCGCCCATTGCGCGCACGGGCGGCGCGCAGCGCGTCAAGAATTTTGACACCCGGCAGCATGGCGACGCTGATCGTGTCGCCTTCGCGCCAATAGGACGAAATCTGCAGGATCGACGGGCCGCTGAGACCGCGATGGGTGAAGAGCATGGCTTCGGCAAATTTTGTCTTGCCGTGGCTGATGACAGCATCGACGGAAATACCGGACAGGGGTTTCAGCGGCGCCAGCGTGTTGTCATCGAAGGTCAGCGGCACCAGCGCCGGGCGGATGTCGGTCAGCGCCAGGCCGAACTGTCTGGCAACATCGTAGCCAAAGCCGGTTGCGCCCATTTTGGGAATGGACTTGCCGCCACAGGCGACCACCAGCGAGGTACAGCGCACGCGCTCGCCGGACAGCGCGACGGTATAGCCATCCGTCGTTGCTTCAATGGACTCCACCACCGTCTGCAACCGCAGCTCGACATTGGCCTGCTTCATCTCCGTCACCAGCAGATCGATGATCTGCTTGGCCGAACCGTCGCAGAACAGCTGGCCCAGCGTCTTCTCATGCCAAGCGATGCCATAGCGGTCGACCAGCGCGATGAAATGGCGCTGGGTATAGCGGCGCAGCGCGGAAATGCAGAAATGTGGGTTTTTGCTGATGTAGTTCTGCGGGGCGGCGTTGAGATTGGTGAAATTGCAGCGCCCGCCGCCGGAAATGCGGATCTTGTCGCCCGGCGCCTTGGCGTGATCGACAATGAGCACCGAGCGGCCGCGCTTGCCCGCCTCGACAGCGCACATCATGCCCGCAGCGCCCGCCCCGATGATGAGAACGTCCACCTGCTTCATCATGGCGACGGCAACAGTTCATCGGTGCGGCCGGTCGCCCAATAGGCGAAAAGCCCGACCCATTCCTTCAGGACAATCGTCAGGTTCTGCAGGGAATCGATCGGGTTGTCCTGGGCAAATCCGGGATATTCGATGCCGGAGGTGCGGTAATCGGCAGGCCACGGCACCACGTCGAAGCCCGCCTTGCGGAACAGTCCGACCGAACGCGGCATGTGGAAGGCGGACGT
This sequence comes from Phyllobacterium sp. RCAM01083, assembly GCF_055685835.1. NCBI lineage: Bacteria > Pseudomonadati > Pseudomonadota > Alphaproteobacteria > Hyphomicrobiales > Phyllobacteriaceae > Phyllobacterium > Phyllobacterium sp. RCAM01083. The sequence continues at coordinate 1,454,671 of NZ_JBVFZN010000005.1, forward strand.
GACGAGCAGCCACGTCTCGCCGGGTTTGATGTCGAGCAGCTTTTTGGTGAACTGGGCATTCTCGTAGGTGTTGCGCGATTCATTCTCGAGAACCAGCCGGTCGGCGGCAACGCCGAGCGCCGTCAACAGGCGCGGCGCCGTGGCGGCATCGCCCTCGCCCTCCAGCACCAGCGTACCGCCTCCGCCGGTGACCACAACTTTTGCCTCGGGGTAACGCCGCGCCAGCACCGCCGTTTCAACGAAGCGGTCACCGCTGGCATTGAGCTCGTAGCCGCCGCGCACCAGATTGACCCCGCCTTCGAAACCGCCGCCAAGGACGATGATGCCATCGACATGCGACGGTGCGGGCGACGGGCGCTTGAACCGGTCTTCCAACGGATGCATGAGAAGCGCGCCCAGCGAACTCCAGACGGCCAGCCCCAGGATCAGAAATGCCCCGGCGGATGCGGTCATCGCCATGCGCCGCCAGGAGAACCACACGGCAAAAAATGCGAGGCCCATCAGCAGAATGGAAAAATTCAAGGGTTGAGCAACGAACCAGAACACCTTGGAAACAAAGAAAAACATTGAAAGTTCCTACGTCAGGTTCGCCAGCATTTTGACCTTCTCGATCTTGCGTTCGAGGCTCTCCGACCATTCGAGGCTCCGGTGCACGATTTCAAAGCCCTCGCGCTGGTACAGGCGTATGGCACCCGCATTGCGCGCATGGGATTCAAGCCGGGCGGTTGCATATCCCGCAGCGGCAATGTCGGCTTTCAGCGTCTTGAGCAGGAGCGAACCGATGCCCTGCCCCTGATGGCCGGGATCGACCCACATATCCGAGATGTAGTCATCGTTCTTTTCGCGCGCGCCCCAGCCGAGAATGACACCATCCACCTCGGCAACCAGCACGCGGGCAAAATGTTCCTCGGCAAAGGCTTGGTAGGCACGCTCGACATGCGCGCGCATGCCGGGCAGTTCCGGTTCAAACGAGAAAATATTCGATGCCCAGGCCCGTGAGCCGACCGCGGCCAGCGCCGCGATGTCGGCTTGCGTGGCAGGCCTGATTACCACCATTTCGGCGCGTTGAACCTGCCTGCGGCCTGTTCGATGACATAGGCGGTCTGGAACAGGGTTTCCTCGTCGAACGGGCGTCCGATCAGCTGCAGGCCAAGCGGCAGGCCCCGGCTGTCCAGTCCGGCAGGCACGGCAATGCCGGGAAGCCCCGCCATGTTGACCGTGACCGTGAAAATATCGTTCAGGTACATTTTCACCGGATCGGACGCCAGATCCTGATCGGCGATGCCGAAGGCTGCCGACGGGGTCGCCGGGGTCAGGATCGCATCGACGCCGGCATGGAAGACGTCCTCGAAATCCTTCTTGATCAGAGTGCGGACCTTTTGCGCCTGCAGGTAATAGGCGTCGTAATAACCGGCTGACAGCACATAGGTGCCGATCATGATGCGGCGCTTGACCTCGTCGCCGAAACCGCTGGCGCGGGTTCTCTCATACATGTCGACAATGTCCTTGCCCGGCACGCGCAAGCCGTAACGCACGCCGTCATAGCGGGCAAGGTTCGACGAGGCTTCCGCCGGGGCCACGATATAATAGGCCGGCAGCGCGTATTTCGTGTGCGGCAGCGAGATATCGACGATGGATGCACCGGCATCCTTCAGCCAGGCAATGCCCTGCTGCCACAGCTTTTCGATCTCTTCCGGCATGCCCTCGACACGGTATTCCTTGGGAATGCCGATCTTGAGGCCGGTCAGCGGCTTGCCGATGATGGATTCGTAATCGGGAACGGCGATATCGACCGATGTCGTGTCCTTGGTATCGACCGAAGCCATGGATTTGAGCAGGATCGCCGCATCGCGCACATCGCGGGCAATCGGTCCGGCCTGATCCAGCGACGAGGCGAAGGCGACAATGCCCCAGCGCGAGCAGCGGCCATAGGTCGGCTTGATGCCAACGGTACCCGTGAAGGCGGCGGGCTGGCGGATGGAACCGCCGGTATCGGTGGCCGTCGCACCGGCGCACAGGCGGGCGGCGACCGCAGCGGCCGAGCCGCCGGACGAACCGCCGGGCACCAGATCGGCATTGGAGCCGTTGGCGCGCCACGGGTTTTTCACCGGACCGTAATAGGAGCTTTCGTTGGATGACCCCATGGCGAACTCATCCATGTTGAGCTTGCCGAGCATCACGGCGCCATCGGCCCACAGGTTGGAGGTGACGGTGGATTCATAATGCGGCTTGAAGCCGTCGAGAATATGCGAACAGGCCTGCGTGTGGATGCCTTCGGTGCCGAACAGGTCCTTGATACCCAGCGGTATGCCTTCCAGCGCACCGGCCTTGCCTGCAGCCAGACGGGCATCGGATGCCTTGGCCATGTCAAGCGCCTTCTCCGGCGTGACGGCGATATAGGCGTTCAGGGCCCCGTTCGCGGTCTCGATTGCCTTGAGATAGGCACTGGTCAGCTCAGTGGCGGTGATCGCCCTGGCTTTCAGCTGGTCGCGCGCCTCGGCAATGGTGAGAGCGGTCAGATCGGTCATATCAAGTCCTGTTTATTGGGCTGGCGCGAGGGCGAGCCGCTTTTCGTAAAATGCACTGTGTTCCGAATCCGGATAATCGAGGAGCGCACCGCAGCGGGTGAAGCCGGAACGCTCATACAGCCGCCACCAGCCGCCACGCCGCGTCAAATCCGGGGCCGACGCCCGTCTCCAGCACAAGCCGGGACACGCCCTTGTCGCGAGCGAGCCCGGTTATGGCCTCGAGCAGGATCGAACCGACGCGTTTGCCGCGCACGGACGGCAGGGTGAACATGCGCTTGATCTCGCCGGTTTCCGAGTCATGCTGCTTGAGCGCACCGCAGCCCACCGCCCGCCCGGTTTCGTCGCGGGCGATGAACACCGTGGTGTCGTCGCCCGCCATCTCTTCCACCGTCATCTTGAACTGGAATTCAACCGGCGACAGCGGCAGAAGATGCGCATTCAGCGCATCCACAAGGGCGCGGACGTCATCCTGCAGGGGCGTTTCGATGGCGACCGTGATCGTCATGGCTGCGCCTTACTCCACCACTTTCGGAACGACGAAGAAATTCTCTTCGGTGACCGGCGCATTGGCAACGATATCGGCCGCCTTGCCGCCGTCATTGACCACGTCCCGGCGCTTTTTCATGGCCATGGGCGTGACCGATGTCATGGGCTCGACACCCGCCACATCGACTTCGTTCAGCTGTTCGACGAAACCGAGGATGGCATTCAGTTCGCCGGTCATGCGGGTCGCATCGTCCTCACTCACGGCAATACGGGCAAGACGCGCAACGCGTTTGACGGTGGAAATATCGACAGACATTGGGATTCCCGAAAATTCAATTCTTGATCAAGCAGCTATAGTGTCCGTTGCGGGCAAGCGCAACGGACAAGTCGGCATGCCGGGCGCCGATTACTGCGCCTTGTCCGCCTGCGCATCCGGATTGTCTTCTTCATCATCGGGTGCAGGCACATCAATGACATCCTCGCTGCCGGGTTCGACAACCGGGTCAGGACCTTTCACGGGATTGCCATTGATCGCAACCGAACCGTCGGCCTGCTGATCGACGACCCACCGGATCCGTCCGCCGTCGACTTCCGTGCCGAAATCCTTCGCCAGCTTGACGAAGGTGATGTAATTCTGGATTTCCGCGTCGGTTTCCGCCGCCTTGTTCAGGCGCTCGACAACCTTGTCGAAACCGGCCATTTCCCAGGTGGTGTGGCTGGCGGGCTTCAGGCCGGCAAAGGTCATCTCGCCTTCGACCGTCAGTTCCGCGTCGGCGGTACGCACCAGGCTCTTCGAAATCACCAGCTTGGGCGGCGCAACCAGGAACTGCGCGGCGGTTGCCGCTTCAAACTCCTCGGAGAGAACCTTGTCGCGGTTCAGGTCCATGTCGTCGATGGCGCCCTTGACGACCGTATCGAGGTCGACACCGGCCGTCCCGATCACCAGTTCCACATCGGTCGGAAGGAAAGGCACACCCCATTCGGGGATCGGCAGGGCCGGATATTTCAGGCCGTTCGTGCGCATGGCGTAGTGATAGGCGCCATCCTTGCTGATGCCGTCGAGGTTGGTTTCCTGCGAAATGTTCTGGGCGGCGAAATTGCCCAGCGGCGTTTCAACGTTGAAATCCTTGAAATGATACTCGCCCTTGAGCTTGTCCCAGAGCGGCAGGGCCGCCCGCAGCTTCAGCTTGAGCTCGTCCTGTCCGGCCTTGTTGAGCTTCTTCTCGTCCATATGGGCGACGACGAATGCCCACAGGTCCAGGAGCTCCCGGTTGCGGAAGCCCTTGCCCTCGGCAACGCTGCCGAGTTCGCCGCTGCGCAGCGTCACCTTCACCGGTTCACCGGCAGCCGGCGTTTCGGTCTTGGCTGCTTCGCCCTCTTCGGAGGCCGCATCAGGCGTGGGGAGCTTCGTGACGATCGTTTCGCTGAAATTTGCGAGGGATTGCGTCATATTGATATCGATGCCGCCCGATGCAGCGGCCTTGGCAAGCATCTGCCCTTTTGCCCCGCTGGCGCTGGCGTCGATATCCTGTTCCGCCGACTTCAGCGACAGCTTGAACGCATCATAGGCGAAGGTCGAGGTCGAGAACGTGCCGATCTTCGGATCGAACAATCCGGTCCAGCTGCCGCCATCGACCGACCAATGGAACGACTCAGGGCCCTTGGGCCCGCTCACGTCGAAGGCCGCCGCAGGTATGTTGCCCGAGGACACATTCCATGTTCCGTCGGCCAGCGGCTTGGTCAGGATGCTGTAATCCCCCAGGCTGCCCTTGAGCAGATCCTGCTTCGGCATGGTTTTGAGGAAAGCATCGGTGCTGAAGGTAACGCGGTAGCCGTCGGCCTCGGGCGTTACCTTGAGAATGCCGTTGCTGAGTGCGGTCTTGCCGACATATTTCGACAGGGTATTGGCAAGCTCATCGGCGCCCTTGGCATCGATTGTCTGGGCGAAAGCCGGTGTCGACAACGCCATGACGCAGGAAATCAGGATTAGTTTACGCACAATACCTCCAATAGCTCAGCCTATCGTCGTGGTGACGACCAAAATCACAACGGCTTTAGCAACCCAAACTCAAACCGTAAACTGATCATTTGTCCCCGCGACAAAGACCTGCGTCTTGCTGCCTTCCATCGCGGCGACAAATTTGTCGGCGGTCTGGTCGATGATCGGGAACGAGCCGTAATGGCATGGGATCGCCCTGGCGAATTTGAAATAGCGCTGCGTTGCCAATGCGGCGACGGCACCGCCCATGGTGAAGCGGTCGCCGATCGGCACGATGCCGATCTCCGGCTGGTGCAGTTCGTTGACCAGCGCCATGTCGGAGAAGATATCCGTATCGCCCATGTGATAGAGTGTCGGCTCATTGTCGAAATGCAGGACGACGCCATTGGCCGAACCCAGCGAATGCGACACGCCATCTTCGGTGATCTGTGCCGAGGAATGCAGCGCGTTGACATAGGTCACGGTGAAGCCATTGTGCGATACGGTCCCGCCGGTATTGGTTGGATCGACGCGGGCGACACCGCGATTGTTGAGCCAGGTCACCAGATCGGCATTGCCGATCACCACCGCACCCGTATCCTTGGCAATGGCGGCGGTATCGCCGACATGGTCGCCATGACCGTGCGTCAGGATGATGTGGGTGGCGCCGCGTGTCGCTTCCTTCGGGTCGACGCCGCGCGCACCCGGATTGCCGTTGAGGAAAGGATCAATCAGAATCGTGCTCTGGGCGATTTCAATGCGAAAGGCCGAATGGCCAAGCCAGGTAATCTTCATGGGGTTTTCCCTTCCATTGTCAGTCTTTGCTCGCCACAACCGTCTATTGCAGCTATGTGACATTCATTCGAATTACAACGGCGAATTACAACGGCCTTTCGCCGGCCAATTCAAGTGCAGGAAACACCCTTGACGGTTCTGACCATTGAACAGCTCGAAGATCACGTCGCCGACGGCCAGACCGTCGCGGGGCTCGACCTGGGCACGAAAACCATCGGCATCGCCATTTCAGACCGGGGTTTTTCCTTTGCCAATCCGCGCCCGGTGCTCAAGCGCAGCAAGTTCACCCACGACGCGCAGGATCTGCTGAAGGCGCTGAAAAGCGACAATGTCGGCGCCATTGTCATCGGCCTGCCGGTCAATATGGACGGCAGCGAGGGCCCGCGCGTGCAGGCCACCCGCGCCTTCGTGCGCAACATGGAAAAGCTGACCGACCTGCCCTTCGTCTACTGGGACGAGCGTCTATCGACGGTTGCGGCCGAGCGCGCGCTGATCGGCATGGATGTATCACGGCAAAAACGCGCCGAGCGGATCGATTCCGCTGCGGCGGCGTTCATCCTGCAAGGGGCATTGGACCGCCTGCAGAGCCTGCGTCAGAACGCAGACGGCAATTCCTTCGAATAGGCCAGCGCCGTATTGGCCGATGCCGCGGCGGCGGCACGGTTTGCCCGCCACACCTTGACCCAGGCGATGATCTGCTTGCGGCGGCGGAAGGCGATCAGGCAGAAAACCAGCCCCGTATCGACGATGCAGGCACGGGCGACCAGCGGCGGAATGCTGTCCGGCGCGATCCCGAGAATATTGCCGTAAATGGTGAAGACCAGATCGTGCATTTCACGGCTGAAGAAGTACATCCCCATGCTCAGATCGTAGTACGACAGAAAATACCAACCCCACAGAAAGCTTAACGGGCCTGCCCAGAATATCAGGAAGCTGCGCATTCATTTCTCCTAGCGGGGAAGTCGGTGGCGGTTTGTGTAACCCCGTGAAATCACGAGGTATTTTCGAATCACATTGATATCTGCTAAGAGTTTAGGCGCAACGTAAACCGTTTGTTAAGGTTAATTTAAAAAAATTTTATTAAAATTGAAGGTATTAGCCGGAGCACTTTTCGGCCCTGCGAGAGGACCGATCAGCGGCCGATGCACGTATTTGACAAAAGCCGTGTGTGGGCGCGTCGAAAAACAGCGGGCACTGTGCGTGGTTCGACAAGCTCACCATGAGGGAGGGTGAGGATTGCAGGGAGCCTTATCCCGCAATGTTTCCGATTAGCATTGCAGCCAAACCACTTCCCTCATGGTGAGCTTCCTGAGCTTGTCGAAGGGCGAACCACGCGCGACGGCTATGCCCGCAGAAACGGCGCTCAGTTGGCCGGGGGATAGAGCGAGTTGACGATGCTCTTGGCGTTGTGACGGGCATCGAGCATGCCGTAGGTGGTGCGCCACTGCCCGCCGAGGCGGGTTTCGATGAACGCATCGGCAATATCTTCCGAATGCAGGTGCCGCAGTTCCGCACCCGCTGCGGCCAGCGCCAGCTGTTCAGTCAGGATGCGCGCAGCGCCCTCGTCATTTTCCGCAACACGCATGGCGGCGCGCAGCACCTCGACCGTACCCTGCCCGCCGCGCCCGAGCTGGGCGCCGATCCAGTTCAGCACCTCGTCGAACAGCTGCGGCCCGCGCTTGAGAACGCGCAGCACGTCCAGCGCCATGACATTGCCGGAGCCTTCCCAGATGGCATTGACCGGGGCTTCGCGGTAATGGCGGGCAAGATTGCCCTCCTCGATGTAGCCGTTGCCGCCGAGGCATTCCATCGCCTCGTACAGCAAGGCGGGGGCGATCTTGGCAACCCAGTATTTCACCACCGGGGTCATTACCCGGGCGAAGGCCGCCTCGCCGCGATTCTGCGCCGCATTGTCGAAGGCGCGGGCCAGCCGGAAGGTCAGCGCCGTCGCGCCGGCCACATCCAGCGCCATGTCGGCCATGACCCGCAGCATCAGCGGCTTGTCGAACAGCGGCCCGTCAAACACGATGCGATGGCGTGCATGGTGCACCGCCTCGGCAAGACCGGCGCGCATCATCCCGGCCGAGGCGATGGCACAGTCCAGCCGCGTCAGCGTCACCATGTCGATGATGGTTTTGACACCGTCGCCGGGACCGCCGACCATCTGGCCCAGCGCATTGTCGAATTCGACTTCGGACGATGCATTGGAGCGGTTGCCGAGCTTGTCCTTCAGCCGCTGGAAGCGGAAGCCGTTGGATGATCCGTCGGGCAGGATGCGCGGCACGAGGAAACAAGACAGGCCCTCCCGCGCCTGCGCCAGCACCAGGAACGCATCGGACATCGGCGCCGACATGAACCATTTGTGGCCGGTAATCCGGTAAAAGCCGCTGCCGGCGGGTTCGGCGCGCGTCGTATTGGTGCGCACATCCGTGCCGCCCTGCTTCTCCGTCATGCCCATGCCGAGCGTCAGGCTTGCCTTCTTGGCCGGGGATTTGTTGCTGGAATCATATTTGCGCGGCAAGACCAGCGGCGACCACTCCCGGTACAGGCTTGGCGACGACATCAAAGCCGCCAGCGACGCGCTGGTCATGGTGATCGGGCAGAGATGCCCGCATTCCAGCTGCGCCGCCGTATAGAAGCGCGCCGTGCGCGCCTGATGGCGTAGGCCGTTTTCCGTGGGGCCGTCTTCCCAGATCGACGAATGCAGGCCCTGCGCCACGGAACGGCGCATCAGCGCATGATAGGCCGGATGGTAATCGACGACATCGACGCGAAAGCCCTGGCGGTCATGGGTGCGCAGCTTGGGCGTTTCCGTATTGGCGAGCCGCGCCAGATCCTGCGCATCACCGGACAGGACAAACCGGCCGCTTTGTTCCAGCTCCGTCCGGGTCGCCTGCGGAAACCGCTTGGTGATCTGCATCAGCAACGGATCGCCGAGATAGGCGTTGAGGCCGATCATGGAGGGTGTCTGGTTGAGAACGTCGTGGGTTTTCAAGAAAATGTCCTGATCCAATATGAGCTGTCTTTACGGCATGGCCCGTTTCATCCGAACACGTCAGCGCCGCAATCATGAGTCGCGCATTTATGGAATGAAGGTTCTGACAAGCGGTTAACCGATCCATCTTCTTCTAGCCGAATGACGGCGCCGATGCAAAATGTCTCAGGCAGCTTTTTCTGTATCCGGGCGCAAGCTTATGTCTAGACAAATGAAAAGCTGCCTGCCTATCATGCCTCTATATTCATCGTGCCAAAAAAATGAACAAAGGGGTCAATCAGATGAAATTCAAATGGTATCTCGGCGCTGCATGCGCGGCGCTTCTGGCATCCGCCGTCCCGTCACAGGCGGACACGGCGGTTTCCGTCGGCCTGTCCGGCTGGACCGGCTTTGCCCCGCTGACGCTGGCCAAGGAGGCCGGCATCTTCAAGAAGAACGGCCTTGACGTCACGCTGACCAAGATTCCGCAGGCAAGCCGCCATCTGGCGCTGGCATCGGGCGACGTGCAGTGCGCCGCCACCACGGTGGAAACCTGGATCGCCTGGAACGCCAATGGCGTCGCCACCAAGCAGATTTTCCAGATGGACAAGTCGTTCGGCGCCGACGGCATGGTCGTGCGCAGCGACGTCGCCAAGATTTCCGACCTCAAGGGCAAGGCCATCGCCGCATCGGCGCCCGGCACATCGCCCTATTTCGTCCTGGCATGGATGCTGAAGCACAACGGCCTGTCGCTGAAGGACGTCAAGGTCGTCAATCTCGAGCCGGGACCGGCGGCCCAGGCCTTTGTCGCCGGGCAGAACGACGCGGCGATGACGTATGAGCCGTATCTGTCCACCGTGCGCGCGGCCCCGGACAAGGGCAAGATCATCGCCACCACGCTGGACTATCCCGTCGTGATGGACACTTTCGGCTGCACCAATGCATTCCTCGAAAAGAATCCGGAAGCGGCCAAGGCCTTCGCCAAGAGCTATTTCGACGCGCTGGAGCTGATCGCGGCCGACAAGGACAAGGCCTACGCGATCATGGGTGCCGACGTGAAGCAGACGGCAGAGGTGTTCGGCAATTCCGCGCAATATCTGCGCTGGCAGGACAAGGCAGCCAACCAGGCCTTCTTCGAGAAAGACTTTGCCAAATTCTCCGACGAGGCGGCAGACCTTCTGCTTGAAATCGGCGTCATCAAGAAGAAGCCGGATATCAGCACCATCGTCGATACCAGCTTCATCAAGTAATCAGCTGATGGCTGCAAGAGGAGGGTGCGTGGTTCGACAAGCTCACCATGAGGGAGGTGGGGGATTGCAGGGAGCACTATTCTGCAACCCATCGGATTGGCCTTGCATCAAACCACCTCCCTCATGGTGAGCTTGTCGAACCACGCACTGCAGCTTGCAGCCACTTCAACCGGACAACATCGGCACTCCTAGGGTTATACCTTCACTCTTTGCATCGGAACACTCATGGTTCAACCTCTCCAGCCGATCGGGGCGTCGTCACGCGTCCTGCTTGGCGTCCTCTTCTTTATCCTGTTCATTGCGGCATGGTCCGCCGCCACCTTCGGCGGCTTCGTATCCAGCACATTCCTCGCCGATCCCCTGACCATGCTGCATGACGGCTGGCTCCTGTTGTCCCAGCAGAATTTTCTCTACGATATCGGCATGACGATCTGGCGGGTTGTCGGCGGCTTTGTCATCGCGGCCATCATCGCCGTTCCCCTCGGCATTGCCATGGGCGCCTACAAGCCCATCGAGGCCATGCTGGAACCCTTCGTCTCCTTTGCCCGGTATCTTCCCGCCTCGGCCTTCATTCCGCTCCTGATCCTGTGGGCGGGCATCGGCGAGATGCAAAAGCTGCTGGTGATTTTCATCGGCGCGGTATTCCAGATCATCCTGATGGTGGCCGTGGCCGTCGCCAATACGCGCCGCGATCTGGTGGAAGCCGCCTATACGCTCGGCGCCAATGACAGCGGCATCGTCAAGCGTGTCCTCATCCCGGCCAATGCACCGGATATCGCTGAAACATTGCGGCTGGTGCTGGGCTGGGCCTGGACCTATGTCATCGTTGCCGAAATGATCGGTGCCTCCTCGGGCATCGGCTACATGATCATCAACAGCCAGGCGCTGCTCGCCACCGGGCAGATCATTTTCGGCATCATCGTCATCGGTGTCATCGGCCTGATTTCGGATTTCCTGTTCAAGTCGGTCAATCGCCGGCTTTTCGCCTGGAGGCTCGCATGAGCACGCTTGTCATCAAAGGCGTCAGCCGCATTTTTCCGGGCGTGCACGGCGGCAAGCCGACCGAGGCGCTGCAACCCACCGACCTCACCGTGGCGCATAACGACTTCGTTTCGATCCTCGGTCCGTCCGGCTGCGGCAAGTCCACGCTCCTGCGCATTGTGGCCGGGCTCGACCGGCCGACCAGCGGCACCGTGACGCTCGACGGGCAGGACGTGACGGGCCCAGGCGCGGATCGCGGCGTGGTGTTCCAGTCCTATACGCTGTTTCCGTGGCTGACCATCGAGCAGAATATCGGCTTCGGCCTGCGCGAACGCGGCGTTGCCGAAAAGGAAAAGCGCGACATCGTCGCCTCCTATATCGACAAGGTAGGTCTGCGCGGTTTCGAGAACCACTGGCCGAAGCAGCTGTCGGGCGGCATGCAGCAGCGCACGGCGATTGCCCGGGCGCTCGCCAACAATCCAAAAATCCTGCTGCTCGACGAACCCTTCGGCGCACTCGACAACCAGACGCGCGGGCTGATGCAGGAGCTGCTGCTCGGCATCTGGGAACACGAGCAGAAAACCGTCATCTTCGTCACGCACGATATCGAGGAAGCAATCTTCATGGCGTCGCGGGTGGTGACGATGTCGGCACGGCCGGGCCGGATCAAATCCATCATGCCCGTGCCGCTCGGCCATCCCCGGCATTATACGGTGAAGGCCAGCCCCGAGTTCACCGAGATGCGGCTGAAGCTGACGGAAGAAATCCGCAGCGAGGCCATTCTGGCGGCCGAGGCGCATTAGGGGTCTTGCTTCGTTGCATCGGCATCGTGCGTGGTTCGACAAGCTCACCATGAGGGAGAGTGAGGATTGCAGGGGATATATTCTGCAACCTATCAGATTGGCATTGCAGTCGAACCACCTCCCTCATGGTGAGCTTGTCGAACCACGCACAATATTCATGCAGCGTCACGAACTTATAAGAACAAGGGATTTTTTGGGGGGAACAGGGCGGGATATGCTGCCAAACGCTTGCGGGGCGGCGGCATCAAGCCTATAGGGGGGACTTGATATGACATCAAAAACGCTCCCCCTCCTGTTTCCCCACCGCCATTTGCTTGGCATCAAGAACCTTTCCCCCGAGGACATCAATATTCTTCTCGACCTTGCCGACAGCGAGATCGCGGTTTCACGCCAGTCCGAGAAGAAAAAGAGTGTCCTGCGCGGGCGGACGCAGATCAACCTGTTCTTCGAGGCATCGACCCGGACACAGTCATCCTTCGAGCTGGCCGGAAAACGGCTCGGCGCCGATGTGATGAACATGTCGGTCGGCAATTCCTCGGTGAAAAAGGGCGAAACGCTGATCGATACCGCCATGACGCTGAATGCGATGCGGCCGGATATCCTGATCATCCGGCACGGCTCCGCCGGTGCCGCCGCCCTGCTGGCGCAAAAGGTGGGCTGCTCGGTGGTCAATGCCGGCGACGGCGCGCATGAACACCCGACGCAGGCGTTGCTCGATGCGCTGACCATCCGCCGCGCCAAGGGCAAGGTTGCCCGGCTGATCGTGGCGATCTGCGGCGACGTGCTGCATTCGCGCGTCGCCCGCTCCAATATCCTGCTGCTCAACGCGCTCGGGGCGCGGGTGCGCGTCATCGCCCCATCGACCCTCCTGCCCGCCGGGATCAGCCAGATGGGCGTCGAGGTTTTCAACTCGATGGAAGACGGTCTGAAAGACGCCGACGTGGTGATGATGCTGCGCCTGCAGCGCGAGCGCATGGCGGGCGCCTTCGTGCCGTCCGTGCGCGAATATTTCCACTATCACGGGCTTGATCGCGAAAAGCTCAAGCATGCCAAGCCCGACGCGCTGGTCATGCACCCCGGACCGATGAACCGCGGCGTCGAAATCGCCTCGGATGTGGCCGACGGCTCGCAGAGCGTCATTCAGGAACAGGTTGAAATGGGCGTTGCCGTGCGCATGGCGGTGATGGAAGCGCTGCTGGACCCGCGCCGCAACGCGGAAGGAGTAGCGGGATGAGCACGACCGTTCTGCACAATGCCCGGATCGTCGATCCATCCCGCGGTCTCGATGAGACCGGAACAATCATCATCAGGAACGGCAGCATTGTTGCCAGCGGCGCCGATGCCCGCAACCAGGGTGCGCCCGAAGGGGCGACGGTTGTCGACTGCACGGGAAAAACCGTCTTGCCGGGCCTCGTCGATGCCCGCGTCTTCATCGGCGAGCCCGGTGCCGAACACCGCGAAACCATCGCCTCGGCCAGCCAGGCGGCAGCGGCCGGCGGCGTGACCTCCATCATCATGATGCCGGACACCGATCCGGTGATCGACAATGTGGCGCTGGTCGAATTCGTCCGCCGCACGGCGCGCGATACGGCCGTGGTCAATGTCTATCCGGCTGCGGCGGTCACCAAGGGGCTGCAGGGCCAGGAAATGACCGAAATCGGCCTGCTGCGCGCAGCGGGTGCCGTGGCGATCACGGAAGGGCGCCATTCCATCGCCGATACGCAGCTCTTACGCCGCGCCCTCACCTATGCCAGGGATTTCGGGGTTGTCCTGTCGCACGAGACACAGGATCCCTATCTCGGCATATCGGGCGTGATGAATGAAGGCCTCTATGCCAGCTGGCTCGGCCTTTCCGGCACGCCGCGCGAAGCGGAAGTCATTCCGCTCGAACGCGACCTGCGTCTTGCCGCGCTGACCAAGGGCACCTATCACGCCGCGCAAATCTCGACGGCCATGTCCGCCGAGGTGGTGGCCCGCGCCAAACAGAACGGCGTCAATGCCACCGCCGCCGTCTCCATCAACCATCTTTCGCTCAATGAGAACGACATCGGCGAATTCCGCACCTTCTTCCGCCTACAGCCGCCGCTGCGGCTCGAAGAAGACCGGCTGGCCATGGTCGAGGCGCTGCGCAACGGCACCATCGACATCATCGTCTCGTCGCACGATCCGCAGGATGTCGACACCAAGCGCCTGCCCTTCGCCGATGCGGCGGCCGGGGCCATCGGCCTGGAAACCCTGCTCGGCGCCGCCCTGCGGCTCTATCATAATGGCGATGTGCCGCTGATCCGCGTCGTCGAGGCGCTTTCCAGCGGCCCCGCCAAAATTTTCGGCCTCGATGCGGGCACGCTCAAGCCGGGCGCCCGGGCGGATATGACCATAGTCGATCTTGACGAGCCGTGGATTGTGAAGGAAGAACAGCTGCGGTCGCGTTCCAAGAACAGCTGTTTTGAAAGCGCCCGTTTCCAGGGCCGCGTTCTGCAGACATTTGTGGCGGGCAAGTCCGTTTTCACCATCTGAAGAGAAAACCGGGGAAGAGAGCATGTCGGATTTCATCAACGGGCAGGCAGGATATCTTTTCGCCGCGCTGGTCCTGGGCTACCTGCTCGGCTCCATTCCATTCGGGCTGATCCTGACACGGCTCGCGGGCCTCGGCGACGTGCGCAGCATCGGCTCCGGCAATATCGGCGCCACCAATGTTCTGCGGACCGGCAACAAGAAGCTGGCGGCGGCAACGCTGCTGCTCGACATGTTCAAGGGAACCGCTGCCGTACTGATTGCCGGCGCCATCAGCCCGCAGGCCGCCATTGTCGCCGGTCTCGGCGCCTTTCTCGGGCACATCTTTCCGGTCTGGTTGAAATTCAAGGGCGGCAAGGGCGTCGCCACCTATCTTGGCGTCCTGCTTGGCCTTGTCTGGCAGGTGGCGCTGATCTTCGCCGCCATCTGGCTGATCATCGCCTACACCACCCGCTATTCCTCGCTGTCGGCGCTGATCGCGGCGGTTGCCACCCCGATCATTCTCTATGTCATGGGCTACCACGCCATCGCCCTGCTCTTCCTCATCCTGACGGTCATCGTTTTCATCAAACACCGCGCCAATATCGAGCGCCTCCTGGCCGGCACCGAGGGCAAGATCGGGTCCAAGGGGTGACGGAGGATCAGAAAGGCATCCGCCTTTCTGACAGCCAGCGACTGAGCTGGCTTCGGCTGATCCGCAGTGAGAATGTCGGCCCGGTCACCTTCCGCCATCTGATTGCCCGCTACGGCTCGGCTTCCGACGCTCTGGAAATGCTGCCGGAACTGGTGCGGCGCGGCGGCGGCCGCCGTCCCATCCGGATTGCCAGCCTCGATGAGGCCCGGCGCGAAATGGCGATGGCCGCGCGCATGGGTGCCGTATTCACCGGTATCGGCGAACCCGACTATCCCCGCTATCTGCGCCACGCCGACAATCCGCCGCCGCTGGTGGCGATCAAGGGCGATGCGGCGGTGTTTCGCCTTCCGGCTGTCGCCATTGTCGGCGCGCGCAATGCCTCGCTCA